>NZ_JAMXFC010000002.1 GCF_025370755.1 Laspinema sp. D2d | reverse complement strand
ATCCTCCCCATCCTCCCCATCCTCCCCATCCTCCCCATCCTCCCCATCCTCCCCATCCTCCCCATCCTCCCCATCCCTCCGACGACGATCGCCCTTAGACAAAATCGCCGGTTGTAATAATCAGGTTGCGGAACTCGGGATCGATGCCTTCAAGGAGAGCAACGACCACTGAGGTATCCTTAGCTAAAACGATAGTCGTATCGGTGGGCGACTCTCCGATCGGTGCAGAAATGAGTAACTCACTGACTTTTAGACCGCCCGTGAGAATAAACCTGTCCTGTCCATCCTCAAAATCAGTAATGGTGGCAGTGACTCCGGGACGCAATACGAAGAAGTCCCTGCCTGCACCTCCGGTATAAAGGACAACTTCCCCCGCACTTCCATCGAGGGTGTCGCTGCCATCACCGCCGAGGATGGTGTCATTCCCGTTTCCGCCCAGGATGAAGTCGTTGCCTGCATCTCCGGTGAGGACATCCTCCCCATCGCCACCGTTGATGAGATCCTCTCCATCTCCACCGTTGATAGTATCATTGCCTGTAGCGCCTAATATACTATCGTTTCCGGCATCACCATTAATCACGTTGCTGCCTCCGGTGGCAACAATGGTATCAGCACCTTCCCCACCATTGAGGGTATCATTACCGCCACCCCCGATGAGACTGTCGTTATCCGCACCCCCATCTAGGACATTTTCCCCGTCCCCAGCGAGTAGAGTATCGTTGCCTTCATCGCCGAAGAGACTATCATTGCCTGCTTCTCCGAATAAGATGTCATTGTCCTCACCCCCGCTGATCTGGTCATTACCTTCGCCGCCATAGAGGCTATCTTCTGCTTCATTGCCTAATAGGGTATCGTTGCCAATGCCGCCTAATAAACTATCGTTTTCGGCACCGCTTTCTAAAAAATCATTGCCCTCATCGCCTAAGAGCGTATCACTGCCCTCGTTGCCAATTAAGGTATCATTTCCCGCTTCGCCAAATAATAAATCCTGCCCAGGTCCCGCTAAGAGGGTATCATTTCCACTGCCACCAAATAGGGTATCGTTGCCTAAATCTCCGGAGAGGAAATCATCGTCTGCTTCCCCAAATAGCAAGTCTTCCCCTTTGCCGCCAAAGAGGGTATCGTTCCCTACACCGCCGCGCAAGGTATCACGGCCCTGGTTGCCAAAAAGGTTGTCATCTCCTTCTTGTCCACTCAGTTGATCGTTGCCTTCACCGCCATAGATGCTATCGTTACCCGCACCCCCAATGACGGTATCGTTTCCAAGGTCTCCAAAGAGCAGATCATTGTCCCCATCCCCAAAGATTTGATCGTTGTCTTGCCCCCCATAGATCGTATCAGCACCATCACCCCCAGCGAGGGTATCATCTCCTTGATTGCCGAAGATGATGTCATTCCCATCGTTGCCGAAGACGGTATCATTGCCTTCACCACCAAAGAGTTGATCGTTACCATCGCCACCAAAGAGTTGGTCGTTCTCTTTGTCGCCGTAGAGGAAATCGTCCCCACTTTCGCCGTAGAGGGTGTCATCATTTTGGCCTCCGTACAGGGTATCGTTAGCGCTACCGCCATTGAGGATGTCATTCCCCACATTGCCAAAGATGATGTCGTTACCGGCTTCCCCGATTACATTATCCTCACCGGCTCCAGCATAGACGAGATCATCTCCATCGCCACCAGAAATGGTGTCGTTGTTGATGCCGCCACCAATGAGATCGTTGCCGCTACCCCCTTCAAAAATATTGAATCCAGATTCACTGGTGAGAGTATCATTGCCTTCATCTCCGGAGAAAAAATTGTTCCCGGATCCCCCATCGAGGAAGTCCTCCCCTTGACCCCCGAAGAGGGTATCGTTCCCTTCTTCCCCAAAGAGTTGATCGTTAGCTTGGTTCCCAAAGAGAATATCATCCCCAAGGCGACCAAAGATTTGGTCGTTCCCGGCATTCCCAAAAATTGTGTCGTTGCCAACGGATCCAAAGATGGTATCGTCACCGACGCTGCCTTGGAGGGCGTTGGGAAAATTGAATCCTACAATATTACTACCAGCAGCACGGGCGGCAACGACTAAACTCCAGTAATGATTGGCGTTAAAGGTTCCCGGATCGTTTTCTTGGAAGAAATAGCCAACGCCGATATTATCAACTCCGGCTTTGAGGAGGGTGTCTCGCTGTCCGGGATCGTTGAACCAATTTTCAACAACTTGCTCTGGGGTGGGAAGGGCCGCCGCGATGTTCTCCTGGAAGTTACTAAAGCGGTATCCGACTGCTGCTAACCGGCTGACTGTTGTGGAGCCATCTGAGCCGGTGAGGCTAAAGAAATCGTTTTCCGCCATATCTTCGGCATGGATTTGGGCGGCTCGATTCAACTGAGAATCAAGGGCCACGGGCGGCAAATTGGCGAGGGCGCGTCGTTGATTGACTAGCGCTACAACCTGATTGATAAATTCAGAGTTGGTTGTCATCTCATTTTTCTCCTTTGGGCTTGCTTGCCTTATAATCCATCAAATCATAATGGCGCGTTTTCGATAGAAATGCCAAAGGAGAATAGGGGGAGGGAGTGGGGTTCTAAAAGGACCGACATAGTTGGGAGTCGGAGGGGACCTCGGGAATGAAATGGGGATTTGCTAGGGTTTCTAATTCCTGCAAGAGTTCGCTTTCAAGGGGTGCGGTTGCCAAAATTTCCGGTTTGAGATCTCCCCATTTTTTGCCAGATTGGGTCCGATATCGGATTAAAGCGTTCGGGATTTCTCTGGAGATGAAGACGCGGGGAGGGTCGAGTTGTCCTAATAAGCGGGCATGGCGATAGTGGGGCGATCGCATGAGTGCGCGATCTAACTGGTGGGCGATCGCCTCCGGTGGCTCCTGGGCTTCATCCAGTAACAACAGATAATGGGCAAGAGGTTGGGTCACTGGGACGAGGGTTTTAAAAAAGGTGGTTTTTAAGGAAATGTCTTCGAGGACGGTTTTGATAAAGGGTTCGGAGAGCTTTTCCCCGACTAAATCGCTGATGCTGCGATCGCGTCCCAGGAATTCTAAACAGGGGGTTTTTTGATAAAAATGGCTGACTCGAATGCGATCGCCAATCCGATATCGATACAGCCCACCTTTTTGAGAAATAATCAGGGTATATTCCTTGCCTAGTTTAATCTCATGGAGTTTATAAATTTGTCCGGCATCATCCTCAAATTCAAAAAACACTTCATTGAGTAGGGGAACAAATCCCTGGGCGTCAATTAAAGGAATGGTCATCGGCGCTTCAGTTGCGAGCAATCCTTTCCCCTGTACCATCACCCCGGGAAAAAGTTTTTGCAGAAATTCGGCTTGTTCCCGAGAGTGACTGCTATCCCAACAGGAAATCAGTTTCAGTTTCGGCCAAATTTCAGTCCAGGAAATCGGCGACTGCCTCAACAGTTGCCCGCGCTGGTGAGAGATTTTAGGACCCAATTTCTCTACCAGCGACTCCCGATGGGTTTTTATATAATCCAACAGCACTTTTAGAAAACTGGGACTCCAAATGGAAATCGCTTCTAAGCGGTCTTCGCATAACAGTTCCAAACTTAACTGTTCTTTAAATTCATCGGGGTCTTGGAGGTATTTCAGTCGAGGGGGTGCGACTAATACCAAACTCAGTAAAGCCCGCAACCATCCATCTAAATATTCAGAATCATCGGCCAGTCCGGCAGATATTTCATTAAGTAATTGGGGGTCTTTCAGTTGGGGGGAAATACAGAAATAAAATTTTCCTGTCTCAAATTTCGGGCCATTTTCTATCAGATCATGCACCCACACACAAAACATGGAGTTAAAGCTAGAACGTAGGGATTGGGTGTAAGGAATCCATTTAGCGGGTCCGCGACTCCCAGAGGTTTTTTCATAAAATAAAATTGGTTCCGGGGTCAGAGACTTTCCCGGCAAGGAGGTCGGGTTACCGGGTTGATCGGAGGCCAGGTTTGATGCGAGATTAACAGGTTCTGTCCAGGGTTGAATGTCCTCATAGTCTACAACTGGAATCTGATTCCATTGTTCATTTAAGGAAGCTTTAGGATGGGAACTTAAACCCAGGGATTTTCCATAGTCACTGCCTAGAAAATTTCGATAAATTTCTTGTTGGACAGACCGCTGAGACCTCCGAGGGTTTTTTAAAGCTTGGGAAAACTTATAGGCATACAACCCGAGTAAAAAAGAAAAGAGTTGAATAATAGGACGCATCATAGTTATCCGATTCTAATGGAATGAATCAATGATTAGAGAAAATTAGAAAAATACAATTTTAGGAAAATTATGTCTAAAACTCAAAAGGAGTTAAAGACACTTTTAATGGGTTAATCTCCCAAAGGAGAAGACTATCATGAGTGATTAATTATCTCTACAGCATAATTTATATAAAATCCGCTTTTTATATAAATTTAATCCGTCGAATGCTTGCGGGGGGTGACTTTGGTATTCGGATAAAGATGGGTGGCAATGGGAAGATAAGCCCCATTGGCGATAGTGACT
Source organism: Laspinema sp. D2d (assembly GCF_025370755.1). Taxonomy (GTDB): domain Bacteria; phylum Cyanobacteriota; class Cyanobacteriia; order Cyanobacteriales; family Laspinemataceae; genus Laspinema. The sequence continues at coordinate 310,759 of NZ_JAMXFC010000002.1, read as the reverse complement.
CCCGGCCCAAAATGGGTCCCGGAACCGACAAACACATCAGTGCCAATTTTGACGGATTTTACATACAGCATTAAGTTGTTATGTTTTGGTTTAATAACATGACTATAAATCCCCACTCGATGACCGACAATAGTGCGATCGCCTACTTCCAATAATCCGCGATCGGCCAGTTCTAAAATCGGCATCCAATAAATCCCTCGGCCAATTTTTGCCCCCCACAATCTCAACCACAGAGAAAAAGCCCCGGGAATCAGCCGTAACACCGATTCAATCGCCGGAAACGTAATATAAATAGCCTGAATTTGATGACCTCCCCACCAAGGAGAATAATCTGGGCCTTTTAAGTAAGAAATTCCTTCTTTTAATGGATAAAAATAATTGTGAATCCGATAAACTATAACGGGAAATCCATACAAAGAAAAGATTAAGGTTAAAACCCCTAAAATACCCGGTGAAAGACAAATCCAGAGAAAAGATGCGGCGGTCATTCCCATCACGATCGCTGGAAAGAAGGAAAGAATCAGACTGAGTAAGGTCATTGAAGTTTATTTTTTATTAAACAGGGCTAAAACCCTAAGTTAAAACGGCCACATTAACTTTTGAAATAAGGTTAAATTCGTGGTAATTCCTAAAGCCTTCGGTGTGGTGTTACTGTCATAATTTGTGCCATGCCATCGGTCCCAGAGTTTTAAATTTGCCCCATAGTTAACCCCCATCGACTCCCGACTATGATGCCATGCATGATCCCTCGGTAAAATCAACCAAGGAGAGAGAAAGCGATGCAAGAATGTGTCCGGTAAGGGTTCAATTTCACTATGCCGCCATAAATCTAAAATTGAGGTTAAAGTTACTCCAATTATATAAATGTTTGCGTCTTGGATTAGATAAATAAAGAGAGCATGAATCCAGAGATAAACAATTAAAAAACTGGTCCATAAAGTATTGCGAGAAGTACCGAGAACTTGCCGTTCAGTCATGGTATGATGAACCAGATGCAACCGCCAGAACCTCCGACTATGGAGCAATCGATGATTCCAATAATACAAGTAATCGACCCCAACAAAACTGAGGCCAAAAGCCAGGAGAGGATGTAAGTTTAAAATCCCGCGACTTTCGGGGAGAAAATGCTGATACACTTGATAAATTAGGATAATTTGCAGGACAGGTATTAAAATTCCTTGAAAGCATAAGCCAATTGCATCTAAAAGCCAATCCTGACAAGATTTAGCCTTGAAATTAGCCCGTTGTTCCGTTCGGGCAAACGTCAAAATTAACAGAGTGACAAATGTAATAAAAATAGCCATAAATTTCCTGATACGGTGAATAAAATCTAAACCCAAAAGTTAACTGTTACAGATTTTTGGGGAAGTAATCTCGGGTCTTCCCCGGCTGAAATGGCCTTGCGAATGGATTCAACAAAAACATGAATAGTATCCGCTGGCGTATTGGCAAATTGAGTTCCGTATTTCTCAATTACCTCTTGCTGAATCCCTAAAATTTCTATATCTTGTTTAATAATATACTGGGCAGTCCAGCGCACAAAAGGACGAGCCATTTTATTCCAAAACCCATAATTAAAGGTCACATCGGTATAAACTAAGGTCGAATCTTCTGTTTCGGGAATCGATTGACTGGTAATAAAAAAATGGCGATTTTCTCCCAAGTGATATTCTACACTGGTTACATTAGGCATGGAAAAACAGTCCGTATGGTAAATTTCCCCGCCTTGAGGATTTAAAAACCGCGAATACCATCCCAAATTGGTAGTTTCATTCCGATAGGTGACAAATACCGACCCATCCCGGCGTTCCACCATCATTTCTAACTGTTTTTGCTGCGGTTTACGAAAGACTCCAGGATGCACTGAGGCGGTGTGCGGAATATCAATAAAATTTTCGGCACAATTGGTAACATTGTTGCGAAATCGGTTAATTACCCGCACAGTTTCCCATCCTGGTTTGCCATAGTAAGGCATGGGAAAAGGGTCAAGATTGAGCGTAGAATTCTCCGCTAGTCGGACATAAATATACCCATCTTTTTCTTGACTTGAATAAGAATGAGTCCGACGAGAGGCAAGGGTTTTAAACTGTTCTCCTTCCGCAGGAACCGCTACCACTTGACCCGATTTATCATAAACCCATCCATGATAGGGACAATGCAAAGTCCCCTGGCAGACTTTACCCCGAGAAAGGCGACTATTGCGGTGCATACAGCGATCGCGTAATGCCACTACTTCCCCTTGTTCATCCCGAAAAATCGCCAACCATTCCCCCAAAATCGTGCGCGAAAGCACTGTTTTAGGCTTCAATTGCTCACTCAGTGCTACCACATACCAAAAGTCTTCAAATCCCATAATTGCTATTCCTCAAAAGGGGCGATCGCAATATCGTTCGTTACATCTACTTGACAAGCTAACCGCGCTTGAGGATATCCCGGTGCTAAAATATCTAAAACCTCCCGTTCTTCCAAATTCGCTGGAAGAATATCTCCCTCAATCACACACAAACAAGTCCCACAAATTCCCGTCCGACATCCAAACAAAACCGTTGAATTTTGTACGGTTAAATAATTAGCTAAATTGTCATGTTGAGGTAAAGCGATCGCTGGATAATTCGTCCCTGGAAATCTAACAAAACACCGTTTCATAAAAGCCCATCCTTTAATTTAATATGCTCTGCCTGGGAATGCCCAATTGGAGGCTCTGTCTCCGGCTAATTTCACCTTAAATAATCCCCATAATCTCTAAAACTTTACTCCCCCTTAACCGGCATTTTAGACCAACTAGAAGGAGTTAATCGTTCGACATATTTCATGTACTCGGCCAACGGGCGATCAATACTTAGCAAAGCATTGGGATTGTACCGAATATTGTCATAAATCTTCCCATCTTCTCCCTTCAAAAATAAATAAAGCATCTTCGTACAAAACAATAAAAAGTAAGTCAATACCCAACCCAAAATTCCCGGACGACGGGCGGCTACATAAATATTTTGCACCTTAATTTTGCCCGGTTCCAGGGGAAGATAAGCATAAATCATGTGTAAGGGCGGAATCAATTTAACATTTTTCATCGTAGTTAATAGACCCAAGCAAGCATTTTGATATCTCATGCTATAAGCATAATTTTGTCCTAAAAATTTCCGGGCCAACCGTTCTCGGGGGGTGGTGTTAGGAAATTCACCACTAAGGGTAAAATCCATGAGACTACCGGATTCATTTTCCTGTAAGGTCAGATTCATATTAATATTAACTTTATGCACCGTTTGCAGATGTTGGGCATCAATTCCATTCATCATGCAAATGTGATGATGGCAGGTGCGTTCAAACGGGCGATCGCGAACGGCAATCACCGTTTTTCCCTTGAGTTCATCGAATTCTGCCACCCCTTCCGGTGCGGTTGCATCGGGATAAACCCAAATCATTCCATATTTTTCATCGGTAGCATAAGATTGTAATCGGGCTTTTTCAGGAATGCTGGATTGACAAGGAATATCCTGACAAGTTCCCTCTTCATCAAACGCCCAATGATGGAAAAAACAGCGGATTAAATTCCCCTCCACTCGCCCAATTCCTAAGTCAGTCCCAAGATGGGGACAATAGGCATCTAAAGCCCGAACTTTGCCATCTTCTCCCCGAAACAAAACAATTTGTTGTCCACAGACTTCCAATGATTTCAGTTTGCCTCGGGCTATTTCTTTACTAGGACAAGCAATATACCATCCTTTGGCAACCACATCCCAGTTGTTAAAGATGTGCATCTCGGTTCGAGGTTGGGTATTTCGATTTTGCCTGGAATTCATGGAACTTTAATCACTATAAAATAGATAAATTTTAACGCAAAGCGAGGGATTTTAAAGGACGAGAAGGAGGGGGAATGGGGGCCGCAAAACCCTGAGAGAGCGCTTTTTTTTGGGTGGCTAGATAGCGAGGAATCGAAGTCGCTGCCATAATGGACATTTCCCGGTTAATTTTCCAGGCATAGTCCACTTTTTCAAGATAGACTTGATAGGATGCCCTCGCCTCTTGATGGGTTTTATAACTGCGATGGAGTCCTTCAGTTTCCTGAGTAAAGCAATCCTGCATCATCTGTTTGGCATCGGGATCACTCAGGGCAAAGACGGGCGATCGCAAGAGTTCATAAATCGCGGAATAGAGGGCCGGATCATACCAAAATATCCCATTAATTGCTACGGAAAAATGAGCATGATCTTTTTGACATCCTTGCAAACCCAAGTTGGCGACAAATGTCTCGAATGAGGTGGGCTTTTTCAAACAGGTTACTACTTCATGGGATAACAGGGTCGAACTATTAAAATGAAAGCTTTCATCTAAAAAATGATAATAAGAAATTTTAGCTGGAATTGGAGCATTTTCTTGGTCCAGATGATTTTGATAATATTGGCTTAATTTATGCTGGACTAATTTTCCGTTTAAAGTTCGCAGTCCCCGCACGGTAAAATACTGACAGGCTAAAAATGTATTCCCGGAAGAAAGCATTCCAAAACAGCGGAGTTGTAGTTGTTTCCACCAGGTTTTAAGGGCGTTGGTATTGGCATGAACCATTGTTTCGGTGTAAGGTCCACGCATGGGATAGGTGAAGATCCGTTTGCCAAATAATGCCGCTTCTACTTGTTCTGAAATGGTCTTAAAAGCGTTAATATGCGCCCGTTCTTGGGCAGATTCGAGGTCAAGCATATCGCAAACTAAGCGAAAGTCTTCCTGGGCATAAAGTCCAGCAGCGCTGGTTTGATTAAATAAGATTGTGGCAATTTCTGCGGAGATGATTTGGGAGTAGTAAGCGACCCAGTAGAGGTGATTGAGTATTAGCTTTTGGCTGGGGGTAGATTGGTCCCAAAGTGGGGTTCCGTAGAGGAGGGAAAATTCTTCCGGGTTCCAGTATTCGTTTTGGCAATTGGCATAGGAGAAGGCGTTGGCAGCTTGATCAATTGATGCGGTTTGGTCCTGTTGTTGATTGCGGTGGTAGTTGAGTTGGAGTTTTCGGTAGATTTTTTCGTGTTCTAGGAGGGTATTAGGTTTAGGTTCGTTGAAAAGGTTGTTCATAATGGGGATGAATGAGGGATGGGGAAGAACGATGGAAGTCGTTATTACAAATATTGAGGATAAGTTTTTATAGAAAAACGCATTGTTCTGGGGAAAAGGGTTTAAATGACCCCCGTTCTTCTAGGTGATTGATGATAGAATGAGTAGGGTCAGAGCGGAGGAGCGATCGCAGAAGTTGGAGGCGAGTGCCGCTGTGGGTTTCGGTATCTAATTCTTGAAAAATTTTGATTTGTTGGGGACGGGATAAATCCCCTTTAACTTGTGCGATTGCCTGAACGACTCGTTGGGGTCCTACTTGGACCATCTGCAAGAATGAGGTGAGGATTTCAACGATCGCACTCTGGGATTGCGGGGGAATGGGATGGCGATCGCACAAGGTGACGCCGGTACTATGATGGCGCGCCTCAGCATCGAGAAATCCGCGAAACATTTGGGTTAATTCGCGATCGCAACAGTCGTTAGCGAGGTGGCGATAATGGCTGAGTCCCCATCCTTCTAACACCACCTGAATCACAAAAATTAAGACGCTTTTATCCTCCATTTCCACAATTTCAGCCAGTAATTCTAAAAAGCGATCGCCCGTTGTCACGGGGTTGCGATCGCCTAAAAATGGCCGAATTTGGGCTAAATGGGTGGCTTCATCCGCTGCAAATAAGCCATACAACATCCGTTCTTCTGTAGTTTCCGCCAACATGACCATTTTCGCCATATATCCCACGCCTGCTTTTTCTACAAAGTAGGCTTCTTCCAGAAGTGCGTTGCTACAGTAATGCAAAATTTTCTGTTGTTCTTCCCCGGTGGCATCCTGAAAAATTTTCACCTGATCTAGGCCAAAATAAGATGAATTCCAATAGGCCGGGGTGACTGCCTCTGGGATTGGCAACTCATGGCCGATTCTACTTTTTAAAGCAGCAGAAAGAAGGCGATGCAATTTATCGCCTTCCGTAACATGAGGTAAGTCAAACCGCGCCGTAGTAAATAAAGATTGACTCATCGGTGACTCCGTGGCAACCATTCCATTATGGCGTAGTCTAGCCCAGGTTTTTCGCGGAGTCGTCGGGATTATGACAGATGCTCAACTGTCTCCCAGGTTTCCCATTTGAGCGGTTTTTGTGTTTCTACTTGTTCGATAAACTCGATAATCGCTTGATCGGCTATAGTTGGGGTTTTTAAATCAAATTTAATGGTTTCAAATACTTGAGTATCCCCTTTGGCAAAGTAATTCCCCACCCGCAAGGTAATCCACAGGACAATTCGATTAAACAGCCATCCCCATAAACCTGAGCGTTTCTCGGTAATGGCGATCGTTTGACCTTCGGCTTTTCCATCGGCTTTGAGGCGGATACTAAACATAATATGAAAGTGTAAAAAGTCTGGCCCTACGGTCACGGTCCCGGTACTGCCATACCAATAACACATCTTGTAGGTAATTTCATTTTTATAAAGGGGACGAATCAGCTTGATAAACCAAGATTGGTCTCCCCCTCGGGTAATATTGTTAAAAATAATGGCATTTTCGTTGAGGTTTTTTTTCTCAAATTTAACCTCAACGGGTAGGTTATGAACCGTATTAAAATGATGGGCATCGATCGCATTAATCATCACTACATTCGGATGACAGTTTTTACGAAACCCTAACCCAAAGCCAGCATCACAGTCTTTACCCGCTAATTCGGGAACATAAGGCACGGGATGTCGGGGAGTCTCGCCGGTCCAAACCCAGACTAAACCATAGTTTTCAGCCGTAGGCCAAGACCGAACTTTGGCGGGAATCGTTCTATCTAGGCCCGGACTTTCGACACAGAGACCTCGATTATCATATTTCCAATTGTGGAAAAAACAGCGTAATCCATTGCCATCAACTTTGCCTTCAGCCAGGTGAGCGCCCATGTGGGGACAGTAGGCATCTAAGGCGACAACTTTGCCATCGGTTCCTCGATAAATTGCCAGGTTCCGACCTTGTAGAGTGATAGGTTTGACATGACCGATTTTTAGGTCCTTAGACCGGATGGCCCAGTACCACCCTTCGATAAATCGTTCGGGATTATTAAAGGTTTTGGCTTGACGAACGGTCCGTAGGCTTTGGGCTAAATCGGCTAGGGGTTGAGACTCGAATTGAATCACTGAAATGGTTTCCTTGAATAAGATTTAAACTATGAATTAAGCTTTGATATCAATTATACCCAATAGATTTAAACAGGCAATCCCCTTGTTATTAGGGAGGTTCAGCCTCATCAAATCTTCATCCCCGTTAAGGGTTTTGGCGAGGAATCATTGATCCTTAATATCCTTAATCTATGATAAATTTGAATCGGCAATGGATCAATGGATTAATTAAAACTGATAAAACAGACTCCGGCGATCGCTGCCGCAGACAGTTCATAAACTGGCCCAGAACCCAGTCCCTTACCCGGTTTCACTTCTGTTATTGTGAATAAGCATAAATGAAAATGAAGGAGAAACAAGCGGGTCTCTATGGTTCAGATTAGCAAGAGTTTAAGTGGTTCGGGAGTTCGACCAGAACCCACGGCCCTAAGCCAATCCCCTTCCTTGGGTACATTTTACCTAAGAAAAAATTCCTCATCTCACCCGCTGGTCTGGAGAGATAGGGGAACAATGGATAGGGCATTGAATGAACACCAGGCTAAGTCAATAAAGGATTAGCATCCATTGTTTTATTTTTATGATATTGAAAGCAAAAAATTTCTTCGCGATCGCGCCACACGACCGACTGAACTTGGGACTCGGAAATAGTAAACCAACCACTGTCCAATAACCTAAACATTCCTTGGACAAATAGAGGATCATTCATCATTGCAGTGTATTCTTGGAACAGAGCGAGTTCTTGGTCCCAGGTCAACCCAGCGCGGTTCACGCGAAAGGCCGGTTCAATATCCATCAACTCGCCGGTGCATCCATCATAAATTTCTATGAAATCATCCGGGGTGAACCCAAAGGTAGGCACTCCCTGGGGAAATAGTTCTTCAAACTCGTGATTTGGGACAGTGAGGTAAGCGTAATACATCAGCACCCTCCCAGGTGTACTGTATATGATAGTATCCGCGATCGCCGATACCTTTTATGACCTCGGAAATGCCAAAAAGTCATGAAACTTTGACATGAGGTTCCTGGGACGGCGATCGCTGATGACTTTTTATTACTTTTCCTGACCTAGCAAATCCGGACAGAAAAAAATTTTTTCCAACTCCGCCGGGAGATTGTTGAATTGATAATTATCAATTATCAATTATCAATTATCAATTACTCATTCGTTATCTTTTACTCACTTTCCTGAAATTCTGAAACATTCAGGGTGTTTGTGTCCCCACCCTGACCCACTGTGCGCCCTAGGCTACCGCAGCAACCTGATATAATACAAATTAATAGTTATTACCCCGGAGAGTCCCTTTCTCTTTATCAAAACTTTAAGCTTTATGCAGGAAACTCCTATCAATTTTGAAGAAGCATTCAAAATAGCCGATCAAGTAATTTTTGCCAGAACGGGAAAACATATCAGCGACATTGAAATGATGATTTTTCGGGGTGCATGGCAAGATAAAACTTACGAAGAAATTGCCGAAAATACTGAATATGCCGCTAATTATTTACACCGAATGGTCGGTAAAGATTTCTGGCAACGCTTATCGGATTCATTAGGGGAGAAAGTCAGTAAGAAAAACTTTAAAACGGCGTTAGAACGACATTGGAAAGAAATGTTAAAGCCTTCCCCGATGGGAGTAGGATCTTTGCTGAAACCCGAGGGTTTAGTGACCTCAGAAGCGGTCAAGGAACCTATGCTAGACGGTTCAGAAGGGTCAGTCCCTTTGGATTCACGGTTTTATGTTCACCGTCCACCGATAGAAGCCCGATGTCAAGTGGCGATCGCCCAAGCGGGGGCATTGATTCGGATTAAAGCGCCCCAACAAATGGGCAAAACCTCCCTACTCGATCGCATCCTAGAAGTGGCCCGAACTGCCAATTATCACACCGTTACGTTAAGTTTTGACTTGGCTGATAGTACCGTATTTGCGGACCTGCGGACCTTCTTGCAGTGGTTTTGCGCCAGCGTGGGTCAATTATCGGGATTACCGAATCAATTATCAAATTATTGGGACGATATTTTTGGCTGTAATAATAATTGTACGGTTTATTTTGAGGAGTATATTTTATCTCAATTACCCACTCCGTTAGTCTTAGCTTTAGACAAAGTTGATGTTGTGTTTGAACATCCCGAAATTGCTAACGATTTTTGTCGATTATTGCGCGCCTGGTATGATATCGCCAGACGCAGCGATCGCCGGGGGGATATCTGGAAACAACTGCGATTAATTGTGGTCCATTCTACGGAAGTTTATAGCGCCCTGGATATCAATCATTCTCCCCTTGCCAACGTGGGCGCTGTCTTTCCGTTACCGGAATTTACAGCTTTACAGGTGCAGGATTTAGCTCAACGGTATGGCTTAAACTGGGATACTGAGGTAGAAGTTCGTCAGTTGATGAGTGCGATCGGGGGCCATCCCTATTTAATCCGAAAATCCCTGGATTTTTTGTGCCGTCAACCCATGACGTTAGAACAATTTTCCCAGATTGCACCAACAGAAGCAGGGCCATTTAGTGACCATCTCCGCCAACATTTATGGAATCTCCAACATCATCCCGAATTAGCTGCTGCTTTTCGCGATGTGGTGATGGCAAATAAGCCCGTTAAAATTCCTTCGGAACGCGCTTTTAAATTATATAGCATGGGGTTGGTTCAGTTGCAGGATAATAATGTTACTCCTCGATTTCAGTTATATCAACAGTATTTTTCGGTGCGTTTGGCAGTTAATTAGTAATAAATTAATTGTCTGATTTAAGGGTAAAACTATCCAATCCATAAAATTGTGTTTTAATTCCTCCCTTGGCAATCGGAGGGAACCCCACCCTAACCCTCCCTTGGCAATCGGAGGGGACCCCACCCTAACCCTCCCCTTGCTAAGGGGAGGGGACTGGAAATAGTAAGGAAAATAATCTTAATCCTCATTTTAATTCCCCCCCTTAGCAAGGGGGGGCTAGGGGGGGTCCTCCCCATTTAATCCCAATCTAATCTAGTAAATCAATCATGACAGACTCCTATATTTTTTCCGGAACATTACCTGAAAATGCCCCGACTTATGTGAAAAGAAAGGCGGATTTTGAGCTATATGAAGGATTAAAATCTGGGCAGTTTTGTTATGTATTGAATTCTCGACAAACGGGAAAATCTAGCTTGCGGGTCCAGGTGATGCAGCAGCTAAAACAAGCAGGGGTTGCCTGTAGTGTGATTGATATTTCAATGGATAATATCCAGCAGGGGACTTCCACTCAGTGGTATGCGAATATGCTTCGCAGTCTGACCCTGGATTTGCAGCTTGAGGTGAATTTGGGGTCTTGGTGGCGCGATCGCGATTGGTTATCCCCCTTGGGGCGATTTCGGGAGTTTATTGAAACCGTGGTTTTGGTGCAAATTCCGGGAACGATTGTCATTTTTATCGATGAAATTGACAGTATCCTCAGTTTAAATTTTCCCACGGATGATTTTTTTGCCTTTATTCGTGCTTGTTACAATCAACGGGCCCATCATCCCTCTTACAATCGTCTGACTTTTTGTTTGTTAGGAGTTGCCACCCCGTCGGATTTAATCGCCGACAAACAACGAACCCCGTTTAATATTGGACAAGCGATTGCCTTACATGGGTTTACTTTAGCTGAAGCAAAACCCGCATTACTTCCGGGACTATCTCAGCAATTTACTTACCCTGAAACTGTGTTATCGGAAATTTTAGATTGGACAGGGGGACAACCCTTTTTAACCCAAAAATTATGTAAATTATTGGTTGATAAAGCTCATAATTCTCAACCGAATGTAGGGGGATTGATTAAAATGCACCTGCTGGATAATTGGGAATCTCAGGATGAACCGGACCATTTAAAAACAATTCGCGATCGCCTCCTGAGTGATGAAAAACGCACCCCCCGACGATTGGGATTATATCAAAAAATTTTAACAGCGCACCCCGAAGGTTACCCGGCGGATAATAGTCCCGAACAAACTCAACTACGTCTCTCGGGGTTAATCGTCAAACACCAGGGCAATTTAACCGTATTTAACCGAATTTATCAACAGATTTTTAATGCCGACTGGATTGAAAACCAGTTGGCGACTTTGCGTCCCTATTCCGAGGCGATCGCCGCTTGGTGGGAGAGTGGCGAGGAAGATTCTTCCCGGTTGTTGCGGGGACAGGCGTTACAGGATGCCCTAAACTGGGCCGCTGATAAAAGTTTAAGCGATCGCGATTACCAGTTTTTATCCGCTAGTCAAAACAGCGAGAAAAAATCTCTGGAATTAGCGAAACTGGAAACCGAAATCACCTTAGAAGCAGAACGAAAAGCCAAACAAATCCTAGATACCGCCTACAAAAAAGCCCAACGGGTGATTACTTTCGGATTAGTGGGACTCTGTGCGGTTTCCCTCCTTTCCCTCACCATTATTGCGTGGGCAAATTCGCAAAAACGGCAAGCTGAAATCGCTGAAATTAAAGCCCTTACTTCTGCTTCTAAAATTCGGAACTCTTCCAATGAAAAACTCGAAGCGTTAGTTAATGCAATTAGGGCGGGTCAAAAATTACAATCCAATTGGGCAACTTCGGAATTAATGGCCCCGGCAGTCCTTAATTTAGAAACTATTTTAGCCAATCTTCAAGAAAGGAACAGTTTAAATCGGCATCACGGATGGGTGTGGGATGTTGCTTGGTCTCCCAACGGAGAAACCCTTGCCACCGCCAGCGCTGATGGTACAGTAATTTTGTGGACAGCGCAAGGGGAATTACTGCATACCTTAGAACATGGCGATCGCGTTTATGGACTAGGGTTTTTCCCGGACGGACAAACCCTTGCCACGGCGAATGCTAATCACAGCGTCAAATTGTGGGGAATGGATGGCACTCTTCGTCATACCCTTATCGGACATCAAGGAAGTGTTTTTGCCGTGACTTTCAGTCCCCAAGGTAACTTACTGGTCACGGGAAGTAAGGATAAAACTGCGAAAATTTGGCGCATTGAACCGAATTCCCAAACCCCACCCACTCTCCTGCAAACTCTCACGGCCCATACCCAAGAAATCTCCGATATTAGTTTCTCTCCCGATGGGGAAATGCTGGCGACGGCCAGTTATGACAATCAAGTAAAACTTTGGAAAATTAATTCCCAAGGACAAGCGGAATTATTAACAACATTGACCGGACATCAAAGCGGTGTTTCTACGGTAAATTTTGCTCCCGATGGTCGAACTTTGGCGACAGCGAGTGGGGATGGCCGGGTCAAACTCTGGACTCTGGAGGGACAATTAATCACCTCTTTCAAAGCGCATGACAATGTGGTGACTCGGGTAATTTGGTCCCCTGATGGTCATTTGCTAGGGACCGCGAGTGAGGACCACAGCGTTAAACTCTGGAGTGTCTATGATAGGACCCTGCTGAAGACTTTAACGGCCCATAGTGCTGCCATCTGGGACATTGCCTGGTCCCCCGATGGCAAAACCTTGGCCTCGGCGAGTGGGGATAATACAACGATGTTATGGAATCCTGAAATTCGGTTAATTGAGGTGTTTCAGGGACATCGAGATTTGGTCAATATGGTGAGTTTTTCCCCCGATGGCGAGATTTTGGCCTCCGCAAGTCGGGATAACACGGTGCAACTGTGGCAACAAGACGGGACGTTAGTCAAAACTCTGCGAGGGCATGAGGATTGGGTCCAGGGGGTGGCATTTTCTCCTGATGGAGAGGAAATCGCCTCCGCAAGTCGGGATAAAACCGTCAAACTTTGGGACCAGCAAGGGAAGGTTTTGCAGACCCTGCGGGGACATTCAGATCTAGTGCATAGTGTGAATTTTTCTCCCGAGGGCGATCGCCTAGTTTCTGGCAGTTGGGATGGGACTGTTAAAGTTTGGAATCAAAACGGTAGTCTTCTGGCAACTTTAACCGGCCATCAAGGACGAGTGTTTGAGGTAAAATTCAGTCCAAAAGGGAAATTAATTGCCTCCACCAGTGCAGACAAAACGGTGAAATTATGGAATAGCGATACCTTTACGGTAGCTGCTACCTTAGAGGGACATTTGGATGAAGTGAATAGTGTCAGTTTTTCTCCGGATGAAGCAGCGATCGCCACCGCCAGCGATGATAATACCGTGAAAATTTGGAGTGGGAATGGAGAATTGTTAAATACCTTAGAGGGACATCGAGATAAAGTTTTATGGGTGAGTTTTTCATCTGATGGCAAGATTTTAGCCTCGGCCAGTGACGATCGCACCGTGAAAATTTGGAGTCGTAACGGTCGCCTCTTAACCACTTTAGAGGGACATCAAAACCGGATTGCTGGGGGCAGTTTTAGTCCCGATAGTCAGATTTTAGCTTCTGCTAGTTGGGACCAAACGGTGAAACTGTGGACCATTGCGGATATTTCCCGAGAGAGTTTAGATGGTGAAGGCGATCGCTCAAAGTTAGATAAACTTTTAAACCTAGCTTGCGATCGATTATATGATTATGTCACCCACACCCTAGAATCTTCCCTCTGTCAACCCGACTAACTTTAGTCGTTCTTCTCTCCTGTGCGTAGTTAACGAACTCAGTCATTACTACAAACCGGGACGCTAAATTTAATCCGCTGATTCACTCTTGATAATAAGGGGAAAGCAAGACTTCCCAACTTTGAGACTTTTGAGCATATTCGTACTCACACCCCTCTGCTCTTTCTGCTGGTAAATCTTCATCTTCTACTAAGAATTGATATTTTTCTGGATTGCTGCCATAAACTAAACAGGCCATATTGTAATACCGTTGAATATTTAGAGAATGTTCTCCCCAATAGGTCAACTCTTCTAACTCTGCTTCCTCTTCTGCATCCACGGCAAATTGCCAGACTCCTGAAAGAACTGCATTTTCTCCTTCTTCTCCGGCTTGTAATAAGATGATGGCGGCAAATTCATCGACTACATCTTCTTCTCTCCCCGTAATGGGTAATTCTAGCTGATCTACTAAAGCGTGTCCGAGTTCATGAAAAAAGGTAAAAAGTCCGGCATTAATCACTTCAGCAATATATTCTTCATCGGTTTCCACCTCTTCGGTGAAAATTTGTTTATACCCTTCGATTAATTCATAACACATTGTAATTTCAACCGTGGAGGGGTCATAATAAGCATTTGCTTCCCCACATTCCATGAAATAAACGGGAATATCATTGGGTAATATTAATAATTCATTAATGGTTTGAGCGATTTCTTCAAAAATTTCACTTTCTTGGATAATTTCATGAACTTCTTGATAGGTTTCATCTTCTACGGGGGTATGAAAGATTAAAATATTTCCGGGATCTTCCAGTTCATCGGTTTGGGCACTTTGCCGGATTATTATGCGAGTATTACTGGCAGGAGTGGTTCCTTCAATATGACCCGATCGCGCTTTTCCAATAGGGGTTGCTGTTGCAGAGATTTCCGACTCGGTGGAACTGGATTCTATCTCTATTTCTGTACAACTGATTAACACCGGAGTAAGAACCACGAAACTCATTAAGGTGACATAAATCCGGCGGAGGCGATCGGGCAAAATTTTCATAAAATAGCCGCTGAACCAGGGTGATGGATTTTAGACGAGATGCCCCTAAATGGCGTTTTACATTTAATTTGCATAAAATAAACCCTATCCTGGGAAAGGATAAAAGTTTGATAATTTAACCCTATAGTTCTGGAGTCATTGGCATTTAGCAATCAGGAGTGCGAGCATCTTGCTTGCTATTGGCGTATCTTAAGATTGCCACGGTTTAAATCTTGCAAATTAAACGAATTACGCGATAAGTTTGGAAATTTTAGCAATTTTACTAGAAGCTATAAAAATTGTCAACTCCCCGAGGAGTGAAATAGGGAACTAGGTTATCTGAGGACATTTTTGAGGGGTATGGATGCCCCAGGAAACCGAATCAGGGGGAGTGGAGTGGTGCTTATGGCCTAAAAATCGCTACAATCCAATGTAGATAAACTGTTTTTTGTGTCAAATTTTCAGCGGCTTGAGCAATGACCTCATATACTACGACAAAAGCTGACATGATAGAACTCCGACGGCTTAAAGGCTTACTGCCGCCGGAATTGCAAAGCTGGGTCATGGTCGAAAAAGCGATCGAAGTGAATCCGCCCTTGGTTCGCAGTGAAGAAATCGGAAGCGATCAGGTGGAAGTCCAAATTGACCTAGTGAAGTGGGAACAACTCGCCCTAGATCAGCGCAACTTGCTGTTTTGGCATGAAGTAGCACGCATCCAAAATGACACCATTTCTAAAGAGGGATGGGAAATGGCGGCGCTGGCGATCGGGTTAGGTGGTGCAGTGGGAGAACTGTGGGTACAGGATGGATTGCTGCTGTTGTTGGCACTGTCTCTGTGCGGGGTGGCGGGATACCGACTCTATCAGAAAAACAATGGAGATCGCACCTTAAAAGAAGCAATTGAAGCGGATGAAAAAGCGATCGCCCTTGCGACTCGTTTTGGGTATTCCCTTCCCAATGCTTACAAAAGTCTCGGTAGCGCCCTAAAAACCCTCGTCGAACTTACGCCCAAAAAACGGCAGCGCAGCAAATATGAAGCCCGATTGCAAGCGCTCAAACGCAGTGCTGCTAAAGCCAAAGCCAAGGTTAAGGCGGCGCGGGAAACCACCACGAATACGGAAAGCGTGTACTAACCCCCACCGCTTCCTACTACAACTGACCCAACATTTTATGGGTTTGTGGGACCACCCGCACGGGTTGGAGCCACCGTTTCATCATCCCTTGCCACGCCAGCACCTTTGTGGGTGCTGGTGATTTTATAGCAAGGGTGGGGCGATCGCCAAAGTTGACCCTTTCTCCTGCATTCAGTGGCGTCACAGGTTGCAAAAACACCGTCACCTGGGGATTAACCCCCGCCACTAATTGCGCCGCCTGTTCCAATTCCGCCTCTAAGGTGTCATCTGAAATAATAATTTTGACAAATACCTCTACTCCGGCAGCACAACAGAGACTCAAAAATTCCTGATGCGCCTGCCAATGGGTTTCCCCACTGACACTCGGCAATTTAATATCCATTCCCACCAGATCCAAATGAGGCAAAATCCGCTGCAATTGTTGGGGACGATGACCCCCCGTTTCCAAATACAGAGGTAACCCGGTTCGTTGTTTGAGTTGTGGGAGAAATTCGGCTAAAAAGGGGGTATGAAGTAAAGGTTCACCGCCAGTTAAACTGATGCTGTCATGTAAACCCGGTTGATTTTGGCGATCGATCCAGTCTAAAAACAGCGGCAGGGGGACGGGGTTAGGATGAATTTCAAAATCGCGATCGCCAGGAGTTTTTTCAATCCGACAGGTATCCGGTGCCGTCCAAGTATGGGCGCTATCGCAATAGTCACAGCGCAAATCGCATCCGGCAAAGCGAATGAAAATTTGACGAGTCCCCACATTCAATCCTTCGCCTTGAATACCAGAAAATACTTCGATCGCTCTTACAGTGGGAGGAGCGGCAATAGTTGCAGTCATGATCAATCGATGGATTCTTTACTGGATTAACGTTCTGATGAGGGGTTGCGTTTCGGTGGAAGTTCGCCGAGTTTCTGCAACTGTTGTTGGACCTCTACTTCCACTATAGAAGGGATTCGAGCGATCGCCTGGACAATTTCCCTCTCCAGTTCCGCGATCGGTGTTTGTCCTGATTTCCCTGGAGGCAGTCCCTCCAAACACTGTTGTAGCGCCGTAATTACTTCCGCCAAACTTTCCACCTGTTCCAATTCGGGGCGCTCTTGAAACTCACTCCGGAGGCGCTGTACCTGGGTTTTCAGCACCACGAGAGATTGCTCTAACTCCGTTGAGCGCGATCGCAATTGTCGCACTACCGCCACCACCGGCTCGATTTCCTGGGCGATCGTCGCCTTCATTGATTCTGGGGCAATTTTTACTTCCTGCACCCCCACCGGCGATCGTCTCATCTGTCGTCGCCGATTCACCAAATTCAACCCCAAAGAAAGCGTCACCGGCAGTGCCGCATAAATCACCTCCCCAGAAATAGCCGCCAGCACTGACCCCACCACTACACCCGCCAGAGAGACATATTCAGCAATATTCAGCCAGTCACGCCGATCCATCAAGTCACCCCAGGTACTGAACATCCCTCATTCTAAGCCTTAACCTGGAAATTCTACCTTTCCTAGAGGAGACTTTCGTTCCAAAACCCTTGCGTTTTCCAGCACAGCCTGATAACTTGAGAGTGCTACAAGACCGCTATTAATTGTAGTTACACTTCATAATGAAATTTACAAGCAAAAATGAATATTTCTTCATCTGTTACTTTATAAATTAACCGATTTTCCATATCAATGCGTCTGGACCAAAACCCACTTAATTCATATTTGAGAGGTTCGGGTTTGCCCAATCCCTCATACGGGGAACGTTCAATGTCTTTTATCAGCTCTATTATTTTTTTATGGAGCTTTTTGTCTAAATTGAGCCACTCATTAAAATCTACAAAAGCAGAATAATGAAAGACTATTCTCCTGTTCATTTTATAGAAAGCTGTCTAAGTTGACTTCAATTAAGTTTTGACCATTATTAACGTCTTCAATGGCGGCCATTAATTTTTCTTTGTTAATTTTTGAACTCAACAAATACTCAGTTTCATCGAGTTCAGACACAATTATTTCTATCTGCTTATCAGAAAACTTTGCTTTAATGTCATCTAAAAATTGAGCATCAATCTCATTAGCATTTAATCTATATATTGCTGTCATGATTGTTTCCCAGTTGAGAGACCACTGTTATCCACAGGACAATCCTAACATAGCCACCTCCCAACCTTCAATCCAGACCCACTTCTGAAAACCCACTCCGAAACTCTCCTCAGCGCCTGCTTCTCGCGGTAAAATCGATTGGTTTAAATCAGCAGCACCCCCAACTGCTTGCCGTGCAATCCAAATTTAACTATGACTGATTCTCCATCCGCAACCGCACAAACCCCCGTCAAAACCCCCTTAGACACCAACTGGTCCGAGTTACTGCAACAATTGCTCGATCGCCAATCCCTGACGATGGATCAAGCCAGTCAACTCATGTATGGATGGCTTCAGGAAGAAATTCCCCCAGTGTTATCAGGGGCCATTTTAGCTGCCCTCCAAAGTAAAAGTGTCTCCGCCGAGGAACTGGCAGGGATGGCAAAAGTATTGCAATCCCAGTCGGCTTATATGGAAACCGGGGCAAATAGTGAAACGCGCAAACAGGCGATCGATACCTGTGGCACCGGAGGCGATGGGGCTTCGACCTTTAATATTTCCACCTGCGTTGCCTTTGTCGCCGCAGCAGCCGGGGTGAAAGTTGCTAAACATGGAAATCGCTCGGCATCGAGTAAGGTGGGTTCTGCCGATGTGTTGGAAGCCTTGGGTGTGAATTTGAATGCACCGGGTAATCAGGCGATCGCTGCTTTAGATGAAGTGGGGATCACCTTTCTGTTTGCACCGGGTTGGCATCCCGCCCTGAAAGCGGTAGCCCCCCTGCGCCGTACCTTAAAAATCCGCACCGTGTTTAATCTATTGGGACCTCTGGTCAATCCTGTGCGGCCCACGGGACAGGTGATTGGGGTCTGTGACCCCCACTTAGTGGTACCGATCGCCCATGCGTTACGACAATTGGGGACCGAATTAGCGATCGTGGTGCATGGACGGGAAAAACTCGATGAAGCGGGATTGGCAGAAGCCAGTGATTTAGCCATCCTTGCCAATGGAGAAGTCCAACTGAGTGCCATAACACCCGCAGAAGTCG
Source organism: Laspinema sp. D2d (assembly GCF_025370755.1). Classification (GTDB taxonomy): domain Bacteria; phylum Cyanobacteriota; class Cyanobacteriia; order Cyanobacteriales; family Laspinemataceae; genus Laspinema. Next base: position 291,863 of record NZ_JAMXFC010000002.1, on the reverse strand, counting down.
GACTGGAACCCGCACCCCCGGGAGCATTACGGGGTGGAGATGTCTTAGAAAATGCCCAGATTTTGCAGTCGGTCCTCCAAGGTGGCGGGACTCAAGCACAACAGGATGTAGTCGCCTTAAATGCTGCCTTAGCGTTACAAGTCAGCGGCATTATCCCGTGTGGGGACCATATCCAGGGCATCGCCTTAGCTCAAGAAATTCTCGCCTCTGGTGCCGCTTGGACAAAATTAGAGCAATTGGTAGCATTTTTGAAGCAGTAAGACAGCAGCGAGATAGAAACCGGGTTTCTTCAGAAAACTTGTCGGAATTAGCAGTAAATCTGGGCAAGAAACCCGGTTTCTAGTCCCTCGGATCTAAAACTTGACCCCTATCTTAGCCCGGGTCAAGTTTCAGTCAAGCCTCAATTTTCACTCCCACCGGCGCGAGTTCGTAATTCAATGATATTTTCCTTGATCGTGATATCGTAACTGCCGAAAAAGTTCTGCCCTAAAAGACCCATGCCTTGGAGACCCCCCTCAACACCGGGCGGGGCGATCGTGACGAGGAGTTCTTCCAGGGTCGCATCCCCCACTTGGATTTTAGAAACTCGGCCCACCTCCATTTCCACATCCGAGGCACTGGCGGTAGAAATTCGAGCTTTATCAAAGGGGACTACATTTAAACTGCTCGCCATCGAGGGGGTGATTAAGGTGGCACTTGCCCCCGTATCAAAAAGCATCTCAAATTTCTCTGTGCCATTGAAGATAACATCGACCACGGGAATGCCGCCCTGGCGACGTTTGATAGGGATTTGAAAGACCCCGGACATGGCCCCTGCTTGGACCTCGGTCGTTGCATTGGGGCAGAGGTTGCCTAAATCCAGGAGGTTGCCATTGGAATCAATGGCGAAACAACCGGGATATTCCTGGGTGAGGGCGGCAGGCCCCATGAATCCTAGACTGGCTACAGCAAATAGGGCAGAGAGAATTTTTTTCATGAAATTTTTTCCTCTTGGCAGTTAGAGCAGGAATGGAAAGGGAGAATGGCTAAATCTGGGCCATCGGAGCAGCCTAGAGTTGAGCAATGCTTACCCTACGGTGCAAATGAGTCTATTGGGTTTAGGTCTATTATGCCCGGTTGCTTCGGGAAAGCGAAAGGAGCGCAGGGAGACATTTACAGACCCTGAAGCTGAGGAGGAAATCCCCCCAGAAATTGAACTTAGGTGAGGCACTATGGCTCACGGGATCCAGGAGAGTAAGTTGCGATCGCTTCTTTACATTATGGCCAACGGATATGCGCCAAGAAAGCAACTCATGGAATAATGGGATGTTGCGGAAGTCAAACGGCTGGGTGCCTCATAGATGAATGAACCCCTTCCCCTTGACTGCCGAAAAATGACCCCTGAAGCTAGTGAGGTTTCTATGTCTCTTTCTGCCGATCGCCCTGCCTTGCTCGTACTGGCAGATGGAACGTCCTATCGCGGTTGGTCCTTTGGAGCCACTGGCACGACCATTGGTGAAGTGGTCTTCAATACCGGGATGACAGGGTATCAAGAGGTATTGACAGATCCCAGCTACTGCGGCCAGATCGTGACGTTCACCTATCCCGAATTAGGCAATACCGGGGTGAATCCCGACGACGAAGAATCCCAACGTCCCCAAGTCCGAGGGGCGATCGCTCGGAATATCTGCAAACGCCCCAGCAACTGGCGCTCAAGCCAGTCCCTACCCGATTATCTGACCCAAAACAATATTCCCGGAATTTACGGGATCGATACCCGTGCACTCACCCGCAAAATTCGCATGGTTGGGGCCATGAATGGCGGAATTTCCACCGAAATCCTTGACCCCGCCGAATTACTCGCCCAAGTGCAAGCGGCCCCCTCCATGAAGGGCTTAAACCTCGTCCCCGAAGTCTCCACCTCAACCGTTTACGAGTGGACTGAAACCACGGACCCTCATTGGGAATTCAGCCCCCAAGCTCTAGGCATGAACGGCGAAACATTCACCGTCGTTGCCCTAGATTTTGGGATTAAGCGTAATATCCTCCGCCGTCTAGCAAGTTATGGATGTCGCGTCATAGTCGTTCCCGCCACCACTTCCGCCGAGGAGATTCTCAAGCACAATCCCGATGGGATTTTTCTCTCCAATGGACCTGGAGACCCTGCTGCGGTGACCCAAGGGGTCGAAACTACCAAACAATTGCTGAGTTCTGAGAAACCCATGTTTGGGATTTGTTTAGGACACCAGATTTTGGGACTCTCCCTCGGTTCCGATACCTTTAAGCTCAAATTTGGGCATCGCGGATTAAATCAACCGGCAGGGTTAACGGGTCAAGTCGAAATTACCAGCCAAAATCACAGCTTTGCCTTAAGTGACGATTCCCTCAGCAGCGAGGTGGAAATTACCCATTTGAACCTGAACGATCGCACCATTGCCGGATTGCGTCACAAGTCTCTGCCGGTATTTTCCGTCCAGTACCACCCCGAAGCCAGCCCTGGTCCCCATGATGCGGACTATATCTTTAAACAGTTTGTCGAGTCCATGCGCGAAGCTCGCACAGCCTCGAAAACAGCCAGTTAGCCTCAAGCCGAATTAAAAACCGGGTAATTGGCAAAATTCCTTGTCAATCGGCAATCAGAGCGATTACAATCTAAAAATCGTAAGGCGCTGCTCATTTACAACCGGCGAGAAAGCCTTTAAAATAGAGCGTCGATTTGAGGAGTATGCAGCTAGGAGGGCGTTATTCCTGAGCCACTAACCCTGACCGTTAGCCTAAGAGGCACGCGCGAAGTCGGGAACAATTACCAACTCTTCCGTCTCACTGGCTTACTCGATGCCTTTTCGGAAGCGACCTTTCGGAAGGCGATCAGTCAGTGTATTGACGAGGGTCCCACCAACATTATTTTGGATTTATCCAAAATAGATTTTGTTGACAGTTCTGGTTTAGGTGCGCTGGTGCAACTGGTAAAAAAAGCTGAAAATGCTGAAGGTACCTTACAAATTGTCAGCAATCCCCGGGTGACCCAAACGGTCAAACTGGTTCGATTAGAGAAGTTTCTCTCTTTGCAGTCATCGTTAGACGCTGCCCTAGAAAACATCAAACCTACTTGAGTGTTTAATGCTCTAAATGGCTATCCAGGTCAATTTTGATACTGGATAGCTAGTTTATTGGGGAGATGGGGAGGATAGGGGAGATGGGGGAGATGGGGAGGATAGGGGAGATAGGGGAGATGGGGGAGATGAGATGGAAACGATAGCAAGTCGTTACTACAAAATTCTTAATCCTCCCCATCCTCCCCATCCTCCCCATCCTCCCCATCCTCCCCATCCCCCCCATCCCCCCCATCCCCCCCATCCTCCCCATCCTCCCCATCCTCCCCATCTCCCAATCCGATGAGAACCCGATCGCAGAATGTTATAATCCCCCTATCCATCGGCATGAGGTTAAATGCGATCGCATTGGGTAATTATGCCCCAGGGCAGAGGGAGACTTCAGGCGATCGGCTGACCCACCCCCCCTAGTTTGGGGACTAGAATGTGAGGCGAGGGAGTAACCCTGGTACAATTTTCGCACTCAAGAATTTAAAACATACAATGGTAACCCAGTTAATCCAGTTAGGGGAGTTTGAACGTGGGATCGGGAATCATTAACTTAAATGGTTTGGTGCGGGCAGTATGACAGCAATCCCAGAAGCAACAAGCCCAGAACCTAATCTAGTTGCTGATGTCCCCCCCTCTACTCTGGCCTTTGATCGCCAGGAGTGCTTGTCCCTGATGCTCCCGGTCAAAAAATTATCGGCCCCGGAAATTCAACAGCTATCACCCATCGCCCTAGCCTATCTGGGAGATGCGGTGTATGAACTGTTTATCCGCGCCTGGTATTTACGACCACCCAAACGCCAGAAGCTCTATCATAATTGTGTGGTGTCGCAAGTGCGAGCCGAGACCCAAGCGCGAATGCTGCGATCGCTCGAACCGTTCCTAACCCCTAGCGAATTTGAGATTCTCAAACGCGGGCGCAATGCTGCCACGGGAGGGCCGAAACGAGTCGATGCCGCGATTTATCAACAGGCAACGAGCTTGGAAAGCCTGATGGGATATTTATACCTCACTGATCCCAACCGCTTGATCTTCCTATTCACCCAATTAAATCTCGAACCTGCCGAAAGCGGTGGCTCTACTGAACTCTAAAGCCAGTTCCACCCATTACGATCACGCTGATTCCCTCCCTTGAGCTTCCCCCACGGGGAAAGAGACTCAACACCACATCGGGATGAAGCTATCTACCCCCCCAAATTATAATTGTCATGCCTGGTAAACCCGAAAATTTGAAGCCCTCCGTCCGATCCAAGCGAGAATCTTATCCGAAAAAAGACAGTGGACAGGGATCGTCCTACCCCAAAAAAGACAGTGGACAGGGATCGTCCTACCCCAAAAAAGACAGTGGACAGGGATCGTCTTACCCCAAAAAAGAGGGTGGACAGGGATCGTTCTACCCCAAAAAAGACGGTGGACAGGGATCATCCTATCCAAAAAAAGATGGGAAAAGTCGGAAATCTTTTCCCTCGGGCGCTGGTCAACCGGCCCTAGACACAGATACAGACCTCAAAGATCTGATCTATGGTCGCCATACGGTATTGAGTGCTTTAGAGGGAGAACGGCAACTGCATCGGGTCTGGATTACGGCTCAATTGCGGTATGATCCCCGCTTTCATACGGCGATCGCCAATGCCAAAGCTACGGGAACTGTCATTGATGAAGTCGATTACCGCCGCTTGGATCTCCTCACTCACGGAGAAAATCACCAAGGGGTTGCCGCACAGGTTTCTCCCTATACCTATTGGGAACTTCCGGATTTAATTGCCAATGCCTTAAAAGTCTCCGATCGCCCGGTTCTCCTCGTGGGCGATGGGATTAACGACCCTCACAATTTAGGGGCAATGATTCGCACCGCTGAGGCGATCGGCGCTCAAGGAATGGTGATCCCCCAAAGACGCGCGGTGGGGATCACATCCACCGTGATGAAAGTCGCCGCCGGTGCCTTAGAATTTTTTCCCGTTGCCCGGGTGATCAATCTCAGTCGAGCCTTGGAAGAGTTAAAAGACGCAGGCTTTTGGATTTATGGCACTGCCGCCAATGCGCCTTCGACTGTGAGCAGCATCGAATTTACCCGACCCACGGTTTTGGTTGTGGGATCCGAAGGGGAAGGTTTGAATTTGTTGACACAACGTCACTGCGATGAATTAATTTCTATCCCCCTCCAAGGAAAGATCCCCAGCCTGAATGTCTCAGTGGCAACGGGGATGGCGCTTTACGAGATTTTTCGTCAGCGATGGACTCAGCGTCCCAACATGGGAAATCTGAAGAAAAATACTGTTGAAAAAATAAATCCAAGGGAGTATAAAGAAATGTAAATTAACCACTCAGACTGAACCAACTCTTAATAGCACCTCGTCGTCATACAACGGTAAATAGGGGAATGATATGAAGGACTTGAAAGAAATCTTGATTAGCTTGCTAAACCTTTTAGGCTGGGCCTGGTGGGTGGAAATTGGCACAGACAATCCTCGGTGTACTTACTACTTTGGACCATTCCTGAGTAAAACGGAAGCCGAAACCGCTAAAAACGGATATATAGAAGACCTCGAACAAGAAAGCGCTCAGGGTATCTCCTTTGCGGTCAAACGCTGCAAACCCAGCGATCTCACGGTTTATGAGGAGCCGGGGGAGATGGGTAGTCGGGGAAAATCCCCGGCCTATAGTGGTTAGTTTGAACGGGGAGGCTGCCTCATTATTGGGAAGAACGCTCGGATGATGCAACGACTTGGGGATAGAGATCAATCCAGCGATCAATGTCCCCGAGGACTTGTGCCGGTATTTCCCAAGGAAACAGGTGAGCCGTATTGGGGTAGCAGATGAACTCAGAATGTTTCAAGTGTTCAGCAGTTTCCCGGCTAGAATCGGCGGTAATGTGGCGGTCCGCTTCCCCCGCCATGACTAAGGAGGGACAAGTAATGTGTTCCAGGTCAGAGAGTCGGTTGTAGCCCCCTCGGAGGGCGGCATTGAGTGCATTCCGGGCTGGACGGCTGGTTTGAAGATAGGCAGATATTCCGCGATCGGCTAGGTATTGGTAAGCGAGCGGAGTATGTTGCTGAATGAGGTATCGAAAGAGCGATCGCCTACCCAAGGTTTCGATATTCCATTGCCAACTGGGGATGACTCGATTAATAATCCCGGAAATTCCGGTAAATGCTAAATCTTGCCAACTAATTGGGGGATGGGAACCCCGGGGACGGGCGGCAGAAGCTACTAACATCAACCCCGTGACGCGATCGGGGTGGCGCAACGCCAGTTCCATTGCTAAAATTCCGCCTAGGGACCAACCTAAGAGTAAAAAGCGCTCCACTTCACAGCGATCGAGCAATGCTTCTATATCCCTCAGATGGTCGGTCATTTGAAAATGGCCTCGGGTACGACTTTTCCCGTACCCCCGCAAATCCGGGGCAATGGTTTGGAATCTTTGGCTTAAATGGTCCGTAAACACAGACATGGAAGCCCCATGTCCCGGATGTCCATGCAAACAGAGAATGGGAAAGCCTGATCCCCGGATAATCGAACTTAAGTGATGGGGGGAATAAGTGAGGGTTGGAGTAGACACCATGTCGAATCGTTAAGGTCAGAGGTTTTCTTTTTCATAGTATCGGGAGCAACTCCCTGGCGGCTACTGATCCCCCGTCTGGTACTCATGGGTCTATTAAAACCCGCAAGCTGTTCTATGAGCGTTCCGTAAGGAAAGCCTGGAGGCTCACAGGACAGCGCCTCTCCTGCGCGGGCTAAACAGCGAAAACTGACTGTTGAACTCCGGAACAGAAATGTTTTCAACTGGATGGGGTGTGATGATCCCCCCTCTGGTATTGATCGCTAGAACCCCTTGCTCTTAGAGTTGACCACTGCGGAAGAGATATTCTGAGATTTCAGAAATAAACTGACGAATGGTCGGTTCACTATAGGCACCATCGTCAATGACGGTAATAATATAAGTCTCGCCGAAGAGGTTCATCGCTAGGGTGGTGCCCAGGACGCGAGAGGTTTGCCCAGTTTTTTCTCCTAACCAGTGACCGAACCCACCTTCTAACCCTGCGAATCCGAGTTCATGGTCATATTGCCGTTCCAGGGAACGAATCAGAATTTCATCGCCGAGATGTTCTCGGTTATAAATTTGAATCATCATCTGAGTCAGATCATCGCTGGTGGTGGTGTTTCTGCCGATCGCCACATTCTGAGGATAAATGCGATCGCCCACAAATTTGGAATAAACCCGCGTCTGTTTGAAACCCCGTTCTTCTAAGACTTGATTAATGTAATCCCACCCCAAATAATCAATAATTTGATTGGGGCCGATATTACTACTGTGACCGATGGTGGCATTTAAAACAGTTTCGATGGGATATTTTTCACCCACGCGAAGTTCTGAGGCATCCTCCGTATAGTTAGCCGGATCAACAAAAATGGGGGTATCGAATCGGAGTTTTTCCGAGGTGACTTTGTTCATTAAAGCCACGGCGATCGGGACTTTCATCAAACTGGCGGCATCTCGCGCCGGTTCATTTCCGCGCAATCGGCGACAAGTGCTTGTAGTGAGGTGACAGATGGTGATTTTGACTTGGGAAGAAAGCCCACTGCGTTGGGCAATGGGAATTAAAAATTGGGATTGTGCTACTTCCAGACGGTAGGAAACATCCTCTAAATTAGCTTGATATTCGGCAATTTTTGCCTGGGCGCGATCGCCATAGTCGGAATCAGGGGGAACTTGATGCAGGTTATCCAGGGCTTGTTCCCAGAGAGATTTGAGGGTTTGTAATGTCTCAACGGAGGAGTTCCCAGCTTTACCCAACTCTGATGCTTGCACACCATACTTGAGTGCTTCTTCCCAGTAGGGTTTGCCATTGAGTTGTTTAGCCAGATTTCGTTCTACCGTTTCCATCCGTGCCAACAGGGTATCGTATCGTTGCAACAACGGTGCAAACTCAGAGGGGTAGGCCCATTTATCCGTAGAGTCGGACATCGAGTCAGCACAGTTCGGATTAATAGGCGAGGAATTGTCCTCGGGAGTGGGGCGATCGCCAACGGTATCCCTCTCGGAGTCCCTCTCCATTGCAGTGGGAGAACAACTAAGCGGTGGGGCTTGGGCTTGAGGTTGGGGCATCCACCACATCCCAGCCGCCAGTAGACTCAGAGAACTTGTCAGTGCGATCGCAATCCGTTTTTTACCTCTGTGCATATTGCACACCCTACCTCACAGAATAAAAACCATCGACGTTCGTTATTTTACTGAATCTTGTACCAACAAACCGAAAACAATTCATAGAGAAGAGTTTTGCGGAATCTACCCCCAAACCCTTGTAGCTCAATAGATCCCTCATCTCGTTGGGAAAACGATTCCAACAAACTAAAGTACAGAACACCCCCGAGAAATTCTCATTCCTTCATGTAACAGAATTCTCTTGGTCATCAGCAATCCGCCATTAAGAATCAGCTAATGCCTCTCTAAATTGGAGACTAGAACATTAGGAAACTTTTGGAGTCAGAGCACTGAGCTTCCCTAGGAGCCTCTAATTTTAAGGCTCAACAGCTTCTACGGAATCCGGTACGGATAGGTTTATAAAAACCCGCACCCTCAAGGGTGGAGACTCAGGGGAATTTATTTAAGTGTATATACTCAGTATCAGCCAAATAGCTGATTTCTGTTAAGACATTTGGCTGATGTGAAAATAAACGGACCGGGTAGAGAATGAATGCTTAAGTGATTTCACTTATTCGAGAGTGAGGTTAGAAAAGTTCAGGAGAGGGTCGGTTTACTGAATCACCAGAGGCGGGTGAAAAAGCCAGAGAAAAAGAGGATCACGATGGGAAGCATCTCTACCAGGATTTATTTAAAAAAAAGTATCTTTTCAAACAAAAACATCTATCCTTGGATGGATATTACAAACAAAAAAGCTCTAACTCCAGAGCATCGCTGGTCCCCGTTGAGAGAGGATCAAATGGATGGGGTGATTGAGGGGAATAAGGCTCACCCGATCAGTCTGAGCGATCGAGGGCAAGCTAAAACCCCAAAAATTTTGACGCTGGAGGGTAGCTGGTATCGATGCCACAGTCTCTAAGTGAAATTGATAAAAATTCTTAGGAAACATGGACTGTCTCCTATTTTATGCTATGGGAAGAAAAATCTTCTGAGTTAGGAGCCAAAGGGGCTACGGCGTTCCTTCAGGGACTGCTATGGGCATCAAAGTTCCTGGTTTAAGCAAAAGTAATCCTACTCCAAAAACGGGAGGTTACTCTCCCTGATTGCTTTTGCCCATGAAGGGTTAAACCCCATATCTAAAAATGACCAACTTGGCCTATAGTTACGAAAGTTAGCCAATTCTTATTAAAACAAGGTTTATTCCGGATTTCAGTGAAGTTAAAGCCCGAATATGAAGCAATTTTTTAAGTGCAAAAATTGCCACTGTTTTATAGACTAATGAAATCAGAAGACTTTCGTATCAGCTAATGCTAACACTCAAATTTGCACATTTCCGATTGAATCTGGCACCGTTTCTGTTGCCCCTCCAGCTATCTTTTGGGCCCGGACTACCCGCGCCGGATATTCACGCGATGTCAGTCCCCGTGACGAGACCCTATGAGGAGCGTCCAACTACAGAGGCAAATTCCGACTGTAAGGAGAACGATCAGAAAGAATGCGATCATCATCGAGGTAGTCGGGAGGAGCGTTCAGAACGCTAGTTTTTTAAGTTGTACGGCTGACCCTGTTCTGTGGAACTGAAAGCGATCGCTTCATGAGGTAGCGGGTCACAAATTGTGGCCCGCGAGTCCCACTCAAAGGATTGAAATTCAACCCCGAACAATCTGCTCAATTTTCTGCGCTTGCACCGGCAAGGCAGCAGTAAAGACCTCCCGACCCTGTTGGGTAACCATGACATCATCCTCGATGCGGATGCCCCGGACATCGTGAAACTGGGCTAATTTATCCCAGTTGACGACCCCATCATATTGAGAACGTCGTTGAGGGTCGTTTAAAATTGCGGGGACTTGATAAAATCCTGGCTCAATAGTGACTAACATTCCCGGTTGTAGAGTCCGGTTCAGACGCAGGTAACATAATCCAAAGCGATCGCTCCGATCGCGACCCTCCTGATATCCCGCAATATCTCCCAAATCTTCCATATCATGAACATCCAATCCCAGGAGATGACCAATCCCATGCGGAAAAAATAAGGCATGGGCGTCCATTTCCACCAAATCCTCGGGATTGCCGCGCAGAATTCCTAAATCTACCAATCCTTGGGCGATCGCCACCCCTGCGATCCGATGAATATCCGCATATTCGACCCCAGGACCCACCTGCTCAATGCAGGCGTCATGGGCCGCCAAAACTACATCGTAGATATCCCGCTGGGTGGGGGAAAACTGCCCTGAAACCGGCCAGGTGCGGGTGACATCTGCTGCCCAACCTGTGGCGGTTTCTGCACCCACATCCACTAAGAGCAAATCTCCCGGTTGCAAGGGGTTATGGTAATGCTGATTATGCAAAACTTGGCCTTCAACCGTGACAATACTGTTATAAGCACAGGTAAAATTCTGGGCCATAATTGCCCCTTCCATTGCACCCCGGACCATTGCTTCGGTTTGAGCGCGTCGAGTGGACATCATTCCGACGAGATGCGCTTGGACGGTACAGGCAGCCGCTTGTAACAGTTCACGAATCGCGGATTCATCGTGGATCAGCCGTAATTGAGCGATCGCCAGGGCTAATTCCCGATCGCGCGCAACGGTGGGGTTCCCGTGATCAGGAAACAATCCCACGGGGCGATCGAGGATATCCACCTGTTCCATCCGCGTTTTCAAATCCGTTGCTGCAACCGTTGCGGCATTTTGGCTACGAGATTTTAACTCCGAGAGGGGAAATGCCTCATCCGCCGCGATCGCCTCGGCAACCTGCGATCGCTTTGGCGTTTCTCCATGCCAGAGGGTACTCCCAGGGTGGGGATCATCCATAAACAATTCCAATCTGCCCCCTTCCAGACGAATTGCCGCATTTTCTAGGGAAAGTCCAGCAAAATATAAGAAATGACTGCTTGAGCGAAACGGGTAGACATTCGCCGGAAAATTGCGGGAACAGGGACTTCCCGACCACAAAATCACGGGAAAAGCCACCTCGTTTGCCAGCTTGCTGCGGCGCTGATGGAGGGCCGTTTCTAGGGACGTTGCAGCAGAGGATATTTGCATAAGGGATAATTTCGTCTTGGGATCAATTAGGGTGTGCTCATCCATCATAGGGACTAAAGAGATTTCAGCCCAAATCCCCCTTAAGGCGTTCTGACGAACGGTTACCCTAGTTAAAGAGGAGTCTTTATTCCATTCAACCCATGAACGCATCTAAATCGGGGCAAGTGCGCCCCTTAAAACAGACTCACTGGCCGATCGCCCAATTACCTGGGGTCAGTTCCCCGGACCAAAATTTACTGGAAAGTTGCGGGATTACCACGACTGGGGAACTGCTGCGCCGAGGGAAAACATCTGAGCAACGGCAGGCGATCGCCAGGGAGTTAGGCATCCATGTTCAATATGTGAATAAATGGGTGGCAATGGCAGAACTGGCTTCAATTCCCAGTGTCGGCTGTCAATATTGTGGATTATTGCTACACGCCGGGATTGCTTCGATCGCCCAATTGGCTGACTTACCCATTCATCGATTGCACCAACAACTTTTAAGGGTCCAAGTTGCCAATCTCCAACGCCGGGACCTTTGTCCCCCCGTGGATGAAGTGACACGATGGATTCAACAGGCGCGGACCCTTATCAAGGGATGAACAAGGGAGGATTACTCGTTCTGCGGTTGTGCTAACACTCCATGCAAGAAGATATCCGCCAATCCTTCCGCCATTTCCTGCATAGCTTTGGGAGAGGAATCGTTTTCCAGGAGGGTTTGTTGACTAAAACCTGCTACGGCAAACATTCCCAGAAAAACATGAGCCACCAGGCGAGGATTCATGGGACGATAAATGCCGCGTTCCATTGCGGTTTCAAAGAATGCCTCAGCGACATCGGTCATTTTGGAAATCACCTCCGCTTGGATGCGATCGCGTAACTCCGGGTGAAACTGCGCCTCCAGAAAGCAAACCCGCATCAAATCGGCATTCTTGTGAATATTCAACATTCGCCGCCGCATCACCTGCGCCACCGCCTGATAACTGCCCATTTCACTCAGTTCTGTGAGCAGATCCGTGAGGATTTCGATCCATCCCTCCGTTGCCAACTCTACCAAAATTGCTTTTTTATTGGCAAAATGACGGAATAGGGTGCCCTCAGCTACACTAGCAGCTTGAGCGAGGTCCCTTGTAGTGGTTCCGTTGTAACCCTTTTGGGCAAATAACCGTTGCGCCGCATTTAAAATCCGGGTGCGCGTATCGGTTTCAGCAGGTTGGGAGCGAGTAAATATATTCATCGTTAATAGAAAATAGTGCTGTGGGAAATCACATCAGTAGCGTTTTTTTCTAACCCCGGAGGACTCAACGAACCCGAATCAAACAGAGGAATAACCGCCCTTGCGTCTCTTAAAATGGCTGACCCTCAATCGAGGGGTCACCCTCAGACTGATGAATCAAAATCACCGCTTTTTTTTATTGGCTATGTCAATCTCTAGGTTTCCGATGGCGATCGCAAAATGGGGAAAATCCCGCTGGACTGGGAACGAGTCCCATTCCCGACACTTCATGATCGCCCTTGTGGTCACGCTTCTGCTATGGTCCGGGATTTCATTAAACCCGGCACTAGGGCGAGAGCAAGTCTCCCCCGCTACCACTCAATCAATCCAGCCTTATTTAGACCGGGTTGCCGAGAAAATCAGCGAGTTTACCCTGGATAATGGACTCAAGTTTATCGTTTTAGAACGACATACCGCCCCGGTTGTTTCATTTCTAACATACGCTGATGTCGGGGGTACCAACGAACCGGAAGGCAAAACCGGCGTTGCCCACTTTTTAGAGCATTTAGCCTTTAAAGGGACTCAGCGAATTGGGACCCGAAACTATCCAGCGGAAAAAGAGCTACTCGACAAACTCGATCGCCTGGATGCTCAAATTAGAACCGCCACCGCCGCTGGAAAAACTGCCGAAGCTCAACAGTTACAAGCGGAATTTGACAAAACCGAGGCGGCAGCCGCTGAGTTGGTGGTTCAGAACGAAATGGGTCAAATTGTCGAACAATCCGGCGGCGTTGGACTCAATGCTACCACGTCTGCTGATGCCACTCGCTATTTCTACAGCTTTCCTTCCAATAAGTTAGAACTGTGGATGTCCCTAGAGTCTGAGCGTTTCCTAGAACCCGTCTTTCGGGAATTCTATCGGGAAAAGCAGGTGATTCTCGAAGAGAGAAGAATGCGCACGGATAACTCCCCCATTGGCAAAATGATTGAAGAATTTCTTCAGACTGCCTTTGTGGCGCATCCCTATCGCCAACCTGTGATCGGCTATCCCGAAGATTTAGTTAATCTCCGGCGTGAGGATGTCCAGGAGTTTTTTGAGACTTATTACGTTCCCAACAATTTGACGATCGCTGTTGTTGGAGATGTGGACCCGGAGAATGTCCAGCGATTGGCACAGATTTATTTTGGTCGTTACTCAGCGGGTCCGACACCGCCGAAAGTTGATAAAACCGAGCCTCCCCAAACGGAACCGAGACAGGTTGTCGTCCGCTTCCCCTCTGAACCTTGGTATTTGGAAGGATATCACCGTCCCGGTATCGATCATCCCGATAATGTTGTCTATGAATTGTTGGCACAAATCCTGAGTTCAGGTCGGACTTCTCGTCTTTATAAATCCCTCGTAGAACAGCAACAAGTCGCCCTCACTGCTCAGGGTTTGAATGGATTTCCTGGACAGAAATATCCCAATTTGATGCTATTTTATGGCCTGACTGCGCCCGGTCATACCGTAGAAGAAGTCGCGGCTGGATTGCAAGAACAAATCAATCGGTTGACGGTAGAGGAAGTCTCGATTGAGGAGTTAGAGCGGGTGAAAACCCAAGCTAGAGCAGAGGTGTTGCGATCGCTGGCTTCTAATCAAGGCATGGCGAGTTTGTTGGTGGAATATCAAATTAAAACCGGCGATTGGCGCAATTTGTTACAAGAACTAGAGCAAATTGCTGCGGTGACGCCGAAAGATATTCTCCGTGTCTCTCGTGACACATTCCGGCCCGAAAATCGGACCGTAGGACTGCTGCTGCCAGAGGAAGAATCGTAATGAGTTATAGAATGGTTACATCTAAGAATCGACCCCCAAAATATTGGATTCTGCTGTTTGTTTTACCGATCATCTGGTTGCTATTGAATACGGTGAATGTCACTGCCGAATCGGCGAAACATTATACGGATTTGGAGTTTCCACCGGCTCCGGAAATTGTGTTACCACCTTTTGAGCGCTTTGAGCTAGAGAATGGTATGGTGGTCTATTTGATGCAGGACCGGGAATTGCCTTTAGTCTCAGGAACTGCTTTAATTCGCACCGGCGATCGCTTGGAACCGGCGAATCAAACTGGACTCGGGCAAATTTTGGGTCAAGTATTACGAACGGGGGGAACAACATTACATTCCCCGGATGAATTAAATGAGTTACTAGAACGGCGCGCCGCTTCGGTAGAAACAGGGGTAGACACGACCTCAGCATCGGCAAGTTTTAGTGCCTTAAGTCAGGATTTAGAGGAGGTGTTTGAACTATTTGCGGAAGTGATCAGAACTCCAGCATTTGCACCGGAGCAAATTGAGTTAGCCAAACGCCAACAATCCGGGGCGATCGCCCGTCGGAATGATGCGCCAAATGCGATCGCCTCGCGGGAATTCCAAAAGCTGATTTATGGCGAAAGTAGCCCTTATGCTCGGACGATTGAATATCAAACTTTGGACAATATTTCCCGGGCCGATGTGGTGAAATTTTACGAGCGTTATTTCCATCCCAATAACATCATTTTGGGCATTGTTGGAGATTTTGAAATTGCTGAAATGCGATCGCTCATTGAGCAGAAATTGGGGGACTGGAAACCCGATAAAACCCTCAGTCAAAGTATTCCCACTTTATCCCCAACCGCTCAAGCGAAACAAGGGGGAGTCTTTTTAGTGGAACGCCCTCAATTAACCCAAAGTACAATTCAAATCGGCCATTTGGGGGGAGAATTAAGTAGTCCTGATTATCCGGCATTGTCTGTCCTGAATGGGGTCATGAATGGATTTGGGGGACGGTTATTTAACCAAGTGCGATCGCGCGAAGGATTAGCCTATTCCGTGTATGGGGTCTGGAGTCCCCGCTACGATTATCCAGGAATGTTTATCGCTGGGGGACAAACGCGATCGGAAGCAACCGTACCTTTTATTCAGTCCGTATTTCGAGAAATCGAACGCATTCGCACGGAACCCATTACGGCTGAAGAGTTAAAATATGCTCAAGATACCACCCTCAATTCCTTTATTTTCAATTTTGCCGACCCGAGTCAAACCTTGTCCCGGTTAATGCGATATGAATATTATGGATATCCCGAGGATTTTATCTTCCAATATCGGCGCGGTGTCGAAGAAACCACCATTGAAGATGTGCAGCGGGTGGCACAGAAATACTTGAACCCGGATCAGTTAGTGACTTTAGTGGTGGGGAATCCAATGGAGATTAACCCTCCTTTAAGTAGTCTCACTCCCAATACTGCTGTTACTTCGATTGACATTACTATTCCTGAACCATCGAGAAGTTAGTCAGCAGAGTTTCTCCATCAGGGCTGTAGGGTGGGCAATGCCCACCCTATTTATTTGGGGGAGGCGATCGCCTAGGGTATCGGTACAGCATTAACTTCAGAAAACCGTTACCGAGTGTCTGTTTTACAGCAGGTTGCTAATGATCACCATTCTGTTCAGAAAGCAGCGTTTTTCTCACTCCTGTACTGGCATCCTAGCGGGGGCTAACTCTAGGTTTCCTAAACCCTCAACCCCGATTTCCGAAAAAATCAAATTCACTTAACACATTTTCAATTTTACGATCCGTAATAACGCTTAGTTTTTTATAACTTCATCATAACTTTATATAAATTTTAGATAAATTCCCGGTTGTGTTTTGACCTATCACTTCAATAAAAATTCACAATTCAAAAATCTGCCAAAATGGCATTTTTATGAAATTGTTCCAGGTAGCATCGGGTTATTCGAGAGTGAAAGTTAGAGGAGATAAAAAATGCTGCCCTATAAAACTGAGAATTACACAATATATAATATAAAACTAAACAGAAACTTGCTTTTCTGGGTTACCCCTGGCGTAGCGATCGCGGCGATCGGTGCGATCGCTTCATCCCCCGCACAGGCGGGTACGTTATCCTTTTCCGGAGGAATGTTAGAGTTTGAAAACTTTAGCCACAGTTCGTATTCCACGGGGGTATTGAGCCAGACAAATACCTTGGCGATCGCAGGTGAAGGCAGTTCTGTTAATGCAATGAGTCAAGCAACAGCGAACTTCTGGAATCTTCCTAATTGGGCCCCCTTGGCAAATCTAGCCTCATCAAGTTTAGTCCTAGGGCAAGGTTCTGATTACCTCGGCAAGGCACGAAGTCAAGCTCACATCCTAGGAAATTTTTCAATTGGAGAATCTGAATCATTTTCTTTTGATTTTAATGCTTTTTTGACCCTGGGTTTATTAGTAGAAGAAAAATATGAAACTGCTAAAGCTAAGGGTACGGTAAGTTTTGGCTTATTTGATACGACAAAATCTGACCAAGTTAGCCTGTTAGATTCGGTGACTTTATCGGGAAAATTATCACCAAGTCCAGGGGATAGTAACTTCATCAACTATCAATCTTTCGGTCAAATCCAAGCCACAGACTCCAGTTATACGGCATTTGATTCTAAGCAGAAATTCGCTCAACAATTAGTCAGTGGATCATTACAACGTTATTTTGAAAATCCCACTCATCTTACTTTAGTCGCTTTCAGCATCAATGAAGCTGAAGTCCAAGTTCCTGAACCAACGGCAACATTTGCTCTCTTCTTAGTAGGGATTGGATTTTGTGTAAAAAACAAACAGAAAAAAGTCCATAATTAACCTAAAATTGTTCCCTTGAGGGGAGAATAAAAAAGGCTTGTAGGACTTAAAATTGATTTTTTTAGGGGAGAAGGAAAAGAAGATAACCACGAAGCGTTTAGGGCGGAGTGGAAGATAGCTTTGGGATGGAAAACTTAGGTCTTCAAACTGTGCTATGGATGAAATAAGTTAACTCATTCGTCAGCCACTCTTTAAACATTTTTTCGATAATTTGTTGGCGAAGTTCCGGGGTGAGTTCGGCAGGAATCGTCTCTTCTACCAGAAATAGATGATACCCTTGCTGGGTTGTTACTGGGCCAATCACCTCTCCCATCGGCGCATTCAATACAGCAGCGGCGATTTCTGGGGTTAAGGTAGAACGGGAAACCTTGCCTTCACATCCGCAAGATAAACGCCGCCGCTCATCTCTATTATAAAGATGTGCGGCTTCATAAAAACTAATTTCCTGTTCTTCAATTTGATAAAAGATTTCTTGGGCAACTTTTTCGGAAGCAACAATGATTTGATAGAGCAAGATTTGGTTAAAATCTATCCGATTTTCGGCAAAAAACTTTTCCACTTGTTGGGCAAATAGAGCCTCGGCTAGTTTTTGAGTCAGTAGGCGATCGCGTATTCCCGCCTCCCAATCTTCGGGGGAAATCATTTGATCCTCAAGCCAAGCTAAAGTATCCGCAGCTTTCTCCAGACGATGTTGTGCCCGAAAGCGATCGCCTGCTGCTTGTATTTCCTCTGGAGTCACCATGACCCCTCGTTCTCGACTAGCCTCTTCGATGACTTTTTGATATAAAATTTTTTCACACAGGGTTTTGAATTGCAGTTCTTTTTTAAGAAAATCAACAATCTCTTCGGCCTCAATTCCTGCCTTGGATAAATTCGCCCTCATTACGTTATCTCCCTTAAAATTATCTAAAAACCCCTCGGGAACATCCTCTGGATAGCCGCTGTAAAAATCTAAAAATAAAATAAACCCTTAATTATTATACGATAAAATCAGGACCGTTTCAACTGATTTGATGATTTCTCAATAGAAAATCAGTTGAAACGGTCCTGATAATAGTAGCAATTAGCTGAGTAACATCCCACAGTAGAAAGCTAAACCCTACCAAAGAGTGGCTCCAGCTAAGGGATAGGGCAAGGACGGTAAAGTGTAGCCAACTGAGAAGGTATAACCTATCCCAAAGGCTAAAGAACCGGCAGAAAAAGAAGATTCAGCCATCGTAGCTGTATAGGAGTAGGTTAAGGCTAGGTCCCCCCCATTTGCCCATGAGGAAGACCCGACTCCCACTGAAGCAAATCCCCCTTCTATCGGAGAAATTTCTTCGGTCAATTCTTCGCCATATTTCAAATCAGAAATAACCATACTATTTGTTAATCTCCTGACAACAAAAATTGGGTGCAATTTTTAGAGAACATGGAAAGTCAAGGAATTGACTTTCCATGCTATTGATTACTCATTGAAATCTCGGACTAAGTTCGCCATTTAATCCGGCTATTGTTCGGATTTATAGCTAGAAACCGCTTGGGGATTGAGGGACTACGAGGCGGACGCATTTGAGGATGAGTTAGAGCTAGCGTAGTTAGAGCCATACCAGTAGTAGCTCTGATATACACTAGCACTTGCGTAAGTATCGGTATAAGTGGAGGCGTAATAGGGTCCCGAAGCATAGGCCCCTGCCCAAGCGCCTGCATAGGCATAACCGCCTTCAACTTTGAGATCTTCAGCAAGGGTTTCTACGTGAGTCAAATCGGAAATAATCATCGCTTTTCTCCTAATTAAATAAAACCAGCTATTCCAAAAAATGAGAATGCAAACTGATGAAATATCATCAGGGAAGTTTATCTCTCAGCGCTTAGATTAAAGGCGACAAATCAACCTTCTACGGGGGGTCAATTGAATCAGGTATGCAGTTCCCCTCTATCCTTTACCAGGCAGGTGGAAATTTGGAACAAGTCGGTAAATCATTAAACCGTTCAAGGCTCCGGTAAAGTTGACACTTTATACCCCGGACTTAAGCAGTATTAGAGTTAGCGAAATGCTGGCTGCTACCTTAATTTGCCCTCCAATAGTTAAAAATCTGACGATAAACTTCCCTAGAGGATAAATTTATACCCTTATGGTTTGATTTTAAAGTTTTAATATGACTCCGTGTAAGGCGACGCAAAATAATCATGAATTTTCTCCGCAATGGATGAAGTGATTTGAATCTTAACTTAGATGATTTAAAAGACCCGCTGAATTCTTGAAATATGGCGAAGTATTCAGCGGGTGATTTGTCATTTTAGCTGGATACTGATAGGCTAGATGTGCCAGATTGGCTCGAATAGTGAGTCGTAAAAGTATAACTTCCTGAACTGGCGAATGTGCCATTATATCCTATAGCAACAGCTTGAGAATCAGCCATCGCGACGTTACCAATTGCCACTCCAACGGTTAAAGAGCCGAATAAAAATGTGCCAGAAAAACCACCTTTGATGTTGTCATCTGCCATTTCGAGATGGTTCAAATCGGAAATAATCATGACTTTCCTCCTGTAGAAATTGGTGAAACTTTCGAGGGGTTAATTTTGGTTTTTATCCTAACAAGTGTTCCTGGGTTTGACCTGCCATGCTGGCAAGTTTTTGTAAGGTGTCACTGTTAATCTTTCTAGGTTAATATTAGCGAATTTTTCTGAGCTAAGGTTGCCATTTTGGCAAATTTTTAAAAAATTTAGTTTGAGAGTTGTTAGGATTAATCTAGCCTCTTTTCTGGTAAATTTATGCCATTTTGGCAGGTATTTGTCCACAAATCTGCTAAAAAACTCGCTTTTTATTTATCCGAATATTTATTTGTTACTGATATTTTTATGGAATCAAAAAGATGAGTAAGTGGTATCATAAAAGCGGTCTATAGGGATTACTTACAAGGAAAAGGGGGAAGTCAATTTAATAAAAATCGGTAATCATTACCCAGGGGAGAGGGTACAGGACGTAAAAAAAACCTAGTTCTGAAACGGAACTAGGCAGGAGTATGATGATATGTTAAAAAGTTAGTCAGTAGATGAGATAAGGGGTTAAAGAGAGGGCCGAAAGGGTAGGTTTGCCTTAAAGTTATCTACGGTTTAGAGAAGGGGTTTGTCTGCTGGCTTTGAGCGGGGAGTGATGGGGGCTGGTCTCAACATCGTTCATGGGATTTTCAACCACTTCTAAATAAGTGCGCTCTTTCAAGGGTGAATCTTCCTGCTCATGAGGGTCGAGTGAGTAGGCGTTAGTTCCATTATTTTCGGGGGTCCGATGTCCGCTCTCGGTGAGCCCTTGACGTTGTTGCTTCATCAACCGATTGTAAGTCCGATAGGGTATATAGTGGAGCGGGTTATAACCGCCAAAGCGCAGGATTAAAACGCAAGCCCAAGAATACTGTCCGGCGAGAATGGCTTCGACGACTCGATCAAATTGCTCTTGGGTCATGACTTTGTTAAGGGGGTTATTAGAATATGACATGGGAGAAGGCATGATTGATTTTTCCTTATGGCTAAAAAAAAACTTTAAAAATTCAGTCCACTTTCTTGAATCCGCCGAATTGGATCTAGGAAAATATCAGCGATTCGCTGGTGACGAATGATGATTTCCGCATTGGCCGTCTGACCGGGTTTAAAGTAGATGGGTTCTTGATTTTCGATGATGTAGTTGCGGTCAAGGGCGATCTCCACTTGATATACATCCCCCAATTGTTCATCTCGTTTTGTGTCAGGGGAGATTGAGGTAACTTTCCCGGGAATGATGCCGTAGCGTTGATAAGGATACGCATCGAATTTAACCTGAACGCTCATGCCAGTTTGCATAAATCCCGCATCGCGGTTATTGACGTTGGCAACGAGGACTAGGGGTGCATCATCCGGAGCGATCGCCGCAATGGGTTGTCCCGGCTGGACTACTTCCCCGGGGTTGCTCACTTCTAGGGAGAGAATCACCCCATCGACGGGAGCATACAGAAACCGATTGTTAAGTTGTGCTTTCGCCGTTGCCATTCGATTGCGGGTATCGGTGACTTCGCCTTGGAGATTGCTTAATTCGAGTTCGAGTTGCTTGATCTGTTGCTGGGATTCGAGTTGGATCCGTTCGGCTTCGGTTTTCTTTTGGGCAAGCTGGATTTGTAGTCTTTCTAATTCCCCTTGTGCTTGCTCAATTTGGCCTTCAGTTTCGGTAATTCGCTGGCGTTGGGTCCGGGCGGCTTGTTCAGCTTCAAATAACCGTTCCCGCACTTGAGTGGCTTCTGACATTTGCGATCGCACTGCGGCGGTTTGGCGATCGCGCAATGCTTGTTCTGCCTCAAATAACCGCTCTTGGGATTGAGTCGCCTCGGACATTTGCGCTCGGGTCAATGCAGTTTGGCGATCGCGCAATGCTTGTTCTGCCTCAAATAAACGGTCCTTGGCTTGATTGGCCTCGACCATTTGTGCTCTAATTAAGGCATTCTGGCGATCGCGCAGGGCTTGTTCAGCTTGAAACAACTGTTCTTGAGACAAAGCCCCTTCCTGTACTAAGGGCCTTAACCTTTGCAAGCGCTCTTCCTGGGCTTTGACATCCATTTCCAATTGTGCGATCAACTCCTGAGTTTTCTCCTCCAGGGGTTGGACCAAATTTCGCCGTTCCCCCTGCGCCGTCACATCAGTTTCGAGTTGCTGGATCAATTCGTTTGTCTTTTCTTCCAAGGGTGCTAACCTTTCCCTCCGTTCCGCTTGAGCGCGGATGTCCTCTTGCAGTTGGGCGACGAGTTGTTCTGAGTGCAACATTAGGGGTTCAAGGGTCTTAAGTCGCGAGTCAATGGCAAGTGCATCCTCTTGCTGCTGCTGGAGCAGGGTACGGGTTGTTTCCAAATGCTTCTGAGCTTGCGCGATCGCCGTGGCATGAGCTGCCATCTCGGTTTGAGCGATCGTCGTTCGAGTTTTTGCTTCCTGACGAGTGGTCTCCATCGCACTTTGCTTTTGTCCCCATTGCATTTCCAAGGCGGATAGCTGGGATTCGATGCGCGCTATTTCCGTGGTCAGGAGGGTGCTATCGAGTTCGGCAATCATGTCACCGGATTTAACCCGATCGCCTTCAGCAACGGCGATTTTAGCAACTTTCCCCAGTTCTACCGGATGAACGGGATATACATCCCCCTGATATACTAAGTTACCACGCGCCTGACCCACCTCGTTCACTTCCCCGAACCAGGCCCAAGCTGCAAAGGCCAGACAAAACGCCAGTCCTCCCCCCAGGACCCGACTCGGAAATGCTGCGGTAGGCTGATCCAGCAAGTTCTGTAGGGAGGGGGACCAAATTTCGTCCCCTTTTCTGGCGTCATTGAAAGACTCTGCTGGGGGGTTGGGGACAGAAGTCCCTGGGGTCCCCGCACTGGCAATCCCTCCATAGATAGAAGTGGCGCGATCGCCTGCATCGGTCAACTCCTCGACCCCATCGTCAGCGTTAGATAGATCCCGGATCTCTACCCCCTTGGATTGAAGCGATCGCTGTTCTTCACCCTGTAATGTTCGATTTTTAGCTCTGAGTTGGCTAGGGCGGATATTAATATTCATAACTCTTACTTTCCTGATTATCGATATCGTGGGGTTAGGGGGGAACTGAGCTGTTTTTCTGAGTGCTGGTACTTCCGGCCCTAGGGAGTGAGTTCAGTCCCAGGAATACAAACTCAGTTTCTTAATCAAGAATGGGCGGATGAGCCGCCGATTAGGAACAGTAGTCCGGTTTCTGGTTCTATTTCTGTGATACTGTACCGATGCCCTAAACGCCTTAACCTTTCGATGGATCTCTCAACTTTTTGGTGATGACAACATCCCCCTCTTTTAAAAATCAAGTGATACCTATTATTGTAAAAATTTATTACACACTTCAAAAGAAGAAAGCTCCTCTCTGTAAATATCCTAGACTTTTGACAGAGGGTTTCTGCCAAATTGGCATAATTGTTACAGACTTTATCCTTTCTTTAAAATTAAGGCTGGAAAACTGGGGATTTATAAGGATTTTTTGAAGGGAGAGGAAAACATAAAACTTTACATTTTAGTGATTTTACAGAGCCATATATTGGAATTTAAGATAAATTTCGTCCCTCTATAGGTAGAGAATGCTAACCTATCCTAAAAAGCCTAACCGGGTTGCCTCCACAAAACCGATGATAGGTTTTGAAATTAAAGATCAAGCTGTTGCTGGGCCAGGTGATAATAGAGACCTCGTTGCTTCATTAACTCATCATGACTGCCGGACTCGACTAGAAGTCCGCGATCGAGGACGAGAATACAATCGGCATTGCGGACGGTAGAAAGACGGTGAGCAATGATAAAGGTAGTGCGATCGCGGCGGATACGTTCTAAGTTCTGCTGAAATCGGCGTTCGGACTCCGTATCTAAAGAACTCGTCGCTTCATCTAGGATTAAAAGCTGGGGATTTCCCAACAAGGCACGGGCGATCGCGATTCGCTGTCGCTGACCTCCTGAAAGGGATGCTCCGCGCTCCCCCACCTTGGCGTTGTATCCTAAAGGCATCTCCTGAATAAACCCATGTGCTTCCGCCAGTTTGGCGACATCCACCACCACATCCAGGGGAATATCATCGGCAAAGAGCGTAATATTCTCGGCGATCGTCCCCGAAAACAGGAAACACTCTTGCGGTACAACCCCCATTTGACTCCGCAATGATTGGGGTGAAATGTGCTGAATATCGTGACCATCGATCCAGATGCGACCGCTAGTCGGGTAATACAACCCCTGGAGCAATTTCACCAAGGTACTTTTTCCCGACCCACTGCGACCCACAATGGCGATCGTTTGCCCCGGTTCCACCTCAAACGAAATATTTTCTAACGTATTGCGTTCCTGCTCCTCACTGTACCGAAACGTCATCTTATCTAATCGCACCTGGCCCCGTAATTTCGGTAACACCAGCATCCGACTTCCCGGGGATTCCTCGGGTGCAGCGCACAGGACATCATTCAGCCGTTCCACGGAAATCAGCACCTCTTGCAGTTCGTCCCACAGGTTGACCAAATCCAAAACGGGAGAGATTACCTTGCCGATCATCAGATTGAATGCCATCAACTGACCCACGGTCAGATCTCCTTGAATGACCAGCAGCGCACCATACCACAACAAGGCAATATTCCCTAAGTTTTCAATCAATCCTCCGGTGCTTTGTAGGGTATTAGCCAATTTTTGCGCCCGGAATCGAGCATTGAGAGATGTTGTTAACTGCTCCTCCCACCGCCAGCGCAATTCGCGCTCTGCTGCCGAGGTTTTTACCGTGGATACCCCGGTCATCATTTCCACCAAAGAAGAGTTTTGATCCGCAGAAGCGTTAAAGACTTCGCGGGAGACTCGACGCATGAAAGGGGTTGCCAGGAGAGTCAAAATGACGAGGGGAGGAATCAATCCCAATACCAAGAGGGTAAGGCGGGCGTTGTAGTACAACATTAAGCCGAGATATACAAACGCCGTTAGGAAATTTAACCAGGCTAAGACGACTTGGCCGATTAAAAATCGTTGGATTTTCTGGTTTTCCTGAACCCGGGTAATAATATCTCCGACTCGCCTAGATTCAAAAAATTTTAAGGGTAATTTTAAGGTGTGACTGATAAATCCGGCAATTAGGGTGAGGTCAATGCGGTTGGAAAAGTAATCGAGTAAATATCGCCGGGTAGCATTGAGGAAGATACTTCCTATGCCAAATAAGAGCGCTCCTAATGTAAAGACTGTGAGGGCATTTACACTTTTGCTAACGACCACTTGGTCGATAATAATTTGGGTGAATAAAGGGGTGACGATGCCAAAGAGTTGGATCAGCACCGAGGCGAGGATAATTTGCAGGGAGAGGGTACGGTAGGGGGAGAGTACCCGCAAGAAACTGCCGAGGGTGCGTTGCTGGCTGTGGGAGTCTTGCAGCCGTTCTGTGGGGTCTAGGAGGAGGGCATACCCGGTCCAACTGTTTAAAAATTGGGCTTTGGGGACCCAGCGCTTGCCTTCAGCGGGGTCGGAGACGAGAACCCGGTTATTTTGGACTTTATAGATGACGACATAATGCATTCCCTCCCAGTGTGCGATCCAGGGATTGTGCTGTTCGGCTAATCGGCTCAGGGAAGCGCGCACGGGTCGAGCTTGGAATCCCAAGGTTTCGGCGGCTTTGGCGAGGCTTTTGAGGGAGGCTCCGGCACGGCCCACATTGGCAATCTCCCTCACATAATTGATACTAAAGTTTTTGCCCCAGTATTTCCCCGCCATGACTAAGCAGGCGGCACCACAATCTGAGGAGGATTGCTGTTGAATATGAGGATAGCGGGCTAGGGTATCGAGGACCCGACGCCGCAGGGGTTTGGGAAAGAGGGCGAGGCTGTCGGTGGAGGGACTATTTGGGCGGCGATCGCCGGACTGATTGGGGGGTTGCTGGATAACAGGTGGACCCGTGGGGGTGTTGATTGGGGTCGCTCTTCTAGCTTTTGGGGTGATTTGTCCGTTGCCGTTTTCGGGGCGATCGCCAGCTAGGATGGGGGCGATCGCTGTGGCAGATTCCCAGTGGCTGATGGGGAGTTCAAGGACGGTTAATTCTGTGGCGGCAATCCAGTCGGCAGGAATTTCTTCGGGATATCCCCACCGGGTTCCCATCCCCAGAATTTCCAACTCAGATGCCTCTGTTTCCCGCTGAATTTCCCCACTCCTGAGCCAGTAACAACCCCCCTCCATCGGAGTGATTTCCACCAGGGAGGCACCGGCGGGGATGGATTTTTCTTGGAGATACGGGAGGAGTTGCTGAATCTGGTGACTGGAGAGCGATCGCAGTTCAGTCAAGGTTTTCAAAAAAAGCTGCCATTGCCGTTGAGTCGTTTGTTCCTTTAAATACGCTTGGAGTGCCGATTCTTGCTCCAACCAAGGCAAAAGTTCACCTTTATTAATCCGAGAGACAACCCCCTCACTGGCAGCCACGGCTCGATAAGGAAATGGATTCGGGTTGAACAGTTCATCCAACCCAAAACTATCCCCTTTCTCCAGGACCATCCCACAGATTTCTCGTTGTCGTTCGGCATCGAATACCAGCAACCGGACTCGCCCTTGATCGATGAAATAACAGGGCTTAGAAATTAGCGGATCATCGCTTGCAGTTTCTGGATCGGACTCCTCGAAACCCAGGAGCGGGTCTCCCACTTCAAACTCCTGCATTTGACAGGATTGAATGAGTTGGGTTGTAGGGACTAACTCAGAAGTTGAATCGCCCAAAATTTGCATCAGGGTGGGCTGAGTTTCTAAAGGAGGGGAGGAAGAAACAAGGGGGGATTTATCAATCTTGTTTTTCGGGAATATTCCTTTCATAATTGACCGTTTTAGGGCGATTTATTAAATCAAGCCATTTTTCCCAAAAATCAGGCTTTGAATATCTTCAATTTAGGAGGGAAGGGGGACCCAGGGAGAGAAACCTTTAATATTGATTTTACCGCTGAATTTTACTCCGATTAGTCGCCCGGATCATAGGAAAGATCGGGGTAGCTTCCTAGGGCAACTCGGGAGGAAATTTGAGGCTTTCATTTCGGCTAAGGCACAAGGAAATCACCCTGTCACAGAAGGATTTTAACCAGTCTCGCGAGTGCTTAAATTGTCCCTAGGGTGCAATTTCTAGGACACTTTCCCGGTTCAAAGAATTTTGATTAATTCTCACTCTTTTAACATAGGGTCATCCCCAGGTTAATCCCTCTCCGGATAGATTAGGGGGAAAGGGTTAAAAGCCTCGGATGGGTGAGTTCTAAGTCTTAAGGTAGACAACTTGTCCATTGACGCAGTAATGCCTCTTCTGGAACCTGGATCACCCCAAGCAGTTAACCGGCCTTAAAAGCTTGTGGAGTAAGGCTTTTGAGGGGTAAGGCTCAGTGATTGTTCAGGGGAGTGATGGAGAAAAGAATTAATCAAGTCCATGAGGGAGAATGTATTCCTGTAGGTAGAGATAGCCGCTGACTTTTTTGGGGTCAGCTTGATAGCTTCGGGCAAGATTTAGTGCTTGACTTTGCCCAAGTTTTCATCAAATCTTTAAATTTGAAACTTCCACTTTATGCTAGGGACTAAACTCTCATTAAGTTATAATAATTGAATGGAGCAATTGTGTCAGTTGGCCTCTATACCAGGTAGTAGTAAATTCATGGAATATAATATCAATCTCCACTCTTTAACCCGATTAATGGCGTTTTGGTTTTTTTGGATGAGTCTTTGTGCTGTTAATCTGAGGAAGGGGTGGCAGGAGTTTAGGAAGTTCGGTAGCAATAAAGGCATCCGGTGACTCGACTGCCTCCGATGCAATCCCCAGACGGGTGAAGTGTTGCCAGACGGGTTCTGAGAGTAACTTAACAGCAATAGTGCGATCGCTACTGGCAATAACCGCTATCACTTGCCGCCATGCATCGCACAAGCTATCCAGTTCCGGGAAATCCAGGGTGAGTTCTGATAGCTGGGAAAGCGCCTGATTCAAGCTAGGAGAATCCGGAGACATTTGCTGCGATCGCAAGCCCTGACAAGCGATTTTCAGCCAAATCGGGAGCAATTCCAGCCACCCCCTATCCTGAATCTGCTGTAAGGCAGTGTCTTCTCTACCCAACCCCCCCCAGATACTTAGAGAGGTGGTGGCAAGGGACTCATCTTGATTCGTAATTGCCTGTTGCCAGAGGGATTCGGCGCGTTGTTGAAATTGGGTAGAGAGGGATTGATAGGCATCACTGACGATTTCGGGAAGGGTAACTTGATAGACGGTTTCTCCCTGGGGTAGGCGATCGCCTCCATAAGTTAACCAATTATGCGCGCTACAGAGATAAATCTGGCGATCGATGACCACTTCTTTAGCGTGAGACTGTTCTAACTCAACAATTTGTATAGCAGACAGTCCTTCTGCTGTGGTTATCCCTGCCAATTTTGTCACCCATTCCGGAGAAATGGACGGAGTTTCTGAGGATTCCTCGGATACAGTTCCCTGTCCCATAAGAATCCAAACCCCCCGTTTTACCAGAGATTGTAATCCTTGTAATAGGCGATGATTTATCCCTTTTTCTGTCAATTTAGGCGAATAAATTAACACCTGATGGGTAGCCATTTGCAGGGTTTCTAAAACTTGGGTCTGAATCTGATTCTCCGTCATTAAAATTGCACTACCGCTTTCGGGGGGATTTTCTTCAGCATTATCCCCCTTACTATTTAAAGTTGGGATTACGACTTGGCGGACTTGTTCCAGTCTAGCTTCAACCCCTGGATTCTCCTGTAGAAAACTTCCATCACTGGCGATCGCCCTCAATTCAAACAACTCTGTTAGGGAAATTCCCTCCTCAGATTGAAGTGTTTCTAGCCAAAGAGTGGCAGATTCGAGTAACTGTTGTCCCCGTCTAAATTGGAGCGTTAAACCCTGATTTAGGGTATCAAAAATGGCAAATAGTGCCACCGATTGCCAGCGCATTTCTGGCGATTCTGCAATTTTAAAAGCAGTGACTTCTTTGCCGGATTCGGGACTGTGAAACCCCAATCCTTGATGGATCAGGCGTTGTTGGACTTCCGTGAGGGTCAGGGAGTCTATGGGTTGGATGCGACGGTTGAGGGGGAGAAAATCCCCTAAATTGGGGAGGTTTAAGGCGGATTCGCGGAGGGGATTGAGTTCAAAGGTAGTTACCTGTAATAACGGGTCGGCGATCGCATAGAGGGGATGACTTTCGGGCGGTTGCGGGACTGACCCTTTTTCATAAAAAATTCGACCTTCGGGGGTGAGTTTAAGGGACCCATCGGGCAAAACATTTAAGGTATTTAATGCCAGGAGATTGGCGGTGGTACTTCTGACAAAAATGGGGTCTAAACCCAGGACTTGGGCAAGTTCAACTTCAGTGGGTGACGGGGTAATTTCTAGACTGGCCCGGAGGATAAATTCTTCTAAAACATTAAATTTTCTCGGGGCGGTTACCATCAATTCGATGCCTGTTTGAACCAAAGCGTAGCGGAATTGTCTAGCGGCAATCACCGATAATCCCGGACTGGTTTTTTCCAGCTTTTCCACGGAGGATTGCAAGGAGGAATCAATGGGTTTAGGGGAGGATTCGAGAAACATCAATGAGACCTCCTTGATGACGTACAACATTAGACACTTCAGAATAAATTCGGCCCACTTCCCCATGATGATGGGCAAATAATTCATGACAACCAACGATAACCAGCAATTCTCGGGCGCGAGAAAAAGCCACATTCACCCGTTCTGATTTTTTAGCAAATCCAACTTTTCCTTCTGCATTGTTACGAACCATGCTAACAATAATGACGGACCGTTCCATGCCTTGAAATTGGTCAACGGTTCCGGTTCTAATTTGCAAGGAAGGGAAGCGATCGCCTTCCAAAATTCTCTCTTCAATCCGGTTGAGTTGCGCGCGATAAAAGGTAATGATACCAATTTCTTTAGGGGGATGGCCCTGGGCGATTTTTTCTGCCCAAGTGGTTTCCATATTCTGACATAACTGTTCGATCGCCTCAATTTCTTTGGGATTAATAAAGGAGGTCCCTTCTTTACGTTCGCCAAAGGTGGAGTCTTGGGGCATTTTCACCCAGATCAGGTGTTGATGTGGCTGGATGATGGAACTATCTAGGTGATGTTTGCGGGCTTGATCCGGGTCTAAAATACCACATTGCAGACGGCGATCGTAAAATTGATTAATCGCGCCCATGATGTTGGGATGCATCCGATACTGAATGGTTAGCATAGTTTTGATGGACTCGGGGGCGGCATCAAATTGCAGTTTAAAAAATGAGTCTTCCAAAAATTGCAATGCCTCTTTACTGCTACCCATTTCCACAGCAATATCTTCGATGGTATCATCATTTAGCATAGGCGGTAACTGACAGCGATCGCCGACTAAAACTAATCGTTTCGCTTTGAGGGCGGGGATTAATAATTCTGGGGGCGTGCATTTGCTGACTTCATCGATAATCACTACGTCAAATTTATTAAATTCTTCGGAAAAGTCTCGTCGCGCAGCTTGGACACAGGTAATCCCTATCACATTGGCATTGTCCAGATAAATTTGACGCAATTCAGTCCGGTCCTGTTCCGAGGGATTCCGAAGTTTTTCGATCCAATCTTGCACTAAGTTTTGATAGCGATTGAGATACTGTTCTTCCTGATTGCCTGCCTGTTCCCAGGTTTCAAACTGACTTTTGACTTGATGTAAAAAGGGTAATTCAAAGCAGTGATCTTCAGAAATTTGCGGCAGGCGATCGCGCAGGGTTTCCCAGGTTTGCCGCCACCAGTTACGATGGATGAGTAAGGGTTCGGGTAGATTCGTGGTGAGTTGTTGGGTGATTTCATGCAGTTCTAGTTCACACTGTTCTAGTTGTTGTTGCAGGGGTTGCAAATTTTGTTGCTGCTGGGTGAGATAACTTTTAATTAGGGTATGAATATGACCTAAAACTTCAAAGGGGGCTAAAGTACCAAGGGCGGTTTCTAAGGTAGCAATTCGACTCTCCCAAGATTGCACTATTGTCCCAAATTCTGAGGGTTTTTCCCAAATTAAAGCCCGGTTAGCTTGATATCGCTGGACTCCGGTTAAAATTGCCGGAGGGAGGTGCGGTTGTTGGCTTAATTGTTGTAACTGTTCTAACGCTTGTTGAAGAGTTTTTTCCCCTTCTTGACGCAATAAGTTGAGGGCAGCTTGCGATTGTTCAATTTGGGGTTTTTGGGCGGCAATCCAATGCTGAATTTGATGCCACTGTTGTCCGATATGGCTTAATCCTTGTTCCGTTTCGGTTTTCAGAGGGAGTAAACATTGCCGCGCCTGGGTGACAATTTCATCAATGGTGGTTTGGGCGATTTGTTGCAGGGTCAATTCGACTGACTGAACTTGCCATAAGGTGGCATACTGTTGTTGCTGCTGCTGTAAAACTTCCTGAGTTTTGACGACTAAATTCTGCCGTCCCGATGTCGTCAATTGGGGATAATTGCCATATCCTGCCGCCAGTTCCCGCCAGAGACTGCGATCGCTGGCTGAAAAGACAATCGGGGGCTGATTCAGACTGCGGTGCAAAAATTCATTAAAATAGGAATGATTGCCTTTGGTATTGCGAAAATTTCCCTTAATTTCATAAGCTAAGGCTTTCAGAAATTGCTCCCAATTCGGCAGTTCCGTCACTGGATAATTCCCATAATTGGGCATAATTACCACATTCAAGGTTTGGGCTATAGTCAGTAAACTAGGCGGAACGTGAATTAATTTACTGTTAAAGGGTTGACCCGTTTGCACCGATTGTTTTAAAATTGTATAAACTTGGGCGGGCGCTGTTTCCAACCAAACCCCAACCTCCTTAATCACGCGGTCAATTTCTAACTTCCGAGTTTGTAAATTTTGGAAGCGTTGCTGGAGGGATTTTTGCTTAGTCAAAGCTTGTTCATATTCCCCTTGCCGTTGATGCAATGGAGTGGAATCTGCCCGAAATTGTTGGACGGCAGTAGACGCAGCGGCGATCGCCTCAGCAGTGCGATCGGCTTCTGTGACAATTTCCCTCAATTTAGCCAACTCTGGCGCAACAGTTTCACAACACCAAGCGGCTAACCCAAATGCACCGAGATCGGGACGAACCCAGCCCAATTCTTGGGTTAAAGGTAACGCCACTCGCACTGCATCAATAAACGTTTTAACCCTACTATCTTCTAGGGTATAAGGGCGAATTTCCGCTAATAACTTCACTACATCCGGCGATTCCCAGGATACATTTGGTGCAGTAGCTAACAACGTTGCCAACTCCGCATTCACTCGTTTTACCTCGGGATTTTGCGCTTGTGCGGCTTGATATTGCTGTTCCCAAATTGCCCGATTTTCGATTAAACTCTCCTGACGCTCTTTCCAAAACAGGCGATCGCTGGCGAGTGCTTCTTCCGCCGCCAAATACATCTCAAATTCCGCCGCCACTTGCCGCATTTTATGATAAAATGCTAAATCATTGCGCCGTTTTTCCAAATCTGTCTCACAGTGACTTGCGGTATTTTGCAGCCAAGTTCCGATCGCATTTTCTTCTAAATAGGGTGCACCTTCTTCCTGCACCTTCTCCGCTTTTCCCTTGCGCAACGCCCGAATCACGGGACTATGAACCAATCGACTCAAGGCATTATCCACCGCTAAATTCGCTTGGGATGCGATTAAAGTTCGTCCCCCTCGCCGCGCCACTTGGTAGCAAATTTCCGCAATTACTGTGGTTTTTCCTGTTCCTGGAGGACCTTGAATTAAGACCAAATCTTTGGCAGATAACACCATTTCCACTGCGGCAATTTGGTCCGGATTGGCAGCCGGTAATAATAATTCCGCCCTCTCCAGTTTAATCGTTTGTTTAGGAACTCGTGCCTGTCCCGAATCAAAGAAAAATTGGCCTAAATAGGGATTCTGGCTATGACCCTGTTCTAGGCGTTTTAAAGCGGTCATTTTATGATTGATTTGACTTAGTTCCCCAAAGGCTTCAAACAAAAAATAACCCCTTTCGGGTAACTGATAGTAACCCCCCGACATCAACTCTAGCAAGTCACCATCCGGCTTAATTCTGATCAAACGCCGTTCTGAATCTACAGAGTCAATTCGCCCTAAAATTCGTCCATCTCGGCCACTTTTTCCTAGGGGAGAACTTTCAAACAAACGAAGCTGTTCGCTGCGGGCTTTATAGGTACGACTCCAGAATTCTGCTGCGGTTAATTCGGTTTCGCTGCTGCCGTCAATGGTTGCCTCACGACTCTCGATTTCAAAGCTAATCCGGCGCGCATCTGCCCCATAATTGTGACCCATAAACGGCACACAAAACTGACGAGACTCCGCAATCCGTCTCTCAATTTCCACATAAACTCGCCATGCCTGAAGTTGTTCTTCCGTGGGAATTAAATCTCCAGAAACTGGCAGCTTTGCCATGCGTTTTAAGGCGGAACGGGGAACACCTAAATCATACTGGTGATCCGGTAGCAACCGCAAAAGACAAAGGACTGTAAACCCGTCCCCCCGTCCCCGAGTCAGGGGAACAAAATTGACATCAATCAAGCGTAATCCCCCCCGTCCATCGGGACTGACTACTGCTATTAAAGATAAAGTTTTGTAGCGCTTTTCCAGCAAGGGAATTCCGGGTTCCTCCCGATCGCAAGCTAGGGTGAGTTGCCACCGTTCCTCTCCCGCATCTTTCCCCGTCCCCAAACGGCGCAAGTAAAAAGAGTGCGATCGCTGTTCTAACAGTTGTGAGAATAACAGTTCCGCCCGATCGCGACGACTGCGGAAATCCTCATCGCGATCGCCAGGTTTTTCCCCTGCGAGTTCCCGAATCACATTCGCGATCGCGGTTTTGCCAACGAACCGATACCCCCACTTTGCCTCCTCCTGCTTGGCAGCCGATTTTTCCGAGGGTACTACCGTCGTCACCCACTCCACCCGACTGATAATCTCCGCCGTCACCTGAATCTCACGCTTGTCATCCTCGGAACATAAATATACTGACCCTGACAACCGAGTTCCTGCGGGGATTCCCTGGGAATTCACCGCCATTTGCAGCAACTGCAATCCGGGGGACAAATACTGCGATCGCACTTGCAACCAATCCAAGTCCGACACCACCTGACAAGACTCACCGAGTTGCAGTTCCCAAGCTTTTTCTACCTGGCGATTGGGTTCAATTTCCCCAAACTCCAATCGCGCCGGAACCTCCCAAATCGCGCCTTCCCACTGGACATTTTCCGCGCTGCCGGTTAATCTCACCTGATACAAAATCGGCGCGGTATTTGCCTCACCCCTCACCGCCACAGCACCTGTTTCACCCCCAACAGTTCGGGCGATCGCCAAATTCTCCAAGCGCACTCCGGCAACCGTCACCACCACCGCAGGCGCATCCACTGCAAACAGCACAGAATCACCGCCACTCCCGCGAATTGTGACTGAACGCGCGATCGTGAATGTCCCCTTGTAATCTCCCGGTTTTAGAGAGATTTCATATCCATCCCGGACAATTTCCAGTAATTCACTAAAATTGCTAGGATCTGCTTCAATCGATGGCACAATCACTCCTGATTCATAACAAGCGGGATACGGAATCCGATACTGAGAGGTTTGCAAAAACCTGAACTTTCCAAGGTGGGGCTATACAGACAAAACCTGCCTCCCCAGGGTACTCGATAAAAACAACTTTTCATATCGGGCTTCTATAGGAAACCGTAGTTTTATTTTAACTAAAATTGTCTCTGCCTACCACATCGCATTTTTAGAAATCATCCTCAGTTTTTTAAAGTAATTATCATAAATCCTCTATTTTGTCAACCTCTATTTTTTCTTCTATTTCTTCATTCTTATCGCTGCTATCCTCCGCCGAAACTTCTAATTTTTGAGCCAATATTTCCAAGCGATGTTGTTCTTTTTTGAGCTTTTCTTCTAAGGCTTGAAGTTGGTCTCTCCGGGCTTCTAATTCTAGGGCACGCCGGGAGAGTTCCTGACTTTGTAACGTCAAAGATTGTCGCCATTGTTCAATTTCATCCGCCTGGTCCTGTAAAAATTCGGGCGTCAATCCTTTAGTCAAATATTGTTGAACCAGCTTAATCGCCCATTCCGTCGCCTCATTGATGGTGCGAATTTGTCCCCCAGTGGTAATATCCGCTAAAACGAGAATTCCCTCGCCAAATGCGTTGGCTTCTGTGGTGACAATTGGATCAGTTTCCGATACCAAAGCCCAGATCTCTCCAGATTTCTGACAGGCTAATAATCGCAACCCAGTTTTGCCTAAGAATCCTTTTTTTTGCACCTGAGCTAAGTATATCATTGCAGTCTGCTTCAAAAGGTGATGGATTGGAATGGGCGAGAATTATCGTTTTCCGGTCCCATTCTCAATGAGAGAGAGGACCGGAGGCAGATTTATCTTCAACAGTTAGGGTGGTTTCGGATTATTCACCTCTTAATTGACGGAGGCGATCGCGTAAAATTTCACCCTGTTTCTCTGCTTCAGCGAGGCTATCTCGCGCCCCTTGGACCACTTCAGGAGGGGCTTTATCCACGAACTTAGCATTAGATAATCGTCCAGAAATCGATTTAACTTCCCCCTCAATTTTATCCAAACTTTTCTCTAGTTTGGCACAGAGTTGTTGGATATCTACTACTCCCGCTAGAGGCACTAAAACTTGAACAGTTCCCACCACTCCGGCAATGGTTTGTTCCGGTTCTTCTGCTAAAGCAGGGGTAATAGTCAACTCTGCAACTTTGGCTAAATTTTGAATATAAGATTCCCCTCGCTGTAGAATATCCCGTTCTTTATCGCTGTCACTTTGCAAAATTGCCTTAATTTTTGCCCCGGGTTTAATTTCCACCTCAGCGCGTAAATTCCGAATGGTGCGAATTGCACCAATGAGTAACTGAAAGTCGGATTCTAATCCACCGTTTATCAAATTAGAATCAGCGTCGGGATAGAGTTGCACCGCTAAGGATGCCGTTGACTCCGCTTGGGTTAACGTATGCCAAATTTCCTCGGTAATATGAGGAATAAATGGATGGAGTAATTTGAGAATTCCTTCTAACACAAAGGCAAGGGTTTGTTGTGCCACTCGTCGGGAAGCGGCATCTTCTCCCTGTAACCGCGACTTGACTAATTCAATATACCAATCGCAGAAATCTCCCCAAATAAACTCATACAAGGTTTTGGCAGCATCCCCTAACCCATAAGTATTAATTGCTTCACAGGTTTGCTGCACCGTGTGATAATAGCGCGACAAAATCCAGCGATCGCACAGTTCCAAATTCGAGGGATTCTCTCCTGGATTTCCCAACTGTTGCGGCGTCTGTCCCTCCAAATTCATCATTACAAACCGCGCCGCATTCCACAATTTATTCGTGAAATTCCGCGAGGCTTCTACAGAAGCAGATTCATCCGTTGTCCGATTATATTCTAAACGAATATCTTGACCCGCGCCAACTACTTCTCGAATTAACGTATAACGGAGAGAATCAGTTCCGTATTTTTCAATCAACAGCAAGGGGTCAATGCCATTCCCCGCAGACTTTGACATTTTCTTGTTATTTTCATCCCGGACTAATCCATGAATGTAAACGTCTTTAAAGGGCATTTTCCCCGTAAAATGTCCCGCCATCATCGTCATCCGCGCTACCCAGAAGAAGATGATATCGAAACCAGTAACTAGAGTTGTGGTGGGATAATAGGTGTCCAAATCTTCAGTTCTATCCGGCCATCCCAAGGTTGAAAACGGCCATAATCCCGAGGAAAACCAAGTATCCAACACATCCGGGTCTTGTTGAATTTCGACGGTTTCTCCAAATTGAGCTTTTAGTTTGGCGGTAGCTTCCTCAGCGGATTTTGCCACCACAAATGGCGTATCATCGGCAATCATTCCCCCGGTTTCACTAATCGCATACCAAGCGGGAATTTGATGTCCCCACCAGAGTTGCCGAGAAATACACCAATCTTTGAGTTTTGCCAACCAATCGCGATAAACTTTCGTCCAGCGATCGGGGACAAACCGAGGGGAATTTTGCTCATCCAGGAACGTCAAGGCGCGACTGGAGAGAGAGTCAATTTTCACAAACCATTGCGTTGAAATCAGAGGTTCGATGGGGACTTTACCGCGATCGCTATAAGGAACCGTATGCTTATATTCCTCCACCTTCACCAGCCGTCCCTCTGCCTCCAACTGCTGCACCACCGCCTTCCTGGCATCCTGGCGATCGCGTCCGGCAAAAGGTCCAGCATTCTCATTCAATGACCCATCTTTATTCATAATGGTAATAAACGGCAAATTGTGCCGCATTCCCATTTCAAAATCATTGGGATCATGGGCCGGAGTTACTTTAACACAACCCGTCCCAAAACTCGGATCAACAAACTCATCTCCCACAATCGGAATTTCCCGATTCATAATCGGCAGAGTTAACATTTTCCCAATTAACCCTTTGTAGCGATCGTCATTAGGATTAACAGCAACTGCCGTATCTCCTAACATTGTTTCGGGTCGAGTCGTCGCCACCTCCACAAATCCCGAACCATCACTCAGGGGATAACGAAAGTGCCATAAATGACCATTCACTTCCCGCTGTTCCACCTCCAAATCCGACACCGCAGACTGACTCGCCGGACACCAGTTCACCATATATTTACCGCGATAAATCAGTCCCTCGTCATGCAAGGCGATAAACGCTTCCAGAACCGCCTTGGAGAGTCCGGTATCCATCGTAAACCGTTCGCGAGTCCAATCCACGGAAACTCCCAACCGGCGCAACTGATTGGTAATCGTATTCCCCGACTCTTCTTTCCACTGCCAAGCGCGTTCCAGGAACTTCTCCCGTCCCACTTGATCCCGCGTTTTGCCTTCTTCGCGCAGTTGCCGTTCCAAAATTGTCTGAACCGCAATACTGGCATGATCCGTCCCCGGCAACCACAGGGTATTGCGCCCTTTCATGCGATGATAGCGCACCAGCACGTCAATCAGGGCGCTTTCAAAGGCGTGTCCCATGTGTAAGCTACCCGTAACATTGGGCGGGGGAATCATGATACAGTAAGGCTCTCCCGGGTGATTCGGGTCCGCTTTAAAAACCTGATTCTCTTCCCAAAACGCTTGCCACTTGGCTTCTGTCGTCTTGGGTTCATATTGACTCGGTAAGTTAGGAATGGTGGAAGTCATCGGGAATATAAGGTGAACGGACTACAAACTGATCTATCTTACGATTTTGCCACAAGCCTTTGACGGAAACGAACGGAAAATAATCAGGACCCCTCCAGGAAGGATGGTGCGGCAGTTCCCGAGGGACCCGGACCCCCACAGTTGGAGACGGAGGGCGCTAGGGGAGGAGTCTATGCCATTTCTAAGGGTCCTGGCGATCGGCGAAGGGTGGGAGAAATTGCTTGTTGTGGAATCAAAAAGGCGATCGCTGTTAAGTTTATCAAATCTGTTTTGTAGGGAAGCGCTAATTTCACTTCTCTACAAAACCCGATTTTAATTGTCAGTCACGGGAGGAAAAGCCGCCATCAATTCTTCCAAAGAATTTCCATCTATCAGCCTGTCCGCGACCATTTCTAATTGCTCCCGGTTCAATCGTTGCAAGTTAGCTTCAACCGCTTCCGATACTTTTCTAAACCGATGCCGGATCATGCGTTGGATGATTCGTCGTACTACTTCTTGACGTCCTTGTTCCAATCCTTGCTTGAAAATTTCTTGACCCCAAGGGGATTCCACGAATGCCTGGGTGAAAGGATTTAGGATTTTATCCACGATATTTTCCTCCTAATACATAGCTATAAAAAATCCCCAAGTAGCTGGTTCCGGTGGGTCAGGACTTAAGCATATTTTGATAACCTGGGCTAAATGTAGAGGCGATTCGCGAATCGCCTCTACATTTAGGGTTTAACTTTTAAGAGTGTGTAAGTCCTGGCTTTTCTACAGAACTTGACTTTAGTTGTCAGTCCCTGTAGGAAAAGCCGCCATCAATTCTTCCAAAGAATTTACATTCATCAGCCTTTCGGCAAACAGTTCTAATTGCTCCCGGTTCAACCGTTGCAAATTAGCTTCCACCGCTTCCGGGACTTCTCCAAACCGACACCGGATTAGGTGTTGGATGAGTTGTCGTGTTTCTTGGCGTCCTTCTTCCACTCCTTGCTGTAAAATGTCTTGACCCCAAGGGGATTCCAATAATGCCTGAGTTGCAAAATTCAGGATTTTCTCCACGATATTTTCTCCTAATACATAGCTAGAAAAAATTCCCAACAATCGTTGTAAATCTTCCGACCGTTCTTCCTGTTGTATTCGGACTGCGGCGCGACGTAAGATGGTTTCGTTTGCACCCCCTTTCATCACCGTTGCTAAGGGCAATAGGGCCTTGAGTTCCGGTTGAAAGGCAACCTCGGCATCGATTTCCCAGAGGTTGATCACCTCATAGTCTTGCCTTGCCTCTAGTCCCATAATACTCGATTCATAACGAGTGGGAATGGGGGTGTTCCCGGTTGGCGGAAAAATATTGACCACCATCGGATGCACGCGCAAATCATATTTTTCTTCTGCCAGTGCCGCATAAGCCCGAATCCGCACAGGCATCCGAGGATCCGGGCGAAATTGGACTTCGGTTAGGCTAATAAATTCCCCTTCTTCCTCGCTATAGGCTTTGATGAGGATATCGCTATCTCGACTCAGCCATTGAAATTCTGAATCGAGAATGACTTGGGCAACTGTACCGGATGATCGAGTCACCCATTTGACCCATCCATCGGGGTAAAGTCCGATTAATTTTTTACTGCTAATATCTGCTTTCCCCATTGTTTTATGCGGATATTTTCCCTTAATATTATAATTATTTTATATAAAAAGCAAGATAATTTACAAATATTTTTGCTTGTTAAGCATACCCGATTCAATAGGCTAAAGTATGCTATCTTTCTACTGAAGTGGGAGCATTTTACTTCCTAATACTGCTATAAAGGAGCAAGATACTCCCACTCCTTAAAGGAATTCTCCAATTATTCCAAGAGTCGCTCTATAATAATTAGGATTAAACCAGGAATCACTTATGGCCTTAATCGATCAGGTTAAACAAGTCTGCGATCGCCTTGCGAACCACGGATGGCGAGAATTACTGTTACAGCATGGATTGGATATCACAGCGGCAAACTTGGCGGGGGAACTGGGAAAAATCCTCCCGAACATCAACCGCACTATTCCAGGATTTACGGATTTTGCCGATGAAGGGAATCGGGCGATCGCACCCGGATCTCCTGGGCGCAGTTTACTCTATCATGCCTTAGCTTCGGCGACGGTGATTACCGGGACCCCGGGCAATGAATTAACCGCCTTTCCCACCCTCGCTGAGATTGAGGCGGTGGAAAACTACGTTTATGGCGTCAAACCCCCCTCCTTAACGGAATTGCGGGTCAAGGCGAATTATGGACCCTTGGCGATCGCTGTCTTTGCCGCCGAATACCGTCCCGCCTCGGATACCCCCCATCAGAAACACGCCGATTTGTGCTTTTCCCGGACTGGGGTCGCCCGAGTGGGAACCGCTGAAGCCCTGTATGACGGTAAACATCGCGGGTTTTTACCCTTTGTAGAAGGGGACTCCCAAGCCATGCGGGTGATTCCCGCCCGGTATAGCGCCTATGTTGCCGTGATCCGGCGAGGCGATCGCCCAGGATACAAGCCGATGCGAGTGCGCGATGGAGACGATCGCCGGTTATTTTGGTTTCCCTTACACAAACTGTTTAACGGTAATGAATGTATCCGTAATTTTAACTTAACCCTGACCCTAGAAGCCAAGCATATCAATGAAAAACTCCGTCGTATCCATCTCCAACTCCAAAACCAAGGGTATGACACCGGCTGGAGTGAACCGGATATCAGCAATCCCCCCTTTATCTTTAGCGAAGGTATCGCCGAATTCTCACAAAATCCCGATGATGGTATGGGAACCCTCATCCCCATTGTTCATCCCCATCTCGTTGCCGTAGCAGAATATCAAGGCAAACCTCTCACTTATCAAGTTCCCGCCAACTATGGCTTAACCCTCTCCTCCAGCTTGCTAATTCCCGCAGACAACGAAGCCCGACGCGCCCCAGAATATGTACACGCCCGTCACCAAGTGCTACCCAATGGCACAGTAACCGACCTGAATGAACGCCCCAATGTTGCTAGTATAGTAGCCCAAGGTGGATACAATGCCTTACATTACCTCGATTTTACTGCCGATGGCTGGATTGAGGCCCTCTGCCCGGAATTAGCCATTCAAATCCCCCGACGGGTTCCTGCTTATTCCCTGGTGAGTGCCCCGGATTACTTCCCCACCTGCGATCAACGGCACATGATGGATTGGTGGGAACAATCGGTGCCAGAAGCAGTGAGAAACAGCATTTGGCGAATTCCCCCAGAAACCTTGTCCGATGAGCGAATGCCGCCGAATTTGGCCTTACCGGGCTCCGATTTTCGCCCGGAAGATACCACGGTAACGGCGATCGTCTCCTTACCCGGAGAACCTTTTGTCAAACAACGTCCCCTAGACCGTTTCATCCTGAATCGCCAATCCTACCTCCCGGATGCGGCTGCCGGAATCTATGCACCGGGATGGGATGTGAGCTTTGATCGCACTCCAGAAGGCTTGGATTTCCTAGCTGCTTATGGTTTAGGTAGTCCCTTCCCGGAAGATTCTAAACTTTGTGCCGCACTTAGTGCCTTTTGGCCTGCGGTCTCTCCTGATGCCGCCCGTACCTTTGAACCGATGCGAAGTTGGCCCACCGTCAGCCCTATGACTGATGCGGAAATTGGGCAAACCGGCGAACTGCCTTGGGATGGGGTTCCGGGACCGCGCCTGGTCCAACTGCCCGATCGCCAGGTGGTCGAATATGAGGCGATCGATCATGTCGATTACGTCACCAATG
Organism: Laspinema sp. D2d; assembly: GCF_025370755.1. Classification (GTDB taxonomy): domain Bacteria; phylum Cyanobacteriota; class Cyanobacteriia; order Cyanobacteriales; family Laspinemataceae; genus Laspinema. The sequence goes on along the minus strand of NZ_JAMXFC010000002.1, from coordinate 250,364 downwards.
CCTTACAGGGTAAATTCACTTTAGCCCTAACAGGACAAGTAGATGTGAGAGAGTACGAGGCGAGAGTGCTGACAATGGCCTATGTCTATCACGCTTTAGGGATCGAAGAGGAGAAATATTTTCCTCCCGGACAGTCCGAGGGGCAAGACGCTGAGGCATTTGGCCGAATTGTTAATGAAAAATCCAAATGGGGGGTTCTCTCCTTCCGGGAAGTGACCCCAACGGAGACAGAACTACTAGAAGCCCAAACCCAAACAGGTCAACGCTTACGGGGAAAAATTTATCGCTTTGAAATGTATCGACATGGAAATATAACAACCCCGGAAGACGTTCGGAAACGCTGGGTAGAAATCCGCGAACGGGTCACCCTGTTTGTGGATGGACTGCGGGTGTTGATGAAACGGGATTCCGGCGTCTGGGAATCGAAAAATGTGTGAGGTGGACGTGGCGATCGCCGGGAGTGGTCCGGGAGGCACTGCTGCCGCCATTGCCTTGGCACAGCAAGGGTTCCGAGTGGCGATTGCCGAAGCGGAATCTTTCCCCCGCGATCGCCCGGGGGAAACCCTTCACCCCGGCATTGAACCCCTGTTACAGCAGTTAGGAGTCGGCAGTCGCCTCTTAACTGCCGGATTCCTGCGTCATCCCGGAAACTGGATACAATGGGAGAGCAATCGCCGGTTTGAACCCTTTGGGTCCGATGAAACTGGACCTTGGCAGGGATTTCAGGCATGGCGGGCGGATTTTGATACAATCTTGCGCGATCGGGCGGTGGAATTAGGCGTCAAAGTCCACCAACCCTGCCGCGCCTCACATCCGATTGTCAGCCAAAACCGAGTTACAGGAATCGCCACGAACCAAGGTGAAATCAAGGCAAAATTTGCAGTCGATGCCACCGGCAGTAGACAATGGTTAGCCAAACAATTAAAGTTAGCAATTAACCCATTTTCTCCCCCCTTAATCGCCCATTATGGCTATGTCCAAGGAGACTGTCCTATTCGAGATCATGCACCGGCGATCGTAGCAGGCGAAGGGGGATGGATTTGGACCGCCAAAGTCCGTCCCCAACTCTACCAATGGACTCGCCTAGATTTCCACCACAAACCCCTAGAAAAAAACTGGCAACCCCCCGAATTCCAAACCCTAAAACCCTGGAAAAAACCCGCCGTTGCCGATGTCACTTGGAGACAAGTTTTTCCCCCTGCTGGACCGGGTTATTTTCTAGTTGGAGATGCCGCCACAGTCCTAGATCCAGCCTCCTCTCATGGAGTCTTAAAAGCCATCATGTCCGGCATGATGGCCGCCTATTTGATTACCCAAGTCTTGCAAGGGAAAGCCTTGGAGGGTAACGTTATAGCAGGATACAGTCAGTGGATGGAGAGTTGGTTTCAGAAAGATATCGAAACGTTAAAAACCCTTTACGCCTTACTCCCGAATGCCCCAGATTGGGTAAGATAGATAAAGCAGGGTAAGATTTGTATGTTATAATCCAAATTGAAGCGTTTAGCGAAAATAGCTATGCATAAAAACGAAGTGAAGCTGGAAATTATCGACGCTCAATCACCCTATTTGGAAGCAGTAATTGCATTAGGGGATTCCAACAAAAAGACTTTAAGCTTTTTTCCTAAAGGAGCTTTTCAGGATCATGCTTCACGGCGTCAGATTATTGTAGCTATTGATTCTAACAAGAAATGCGTGGGCTATCTTTTATATGGGAAAGCTGAAACTTGTGATAGGATAACACTTAAGCATTTATGTGTAGCTGAGTCACACCGAGGCATGGGCATTGCTAAAAAGCTAGTAGACTTGCTAAAAGAGGAAACTAAAGAATATAGTGGCATTGGCTTGACCTGCCGCACAGATTATGAAGTAACCGAAATGTGGCCTAAATTAGGTTTTGTGTGGAGTCATGATAAAAAAGCAAGAACATTGGGCAAGACTAATGCATTTTGGTGGTTAGAGAATAAGCAATTACCCCTCGTTTATGCTGCCACTCAAAAGCAACTAGAAAAAACTCTATGTGTTGTTATAGATAAAAATATTTTCTTTGAATTAGCCAGCCCTGAAAAACTGGATAAAAACGCCGATTCAAAACTTTTATTGACAGACTGGCTGCAAGCTGATGTTACAATTTGTTTGGTTGACGAAATTTTCAATGACATCCGTCCAATTAAGTCAGAGCAAGACAAGAAAAATTTGCGAAAATTAACTGAAAATTTTATAATTATACCTTCTGAATCCTCTAAAGTTGATTCAGTATTGTGTGATTTAAAACAAATAACTAAGGACCATAGTGTATTATTTAGCTTAAGACATTTAGCGAAATGTATTGCTTCTGAATCTCGTTTATTTATAACTAACCAATTACAATTAGTGGAAGGAGTAACTGAAAAAATATATGAAAAATTTAAGGTTTCTATAATTACCCCCCAAGAGCTAATTATTAAAATTGACTACCTTCGCCAAAAACCTTCCTATCAGCCTGCTAGTATAGCTGGCACTAATTTAATAGAGAAATCAGTTCAAGCGAGTGAAATTGATTTGTTAGTTGATTCTTTTTATTCTTCAATAGAGGGTCAAAGTAAATCTGAATTCCAGCAGCTATTGCTTCGGTATATTACTGAACCTGCTCGGTTTGAGTGCAACGTTGTTTCCGATAAACATAATACACCAATTACCCTGTGTATCTATGATACCAACAAAAACAAATCTCATGAGTATGAGTTAGAAATTCCTGTTTTGAGAATTGCCGACAATATTTTAGGAAAAAAATTAGGAAATACTCTAATTCGTCACATTTTGTTGAAAGCAACATCAAGATCTGCATTTAATAATAAAATGTTTACAAGGATTACCGATTGTTTTCTTAATGATTTTGTCAAAATAGCTATTCAAGAAGACAACTTTACCACGGTAACCAATGGTTTGATTAAGGTTAATCTGGCTGTTGCAGAAACAGCTCAAAAACTATCTGAGCGTCTCAATTTTTTAGCATCTGATTTGGGAGAAGAATATTATTTTTGCCATCAACTTGCCACAGGTCTTAAAGAACTAGCTTCAACAATGGATGGTAAACTTATGTTAAAAATGGAGCGATATCTTTGGCCCGCAAAAATTATTGATGCTCCCATACCAAACTTTATAATTCCTATTAAGCCAACTTGGGCTAGAGAACTATTCGATTATGATTTAGCGAATAAATATTTACTTTATAATACAACGGAATTAGCTATTAATAGAGAAGCAGTTTTTTATAAAAGTACAAAAGGCGGATCTCAACACTTAAAACCTGGAGTAAGTGGTAGAATACTATGGTATGTTAGTCAGGATAATGATAGAGGCTATAGTGAACATGAAGTAAAATGTATTAGGGCCTGTTCTATTTTAGACGATGTTGTTTTTGGGAAACCCAAAGATTTATATCAGCGATTCAAAAATTTGGGGATCTACACTTTAAAAGATTTAATGGATATAGCCAGAAATGATGAAAATCAAGATATAATGGCTTTAAAATTCAGTGAAACGGAGGTCTTTGAAAATCCCATTCAACTCGACAAGGTTAGGCAAATTCTCCAAAAAGACTCGGAAACTATGCAAAGTTTAAGGTATATTAATATTAATGCTTTTCATAGAATTTACAGTTTAGGTCGTTAGATTTTCTATTCTTGATAAAAATGTCAAACAAAATTTTATTATTATCTGTTCGTCCCAAATATGCAGTCAAATTGTTTAATGAAACCAAAAAAGTGGAGTTGCGGAGGCTTAAGCCTAATGTTAGTACAGGAGATTTTGTATTAGTGTATGTTTCGTCACCAGTTAAAGCAGTATCGGGAATATTTTATGTTGAAAACATTATTCAAGATACTCCGAGCAAGTTATGGGATAAAGTTAAAACACTAGCAGGAATAAGTAAAATTGAATTTAAAGAATACTATCAAAATTGTAATTTAGGATATGGTATTTTCCTGAAAAAATCAGAAGATTTTAAACCCCCTATATCCCTAGAAATTATTAAAAAAAAATGGAAAAATTTTCATCCTCCTCAAAGTTATAAATACCTGAGCTATCCCGAATTGGAGTGCTTGAAAGGAATGGCGTTAAAAGCTGATGAATAACATAGTTTAATTATAAAAATAATCATAAAAATGAATGTTTTATAGTTAAATAAAGTACCAAAATCTAAAAGTAAACAATAAAATGAATGTTTTATAGTTAAATAAAGTACCAAAATCTAAAAGTAAACAATGATGAAAATGTTGGATACAAAGTTAATAAATTTATTTAATGAATTTGTAAAAACATATCCTTTCACCCCTAAAGGAATTGCACATATCTCTGCTCATAATGAACAACAAAAGCAGGGGCGTCGCAATTTTAATTGGATATCGGAAGCTGCGGATTCTGGCCGAGGTATTACAAAATATGTAATTCTACACTTACTGCTGCATGACGAATCATCTAGCAGTAACAAAGAAGGAGGTTGGATACATACATCGCCATCAATTAATGGAAACTGGGAAACATTGTTTGAAGACTCATGGTTTAGCCAAGAATCAAATTATTCAGGTATTTCTGATGCAATTTATAATTTTATTCAACAGTGTAACAACGATCCAAATCAGTTATCTACATCTTGTATTACGCTTTCAAACTTTTTGCCTTTAGAAAATTTTTCCGCAGAAATTATTACTCCCATTTTGAATGCGCTCAAGCCAGATGACTTTCTTATAGTTGATGAAAACTCAAGATTAGTTATTAATCATTTTGCCAATACAGATTTTAGTCCAAAACTTACCGACTATCCTTCTGCTAATGCCACTGCGAAACAATTGATTAATAAACTGGCTAAAGAAATGCAGCAGCCTGGAGTCCCAGCTATGCAGGAAGGTGACTTATTTGATATGTTTTGCTATTGGCTGGTGGCTGTCAAAAAATATGATTTCAGCGCCCCCACTCTTTCTACCTTAAATAAAATCGCTGAACAACCGATAGAGTTAATACCCCAAACTGTCCAACCCGAATATACTCTAGCTGACTGCGCTGCTAAAACGGGCATTAGTGAAGACCTATTAAAGCGATGGAGCTACGCCATTAATCGCAAAAAGCAAGCCATATTACAAGGTCCCCCTGGTACGGGAAAAACTTACCTTGCAAAACAGCTTGCCAAGCATTTAATTGGGGGCGGTGATGGGTTCATGGAACTGGTGCAATTTCATCCCGCTTATTGTTATGAGGATTTTATCCAAGGGATTCGCCCTCAAGCAAACGAGCATGGACAGCTTGATTATCCAGTGGTTCCAGGGCGGTTTTTGGAATTTTGTAAAAAAGCAGAGTCTTGTGAAGATACTTGTGTTTTAATTATTGATGAAATTAACCGGGCGAATCTCTCTAGCGTGTTTGGAGAGTTGATGTACTTACTTGAATATCGGGATAAAAAAATTCCTTTAGCGGGCAGTAATGAACTGTTTGGCATTCCTGAAAATATCCGGATTATTGGGACGATGAATACCGCCGATCGCTCGATCGCCCTCGTGGATCATGCACTGCGTCGCCGCTTTGCTTTTATCGAACTGCGCCCCAATTATGAGATTCTACGGCGTTATCACGAACGAGAAGCAACCGATTTTCCGGTTGATGGGTTGATTGCCACATTACAGCGCGTGAATCAGGTAATCGATGACCCCGATTATGAACTGGGTATCTCGTTCTTTATGCTGCCCGATCTGGCGTATCAAATCGAAGATATCTGGCGCATGGAAATCGAACCTTATTTAGAAGAGTATTTTTTCGATCAAAGGGACAAACTTGAACCCTTCCGCTGGGAGGCGATCGCCAAAACAATTTTACCCTGACCCTGATTTTTCAAAATTGGAATTATGGTAAGATCCGATAGGGCAGTGTTTATGCGGGCGAAATCCAAACTTGTCTTGGATTCGGTGCTTTTCCGGGAATGACAGGTTTAAGATTTTAGTAACTCCCCCTATTGAAAACTGCTATCTCTATCCGTTTATCTAAAATCTCTCAATCAAATCCCCAAAGGCAATGACTATCACAAACTATTTTATCGACATTGAAAGCGAAGCGGGAATCAGCATTCATAACCTGAATCCCTACATCAAAGACTTGCTAGAGACAAATCCGGTTAAAAATGGTTACGTTCTGGTATTTGCTCGACATACCACCACTGCTTTATTTATTAACGAGTATGAAGAAAGATTGCTGGATGATATCAAGGTCTATTTGGAAAAATTAGCCCCTCCCGATGCCAAATATCTCCATAACGATTTGCATCTGCGCGTCGTCCCTCCCGATGAACCCATCAACGGACATTCCCATCTGATGGCAATCACCCTCAACAATAGCGAATACATTCCCATCGTCGAGGGAAATTTAGCCTTGGGGACTTGGCAATCGGTGATGTTAATTGATTTAGATGGACCACGAAAACGCAATCTGCTGATTCAAATTTGTGGGGAATGAGGGGGAACCCAAAAATGCCGGTTTTCTCCCGGTGGGCTAAACTGATGGAAAGTCTATAAAAATCATTTGAACATCCGAGGTTTTCTATGAATCGAGAAACCATTTCTTTTGAAATTTCTCAGGATCTCCTCGCTGCTTTAAAATTAGGCAGCGAGCAATTGAAGGAAGAGATGCGACTAATGGCAGCCATTGCCTATTTTCAAGGAAAAAAACTCTCTCTCGGAAAAGCCGCCGAATTAGCAGGAATCAACCGCTTGGAATTTATGGATATTTTATCACAAAGAGGGATAATTTTATTCGATTATGACGAAACGGAATTAGAGACAGAACTCAGGGGCATTAGTGAGTTAAGAGGGGATAATGATAGTTAGTAATGCCACCCCCTTGATTGCTTTTGCAAAAATCAATCAACTTTCCTTACGCAAAAAAATCGTAGGAAATTTGGTCATTCCTACTGCCGTTGCTCGTGAAATTTCTACCTACCCTGTAGGGAAATCAGGATTTATTGATTTACCGCAAGAAACCTGGATAAATGTCGGTTCTCTTGCTTCTGATCAACAAGTGAATTTACTCTTACCCATGCTGGATAGAGGAGAAGCGGAAACTATTGCTTTAGGGTTGGAAGAACAGGCGAAACTTGTGCTGATAGATGAACTTTCAGGTCGGAAAGTCGCCCAGGTCCTCAATCTTAATATCTCCGGCGCGGTAGGCATTTTAATTTTAGCGAAGCAAGTCGGAGAAATTGCTGCGGTGAAACCCTTGATTGAGGCCATGCGTCACCAGGGAATCTACTATAACCCAAGGTTTATTAAGGCGGTTTTGCGGCAAGTGGGAGAGGGGTGAGACAACATGAATGCCAATCGGGTAAGCACAATTGAACTCAGGGAATATGAAACCCAGCGATTTCCTCGGAATGCTATTCCTGAATTTATCATTAAGGTATTGCAGCAAAACTATACGAGTCAAATTAAGGTAACGCTTCATAATTCCCAAAGTGGGGACGAATGGCAATTCAAGGCAAAAGGATGGGTGGGTTATATTGCGGTGACTCCAGAATTTGCGGTCAAAATCAACCCAAAAGTGGCGATCGCCAATCTGTTCGGAATGTTAGAATATGCCTACGACCTCAACAGTTTTCGCTTTCTACAGGGTCTCATCCCCTGCAACACTTTAGAAGACTTTTTCGATCGCCTCGCCAGTCTCCTCGCCCAACTCATCCGCGATCGCACTCGTAAAGGATTGTATCGCGCCTATCTCCCCCAAACTGGGCAACTCGGATATGTGCGGGGACGCCTCGACACTCGCCACGCCATCCGCAAACCTTGGGCGGTAAAACTGACTTGTCACTACGACGAACAAACCAGCGATCTGGAAGATAACCAGATTCTTGCTTGGACTCTACATTGTATCGCCCGAACTGGACTCTGTAGCGATCGCACTCGTCCGTTTATCCTATCGGCATATCGCGCCTTGAATGGATGGGTGACCCTGCGCCCTTTCACCGCTAAGGATTGTTGCGATCGCACTTATAACCGCCTCAATCAAGATTACCAACGCCTCCACGCCCTCTGTCGTTTCTTCCTGGAAAATATCGGACCTAATCACGACAGCGGAAATGCCTCTATTCTCCCTTTTTTAGTTGATATGGCGAAACTTTATGAGCGATTTGTCGCCGCCTGGTTAAAAGTCCATTTGCCTTCAAAATATTCTGTAAAAGCGCAAGAACGGATTGAGATCGGGAAGGACAAGAATCTGTATTTTAATCTGGATCTGGTCCTCTACGATCGCACAAACCGTCAAGCAATCTATGTTTTAGATACAAAATACAAAACGGGTTCTAGTGTTAAAGCTGAGGACTTTCACCAGGCGACTTCTTATGCCATTTGCAAAAATTGTAAACAGGTCATTCTAATTTATCCTGAACCCTTAACCATCCCCCTAGATATAACCATTCCCCTAGATAAAAATAACCACTCTATCCGCATTCGCAGTCTGATTTTTTCCCTTGATCGCAATCTCAAGGAAGCTGGAGATTTACTTCTGGAATCTTTGGGATTATCGTAAAGGCTGAACTTCCGATTATTCTGTTACCGGGCAAAGTATCTGATGTGGTCGGGTGGAATGAAAAAATATTGCATTTCTGGGTTTCTTTTGAGCGATCGCCACTTGAGTTGGGTATCATAAGCTAGAGTCTGCGAGAAAACCTATGCCTAGAATTAAACCGCCCTCGTCAATGCCGCCGAAAATTAGCCCCAGTCCTCGCAAAAACTGTGAGATGGGGGAACAAGTGGAACTCTCTAAAATGATGACGAAGCGACAGCGGATCCAGCATGAGCTTCAGATGATGAAACAGCGCATGGAGTTATTGAATTCTCAGTTAAGTGTGTTGGATAGTCAAATTGAGACTAAGGAAAAGGCGATTCAGGAGTTGCGGCAATCTTCAGGTCAGGGTTTGGCGGCGGTTTCTGGGGAAATTAAGTTAATTCAAGACCGTTCAATTCGGTCTCAAACTCCCCTGTGTGAAGCAACTCATCGGGGGAATTCTAATCCGTTTAAAACGTTTCATCTGGAATATTAAGTTTCCGGTGAATTGGGGGTGGTATCTCCATCCCCGTTGTTTTATTTTTAACGGTTTTCGAGGGTTCAGGTTAATCCAGGACGGTGATGGAGAAAGAAGATAATCCATCCTCGCTGATGAATGCTTCGGGTTCTATTTCTTCTGCTTGTTCAGCTTCCATCTCTTCTTCCATTGCTTGAATTTTGAGCAACAGTTCCTCTTCTTGTATCTCAAAATCTTCTTCAGAAATATCGCCCATATCAAAGGCGAGTTGTAAGGCTAATAACTGTTTTTGGACATTTTGAATATCATCGAGTTCGCTGGTTGCTCGTTCTAGGAGTTGTTCGCCTAACCAAACGATGCCGCCAAGGGGTCCGGAGATGGGAAAGGTTAACAGTTCAAATAACATAGGATTATCCCTCGGATTCGAGTTGGGCAAAGGTATAAGGGGCGGTAAAGTTATTATAGCGAATTCGTAGGCGATCGCCAAAGGTTTTATCGATCGCCTCTACTGCATCACTAAACTCCGGTTCCCGGTCCCAAGGAATTAAATAGGCCGTATTATATATCATTTCTTCGGTCATCGGATCGCTTTCGATGATTTCTTCCGCCAAGGGATTTAATCCGGTTTGAAAGGCAGCAATCACAGCTTGTTTTCTGAACTTTAAGCTGCTTTCTATCATCTGACCGATATTGATGACTTCTTCCATGCTTAAAGCTCTCCCTAAGCTGGCATCACGCATTTGTTTTAAACTAGGATTCTCTTCTAGTAATGCCTCTATCTCGCTTTTGCTCTCCCAAAATACCTTAACACTAACTTCCCGCCGTCCTTCCAATTTCTGAAATAGGGCTTGGAGTTTCCCCTGATAAGGATCAATTAAGTCTCGAATTACCGTATCCCAGGTTTTAACGACTAATCCAAAGCGCAGGGGGAGTAAAGTGCGAAATCCGGCGTTCATCGCCTCTTCTAAGACTTTTTCATGACCTAATAGATTGCGCCGGGAGGTTAGATATTTGGCCTGTTTGGCTTCGGAATAGAGGAAATGAAATCCTTCGATGGTTTGGTTATGAACAGGTGCGCGATCCAGTCCAGCGATCGCCAAGGTGTCTGGCAGGGGTGTAGGCAAAATTCCGTATAGATAAAACCCTAAACTCATTTTAATTTATTGGGTAATTTATTCAACAACAGTTACAACGGTTGGGAGGTTAAGACTAACCTCAGTTTGGCCTGAATTAAATTCAAGTTTGCTACGCCAATGTCAATGTCTCCTTGGACAACAATACCAACATTTAAAAGGCGGTCTAGTAATTCTAATACTGACGCTTCTTGACTTGGTTCGCCGGGATAGTAGCTGCCTGGTTTGGGTAACAAAGTACCTACTTCTCCAAGGTCCAGGTTTAAATCATTGGGGTCAATCTCGAAAATATCGCACAAGCGCAGGATTTCTTCTTCTAGTTTTTGCAAACTCTCGGCAGCCGCATCTAACTCAGTTTCACTGAGCACTTGTTCGTCCATGCGACGAATGACTTGTGCTTCCATCAATTGCCGAATCAGTTCCACAAGGGTTAAAACGAGGGATGCTAACCCCGCTTTACTGTTAATGGCGCGACGAGTGGGGAGAATTTCGCTGATTGGGGACGGTTCGGACGGGGTTTCAGCTAATGCCATGAGGTTGCGGTTTTCTTAAGGGTTTGACCGGGTTTAAATCTCTCCAATGCTTCCCCGGGGTTCGGGGTTGGGTTCAGGAATGGGGGGACTGCTGGTGAGGGCTTTGAGCGATCGCATTTCGGCTTCTAAGACTTGTAGGCGATCGTGCAATTGGCGGTTTTCTTCGATTAAATCTTGGTTTTTACTACTCAAATAAGGGTCATTTTCCCACCAGTTGATTCCCATTTCTCTGGCTTTATCGACGGAGGCAATCAGTAAGCGAATCCGGATATGAAGTAGCTCGGTTGTAGCAACCGAAATTGAAATATCCCCGGCAATGACAATTCCTTTATCTAAGACTCGTTCGAGGATATCTGCTAAAGTCGAGCCTTGGGTCGAAGTGGCAATGGTTCGATTGGAGTTGGATTTAGCACTTGAAGGCTGTATCGGGTTAGAAGACACGATGGATTTAACTCAGTAAAGGGATTTAATCAGTTTGGACTGGAGTTAGTTGTACTCAGTCCGTCCTAAAAGATTTGGTCCAATCTAAGGCAATTCTCAGGAGGGAATTGATTGCGATCGCCCTAGCATCCAATCTATCAGAACAATCAGACCGAATGAATATCCTCTGTTATTTTTCCCGGTTTAACCTGCGATCGCCCACCTAAACCTCAGTTTTTTTAGGGTTTAAAGTGACCCCACTTTATTTAGATATTCTAACACGCCAATTCCCTTTAAACGGCTGCATCCTTCCTATCTTTTGTTAAATTTTCTTTTGACCTGACTGGTAATGGTTACAGGTCTAAGTATTATAAATCAAAAGGGGTTACACCGCTTATATAGTTTCATAAATATTTCTAAAGAAATATTGCAATTTTTGGGGTTGGTAGTAACGACTTCAGTCACTCCCACCATCACTGCGTAAGAAATTCAGTCATTTTGAACATCCGCACCCTGTTAATTGACCTCTCTTGACAAAAATCCCCAAACATGATTTAAAAATAAACCCTGGGATAGAGAAAAAGACTTAGAGAGAATTTCTAGCCCCTCCAAAACCCCCAGACCCCTAAAAATCTCTCTTTAAAGTTTTGTTAAATTTGTAATTTTCTTGATAATTGAGGTTGCCGAGTGAGGTACGATAACAACAAGTAGATTTCCTTAACAAATCCCCCATCGAATCAGGGTGTGGAACTCGCGGCAAACTGAGGAGAAGATTTTGCGATCGCCTCTTAAGGATAGCCCTGAAAAAAACACCCAGAGCGCCCGGATAAAACTCAGGGAAATTACTTAACTAAATCTGCTTAAAATCTATCTTTGGGGGTCATGAGTTAGAAGGGGGTGGATTTCAGCATAACGGCAAAACACCGGAAACATCAAGGGAGGGACTGTTGTTTCAGTTCGACTTGTGCAGATAAAATATCAAGGCGAACAAACCCTGTTCTTCCTCTAAATTTTAGGGGTTAAACCGGAGTAGGAGGGGTCCCTTTAAATGTTGCGTCTTGAAGGGGGCAGCAGGAGGGGGGAGAGAACCATCGCTGACATAAAAAGTCAATATTTTTATGTTAAATGGACTCAATCCAGTTATTAATCCACCTGAATCAAGGGGTGGGCAAGTTCAAGTCTTTATTTACGCTCTGGAGCAATCATCATGGCAGTTGAAAAAGTCAACTCATCGTCCAGTCTAGCCGAAGTCATCGATCGCATTTTAGATAAAGGAGTCGTGATCGATTTATGGGTACGGGTATCCCTGGTGGGAATCGAACTGCTGGCGATCGAAGCTAGAATTGTTATCGCTTCGGTGGAAACCTATTTGAAATATGCGGAAGCGGTAGGGCTGACTTCCCAAGCTGCTGTACCTGCGGCTTAATCCATGATAGTGGATTGAAAATAGCGATCGCCCGGAGATCTAACCTGCTGCCTGCGAAGAAAAGCAGCAGCAGGTATTTCCCATCCATGAAAAAGGGAAAATTGACCCGGAAGGGAAAGTCAGACTCGGCAATGTCTTTAAAATTTTGCCCAGGATTTAGGTGGGATTATATCGGGAGGAAAAGTCGTGTCTTTGCGAGAACAATGGAATGCTGCTAGGGCGCAACGTCAAGCAGAACTTTTAGTGCGGCAACAACAGGTTTTAGAACAGCGCTATGAGACTCAAATCCAATTAGAAGAAATTGCCGCAAAACGAGCAGAAATGGCGGTGGAAATGAGCGAGTTTTTACAGGACTTTTATGCCAACTTAAAAGCCGATGTTGCCGCTTTTCGAGAGGAAACGCGATCGCAACAGGAACAAATGTGGGCTGCTGAAAAACAGCAACGAACTGCCTATGTAACCAACCTGCAAGCGTATGTTTGGGGGACAGCGCCTACCCCCATGAAACCCCGTCCCAAACCCAGTGCGGTTTCCTTGAATCCCCCTAAGCGCTAACTCAACGGACGTGATGCAAAGAGGTTATTTGTGACCACAGTTTTACAAGCCACTTCCCAGAATTTTGTTGATACACCAGCCATTCATCGTCTGACCAAACGCGCTTTGCGCTATCTCCATGCGGGATTTTCCGTTCACCTGCGTGGTCCCGCAGGAACGGGTAAAACCACCTTAGCCATTCATCTAGCTAATCTGTTAGAACGTCCAATTGTTTTAATGTTTGGCGATGATGAATACAAATCATCAGACTTGATTGGTAACCAACGGGGATACAACCGCAAAAAAGTGGTTGATAACTTTATTCACAACGTGATTAAAGTCGAAGATGAATATCGTCAATCCTGGGCCGATGCGCGGTTAACCACTGCCTGTCGCGAGGGATTTACCCTGATTTATGACGAATTTAATCGATCGCGTCCCGAAGTGAATAATGTGTTGCTATCAGTTTTAGAAGAAAAACTGTTAGTGCTGCCCACCAGTGCACAACAACCGGAATATATTCGTGCTCATCCCCAGTTTCGCGTGATTTTCACCTCCAATCCCGAGGAATATTGCGGAGTCCATGAAACTCAGGATGCCTTAATGGATCGGTTGATTACCCTTGATATTCCTGAACCCGATGAACTCACTCAGCAAGAGATCGTCGTTCAAAAATCAGGATTAACCCGAGGGGATGCGGCAATGATTGTGCATTTGGTCAAGACCTTTCGAGAACGGAGTACCACCCATGAAAAATCCTCGGGTTTACGCGCTTGTTTAATTGTTGCCACAGTCTGTCACCAAAATAATATTCCCGTCTTGCCCAGCAGTTCCGACTTTCGAGAAATTTGTGGAGATATTTTGCTCTCGCGGGCTAAAATTCCTCATGGAGAGGGTCTTACTATTCTGGCGCAACTGTTTAAAGAAATCATGGCGGCAGACAAACGTCCCGCCCCTGGGGAGGTTTTAACTCATGGTAAATTAGGTTAGTTTAGCTAAACTCTAGCTTTCTAGGGGCGGTAGGTACAGAATTGGTTAGAACCCGGGTTTCTTGAGAAGATTTTTGCTTATTCTTAACCACTCTCGGCCAGAAACCCCGTTTTTTATCCTTTGAAACTCAATCTCAAACTGTATCGATATCCTCGGGAATAATATCACCCGTCAAGTTTAACCTGAATGGCGATCGCTCAATTAGCAGCTACGAATCCCCTCCAATGATTTTCAATAACTCTGTTGCTGTTCCACCCACCGTTAGAGAAATTAATCTGGGCTATTCTTATCCAGAAATTCCCTTATTTAATGGGAGTAGCGATTGGATTGAAATTCCTTATTCGGGAGATTTTAATCCCCCTCAGTTTACAGTAGAACTGTGGGTAGACTATCAAGGAGGAATCGGTTATCGAGCAATTTTAACCTCGGTTTGTAGTTCTGCTCAAGAGGGAAGGCGGGGCTATCTTTTTTGTGTGAATCCCGCAGGAAATTGGCAGTTTTGGGTAGGTAGCGGCCAACCGGATGCGCCTTGGGTGATCCTGACTGGACCCAGAGCTTCAAAAGGGATCTGGACACATTTAGCGGCAAGTTATAATGAGGCGTCGCAAACACTTTTCTTCTATATTGATGGGAGTGTAGTGGCCCAACGGTCCGCAATTCTCTTTCATCCGAATAAGCGTAATTCCCTGCGAGTGGGGGCCGGGGCCACGGAACAAAGTGGCGCGAGTCCTTGTTTTTTTCAAGGACGGATTACACAAATTAGAGTCTGGAATAGTCCGTTAGTTTCTGCGGATATTGCCACTCTATCAAGTCAGGATTTAAGCGGCGATCGCCAAACTCTAACCCCATCCATTGTTCCCTCTCTTTCCTCGGGAGTAGAACTTTCCCCAATTCCTCCAGAAACCCACACCGAACCGGATGTTTTATTAGAAGAAACTCCCCCAGGGATTGAAGAAGAAATCGGGCAGGAGGAGATAACTGACACTGAACCGGATGTTTTATTAGAAGAAACTCCCCCAGGGATTGAAGAAGAAAAAATCTGGCAGGAGGAAATAACGGACACCGAACCGGATGTTTTATTAGAAGAAACTCCCCCAGGGATTGAAGAAGAAATCGGGCAGGAGGAAATAACTGACAGTGAACCGGATGTTTTATTAGAAGAAACTCCCCCAAGGATTGAAGAAGAAGAAATCTGGGATGAGGAAATAACTGACACCGAACCGGATGTTTTATTAGAAGAAACTCCCCCAGGCATTGAAGAAGAGGAAATCTCGAATGAGCAGAATACTGAACTGGAACTGGATGTTTTATTAGAAGAAAATCCTCCAAGGATTGAAGAAGAAATCGGGAAGGAAGAGATAACTGACATCGAACCGGATGTTTTATTAGAAGACACTCTTCCAGTGAGGGGGGAGGAAAAGATAGAAGAACCGCCCGAAGTATTGGAAATATCTCTTACTCTGGAAGAACCAGAACCAGAGGTTGTACCTTCTGCGAAATCCTTCCAGTCCGCTTTAATGTTTAATGGGATTAATAGCAGTGTAGAAGTTAAAAATCCCTTTAAAAATAACCGGACCTTTACCCTCTCTCTGTGGGTTAAACCCTCATTGATGGATCAGGGGTGGTGTGGGGTGTTCAGCAATGATTCTGGAGAGCATTTACCTCCCCTGGAATTGGGAATTGCCCCGAAAGGGGGATTGTATTACGATTCCTTTGATGCGGCGGGAACTTGTCGATATCATGATACCCTCGACGGATTCTTTGAAAATGCCGATCGCTGGGTACATATTGCCTGGGTGAAAGCAGGAACAGAATATCAGTTTTATCGTAATGGCGAGTTATATGCCATCCAAGCGGCACCGGATCGGTTTTACTTGGGTCAATCCCAAGCACTGATTGGAATGGGGGAAAATGGGTTTGCTGGGGCAATTCGTGATGTGAGAGTCTGGAAAGTCGCCCGAACTGCCGCAGAAATTCGCCATGATTTACACCGTCTTTTAACCGGCGAGGAACCGGGATTATCCCATTACTGGGCGTTCAATGACGGCAATGGCGCGATCGCCTCTGATGGGGCAAAATGTGCTAACCGAGGGAACATGATCGGGGCCACCTGGGGACAAGGCAACCCCCCTAGAAAGGGTGATAATTCCCTAAATGAGGGATTACGGCCTGTGTTATGCTTTGCGAGGGAGACAAACTATATCGAAGTGGACGACCCTTTCGAGAATGATACCACCTTTACGATTTCTCTGTGGTTGCAACCGGCGATCGCTGGCCCTACTCCCTATGGCATCATGGGAAAACGCTGGTGGCCCTCCGCTTTTAAACCGGAACTATGGGGGATTGAGTACCAACAAACTTTATACTATCATACCTCAGATTCCTCTTCCCCCAACCAGCGTCACGCGGCACCTTTGTTAAACTTCTTTTCTGGGTGTGAAGGAGACTGGGTGCATCTCACTTGGGTAAAAGCCGGAACCGAGTATCGGTTTTATCGCAATGGGACATTATTTGCTACCCAAGTTGCACCAGAACGCTTCTATACTGATAATACCAGCTATTGGTTTGGCAAGTTGGGAATCGGAAATTCGGTTTCGCACTTTCGGGGGCAAATGGCAGATATTCAAGTCTGGAGTGTCGCACTCAGCGAGGAACAAATTCAGCAGCATTTGCAGGAGGGTGTCACGGGAGAAGAGCCTGGATTGCGCTATTATTGGCCGTTAAATGAAGGAGAAGGGACATGGGTTCAAGATATCGCTAATCCACCCCATCCCGGAAAAATTCGGGGTGCGACATGGCAGATTGAGGAAGTGGCGATCGCCCTCCCAGAACCGGAATCACCCCTACCTCACTTTATGTCATCGGTACTCACCTTTGATGGAGAGGATGATGCCGTTATCCTGCCCGAACTTGGGGCCATAAATCGCACTTTTACCTTGTCCCTGTGGGTTAAACCGGCAACCTTAAACGATGAACGGTGGCATGGGATTTTCAGTAAGGGGGGAAAAGAGGCGGATCAACTGGGACTCGCGTTATGTCCTTGCGATCGCGCCTTGCAGTATCACTCCCTCGGGTTAGGTGAGAAAACCCCTAATACCCATGTCTTGCTTAACTTCTTTGAAACCGGCGATCGCTGGGTTCATATCACTTGGGTGAAAGCGGGAAGTCTCTATCACGTTTACCGCAATGGCGAATGGTTTGCCACCCAACCTGCACCCGAACAATTAGAACAGACTCCCGGAGACTATTGCTTAGGCAAATCCCAAGTTTTTGCAAACCGGGATGGCTTTTTTGCCGGTCAAATTGCTGAGGTGAGACTCTGGAACGTGGCGCGAACTGAGGCAGAAATTCACCGAGATTTCACCCACCGATTGCAGGGGAATGAACTGGGATTAACTGCCTATTATCCCTTAAATGAAGGGAGTGGGGATTGGGTGGGCGATCGCGGACGGATTCTCGGTGCGACATGGGAACAGATGGAAATCCCGATTCGGTAACATAGCCGATCGCGGATGCTTGAACAATGGGATAATCAGATGCAGATTAAGAAACTGGCAGGGGAGAAATCTCAATGAAGATAACGGATCAAAAATTCACGTCGATTACCCAATATAACTCCCTTCACCTTGCTTTATTCAGTGGCAAAGGGGGAGTTGGAAAAACTACCCTCGCTTGTGCTTTTGCCCGCAATTGGGCTCAATTATTTCCCCAAGACTCTATTTTATTAATCTCCACCGATCCCGCTCATTCTTTAGGGGATGTGTTGCAGCTTCCGGTAACCACTGCCGCCACAGCATTACCGGACTTGCCCAATTTAAGCGTGCGATCGCTCGATGCCAAAGAACTCTTGGGAGAATTTAAAGCTAAATATGGTAAATTCTTAGAATTATTAGTAGAACGGGGCAGTTTTGTTGAGGGAGAAGATTTAACTCCAGTATGGGATTTAGACTGGCCCGGATTAGATGAAATCATGGGATTGCTGGAAATTCAACGATTGCTCACGGAGAAAGTTGTAGATAGAATTGTTGTAGATATGGCCCCCTCCGGTCATACTTTAAATTTATTAGGCATTAAAGATTTCTTAGATGTCGTGCTAAATTCCTTGGAACTCTTCCAAGAAAAACATCGCGCCATCTCTAAAACGTTTAGAGGAACCTATACCCCCGATGAAGTCGATGAATTTTTGCTTGACTTGAAAGCAGACTTAAATGAAGGGAGAACTTTGCTGCAAGATGATAGGTTTACTGCTTGCTTAGTGGTGGCGATCGCAGAACCGATGAGTTTATTAGAAACGGGGCGATTTATTACTAGCTTAGAAGAATTATTAATTCCTTGTAGCGGATTATTCATTAATCAAATTGCCCTAAACCCCGAACCAGATTTAGACCGCTATAGTGAACAACAACACCTCCTCGAAAAATTCCTCAACCTCCCCGGTCATCACCCGGTTTTCATCCTCCCGCAACAAACCAAGGAACCCCTAGGTGCAGCGGCCCTAGATGCCCTGATTCCGCAATTGCAAGCCCTAGAACAGGTGCAATTGGCTCCCAAGGCGATCATAAACTGGCCGGAAAAAGTCCCTCCAAGCTTCCCGGATTTTATCGCAGAAGGTCGCCAATTAATTTTAGTTGGAGGGAAAGGAGGCGTGGGAAAAACCACCGTTGCCGCTGCATTAGGCTGGGGATTGGCGCATCGCTATCCGGATAAAAAAATTCGAGTCATTTCTATCGATCCGGCGCATTCATTAGGAGATGCTTTTGGTCAAAATTTGGGACATAAACCGAGGCAAATTACCGATAATTTAAGCGGTCAAGAAATTGATGCCGAGGTCATACTCGAACAATTTAGAGAGAACTACCTCTGGGAATTAGCGGAAATGATGAGTGGAGAAGGTCCTAATCCTGGAAGTATCAAAATTGCTTATACGCCTGAAGCATGGCGAATGCTGGTCGCCCAAGCGTTACCAGGAATTGATGAGATGCTTTCCTTAATTGAAGTATTTGATTTATTAAACCAAAACAAACAAGATTTAATTATTTTAGACACGGCTCCCACGGGTCATTTATTGCGGTTTTTAGAAATGCCTTCGGCTTTATCGGATTGGCTGGCTTGGATTTTTAAATTGTGGATTCAATATCAAAATGTGTTAGGGCGCGTAGAATTTATGGGCCGATTGCGGACGTTGCGACAACAAGTTGTTAAAGCACAGAAGCAGTTAAAAGATGCCCAACATACGGAATTTATTGGGGTGATTCAAGCACAAGCGGCGATTCTGTCGGAACAGGTGCGCTTAACCGAGTCATTGCGAAATATGGAAGTGCCTCAACGGTATGTAGTTCATAATCGGTATCGCCCAGGGTGTGAAATTGATGGCGGGTTATTTCCGGCACAAATGGTAATTCGTTTGCCAGTTTTGCCGCGTTCGGTGTCAGCTTTAGAGCGGATTCAAGGGGCTGCTGATTTATTGTTTTAATTTGGGATGGGATAGGCTTGAATAAAATATAAACAGGTGCTTAAGCCGCAGAGAGTGCGTATCACGGCAGGGCCAGGATACAAGGGAAACGTGTATAGAGTAGGGTTTGTACTTCCGGTCCCCTCCCCTTGCCAAGGGGAGGGTTAGGGTGGGGTTCTTCTTGGGCGATTCCCTACGGGATAGCTCCGCTTACCGCCACCTCACGCATCCTTAACGGTTTAAGCGTCTGTATAGAGGTCGGTCCCACCTAATTTCTTCGGATCAGTGGCGATCATTATCTCACAGAAGACCCTCTATCTACTCATTCCTCTTGACTTGGCTTTGAAAGTCAAGAGAACCTCACCCTAACCCTCCCCTTGCCAAGGGGAGGGGACCGGAAGGGCAGTTTGTATAACACTTAAACAGGCGCTTAAGCGGCAGAGAGGGCGGATCACGGCGGAGTCATGATACGAGGGGGTGGGGTTTCAAAAAATGTTAAGATTTAGTCTAAACGACTCTACACCTTGGGATATAGGGACCCATACCCTATAAAATCAGCCTTTGGAGGAAGACTATTTAAGGGATAAATCGTTAGATTGTTAGGTAACCTCCCTTAAACAATTCCGGGGCTTTCTCCATATCTTAGGGTAGAGCAAAGTGCGGTTAATTCCTGCATTTTACATCTCAATAATCGGGTCAAGAACTGGATTGTTAATCATTAGGGAGAGGGATTCATGAACGATTTATTTAAAGGGTTTGAGCAGTTATTAGAACTGGCAAAAGCCTTGGAAGAGAAAATAGAAGCTGGAGAACTCAAAGCCGATATGCAGTTCCGTACTCGTCCGATTAGTAGCATACCCCGTACTGGGGCGATTCCCCGGACTGGGAACGTAGGAGTTTCGACGGGTGGGGTTTCCGTGGATACCAGTCCTTTTCGTCAAGCCTCTCCTCCTCGTTCCACGGGTCCTCGTTCCACGGGTGGCGGGTCCAATTTTACCTCCCCGACTCCTGGGGTATCGAAGCCCCAAAAATCGGGTTCTTCGATGAAAGATATTGGCGGACTTCGAGACGTTTTAAACGAACTGAAAGAACTGATTGGGATGCCTTTAAAACGTCCCGACTTATTAGAAAAAATTGGATTAGAACCGACCCGAGGGGTGTTGTTAGTTGGACCTCCGGGAACGGGAAAAACTTTAACGGCTCGTGCTTTAGCTTCAGAACTGGGTGTTAATTATATTGATTTAGTTGGGCCGGAAGTAATTAGCAAATATTACGGCGAAGCGGAGCAAAAACTGCGGGCTATTTTTGACCAAGCGGTGAAAAGTGCGCCTTGTATTATTTTTATTGATGAAATTGATAGTTTAGCCCCCGATCGCTCTCAAGTTGAAGGGGAAGTAGAAAAGCGCCTAGTCGCCCAATTGTTGGGGTTAATGGATGGATTTGCGCAAACTCAAGGGGTGATTGTCCTAGCGGCCACCAATCGACCGGATGCCCTTGATCCGGCCTTACGTCGTCCGGGACGGTTCGATCGCGAAGTGCACTTTCGAGTTCCCGACTGTGCTGGACGGTTGGAAATATTAGAAATTCTCACCGGCGCAATGCCCTTAGATGATACGGTGCAGTTAGCTGAAATCGCCGAATTAGCTACCGGATTTGTGGGAGCAGATTTGAAAGCCGTTTGTCAAAAAGCCGCCTATACTGCCCTCCGTCGTCAAGTGCCTTCTATTGAGGGAGATATTCCCGAGACTATGACAGTTCAGCAGGGGGATTTTTTAGAAGCCCTCAAAGCCGTCAAACCTGCCGTTTTGCGGTCTGTGGAAGTGCAATCTCCTGATGTTTCATGGGATGAAATTGGCGGATTGGAGATGATTAAACAGACCCTGCGAGAAGCGGTAGAAGGGGCGCTAATTAATCGGGAATTATATTTACAAACCAAAGCGCGATCGCCCAAGGGAATTCTGCTTTGGGGTCCTCCAGGAACAGGTAAAACCCTGTTAGCAAAAGCGGTTGCTTCCCAAGCCAAAGCGAATTTTATCTGTATCAATGGACCCGAACTACTCAGCAAATGGGTAGGGGCCAGTGAACAAGCGGTTCGGGAATTATTTACCAAAGCCCGCCAAGCCTCGCCCTGTGTAGTGTTTATTGATGAAATCGATACCTTAGCCCCTGCCCGAGGTCAACATACCGGCGATTCTGGCGTCAGCGATCGCGTGGTTGGACAATTACTCGTAGAACTAGACGGCTTGGCAACTGGGGCGAATATTCTGGTGATTGGAGCGACAAATCGTCCCGAGGCAATGGATTCAGCCCTCCTGCGGGCAGGACGTTTCGACTTGCAACTGATGGTAGATTTACCCAATGTAGATAGCCGCCTAGGAATTTTGCAAGTCCACAATCAGGAACGTCCCTTATCCGAGGTGGATTTGTCCCACTGGGCAACGGTTACGGAAGGTTGGAATGGAGCAGATTTAGCCTTACTCGGCGATCGCGCCGCAGTCGAAGCCATCCGTCGCTATCGCGCCCTAGACATGAGCGATCCTGCCCAAATTCGGATTACCACCGAAGATTTTGCCTACGCTTACGAGGTTTTGACCCAACAGCGATCGGCTTAGTTGGGATATCGGGAGATGGGGAGATGGGGGAGATGGGGGAGATGGGGAGGATTGGGGAGATGGGGGAGAAACGGCTGAAGTCGTTACTAGCGGCATTCTTGCACTAATTGTAACAACCGGCGTGGGTTAAAATCCTCGCCGTTGTTGAGAATTTTAATCCCCATCCTCCCTATCTCCCCCATCCTCCCCATCTCCCCCATCCTCCCCATCCTCCCCATCTCCCCCATCCTCCCCATCCTCCCCATCTCCCCTTGAGGGATAATAAACTTAAAATTCCTTCTGAGAAGTCGCCCCAGAGTGCCTCCTCAATTCACATTTAAAAAACCAGCTTCATGTTTGAAAAACAACCTCAAACCCTACGGGAAAAAGTCCAAAAATTAGCGAATCAATCCCGGGACCCATCGAACCCATCCGCATGGTTTGATATTTTATATGCCGAAGCCCAAGGGGATGCGGCACAAGTGCCTTGGGCCAAATTGACCCCCCATCCGGTCCTAGAAAGTTGGTTGACCGATCGCCCTATTTCTCCAGAGGGTAGTTCTGCACTCGTGACGGGATGCGGATTAGGGGATGATGCAGAAACCTTAGCTGCCCGAGGATTTGAGGTGACAGCCTTTGATATTTCCCCCACGGCGATCGCCTGGTGTCACCAACGATTTCCCGATTCCTCGGTAAATTACTGCGTTGGGGACTTTTTTAACTTAGATCCAGCATGGCGGGGACAGTTTGAGTTAGTGGAAGACTGTCGGAATATTCAAGCCTTACCCCTCAACGTGCGATCGCAAGTCATCGAGGCGATCGCCGCTTTAGTGGCCCCAGGAGGAACCCTGCTGATTATTACCCGCCATCGCGACAACGACAGCGAAACCCAGGGTCCGCCCTGGCCCCTATCCGATGCAGAACTCGCGGAATTTTCGCACTGGGGATTAGTAGAAATCCAGCGTCACGAATTTTTTGACGTGGATAATACGATTAAACAACTGCGGGTAGAATATCGGCGATCGCAATGAGTCCCTTTTTACTCAGGACTTACGCATCAACCCGATGGATTGCGGCGCTTACTGCCACCCTACTAACTTCCCAAAAAAAACGCGAGAAGCTAGGATTAGCCTCTCGCGTGGATCAATGAGCTGAAATTTCAAATGAGCAACTCTTACACCTTTGCTGCTATTTTTGCTTCCTTCGACGTTAAGCGCTCGTAAGCGGCCCGCATCTTCAGACCCGTGAGCACTTGGAACAAACCGGTGCCATTGTTAGAACCCGGATAGGTGGGGTGCTGCAATAACAGTTCGGTCAACTCACCGTAAAACTTAGTAGAGGTATTACTGAGGTGACTTTCGATATAGATCATCTCCTCTAAATTCTCAAACTGACCGTCTACTTCTAAAATCGAGACTTCATGACCCTCAAAAGCATCCGGTCCATAGGCCATTTTGATCCCTGGGTAGGAACAGGTGAGTTTACGTCCACAAGGCGTCCAATTAATCGTGGAACCCTCATCAAACAGATAAACAGGATCCATGCCATGCACCCCGTACCGTTGGATCATCTGCACCCGCAGAACCTTCCGTTCTTTGTCATCAGGGATTAAGTTCGTCGGTAACACCCGGATGACCACATCAGCATGAGCTTTTTGCGGTTCAATATAGGCGCTAAAGTCAGGACGACGGGAGTTAATGGATGCAAGAACATCTTCATAACGGTGACCGCGTTCGGCCATATCCCGTTGAATTTTCCAGGCAATCTTGACCTCATCACTGATATCGAGGTAGACGCTGAAATCAAGCAGGGAGCGAACCCGCTCATCATAAATGGGATGCAGGCCCTCAATCACGATAATGTGATTCGGTTCCACCCGTTCAGGTGGATCGATCATGCCAGTTTCGTGGTTATAGATGGGCTTGTTAACCGCCTGACCGTTCTTTAGCGCTTTTACTTGTTCATACATCAAGTCAAAGTTATTCGCTCTCGGGTCAAGCGCTGTGACCCCATGCTCTTTCCGCTGTTTGCGGTCTAAACTGTGATAGTCATCCAAGCAGATGACCGTCATCAGTTCTTCTCCAAATAGGTCTTTTAGTCGGTGCAGGAATGTCGATTTGCCGCATCCGGAGTCTCCGGCAACACCAATTAGAACCACGCTATCCGGCTTACTGGTCATAGATTCCCTCTATCGATCTTGCTCTTTGTACCTATGCTACGGTTTATTGCGTATTAAAAGACAATAAAATTGATTCTATCTTGACATACAGCGTGTAACTTTACTCAATTGAGTCAATCCTCCTTGCCCGGAACCGGGTGCGATCGGGGATCAGAATTTGCCATAAGCCTTATATCTCATGCTTTTGGAGAATTGTCAAAAGTTTTTTTCTCCGAGTTTTAGCCCTGGGACGCCCCTGAGTTTGGGTCCTGGGATCAAGCCCCTTGAGGTTCTTCTCTTCAGACTAGGGGCATTCAGGGGCTTGGGTCATCACCGTGATCCCCTCTTCGAGGGGATCACACCTGATCCGGGTTCCGTTCCGTCAATAACAGCATGAAACCTGGCTTTCTCGGGCAGGAGGTCAGTACGGGGACATCGGGCTGTAATCTAGTAATAGTCTTTTTAAAGATCCCTTCATCGCCAGGATAAAGGGATAATCATGACCGGACAACGGGAGGAGAGAGGGCGATCGCAAAACTCTGCGATCGGCAACTGGCTTTCAGAGTCAGCGGTAGAAACCTCTCAACCCCTTGCCGAAAAACAGTAGTTTGATTTGGAGCCATTAACATTATGTACAATCCCAGCGCCGCAGGCGTTACAGTGAATACAGAATCTGGGAACCGCTTTTTCGTATATGAAGTAGTGGGTCTGCGCCAAACTGACGAGAGTGATGCGACCACTAACCCCATTCGTCGGAGTGGCAGTACCTTTATTACGGTACCGTACAACCGGATGAACCAAGAAATGCGCCGGATCACGCGGATGGGGGGACAAATTGTCAGCATTCGTCCTCTGGGCGAAGAAGGGACGAGCAATGGTCACACGACTCCCACTGTCAGTCAAGAGCAGACCCATAAGGAAGCTCAACCCAGCAAGCCAATGACTGAAACCAAGGCGAAAAAGGCAAAAACCGACGATATTCCTGTTAATATCTACAAGCCCAAAGATCCCTATATTGGTAAGTGTCTCAGCAATGAACCCCTGGTCCAAGAAGGCGGTAGCGGGATCGTTCAACACTTGACTTTCGACCTTTCCGCTGGCGATTTACGGTATTTAGAGGGTCAAAGTATCGGGATTATTCCTCCAGGAGAAGACCAAAAAGGCAAACCTCATAAACTGCGTTTGTATTCCATCGCTTCGACTCGTCATGGCGACCATGAAGATGATAAAACCGTCTCTCTGTGCGTCCGGGAATTAGTTTACAAGCATCCAGAAACTAACGAAACCGTTAAGGGTGTTTGCTCATCTTTCCTGTGCCATTTGAAGCCCGGAGATGATGTCGCCATCACGGGTCCAGTTGGGAAAGAAATGTTGCTCCCTGACGATGAAGAAGCCACTGTCATCATGATGGCAACCGGGACCGGGATTGCTCCCTTCCGGGCTTTCTTATGGCGGATGTTCAAGGAACAACATGAAGACTACAAGTTCAAAGGTTTGGCTTGGTTGTTCTTCGGTATTCCCTACAGTGCCAACATTCTGTACAAAGAAGAGTTAGAAAAGTTACAAGCTGAGTTCCCGGATAACTTCCGCTTGACCTACGCCATCAGCCGGGAACAAGAGAATGCGCAAGGCGGTAAGATGTACATCCAAGACCGGATTGCGGAAAACGCCGAAGAAATCTGGAACCTGCTGCAAAAACCGAATGCTCATACCTACATTTGCGGTTTGAAAGGTATGGAAGGCGGTATTGATGAAGGGATGTCTGCGGTGACCTCTAAACAAGGGGTGGACTGGTTTGACTATCAGAAACAACTCAAAAAAGAACATCGCTGGCACGTTGAAACCTACTAGGAAACCTAATAAGGTTTACGAGGCGATCGCGGCTTAGTTCCAACTTCATCTCTGCATGAGGGGGAGGTCTTTTATGGGCCTCCCCTTCTTGTTTGGGGAGGATGGGGAGGATGGGGGAGATGGGGGAGATGGGGAGGATGATGACAAACGGCTGATGAAATTGGCGTTATAATTAGGAATAATAAATTGAGGGGGAACCGGGATATGACACAACTCAAAACTGATATTTCTACCCCGACTTTGACTTTTGAAGAATATTTGTACTATCAGGGGAAACCCGATGTTATTTATGAGCTCTACCGGGGTCAACTAATTGAAATGCCGACACCTACAGGATTGCACACCCGAATTTGCAATTTTTTAACCGCCCAATTTCAGCGTTATTTTGTGACTCATGATTTACCCTTAGTGGCAATGGAGGTTACTGGAGTCCGCACGGAAGATAATACCTCTAGAGTTCCTGATGTGTTAGTTTGTTCTGTCGAACTTGCGGAACGAATTTGTAAACGAAAAGGTGCGGGGGCCTTTAATTTTGATGAAAAACCCGTGATTGTTGTAGAAGTCACGAGTGATAATTGGCGTGAAGATTATATCCGTAAACGGGCAGAATATGCGCTTGTCAATATTCCAGAGTATTGGATTGTAGACCCGAATAAGTCAAAAATTCAAGTTTGTTTTAACCCCAACAATGACAAAGGTTACGAAGATTTAGAATTTTTGCCGGGGCAGGATCTTCATTCGGTGCAGTTTCCTGACTTTATTTTACCTGTAAATCGCGTATTTTCTCCTCCGATGGTGATTGATTTAATCCGCGAAGAACAAGCGGAACGAAAACAGCTAGAACAACGCGCTGAAGAGGAACGTCAACGGGCCGATCGCCTTGCCCAACGCTTGCGAGACATGGGGATAGATCCGGATGCAGTTTAGGCGGAGTTAGGTTTGGGACGCTGTTTTACAAGAAAATAAATACCAAAAATTGTTGAGGAGAAAAATGAAAAGTATTACCCCCCAAGAATTAAGCGGGAATCTTGACAATTTGCTCGACGAAATTTTAAGAACCGGGATACCTCTGGAGATTGAACGCGGAGGGAAACGGCTTCGCATCATTCCCGTAGAACCGTTAGATAAATTAGATAAATTGCTACATCGTCCCCATGTTATTTTAGGCGATCCTGATACTCTGATTGATATCAATTGGGTGCAGGAGATTAATTTTAATCTACCTTGATACTCCTGTGGTAGTTTGGCTCTATGCAGGTTTTTTCTAAGTTCTGCTACGGTATGGGTGAACTGGGGAGAGGGGGAATTGCATGGGGAAGAAACGACTGAAGTCGTTACTACGAACTTGATGGACTGGGGAGAGGGGCGTTGGATGGGGAAGAAACGACTGAAGTCGTTACTACGAACTGAAGGGTTGAGGTTTGGGGTTTTATCCCGGATGGGTGTTTAACGGGACCGATCGCCAATTTTTCGGAGGGATTCGGGCAACTTGAGCGCCAAATCCCTGTAAAAATGGTAAGTTAGTCGGTTATGGATTAGAATTGTGACTTTCAAAATTGGTTTACTGGGATTGGGAACGGTGGGCGCGGGAACAGCGCAGATCTTGCTTGACTCCGCAGGACGTCATCCGTTGTTGCAGGAGTTGGAAATTGCACGGGTGGGGGTGCGATCGCTGGATAAACCCCGGGATATAGAGCTTCCTGCGGATATTTTAACCACGGATTTAGAGTCAATCGTCACGGATCCTGAGATTGATATTGTGGTGGAGTTAATTGGTGGGTTGGAACCGGCGCGATCGCTGATGTTGAAGGCGATCGCGGGTGGCAAGCACGTTGTCACGGCAAACAAGGCGGCGATCGCCCTACATGGCGCGGAAATCTTCACCGCAGCGAATGAAAAGGGCGTCTATGTGATGTTAGAGGCGGCAGTAGGAGGCGGGATCCCGGTCATTCAACCCTTGAAGCAGTCTTTAGGAAGCAACCGCATCCAAGGGGTGATGGGGATTGTTAATGGCACTACCAACTACATTCTCACCCGGATGCAACTGGAAGGGGCGGATTTTGAGGCGGTACTCGCGGATGCTCAAAAATTGGGTTATGCGGAAGCGGACCCCACAGCGGATGTGGATGGATTGGATGCTGCTGATAAAATCGCGATTCTGGCATCTTTGGCATTTGGGGGACGAATCAAGCGTGAACAAGTTTACGCGGAAGGGATTCGTCAGGTGAGTGCAGAAGATATCGCTTATGCTGAAAAACTGGGGTTTGTGATTAAGTTACTGGCGATCGCCAAGCGAGAAGAAGGTGCTATCCCTCAACCTAACCGCGAGATTGAAGATCGCTTACAGTTGAGAGTGCATCCGACATTGGTCCCAAAACAACATCCCTTGGCGAATGTGAATGGGGTTTATAACGCAATTTTTGTGGAAGGGGACCCGATCGGACAGGTGATGTTTTATGGACGAGGGGCGGGTGCAGGTCCCACAGCAAGCGCGGTGGTGGCGGATATTTTAAATGTGGCGGCAGTATTGAAAACGGAAACGGAACCGATACCTCATCCGTTATTAAGCTGTTCTCATCAACATTACTGTGCGATCGCCCCAATGGACGATGTGGTAACGCGCTTTTATGCCCGGTTTTTGACTCAGGATAGTCCCGGGGTGATCGGGGAATTGGGGACAATTTTTGGTAGAAATGGTGTCAGTCTCGAATCCGTGGTACAAATTGGGATGCGTGAAAATCAGGCAGAAATTGTGGTGGTTACCCATGATGTGAAAGAAGGCAATTTTAATCATGCCTTAGCGGAAATTCGCAATCTGGAGGCGATCGTTTCTATTCCGAGTCTGTTGCGCGTTCTTTAGGGAACTTCCAAAAATAAAATCTCCCTAATGTTCGTAGTGACTCCTTGATTGACTCATCTTAAAAAAAACCTGAGAGGGTTACTACGAACGGGGAGATGATTGATATTTTGCAACTTTTTGAATGAGCAATAATCGGATGTCGTTAAACCCCCAGATAGGTGTTCCGACGGGGGCAATATCTCAGGGTTAACCCATGCCTGAAGCTGTGGTTTAATCAATCTGGATTGGTTTGGTAAAACAATCCAACCGAAACCTATTACCCTGATTTTTTCACCCTTAAATAGTATGTTAAATTCTCCATCCTCTGTTCCAGAAATTATCATTCCCGATGAGTTACTTCCGCCCAAGGAATTGCGGTTATCTGTGGGGGGAAGTTTTAAAGCGATCGGGACGGAATTTTTTCGCTATTTTGTAGAATTAGCGGGTTTACAGCCGGATGAAGCGGTGCTCGATGTGGGGTGCGGGGTGGGTCGGATGGCGGTTCCTCTGACCCAGTATTTGAGCGATCGCGGCAGTTATGAAGGATTTGATATTGTTGAATCCGGAGTCACCTGGTGTCAATCTGTGATTTCTCCCCTCTATCCAAATTTTCAGTTTCAACGGGCGGATTTGTACAATCAATATTATAATCCCACCGGAACAGCACAAGCAAATACTTATCGTTTCCCTTATTCGGAAAACTGCTTTGATTTTGTCTTTCTAACTTCGGTTTTTACTCATATTTTGCCCGATGGAATTGACAACTATTTACAAGAAATTTATCGAGTTCTCAAACCAGGAGGACGGGCGTTAGTTACCGCTTTTTTATTAAATGAAGACTCATTATCTGGCTTGGAAGCGGGTCGGAGTACCCTGGAGTTGAAAGAAGTTTTTGAAACCTATCGACTCGCCGATAAAACATTTCCCGAGTCAGCCGTTGCTTACGAAGAACGGTTTTTTCTGGAATTAGCCGATCGCCTTGGATTCAGCGTGAATTCACCCATTTATTATGGGTCTTGGTGTGGACGAGAAGAGTTTTTAAGTGTTCAAGATATCCTGTTGATGAGTAAATCTTAGTTTGGGGTAGGGGGAAGAAGTGGGACCGGGGAAATCCTCCCCTTGGGCACAATCCGGGATAGTAGGGGTCGCGGTTGATCGGGAATCAATCCTAAATCCGTGATTCCTAGTTATGACTATGGATTTTGGAGGGAGGAGTGGGGGCCGGACGGTTTTTCCTCTACAATTCACTAAAATCGTTGCGATCGCACAGACGAGACTCGGCTAGTACACTCTATTCTATTTGTTACGGTGATAGGAGTTTAGGTGATGAAGGGTTGGCAGAAATTCCAGGGACCAAGACTTTTTCGGGGACTGGGTGTGGCCCTTGGGGAGACGTCTGTCACTCCACGGTTACGCCCTCGGGCTCCAATGTGGGTGTTCAGGGTGGTATTCGGGTTGATCCTGCCGGTGGGCATGATGGAATCGGCAGATGCTCAATCTACTTATACGGATATTACGAACCATTGGGCGCGGACTTGTATTGAAACCCTGGCGCAACGGGAGATCCTTTCCGTGTTTTCCTCAGAGACATTTCTCCCGGAGGACCCAATTCAGCGCGTGGAGTTTGCCTCGGTGGTTCGCAAAGCGTTCCCGACGGTTGAACCTGTTCGGGATCCCGTTGAATTTATTGATATTCCGACGGATTATTGGGGGCGGGAAATTATCCAGGATGCTTACCGCAGTGGGTTTATTTCTCCTTATTCTGGACGCACGTTTAACCCGACTCAGGTGATTCCCCGTTGGCAGGCGATCGCCTTGTTAACGACAGGTTTGCGTTACAAATCGCCGGAGAATGGGTTAGAGACGATTGAGGCATCTCTGGCGGATTGGGAACAGATTCCAGAATATGCCCGAGAGGCGATCGCCGCAGGGATTCAAAACCGTTTGGTTGTCAATTATCCCGATCCTCGGACTTTAAACCCCACAGAACCCATCTCCCGGGGTGAGTTGGCATCGATGATTTGTCAAGTCCAGGAGGATATTGATGCTATTGCTTTGGTCCCTCAACAGTATGTAGCGTCACCGGATGCGATCTCCACCGCAGAAACACCACCTGTAGAAACACCAACCGCAGAAACACCAACCGCAGAAACACCAACTGTAGAAACACCAACTGTAGAAACACCACCCGTAGAAACACCAACCGCAATGCCTCCAACCTCTCCCACGGCGATCGCTGCTGGAAATCAACGGTGGCAAACTGCTGTTTTGACCAATGTTTTGAACTTCCAACCTACGGGAATCACCCCAGATTCCCAGGTAGAACAATGCGTCACCGATACGAACGGAACCCGTCAATGTGAGTCAATTTCCGCCTCAATGGATGCCATCGAACTTGCGATTGATGGTCAAGGATTTATCATGGCAAGTGGACATCGCGGGGCGGATTTGGCCCCGATTAATCTCTGGGACCTGAGAACTGGGGACCGGATTCGGACCTTAGAGGGACATCGCGGCAGAGTTGGGGCCTTGGCGATCGCCCCCAATGGACAACGGGCGATTAGTGGCGGTGGCGATGGAGAAATTAAGATTTGGGATATCCGAACTGGGACCCTAACTCAAACCCTCACGGGACATACCAGCGAAGTGACGGGATTGGCGATCGCCCCCGATGGGAATACCGCCATCAGCAGCAGTCGCGATCGCACAGTAAAACTTTGGGATTTGAATACCGGCGTGGTTCTGCGAACTCTGGACGATCGGCAAACGGCTATGTTAGATGTAGCTGTGAGTTCCGATGGTCGCATGGCCGCCAGCAGTAGTGAGGATGGACTGGTTCGAGTCTGGAATTTACAAACTGGCGAGTTAATTCGGACTATTTCTGCGGATATTAAGGCCGTCCGAACCCTCGCTTTTAGTCCCAATGGTCAGACTTTGGCAACAGGTGGAGAGGGAACGATTCGTCTGTGGAATATCGCCAATGGAGATTTACTGCGCACGATCGCCCGCAATCCCGAGGCCAGCTTTTTTGAAGTTGCCTTTAGTAATAATGGGGAAACTTTGGTGGGAACCGTTCAAGAAGGGGATATCAATGCGATTCGGGTTTGGGATGTGAGGACCGGGGCGTTATTGCACTTTTTCCCAACGGCAGCAGCGGCGATCGCCTTAACTCCCGATGGTCAAACGTTGGTCGGTGGAGGTTGGGATATCAAAATTTGGCGGATGCCTTAAGGGAAGAAAGAATGAACCACGGATTGCACAAATTTTCACGGATTTGGGGTGTGTTAGGACGATGGACAGCAGGAATGATGGCGGGAACGGCGATCGTTGCTGGGGGATTTGCTTCGGTTCCTTTTTGGGAGATAGGTTCGCCGCAGTCTTTGCAGGCGTTGGCGTCGGATTCTCCCCTGTTCAATCCGCCTCTGGCGATCGCGGAAGTGACGGCGATCGCCAAGGATATGACAGTGTTTATCGCCGGTCCGACCTCGGGTTCGGGGGCGATCGTCAATCGTCAGGGGACTGTTTATACAGTTCTGACGACGAAGACGGTGGTTTCTGGGTCGGGTCCCTATGAAGTAGTGACCAGCAATGGCCGACGCTATCAGATTAATCCCCAGGGGGTCATCCTGCTGCCTCTGGTAGATTTGGCTGTCTTACAGTTTACCAGTTCGGAAACTTATCCCGTAGCGCAGTTGGCCGAACCCTCTGACTCGCAAATTTATCTCACGGTTGCCACTCAACCCCAAACGACCCTGTTCGCGGCGGGAAATTTAGTATCTACGGCAGGAACGAATCTCTCGAATGGATACGACTTGCTGTATAATAGTGCCTTGCAATCCTCTGTGAGTGGCGGTCCGGTGGTGGACCGATGGGGACGGTTGATTGGGATTCAGGGTCGGTTTAATACCCAGTCTCCTGCGGTAAGTTCGGCCATTGCGGTGAGTAATTTTGTGCGATTAGCGCCGACGGTGGGGTTAAATTTAGGATGGCGGGGTTTTATTGTATCTAATATCATCCAACCGGGAAGCAAACCCCGGGCGATCGCCTTAAGTCCCGATGGCAGTCTCTTGGCAACTGATGGCGGATACAATCAGATTCAGTTATGGGATTGGCAGTCGAGTCAGTTGAACGCGACCTTGACGGGACATAATAGTGAGGTGAATTCCCTAGCGATTAGTCCCAATAAACAGATTTTAGTCAGTGGGGATCAAAAGGGTCAGGTGATCCTTTGGAATTTGCGAACCGGACAAATTGCCAATACCATCACGCGATCGCGTCCCAATCTCTCCAATCCTATCAACTCCCTGGGGATTAGTTCCAATGGACAAACGTTAATCACCGCGAGTAATCAAGGGATTGAACTCTGGGATCTCAACACGGGACGCTTGGTTTTGACTTTGGAAGGGTCTGGAGAGGCGAATGCGATCGCCATCAGTCCGGATAGTCGCACATTAGTCAGTGGTCATTTGGATAATACCGTCAAAGTGTGGAACTTGCAGAATGGGAACTTAGTGCATACCCTACAAGCGGGAGAATCCGGATTTATCGTCGAATCCGTTGCCATCAGTCCCGATGGTCAAACCGTTGCCGGGGGAACCTATCGCGAGATTCGACTCTGGAACCGGGAACGGGGTATTCGCCAGCGCACAATTGTGGCCCATTGTGATTTATGCTATGTGTATGATTTAGCCTTTACTCCCGATGGAAGGGCGATCGTCTCTACGAGTGAAGATGGGACTAAAATTTGGAATCTTGCGGATGGAACCTTGCTGCGGACCTTGGATGGATCGGCAAAATCCTTGGCATTCAGTGGCGATCGCACCTTGATTTTAGGCGGAGATACCTTGCGAATTTGGCAAGTTCCACAATGACAAAATCCAGTAATTCTCGCTTAAGCACTTCCCTCCGTTTCTTTTAACCCCAGGGAGATTGAGATGACTCCGGAAGAGTATTTCACAGGAGAAGAAATCAGCCCCATTCGTCGTGAATATATTCGGGGAAAAGTCTATGGGATGTCACCATCTACCCCCGCTCATAACATGATTACCTTGAACTTGGCAACCGTCCTCAGAAAGCAGATTCGAGGAACAAAATGTCATGCCTTTGTGCAAGATATCAAACTTAGAATTGATGCCGTAGATGTTTTTTATTATCCCGACTTGACCGTAACTTGCGACCCTCGTGACTCTCCGTTAACTGACTCTTTTATTCGCTATCCCTGTTTAATTGTAGAAGTGCTATCCGATGTGACCGAAGCATTTGACCGAGGGGATAAATTTGCAGATTATCGTCAAATTGAGACGTTAAAGGAGTATTTAATTATCAGTCAAACTCGCCCCAGTGTAGAGTGTTTCCGACGTAATGAACGGGGACGATGGGAGTTATATAGTTATCAGGCCGAAGACAAAATTCAGGTAACTAGCCTTAATCTGTTAATTGATATGAAAACCCTTTATGATGATGTTTGGTAAGCTGCTGAACACTCTAAATCGTGAAAAAATATCAACCTAATTTCTGTAATTGACGCACCCAATTTAAGATAGAATAGCATAATAGCATCAAGGTTAGCGGATAGAATGGTGTCGGCGACGCCAACTCCGGTGAAGAGTCCGCCAACGGCGAATCAACTTAATCCCGATAAAGTAGCTTAAAAATGCACTCAAAGTCGCCATCACCACACAGCCAACAAAGAGAGTCAGTAGAAAGTCTGCCCCGACTTCGAGTAAGGCTTTCGTAGACTTTAGGCGTTCCATATCAAACACTTCATGAGATTTGAGCAGCCATTGTCCCACTTGAAAATTCAGCCAAAATATGGGTCCGTAAGTTAACGGATTGCTGACCCAAGTTCCAGCAGCCGCCATCCATTTATTCCCACGAAATAGAATCGCTAGGGCAACTCCAATAATCGTTTGTAGTCCAAATAAAGGAAACAACCCCGCAAATACCCCGGCGGCCAATCCTCTAGCCAAGAATTCGGGACTCCCCTTTTGCCGGACTAAACGCCAAGAGTAGTAACGCCAGAAGCGATGCCATCGACTCCGGGTACGTTTGTGTTTAGAGAACAGAGAAACAGAAGGAAAGCGCTTGATTTGGGTCCTCCGGGAGTGAATCGGCAACGGGTGTTTATGTAACATTGTTTTCCTTAGAATAACAGACTGAGTTGTGCAATGTGATTGCCCCCTGAAAGTTTTATAAGTGAGTCTTTAACTGGAGATTATGACGGATATTTTAGCCTAATTTCCCCATCCTAGGGAGGAGATTGGCGATCGCAAGGGATAATAAAGCAGTAGTCATAAGGTGGGAAATCATGGATCGGGTGACGCAACGGGAGACAATAGCGGCGATCGCCACGGCGATTGTCCCACAGCAAGGGAGTATCGGGATTGTCCGCCTGTCGGGATCCCAGGCACTGGCGATCGCCCAAACCCTCTTTCATACACCCGGATCCCAACCCTGGGAAACCCACCGGATCCTCTACGGGACAATTTGTCACCCCAAAACTCAGCAAATCGTCGATGAAGCCCTCTTGTTGCTGATGAAATCCCCCCGGTCCTTCACCCGAGAGGATGTGGTCGAATTCCATTGTCATGGGGGCATCATTCCCGTTCAACAAGTCTTACAACTCTGTTTAGAACTCGGGGCTAGATTAGCACAACCGGGAGAATTTACCCTCCGGGCATTTTTAAATGGACGATTAGACTTAACTCAAGCTGAAAGTGTGGCAGATTTAGTCGGTGCCCAATCTCCTGCTGCTTCTCAAGCCGCTTTAGCAGGATTGCAAGGGAAATTAGCCCATCCCATCCGACAATTACGCACTCAATGTTTAGATATTCTGGCAGAAATTGAAGCCCGCATTGATTTTGAAGAAGATTTACCTCCTTTGAATGAACCGGAAATCATTCAATCGATTCAAGAAATTATTAAAGAAGTCGAAAGAATTTTAGGGACTGCCAATCAAGGACAACTGTTAAGAATGGGATTAAAAGTTGCCATTGTCGGGCGTCCGAATGTGGGGAAATCCAGTTTATTGAATGCTTGGAGTCGTAGCGATCGGGCCATTGTGACAAACCTCCCGGGGACTACCCGAGATGTTGTCGAATCCCAGTTAGTTGTTCAAGGAATTCCCGTCCAGGTCCTCGATACCGCAGGCATTCGCGCCACCGAAGATACGGTAGAAAAAATCGGCGTTGAGCGATCGCGACAGGCTGCCCAATCTGCCGATTTAGTCTTATTAACCCTCGATGCCCAAGCCGGTTGGACTGCGGAAGAACAGGAGATTTATCAACAAGTCAAACATAAACCGATTGTCGTCATCTTCAATAAAATTGATTTAGTTGAACAGATTCCCCCCTTACCTTCCCTAGAAAATATCCGTGAAACTGTTACAACTTCTGCCGCCCATCACCAAGGCATTGAAGCCTTAGAAACCGCCATCTTAAACGCCGTTAATGCGGGAAATTTACAAGCGGAAAATCTGGATTTTGCTATTAATCAACGCCAAGCCGCTGCCTTAACCCGCGCTCAAACTGCTTTAGAACAAGTCAAAATCACCATTGACCAACAGTTACCCCTAGATTTTTGGACCATCGACCTTCGTGGGGCAATTCAAGCATTAGGAGAAATCACCGGAGAAGAAGTGACCGAATCCGTTTTAGACCGAATTTTTAGTCGGTTTTGCATTGGTAAATAAATTAGAGCGGCCCACACTCGATCGGGTGGGGAGGAAAGCGGACAAAACCAGGGGGCACGGGCTAACATCTTTAAATTTAAACCGTAAATAATAGACCTTTTGCAAAAATCCGGATTGTTCCCCCCAACCCCCCTTAGATCCCCCTCCCGTCCCCCTTAAGAAGGGGGAAGTCAGAGGAATAAATGTTTATTTGCTGGGGGCTTTAAAGAATTTTGCAAGAAGTCTAATGTAGAGGAGATTCGCGAATCTCCTCTATATTTATAAGTTATAATAATTCTCCTTCTTTTTTACTAAAAGTTTTACTTTAGAACTATCACTGGAGTAATTAAAAAAAATTTTAGCACAAATTTAGTTTAAAAATTCCAGTGCTGCCAAATTTAAGGTATCAGCCAGACGTTTTGAAAGTCTGTTGTTTGCGGAAAGGGTGATAAGGTACACTTTTCCCTGGACACTGTGGGTTTTCTGTCTTCACAGGTCACTGTATCCCAACATTTTGTTTATGTTTGATCGCAAATCTATCCAGTCTATCCAGTTGACTCGTCGCCGTCTGCTGCAACTCACCGCTATAGGAATGGGAGTCACGGGTGCAGCGATCGCCGCGCAGCAGTGGAATCGCGTCCGTTCGCAACAGGTGGTGCAGATACCCCCCTTTCCTACCGATATCTCTGCTAATGGCAACGGTATCAATCCGATGGCGATGTTGCGAGAGTTTGACTATGGCACGGTCAAGCGTGAGAACGGTCGCACGATCCGGGAATTTAGAATCACCGCCCAGACTAACGAGTTACAACTCAACAGTGCGGTTTCGTTCGTGACTTGGAATTATAATGGCCGCGTCCCTGGCCCTACTCTGCGGGCCACTGAAGGCGATCGCGTGCGGGTGGTGTTTCTCAACCAGGGGGGACACGCCCATTCCATGCACTTTCACGGTATTCACAGCGCCGAAGCCGATGGCATCAAACCTGTGCATCACAGCACGACTACAATTTACGAATTCGATGCCCAACCCTTTGGCGTCCATCTCTATCACTGCCATATCGCACCCGTAACACGCCATATTAGCAAGGGACTGTTTGGACTGTTTATCGTCGATCCCCCCCAAGGACGACCTCCAGCAGA
Organism: Laspinema sp. D2d; assembly: GCF_025370755.1. Classification (GTDB taxonomy): domain Bacteria; phylum Cyanobacteriota; class Cyanobacteriia; order Cyanobacteriales; family Laspinemataceae; genus Laspinema. The sequence continues at coordinate 212,591 of NZ_JAMXFC010000002.1, read as the reverse complement.
TGAGATGGTGTTGGTGATGGGCGGGTATGACATTAATGATGACAATCGTAACGAACTTTATGCCTTTAACGGATTGCCGAATTGCTATATGCAGCATCCGATCCCCATTTACCAGAATCAGCTCGTACGGCTGTATTTGCTCAATGCGATCGAGTTCGATCCTGTAGCTACATTTCACATTCATGCCAATTTCTTTCGCGTCTACCGTACCGGCATGACCTTGACACCGAGTGAGGAGACTGATGTCATTACAATGGGGACCGCAGAGCGCCATATTTTAGAGTTTTCCTACCCGTTTCCGGGTGAGTATATGTTCCATCCCCATCAAGATGCGATCGCCGAAGCAGGCTGTATGGGTCAATTTCAAGTGATACCCCCAACCTAATTAGGCGGGATATCTTCCTGTAATGACGCTTATTCATGGCGTTTTTCAACTTCCACCCGGAGTCGGGGTTGACCCTGAATGCGGGACTCAATGGGAATTTTTTGTTAAAGCTATTGACAAAAATTTTCAACTATTTGAAAATATACAAACCCCTATTTTTCCCGGTTTTGTTGGCAAGGGAGCATGGGGCCCCCTCCCCATTACCGCAAAACCATTCAACATTGTGGAGTCCCGATCGTTATGCACGCTTTTCGTTCTCTGTCTGTTGCCGCTGTGATCTGTAGCATCATTGCCCTCACGGGCTGTACCGAGGGGCCACCGACTACAACTCTTTCCTCCGCGCCAGTGGAACAAGGGGGCAGTCATGCTCACGGGGGTGAAGGGAAAATTAACATTAATACGGCGATTTTATCGGACCTAGATAAACTGGAAGCTAAGTTAGGGATTCCGGAATTATCGGATAAAATCCAAAGCAATCGACCCTATGCCAGCCCGGAAGAATTAGTTGCCAAAAAGGTGATTAATCAAGAGGAATATGATCGCATTCAAGAAATGGTGACGACTGAAGATATCGTCCTAACCGGAGAAGCGAAAGATATTGATTATCTGGTGAAGTTGGGGCTGATGAAAGGTCACATGAAAGTGGCAAAAGAACTCCTAGAAATGGGCAATGCTGAAGCCGCAGAACCCCATATCGGCCATCCGGTGGAAGAGATTTATGGGGATGTGGAAGACCAATTCCAAGAACGGGGAGTACCGGCTTTCAAAGAGACGTTAATTCGCCTGCAAGATTTGGTGAAATCGAAGCCCACCGATCCGCAAATTCAGGTAGAATTCGATAAAACAATGGTTGCCATTGATGGGGCGATCGCCACTTTGCCGGAAGCCCAGCGACAATCTCCGGCGTTTGTGTTGCAAGCGATCAACGGCTTATTAAATACGGCAAGTGCGGAATACACCGCAGCAATTGCCAATGGGAAAATTACGGAGGCGATCGAATATCAAGATTCCCGGGGATTTGTAGACTATGCCGCTAATGGGTTGTATCCCACCATTGAATCGAAACTAACAGAAAACAATCCCCAAGTGAATCAGCAAATGAAAGCAACTTTGGCGGAATTGCAAAAGGCATGGCCCTCGGTGATACCACCAGAAACGCCGGTGATGAGTGCCGATGAAGTAGCAGCGAAAGTGCAGGAGAACCGCCAAACTATGCAAGCGATCGTCGCTGCTAACACTCGATAGCCTGATCGTAGGGTTGAAAAATTTTTTCAACCCTGCGGATTTTAATAGACAGATCAGGACCGGATTTCGGATTATTTCTGCTTCAAAACCAACAAAGTAATATCATCATAAACCTTTTGTTCGCCGATAAATTCCCTCACATCTGCTAAAATATTCTCAACAATTTCTGTAGCCGATCGCCCTTGTTGTTGACCCGCCAATTGCGTCAGGCGGTGTAACCCATATTGCACTCCCTCAACATTTTCCGCTTCGGTAATTCCATCGGTATAGACGATCGCCACATCATTGGGGTTTAATTCAATTACCAGTTCAGCGACAAACTCCCCAATATCTTCCACTAACCCCACGGGAAAGCCTAAATCTACCGTATCAATTAACTCCACTTCACCCCCAGCGCGCACCAGGATAATATCTTCATGTTGTCCACTGACTACCAACTTGTTTTGGTGATAATCCAGTAACATCAGGGACATATTTTTTTCTGATTTCATCCGTTGCAAATTGCCATAAACGGCTAAATTGAGGAGGGTCAAAAAATGCACCGGATTCCGGATATCACTTTGGAGGAGGGTGCGGACGGCCATTTGAACCATAATCATTAAAACCCCGCTTTCTAACCCATGTCCCGTCACATCACCAATGCCAATTTTTACCCCATCTTGATGTTGAATGACATCATAATAATCTCCCCCCACTTCTGTTGCGGGTTCCATAAAAGCAGCAATTTCTAAATCCTCAATTAATTGCAACTCTTCTGCACTGGGTAAGAGCATTTGTTGCTGTTGACGAGTGACCTCTAATTCCGCCACCAGCCGGAGATTTTCACTTTTCAGGCGAAGTAAATTCAAATGGGTTTTAATCCGGGCTAATAATTCATCTTTTTCTACAGGTTTAGTCAGATAATCATTCGCCCCAGACTCAAATCCAGCCACTAAGTCTGATAATTGATTTTTAGCCGTTAATAATAATACGGGAAGTTCCGATGCCTGCCAGGTTTCCCGAATTTTTTGGGTCACTTCATATCCGGTCATTTTCGGCATCATTACATCCAGTAACACCAAGTCTGGTTTAAACCCTTTATGGAGAATTTCTAGGGCATCAATTCCATTTTTCGCCTGAATGACGGTATAATTTTGCAACGAAAGCATATTCACCAAAACCTGGAGGTTAATGGGTTCATCATCTACAATTAAAAGTTTGGCCGACCCCTGATGAGAGGCAATCACCCGATGTTCCACAGGTTGGGGGTTTAAATCCGTGGTGGCAAACTGTTGGAGTAAGGGCAAAGTTGCGGAAAAATTTTCTACTTTTTCTCCAGAAAGCGGCAAGGTAAAGCTAAATTTTGACCCTTCTCCCAGGCGAGACTTCACCCAAATTTGGCCGCCATGTAACTCAACTAATTGTTTGGCGATCGCCAATCCCACTCCGGTTCCCCCATACAATCTTCCCGTAGACCCTTCCGCTTGTTCAAAAGATTCAAAAATGCGCTCTAATTTATCCTCGGCAATCCCAATTCCGGTATCAAAAATGGTAATTTCAAGTTGAGAAGTTGAGGAAAATTTTTCTAACGCATCATTCCCAGATATTCGCTGGGCAGAAATTTCTATCGTTCCGGTTTCGGTGAATTTAATAGCATTTCCTATTAAGTTATGGAGAATTTGTTGCAAGCGATTTTCATCCGCGATAACCGCTGGTAAATCTAATGAAATATTATTCACCAATTTCAAGTTTTTATTTCCCACTAAGGGTAAACTGAGGGTAAACACAATTTCCACCAGCGATCGCAAGTCTATGGGTTTGAGTTGTAAGTCTAGGGTTTTGTGTTTCAGTTTCGAGAAATCCAGCAAATCATTGACTAAATTCGATAACCGACGACCACTGGAGGAAATCATCGCTAAATTGGCCCGAGTGGTAATGGGTAATTCTCCGGTTGCACCATCAATCAGGGATTCAGCAATGCCAATAATTCCATTCAGCGGCGTTCGCAATTCATGGGACGTATTAGCTAAGAATTCATCTTTGAGGCGATCGAGATGTTGTAATTGAATATTAGCCGTTTCCAGTCGTTGCTTGGCTTGTTCATTTTCACAAACGACCGCCGATAGGGTTAACGTTGTTAGGGAAAAAACTCCCACAAAAGATTGTAATAGGATTAAAGATTCATTGAGATCATTGCGGATAAAAGGTCCCGAACCATTTGTGGTGGCAAAAATGGCAATCCCTGATCCAATTAATAATAATAACGTCGCCGCCCATTGTCCAAACCGAAAGACAACCCAGACTAATAAAGGCAGCAACATATATTCCACCGGATAGCCTTTAACGAAAGCCATCTGACAGATGACCAGGGTAATAAATCCAAAAACTAGCCCTTCCATCCATCGCTGTTCGACTTTTTGCAAAAATTCATTAAATCCCTGACCAAAAACTAACAGAAACGGGGCAAAAACCAGGATTCCCACTACGTCTCCAATCCACCAACTCAACCAGACACGGGGATAAATGTCCCAAGAAATTCGACCCAGGAGCAAAATAGTGGTTGCTCCAAAAGTTGAACTGAACATCGGGCTAATTAATCCAGCACAAATCACAAAAAGGATGACATCTTTGACCCGGGAAAATAGCCTAAAATTCACTAAAAATTTCCGAATTAAATAAGCAGCCGAAAGAGTTTCTAAGGTATTCCCAAGGGGAAAACTAAAATTCATAACTAGATCGGCAGCGCTCCAAGGGGTATTATAGAAATTGACCAGGAGATTTCCGAGGAACACCCCAATTAACATGGGGTATCCTTGTAATAACACTGCCGCTAAAGCAATCCCAGACCCGGGCCAAACCGGGCTTCCACCTTCGGGGAAGGTGATGAAAGTGGTTGATAACTTAGAAATGAAGAAATAGACGCCTGCCACGAAGAGGATTTGGATGAGGGTCGTCTCGCTCTTCGTGAAGGGCCAAGACACTTTTATTTCTGAAGTTGATGTCATAATTCCTACCGGGTTAAAAGGCAATAGAACGATAGAATAGCTAGGGGATTGAAACAGATTGAAGTGAACTTGAAATTGATGGGTAAAATCCTTAACCTATTAACTGCTCAGATGATTAGGAATTAGAAAGTGAAAAATTCTCTAACTCTGAGCAGCAAAAACCCGGTTTCTCACCCTGATTGTACGGAGGCCCGAGGAAACCATCTCGGGGGACTTGCTTTCCCTCTCTGGCTGATTTTTGTCGGATTGATTGGTGAATTCCCCCGACAAAAATCAGCAAAAATCCCTGTTTTTTTGTTATTCAGCTTTGGCTTGCCTTGCCTGTTTCACCATCGCAATTAAAGTGTGATGAGCGTCTTCAGAATCGGCAAGTGCATGATCAAAAGTCACCCGAACGGGCAGTGATTTCTCCCCAATTTGAGCCGTAAGATTCATCCCTAGGGGGTCGATCGCCAGTAGGGTGGCTGAAGTTGCATCAGGAACCTCCCCAAAGATTTGAGCATACAGTAGCACAGAATCTGCATGGTCTTCATTCATGTGCTTGCAGATGCGATCACTCACTTGAGCAGAAATGAGATCCGCCATCGTTTAAACTCCTAATCTAGTAATTTCAAGTCAACCCGAGATAAATTATCCCTTACTTCAGAAACAATTATCCCAGTTTTTCTATTAAAGCAAAAATAAAATTAGCCGCTAACACTCCCACTGCGATCGCTAGAAACACAAACAAGGACAAACTGAAAACAGAACGGAGAACCGATGGTTTTTTGGGGTTCATATCAAAAACAGGGATAAAATTGAGCAGTCTAGGATCCGGTACCGATTACGGCGAACTCATCCTCAAAAATTGGGACACCGCCGGAGAAGAAATGGGGCGCAATGCCTGTGCCATAGAGACTAGAGTTGTATCATCCATTGCTGGATAGCACGGGAGATAGAGCAAATGCTGGAACATCTCACGGGTATTGCGGGGTTCACATTCCGGGTGAGTTTCCGGGGGATCCACCACCGTCATGCTATTTCCCTGAGTCGAGTCAAACCCGGCATAGGCAAGGGTGGCGATCGCAAGTTCTGGGTCCTGAGCCAAAATCGGGACAACCCAATGCAAATACCGCCCTAGAACAAGTCCAAACCACCATTGACCAACAGTTAGCCCTAGATTTTTAGACCATCGACCTGCGAGGCGCAATTCAAGCATTAGGAGAAATCACCGGAGAAGAGGTCACCGAATCCGTTTTAGACCGCATTTTTAGCCGATTTTGTAGTGGAAAATAAACCAGCCGCCCCCGCACCCTGTTCGCATTTTAGCTCTTATTTTTGCTTCAAAACCAACAAAGTAATATCATCATAAACCTTTTGTTTTCCAATAAATTTATGGACATCGGCTAAAATAACATCAACAATTTCTGTTGCCGATCGCCCTTGTTGTTGACCCGCGAGTTCCGTCAGGCGATGTAACCCATATTGTACTCCCTCTAAATTTTCCGCTTCTGTAATCCCATCAGTATAGATGATCGCCACATCGTTGGGGTGTAATTCAATTACCAGTTCAGCGACAAACTCCCTAATATCTTCAACTAACCCCACGGGAAAGCCTAAATCTACCGTATCAATTAACTCCACTTGACCCTCGGCTCGCACTACAATAATATCTTCATGTTGTCCACTGACCACCAGTTTTCCTTGATGATAATCCAGTAACATCAGGGTCATATTTTTTTCTGATTTCATCCGTTGCAAATTGCCATAAACGGTTAAATTGAGGAGAGTCAAAAAATGCACCGGATTGCGAATATCACTTTGAAGGAGAGTGCGGACAGCCATTTGCACCATAATCATTAAAACCCCGCTTTCTAATCCATGTCCCGTCACATCTCCAATGCCAATTTTAACCCCATTTTTATGGGGAATGACATCATAGTAATCTCCCCCTACTTCCGTTGCGGGTTCCATAAACGCGGCAATCTCTAACTCCTCAATCAATTGCAACTCTTCCGCACTGGGTAAGAGCATTTGTTGTTGTTGACGAGTGACCTCTAATTCCGCTACCAGCCGGAGATTTTCAGTTTTCAGGCGCAGTAGATTCAAATGGGTTTTGATGCGGGCTAATAATTCATCTTTTTCTACAGGTTTAGTCAGATAATCATTGGCCCCCGACTCAAATCCCGCTACTAAATCAGACAATTGATTTTTAGCGGTTAATAATAACACCGGGAGTTCCGATGCCTCCCAAGTTTCTCGAATTTTTTGCGTGACTTCATATCCGGTCATTTTTGGCATCATTACATCGAGCAAAACCAGGTCAGGTTTAAAGCCTTTGTTGAGAAGTTCTAAGGCATCAATGCCATTTTTAGCTTGAATTACGGTATAATTTTGCAAGGAAAGCATATTGACCAAAACCTGGAGGTTAATCGGTTCATCATCTACGATTAAAAGTTTGGCTGACCCTTGATGAGAGGAAATCATGTGAGGTTCTAAAGGTTCCGGGTTTAAATCCGCTGTGGTAAACTGTTTGAGTAAGGGCAAAGTTTCCGAAGAGTTTTCGACTTTTTCCTGAGAAAGGGGCAAGGTAAAGCTAAATTTTGACCCTTTTCCCAATTGAGACTTCACCCCAATTTGGCCGCCATGTAATTCGACTAATTGTTTGGCGATCGCCAAACCCACCCCGGTTCCCCCATACAGTCTTCCCGTAGACCCTTCCGCTTGTTCAAAAGATTCAAAAATTCGCTCTAATTTATCCTCTGCAATCCCAATTCCGGTGTCTGTAACCGTAATTTCAAGTTCAGAAGCCGAGGAAATTTTTTCCAACCCGGTAACCCCAGATATTCGCTGGGCAGAAATTTCTATCGTTCCGGTTTCGGTGAATTTAATAGCATTTCCTATTAAGTTATGGAGAATTTGTTGCAAGCGATTTTCATCGGCTATAACCGCTGGTAAATCTAAAGAAAGGTTATTGATCAATTTTAGTTTTTTATTTCCCACTAAGGGTAAACTGAGAGTGAACACAATTTCTACTAGCGATCGCAAGTCTACGGGTTTAAGTTGTAAATTTAGGGATTTGTGTTTGAGTTTAGAGAAATCCAGCAAATCATTGACTAAATTCGATAAGCGACGACCACTGGAAGAAATCATTGCTAAATTGGCCCGAGTGGTAATGGGTAATTCTCCCGTTGCACCATCAATCAGGGACTCGGCAATGCCAATAATCCCATTCAGCGGCGTTCGCAATTCATGGGACGTATTGGCTAGAAATTCATCTTTGAGGCGATCGAGATGTTGTAATTTAATATTAGCCGTTTCCAGTCGTTCTTTTGCTTGTTCATTTTCACAAATTACCGCCGATAGGATTAACGTTGTCAGGGAAAATACCCCCACAAAAGATTGCAACAGCAGTAAAGATTCATTGATATTACTGCGGATAAAAGGTCCCGAATCATTGGCAGTGGCAAAGATTGCAACCACAGACCCAATTAATAATAACAAGGTGGCTGCCCATTGTCCAAACCGAAAGACAATCCAGACTAATAAAGGCAGCAACATATATTCGATTGGATAGCCTTTAATAAAAGTCATTTGAAAGATTACTAGGGTGATAAATACAAAAACCATCCCTTCCATCCATCGTTGTTGCACTTTTTCCCGAAAGTCGTTAAATCCCTGCTCAAAAACTAACAAAAACGGGGCGAAAACCAGGATTCCTACTACATCTCCAATCCACCATCTCAAGCAAAGACGGGGATAAACGTCCTCAGAAACTCGACCCAGTAAAAAAATAGTGGTTGATCCCAAAGTAGAACTGAATATCGGGCTGATTAATCCAGCAAATACTACAAAAAATATAATATCTCTAACTCGGTAAAACAACCTAAAATTCACAGAAAATTTACGAACAAAATAGGCGGCTGATAGAGTTTCTAAAGTATTACCGAGGGTAAAGCTAAAATTCATAATTAGAGCGTCCGGTGTCAAGCCAATATCATAGAAATTGACCATCATATTTCCGAGAACTACCCCAATTCCCATCAGGTATCCCTTTAATAAAACGGACGCTAAAGCAATCCCTGCCCCGGGCCAGACCGGGCTTCCACCTTTTGGGAGAGCGAGCCAGACTGATCCTACCTCAGAAATGAGGAAATAGACGATCGCCACTAGGAGGATTTGTATCAGGGTGGTCTCCCTCTTCGTTAAGAACCCAAACACTTTCGTTCCTGAATCTGATGTCATAATTTGTACCGGCTTAAAAGGTCAAAAAACAGTGCAAAAGCATAAAATTGAAAGCAATTGAGTTGATGAAATAAAAGTTTAGGGTTACAAGATTTAACCTAATTAACCGATGAAATAATTAGGGATGAGGAATTGAAAAATTCTCTAACCCTGAACAGAAGCAACCCAGTTGCTCAACTTGAGTGTACCGATGCCGGAGGAAACCATCTCGGGGGACTTGCTTTCCCTTTAATGCTGATTTCGGAAAGATTAACTAAAAAAAGAGCGCAGAATAGAGGTTTTTTGGGAGTCATCTCAACAAGAGGGATAGGGTTGACCACTTCTGGATAGAGTACCCATTACGGCGAACCCATTCTCGAAAACTGGGACAGGCAGGGAGAAGAAATGGAACGTAACGCCTGCGCCATAGAGACCAGTGCAGTCTCATTCATTGCCGGATAGCAGGGGAGATAGAGCAAATGCTGGAACATCTCACGGGTATTGCGGGGTTCGCTTTCTGGGTGAGTTTCCGGGGAATCCACCACCGTCATGCTATTTCCCTGAGTCGAGTCAAACCCGGCATAGGCAAGGGTGGCGATCGCAAGTTCTGGGTCCTGGGCCAAAATGGGAACAACCCAGTGAACATGAGGCAAAGCAGCGACACCCGGAACCTGAATTTGGGGACAATACTCCTGCAACAACTGAATCAGACGCTGACCCTGGTGAGTTTGTGCCCCTAACCGTTCCTCACTATAACCCTGCAAGCGACGACGGAGTAATGCTAACAGAGGCGCACAAGGTTGATGACGCAGACGAGAAATCAGTTCATCCTTGGGAAATCCCTTCACGGACTGATTGAGGAGGCGATCGTAGTCAATTCCCAACCGACGACATCCCCCGATCAACGCCGTAAATCCAGGGCGACTGGAGAGGATTTTGAGACCCAAATATTTCAGCAATCGACTGGTATAATTCCGGGAATCCTGGACGGGGTAACTCGATTGGATCTGCCGGAGGCAGTCGCCGAGTTGGGGGTCACGCACACGCAATAACGCCCCACCCAGGGCCGTAGCAAACTTGATATTGCCAAAACTAAAACAACTCACATCGGCATCGGGATGACCCCGAAATCCGGGGGTGAATGCCTGAGCACAGTCTTCCACCAAAATCGCCCCAACGCGATCGCGCGCAGCTAAAATCGGCGCTAAATCCACCCGACCCCCAAACAAATGGGCGATAATAATCACCCGAGTTTGGGGACCAGTCGCCCGGTCCAAACTAGCGGGATCCGGTGCCATCGTCCTGGGGTCCAAATCAATCGGGACCGGGACCAACCCATGATGACGGACAATCGATACCATATCGGGAATGGTCAAGGCACTCATTGCCACTTCACTCCCCGGAGGCAATTGTAACGCCTGTAGCAGCAAATCCCATCCGGAACGCACGGATAAACAGGCGACTGCCTCCCCCGTCGAGTCCGAAATCCACCAGTCTTCTAACTCATTTTGCAACCCCTGACGCTGTGCATTTCCCACGGTCAAGGTTGCAAACAATCCATAAATCAAATCACCATAATCAATATCAAACCGTTTGCGCGACCACATGGCCTGACCCACTTAACTTTAACTGCCTACTTTAGCGCGACCAATCCCAAAGCGACACCCTGAAGGGGTTTAAACTTCCGGTCCCCTCCCCTGGGCAAGGGGAGCGTTAGGGACTTCCAAGAGTAGGTTTTTTATTTCTTGCCTCTAAAGGGAATTTTGGGAACGAAGAAATAGGCTTTTGAGGACAAGGGGGTTCAGTAAGACCAGGCGAAAAAGCTTGATTTTCCTTACTCTGGAGAGTACCCAATCACCCTTTTAATAAAAACCTACTCTTGTAAGGGTCTGAGGTGGGGTTTTGGATGGCAAAGAGGCGGTTAAAGTCTAGGCATCCGCTTCATTGATTTCCTGTATTTGTGTTGCTAATACCAATAGATTAAGGAGACTATTTTTTTCTCCAGATTCCGCATTTTTCCAGTCATAGCCCCTGGGTAGGGGATAGCATTTTGATTATTTTACCCCATCCCCGCGACTGATGAAACGGGGTTTCTTTCTTCAATCTTTGTGAAGGAATAAAGATGCTGCCAGATACCCGTTTTTTTTACCCGAACCCCTGACAACTCAAACTGAGAAACCCGGTGAGTTGCACCTTGCTACAATGAGAAGATTAATCCCTGCCTAACCCATCACTTTATGCAACTCACCCTTGAGATTCCTGATGACATCGCTCAAACTAGCCAGTTTAACGAATCGGACTGGCTGCGAGAAATTGCGATCGCTTTGTTTCAACAAGAACGCATTTCCCTCGGTCGCGCCAGCAAAATCGCGGGACTTCATGTAATAGAATTTCAAAAATTGATTGCGAGTCGTGGCATTTGTATTCACTACGATGTTGAAGACTTTCAGGAAGACATCCAATATCTGCGTGAGCAAGGCTGGTTATGATTGTCGTTAGCGATACATCATCTCTGTGTAACCTTGCCTTAATTAACCATTTGAGCCTGTTAAAGCAACTCTACCAGAGTGTAATCATTCCCCCAGTTGTTGCAGATGAGTTGGCGATCGCACCTGACTCCAGAATCACCCATATTTTGTCCCAGCAATGGATTCAAATTCAATCCCTCAATGATTCCTCTCTAGCCGAACAATTACAGCGCACCCAAGGACTGGATCCGGGTGAATCTTATGCGATCGGCCTAGCGGTTGAACTGAAAGCCGATAGCTTGCTGATGGATGAGCGTTTAGGACGACGAGAAGCCAAAAAATTGGGAATTCCCATCATTGGCATCCTGGGAATCTTAATTCGGGCTAAACAAAAACAACTAATTGGAGAGGTTAAACCCGTGATGAATAGCCTCATCAGGGACGCGAATTTTCGAGTGAGTTCGCAACTCTATCAGGAGATTTTAGCCTTGGCCAAAGAAGAATAAAAAGCCAGTCTCTTTATGACCCTAATACTGCTTTGAAAACCTCCCCAAAACCGGGTTTCTGTCAACAATTTCTGCAAATTGTCGAAAATCTGAACAAGAAACCCGGTTTCTAAACTCTTGCTTATCGCGGTTTGCCGAGGGTGGTGATATAGAGGACGGCTTCATCAGCAGGAATGCCGAGGACTTCATTCACGCGATCGTCAAAAAATCCGCCGATTCCACTGACGCCTAATCCCATATAAATTGCCCCCAGATTTAGCCGTTGTCCCAGATGTCCGGCGTCGAGGTGCAAGTACCGATAAACTCGATCGCCATATTTTGCGATCGCCTTTTTTAAATCGGCGGTATGAAACACCAACGCCGAGGCATCTCGTCCCAAATCCTGGCCTAAACAGAGGTAATGCAATTCCCGGCGGAAATTTTTAAACCGAACTTGCCGCAATTCCTGGGCTTTTGGGGCGTAATAATAACAGCCTTCATCTAAACCCGTCACCGATGAAACGGCAATAAAGGTTTGAATATCCTCTAAATCAAAAAAGTCGGGATATGCATCTAAATTCTGATAGGTGTAATGTTCTGAATGATAGGTAAAATCCAACAAGGCTTTGAGTTCATCAAAAGATAACGGTGCCCCGGAATAGGCACGAGTTGAACGTCGTTTCAGAATGGTGTTTTCCAGACCTTCTAAATTGGTTCGCCAGTCAATTGGGCGGGTTTTGGTCGAAACTTTACTACAGAAGGGGAAGTTATATTTATCCTCCTCGGGTTCTTCTTCCTCGCTGAGAGACCATCCCCCGATGCCAGTCTTGTCTGAGTTAATTTTGGTCGCTTCATGGCAATATCCCAGCAATTCGCCATCGGGAATGGTGGGATAGGTCGTCTGGGTTGCAGAAGGCAAGGCGGTACGATATTTCGGTAGATTTTGGTCAATATCGAGTAAATCCGCTAGGGGGATAAAGGTGATGACGGATTCCTGAGAGGGGTCAAGGTACAGCAACTCATTGAGTGCATCATCGTGAAATCCGGCGATCGGGTGAGGTCGGTAGTCGGTTAAGGAAGCAGCGAGTTCGAGATTGCCTAACAGATGGCCTGTATCCAGAAAAATCCGGCGATAGGCGCGGTCCTGATACCGCCAAGCGGACCGAAAGAAGACTGCACTGGTGGCGATCGCTAATTTAGTATGTTCTAAGGCAGGATGCCAAAAGGTGGCCGCTTGTAAGGAGGGCCAGATATCGCTATCCCAAAATCGAATTAAAGAATGATTTCGGGCTTGATAGTTATACAATCCCGGGGGTAATTGGGGGGTTCCTTTAGAGAGTAAATACAGTTCTGCGGGGTACAATCCTCCGGCAGAAGGTGCGGATCTTAGATAGATTTGACTTCCGGTCATGGTTGCCAGCTTCGCGGTTAACCCATAGGTGCAAAATAGCAACCGTGACAGTCGAGTTAACCCTTTTCGGGCCAAATCTTTCCCCCCATCGGGTTCTTTTTTCAGATAAGGTTTAAGGTCAATTGTGGCCCCGATTTTATATTCTTTGAAGGGCACGGGTTGATTTTCCCAATCCAACTGATGATTTTTGGCCCCTAGGGTATCCGGATCGTATTTGGTGCGATCGTGATAATGCTGGGAGATCGAAGGTGACAGTTCTGACATAAGTTTGAGTCAAGTATGGAGGAACATTCTTCATTTCATCCTCGATCTTGACATCCCTGAGTCCCAAAATTGCTGAACTCTGGGTAAACTTCTAGGGTTGGAGAAGCCGGTTCCCTTAGACTATAAGCCGTTACAGCGTTTTTCTTCTTTACAGTAGATTTTCTGCCAAAGATTAAGATAATGTTAGTTAATTTACTGTTTTGCTCAATTCTCTCTACAATTAAGTAGAAATACTCCATCACCCAACGGATTCAGTTTTTCTCAGTCCCACCCCCAGAGGAAGTGAAGCAAAACTCCTCCATCTCCCCTATCTCCCCCATCCCCCCTATCTCCCCCATCCCCCCTATCTTTTCTTAAAAACATGGGCAAGCGCTGGCTATTAGAATGGTGCTGTCTGGCAATCGTCGTTATGGTCCCTGGGTCTTGGTGGATTTATAGATCCCAAGAAACGAAACCCTTTGCTTTACCGAAATCCGCCAAAAATGAACCTTGGGCTGTTCAAAGTGGACTAAAAATTGCTAAATTGCGCGATCGCGTTCCGACGGTGGACCGCGTGGTACTCGTTCCCGATGAGGCAACCTTTCTGTTTGCTATTCGCCAATGGAGTCTCCAGGGTCGCTGGCCGATTTTAATTGAAGATACTCAATATACAAAGCTATTTCTCGATCGCTTCCAACCCCAGGAAGTGATTCGCTTACCGGCGGTTAATACGCCCTTACCCACAGGGTTTGCATTGCGACAAGAGATGCAAAATGCCGTGGCGGCTGCCTGGGATGCCCCTAATCGATTTTCTCTTAATAGCCAATGGGACAATTTGGGATGGGAACCCCCGGGGGCAGTCGTCGCCTCGCCAACGGACCCCGCATGGCCAGCGGCAGTGGCCTTAGCCAGCGATCGGGGTCAGCCTTTGGTGTTTTTAGAAGGGGATTTCGGACAAGTTAATGAACGGTTAGATCTAGCCACTTGGATGGGTTTAAAAAATGAAATAGAAACTCAGGTCAAAGGGACTGGATATGCCTATGATACCCTCGGAGATGCGATCGATACCGTGACCTTGGTCAAAGAATTAGCGGTTAAATATGAATCTCCTGAAAATACCAAGGTAGATTTATCCGTAACTGACGGATTAGGACGCCATGAAACGGGCGATCGCTGGGCAGTGGTCGGGTGGATTTATGGAACTCCCACCCGGGCCGTTTATCAAGCCATGTCTGCTATTTTTATTGATGCTGAAACCGCCCTATTTTATGACAGCTATCCCAAAGAAGAACCGTGGATTCAATATGAAATGAATCAAGCGGCGGTTTTGGTCTCTGAACTTGGCCTAAATGTTCAAGTCATTCAACGACCCCAAGCAACAGTCCAAACCTGGAAAAACTTGAGAGAAACCGACCTGAATTTCGATACAATTTGGGTGAATTCTAAAGGAATGTCTACCGAATTTGCCGCAGGAGGAGGAGATGCTTCAGTGGAGGATATTCCGCCACTCAAATACCCGGCGATCGTACATTTTATTCACAGTTGGTCCGCCACCACTCCCGGCGATCGCAATACCGTCGCGGGTCGTTGGCTAGAAAATGGCGCATATTTATATGTAGGCAGCGTCCATGAACCCTTTTTAAACGCCTTTATCCCCCCCACTCTCCTCGCCCGACGCCTCAACCGAACTACCCCGTTTCTAATCGCCGCCCGTCAACTCGACTCCCCACCTTGGAAAATCACCACCATCGGCGACCCCCTCGCCATCATCTCTAAACCCCGGGTCCGTCTCAATCCCACTCAATTTCCCCTCCCCACTCCCTAATCAGGAGTTACCGAGTAACGACTGAAGTCGCTATCTTTCTGACTTTGTAGTAACAACTTCAGTCGTTATCTTTATATTGTTGATCGCCATCCCCAGCAGATTTTCCTTTCTCCCGCTGTTCTATCTGCCTCTGCGCCCGTTCTTTGCCCTCTGTAGCGGCCTGATAATTCGGTTGATAACGCAACGCCCGATCATAAGCTAAAATTGCCTCTTCATACTGCCCCAACGTGGATAAACCATTCCCTTTTCCATACCAAGATTCGGCATGATCCGGCTTCAGATAAGCTGCCTCATTATAGGAAGAAACCGCCTCTCGATATCGATTCAAATTATAAAGGGCATTCCCCCGATTGTACCAAGCGCGATAGTCATTTTTCTTCAAATCGATCGCCTGATTATAGGCATCGACTGCCTGTTCATAGCGGCGTAACTGGTGCAGTGCCCATCCCAAACTATACCAGGCTTCTTGATAACTGGAGTGAATTTTGACTGCCTGTTCATAAGATTTTACTGCTTCAGAAGAGTCATTTAACTTCATCAAAGCATTCCCGCGACTGTACCAAGCTTCCGCATAATTTGGCTGGAATCGCACGGCTTTATCATAAGACTCTACCGCCTCTTTTTCTTGATTCAATTGCATCAAAATATTTCCGCGATTATACCATCCTCCGGCATAATCAAATTGATATTCTACAGATTTATCATAAGATTTCAAAGCCGCTTCGTAATCTTTTAATTGATGAAAAGCCCATCCCCGGGCGTAC
Source organism: Laspinema sp. D2d (assembly GCF_025370755.1). Lineage (GTDB taxonomy): Bacteria > Cyanobacteriota > Cyanobacteriia > Cyanobacteriales > Laspinemataceae > Laspinema. Next base: position 196,578 of record NZ_JAMXFC010000002.1, on the reverse strand, counting down.
CAGGCTTCTGAAGATGCGGGTTGAAATTCCAGGGCTTGATCATACGAGGCGATCGCCTCTTCATAGCGCTGCAAACTCAGTAAAGTATTGCCTTTACCATTCCAGGCTTCAGCAGATTCCGGAACCAGTTCTATGGCTTTCTCAAAACTGGCGATCGCCCCGTCATACTGCTGCAATTTATTTAAGACATCCCCACGCCGAATCCAAGCATCCAAATATTGGGGATTAAGTTGAATGGCGCGATCGTAAGCCTCCATCGCTGCTTCATTTTGATTTAATCGAGAGAGGGTATCCCCTTTTTCTTTCCAAGCTTCTACATAATCTGCCTTAATTTCAATGGCATTTTCATAGCGTTTTAATGCCTCTTCATACCGGCTTAGATGATATAATGTATGCCCTTGATGATACAATTCACTGGCATTTACCGATTTGATTTTATTCCAAACAAAAACGGAACCGGCAATCATGCCCGCCCCAATGATACCGCAGGAAATCACCCCTAAAACCCATTGATGGTTAGAAAAATTAAAGCGCGGTTGAGGCAGCGGCGCAACCCCAGATACAGAAACTGTCATCACCGTGGGTTTTTCCAGATCTGCGATCGCCTGTAACGCCTCCGTTGCTGAACCATAACGTTCTCGGAAATCGTAACGGACCATCCTTTCTAATACCTTCATCAATTCTGGACTCACCGTCACCAATTCCGATACTTTGATTTCTTCCGTCTCTGAATCTTTGGGAAATTCATAAGGTACTAAACCGGAAAGGGCTTGCAAAGCCACAATTCCCACCGCATAAATATCGCTACTCGGTTTAGGAAATCCATTTGCTTGTTCACTAGGTAAATAACCGGGAGTACCAATACAGACACTTAATCCCGGTTTTCCATTCGGATTCAGCAGTTCGGTGGTAATTTGTTTAACCGCCCCGAAATCAATTAAAACTAATTTTTTATCAGAATTGCGGCGAAGAATATTCCGGGGATTGATATCCCGATGAATGACATTTTTATTCTGAACAAATTGTAAAATTTCTAACAGTTCTCGGAGTAAATTCAGGGTAGCTTTCTCATCCAACTTTTCCCCAGGCGTCAATTCATGAGTGAGATCATGACCCTCGATATACTCCTGAACCAGATAAAACTCTTGGTTTTCTTCAAAATAGGCAAACAATTTGGGAATGCGATCGTGATTTCCCAACTCATGCAAGCATTGGGCCTCTGTATCGAATAACCGTCTGGCAATTTGCAGGGTGTTCGGAGCGGTTGACTGGGGCTTCAACTGCTTGACTACACAAGGGGCCGTCCCCGGAAGGTGGCAATCCTGCGCAACAAAAGTCGCCCCAAAACCCCCGCTTCCCAAGGAGTTGATAATCTTGTAACGTCCACCGAGAGTTGTTCCGAGCATGATTCCGAGCATGATTCGTTACGGCGAGGGTAGAAACGGGCTATTCAAGCATTTGACTCATTTTGCCATAGGTTAAACAAATGAGCAACCTGGGACCTAGGGGGGGATGGATTGGGAATTGCTGCCCAAAATTACTGAACAGAATCAGACCCGAAAATAACTGAAGTTGTTATTAAAAATAAGGGGATTTGTTTAAGAATTTATAATTCCCAGGAGGTCATTACGAGGAAAGAAGAAAGGCGCAAGGTTATCCTTACGCCTTTTGGACCAATTCCCCTTTTTTTTAGAGGAATTGGGGCTAATTTATTCCGGATTTATGCCCCTGCGAGGAAAAGTTCTACGGCATTGCCTGCCTCTTCTTCAGGGAAGAGTTCTTCGACTCGGCTTTGGATTTGAGCGTGGCGTTCGACGCCTTCAAAGGCGTAACGGTTGTAACCATTGCGCTGGATTAATTCTTCCAAATAGCGGAGGCGATCGCTAGAGGCAGGGTGAGAAGATAACCAGCTTAAAACCCTGGGTCCACCGCCATCTAATTCGGTGAAAGTTTGCATCAAGTTGCGTAACCCATCAGCGGCATAATTGGAATTTGCTAACACTCTTGAGCCTAAAACGTCGGCTTGTCGTTCGTTTTGGCGGCTGTAAGCACGACCGACGAGGGCCGCAATTAAATCCCCCATTGGCACGACGCGATTTAAGTTAGAAAGTAGGGCGCTTTGAACAACCCTTTGATAGCCATGAGACAACACCGCATGAGCCACTTCATGACCTAGTAAACCGGCCAATTCGGCTTCGCTGTTAATTTTTTGGAGTGCGCCGGTATTCACGAAGACTTTACCGCCGGGAAGGGCAAAAGCATTGAGATTTTTGTCTTTGACCACAAAGAATTCATACTCAAATTCATCCCGTCCCATCAATTTAGCCATTTTCTGACCCACTTCGTTGACGTAAGTGACGATCGCGGGGTCATCAACCATTGGTAATTGCTTTTGGAACGACTCTGCAAGTTGGTTACCAAATGAGGCTTCTCCTTGCATCAATAGGATAGTGAGTTGAAGGGCCGGAATTGTTCCGGCGACGTTTCCAGTTAGGAGTAAATCGCCGATGGAAAGTGCGCCAGTGACGAGGGTTTGACCGATTAAGCGGCGGCGAATTCCTGAACGATACCGACCTAAATCATCATCGGCGATCGCCTTAAAGTCGGCAGCTTGAGGATGTTCTGGATACAAAACAGCAAATTGTCGGGCTGCAATCGAAGATTCCAACCATTTCTCTTCAGTTTGTAAGGCGGTAATTTCCGCTTTAATTAATTCCGGTTCGTTGGGATAAAGGGTGGTGGCGCGTTCTAGGACAGCTAAGGCTTCCTCCCCTCTTCCGTAGTCTTGTAACGCTTGGACGAGCAACACATGACCGGGAATAAATTCCGGATGCCTTTCTACTAATTGCTGTAACGGGACAAAAATTCGGCTTTCTAACTTTTGTTCAAATCCAGCTTGTGCTTCGCGCCAATAAACTCGACCCGCGCCTGAGAGTTGTTCAGGGTCGGTGATGGGTTGGGCGATCGCCTGGTCACCTTGGGGTTGAGAGAACTGACCTTTTACCTGGCGGTAGAGTTGTTCTGCGGCTTGGGTGTTGCCTTCTAGGAAGAGGCGATCGGCTTCTACGAGGGTATTAAATTCTGCGCTTCCGGGCTCAAAAGCCAGTTCCAGACTTTGTTTGAAACTGGAAAAAGTGGGGATTTTGCTATGAGGTGCAGGGGTCGTTTCCCCGGTGGGTGGTAAGGTAGAGTGAGCAGGGGCAAAGGTCAGCAACAAATTCATGCTGAGGAATAAAGCCACTCCAACTGTTGCCCATAGCGCGTGCCGAAATCGTTTCATTGGGGGGGTTCCTCTCGATTGGGTCAAGGATGATGATAGGGTTTCACGCTTTAACCCGCACCCTCAAGGGTGGGGTGATACGGACAAAGCCCGCCTACACGGGCTAAGAGAGAAAACAAGTCTTTGACAATCAGATTTGGGATTAGCTTCTTAGAACCCGAATTTGAATCATGAGTTTCCTTTGAGAGTGCAACATCGGACATAAAGGCGCTTCAAACCCAGTTCCCGAAACTGAAATCCGGTTTCTGAACCCGTTGTCATACTTAAATTAAAATCGGGGCTAGAAACTGAGTTACTCATGGCTTTACATGGATTTTTGCAGTTCCTCTTCTAGGAGTTGCTGATAAATAGTGGGTAAATAGGCACTCATAGAATTGGTTTCAATCCCGTAGCCCAGACTGGTCCAAGTTCCGGAGAGTAGATATAAGACTTCATCTAATTTTCCTTGTTTCAATAATTCGGAAATGTTCACTCCCCAGGCTTCTTCATCTTTTAGCCATGCGTAAACGACTTTATCTTGAAATTGTGGCTCGAAACTATAGGATTTCCAAAACCATCGCCCGTCGGGTTTGGGATGGTAGCGTTCGGCCATTTCTTCCCAGGTTGTGGTGATAAATTGATAGCGACCGGCAGCGGTGGAACAGTTGTTGAGATTGGGTCCGGCGACGATCCGTACGCAGCGATCGGGATGGCGGTTGAAATCGTCAATATATTCGCCGCCATAGATGACGGCGTAGGGTTGGTCAACGTTGGATTCACTGGCGGAAATGGTGCGCATCAGGGCGCGAATGTAGGGGTCCCCATCTTCCATGACTAAGGGGGGCAAGGGGTCCATCAGGGCCGGGGGCAGGGAGTCGGTGCGATGAAAGATGACGTTATAAAACAGGATAGGTAAGGCGATCGCCCCGGTCAGCAACAAGACAAGTTGTCTAAATTTCGGGGGTTTTCTTCTCCGTTTAACCAGGCGTTTTTGACTTAATTTCAACGGTTGTACAGAAGGTTCAGAAACCATAAGGCAGGATGAATTTTGAGAAACTAGGGTAATTTATTCAAAACTTTTAGGTTTGATTTCTCTGACTTTATTCACTCCGATGTCGTTAGTTGTCCCAAGTTTAAGGGTAAGACTCTCCCACATTGTATGGGTGGGCTGTTGTTGTAAAATGCCCCTGTTTTAGGGGCATCAGATGCTCTGGATTGTATCTGATGCCCCTTCCTATTAAACGCTTGAACCCAGTTTCTTGGCCCAGATTACGCCTAATTCTAACCGAGGTGGAGTTAAACCACGCTGGCAAATAGTTCATTAAATGCTTTAGCGGGCGCTTCAGCATTGGTGACTATTTCCACGATTTTATTCCGGGCGGTAGGTTGAAAGAGGGCTTCAACGCTGACTAAGGCGACTTTAGTGCGCGGAATGCTTCCTTCAAATAATTGATCCTGAGATTTCATGACGATCGCCGCTTCATCCTCGGTATTTTTTAATCCGCCTGGACGAACGATGGTGTAAGTTAACCCGCTATTTTCGATATATTTTTCCGCTTGTTTTTTCCAGACTAAAATCAGCCAAAATAAATTGAGCGGATGGAATAAATTAGAGACGCACATGGAGGAAACCAAGACAAAATGTTGGATTCCCTTGACTTTGGCGACATCAACGAGATGCTTGGTTCCTTCATAGTCTATGCGATAAGGCCCTGTGGGGTCGAAACTGGGAGTCGCACCCGTGGCGCATAACACCACAGTACAATCGGCGATCGCCTCGTTGAGACTCTGGGGGTTCAAGATATCCCCCACCACTAACTCCACCTGGGGAGGTAAGAGTTGCTGACCTTTCTCCAAGTTCCGCACCAATGCGCGTACAGGAATCTCCCGCTTGACCAATTCTTCGACAATTCGTCGCCCCGTTTGTCCCGTGGCACCCGCTACAAATGCTTTCATCAGTTTTTTAGGTAAAATTATGGATTGAATGGGAATTTTTGGCTGGTTTGCAAGAGGGGGCAGCCGTTAGCGCCCCAAACCTCCTCTAGTTTAAAAAATTTGGGGACCGATCGCGATCGCTGCGGTTCGGATATCTACATCACAGAACCTCCCTGGAAGGATTGCTTATGATAGAAACGGATGCCAGCTCAACCCTGATTCCGGTCAAGGCGAAGCTTAACCCCCGGAAGGAAATTCGGGCAGAATTACGGATTTCCTCCCTTCCATAGACAAGATAACGTAGAGAAAATAGCATCCAACCACCTCGGTGGTCGTACAAAAACACAGACCCTCAATCAGGGAAGCGGTTATGCAGTCAGATATTTTAAACTCTATGCAAACATCCATCGATGGCGATCGCGAGGCATCTACCTCCGTTGCTTGTGAACCGATGTGGTTTCAGACTCATTTTGTCGGATGCATGGAAATGTATGCCGATGTGGAAACCGTTGCTGCCTATTTTGACGTTCATCAAGGATGGTTTAAACGCTGTGCTCGTCCGATGCAGGCAGATGCTTTAGGAGAAAATGGTTATGCGCTGACGATTGGGCGCTTTGGTGCCCTCGGTTATGAAGTGGAACCGAAAATTGGTCTGAACCTCTTGCCGCAACAGAATCGCGTTTATCTCATCGAAACGATCGCGATTCCCGATTATGTCCCCCCGGGCTATGATGTAGAGTTTAAAGCAGCCCAGGAATTGATAGAAATTCCCGCCGATTATTCTAATATCAAACTCCGCAACACCGAGGACCTCCCTTCCACCATGACTCGGGTGGAGTGGAATTTAGATTTAAAAGTGGGGGTTTGTTTTCCGAAGTTCATCCATGCCTTACCCCTCCCCCTCGTCCAAAAAACAGGCGATCGCCTGTTGGCACAAATCGTTAAACAAGTTTCCCGTCGCTTAACCTACAAAGTCCAGGAAGATTTTCACTCCACCATCGGGCGCGATCGCCTGGAACTCTTCAAGAAAAAACGCGCCAAAACCTCCAACTTCGATCTGTGCCGTCAATGTAGCGGTTCCAATGGCACCGGTGAAGAGATCCCCGAGGAAATTGAAACTCCCTAACAAATATCCGGTCCCCTCCCCGCTATCTGGGGTAGGGACCGGAGGGGGCTGCATCCGGGGCAAAATTCCTCGTGACGTGGCGATCGTGCGTCACGAGGATAAAGGTTTATTCCTCTGGCTTCCGCGTTTTTTAGGAAGGATTGCTCAGAATCTTTTGCACAATTTGCAATCCGGTGAAGGCTTGCCAGCCAAACAGGGTCAGCAAGGTCATATTCATCGCCACATGAGTCACTCTCGCCCAAGTGACCCCTTGCTGCATGAAGGGCGCTAGGGAGGCTGAAATTGCCACCATTGTGGTCATGCCTAAGCCAACCAGCAGGTGGGGACCAAAAAATAGCTTGCCATTATTGACATAGGTGGCAGCCATACCTACCACGGTGCCGAATACCATCAGGGCCAGCATGATGGACCCGATTTGGTAATGTCTAACATTATATTTGCCCTTAATTAGAACTTTTTTCTCTTCTCCTGTAGCTTTGCGAGTGCGCTTCAGTTTCACTCCCAGGACAAGGGCGTAAATCGAGAGTCCAAACAACACCCACATCAACAAGGGGTGGAAAAAGGTCAATCCCGTTTGTAACGGTGCGGGCAGTTCGATGGTCATGGTGTTCTCCAGATGGCATGAGGATCTTCATAAAAATTATCATAATTTGGGTCTGGAGAACTCTGGAAAATCCCACCGTCTCAAGGGTGGCGCTACATTAACAGCCTGGGTCATTGTAACTGTCTATGATCCAGCGCGATCGCCCCGGTGAAGATCTCCGGACGATCGCGGTTGATTGTCGGCTGCTTTCGCGATACCGTTAAAGTACCCCGAGATTGAGTCGATCGCAGCAAATGCTCTCTAACCAGGATCTTTTATTAATTCAAGCGGCTCGCATTGGCAACATTCATCAAGTCATTACCCTGCTGGCTGAAGGTGCGCGTGTCAATGCCAAAGATGGAGAAGGCACGACTCCATTAATGTTTGCCTCCCAGAAAGGTTACACGGAAATTGCCCGTCACTTGCTTGAAGCGGGTGCCGATGCTAATCTGGCCCGAGAAAAGTATGGCATCACCCCGTTGATGTTCGCGGCGGCTAATCATCAAATCGATGTGGTCCGCTTGTTACTCTCCTTTGGAGCACAGGTTAACGCTCAAAATGATGATGGCAGTACGGCCCTGATGGCGGCGGCCCTCAAAGGCAATCCGGCGATCGCCGATCTGCTGTTGACCCACGGTGCCGAACCCAATATCAAAGATAAAGATGATGATACCGCCCTCAAACTCGCCATTGTGGAGGGTCATGTTGCGATTGTTCGGGCTCTCCTGGCAGCAGGGGCCAATTTAGAGGCAATCGCGGATCTGGATTCCCTCTTATTCCGCATCGCCCAAACGGGGAATGCGGAACTGTTAGAACTGCTGATCCAAAAGGGGCTCTCCTGTCAAACCTACGATTGTGGTAGTGCCTTGCTGGAAGCAGCAGAACGGGGGGACCTGCCCATTGTCCAAATCTTGTTAGCGGGTGGGACTAACCCCAATGTTACGGATAAAGATGCGGAAACTCCCCTGCTACTGGCAAGCGATCGCGGTCATACCGAGGTCGTAATCGCTCTCCTGGCCGCTGGTGCGGATGTCAATGCCAAAAATCTCGATGGCTTTACCCCCCTGATGGCTGGGGCATCTGGCGGCCATTGGGAGATGGTGCGATCGCTACTCGATGCCGGTGCCAACATTAATGCGATCGATAGTGACGGAGAAACCGCCTTAAATTGGGCCGTAGTCGAAGGGTATGCCGATGTGGTCAACCTGTTACTCGACCGAGGTGCCGATTTCCAGCGATGTAATCGTCTCGGAGATACCCCGTTATTTGTCGCCGCCTTGCACGATCGCGCCGACATCGTGGCGGCCCTCCTCCACAAAGGTGCAGAGGTTAACCCCACCAATTTTGACGAAACTCCCCTCACCGCCACCGCTGAACTCGGCCATCTGGACACCATCCGAGTCCTACTCAAAGCCGGTGCGAACCCCAATGCCGTCTCCACTGGCGGCAAAACCGCCCTCATGAAAGCTGCCGATCGCAATTTGACCGAAGTCATCGAGGTTTTGATTGCTGCCGGTGCCGATGTCAACCGCCAAGATGATGCTGGGGCCAGTGCCTTGATGTGGGCCGCCCATCGGGGTTTCGAGGAAGCGGTACACCTCTTGATTACTGCCGGTGCCGATGTCAATCTTAAAAATCGTGGAGGTTACACTGCCTTGGCGATCGCTGAGTTTAACAGCTACAAAAAAGTAGCGCGATCGCTCCGTCAGGCTGGAACTGAAGAATAATGCGATCGTTTCTCCTTCCCTTTTTTCTGGGGAAGGGGAAATCTTTTTTATCTTTTATTGCGGCAGAAACTGTTTTAAAATCGCCTTCGGTTCCCGGTCCCAAGTATCAATATGTTCATAAATTAAGCCGGTTTCATCTAATTTATAATTAGAATATCCATTAAAAAATAAATCGGCTTTCCAAGGTAACCGTAATCGCCCACGTACGGTCCAGTTTGCTAAAATCATATCCGGCGCAACCTGCTCTACATCATGCAAATCAAAATAGAGTTCGGTAAAAAACAGTTGGCCGTGAAACCGTAAGGTCCAGAAAATAATTCGATAATTAAACTTCCACTTAAACTGATTTACTGGGTCTTTGAAAAAGATATCTTTTCGATAAATTTCGTAAGAAATATCTTTTTCAAATAAAGTCGGTAAGTCTTCCTTCAAAGTGGCGATCGCCCTGCTTACTTGGGATTGATACTCGTCCATTGGTTGGGTTCTCCTGGCACTCCTCAATTTTATTGTAGGGGGGAAATCACCCGGAAATGCCTGAAGGGGTTCTCTTGACTCACCCCACCCCAAAAAACTAGGACCCCTCGGATATCCGAACCCCGGTGATCCCATCCTCCGCCCCCGCATCCACCTCCAAACCCGCTAAAATTATTAAGAAATGTATAGTTAAATTTTTATGCCTAAACGTGCCAGTGCGTCTACGAAGCAACCCGCGCAGAGTTTGAATGGATCCTCTCTGACCGAGGCGGTGGTCAATCCCCGGGATCACGGGATCCGAATTCGGGGGGCAAGACAGCACAACCTTAAAAATATTGACCTCGAACTCCCGCGCGATCGCCTAATTGTCTTTACCGGGGTTTCGGGGTCCGGGAAATCCTCCCTCGCCTTCGATACCATTTTTGCCGAGGGTCAACGGCGGTATGTGGAGTCCCTCAGCGCCTACGCCCGCCAGTTTCTCGGACAACTGGATAAACCGGATGTGGAATCCATTGAGGGACTCTCTCCAGCGATTTCCATTGACCAAAAATCCACCTCCCACAACCCGCGATCGACGGTGGGAACGGTGACGGAAATTTATGATTATTTGCGCTTGTTATTTGGACGGGCGGGAAAACCTCACTGCCCAATCTGCGATCGCTCAATCGCGCCGCAAACCATTGATGAAATGTGCGATCGGGTGATGGAACTCCCGGACCGCACTAAGTTTCAAATTCTCGCCCCGGTGGTTCGCGGTAAAAAAGGCACTCATAAAAAAGTGCTGTCCAGTCTCTCTTCTGATGGGTTTGTGCGAGTGCGGGTAAATGGGGAAATTCGCGAACTCTCGGAAAATATTGAATTGGATAAAAATCATACCCATACCCTTGAAATTGTGGTCGATCGCCTGATTAAAAAAGCAGGTATTCAAGAACGTCTCGTCGATTCTTTAACCACAGGATTGCGCCATTCGGAAGGAATTGCAATTATTCAATTATTAGACAGCACCACCGATGAGGGAGAGACAGAATTAGTCTTTTCTGAAAAGTTTGCCTGTCCTGAACATGGGGCGGTGATGGAAGAACTTTCCCCCCGTTTGTTTTCCTTTAATTCCCCTTATGGTGCTTGTGAAAGTTGTCATGGATTGGGCAGTTTTCGGACCTTTTCTCCCGAGTTAATCATCCCGGACCCCGATGCGCCGATTTATGAGGCGATCGCCCCTTGGGCAGACAAAGAAAGTGCGTATTATCTGTCGGTGTTGCAAGGGTTAGCAAAGGCGTATGGATTTGAGTTAACCACACCCTGGAAGCAGTTGACCGCAAAACAGCAAAAAACTATTTTATATGGTGCGGATGAACCGATTAATATCGAAGGATGGGGAAATAATCGGCGGTATGCGGGTGCATTGGCGTTGTTGCAACGGTACTATGAAGAAAGTGCCTCAGAACTGCAAAAGCAAAAATTAGAACAGTATTTAGTCGATCGCCCTTGCGAAAGTTGTCACGGCAAGCGCCTGAAACCGGAAGCATTGGCGGTGCGAATTGGGGGGGAACATATTGATGATTTAACCTCGGTTTCGATTCGGGACTGTCGCGATCGCATTGATCGGTTGCAATTGAGCGATCGGCAAGCACAAATTGCCGAACTCGTCCTCCGTGAAATTTGCGCCCGACTACAATTTTTATTAGATGTGGGATTAGATTATCTCACCCTTGATCGCCCTGCCATGACCCTTTCCGGAGGAGAAGCGCAGCGCATTCGTCTAGCAACCCAAATCGGCGCAGGATTAACCGGCGTGTTATACGTCCTTGATGAACCGAGTATCGGACTCCATCAACGGGATAACGGACGATTACTGCACACTTTAACCAAATTACGCGATTTGGGAAATACTTTAATTGTCGTGGAACATGATGAGGACACCATTCGCGCTGCGGATTGGATTGTAGATATCGGTCCTCGCGCGGGGGTACATGGGGGCGAAATTGTCGCCCAAGGACAGTTAGACGCCCTTTTAACGGCGGAAAATTCTCTCACAGGGTCTTATTTATCCGGGCGGTTACAAATTGAAACCCCCGGGGAACGGCGTGAGGGAAATGGACGTTCTTTGGTGATGAAAAACTGTTCTCGCAACAATCTCAAGCAGATTGATGTAGAAATTCCCCTAGGAAAATTAGTTGGTGTCACTGGGGTTTCTGGGTCGGGTAAATCCAGTTTAATTAATGATTTACTCTATCCCGCCCTGCAACATCATATCACCCGAAAAGTTCCGTTCCCCGGGGACATGGATGCCCTCAAAACCTTGGGAGAAAAAAGTTTAAAAGATGCCGTGGATAAGGTGATTATTATCGATCAATCTCCCATCGGTAGAACCCCTCGGTCTAATCCCGCCACTTACACCGGCGTTTTTGATATGATTCGGGGATTATTTGCAGAAACCATCGAAGCAAAAGCGCGCGGATATAAACCGGGTCAGTTTTCTTTTAATGTCAAAGGCGGACGCTGCGAAGCTTGTGGCGGACAAGGGGTGAATGTCATTTCTATGAACTTTTTACCCGATGTTTATGTGCAGTGTGATATTTGCAAAGGTGCGCGATATAATCGCGAAACGTTGCAAGTGAAATATAAAGGATATTCCATTGCAGATGTCTTGAATCTCACTGTAGAAGAATCCTTAGAACTGTTTAAACATATCCCTCGGGCGGCGACAAGGTTGCAAACTTTAGTGGATGTAGGATTAGGATATATTCACTTAGGACAACCGGCACCCACCCTCTCCGGAGGTGAAGCGCAACGGGTTAAACTGGCAACGGAACTCTCCCGACGCGCGACGGGAAAAACCTTGTATTTAATCGATGAACCGACGACCGGATTATCATTTTATGATGTGCATCAATTGTTGAATGTGTTGCAGCGTTTAGTAGATAAAGGCAACTCAATTTTGACCATTGAACACAACTTAGATGTGATTCGCTGTGCCGATTGGGTGATTGATTTAGGACCGGAAGGGGGGGACAAAGGTGGAGAGGCGATCGCCACCGGAACCCCCGAGGAAGTTGCAGAAAATTCTCGGTCCTACACCGGACAATTTTTAAAGCGCGTCTTGCAGCAATATCCAGCCAAATCTTAACGATTAGAAACTGGGTTTCTTTACCAAAGTTATGGCAAATAGCAGCAACTCTGGAAAGAAACCCAGTTTCCGGTCTACTTAACCGCATCTTTCCCTTATAGAGTCCCCAGTACGTTCTTTTGTTAAAAAATGATTACAATAAGTTAGAGTCCTGTAAAATCGCCTCCTGGCCGTTTTAAAGCAGAGGACTAACCCAATCGTTATTTTAAGAGACCATTTTGAGGGACTATGACCTTAGAACAAGATGCATTATTAGAGACGAATTTAGCTTTCACTGTGAAACCCTATGATCTGGATATAACCGGGTTAGTCAGCCAAATGATTTTGATGCGCTGGATTGAAGATTTACGTTTAGATTTATTTCAACAGTATTTTTCTTTAGAACAGCAATTAGAATTAGGAATCTCTCCCCTTATTGGTAAAACTCGCCTAGAATATCATAAACCCATCAAATTATTTGATTTGATTGAAGGAAGGATGTGGTTTAGTGATATGGGGTCGGTTAAATGGATTGTCAAAACTGAGTTGATTGTAGACAATAAAATTGCCGTGAATGCCAAACAAACGGGATGTTTTATTCATGTTTCCAGTCATCGTCTCGTTGCCATACCGGAGAACTTGGTGAAAAAATTTGCTACCCATTCATCCGAGGCAATGAGTTAAAAAAGAGGTTTGGGGGTGCATTCCCCCAAGGGAATTTGTCCCGAGGCGATCGCTTATTTTCCCACATTTAAAAGTTGTCGGGGGTCAGCAGATTGGGGAGGGCGAATCCGCCGATAACGGGCGTGTACTCCCATATACAGTCCATAAATCAGTAATCCCACCGCTACAATACCCAAAAGCAGACTCCCGTAACGCTGGTTTAATAAAGCCTCTAATGCCCCAGGAATGGCCTTGGCTTGATTCGCATCGGACAGATAAGCCGCCTGCATCAGAAACCATCCAATCAGGGTAAAAATAACACCCCTTGCAGATAACCCCACTCGACCGGCTATCATCACCCATTTTTCTTCATTGGGAGTCATTTCTCTAATTTTTAATTCTTGGCGAAACTTCCCCGTAAAGGCTTTATAAAAATAAGAAAATCCTAAACCAATCACCACTGCACCCGCTAGTCCCACCAACCATTCTCCAAAGGGTTGTGAGAGAAACCGTGCAGTCCAATGTTGAGCGTTTTGGTCACTTTGTCCCCTCCCACTTTCTCCATTACCCATCAAAAGTTTAATGGCAGTCAAAGCAAACCCCGAATAAATGACCGCACTCATTCCCACTCCAAATCGCTCGATTAACCCTTTAAAATTAGTCCCTTTATGGTCTGTATCCATAAAAGCTTCTATCAAACGCCACATTGCATAACTAATCAGTCCAATGGTTACAAAAAACAGTAACGCTTTGCCAAAAGGTTGCTGAGTTATTGCATAAAGCACGCCCTTTTGGTCCGTGGTTTGTCCCCCGTGAGTGATTGCAGCTTGCAAGGCTAAAATGCCCAACAAACCGTAAACAAATCCTTTGGCAGCGTATCCAAAGCGAGCAAAACGCTCGATCCATTCTGCTTGTGGAGATTGAGTCATAATGTATATCAGTTTTAAACGGTTATTTTAAACAGTCAATTCCTGAATGAAGCAACCCCAAAAATTTTCCGAAGAAAGGTTAGATCTGCTAAATTTCAAGTTGATTATCCCTAGGATACAGAAATAAATCCAATCCCACCTCTATCAAAAGGCTCAAATTGTAGCAGCTATAACCCGGATAACAGCCCCCGGCCCCACCTCGTTCAAATACTCCTGCTTTGAGAAAAATCAAGTTTTCATGATGATGAGTAGGGCAAATCGTGGTAAAGTAAAAGTGAAGCAATCAGAGGCTTCCACCCTGATAAAAGAAAATCTATAAAAACGAGCTAGACCATAAGAAGCAGCAACAAATCTCTACAAATTAACTCAAATTATCTCTAACAGGGAGTTAGAAGTAATGAATATCACCCACGATCGCTCAGAATTAACCATTTTTGGACTGCCTGCACAACAGGGAAGATGGTTAATGATTCCTCTGGGGATGAGCGTTTTACTCTGTCTGGGGAGTGTTTACGCTTGGAGTGTATTTAGAAAACCCCTAGAAGGGGAACTGAATATTGGTGCAACTGAAAGTTTGTTACCTTATACAGTCGCCCTAGTTTTTTATGCAGCCCTGATGCCTATTGCTGGGTTTTATATTCCTCGAATTGGCTCAAGAATTGTTACCGCAATCGGGGGTACAATTGTCGGAATCGGTTACATTCTTTCGAGTTTTGCTGACAATATTGTAGCCATGACTCTCACTTACGGATTGATTGCCGGGACTGGGGTGGGGATTGCTTATGGCGTACCAATGGCAGTCGTGGCGCGATGGTTTCCCGATAAAAAAGGATTAGCAGTGGGGTTAACCATTATTGGATTTGGACTCTCTCCATTGATTACCGCACCCCTGGCGAAAAGTTTAATTGATGCCTATAGCGTGCGAGAAACATTGCGGATTTTAGGGATTGCTTTTACCCTGATTATTCTAGCGATCGCCACCACCCTAAAAATGCCCCCTAAAGACTGGCAACCGGCACAACCTATCTCGCCAGCCTCCTGTGCCGTCCCCAGCGCCTATCCCGGGAATATCCTGAAAAGTCGCTCTTTTTATGGATTGTGGATTTGCTACAGCATCGGCACCTTTGTCGGATTGAGTGCGATCGGCATTTCCAGTCCCGTAGGGGAGGAAATGATTAACATTGACCCGGCATTAGCTGCCAGTAGTGTCTCATTATTTGCCCTATTTAATGGCATCAGTCGCCCCCTATTTGGCTGGTTAAGCGATCGCTTCAAACCCCGCCATGTGGCGATCGTCTCTTATACCCTCGTATTGATTGCCTGCCTATTGATGCTGAGTGCGCAAGAGGGACAAGTTGCCACCTATTTGATAGCCTTTTGTCTATTTTGGGCATCTCTAGGCGGATGGTTAGCGATCGCACCAACGACAACCCTGCGCCTATTTAATCCAGATAATTATGCTCAAAATTACGGCATTGTGTTTACGGCATACGGCGTGGGTGCGTTGTTAGGAACCCTAATTGCTGGACAAATTCGCGATTGGTTTGGCAGCTATACTTATGCCTTTTATCCCATGATATTTTTAGCAATTGTGGGAATGGTTGTTGCGAGTTTGCTGTTGAAGCGCGATCGGGTAATTGGCATTTGAAGCGACAACCTGCTGGGGTTTAAACGTTCGCAGGCTTATAGCTAAAGTCGGTTGAAACCGACTTTAGCTTAGGGTTGGGGAAATAGAGTTTTTAGGAACCCATGAAATTGAATAGACCTCTTGCACAATATCTGCTCTAGCTCTAGCTTATCCTAAGCTCCCCCTCAGTTGTAATAAGCCCCGGGGAAATCCGGTTTGAGACGGATTGCTTCATTGAATGAAGCAATGGCTTCCTCGTGTTGCCCTAGATTATGCTGCGCATTCCCTCGGTTGTAATAAGCCCCTGGGAAATCCGGTTTGAGGCGAATTGCTTCATTGAATGAGGCAATGGCTTCCTCATGTTGCCCTAGATTATGCTGCGCATTCCCTCGGTTGTAATAAGCTTCGGCAAAATCCGATTTGAGGCGGATTACTTCATTGAATGAGGCAATGGCATCCTCATGTTTTCCTAGGTAACCCTGGGCTATCCCTCGGTTGTAATAAGACCAGATGTCATTGGGTGTAAGGCGGAGTGCTTCATTGAATGAGGCAATGGCATCCTCATGTTTTCCTAAATAAACCTGTACATTCCCTCGGTTAGAATAGGCTTCAGAGTAATCGGGTTTGAGGCGAATTGCTTCATTGAATGAAGCAAAGGCATCCTCATATAGCCCTAAGTAACCCTGCGCATTCCCTCGCCGATAATAAGCGTCAGGGTAATCGGGCTTGAGGCGGATAGCTTCACTGAATGAGCCAATAGCATCCTCATGTTGCCGTAGGTTATACTGCACTAACCCTCGGTTGTAATAAGCCTCGGGCAAGTTAGGCTTGAGGCGGATTGCTTCATTGAATGAGGCAATGGCATCCTCATATTGTCCTAGGTTATACTGCCCTACCCCTCGGATGGAATAAGCGTCAAAGTAATCGGGTTTGAGGCGGATTGCTTCATTCAATGACGCAACGGCATTTTCATATTGCCCTAGGAAACCCTGCGCATTCCCTCGCCCGTAATAAGCTTCGGGCAAATCGGATTTGAGGCGGATTGTTTCATTGAATGAGGCAATGGCTTCCTCATATTGTCTTAAGTCAACCTGCACATTTCCTCGGTTGTAATAAGCTTCAAGCAAGTCGGGTTTGAGGTGGATTGCTTCATTGAATGAGGCAATCGCATCCTCATATTGCCCTAAGCTATACTGAGCATTCCCTCGCCTATAATAAGCCTCGGGATCATCCGGTTTGAGGCGGATTGCTTCATTGAATGAGGCAAGGGCGTCTTCAGGTTGCCCTACGTTATACTGCACTAACCCTAGTTTGTAATAAGCTGCGGGGAAATCCGGTTGGAGGCGGATTGCTTCATTGAATGAGGTAATAGCATCTTGATATTGCCCTAGGTAAACCTGTGCTACCCCTCTATTGTAATAAGCCCAGGGGAAATCGGGTTTGAGGCGGATTGCTTCATTAAATGAAGCAATGGCTTCCTCATATTGCCCTAAGTTATCACACAACACTCCCCCTCGGTTGATATAAGCTGTGGCGTAATCGGGTTTGAGGTGAATTGCTTGATTGAATGAGGCAATGGCTTCCTCATATTCTCTTAAGTAAACCTGCGCGTTTCCTCGGTTGTAATAAGCGTCAGGGTAATCAGGTTTGAGGCGAATTGCTTCATTGAATGAGGCAAGGGCATCCTTATATTGTCCTAAGTTATTACACAGGACTGCCCCTCTGTTGAGATAAGCTTCGGGGAAATCGGGTTTGAGCCGGATTGCTTCATTATATGAGGCAATGGCTTCCTCATATTGCCCTAGGTTATCCTGTACCTTGCCTCGGTTGAGATAAGCTTCGGGGAAATCGGGTTTGAGCCGGATTGCTTCATTGTATGAGGTAATAGCTTCCTCATATTGTCCTAAGTCAACCTGCATTACCCCTCGGCTGTAATAAGCCCAGGGGTAATGGGGTTGGAGGTGGATTACTTCATTGAATGAGGCAATGGCTTCCTCATATTGCCCTAGATAACCTTGCGCATTTCCTCGTTTGTAATAAGCCTCAGAGTAATCGGGTTTGAGGCGAATTGCTTCATGGTAGGAGGCAATGGCTTCCTCATATTGCCCTAGGTAACCTTGCGCATTTCCTCGGTTGTAATAAGCCTCGGGGTAATCGGGTTGGAGGCAGATTGCTTCATTGAATGAGGCAATAGCTTCCTCATATTGCCCTAGGTAACCTTGCGCTACCCCTCGATTGCAATAAGCCTCTAGGTAATAGGGTTGGAGGCGAATTGCTTCATTGAATGAGGCAATGGCTTCTTCATATTGCCCAAGGTAACCTTGCGCTAACCCTCGGTTGTAATAAGGGTCAGGGAAATCGGGTTTGAAGCGGATTGCTTCATTGTAGGAGGCAATGGCTTCCTCATATTTCCCTAAGTCAGCCTGCACTACCCCTCGGTTGCCATAAGCCTCCGGGTAATCAGGTTGGACGCGGATTGCTTCATTGAATGAGGCAATGGCTTCCTCATATTGCCCAAGGTAACCCTGCGCTAACCCTCGCTTGCCATAAGCATCGGGGTAATCAGGTTGGAGACGGATAAATTCATTGAATGACGCAATAGCATCCTCATATTGCCCAAGGTAACCTTGGGCTACCCCTCGGTTGTAATAAGGGTCAGGGAAATCGGGTTTGAGGCGGATTGCTTCATTGTAGGAGGCAATGGCTTCCTCATATTTCCCTAAGTCAGCCTGCACTACCCCTCGGCTGCAATAAGACTCCGGGTAATCAGGTTGGAGGCGAATCATTTCATTGAATGAGGCAATGGCTTCCTCGTATTGTTCTAGGTAACTCTGCGCTATTCCTCGGTTGTAATAAGCTTCAGAGTAATTGGGTTGGAGGAGGCTCACTTCATTGAATGAGGCAATGGCAGCAGTAAAATCCCCCCTCTCAATTTGCTCTACCCCGCGCTGAAACCATTCCTCTGCCTCATCCTTTTCCGGTCCCTGACTTGTTACCTCCTCTTGCACAACCGAAGGCGTTATCAGTGCTAATATCTCCCTGCCGATTCTCTCGGCAACTGTTCCCAATTCTCCGCGATGAAGTTGCCCAAACTGTATCAGGCGTTGGGCTATTTCTGCATGAGTTTCGGGGTTCTGTTGTAACCGTTCCCCGAAGCGCTGCAACCAGGGTATCCATTCGGATTCTTTGATGTTGGTTGCCATTCTGTGCGTCTGAATATCTCCTCCACTAGCACCGTTTGCTGCTGCTTCGAGTAGCGGCATGAATTTTATCTCGAATTCGAGATCAGGGATTTGATGCGGTGACGGTGGCGGTTCCCGTTTTTGGAATCGTTGTTGTAGGGAGTGATAGATTTGTTTTAGCCACCGCCACAGTTTCCGCCACATCTGCTGTTCTCCGGTTTGAGGTTGATGGATTTATTAAAACACAGATTACACTGATTTTCACTGAAGGAAGGATTGGGAGGGGAGGGGGTTGATAAGATAAAATTGGGTTTTTAAAAATGATTTTTTTCAGATTAGCCCAGTGGAGGAGGTTAGGATGATAACCGAAATTTATCTAATTCTTGCTGTGCTTGTTCTCTTTTGACATAGGGTTCTTGCTCATGAGGGGTGAGGCGAATTGCTTGGGTGTAGGAGGCGATCGCTTCTTCATATTGTCCGATATTAAACTGGGATACTCCGCGCCAGTAATAGGCTGTGTCGTAGTCGGGTTTGAGGGATATTGCTTGATTAAATGAGGCGATCGCCTCTGCATATTGCCCTAAACAATTACATTGCACGAAACCTCGAAAAAAATAACCGCTGAGGTAGTCTGATTTGAGTCGAAGGGTTTCGTTACAAGAGGCGATCGCTTCTTCATATTGATTTAATTCAAACTGAATTAACCCTCGGATAAAATACGCATCCGTGGAGTTCGGGTTTAGCTGTATGGCTTCGTTCAATGAGGCAAGAGCACCCGTATAATCTCCCTGGTCAGATTGTTCAATCGCTTTCTGCCTCAATTCCTTTGCTGGATCATTGCTTTCCATCTCTAGCAACCCTAAATCATTTTCATAATTGATCCGATACCGGATCATTTTGGAATGCCAGCATTTTGCTCGCACTCCTGTAAATATCTGTACTTGGTGACTCCGGTAATCGCTAGATTTTTTGGGTTTTTTTCTTTAGAACTCTTGCCAAAAAATACCGGATTTCTCCCTGCAACTTCCCCGGAGATTTCCTTCACATCGATAGCGTTGTCATACGCAATTCGGTTGTTAAAGGTTTATAAAATCCCGCACCCTGAAGGGTGAGGCTATACGAACGAAGCCCGCCTACGCGGGCTAATCAATGAAACTGACTTTTGAACTCCGGATTTGGTATTATACGGTTCTTCTAATCCACCCATTTAGGGTGAAGCGGCTATTTTTGAAGTCTTTAGAAGGGCAAATAATAGGCCGAACTTCATGGCAACAGTTACTGACAAAGAAGACGATGCTGTTATTGGTGGGGGGGATGTCGGTATAGGATTCAGCTAGGGAATAGGTACTTTCTCCCAGTTTCCAGGTATCGTACATCCGTAGTTCTCCTCCGGTAAAGGGTTTGGGTTCTCGGTGGAAGTAGTAAATGTAACTCAGGACTCGGGTGGCGGTGGATTCATCCCCGTTATCGTTATGGGCTTTATAATAATGTCCGTCGTTGTGGGCGGTTATTTGCGATTCGATTTCGGCAATTTCAAAGGGGGGAACTCCCAAATATTCTCTGACTTGAGGAAGGTTTTGTCTGATTCTTTCTCGAATTAAGTCCCCAAACTCCTCGAAGTAATAGAAGATTTTCGATCGCCGATAGTTGGGGTCATTGGTTCCAACTTTACTATCTTCAAATTCTCGCTGATTTTCTATCACATAATTGAGAATTCGTTGGTTTTCAGCTTCGCTTAAAAAGTTCTGGATTTTGAGGAACCGGGATTTGATTAAAATCGGTGCGGTTGCTGCTGCCGATCGCTGAATGGGTTCGGGTTCGGGGGCAATTTCGGGTAGCGGAACCGGCGGATCGGTGGCGATCGCCACGATGGAACGACTCGGAAAGTATAAAGTAGGTCCGCCGTCTTCCATCGGGATCTGGAAGAGTTTATTGGGTTGCGATCGCTCAGGGTGAGAACGGAGTGCGATCGTTTCTAGGATATCTTGCAACAATGGCGCATCCGCTGCCAGGGACAATTCACACTGATGTCCCCCGGCAATCAGTAGCATTACATGAACGGTTTGTGTCTCGGTGAGATTGGATGTCATACGTTAAAGTTTATAGCCAGTAGACTGTAAGACGTGGATAAATTGAGTTAAACCCGCTTAACCCGATCGCCGCATCCACCCTCTGAACCGGAAGCAGCGATCGCTAAATGCTGGGGAGTTCGGATGTATCGGCAGCACTTCATAAGCATTGCTGGTTAAGAAAAATACAATACTATTTTGACGCGGTTCTATGGTTTTATAGGATTGTGCGATACTCACTTGATTATTCACCATTTGACTATCATAAATCCGCATTTCTCCCCCGCTAAAAGGTTTCGGCGTTTGATAGAAAAAGTAACAGAAATTCAACACCCTTAAGGCAGTTTCGGGACGATTTCCATCGGTAGAAATTGCCTGTCCCTCGGGGGCATGGTTCGGAGTCTCCTCTGCTTCCATTGCTGTCAAGGGAAACCCCTCTAATCCCAACTGAATCAGCACATCGGGAAGCATCATTTGTACTCGGTGTAACAGCAGTTCCCGCGACAGTGCGAAGGATTGAGGTGTGGGCAACTGAATCCCACTAGAGGCAGTTCCTTCCTGGGGAAAGATAGTCTGAATGAGTTCCTGATACTCTGCCCGGTTGAGAAAATTATCCAGTTGCACCACCGTGGATTCTATCAGTTGCTGGGGTAGTTGGGGAGTGGGTTCCGGTTGTGGAGAGGGCGGTTGTAAGCTGAGGGATTGCACGGGGATGGGAGGAACAGTGGCGATCGCGGCGATCGCATCCCGAGGAATGTACAAACAGGACCCGTCCTCTTCGTTGGGAATTCTAATCACATCTGTTCGCCCATTTTTCCCCCGATTGCTTAAGGCTTGAAACAATTCCCTCAACAAGGATTCATCCTTAGTTAAAGACAGTTCATATTGATGACCTCCCGTCATCATCACAATCACTTTTACCTGGTTAGACTCTAGTTTCATTGTTTCCATTTTTAGTGCTTCTCTCTCGTTTAAATTTAGGAAGAAATAATAGAAATCACCCCTATTGCTTGATGATTATTCCCTCATTTGTTCCTTTGAATTTAAATGATTCTATTTTAGAAATTAAACGTATTTTCAAATGCTAAGTTCAAGTAAGATATAGAAATCGAAACTTCCAAAGACCGCACTTGATGCCACCAACCCACAGGTAAAAATAGCACATCTCCCGGGCCAATAGTTATCTCCATAATATCCAAATCTTTAAGTTGAGGATAGCGTTCTAAATTGGGATTTTCTAAATCAATATTACTGTAGCATTTCCCATAAACACTTAGTAAATGTTTCTGATTTGGCGAGATTAAGCGCACCCGTTTCCGTCCATACACTTGACATAGGAATGTATTTAAAATGTCAAAGTGCAAGGGAGTAATCGCCCCGCTTGGACCAAACCAGAATGCCGTCTTATGGGGATCTTTAGTATCAGTTAAATACTCAGGAAAGAGTTCGATATCGTCCAGCAGTCTTTTGAAACCTTCCCGGCTAAAGTTGCCATTGTAGGCCCCGATATAGTAATCATTGGTTTCTCCCCCTTGTAGAACCTGATCAACAAATTCACCAAAGAGTACCATTTTTTGATGCTTCTCTCGATACCATTCATACTGCTCATTGGATTCCCGATTAAACTGTGCACCAACGGTTACATGACCATATTTTTCCTTAAAATATTGGGGATTCCACAATGAAAGGGCTTTCCAGTTGTCCATCAAATCAGTGAAAATTACCGGCTTGTTTCTAATATAAAACCGCTCTAAAAATTCCTGGCCTGAAACATGGGGAATTCTCTCAATTTTTCCATAGTTGGGTGATAGTTTTTCTAGTTTGTGGTAAATATTGAGTTGGCATTCCAGTTGTTGCACGGGATCGTCTGGTTCGATGTCTTCCCGGGTTTCAAGGGGTTTGGGTTTCTCTGGAATTGGCAGGGAGACAGCTGGATCGGTGGCGATCGCCACTAAAGATGCACTAGGAAAATACAACGCACCGTTTCCCTCTTCAATCGGAATCTGAAACAGTTTATTCTCACTCTTTTCCGGTTCTGTTGTTAAGGCTTGAAATAGTTCCCCCAGTAACGGGGAATCGGGCATTAAAGCGATTTCACACTGGTGACCCCCATCTAGCATTAACATCACTTGCACCAGTTGTGAGTCATCTGCGGTGGCGATCGCCGAGTCAACGTTGATTTGTTCAGCTATCATAGTTTCTGTTCCTCTATCAACCTTCATTCTCTTCTCTGCCTCCTAGATATTGTAATAATTATTAATCAAAAAGTTCGTGAAAGAAATGGAAATCGCAATATCTAACGACTCCACATGATACCACCATCCCACGGGCAAAAATATCACCTCTCCCGGTTCTAAGATAACTTCGATGATTTCCACCTCCTTAAACCGAGGATATTTCTCGTAATCCGGATTGAGTAAATCCACCTCACTGTAAACCCCCACATAATTATAAAGTAAAGCTTTTTGATTGGGAGAAATCAGGCGAATTCGCTTTCTGCCATACACTTGCGATAACAGTACATTGCAGGGGTCATGATGCAATGGGGTAATCGTTCCTTCCGGATCAAACCAGAAGAAAATACAAGCGGTTTGGTTCGAGGGGTCAATATACTCGGAAAAGATTTCCACATCCTGAAGCAGGGGTTTAAACTCAGGACTATCAAAGTTGCCATTAAAAGGAACCATATAATAATCATTAGTTTTCCCCCCAGTGACGACTAAATCTACATAATCGCCCATTTTCATTTGCTGGCGGTGTTTTTCTTTTTGTTGCTCAAATAAAGGGCTTGATTCCCAATTAAATTGAACCTCTACGGCAACCTCTCCATACTCTTGCTTTAAATATTCGGGATTCCACCGAGACAATGCCTGCCAATTTTTCATGATGCCGGTTAAAATTACCGGGGTATTTTGGGCAAAATAATTGTCAAAAAATTCGGACTTCGACAGAGACTCCACTCGTTGAATCTGGTTATAATTCGGGTTTAATTTCTCTAGGTGTCGGTAAATATCGAGCTGAGTTTCCAGTTTTTGAACCTGGATGGCTTGCCTCGTGATTGTAGCTTCGGCTTGTTGGTTTTGTTCTGCCAGTATCGCTGAAGCCGCTTGAAAATAGGGATGAGTAGAGATGGCTTTGACTTCGGCGATCGCCATCCGAATATCTACCCCCCGTTGCACGAGAATATCTACCAGACAACCATCAGGAAGCTGGCGCAATTTATTGGTAGCAATCCATTGTTTCCACTCATTTGGTAGTCCGGAGGAAGAGGGACTCATCAGGTTAGCCTGCCCCAGTTGAGTTTGCATAATCCTATCCAAATCAATCCTATTGTAAACTAAACCACATCCGGTTTATTACGGCATAAACCCGTAATTTTGGACCTTTTGTCATCAAACTTAACCCAGTTTAGCAATCAGGCGGAGGTGTTAACCCCCGCCAAAATTTTAATGATAGAAGTGACGGATGCCGGTACAAACCATCACTAAACCGAGTTCATTGGCTGCCGCAATGGAATCACTATCCCGCAGACTTCCTCCCGGTTGCACCACGGCGATGATGCCTGCTGCTGCTGCTGTTCGCACTGAATCATCAAAGGGGAAAAATCCATCAGAGGCGAGGACCGCACCCTGGGCTTTTTCTCCTGCTTGTTCGAGGGCTATTTTAACAGACCCAACCCGATTCATTTGACCGGCCCCTACACCTAAAGTGGTGCGATCGCCAGTCACGACAATGGCATTAGATTTAACGTGCTTGACGACCTTCCAAGCAAATAGAAGTTCCGCCAGTTGGTCTGCCGTGGGTTGTTTTTCCGTAACGACTTGCCACTCCGTTGGTTCCGCGATCGCATCGTCCGACTCTTGGACCAAAAATCCTCCGGCGATCGCCTTAATCGTCTTTTTCGGACCACTGCTTAAATCCGCTAAGGTTAAAATTCGCACCTTAGATTTTTTACTCAAAATTTCTGCCGCTTCCGGTTCGCAATCCGGGGCCACCACACATTCCAAAAAGGTTTTAGTCAGTTCCGTAGCTGTTGCTGCATCTAAAGGACGATTGCAAGCAACAATTCCCCCAAATGCTGACACTGAATCCGCTGCCAAAGCCTTTTGATAGGCTTCCACTAGGGTACTTCCCATTGCTACGCCACAGGGATTAGTATGTTTGAGAATAGCCACTGCCGCATCTTCGCTACTGCCGGAAAATTCTGCAATAATTTGACGGGCTGCTTCTAAATCAATTAAGTTGTTATAACTTAACTCTTTCCCTTGCAATTTGTTCGCTGCCGTCCATCCCGTTGGCGTTGTTCCCATTTGATACCATGCTGCACCTTGATGAGGATTTTCCCCGTAACGCAGGGATTGGATTTGATGTCCGCTAATGCTAAAGGTATCCGGCAGGGTGGGATGTTGGGACTCGGCATTGCCTGCGGTATCCAAATAAGTGGCGATCGCGCGATCGTATGACGCCGTATGCCAAAAGGCCGTTCTCGCACAAGACAAACGAAATTCGCCGGACGCTTTCCCGTTACTCCGCAATTCTTTCAAGTAACTGTCATACTGCCCCGGATTACATAATACCGTCAGATGGGCGTGATTTTTCGCCGCTGCCCGCAGGAGCGTGGGACCGCCAATGTCAATATTTTCGATCGCATCCGCAAACGTTACCCCTTCCTTAGCGATCGTTTCTTCAAAGGGGTAAAGATTGACGACTACTAAATCAATGGGACGAATGTCGTTGGTTTCTAAATCGGTCCGGTCCTCGGGGAGGTCCCGTCTTGCTAAAATACCACCATGAATCCGGGGATGCAGGGTTTTCACCCGCCCCCCTAAAATTTCCGGGGACCCAGTATAATCGGAGACTTTAGTCACCGGCAAACCGGCTTCTTTGAGGGCTGTTGCGGTGCCGCCACTGCTGATGAGGTCAAAGCCGAATTCCTCAACTAAGTGGCGGGCGAGGTCAATTAACCCGGTTTTGTCCGATGTGCTCAACAGTGCCAGACGCGCCATGATGAATCATCCTTTGAGAGTGTGGAATTTGGTCTCTACTAGGATAATCCTTCCTTGGATATTTCTGTGAAATTTTTGTCGGGTTTTTCGGGTTCAAGATTTTTTTGGGGGAAGGGTTGACCTACCCCGGTTAACCTAAATTGTGAGATCAAGGGGAAAGGTGAGAGGTTCCGACAGGTGGCGACAACCGAACCGGCCCTGGGGGTTGTCGCCACCGTCTCATCGATTCCCCTTATTTTTTCACTTCTTGGTAAGCCTTGAATGCTTGCCACAGAAAAATTCCGGCTACAACTAGGGTAAAGGAAATTTGAGCGATTAGGCTATTAGAAATGGGCAGTTCTAAAGCGAGGATCATATTCCGACGCACCTATAAAAACAACTGGGGTTTGAGGGTCTCTAGGGATAAGGCGATCGCCTCGGGGAGACCGATGATTTATTTATAACCCAAAATGAAGGGGTTTTTATCAATTTAATCCTATCTTTAAAACAAATCGCTCCTGCAAGTTCAACTTACAGGAGCGATTGATCGATGTACCCATTCCCAGACCTAATCTGTTCAATCTAGTTGGCCCTCTGTGGAGGTTCATAAATTGATTATCCTTAAATGCCGCAGTATTTGTTAGTCAAAGCGCCGCACTTTGGGGTTCACTCCAGGCGAGAAGAACTGATTTTTTCAACTTTTACTTCCGGTCCGGAATGGTTGAGCCGATACACCCAAAGTTGTTCCTGACTTGCAATCTTTACTTGGACAGAGGGTCGGGGTGTCAAACTGCAATCAGCGGCGATCGCCTCGCAAATCGCTCCTACCCCGATTTCGGGTTCGCTCTCTACAATTTGTAGTGCTGATTTGGGTAAACCCGACTCTGTGGAAACGGCTTGCAATACTTGGTCAGCAGCGACTTCCGATAACAGTTCCACCGTGGGCAGATTGGCGTCAACAACTTGAGCAGGAGTGTTGGGATCGCGCCAAGCAATATGAAACCAGTATAAAAGCCCAGTGACAACGATCGCTAATAGAATGCGATCGTAGGAGTGGACGACATCATCGACGGATTGTTCTGGATAGGAATCTGGGGTGAGTTCTTTCACAATTAGCCTCCCGAATCGGTGAAGTTGGCATAAGGGTTCTGTTGTAGATGTCAGTTGCACCCCAATTCCGCAAGGCTCCGGAAAATTGCTCCTGTTCTAAGTCGTCGGTGAGTAGAGAGCGGTGATAAAAAATAATTGGCTTTCCGCTGGCAGTGGAATGGTGGAAACAGAATCGTGAAATTCGCTCCTTTCCTCTGTGGCGATCGCCTGAAGACTTTTTCTTTCCTATTCTCTATGACTATTCTAACTGAAACTTGGTTTCTTAAAGTAGAGCAATTAGACTTAAAATTCTCTCAGGGAGCATCCTGCGGGTTGTTATTAAAGGATTTATTCTCAGTAAAGAGGCTAGGGTAAAACCGCTACTGGCATCCTGAGCGAATTCATTTAATTATCTCATCTTCTTTCATTAGATTTCCCCAATTCTCCTAAATATTTATTAAGTTTTACAGAGTCTTCAAACTATCCGCTGCATCATAGACAGTTTATAACCGATTCCCGGCCCAATTCAGCGTCAAAATTTACAAAATCTTTAAAAACTTCGAGGAAATTTTTTGCAAATGCCTGATCCCCGCTGATTACCCATCCTGAATTAATCATAATTAACTGACAATAGCCTGATCATTCCCCTCATTTGGGCCAGTCACCGGGGCAGTGTTAGAGGACCCCTGCCCCCCTGTCAGGGAGGGTAATAAAATGGTAAAGTGAACTCCAGTGCGCTTAAAAAGGTCAGCTCCAGGCTAATCAAGGATTCTGTTGGGAGCGATCGCTTTCGCTTCACCCACTGACCTAGGGATAGTAAGGCCAGTTTCTAAAATAGGAGAGTTGGCATGGGACAACCGAGGCTGGGCGCTGATCTGTAGTTGAAAAGCGCGAGGGATACCCGTCCCCTCAGTCATTTTTCCTCCCCGGTCTTAAGACGCGGGGGTTTCCAAATGTCCAAGGAGGCTCAAGTGACAGAAGAACAAAAACAGCAAGAAAAAACACAAACAGAATGGGCAGCGGAGAACTCCGGCGGAGCATCCAATTCCGCTGATGACGCATCCGAGGCAGTCGCCTCCGATGAATGGGGTCATCAAGGGAAAGTGCAGGACGCCCCTCGGGAAGTCAGGGTAGAAGAGAGTGGCACAACCGAAACAGCGGAACCCACCGCCGCCGCACCCGACACCCAAGAAGCTAGTCCGGAAGAGTACATGGCGATGGAAGCCTTAGTCCAGGCTAATCAAGCGTTTAGCATTCAGTTAGAAGAATTAAAAAGCCAATATGCTAGATTAGCCGCAGATTTTGACAACTTCCGCAAGCGCACCCAAAAAGAAAAGCTCGAACTTGAAGCACAAGCCAAATGTGCCACGATCCGCGAATTGTTATCCGTCGTGGATAACTTTGAGCGAGCCAAAGAACAAATTAAACCCCAAAACGATGGGGAAATGAACCTTCATAAAAGCTACCTGAGCGTTTATAAGCAGATGGTAGAAAGCCTCAAACGCATCGGCGTCTCTGCCATGTATCCCAAGGGAGAAGAGTTCGACCCGAACTTTCATGAG
Source organism: Laspinema sp. D2d (assembly GCF_025370755.1). Lineage (GTDB taxonomy): Bacteria > Cyanobacteriota > Cyanobacteriia > Cyanobacteriales > Laspinemataceae > Laspinema. The sequence goes on along the minus strand of NZ_JAMXFC010000002.1, from coordinate 168,262 downwards.
GCCGTGATGCGCGAACCCACCCGGGAGTATGCTGAAGGCATCGTCACCGATGAATTCCGCCGGGGTTATATGCTTGGCGATCGCGTCTTGCGACACGCACTGGTGAAAGTCGCGGCAGCACCCGAGGACGAAGAAGAAGCGATCGCCTCAGAAACTCCCGACAGTCCTCAAGAATAACCCCATCCTCCATGATCGGCGGCATCCCAGTCGCCCGATCGCCGGTCCGAACCTCGGGCCCCAACCCGGTATCCTCCCCCCACCCCGTCGCCCTCCCCTGTCGCGACTGGAACCCACCCTTCCCCCAATTGCCACGCACACTTTAAATCGCCGAACCGCTATGGGAAAAGTCATCGGAATTGACCTCGGGACCACTAATAGTTGTGTTGCTGTCTTAGAGGGCGGTAAACCCAACGTGATTAGCAACACCGAAGGCGGACGCACCACCCCCAGTATTGTGGGAATTGCTAAAAATGGCGCTCGCGTTGTTGGACAGCTTGCCAAACGCCAAGCCGTCACCAACGCTGAAAATACCGTCTACAGCATCAAACGCTTTATCGGTCGTCGCTGGGAAGACACAGAAGAAGAACGATCCCGAGTTCCCTACACCTGTACCAAAGGCAGAGACAACACCGTAGATGTGAAAATCCGGGGAACCACCTACACCCCCCAGGAAATTTCGGCCATGATCCTGCAAAAGCTCAAAGAGGATGCCGAAGCCTATCTCTCAGAAGAAGTCACTCAAGCCGTGATTACCGTTCCGGCTTACTTTACTGACGCTCAACGCCAAGCCACCAAAGATGCAGGCACGATCGCTGGCTTAGAAGTGCTGCGAATCATCAACGAACCCACCGCCGCCGCCCTCTCCTACGGCTTAGACAAACAAGGACAAGACCACACCATCCTCGTGTTTGACCTCGGAGGCGGGACCTTAGATGTCTCCATTCTCCAACTCGGAGACGGCATCTTTGAAGTCAAATCCACCTCCGGCAATAACCACCTCGGCGGGGATGACTTCGATACCACCCTAGTCAAATGGATGGTCGAACAATTTCGCATCAATGAGGGGATCGACCTCTCCGTCGATAAAATGGCCGTCCAACGGATTCGGGAAGCGGCAGAAAAAGCCAAAATTGAACTCTCCTCGCGGGAGAGTGCCGCCATTAACCTCCCCTTTATCAGTGCCGACGAAACCGGACCCAAACACTTGGAAATGGAGTTGACCCGAGGACAGTTTGAAGAACTCGTTAGCGATTTGGTCAAACTGAGCTTAGAACCCGTCGTCCAGGCGATTAAAGATAGCACCCTGAGTATCGAGGAAATCGATCGGATTATCTTAGTGGGCGGTTCTACGCGGATTCCTGCGGTTCAAAAAGCCATTAGTGATTATTTTGGCGGCAAAGAACCCGATCGCACCGTCAATCCTGATGAAGCGGTGGCGATCGGGGCTGGCATCCAAGCCGGGGTCCTCGGCGGCGAAGTCCAAGATGTCCTATTGTTGGACGTGACTCCCCTCTCCCTCGGCATCGAAACCCTCGGCGGCGTTTTCACCAAAATTATCGATCGCAACACGACCATTCCCACCAGCCGCGCCCAAACCTTCTCCACCGCCACCGATGGACAACGGGAAGTAGAAATCCATGTGCTGCAAGGGGAACGGGCAATGGTCAAAGATAACAAAAGCCTGGGTAACTTCGTCTTGGATAAAATCCCCCCCGCACCCCGAGGGGTTCCTCAAATCGAAGTCTCCTTTGAAATTGATGCTAATGGCATTCTCAATGTCTCCGCCACAGACAAAGGCACCGAACGCGTCCAAAGCATCCAAATCACGAGCACAGGTGGTTTGAGCGACGAAGAAATCGAAAAAATGCGCCTAGATGCGGAAAAATATGCCGACGAAGACCGCTATCGCAAACAAGTCGCAGAAATTAAAAACCAGGCTGAAAGCCTGTTCTATAATTATAAAGCGACTTTAAAAGATAACGTGGCTCTGTTGAGCGAGGAGCTCAAAGCAGAACTTAAGGACAGAGCAAAACAGCTAAAAGCAGCCCTCGAAAATAAAACCGTTGAGGTTGAAGAGCTTAAACAGCGAATGTCCGCATTCCAAGAAACTCTCTTCTCGGTGGGAATTGCCGTCTATCAGCAATCTAACCCAGTGGAGGAAGAAGAGGAAAAAGAAGAAGCCAATACATCGGAGTAACTCCCGATCGGTCCCTAGACTGAGAAGGGAATCAGAGGTCTCCCCCCTGATTCCCACAACCAAACCTTTCCGGGGTTGTCGCCCCAAATGACAGTCCATTGCTTGCGTCCCTTTTGTTTTTTATTTTTACCAGAAGCGCTCTATGGCCCGCGATTACTATGAAATTCTAGGTGTTGCTCGCACTGCTGACAAAGAAGAGATTAAACGTGCCTACCGCCGGTTAGCGCGCAAATATCACCCAGATGTCAATAAAGAAGAGGGCGCTGAAGAGCGCTTTAAAGAAATCAATCACGCTTACGAAATCCTGAGCGAACCGGAAGTCCGCGCACGTTATGACCGATTTGGCGAAGCCGGAGTCAGTTCCGGTGCCGGAGGGCCAGGATTCGGTGATATGGGCGATATGGGCTTTGCTGACATCTTTGAAAGCTTTTTCAATGGCTTTGCTGGGGGTGGTGTTCCCGGTCAACAGGGCCGCAGAAGAAGCGGTCCGGTGCGCGGGGATGATTTGCGTCTGGATTTGAAGCTGGATTTTCGGGAAGCCATCTTTGGCGGCGAAAAAGAAATTCGCATTTCTCATCTGGAAACCTGTAGCTCCTGTGTAGGGACCGGGGCGAAACCCGGAACCCGTCCCCGCACCTGTGGCACCTGCAATGGCGCGGGACAGGTCCGCCGCGCTACCCGTACCCCCTTTGGCAGCTTCACTCAAGTCTCGGTTTGTCCCACCTGTAACGGCACTGGGGAAACCATTGAGGATAAATGCGAAGCCTGTAATGGGGCCGGGGTCAAACAAGAGACCAAGAAACTCAAAATTAACGTGCCACCCGGGGTAGATAATGGGACTCGCTTGCGGGTTTCAGCGGAAGGAGATGCTGGTGCAAGGGGCGGTCCGTCGGGGGATTTGTACGTTTATTTGTTCGTGAATGAAGATGCGGAGTTTCAGCGCGACAATATTAATATCCTCTCGGAAATTAAGATTAGTTACCTCCAAGCGATTTTGGGATGTCGTCTGGATGTGAATACGGTGGATGGACCAACGGAACTCACGATTCCTGCGGGTACTCAACCGAATACGGTAATCAAGTTGGATGGGAAAGGGGTTCCGAAGTTAGGGAATCCGGCAGTGCGTGGGGATCATCTGATTTCTGTGGCGATCGATATTCCGACGAAGTTAACGGCAGAAGAACGGCCCTTGCTGGAACAGTTGGCAAAACTGAAAGGCGATCGCATTGGTAAAGGGGGTAAAGGATTTTTAGGAGATTTGTTTAACAAGTGACCCAAAATCTAACCTCTGAATCCGATTACCCGACCCTGGATCTGCGCGGAACTCCTTGTCCGATGAATTTCGTGCGGACCAAACTGCGCTTGGATAAAATGAATCCCGGGGAAGTGCTAGAAGTCTGGCTGGACCCGGGAGAACCCATCGAACAGGTTCCCGATAGTCTGGTGATGGATGGACATATCATGGAATTGATTGAGGACCGAGGGGGGTTTTTTGCCATTCAAGTTCGACGTGCGGCGAAATCTGCATGAGTAACGGCAAGGATGAAGCAGAGACCCTGATGGGGACAAAGGGAGGGAGTCCCGACTGCGGGAATATATCCCTCCCAGGCGATCGCCCGGAGTTGCACTTTCCCCGGACTGGAGATCAGGCTGAATCCCTGATTACTGGGACAGTTGTGGCAGTCCAAGCGAATTATTATCGGGTGCAGTTGGATACCCCCATGACGACTGCATCCACCCTGCTTTGTACCCGGCGATCGCGCTTGAAAAAAATCGGGCAGCAGGTGATGGTAGGCGATCGCGTGGTGATAGAAGAACCGGACTGGGAAGGCGGCAGAGGAGCAGTCGCCGAAGTCTTCCCCCGGCAAACGGAACTGGATCGTCCAGCGATCGCCAATGCCAACCAGGTGCTGCTCGTCTTTGCCATTGAAGAACCCACCCTCGACCCTCATCAACTCACCCGCTTTTTAGTCAAAGCTGAATCCACTGGATTATCGGTTTTATTATGTTTAAATAAAACCGATTTAGTTTCAGAACAAGAGCGAATTGAGTGGCAAGAACGGTTAGAAAGTTGGGGATATCAACCTTTATTTATTAGTGTAGAAACCGGAGTTGGTATTGATGCCGTGCGCGATCGGCTCAAAGATAAAATCACCTTAATTTCCGGTCCCTCTGGTGTCGGCAAATCCAGCTTAATTAACCAACTCATCCCCTTTGCCACCCTGCGAGTGGGCGATGTCTCCGGCAAACTCGGACGCGGACGCCACACCACCCGCCATGTGGAATTATTTGACCTCCCCAGCGGAGGACTCCTCGCCGATTCCCCCGGATTCAATCAACCCAACCTCGACTTTCCCCCGCGAGAATTAGCCGAATATTTCCCCGAAGCGCGCCAACGCTTGCAAGAAGGAACCTGTCAGTTTAGCGACTGCTTACACCGGGATGAACCTAACTGTGTGGTGAGTGGAGATTGGGAACGGTATGATGATTATTTAGAGTTTCTGGAAGAAGCGATTATCTATGAAGAAATCCTCTCCCAACAAAGCAATCCCGAATCCAGCATGAAGGTCAAAAGCAAAGGCAAAGGAACCGAGCAAAATGAACCGAAGTTAGAATCTAAGAAATATCGGCGCGTTTCTCGACGGTTTGAACATCAAAATTTAGAACAATTATACCAGGATTTTGAAGAAGAAGAAAATCAGGAATTTTGAGAAAGAGGCGAGAAACCGGGTTTCTTAACTCGATTGGGGTGAAAAGGCATCGGTTATGGCAGAAACCGGGTTTCGGTCGGTTTCTGGGATCTGGGTGAGGGATCAGTGAAGATTTAGGCGTATAGCAATTGAATCTTAATCTCACTGGCAGTCAGTGTATGGACTAAAATGCCAACTCGCCGTGCCACTTCATAAGCATTTTTCTGAGGAACTATAATAATGCCTTCATGTTCTTTGCCCTCCGCCATATACTGAAGATGTAATTGCTCAAAATCAACCCGATTATGAGTCAGGATACACCGACCCACACCACTGGCAAATTCCAGTTGCTCGCTATCCGTCCTGCCGATCGCCCCTTGTTCGGGAACCGTAGTGATATCCAAACCCCGGGCTTTGAGAAGTGTGGCAACTAAAGCCGACATATCCTCATCGGTGTAAAGTGTTGCAGTAGAGGTCATAATGTACTTAACACCGACTTAACAGATGGATGGACTAATTCATCAGGTACTCGATTTTTTTCGATGTAATCATTAATTTCCCCTTGATTATCGAGATAAAAACTCAAGGCATCAAACACTTGTGCTAAAGTCAGATGAGGCAAATGGCTGAGAATTTCTTCTGGCATAATGCCCATCCGCCATAGCCCCACAATGGCGCGAACTGATGTCCGAGTGCCGGTGATAATAGGTTCTCCGCCTAAAATCTCAGGGTTGCGATTAACATACCGGGACAGGGCTTTAGTCGCCATGATGAATTGCTCCATTGAAAGTTAAGAAATTGAGTTTTTGGTAGGATTTTATAAAATATCATAACTCAAAAGACGATAACGATGCTAGAAATTACCCTCAATTAGAAACTTGACCCCCAAACCTTGACCCAACGGGTACGGATTGCGATACAAGAACAGAAACGTTTCGAGACTCTGCTGCATGAGGCGATCGCCCAGTATTTACAAGCGAATTTAGCCCCTAATACCCTTTCTGCATCCCCCCACCGCTGACCCGTTCCTGGATGGGCTATATGATGGGAGTTCAGAACTCAGCACCGAAGCTGAAACAATCCTCACCGCAGAAGTTCAATCTTCTTTAACTTGACCCAAACTGATGATGACATGAGTTATAATTAATTAAAAATTTTAACTCATTCACTGATGGAAATTGCGAAAGTCTCAGAAACAGGACAGGTTATTATCCCCCCGGAAATGCGGAAAACTTATAGCTTGGAAGTGGGGACGGAAATCATCTTGATTGATACGGGAAAAGGGATTCTGATTCAGCCCAAACAGCCTTTTCCTGCTACTACTTTAAATGAAGTCGCAGGGTGTTTGAAGTATCAAGGTTCTCCTAAAACTTTAGAGGATATGGAGGCTGCAATTAGCAAGGGACTTCAGGAGCAATGGCATGATTGCAGTTGATACCAATATTGTGGTTAGACTTTTGACTCAAGATGATGAAGTTCAGTATCAAAAAAGCCTGCAAATTTTTCAAAACCCCGAAATTTTTATTCCGGATACCGTTATCCTAGAAACGGAGTGGGTGCTAAGATTTGCTTATCAGTTTACGCCTCTCCAAGTTTGTTCGGCTTTACGGAAACTTTTGGGACTGCCAAATATTTACTTAACTTATTCTATGGTAGTTCATCAAGCTCTGCTATGGCATGAAACGGGTTTGGATTTTGCTGATGCTTTTCATTTAGCCCAAAGTCAGGATTGCGAGAATTTCTACACTTTTGATGAGAAATTAATTAAAAATGCCAGAGGGGTAACAAATTGTGAGGTCAAAAAACCCTCCTAGAGTGATTGATGCTGGTGGGGAGCAAAGAGTTCAAAATCCTTGAATACTTGTAGGGTTTGGCAGGAGAAGGCAACCCCTGAAGGGGTTACTACAAACAAACGTTTGTAGGGGCTTTTCTTCAGCCCGCCTGCGCAGGCTTCGTCCGTATAGCCTCCGGGCTACAGCCTGCGGGGCTTTTCTAACAGTTTTCTACCGTTGTTTAAGCACAACCAAAGTAATATCGTCAAATATCTTTTGTTTACCGATATATTCCATCACATCTTGAATCGCCCGTTCTTTGATTTCCTCCGCACTATGCTCTCGATTCTGCACAATCACCTCAATTAATCGCTCTAATCCATATAACTGTTTATCCATATCCATCGCTTCGGTAATGCCATCGGTGTAGAACACCACCACATCTCCGGGATTGAGAGTAACTTCGATAGAGGAGATAAAATCCCCAATTTCTTCCACTAAACCGATGGGAAATCCTAAATCTATGGTATCCAAGCGTTCCACTTCCCCGGTGGTGCGGACGAGAATGGCTTCTTCATGTTGTCCCGTTAATCGTAGGGTTCCCTTGCTGTAATCAGCGAGGGAGAGGGTCATACTTTTCTCGACATTCATCCGCTCAATATTGTGATAAATGGTGCGATTGAGGGCGTCTAAAAATTCCTGGGGTTCGGTGATTTTGCTCTCTAATAAGCTGCGGACAGCGGTTTGAGCCATGAGCATCAGGACGCCGCTTTCTAACCCATGTCCGGTGACGTCACCAATGCCAATTTTTAAGCCATCTCCTTGGGTAAGAATGTCGTAATAGTCGCCACCGACTTCCTCGGCGGGTTCCATGAATCCGGCGATATCTAGTTCGGGAAGTTGGCGCAATTCTTCGGCTTTGGGTAACATCATGATTTGCAGGCGACGGGCGATATCTAATTCGGTTTGTAGCCGCATATTTTCGGTTTTTAAGCGGACTACATTGAGATGGGTTTTAATGCGGGCGAGGAGTTCATCTTTGGCGATGGGTTTGGTCAAATAATCGTTAGAACCTGCTTGTAATCCGGCGACTAAATCCGAGACTTGATTTTTAGCGGTGAGCATGATGATGGGGAGTTCGTCCATTCCATACTGTTGACGCAGGATGCGGCAGACTTCGTATCCCGTCATCCGAGGCATCATCACATCCAAGAGGATGATGTCCGGTTTGAAGTTGTTGTCCAGTAAGGCGATCGCCTCGGGTCCGTTGGTGGCTTGGGTGACGGTATAATGAGCGCCGGAGAGGTAGTTGACCAATACTTGCCGGTTGATGGGTTCATCATCGACGACTAATAACCGGAAATGACCATCGGTTTCGGTTTCGACGGAAACCTCGACTGCCTCACCATCACTGTTATCTACAGCAATGGCGATCGCCTGTAAACGGGGGAGGAACGATGAGCGATCGCGGTTCACTTCTAGGGGTTCTGCGGTTGTCTGGGAGAGGGGGAGAGTAAAGGTAAATCGCGACCCTTCCCCCAGGGTAGACTCGACGGCGATCGTGCCCCCATGTAACTCGACTAACTTTTTAGTCACCGATAACCCTAACCCGGTGCCGCCATAAATCCGGGCGGTGGAGCCATCCCCTTGCTCGAAGGCTTCAAAAATGCGATCGCGTTTGTCTTCGGGGATGCCGATGCCGGTATCGGCGATGGTAATCGCCAAGTAACCGGGGTTCTCCTGTTTCTCCGGGGACTGCGCTGGTGGCAGCACCTCCGCAGAGACTTCCACAATGCCGCTTTCGGTAAACTTAATGGCATTACCGACTAAGTTGTATAAAATCTGCTGCAACCGATTTTCATCCGCATCCACGGGGGGGAGTTCGGGATTGATTTTATTGAGCAGTTGTAATGACTTTTTGCCGATGATGGGTTCGCACAAAGTCAGCACCACGTCACTAATTTCTCGCATCCCTACGGGCTTAATTTGCAGTTCTAAGCTCGATTGCTTCATCTTGGATAAATCGAGAATATCGTTAATTAAAGCATTCAAGCGCAGACCACTTTGGACAATCATCGAGAGGTTTCTTTGTTGCTTTTCTGAGACGGGACCGGCAACCCCATCCAGCATGGAGTCCGCTAGGCCAATAATCCCATTTAAAGGTGTCCGCATTTCGTGGGAGGTATTCGCCAGAAAGTCATCTTTAAGCTTATCGAGGCGGCGCAATTTTTCGGAAACGACTCGTTCTCGCTCTAATTCTTGGCGTTGTTGTTCTAATTCTTGCCGTTGGGCGATCGTCCGCCACTGGACATAGGCCAAAACTACGCCAATTAAGGCGAAGAGATACAGGGTATAGGCCCACCAGGTTTTCCAGGGTGGCGGGGCAATTTCTAGCTGAATCGAGGTGCCGATTTCGTTCCAGACGCCATCATTGTTGGAGCCTTTGACATGGAACGTATAGTGGCCGCCATTGAGGTTGGTATAGGTGGCATAGCGTCGAGTTCCGGCGTTAATCCAGTCTTTATCAAATCCTTCCAGTTTATAGGCGTATTGGTTTTTAGTTGGGTTGGTGTAATCTAGTGCGGCAAATTCAAAGCCGAAAAACTGGTCTTTGTAGGAGAGGGGTAGGATTGTTATGTCTGAGAGGGGGTGATCTAGGGTAACGGGTTCGTTAAATTTTTGAAATTCAGTGAGGACAATGGGAGGAATGTGGGGATTATCTTGGATGCGATCGGGATAAAAGGCATTGAAGCCATTGAACCCCCCGAAAAAGAGTTCGCCTTTTGGACTTTTAAAGGAGGATAAAACATCAAAACTATTACTTTGCAGACCGTCGCTAACCTCATAGTTTCTAACGGTCTCAGCAACGGGATTAAATTTTGAAAGTCCATTCATGGTACTAACCCAGAGATTACCTTGGAGGTCGCTTAATACGCCACCAATTACATTACTGGGTAAGCCATCTTTTTCCGTGTAATGTGTAAATTCGCCCGTAGTCGGATTAAAGCGATTGAGTCCGCCCCCTTGAGTGCCGATCCAGAACATTCCATTTTCGTCTTCGTAAATAGCACTAACTTTATCGTTACTCAGACTATTGCTATCGCTGGGATTGTTTTTGTAATGAGTAAAAGATTCTAAGACTGGATCGAATCGGTCGAATCCTCCTCCAAAGGTCCCGATCCATAATATTCCAGCGTGATCTTCGTAAATAACGGAAATTGAATCGGAACTTATGCTATTGTCTTCTTCTGGGTCGTGGATGTAATGGATAAATCTCTCTGAATTTACATCAAACTGATTCAACCCCCCGTCAAAAGTACCGATCCAAAACCGACCCGAACGGTCTTCATAGATTCGACAAACTACATGACCGCTGAGGCTATTAGGCGCTTCCGAGTTTTGGATATAATGGCTAAATGTTTTAGTAGTTCGATTAAATAGATTTAAGCCTGCATTGGTTCCCACCCATAACCGACCGAGACTGTCTTCGTAGATAGAATAAACGCTTGTACTATCTAAACTGTTAGGATTATTGGGGTCCTGGGTATAGTGAGTAAATTGCCCAGTTTTGCGATCAAGCCGATTCAATCCACCATTCGTTCCTCCAATCCACAATAGGCCATCTGCATCTTCAGCAATAGCCCAGACGGCATCACCATGCAAAGCATTGGGATTGTTGTTGTTAAAGGTGTAGCGCTCAAATTTTTGTTTGCCCAGATCGAAACGATTAACTCCTTTTGCCCAAGTTCCAATCCAAATTGCATGAGTTTTGTCAACATAAAGTGATAAGACGTTGTTATCGCTTAAGCTGTTGAGTTCGGTGAGTTGATTGAAGTAATGGGTAAAGTTTTTGCGGTTGGGATTGAGCCGGTCAATGCCCATACCTGTATAGGTGCCATCCCAGCTTCCCGATCCAATCCAGAGAAACCCCCGCTCATCTTCAGCGATCGCACTAATTCTATCAATACTAATGCTATTCGAGTCATTGGGATCGTGTTGATAATGGGTAAAGGTTTCAGTTTCTCGGTCAAATCGGTCAAGTCCGCCGCCATCGGTCCCAATCCACAGCACTCCCGTGTGATCTTCATAAATTGCGGTAACGTGGTTTTGGCTTAAGCTAGTGGGGTTATTAGGCTCGTTGATGTAATACTTAAAACTCCCCTCGGTTGGGTCAAAGCGATTGAGTCCGCCGCCCTCGGTGCCAATCCACAACACTCCGGTTTTATCTTCATAAATCGCGGTAACGTGATTTTGATTTAAGCTAGAGAAAGTGTTAGAATCCTGAGTATAGTGAGTAAAAATCCCTTGGTTTGAGTCAAAGCGTTCCAGACCGCCATTGGTGCCAATCCACAGCACCCCAGTTTTGTCTTCTTGAATGGCATTGATTTGGTTATTAATTAAGCTCTTGGGGTCTTCAGGTTTATTGCTATAACGAGTAAATTTCTGGGTAGAACGGTCAAATTTATTCAAGCCCCCTGTGAGCGTTCCTATCCACAGATTATGATCGCGGTCTTCATAAATTGCTGTAATAAAACTATCGGATAAAGAATTGAGGTCCGTCGGATCGTTTTTATAAGTGTTAAAGTTATATCCATCATACTGGGTCACTCCTTCCTGAGTGCAGAACCACATAAACCCTTGACTGTCCTGGAGGATACAGTTTACCCCAAGCAATCCTCTATCTCCGGGCAAGCGATCAAAAGTAATCTCTATTTTTCCCCCTCGTGCCGGATCCGCTCCACTCAGCATTAAACTGAATACGGCAATCAGGGCGACAATTCCCTGAATTAGACGTTTAATCAAATGGGAAGGGAGATTTTTGTCTGCCATGATGACTTACCTTTGAAATCGGCGATTAGGGTAGGGAAGTGGATCAGCATAGGGTCTTCTTATTTGCCCGGATGCAAGTAAACCGACATCATCTCGCGAATCATTTCCCCATAGTTGCCATCATAGCGAGTCACGTCATAACATCCCAAGGGATTGTCTACTAAGTTGATGCGGCATTTTTCACAGTAAGAGCAGGGCCGTTCTGGGCTGTCATCCCCTTGGGCAAATTGGTTGACTAAATTGCTATTGGCAATTAAAGCCCGGGCAATGGTCACCCCGTCGCAATACCCCCCGGCGATCGCGTGGCGGATATAGCTGGCGGTTTGGAACCCCCCTGTACATAATACCGGAATATTCACCGCTTGTTTCAGGCGTTGGGTGGCGTTGATATGTGGCCCCTGAATATCTAAGGGAAAATCAGTTAAGGACCGTTGAGATTGAGGAACTTTGCTCCCGGCATGGAGAGCATCTGCACCGGCGATTTCCAAATTTTGAGCAATCTGGATATCTTCCTCTAAATTCTCACCCCCCTCGATTTTAATTTGGAGGTGAAAATCATCACCCACCTGTTGCCGGATTGCTTTCACCACTTCGATTAAAAAACGGCAGCGATTTTCTAAAGACTGCCCATAGTCATCGGTGCGCGGGTTAACATCCCCTCGCAAAAACTGAGCGATTAGATTGACTGGAGGCTTAGTGCGACTCTCGGTCAAATCCGCGATAAACTGTCCAGTGCCGCCACTGGTGGCATCAATTTCCACCCCATCGAGTCCGGCTTCTCGCGATCGCCGCGCTGCATCTGCAAAGTCTTGAATAATCTCTTGAATTCCATCCGGGGTGAGCTGAGAACTGAGCAAACCGAGATGGCTACCCCCGTAGCTGAGTTGAACGATATATTTACAGTCATAGTGATGCACTGTTTCTGCTACTTTTTGCCAAAACGGAATGCGATCGTCCTCATGAAGCGTAGGACAGTTGGGAGCCATTCTCCCTGTGTTGGCAACCGGCACGACTGAAGAGAGAATGGCTCCCACACCGCCCCGTGCAAATTTTTCTTCCCAGGCAATTCGTTCGGGAGTGCCAATGCCATCAGGATCGTTAAAATTTCCGTAGGTATTGGAGCGAAAAATTCGGTTTTTAACGGTTAAATTGCGAAAGTTTAAAGGCTCAAAAATAACATCGCTTGCCATATTTTTTGGATTATAAAAAATCAGTCCGGTGAACCGTTCGTGTGACCCTTCCCCTATCCAAGGGAATGGATTAGGGACGAATTCACCCCTAACCCTTTTTCCAGTCGGGTAGGCATTGCCCTTGTTGCTGGTTGAATCACCCCAATATACCTGTAAAGGAAACAGAGAATATTAGATACAGCCCAATCTACCCCCAAAAGGCCCGAATTTCTGATTATGTTCGTCCATAATAGCCCGGATAAAGTCTCCTTGATTGCCACTGGTGAGCAACTGTTTTTGCTCTTCGGTCAATTGATACTCATCCATCACCGCATTCGGATCATTTCTAAATTCTTCCAATTTAGCTGGATCTTCTGCAAGATCGGCCAGCATTCTAAATAAATTTGACATTCCTCTACACTCCGAGTTAGACTAATAAACCAACCCACGCTGAACGTTAACTTAAAGTTGCGTTGCTCGCTCCTGGTTCCCGGAATTTTATCAACTTCATTTATTTTTGTCAAGATTTATCATCTGATAGTCAATGTTCAGGCTAATTTTTATCAAAAGTGAATTTATTGGGGTTATAAACTATTAAAAAAAGAGCACAGGGCCAGTTTCTGTACTCTTGAACTGAAATATTAAGGTTGAATCCGTTTTGTTTTCGACTCATGATACTCCCGCACTTGGCGCGATCGCATCCAATGAGGATAAAGCATTTTCCCTAACGGAATCGCGGTTGCTCCAATTAGCAAACTCACCCAATAATGAGATAAAATTCCCCCATTCAAAGCAAACCCTAGGCTGATTCCTAATCCCACCGTCAGCACAGAAATTCCCCCGGCAAAATACGACGAAACATTGCTAATTTTGAGTTTATCTTTAGGGTTTACGGGGGAGATTTTGCCCTGTTCTACTTCATCGAAAACTGCACCGGCAACCATCCCTGTTAAAATACTTAAACCCATCCATCCCAGCCAAGCCCAACTATTAAACAGGGAATGGGTGATATCCACAATCGGCCATGCACCACAGATTCCCCCGGCGATCGCCCCGGCAAGGGTTTGGGATACTTCTCTGGCTGTTCCCATCGCCCGTAATCGGCTGATTAATTCTTCGGTTCCTATACCGGCATAGGCACCGATTAACGCACCCAAAAGGGAGGAAGCGATCGCCGCTTCCAGTGCCGCTTGAGTCCAAGACATGGAACCCATGCCAAAAGCGATCGCACTTAAAGCGGCAATCACGGCACTACTGATACTCCCGGCGATCGCACCTGTGGCAGCCGGACCCGGATTCTGGGCGATCGTCCGAATGGTAGAAAGCACAGTCCAGGGAAATAAAAACAGGAATACGACCACGCCCCAAACTGAATCACTAAACGACCCGAGCCAATTTCCTACCACATTTAAAGGTGAAGTCCAGACTAGATTCAAGGCTAAACTTAGCAAAATTCCCAGCAAAGGATAGGGTAATTTTATCTCTTCTACAGGTTCCGGGGCGGTTTTAATTTTAAGGGCGACTCGATATAACTTTCGGTCTGAATTTGCCTGTAATAATAATTCGCGGTCATAAATGCGATCGGCTATCAAATTGCGGGTATCCACGGTGATGGTACATTCAACTTGATTCCCCTTAAACCGGGCTGGGGCGATCGCAATCCAGGGATGATTATTTTTGGAAAAGTAGCCATCTCTCCGATAAGGAGCCACCTTCCATTTCCCCGTTAGCATCGTCCCGGGAACGGGATTTTTAATCGAAATTGTTTGGGTAATTGGTTCTCCTAACTTTGTCCCCCGAAACTGCACCAATTGATGACTAGAAATCACTTGCGGCGTGCGACTAATCTCAATTGGTGTCAACACTTCTAAGGCGGTTTCTGCATTCGGGTAACGGTCTTTTGGCTTGGGTTCCACCATTTTTTCCAGCCATTGAATCCAAGCCAGACTAATTTTAGGAACCCGTTTCTGAAAATGAATCCGATAACTCGGGTCAATTAACTCCCCAATGTCTTGGGATTTTGTCCCCGTCAGTAAACAAATTAAAGTCGCTCCCACTCCATATAAATCCGAAGCCGGAGTCAATTCCCGATTAAATAATTGCTCCGGTGGCATAAACCCCAGAGTGCCTTTAACAATGCTACTAACCGCAACTTCTCCCTCCCCAAGATGAGCAAATCCAAAATCGACCAAATAGACATTCATCTGTTGATCAACCAGAATATTTTCGGGTTTGATATCCCGGTGAATTACCGCAGGGAGGCGATTTTGCAGGTAAACTAAAATCGACAACAGGGCTACAGCAACCTCTTTGACTTGAATCGGATGCCAGGTGCGCTGTTGCGCCAGGGATTCTGCCGGTTTGTACTCCTGAACCATACAAAATCCCCGGGGACTCTCAAAGGAATCTAAATAGCGGGGGATACCGGGATGATTTAGCCCCTGAAGCACTTGAATTTCGCGCTGATATGCCTCATAACCCGCCCACCCCGCATCACTGGTACTGGCAAACTGAAACTGTTTAATTGCCACTAAATCAGCCGGATCGGGAGTGACATCGGAAGTAGGTGCTGCGGTTTTACTACGACTCGCCAGGTAAGTCACGCGACCCCCAGCAAGGTTGTGACCCAATTCTCGGATAACCTGATAGCCGTACTCACCAAAATCGGGAAGATTACTCATCATAATGTGTTCGCAGGGATGCCGGTAGGACTATTGTACTGCGATCGCATTGGTGATGGGGTGAGGGGATGGGGGAGATGGGGAGGATGGGGGAGATGGGGGAGATGGGGGAGATGGGGGAGATGGGGAGGATGGGGGAGATGCGGGAGAGACGGAAGATGCGGGAGAGACGGAAGATGCGGGAGAGACGGAAGATGCGGGAGATTGACTGAAGTTGTTATCCCCAGTTAAACGTCACGACTTGAGTCGTTTCCTCCCTATCTACCCTATCTCCCCCATCTCCCCTATCTCCCCTATCTCCCCTATCTCCCCTATCTCCCCCATCTCCCCCATCCCATCCCCCCATCCTCCCTCAAACTACTGCTACCTCTCGGCGGGAAGAAATGACTTTAGCGGGAACGCCTACGGCAATGGAATAGGGGGGAATATTTTTAGTTACAATGGCCCCGGCACCGATGATGCTGCCTTCGCCAATGGTGACCCCATCCATGACTTTGACCCCAGTTCCTAACCAGCAATTGTCTTCAATGGTAATGCCTTCATAACTATTCCCTTGTTGGTTAATATTCTGACCCACGTTTGAAAAAATATGATTGTTAGAGTAAATACTAGAATGGGAAGCAATTAAACAGTCTTTGCCGATTTTGAGTTTGCCCCCGGAGAGACAGGTATAGGGACCAATATAGGTGCGATCGCCGATTTCAATGCCGTTTTGATTGCCATGTGCTTTGATATCCACTCCGCGATCGAAGGAAACGCCATCCCCAATTTTAATTTTATCTTTCGGTCCAATGCTGCGGATTCTCACATCTCGTTCCACTAAGACTTTTTGACCGATTTCCATCCGATAGGCGCAGAAAAATTCTACGCCAGTTTTGATGCGCACTCCTTTACCGAGTTTACCGAAAATTGTTTTATAAACCAGTCCCCGCAACCCGGTCCCGATGGAGGAAGGAACCCATTGAAGCAAGGCCATTTCTATTTCTTCTAATAAATGAAAGAACCGCCAACCGAGGGCAAATTTTAAAGCTTTTTTATTTTGAAGCTGCACCGTATAATTTGGACTCGTCATTTTTACTTCTCTCTCCCTGTATGCTTGCTCGGTGACGTGAGTTGGTTTGGGATTTCAGCAGGCTGTCCCCTGCTATCTCATCCCCGCTCTACCTTTAGAGTGAGATCCGCCTCTTCCTATTTTGTACAGCAGAATTGAATCGGGGCGTCTCATCCTCTAGGAGTATTTTTTTCGACTGAGAAAAAATTCTCTATCCCCTAGAGTTGGTAAAGAGATCCCCGGGTCGGGTTAGGCGACTAAAACGGACTTCTCGACTAGGGAAGTGCCATCATAATAGTGAGGAATCGGGGCATTCATCAAATGGAGAATGGTCGGGGCTAAATCTACCCCATGACCCTCTCGCAGTTGAGTTCCGGGCCGAATTCCAGGGCCTGTAATGTTTAAAAATCCTCGGTTGCGATGACTGCCGGTGCGTCGATAGGGGACGGGACCGATACGCCCGAATTGACCACAATCTATCACATCGGCGGGGGTGTCATTCCAAAGGACGATTAAATCAGCATCAGGACGGGTGTGAGAGGTGGGAGGGGTGTGAATCACTTTTTTTACCACGGGGCCTCCGGTGCGCGCATTGGTCCATCCATAGAGTTGGGCGGTGATCTCTTGGCACAATCCCTCATACTCTTCCGGTGAGACGATGCCATTGGGTTCGCGACCCGCTAGGTTAATGCGGATGTATCCTTCAGAATAGCTGGGAAGAGCAAAAGCTTTCATTTGCGGCCATAAGGGACTATACCAAGTAGAGGGTTGCCAGAATAGGGGATTGCCTTGCTGGCGCAACTGGTCTGGTGACCCTAATGGGGCTTCTCCAAAGGTTCCCAGGAGGCGATCGAGTAGGGGGTGGAACTGACTGGGGAGTTCTTGCCGGAGGAATTGTTTGAGGGGGTTGGGGCTATACTTGCGTTCCCAAATTTCCCCAGTCCAGGTTTTCCGCCTGGGTTCGCTGACGATCGCCTCGGGGATAGTTCCGGCTTTTCCGGATGCGATCGCCACTTTCCCCGGAAAGCTGAAGCGGTATAAAAATTCGGGCAGAAACAGCATACTCGGAACATCGGTGGTATTGTTCCCGCTACCATGTGCGGAAAATAGCACGAGATAACTGTCCTCTGGTACTTCAGATAATAAAGTACCTAGCGTGCGATCAACAGCTTCAAAGATGGCTAACATGGGGTCTTCTGAGGCGGCATCCAGCTTGTGTTCATACAGGGGGTGGTCCGGTTGGCTGAGATACCACAAGTCATGTCCAGCAGAATGGGTCTCACCAAATACGGTTAACAAGAGATCCCAGGGTTCCTGTTGGAGTAAATTTCGGACGATCGCCCCCCGGCGATCGATGCCTTGATGCAAGGTTTTTTGTAAGCGAGACAGATAGGCATGATCCCACCAATCCCCATGATCCCGATGCAGGGCCGGATGTTTCCCATAGTTCTGGTTAAGCTGATTCAGCAATTCCGGCGGGTGAGAGACACTGGGGGTTTGTGGCGAATGTGCACCCCAGGCCAAAACTTGCTCCCCATTGACGCGATCGCACAAGCGAGATTGGGGTACATCAAATACCGCGACGCGATATTGGTCTCCCAAGGCATAAAAAGGCGAATATTCCTGAAAATCATACGCGCCTATTTCGGACACGTTATAGCTGCCTTCCTGAAATTTTACCGGGGACCAATATCCGGTTTTATTCGGTAAGCATCCCGTTAAAAAGGTGGTCCAAGGGGTTTCGGCTTTGTAATATTCTATGTTGGTCAACCGACCATAAGCCCCTCGGTCTTTCAACTGTTTGAGATTACTTAAATATCCCTGGTCCATCCAAGTTTCTAATAACTCTGGGTCCGCTGCATCAAGGCCGATCGCAATGACTGGATTTTTCATGATAATTTTCCCTGATTTGTTAATAGATTGGGTGATTTAATATGGAATTTTATTAAGCCGCTTGCAAAATAGCAAATTGCCCCCCAAACCCCCTTATTAACGAGGGCTTTTTAGAAGTTTGCAAGAGGTTTCTTAATTTCTTGTTTACTTATTTTTCAGTGAATTGGCTTTGTAAATAGTAAAAAGGACTCAGAAAACTACTTAAAAAAAACTCCAACTCACAAGCGGCAATGGGATCAGTCTTGACTAATCCGCGATACTGGATCAGATGGCGGACAATTCGCCGTAAATTGCCGAGTAAGATCCGGGCGATCGCAATGGGTTTTTCTTGGGGACTGGTATGAAGCAAGCGCAGGTGACAAATGCATAATCCACAGCCTCGAATTAGGGACATTAATGAGGCTAGTTCCAATCGGTGTTGGGGGATTTGATGGTAACTATGCAGGGTGGGACAGTACCAAATTTCCCATCCTCCTTGGTGCAAATAGAGTAAGGTTTCAAAATCTTCTCCCGCTAAGGTGGAACCATTGACCCGCCCGATTAATTGTAAGCGCCGAGGAACAGTTTCATTCCAAGCTTGTTTACGCACCACTAAACCGGCCCCGGGGGGTAAACTTAACTGTTCCGGTTTATATAAATGGGGTTTTGACCCTCGTTCCCGAATGGCTAAAAAGGATTGAATACGGTGAAAATTTTCTGGGGGTGGACTTTCAAAGCTGCCATGAATTTGCCCGCCAAACGCACCCGCTTGAGGATAAGTTTGAGCAAACTTGTAGGCTTCTGCTACCCAATCGGATGCGGGTAAATTATCATCATCTAAAAATCCCACCCAGGTTCCTTTGGCTTCATCAATCGCCCGCTGTCGGGCAAAAGCGAGTCCTTGTTGGGGTTCAAAATAATAATGTAAGGGATAGGCGGAGGGCCAATCCGTTTGATAATTGCGAATAACTTCAGCGGTGTTATCCTGACTGTTGTTATCAATGACGACAATTTCCCAAGTGAATTGTTCGGTGCGAATTTGCGATCGCAAGCAGTCCAGAAGTTTCGATAATCGGGTTGCCCCATTATAGGTGGGGATGGCGATCGTAAAGGCGATGGCATTCATTGGATTTCAGTAGATGTCAAGTACAAATCAGATAACTAACTCGCTTTCCACGGGAGTTGGGGCTAACAGTTCGGCTAAACTTGAGACAAGGGATTGAGAAGGTTCGGGTTCAATTGAAATTTCGGGTTTTACGAACTTGTTCACCCAATCACTAGACAGTACGGATTCAAAGGAAAGGGGATGGGGATATTCTATTCCATATCCCTGAATGTAATTAAACCCTATTCTTTGAATTTGTTCTATGATAGCCGAATTTTCTACATGGGTAGCAATTGTTTTGATTCCCAAATTTTGGCCCAGCTTATTAATATTTTTTACTGCATTTAAACTCCCAAAATTGTTGGAGATAGCGTGCATTAATTGCCCCTCTAACTTGAGATAATTAACGGGTAGTAATTGGAGATAATCCCGGGAAGATTGAGCATTACCCACTCCGTCTAGGGCCAACTGGCAGCCCAAAGATTGTAAGCGGTGATTCAATTCTTGGAGGCGGGGTAAATGACCGATCGCCACGGTTTCGGGAAGGCAGAAGCAAAACAGTTCAGGGGGAATTTTATAAAACTCTAATTCCTCTACCAGAAACTCAATTAAGTGGCGATCGCATAAACTGGTTTCCGATAAATTGATTTCATATAGACCCCGGTGAAACTTGTCCCCGGCTTCTGCAATTTGAGCGCAGAGTTTTCGGATTGTCCATCGATCCATTGTCCCCATTAGATTATACTGTTCTGCTACGGGCATAAATTGATTCGGCAGTAACAGTTTCCCCTCGGCATCTTGCAAGCGCAATAAAATTTCCGTATGAGGGCGATCGCCTGCGGTTCCATTTAGGGGGTAAACCCCTTGAGAATGCAGGCAAAACCGTTCTTTTTCAAAAGCTTCCGCCAACTCTTCTAGGGAGGTTTGATCCGCCCTCTCAGAAGTGCGATCGCCACTTCTTTCCCCTAACTTAATCCCTTGGTGTTTCAACAGAAACAGCGGACTGAGTAAGGTACTGGTCAAAAACTCTCGTTCACAAATGGCTGCCGTATCATGTTTAATAGCAATTCCATGTCGGATTCCATGTAGGACCAAGCGGCGCAAATCATTGGCTAAATAAGCGGGAAATGCTAAGGGTCTTTGCCAACTTTTCAACGTCATCATTCGCAGGCGATGACGACTCAACCCCACACAACGGACCAACAGTTTCAAATATTCCGGTTCTAACCGCTTGTTGGGGATTTTATGGTAAACCACCATTGCGGGATTATACCAAATATCCCACCCGGCTTTTTGAATATGCAACAACACTTCTAAATCTTCACTGGCTAATCCTGCGTCTTTGCCCGTGTGATTTAAAACTAACCGTTTCGGGACCGATTCTAACCAAACTTGTTTACGAACCACTAATCCAGCCCCTGGGGGCAAGATTTTATGTTGGGGGTCATACTTCCGAGGGCTATTTCCCCGTTCTACAATCGCTAAAAAGCAAGCGATTCTCTTGAAATTTTCAGGAAGTTTTTCTTCGGGTTTCTTTTCATAAAACAGCCCATGAATTTGGCTACCAAATGCCCCGACTCCGGGATGATTTTTCCCAAACTCATAGGCAGCGGCTACCCAGTCCGGTTCGGGTAAATTATCATCATCTAAAAACCCAATCAACTCCCCTTGAGCTTTTTCTACTGCCCGTTGTCGGGCAAAAGCTGCACCCTGTTCCGGGGCAAAACAATACCGTAAGGGATAGGCTGAGGGCCAGGTTTTCTGATACTCTCGAACCACGGCTGCTGTGCGATCGCTGCTATTGTTATCGACTACAATAACTTCCCATGAAAATGCTTCGGTTCCCACTTGTGATTTCAGGTGATCAAGGACGTCACTTAAGCGGGTTTCGCCATTATAAGTTGGAATTGCTACTGTTAAATTAACGGGGTTCATAAGTTACGGGGGGAGCAATTTATAATTAACTTGAATCGGGTATCACCTAGGCATTGTGCCTTGAGTTCATGACACCGATTAGATTGGCGATCACTAAATTTGCTTAAGATAGACCTCTGACCCACCCAAATAGGTGTTACGATTAACCCTTGAGTCGATTTGAGGTAACCGATGGAAGGTATGACTAATCAGCAATGCGTTAACTTCGCATTGCACCCCGCCCTAGAGAGTTAGTCAACTCTCTATTATACCATAAAATGATGGGGCAAGAGGTGTCATAAAAAACCAGTATTCCAGTTAAAGGTTTGGTGGCAGTCGATTCAGCCGATTGAACCTCATGCGCCCATAGCCTTCACCCCTTCTGCTACAAAAGCGATCGCGAATTACAACCCGACTGGTGTACCAGCAGAACAACTCGGGAACAAAGTATCAGTGCAACGCTAACCTGGGTCATGACACCGGATTGAATGTCTCACCCCGTAACCTGCCTTATCCTTATAGGTATATTATTTGCACGTGAATTCTGAATTGTCTCTCTATCTCTTGGTAGAGGATTTTCCCCGATTTACGGTCCAAAATTGAAGGCTTATATAAAGTTTATGTAAAGTTGACGGGGAGTTTTTAAAACCAATATGAAGCGCTGAGAGAAAAATTGCTAAATCGATCCGGATTGGATCTGATTTAGCTCTTTTCTGGACTATTTTGTGTCCGTAGAATTACGGATCCACTTTGTATCTATTCCCCAAGAGGTATGCCTTAAGAAGTAGACGAAAGATTGCCCCAGCCCTCTTATTTTTCTAGGGCTTCAAAAATAGTGGCTAAAATGGTGTTGGAAAATAAAAATCCTTCGGGGTCGGAGAGTCGGATGGCACCCGAGGGGGGCAGACTGGGACCAAAATCTAGGGATTCCCCAGGGGAGTGAACCTGAACCCAGCCTTGGCGATAATAGGGGAGAAGACACTGCCAAAGCTGACGGAGGCGATCGCCCCCAAACTGCTGGGTGAAGTGCGCAAGATCAATCCCATCGGCTAATCGCAATCCCAACATCAAGGTTTCCAACAACACCTCCTCCCCGGGGGTTTCTAGGATAGAAAGAACTCCCCCATTGCCCTGCCACTCTTGCACCCAAGCATAATACTCGCGCCTAGTCCGAGGACGAGTGAACCGTTGGCCCCCGACATAACTCGCCGCCCCCATGCCAAATCCATAGCAAGGGCGATTTTCCCAATAGACCCGATTATGCCGACACTGATAGCCCGACTGCGCATAATTCGAGACTTCATAATGTTCATACCCCGCCGCCGTTAGGGTCTCAACCGCCATTCGATACATTTGGGCGCTATTTTCATCGGTGGGTAAGGGAGAAACCCCGGGTTCGTAGGTCCGGGAAAAGGCGGTTCCCGCTTCCACAATCAAATCATAACTAGAAATATGGGCCGGATGGAGGGCAACTGCCTGATTCAGGGAGTCTTGCCACTGTTCTAAAGTTTGGTGAGGCAGTCCTGAAATCAAATCCAGACTAAAATTCTCGATTCCCACCTGGCCCATTAGCTCAACGGCATTTAAAATATCTACAGTCCGGTGCGATCGCCCACAGTCAGCCAACAAGTCATCCTGAAACGCCTGCACTCCCAGACTTACCCGATTGATTCCGACATGGCAATATCCTGCCAAGTGGTCCCGGTCAAAAGTCCCCGGATCCATCTCCATCGAAATTTCTGCATTGGCGGCAATTCCAAAGCGGCGATCGAGACTATCCAAAATTTGACCTAACTGGGAAACCGATAACAGGGACGGCGTACCCCCGCCAAAAAACACCGTTTTCAGGGGCTGACCCCAAACCGGAGTGTTCTCAATTTCCGTAATCAGCCACGCCACATACTCGACAATCGTTCCCGAGTCCTCCCCCTGCTTGCGATCGCCCACCACAGATACGGGAAAATCGCAATAAAAACAGCGACGACGACAAAACGGAATATGCAGATAAGCAGACTGGGGAATCTGTGGGATCGTCGATTCAGTCGAGGATGTAGCCACTATGGATGCCTTAAATTTAGGTGGAAACTGCATATCCCTCTCCGGAGTGACTTAAGATGAAGAGAGTCCAAACCGTAGAACACCAGAAAACTTAATAGTATAATCAAGATGTCTTTCTACAATCAACTCAATCAGCGGTCTTCACAAAATGCCGGGAAAACATCCCTGAAAATGCTTACCCCGCATAGACAAGCTTGAGTTGAAACCTTACTCTTTTGAGTGGCGCAATCATGCTTAATGCAATCATCATTCTCTCATTCATTCTAGCAGCGGCGGGGATCGGTTTCTACAGCATAGAACTGCTTCCCGCCTCCGCGATCGCCCAAGTTACTAATCTCGACGGGTTGCGATCGGTCACCACCGGGTTTGCCGCCTTGGTCGGGGGGGCCGTCGGTCTAGCGGTACAAACCACCTACCGACGGATGGAAAAGCAAGTTCGACAAATGCCCATTGATATGCTGATTACCCGGGCGATCGGTCTCGTCATGGGTCTCTTGGTTGCCAATTTAATGCTGGCCCCCGTGTTCTTGCTGCCGATCCCCCATGAATTTGGGTTTATCAAACCCCTCGCCGCCATCCTCGGCAGCGTGATGTTTGCGTTTTTGGGCGTCACCCTTGCCGATGCGCATGGTCGGGCCTTCCTGCGCCTGATTAACCCCAGCAGTCTCGAATCCATGTTAGTTGCGGAAGGAACCTTAAAATCCGCCGCGACGAAAATTTTGGATACCAGTTGCATTATCGATGGTCGGGTAGAAACTCTCCTCGCCACCGGGTTTTTAGAAGGACAAATCCTTGTGCCCCAGTTCGTCTTGCAGGAATTGCAAATGGTGGCCGATGCCTCCAACGACCAAAAACGGGTCCGGGGTCGTCGGGGACTTGATGTCCTGAATCGGATTAAGGAAAGCTATGCCGAACGCATTGTCATCCATCCCGCAGACTATGAAGACCTACAAACCGTCGATGCAAAATTGGTCCGGTTGGCCCAAGAAATTAATGCGACTTTGCTGACCAATGACTATAATTTGTCCAAAGTTGCCACAGTGCAAAAGGTTTTAGTTCTAAATATCAACGACTTGACCCAAGCGGTTCGTCCGGTCTATCTCCCCGGAGACAGTCTCGACCTGAAAATTCTCAAAGAAGGTAAGGAAGAGGCTCAAGGAGTGGGATATTTAGATGATGGCACAATGGTAGTGGTAGAAGAAGGCCGCAAACATATCGGTGACCAGTTGCGAGTTGTGGTCACCTCTTCCTTACAAACTGCTGCCGGTCGGATGATTTTTGCCCGTCCTCAAGCCTCAGTTGTGGCCTGATGTTTGGCTATGTCCGAGGGTAACAAATTAAACCGGCGATCGCGCTGTCCCTGTTCTCTATCCTCCAAGATAGATGAATGGGGACAGCTATTTTTATCAAAATTTTCCTAGTCAAGGACCGGATAAAAGTTAGCCTTTCACCGCGATTAAGAATTCAGCAAAACCCAATGTCGAAACAGGTCTAAACTTTCTTCTTTTAAAACATCTCCCACTAATTCTACATTACTCCCAAACTGTTTCAATTCTTGACAAGAAAGATTAAGTTGGGTAAACCCGATCGCACAAGCATCGGCTATCCGAGTTCCAAACACAATTTTATCCAGTTTGGCCCAATAAGCAGCAGTAAAACACATCGGACAAGGTTCGCAAGTGCTATAAATCACACAACCGGATAGGTCCATCCTATTTAATTTCTGAGAGGCCGCCCGAATGGCATGAACTTCCGCATGGGCTGTAACATCGACGCTACTGGTGCAGATGTTATGCTCACAGCTCACCACTTCACCATCTTTAACGATACAAGAGCCAAAAGGATCTTCCCCATTGTTGACTCCTTCCATTGCTTTGGCGATCGCCAGTCTCATAAAGTCTTCATCAGTCTTCACTTGACTTGTCATATTAATTCCTTTTTTCCTTATTCTAATGGGTTGAATAACTATTATTATAAGCGCACAGGATAGAATTATCCTGTGCTTTTTTTAAACAGGCTTCTTGCATAATTCTAAAAAGCCCCCCTTCTTAAGGGGGGTTGGGGGGATCTCCACTCCTTGAAAGCAATAACCCTAATAAAAATCCCTCGGTTCAGAACTTGCCTAATTCTATGCGACTGACTTCTTTGGATGTGTTTCGCGGCATGGCGATCGCCAGTATGATTCTGGTCAATAACCCCGGTAGCTGGCAGCAGGTTTATCCCCCGCTTCTCCATGCACCCTGGCATGGGTTCACCCCCACAGACCTGATTTTCCCCGCATTCCTATTCATCTCTGGGGTGGCAATGGCCTTTTCTTTTACCAAATATACCGACTCCCCCAATTCCCCCCCTGGTGCTGCTGTTTACTTCAAAATCCTCCGTCGTGCGGCCATTCTCTTCGGTTTAGGCTTATTTTTAAATGGATCAACCCTAGTCCTGAAGACTTTACTACAAGGTCAACCCCTGGATTTTGGCACCCTACGGATTATGGGAGTGTTGCAACGGATTAGTTTGGCTTATCTGTTGGGGGCGATCGCCATCCTCAACCTCTCCCGTCGTCGTCTGGGGTTCCTCTGCCTTGCCCTTCTCCTCGGATATTGGTTCGCCCTCACCCTGATTCCCGTTCCCGGTTATGGTCCCGGGGATTTATCCGCCAAAGGTGCCGGGACCCTCGTTGCCTATCTCGATCGCCTGATTTTGACACCCCCCCATATTTTGGGCGATGGCAGCTTTGAACCCGAGGGATTACTCAGTACCCTCCCTTCCGTGGTGACCCTCCTCCTAGGCTTTTTTATTGGGGACTGGTTGCAGAAACAGCCCGTCACCTCCCGCACCAGCCTGCAAATGGCCGGAGTTGCCCTTGTGACAATTGCCACCGGCTCACTCTGGGGCCTAGTTTTCCCCATTAACA
The DNA here is from genome assembly GCF_025370755.1 of Laspinema sp. D2d. Taxonomy (GTDB): domain Bacteria; phylum Cyanobacteriota; class Cyanobacteriia; order Cyanobacteriales; family Laspinemataceae; genus Laspinema. The sequence continues at coordinate 142,012 of NZ_JAMXFC010000002.1, read as the reverse complement.
AACAACTCTGGACCAGTTCTTATGTGGTGTTAAGTGCCGGTTGGTCCCTCATATTATTGGCCGCTTGTTACGAGATGGTGGAAGTCCGGCAATGGCGAAGCTGGGCCTTTCCCTTTAAGGTGATGGGACTCAATGCCATTTTTGTGTTCGTTGCCTCGGGGTTTCTCGCCCGAATTTTGCTCTTTACTCCCGTCAGTACCGCCACCGATGCCCCCAGTCTCTATACCTGGATGTATCGTAATGGGTTCGTTCCCATCTGGGGCCAACTGCACGGGTCCTTTGCGATCGCCCTCGCGACCCTAATCTTTTGGACCTGGATTCTCTGGGGCCTCTACCGTCGGCGCTGGTTCTTCAAGCTGTAGCAGCAATGCCCGGTGGAGAATAAATCCTTACAAAAGTAGGTTTTTCACCTCCGGTCCCCTCCCCTTGCCAAGGGGAGGGTTAGGGTGGGGTTCTTCTTGAGCGATTCCCTACGTCAAGCACTCTTGCAGGCAAGCTCGACTGTATGGAAGCTGAGGAAACCTCTTTCTTTGTAACGCTGACACCCTCTACCCACTCATTCCTCCTGACGTGGTTTTGTCACGCCAGGAGGACCCCACCCTAACCCTCCCCTTGCCAAGGGGAGGGGACCGGAGGTAACGGTAGGGTCTTGCTTGAGATTCGGAAATGCGATCGCCCAGGCAAAGATTCACAATTATTAACACAAATCTTCCAGAGGGCGATCGGTCCGAGAATTTACGCTGGATCCAACCTTTTCTCCCCCCCCCTTCAGTCAAAGCAGGGAACGGTCGATCCCTCTGTTCCACAGTGAAACCTAAGCCCATCCTCGATCCCCATCGGGTAAAATCAGCCCCAGGAATAATCCTAAGCCGATATACTTATTTTTGTTATTGTTACTCTTTTTATAACTTAAGTACACTAAGACTTGATTTTAGATAATTTATAGACTTGAGAGCTACTCAGATCCGATTTACTATGCCAATAATTTATTTAAGTTCTAATAGCTCTTGTTAACACCCTCCTTGATTCCTCAACCCCCTTTACCTTTGCGGGGGAAGTGAACAATAATGGCACTCAACCGGGAAAAACCCATTAGACGCCCCACTCATAGGACCCAACCTGGAGCAAGGCCCAATCAGAATTAACACACAAACATTTAGGAGAGCACAAGTAGTGAAACTCGCAGTTTATGGAAAAGGTGGTATCGGTAAATCTACGACAAGCTGTAATATCTCCGTAGCCCTCGCCAAGCGCGGTAAAAAAGTTCTACAAATTGGCTGTGACCCGAAACATGACAGCACCTTTACCCTCACTGGGTATCTGATTCCCACCATCATTGACACCCTGCAAGAAAAAGACTTCCACTACGAAGATGTTTGGCCGGAAGATGTCATCTACAAAGGTTATGGCGGCGTAGACTGTGTAGAAGCTGGTGGCCCTCCTGCTGGTGCCGGTTGCGGTGGCTATGTCGTGGGAGAAACCGTCAAACTACTCAAAGAACTTAACGCCTTTGACGAATATGATGTGATTCTGTTTGACGTGCTTGGGGACGTGGTTTGTGGTGGATTTGCCGCCCCGCTCAACTATGCCGACTACTGCGTAATCGTGACGGACAATGGCTTTGATGCCTTATTTGCTGCCAACCGAATTGCTGCATCCGTTCGCGAAAAAGCTCGTACCCATTCCTTGCGCCTTGCCGGGTTAATCGGTAACCGGACCTCGAAGCGGGACCTGATTGACAAATACATCGATACCGTCCCCATGCCGGTTTTAGAGATTTTGCCCCTGATTGAAGATATTCGCGTGTCTCGGGTGAAAGGCAAAACCTTGTTTGAGATGGCTGAGAGTGACCCTTCCCTGAACTATGTCTGTGACTATTACCTAAATATCGCGGACCAGTTGCTCTCGTCTCCCGAAGGTGTGGTCCCGAATGATACCCCCGATCGCGAGCTATTCACCTTACTGTCTGACTTCTACCTCAATCCCGTCAAGGCTCCTACCCATAGCCCCGAAGGCGAACTTGACCTGATGATGGTTTAGAAATCTGCACGAATCATGACGAGAATGGAGGGGGTGTTGAGAAAGTGGGTATGATTCAGTACGAGACAATAGATCTATAAAGAATACAACCTACTTGTTTTCAGCAACCTAGAGGGATAGGCGTTATGGCATTTTTTGAAGAATTCTCTGCCACTTTAAAGAATCAGTGGTTGAAATATTTTGAAGACAACCGTGACTGGCTCCACCTGCATACAAAGTTGGCAGCGGTGAACACTCCCGATGGCGGCAAACGGCCTCCCTCTTACTTCATTCTGGGCGTGATGAATGCCTTGGAACCGAAGTTAGCGCAACTGATGTTGCCTTTTTCGCAGCTTAATCCCGATCCAGATACCTTGATTGAGGTCATTGGTCTCAATTTTGACCCGGATATCGCCCTTGGCAGAGGTCCTGCAACCCCTGCACCGGCAACCACAGGCGGTCACAAAGCTCCCCCAGTGGTTCCTCAGACCCCTCCGGCCCCCCCGCCATTTGTCACGTCTCCAGAGGCTGCGGTAGCTCATGTTGCTGCGGTGGAACAGTCTCCAGAACCGGCAGTGACTCAAGCAGTAGGAAGCGATCGCGACTATGACGATCCCGCTCTTTCTGTGGCAGCCTCGGTGTTTGGTGATGAGGCGATCGCTGAAGAACAATCTCTTGATCCCCTCGGGGAAATGGAGTCTTTAGATCTGGAATCCGATGAGTTATCCGGCTTTGGCGAGACCCTCTCCCCGCAAGTCCAGATAGAAGTCACGGAAGTCACGATGACGATCGCAGAAGATCTCAGTCTGAGTGATCTATCTTCAGAATCCTCCAGTGATGATGACTTTGGGGATATGGATTTAGGCGGTCTGGGTTCAGAATCCTCCAGTGATGACTTTGGGGATATGGATTTAGGCGGTCTGGATTCAGATGCCTCTGATGATTTAGGAGATATGGATTTAGGCGGTTTGGATTCAGAATCCTCCAGTGATGATGACTTTGGGGATATGGATTTGGGCGGTCTGGGTTCAGAATCCTCCAGTGATGACTTGGGAGATATGGATTTAGGCAGTCTGGATTCAGATGCCTCTGATGATTTAGGAGATATGGATTTAGGCGGTTTGGATTCAGAATCCTCCAGTGATGATGACTTTGGGGATATGGATTTGGGCGGTCTGGGTTCAGAATCCTCCAGTGATGACTTTGGGGATATGGATTTAGGCGGTTTGGATTCAGAATCCTCCAGTGATGATGACTTTGGGGATATGGATTTAGGCGGTTTAGATTCTGATGCCTCTGAGGGTTTAGGGGATATGGACCTCGCCGGATTTGATGAAGAGCCCGACGAGAATGCGATCGCGATGCCGAATCCGTTCGGGGAATCCGTAGGGGATGACCTAGGAGACCTGGATTTAGGCGGGTTGGAAGAAGACTCCAGCGCCAACGATGACCTAGCCGACCTAGATCTGGAAGGATTTGGAGAATCTAGCGCCAACGATGACCTAGGAGATTTGGATTTAGACGGATTTGGAGACACAACTTCTGACGATGACCTCGGGGATTTAGACCTCGATGGGTTAGGAGATGATGACTCAGAAGATGCGTTTGGGGATGTCGATTTAGATGCGTTAGCCGATGAAATGGACTCTGAAGATGATTCAGAAATGTCCGATCTCTTGAATGACTTGTAACGACTAATTCAGCACCAACAATTACGAGAGGAGAATCAATTCCATGACTGTTGCTCCATCTGAAACGCTCACTTTTGAGTGTGAAACCGGCAACTATCATACCTTTTGCCCCATTAGCTGCGTGGCGTGGCTTTACCAGAAGATAGAAGATAGTTTCTTTTTAGTGATTGGCACGAAAACCTGTGGCTATTTCCTCCAAAATGCGATGGGGGTGATGATCTTCGCCGAACCGCGTTATGCAATGGCGGAGTTGGAAGAGGCAGATATTTCGGCCCAGTTGAACGATTATGAAGAGTTAAAACGGTTGTGCTTACAAATTAAGCGCGATCGCAACCCTAGCGTAATCGTCTGGATCGGCACCTGCACCACCGAAATCATCAAAACCGACCTAGAGGGTCTCGCACCCAAACTAGAAGCAGAAATCGGCGTTCCCATCGTTGTAGCGCGTGCCAACGGCCTAGATTATGCCTTCACCCAAGGTGAAGATACCGTCTTAGCGGCAATGGTCCAACGGTGTCCCGAGAAGGTGGAAAAAGAGGAAGAAAAACAAGAACGCAACGCCATCCAGAAACTGCTCAACTTCGGTAAACAAAAAGAAGAAGTGGTGGCAGAAGAAGCGGAATATGCGAATCATCCTCCGTTAGTGCTGTTTGGGTCCTTACCCGACCCCGTAGTAACGCAACTCACCTTAGAACTGAAGAAACAAGGGGTGAAAGTTTCGGGATGGTTGCCATCTAAGCGCTATACCGAACTCCCGGCGATCGCTGAAGGGGACTATGCCTGTGGCGTTAACCCCTTCCTCAGTCGCACCGCCACCGCATTCATGCGCCGCCGGAAAGCCAAACTGATTGGTGCCCCCTTCCCGATCGGTCCCGACGGCACCCGCGCCTGGATCGAAAAAATCTGTTCTGTCTTCGGCATCGAACCCGTCGGATTAGAAGAACGGGAAGCCCAAATCTGGGCCAGTTTGGAAGATTATATCCAACTGATTCGTGGTAAATCCGTCTTCTTCATGGGAGATAACTTGCTAGAAATCTCCCTAGCGCGCTTCCTGATCCGCTGCGGCATGACTTGCGCGGAAATTGGCATTCCCTATCTGGATAAACGCTACCAAGGACCCGAACTCGCCTTGTTAGAAAAAACCTGTCACGAGATGGGAGTTCCCTTGCCGAAAATTATCGAAAAGCCCGATAATTACAACCAATTGCAACGGATTCACGAAGTGAGACCGGATCTCGTCATCACCGGAATGGCCCACGCCAACCCCCTAGAAGCACGAGGAATCAGCACCAAATGGTCGGTCGAATTTACCTTCGCCCAAATTCACGGATTCACCAACGCCCGGGATATTTTAGAGTTAGTCACTCGTCCCATGCGTCGGAATAATTCCATGAAAGACCTCGGGTGGGACCGCTTGGTGAAAGAAGAAGCCCAAGTATAATCTAGTATCAGTTATCATTTAAAAAAAGGGTGGGCATTAGTCCACCCTTTTTTTATTTTCCCCATTTATAGTCACAACTTGATACGGAATCGGGTTGTGATAGGGTTATAAAAACCGGATTCCGTATCACCACCCTTGACGAAGGACCATTGACCCATGACCAATCACCCCGGACAACAGACGGTTTTAAATGTTAATCCTTATCTGGAACTGAATAATCATGGAAAGGTGATACGTCTGGAGTTGACGGGCGATCGCCATGTGTTTGGACGCGATCGCTCTTCGGGGGCGGATTTGCTGGTTCCTCCAGATTGGCAAATTATTGGGCGTGCTCATGCAGTTTTGTCCAAGGTGGGTAGTGAGTATCACATCTATGATGGCGATGGACAGCGCCCGAGTACCAATGGGCTATTTATTGATCGCACTCGGATTACCCCGAAGGAAGGGTTTCTGTTGCGCGATGGCACACAAATTCGTATCGGTCAAAATCCTAAAGACCAAATTTTTCTCACTTATATTAATCCGGCCAGTGCCGGTGCCCCTCCGACGGTGCGATCGCTCTCGTTAACAGGGCGATCGGTGGTTTTAGGACGCGACCCATCCTGTAATCTCCAACTGGATGCGCCGATTGTCTCCCGTCGTCATGCCATTATTGATAATTATACAATAACAGACTATAGCACAAATGGGGTATTTGTCAATGGTCAACGGGTGAAGACTTCTCAGCGTCTGACTGATGGTGCAACGATTCGGATTGGTCCTTTTACGCTGTTGGTGCGTGGGGATGAGTTACAGGTTCTCGATCGCGGTAGTCAGATTCGCTTGGATGCGGAGGGGTTGGTGCGTGAGGTGAGAGATGGACAAAAAGTCAAGCGGTTATTAAATCAAGTGACCCTGGCGATCGAACCGGGACAGTTTGTGGCGTTGGTGGGGGGGAGTGGTACGGGAAAGTCTACTCTGATGCGAACTTTATTGGGAATTGACCCGACGACTCAGGGGCGAGTGTATATTAATGGAGATGATTTACGGACGACGTTTAATATTTATCGCACTCAAATCGGGTATGTTCCCCAGGATGATATTATTCACGGACAGCTTACGGTGAAAGAAGTGCTGACGTATGCGGCGAAATTACGGTTGCCACCAGATACGGATGTGGATACGGTGGTGAAAAAGACCCTGGCAGAAATTGAAATGGGCGATCGCGAAACTGTATTAGTCAATCAATTGAGTGGGGGTCAGCGCAAACGGGTGAGTATCGGAGTGGAATTACTCGCGGACCCCAAATTATTCTTTTTAGATGAACCTACTTCGGGACTTGATCCGGGGTTGGATAAAAAAATGATGCAATTGTTGCGAAAGTTAGCGGATCAAGGGAGGACAATTGTGTTAGTCACCCATGCCACCGCGAATATTAAATTGTGCGATCGGGTGGTCTTTATGGGACGGGGAGGACATCCCTGTTATTTTGGTCCCCCGGATGAAGCATTTCAATTTTTCCGCATCAATTCCGGTGATTTTGCCGATATTTACAACGAACTGGAACAAGGGGAAGAACACGCCGCCCAATGGGCAAATGTCTTTCGCCAGTCCCCCTATTATCGCAATTATGTCGAAAATCATTTGAGTACGGGGAAAGGGTCGGCAGTCGCCCCTTCCAGTCAAGTCAAACCCTCCGGTGTTCACCAGCTTTCTCTCCTGACTCAACGCTATTTTAAATTGGTGCAACGGGACCCAATTAATTTAGGCTTAGTGTTATTAACTGCACCGATTGGCATTAGTTTAATCACCTTAGCAATTCGAGACAAAAACTCATTAATTGGCGAACCGGAACCGACCTTAGCCCCCTTAGCCCTCCGGGTGCTATTTGTGTTTACCTGTGCCGCAATTTGGATTGGATTATCGACTTCTTTACAAGAAATTGTCAAAGAATGGGCGATTTATATGCGGGAACGGTTGGTCAATTTAGGGCTATTTCCTTATTTGGGCTCTAAATTGGTGATTTTAGGGGGATTAGCCCTGCTGCAAACGGTGTTAATGGTAGCAGCAATTTTAATTGGATTTAAAAGTCCTCAACCGGAGTTACTTCCCTGGGCGATCGGGGTTGGAATTAGTACAGTTTTGACTTTGTTTACCAGTATGAGTTTGGGATTGCTGGTTTCCGCCTTGGTTAAAAATAGTTCTCAGGCGAATAGTTCTTTACCCCTGTTATTGCTGCCACAAATTATTTTTGCGGGGGTATTATTTAGCATGGAAGGAGTGGGACGAGTGATTTCCTGGGTGATGCTGAGTCGGTGGTCCGTGGGGGCGTATGGGGCATTGGTAAATGTGAATGCAATGGTCCCAGAACCGACTCAACTACCTGATGGAAGTCTAATGCCTTTGCCCTTTGAACCGACGGCAATTTATGAGCCAACTTGGGCCAATTTGGCCTTGAATTGGGGGATGTTGTTATTGCACACTACGGTGTATTTAGGGTTAACTTGGTGGGTACAGAAGCGTAAAGATATTTTTTGAGCAAAAGGGGTTATCAAATTGGCTGAATTATTTGGTTCCCAGGTCAGTTTTGAATTTCATAAAACTTTTGGTAGTAACGACTTTTATCGTTACTACCAACAAGGCAAGGGGATTATAGGCGACTGGTTTGCTCGATCGTCCATGTGCCGGTTTCTTCATCCCAGACTAAGGACATTCGGAGGGTTTCGGAACTTTCGCCATCTTGCATGGTATAGGTTAAAGAGGTGTCTACAATGGCAGAAAAGGGGGTACTAGCGACGACATTAATATTATTCACATTGACATTTTGCACAGTATCCCACCAGTTCGTATAAGTATCATAATCTTTGGATTGGGTAGTTTGAAATCGGGGATCAAGTTGGTTCCAGGCTTGGGAATAGTTGCGGTTATTAATATTAGCATAGTAGTCGCTGATGGACTCTTCAGGAGTCGGTCGATCGCCCACAGGTTCGGTGGGTTCGGGGGTACTATCCGGCACTTCCGGTTCTGAGGGCGGTGTCTGATCCACCGGCGTTTCCGGTTCCGCAGGGGGAACAACCACGGGAGGCGTTTCCGGTTCTGTAGGGGGAACAACCACGGGGGGCGTTTCTGGTTCTGATGGGGGAGTTACATCGACTGGGGGTTCGGGTTCCGAGGGAGGAACAACCACTGGGGGCGTTTCCGGTTCGGATGGGGGAACAACCACTGGGGGCGTTTCCGGCGTCGTGGGTTCCGAAACAATGGGTGGCGTTTCGGTAGGGGGTGTATAAGCGGGTGGAGAAACGGGAGGGGGGTTGTTTGCAGGCGGTGTCGCGATCGGCGGATTTGGTGAGATTCTGTCTTGGGCGATGCCAAATCCAATCAGAAAGGATACCCCTAAGACTGCTGCTGCAATGCCAACTGCTCTGGGGGAAATACCCGGTTGAGGCGATGATTGTCGGTAGGGGGGAGGAGGAGGGGTTACGGGCGCACGATTTGCCGGGGCGACGGGGACCGTAGCGACTTGAGAAGGGGGTACGGGCGCACGATTGGGTGGGGCGACGGGGACCGTAAAAGCGTGAGAGTTAACGTCGGGTTTTAAGGCCTCTAACATATCTTGGGCGGTGGGAAAGCGATCGCGGGGATTAAACCGAATGGCGCGATCGAGAACCATCGCTAAACCCGGACTCACCGTGGGCGCAAAGGACCGCCACAGGATCTCACCTGTTGTCGGATCTGTGGGAAATTCCTGGGGAATTTTCCGGGTCAACATATAAATCGCTGTCAGTCCTAAACTATACAAGTCGCTGGAATACAAGGGTCTACCGGCAGCTTGTTCCGCCGACATAAACCCGGGACTGCCAATGGCGATCGAGTTGGTAACGCCCCCAGAAGAACTCATCGTCGTTGCCATTGTTTCTTTCACTGCCCCAAAGTCGATCAGGACAGGTATATCCTCACCCGGGGAAAAACTGCCCGGGTTCGAGGGCCGCAACATGATATTATCCGGTTTAATATCCCGATGGACGATGCGGAAACTATGGATATATGCAAGGACCGGCAGAATTTTTGTTAACAGCGATCGCACCTGTGCCTCACTCAAGGCCCCCAAGGTTTGGACCTTTTTCGTTAAAGTCCCCCCCTCAATCCATTCTTGAACCAGATAAAATTGCCCGTCTAATTCAAAATAGGCAAACAACTTGGGAATTTGAGCATTTCCATCCCCCAATTGTTCTAAAACGGCTGCTTCCCGCGCAAATCGTTCTTGTACTAGCTGATAAATCGCGGGATTGCCCGTTACGGGTTTAAGCTGCTTAATGACACATCGGCGTTTTGAGGGCATTTGAGTATCTTCCGCCAAAAAAGTTTGGCCGAATCCACCCATCCCTAATTCTTGTAGGATACGATAGCGATTATTGAGCAGTACCGGGTTCATGGAATTTAACCGAGTAGGGGTTAGAACGACAATCACAGAGTTGAGCTAAATAATACCGCACAACCCTGAATTATTTTAAGTCTAGCAAACCACTTTCTTTGAGTTTGGGATTAAAGCGAATCGCCTCTTTAAGTCCCCGGGAGTCCAGGACCGCTAACAAATCCGCTTCGACACGCCGGGACACCTGTTTTAATAGTTTCATCTGGGTGAATTCGTCGATGGATTTTTCGTATTTTTCCCGTTCTTCATCGGTCATCAAGGGTTTAACATCGATCGCCTGAGTCCATTGGGCTTCATCCGGGCCATTTCCCGGAGGCATCTGCCCATTTTCTGCTATCCATGCGGCCCGGATTTCTTCTAAAATGGTCCGACTGGGGCGGTCAATAGTTTGGGCTTTAATCCAATAGCAACAGTTAGGCTTTCGCATCAGGTGTTGTTTCAAACTCAAGGCAATATCTCGGGAATATCCAATATATTGAAGAGTTTTCTGGTCATTAAAAATGGCATAAACTCCGACCTTCCCGGTAAAATCGCTGTTGCAGTTTCCCGCATCATCAAGATAGGGTAAAAATTCGAGAGTAGATAGGGATGAAATCTCCGGCATGAGTCAGGTTTCCAGAAAAATTTTCTTTGATAGCGAGGCGAGGGAACACCAACGATTCAGTTCCGGGGCGTTCCCCCGAGGAATAATCCCCAGATTACAGGGATGATTTTAACTGAGTTTGCGATAAACCGCACATATCCGGCTGGGGTTAAAAATTTTGGCTTTAAACATAAAGTTTGGAGGGACATTAATAATCAAGTAATCCTCTGATTCGTGATACGCTTCAAACTCCCGAGGCATTCCCTTGGGAGTCTGTTCACTATAAGGAACAGGTTGAAACATTAATTCAGTAAATTCAACGTGATGACACTGGGCAGCCTCAGCAACCTGCTGAACAAATTCTGGACTATTTAATAACTGAAATAGAACGGATTTGGTTTCCGGGTTGAGGGTAAAGCTGCCCCCAAAGTTTTGAACAATTTTAAGACCCATAAGAACGGCTAATGACGACAACTGAATCGGGGTTGAGGGAAACACCGGGGCGGTCCGGGACCCTTGAAAACGGCGAGATGCCTTTAACCCTTAACCTATCTTATGGCAAGAGTTCCCCTTTGGGCCGCAGTTTTGGAGAGGTGGGGGAGATTAATTGCGGAGTAGCGGGGGATTTTGGTGATTCTAACTTTTAGAATAAGAACAGAGATTGAGAGTAGAGAGGTTGTTTAAGGTGAGTACCGCAAAAAGTTGGATCTGCGATGGAGTCCCGAAAAATGGGCAGCATTATCCAAATTGTTCTGGCCCCCACCCTCCCGAGGAAAACTACACCCCAGACTGTATGATCTGTGGGTTACCTCGGGAGGCAATCACGGGGAAAAAGTCTCCCCAAGGCAGTAAAACGGTGTTGTCTGGAGGCAGGGGATCAAATCTCCCTGGATTGGTGGCGATCGCCCTCCTAGTGTTGTTATTGGGCGCAGGGGCTTGGTATCTGTTTGGACGAACTCCTGAACCCGAAGTCGTAGAGAGTGATGCGGGGAGTTTTGCTGTCTCCCCCGGGGCAGTCGATCCGTTAGCTAAGGTGAGTCAAACTGCTGTCAATGCTGAACTCATCAGCCAAGGAGAAAAGATTCTTTTTAATCCCGGAATTAATTTTAACCAAAAAGCAGCCGGGGCGACTGCATTTAGTCAAGATAATTGGACCGAAGCGATCGTTCAATATCAGCAAGCAGCAGAAACGGACCCCAACGATCCGGAAGCCAAAATATATTTTAATAATGCTAAGGCTAAACAAGCGGGAAATCCCCTAATGATTGCTGTGGTTGTTCCCATTTCTGCCAGTGAAAATTCTGCGAAAGAAGTATTGCGCGGAGTAGCATTACAACAAGAACGGTATAACAATTCTCCGCAATTACCCGGGCGATTATTAGAGGTCGTGATTGTCAATGAATCCGAACCGGGAAAAGCGCCTTCCCTAGCCGATGATTTGATTCAATCGCCCAATGTTTTAGGGGTGATGGGACATGGAGTAGATGCCGCATCTCGGGAGGCGATCGCCCGCTATGAACGCGCCCAATTAGCAGTTTTATCCCCCATTAGTACCAGTATTTCCAGTACCGTTCCCGGTCAATCCATTCTTCAAACCATCTCCCTTGCTCAAAAAGCTAATGAGTTGTTTACCAACTATTTACAAGGGGTGGGCAAAACCCTCGCTACCTACGCAGAAAAAAAGGTTTCTTCTCCGTCCGTCGTCGTGTTTTATAACTCCGATAGTCCCTACAGTCAGCAATTAAAAGATGCCTTTTCCGCTGCCTTGATGCAAACCCCGGGTCAAATCATCAAAGAGGTTGATATTACGCAAGGGGGATTTAACCCTGGAACCGAAGTGAGTGATGCAGGGCAACTCGGGGCCAATGTGGGCGTTTTAGCACTCAGTAAGAACAAAGTAGAAACCGCCGTGGCGATCGCCCAAGCCAACGCCAGCGCCGGAACCCCTCTCACCCTCCTCGGCGGAGATGAACTGTATAATCCGAATATCCTCAAAGATGGAGATGCCGCCATCAATGGCCTAGTTCTAGCTGTCCCCTGGCGCTGGCAAGAAGGAGATGCCTTCGCCTCACAAGCGACCAATATTTGGCAAGGGAGAGTCAGTTGGCGGACTGCTACCGCTTATGATACCACCCAAGCCCTAGCCAACGCTATCACCCAAAAACCCACAAGGGCAGAAACCTCACAATTGCTACAAAACGGGATTGCGATCGCCGGAACCGCTACCGATTTTAGCCTATTTGACCGCATCCCCTTAGTCCAAGCTGTTCCCGGGACCAGTGCCGGATTCCGCTATCAATTTGAACCCATTTAAAACAGCGATTTTCGCTAATTTGGGGCTAAAATTATCACCTAATTACCCGCTAATAATACCATGATTCGTTCTCGTCGTCAAATCTGGCAGTACCCCTTATTTCAAATTCCCTTAATCTTCATGATAGGCTGTGCCATTGTTGCCGCTTTATCCTGGCTATTAGGATTTGGAAAACCTCCCGTTGCCGTGGCGATCGCGATCGACTTTAGCGATAGTACCTCCGGCATTGTCCGCCAACAAGAAATTCAAGCTGTCCAATCCTATATCAATCAAAACCAAACCCTCAAAAAACCCAACTCCCTCCAAGTCTTTGGCTTTGCCAGCGACATTCGCGCCCTCACGACCGACTTTACCACCGACAACGACCAAATCGAAACTCAATTCAATACCTCAAGTCAACAACCAATCTTAGAACAAGAACTCGGAGGCGGAACCAACTTAAACCTAGCCATTCAACAGACAACCCGCGCCTTAAGCAACATTGAAAACCGTTGCCGCGAACTCCTCCTCGTCACCGATGGAATTGCCCAGATTGATGATACCGTAATCCAGACGGCTCAATCAGAAAATGTTAAAATTAATGCCGTCATTGTCGGCGGTTCAAACTCCGATGAACTGCAACAAGCTACGCGATTAACTGATGGACTTTATCTATCAGCAGAAGCTAGTAACCTTGAGCTTTTATTCACGCAAACCTTTTTCCGAGATTTTAACAGTAACTTACGCTGGGTGATGTTTTGGTTATCCGGGGCCTTCATCTTTCTAATGTGGACCCTCACTCTCCCCTTAGATCGCTGGCTGTTCCAAGGAATCATGGGATTAGACATGACCCTCAGCGGTCAAATTGCCCTCGCAAACGCCTTATTTTGGACCATAGTCACCCTGATTGCCATTTGGAAAGGATTTGGTATCCCCTTTGGAAACCCTTGCTAATCGAGCTTTTGGGGAGGTCTAGGGATGCTAAACTGCCAGTTTTAGAAGGGTGTCTGTGAGAGGGATAAGCTCAAGGTGCGATCGCGATCGCCTCTCCCGTTTACTCCCATCACCCCACCCCCTCCATTGCCCTAATACTATAAATACAGAACCAATCAAGAGGTAATTGATCATGGCAACCCAAACCAAACAACTGCGGAAAAACACCTATAGCACCTATCGCGACCCCATCACCGGCCAATGGTTAGTATTGAAGGAAGAACAACAGACGGCATAATAGGCGAGGCGATCGGTCTCAGTTAGTTCCTCTAATAATCCTCAAAAATAGACCCAATCAATCTCATGATTTCTTTAATAAATCAATAAAATAATAAAAATTAACCATCCCCCCAAAACTCGTTTCTAGGCTCTGCCTAGGAATGCCTCTTAGGAGGCTCTGCCTCCTTCTTCATCCTTAAAAAACTCTCGGGAAAATCACCCCCCGAGAGTCATTAATCAACCCCAACCGTTAATCTTGATTCTGCACTCGCGCCAAGAGTTCCTCCCAAGAAAGTTGGTAAATTAACTGCATCATGTCCAAAGGTGGAATCAGCAGCAAGGCGTCGATGATGGCGGATAATTCCCCATCAACCTCCCCAAACTTGGCTTTGAGCATCTTTTCAACCATCAGGCGTTGACCCTGCTCCAGGCCCTGTTTGATACCCCGTTGGTTGGCATTTTCTAACCGTTCTAAATACAGTGGTGAGAGTTCCATAACTAGCGATTGGTCCTCCGTCTCTAAATCTTGACGAACTTCTAAAATCGTGAGCAGATTATAGAGTAATTCTAGCGTCTGCACTCGAAAAGGATTGTCTTCCGGGAGTTCCCGCAGTTCAGTAATGGCTTGTTTTTGAACCTGTCCTTTCCCTAACATCCTCAACCATAGGGTTTCGGGGGTCTTGGGTAATTGGTGAATGACAACTATGCCGGTTTTGAAGGACTTCCCTAGAAAATAGATGCCTTCCCCCCAGGTTTCCAAATCTAGTTCGGCTTTAAATCCGCTTAAAACTGCTGTGGAAACCGTGGGAGATAGGATCCAGAGGTGGGGGAGTTGCGCTTCATTGAGTCGGGTATTTTCCCGGTTGGCTTGTCGGTCAAATTCGTTGTAAAGTTCAAAGAGTTTGCTTAGACAACTGCGAATCTCTCCTGGCTGAACTGCATTGCGAAAGGGTTCAAAGATAGCGACAGTGGTGGCGAGTCTTCCTAGTAGTCCTAGGATAGCGACTTCGGGGGGATGGTCCGATGCCGGAGAAAAAATGACATCGACTTCCCGCACTTCCGCTGCGATCGCCCGACTGGCTTCCACTTCTCCAAATGGACTTAACAGTTCAGTTAGATATTGTTTGGCAAATTGGTCGTAAACGAAACGGGTCATTTTTGATAGCGTTTTACTGATTTTATTGTATCAGAAAATAGCCGGATTTTGTTCTGAGTTAGATGTAAATTTCCGTGAATCGTACCGATAGGATAAATACAAACGTAATCAGGAGGGTATAGAAACGACAACTCACCCGAAAGAACTCCGGTAAAATCCATACATGATCTATCGCGATCGCATCACCGGACAATGGGTGGTTATCAAACAACAAAAGTAGGCAGCATGAGGGGAAGGGCCTCTCTTCATTCTGTATTATCAATAACAATTTTGACTTTCCCTCAAGCCTGGATAGGAATAAACAATCAAGACCTGTGCCATAATTGCAAATGGTAGTGTACCCAAAGCGGCGATCGATGGCGATAAAACTCTGGAAATTTCTCAAGCCCTATCTTCACGGTGAGAACTGGGGCGAAACTCTCGAAGATGTGAAAACCGGATCGGAAGCGGGTAAGGCATTTTTTGACTTAGCCAAAGTGATTAAGGACCAAGGTAGCAACCTGGAAACCCTGAAACCTTACCTCGACCCACTCTCCTCACTGCTAGATGCGTTGAATTCGCCCTTGGGTGAACTGGCTGGGGCCGTGATTCCCTTAGCCCCTATCCCCATCGCCCTACTCAAAATCATCGCCAAAGCGACGAAAAAAGATCCGACTCTGGTGCAGTCGGTTGCCTTAGTTAGTCAAGTTGTCTATCTCCAAAGTTTGCAGAAGATTCTCCTGGAAGATAAGGCACTGCTGCAACAAATCGGAGAGTCTCCCGTTTCCAAATCCGTCGCGAGTAATATTCAGAAATTGGGTGACCTAGAATTCGATGAACGGGATGCCAGAGTTGCGGTTTTGTGTTTTC
Source organism: Laspinema sp. D2d (assembly GCF_025370755.1). Lineage (GTDB taxonomy): Bacteria > Cyanobacteriota > Cyanobacteriia > Cyanobacteriales > Laspinemataceae > Laspinema. The sequence goes on along the minus strand of NZ_JAMXFC010000002.1, from coordinate 126,357 downwards.
ATGAATCGAAACTGGCTCAGGCATTTAATGAGGTTTTAGCACAGCGATTCCAGGAGGCGGGATTAGGCGAGGACCAGGCCAAAACTCTCACGGAACAAGTGGCCCGACAGACCCAGGAATTGCTGATTCCTACCTTAGCCGAAGCCGGAGGGGAGGCGGTAGACCGCTTGGTGAAATGGTATCAACTGGGAGGGGCAGAAAAACTGGAAAAATACCTCAGTATTGAGGAGTATTTGGACCAGAAAATTAAACCCAATCCTGAGGAACTCATTTTTGATGAAACTAAAATTACTTTTCGGGATTTGTATGTCTCGTTGAATGTCCGCTTGCTGGATAGTGAGGGTAAGCCGATTGAGGACAAAGACCCGATGCAACTGGAGGACTGGGTGAAAATGATGCTCCAGGACTCCAAGAAAGATAAGCAAGTGTTGTTTATCCAGGGGGAAGCGGGACGCGGGAAAAGCGTTTTTTGTCGGATGTTTGCGGACTGGGTGCGGCAAAACTGGCATCCCAACTTTACCCCGATTTTGATTCGGTTACGGGAGTTGCGCGCTTTAGCCGGAAATCTCACAGAAACTTTAAACACTTACCTGCAAAATTTAGATTTTGTAACGAGCGACTCGGGTTGGCTAACGGATAAAAATACGCGATTTTTGTTCTTGCTGGATGGGTTTGATGAATTGTTGCTCCAAGGACTTGCCAGCGGTGGACTCAAGGATTTTTTGCTGCAAGTCCAGGACTTTCAACGGCATAGCCACCATCGTTTTTTAATCACTGGGCGTCCTCTGGCATTGCAAGGAATTGATCGCCAACTCTCCCAAACCCAACAGTTAGAACGAGTGGCGATTTTGCCGATGGATGACGAGATTCGCCACATCTGGTTAGAGAACTGGGCGAATAAAGTCGGAACCCAAGAAGCGGATAATTTCCAGCAGTTTTTACAGGCTTGTCCCGCAGAAATTAATGATAATCTGGCCCGAGAACCGTTACTTCTGTATCTCCTAGGGCGAATGCACCGGGAACAGGCACTGAATGCCGCGATGTTTGTTGGAACCTCGGACCAAATTACTGCAAAAATCCGTATCTATGATGAAGCCGTAAACTGGATCATTGAGAAACAGCGTCAGGATGAAAATCTGCGGTTGACGGGACTGGAACCGGAAGATTTGCGGCGATTTCTGGCAGAGGCGGCGTTATGTGTGGTCCAGTCGGGGAATGAATGTGCCAGGGTCGCCATGTTGGAAGTGCGACTCAAGGATACTCATAACCCAGTGGCTGAGTTACTGGAGAACGCTAGAAAAGAAACCCAGTTAGAACAACCGAAAGCGTTGAATAATCTCTTGGCTGCATTCTACATCAAACCGGCCTCCGGGGACCGAGGGGGTTCGGTGGAGTTTACTCACAAGAGTTTTGGGGAATTTTTGTTTGCCGAACGACTCATCGAAAGTTGTATAGATTGGACTCGGACCGTAACCCGACGTCGCGGAGAGGAAGACGATGTAAAGACAGAAGAAATGGATAAGGAAATTTACGATTTGCTCGGGTATGGACCGTTAACCCCAGAAATCGTGCAATATCTGCCCGGATTATGGGCAAAGAACCCAGAGGTGAAGCCGATTCGCTTGTTTGAACGATTGCAGGACTTTTATCTGCGCTGGTGTGAGGGCGAGTTTATCGATGCACCACCGGAAACCCTGCCTCAATTTAAGATGCGTCTGCTCAAGGAGCAGTTGGGAGTGGTAGAGACTCAATTGGGACAGCGACAGGTGGATCTCCATACCGGACTGAATGTGATAATTCTCCTGCTAGAGTTGCACCGTTACGCACAAACTCAGGATGAACTGAAAGATAAAATCTATTTCTATCCCTGTGGTGAACCGAATACAGACCAGTTTGTACCACAGCGCTTGCTTCAGATTATCGGCTACAGTGATTGTGTCGCTGTGTTCGCTTTTCTCAAAATTATAGGATTCTACCTCAGCGATGCCGACCTCAGCGATGCCGACCTCATCCATGCTATCCTCATCCGTGCCGACCTCAACGGTGCCAACCTCAACGGTGCTGACCTCAACGGTGCGAACCTCAGTTATGCTGACCTCAGCGGTGCGAACCTCAGTTATGCTGACCTCAGCGGTGCCAACCTCAGTTATGCCAACCTCCGCCGTGCGAACGTCTTCCGTGCGAATGTCATCCGTGCCAACCTCAGTTATGCCGATCTCAGTTATGCCGATCTCAGCGATGCCGACCTCATCGGTGCTAACCTCAGTCGTGCCGACATCAGTGGTGCCGATCTCAGTTATGCCGATCTCAGCGATGCCGACCTCATCGGTGCCGACCTCATCGGTGCCAACCTCAGTTATGCTGACCTCAGCTGTGCTAACCTCAGCGATGCCAACCTCAGCGGTGCCGACATCAGTAGCGCCAACCTCAGCCGTGCCTACCTTACCGCAATGGTTTGGGATACTGGTACAACATGGGAAAATGCTATCGGATTGCATGAAGCTACGGGGGTCTCTCCAGAATTAGCACGACACCCCAAATTTTTGGCTGCGGTTGTCTTGAGTCAGGGTCGCAGTTGGGTGAGGGAAGGCAAAGTTAAAGAAGCAATTGCAGCTTACCAGAATGCTCAACAGCTTGATCCAAATTTGCTAATTTCTGCTGACTTTTGGAATGCTCTGTGCTGGTATGGCTGTGTATATGGCAATGCTACTGATGCCCTTACTGCTGATTTCCTTAATGCAGGTGAACAAGCGGTGAGTCTAGCGCCTGATATTATTGAATATCAACATAGTCGTGGACTTGCTAGGGCTCTGGTCGGGGATATAGATGGGGCTTTAATAGATTTTCATGCCGTTTTAGATCGTGGACGCTTTCCCTATTATGGTAATGATGGCCAACAACTACAGCGATGGGTAGAGGCATTGAATGCGGGTGAAAATCCCTTTACTTCCGAGGAATTGGATGCGTTACGGAAGATCAATCGATAGGAGTGATAGGCCAGCAGGTAGCAGTGATCGCCTAACAGATAGGAGCGATCGCAAAAGTAAAAACCCCTTCCTGTAGCCGCATCATTCACGGTGTCGGCATCGCTACCTCCTGCCTTTCTTCTGATTCTTCCGCGCTACTTCTAACAGATTTTGCTTCAACAAATACCCAAACCCTGCCTTGTCCAACCGCAAGACTAATTCATCCTTACTCTGTCCCAATTCCCGGGCGGTTATTTCTAAATTCCAGTCATGTTTTGCTAACTGACTTAACAAATAGACCCGGCGGGTTTGGGCGGCGGATAAGCGATAGGTTTTTAAATATTGAATCTCTCCGTCTTCTGAAATAATCGCCTCTCCGATATGATTCTCTCCCTTGGGTTCGAGTTCGGTGATAAACCGCTGTAGTCCAAAGGTTTCTAAGGTGTAAACTCGCTGACTTTTTAACGATCGCCCTAATAAATCCCCTGCCATAAATCCGTGAAACTTTCCCCAGTGCGATCGCATCTCAGCCACCGCCTTCCTTAACTCCTCCAAATTCTGGATTTTATCCGCTTCAATGGCAACATCCATCGGCAATGGGGTATCATAAAGTAACCCATATTGAAATATCAATTCTCCATAAAAATCTTCCAACAAACTGCTATGTAAGGCGCGATAATCTTGGGGGTTGGGAACGATAAAGGCGGAGGCGATCGCATCGGCAACAAACACCAACACTCCCACTTGATTCTCGTGAATTTCAAACACCCGCAAGGCGTCGGCAAATCCCCCGACTGCCCGTCCACTGTATGACACCTCCCCCCGCGAACCCAATCCCTCCGATAGCGCTTGCCGGGAATACTCCTGCCATGCGATCGCTGGTCCCGAAAAGAACATCCCCAAAAATCCCTCCATTGCTAAATGCATGGGCAGAAATCTCAGGGAATTCTCGTTTTCCCGTTTCACCATCCGGTGCATTAGTCGCACTTTCGCACAACCATAATCCACCACTTTGCCATCCCGTCCCTGCAATTGTGTCCCGAATGCCACATCCGTTGTCCCCTCGTCCCAGGACAACACTAACCCATGTGGAATATAGGAAATATAGCTCATCTCCGGGTTCTGCATCTTCCCCTCCACTGCCACCGAGGAGAAATCTTCCCGGTAACGGCGCTGTCGCAGGCGTAAATCCGGGCGGAAATGCGATCGCAACAAAGGCACTAACCGAACCCCTCCATACACCTGGGATGGCGCAATCTCTAACCCGCGCAAGGATAATTTCTCTAACAATGATATTTTATTGCTCATTCGCTTCCCGCTTCTCCCCCAACAATTGTCTCACTTTAGCTGCGAGATATGCTTCCAAATCCGCTAATTCCGCCGTTCCCTCGGCAAAGCGGGCAAATCCCAGCAGGGTGGGCAAATCCTCCGCTTCCCGCAATCCCACCGTAGGAATCGCGGGAGTGAGACTGCGTAATAAAAAGTCATCGGAATCAAACACCGGATTACAATGAACAATAGCGGTCCGTCCCTGAATGTCTAACTTGGTGCGATAAATTTCCAGCACTTGTGCCGCACCTCGGGGTGGGTCGTTTTCCCAACCATCGGAGACGATCGCCACTAAATCCGCACCCCATTCCAAGGCATCTAATACCGGCGTTGCTAAGTCCGTTTGTCCCCGGGGGGTGACTAACAGCGCCTCGCTTCCTGGAACGGTCCAAAATGCCCGATACTCTTGCGCTGCGGCTTTTAGGAGTAATGGGCAGCTAAGGCAATCCCCAGAGGACGCCGCCGCTTTTCTGAGGAACCGGAGGCGGAATAACTGCAATCAAGGACTGTGGCGACGCGTCCCAGGTGCAGGGGAGAGCGTTGTAAAGTGCGGCGGGCGGCGCTGTCGAGGGCTTCATCTAGGATAGCAATGCGATCGCCTCGTTCCGCCCGGGATAACGATAGCACATAAAGCGCTAATTTTGTCAAGGGCATCTGGCCTAAATCTACCGCAATTTCCTGTTTCCCCCGATTGGCTGTTTTTTGCAACCGTAATTTTTCCCCGGGTGTCATCTGTTGCTGAATGCGATCCAGGAAAATCTCACGTTTAATTCCCTGTTGTGCTGCAAATCCTTCAGCAACAGTTAAGGGTAAAGCATAAATCGCCTCTTTATTATACTTTGCTTTCCGAAAATCCTCGAAAATCTTCGTTTGATAGGCTTTGATTTTCGTCGGGTCGAATAAAAATGCTGCGAGTTCCGTCTCTAATTTGAGATGATTATGAATGGCGACTGCCCGTAATTTCGAGCGATATTTCACCGCTTGAAAGCTGATGTCCCGGCGAGACTGGATATAATCTCTCACAATCGCCCGACTGCGCCGGTTATTGATTCCCCTGCGGCGAATTTCTGCTAAAAGTTTCCACGCCCGTTGTGGCGGCAATTCATTTAAGGCAGCGGCAATTAATGCCCCTTCCTCCTGGCGATGTTCCGGTGAGGTATCTCGTCCCGTTGCCAACAGTTTTAAAATGATTTGAGCGCGATTAAAATGATTGATGCCTGCGGCTAAGGTGCGGGCGTATAATAATCGATAATTGCCTAAAATATAGTCGTGCAAAAAATCAATAGAAACACCTTGACTGTTCTGATTACTATAAAATTCGCGCTGTCCCGTACAAGAGAGACAGGCATTAATAAACATGACTAAATCTTGCCGTTCAATTTGGGAAACCTGTTTTGACCAGTGGGCGTCCACGTTAAAGCAGTTTTGTTTTAAAAGACGCTAACAAGGGGAGTGAGGGGACGACTTGTAGAGTCTAACTTTACAGGTTATTTCCGGAAGTCGCACCAAAGTCCCACTTGTTAGCTGGTTTTAGCATAACCTGGTCCATAGGGAGTCGTCATCAGTAGGAAATACTTATTTGGTGAGTTCTGTCAGTGCGCCTGGTACCCCAAATGTGCGATCGCAATCATATCTTGGCCTCGGTTTTATCACCTTCCTCTGCTTATTTCCAGAATAAGCTAAATATAGAACCAACTGAGGGAGGTTTTTGCAATGGCAAACCAAACCAAACCACTCCGACAGAATCCCTTTATGACCTATCGCGACCCCGACACAGGGAAATGGTTGGTTGTGAAGCAACAACAACAACAGGCAGCATAAGGCGTAATCCGTTATCACTGTTCCTTGAGGCGGGATGATTCACAGGTGCGCCTTGAGTTGTTACCCAATTTTTTGAGTTGATTTAGAGAAAAAAAATTTAGCGATCGCCTTGCAATAAACCGGCGATCGCCCCAAGAGTGGGTGATTGAACTCCCTGCAACAGGCACAGGTTCAATCAACCCACTGCTTTTTTCATTGGAATCTGATGAATTGCCGACACCGGCGTTAAGAAATTGGAAACATTTTCGCTTCCAAAGACTTGAGAAACTCCGTATTCACCCCAGATTCACGAGTCAGAGCAATTTTACCCGTGCGGGAAATTTCCCGGATACCGAACTTGGCGAGCACCTGGACGATCGCCACCATTTTACCCGGATCTCCAACTACTTCAATAATCAGGGAATCTTCCGCTACGTCTACCACCCGGGCTCGGAAAATTTGAGCCAGTTCCACAATTTCAGGGCGGTTATTGCTGTTCGCATTCACCTTCAGCAGCATCAACTCCCGTTCCACACAGGGAGTCTCCGTGATATCCTGCACCTTGATCACATTAATCAGCTTATACAGTTGTTTCGTAAGCTGTTCAATCACGCGATCGTCCCCGGGTACTACCATCGTAATCCGAGAAATGCCTAATTGTTCGGCGGGACCCACCGCCAGACTTTCGATATTGAACCCGCGACGCGCAAATAGTCCGGCGATCCGGCTCAAAACACCGGCTTCATCTTCCACCAAAACCGAAAGAGTATGTTTCATAGGACAAAAGCGACCCAACCAGGGCGATCGCTACTATTTTTTGTATTCCATTCAGTCTATGCCAGCTAATTTTATCCTGACCTGCCGGGGTAACCCCAATTTTTTAAGAAAATCCTCAACTCTGGTCATTTATGCTTGGGACCACTGACCCCCCATCTTTCTCGGGAAACCCCCAACCTGTAAGCATTGCCGATTCATAAATTCCCAACCCTGACCCCGTTCTAACATGACCCCCCCTAGGCGATTTTCGTTTGATGCCCTTGCGGAATGGAGTTTCGGGACAGGCTGTTTTCCGGATCCCCAGAATCTCCCCCGAAAAATGCCTCAGTTCCCCTACCCAGGGACCTGATTCCCCATCCTAGCCCGGGCTGCTAGGGTGCTGGAGAGTTAATAGCGCTACAATGATAGCGACTATCGGAAGATAGCATGGGGCGCGAACAAGGATAAACAGCAGCTTGCTCTAGTAACTGCCTGAGAAATCCTCCTAGAGATGGAATAGAACCACTCTGAAGTTCGCATAAAATCTGGAAACCCTTAAAAATTTAGGAGTCAATGACAAATGGGTTTGTTACAAAAATTATTCAATCTCGGAAAACCAGACAAATCTAAAGAGACAACGGTTCAAGCCCCCCCAGCCTCAAATCCTTCTGCTCCCGCACAGAACTATACGGTTCCTGCCGCTCCCCAAAAGCCGGACATTCCCCCAGAACGTTTAGGATTAAATGGGGAATATGACGATAGCGGCCTCGCCAAGCGTGTTGCCCTCGCCATTGATGAAAATCCCAGTACCACTGATTTTGACCGTCTCTGGATCGCCCAAACTGGCAGCACCGTAGTATTCAAAGGAGAAATTCCTTCCCAAGCCGATTTAGATCGAGTGGTGGGAATTGCTCGTGGGGTTTATGGCGCAAAAGATGTCAAAACCACTGAAGTGAAAGTTGGCTAATTTTCCCCTTTCGGGAACTTTAAAATAGAACAAATTTCAAACTAGCGAGCCTCTTGCTCGCACTGCAGGGGTATAGCAACGCTATACCCCTATCTTGTTTGCATTGCCAGAATATGGGTTCCCTGATAATTTCCCACAGCAGGGTTCTCTAAAAAATAATGAGATAGGCTATCTACAATGAATGCTAACCCTTGAAAAGGGGTGGATAGGGTGCGTCAGAACTTCTACATTACAAGGGGTAACCTTTCGCTCTGACGCACCCGACAATCCCGATTTAGAGTGAAAATCGCTGGCTCATTTGGGAGCAGATCCAGCACTTTCCGTTTCGGGTAATGGATCTTTAAAGGCAACGCGCAGCAATGGGGGTGCTACAAACGTTGTTAGAATCACCATCATAATAATCGCCGCTTCTAAGGAGGGAGAGAGTGCGCCACTGGCGACTCCAACCCCAGCAAAGACTAATCCAACTTCCCCTCGGGGAATCATGCCGATGCCGATCGCCAGTCGGTTGATGCCCGGTTGACCAAAAACGGCAAACCCCGCCAGCACCTTCCCCACCATCGCCACCACAATCAGAAACGCTGCAATAATCAGCCCTTCCCGATTACTGGGAACCGCCGGATTGAGAACCCCCAGATTAGTTTTGGCACCGACTACCACGAAGAAAATCGGAACAAAGAAATCCGCCAGGGGAACCACATCTTCCTGCAGTTCCTGTTGTTTTTCCGTTTCCCCAAGAACTAACCCAGCAGCAAAGGCCCCGAGAATCGCTTCTAAGCGAATTGCCGCACCCACATAAGAGAGGACAAAAGCAATAATTAGCGCCGTAATCAGCAAAGGTCCACGGGTTTTGAGTTCTTTGACAAAGGCCACATAATAGGGACTCAGAAAACGTCCCAGGAGAATGACGCCGATTAGGAACGCACCGGCACTCACAATCAGATAGGCAATATTGGTGATTTCGACTTCACCCGTTTTGACTAGACTGGCGACGACAGCCAAGACGATAATCCCGAGGATATCATCGAGTACCGCTGCACCAATAATGATTTGACCTTCTTTGTCACCCAAACGGCCAATTTCAGCCAGAACCTTGGCGGTAATCCCAATACTGGTTGCAGTCAGGGCCGCCCCGGCAAAAATAGCCGGGATGGTAGCGACATGAAACAGGCTAATTAAGCCTAGGGTCCCCGCGCCAAAGGGTAGGACAACCCCAACCACGGCTACGACTGCTGCTTGGGGTCCGTATTTAATCAGTTCTTTGAGTTCTGATTCCAGACCAATTTCAAACAGCAAAATGATCACCCCAAGTTCTGCCAAGATTGCAATGACTTCACTCTGGGCGGCAAAGGTGGCAGCGAGGGCTTCGGGTTCTAAACTGGTGGTGCTTTGCAGCAAGTTCATAATCACTGAACTGCTGGCATCTTCCCCGCCTTCGGGGAAAACAACTAGCTTGAGGACGGAAACCCCAATGAGCACACCGCCCACAAGGTCACCTAAAACCGGAGGCAGGTTAATCCGTGCACAAATCTCGCCCCCTATTTTGCTGGCGAGGTAAATGACGACCAAACTCAGTAGCACTCCCGCTACGACGATCGCTTCGTCTACTTTTACCGAATGAGCGGCTGGGGCCACTTCGGTTCCTGCGGTTGCCAGCAGGGGTAGAGTTTGGTCAAGGAAGGAAGAAAAAAGCGTTGGGGTGAGGGAATTCACCAATGTAAGGGTCTCTGCCATTTATTTTGCAGAACTCGTCCTGTCTAATGTACCTGTTTTGTTTACAAGACTGACGCCCTCGACCTCAGAACCCAAGTTTCCAAGTCATGATCAGACTCTTGATCCGGGTGGTGGTCCGAAAGGGTCAGCCTTGATTTATTGTCTTCTTATTGTCTTCCCATAAGGAGCGAGTCCGATCGCAAAATATCTTATGGTTACTATAATCACGAAGGGGTTTTCAGGTCAGAGGACGAGGGGCAAATTTAATGAGATGTCTTTTGCAACTCGGGTTACGGGTTTTAATGGCAGGACCGCTGAGTTAAATAAAAACTCGGTGTTGCAAAGAGGGCATTTGCCGACGGACTTGTTCGAGGCGCGAGGGGCTGATTTCGGCGATCGCCACTCCGGGTTTGTCTCCGGCATCGGCTAAAATTGCGCCCCAGGGGTCGATAATGAGGGCGTGACCGTGGGAATGTCTCATGCCGTAGTGCCGCCCAGTTTGTGCCGGGGCGATCGCATAACAGGTATTTTCAATCGCCCGCGCTTGGAGCAAAATCTGCCAATGATCTTTGCCGGTATAAGCTGTAAAAGCAGCCGGGACAAATAAAACTTCTGCCCCTTTGTAAGAAAGATGGCGATACAGTTCGGGGAAGCGCACGTCATAGCAAACTGATAATCCCAGAGTGCCGAGTTTTTCTGAATGATAAATCGGTGGGAGGGCTTCGCCTGCTTTAACGGTACTCGATTCTTGGTAGGTGTTCCCATCAGGAACGTTGACATCAAATAGATGGACTTTTTGATACCGTGCCACTTCCTGTCCATTGGGTTCTACCAGGATGGCGGTGTTATAAACTTGACCTTGATTCACCGGAACCGGAAAGCCACCCCCGAGGATGGTTACCTGATACCGCTGTGCCATTGTTTTGACAAATTTTTCGCTTTCAAGGGCGATCGCTTCAGCTTGATGAACCTTTTCTGATTCCTCTCCCAAAAACGAAAAATTCTCCGGTAACCCGATCAACTCGGCACCCCGGCGCACAGCCAGATCGATCAGTTCTTCTGCCTGAGCCAAGTTTTTGGCAAGGTCCGGCACGCTGGTCATTTGAATCGCGGCAGCTAGGTAAGATTTCATCTATGCAACTCGAAATTTTTAGCAGGTTAGGAGGGTCTGGCTCTAGTGGGTTGGATAGGCGGTGCGATCGCCCAGAGATTGCCTCCATATCAATGGGCTGGCGATCGCCGGACAATCCCCAAAAGCGCGATCGCACTGACTAGATAGACTTCCTAATTGATCCCCAATTTTATCAGAGATTTAACCCACCCAAACACTGCCTCCTCACCGCCTAAACCGTTATCTCCCCCACCCTGAAGAAGCACCCCGATTTTTTATAACAGATTCCCAATTATTTGCCCTTTTTAATCATAAAACTGTCTGAATGTCAATCACCTCGTCTCTCCCCTGTGGAGACTGAGTTAACACCGCAAAATTTCTCCTACTTCTCAACCCATTCAACTCCCCAGGTTGGGTTTAAAAAGTCTTAACTCTACCCATTTATTCTAAACTTAATTTATTTAAAATTAGGATGTATATCTTTAATTTATCTGTAAATTTCATTAAATTTATTAACAATTTTATTGTTCTGTATTTTGATTTTTAAAAAACTTAAAGGCAGCTTTAATCGTTTAAATTAGTTTGGCAACTTAAAACCAGCTTGTTGCCTCAATAGTGGCTCTATTTTTCAAAAGAATCTATATCTAAAGGAGGATAATGTAACTTCTTTATTTCTTTAGATAGATTTTCCGTCGGTTTATTTCCAGTGAGGAAACAAGAAAGAACTTGGGGTGGTCATCGATTTTCAGTAGGGGATTTTTGACAAAATAATGTAATTAGGAGTACATTTTTATGAATCTAATTAGCCAAATCGTAGAGCAGGCATTGGCGACGGGTTACCTTAGCCTTGAAGCAGAAGAAGATCTCCGTTTGTTGTTACAACAGACCCAATATGACCTCCAAGATTTTCAGGCGTTTATGGTATTGCAAAAGGAGGCGATGAAAGGTCGCGTTAGGCAAGAGTCTCGGGAGTTATGGCAATCTCATCGGCATCTAACCGCAGCAGTGTAACCTCAACCGAAATAGTCTGAATATCTGGGTTATTGATGTTTTTACCCTGGATGGGGCTTGGGGAGAAAATGGAGTCTAGTCCAGGGGTATCGCATGGGGTGAAAAACCGGGTTTAAGCTAAGCCAGGGGTTGCTAAAGTTGTTCAATTGCTGAAGGGGGCGATTTCAAACGTTTCATCCGATTAGGTTGGGTCTCTACCTGTCCCCTCGAAGCGGGATTGTCGGGACACAGACCCCTATCAGAGGTTTATCCCCTGCATCTTTCCCCCTCCCCAAAATAAAGTCTTGACTTTTCCCGGGAGGATCATGCTATAATTAAAACTGACTGTCCGGGATGTAGCGCAGCTTGGTAGCGCGCCTGCTTTGGGAGCAGGATGTCGCAGGTTCAAATCCTGTCATCCCGATTGCATCTACTTCGTCAATAACATGAACCAGGGGTTTAGAGTCTTCCTCATGAGAGGGCGTAGGTCGTACCCAGGGTGCGATCGCCTTCCAACCGGCAGAAAGAGGAGGATATCTAAAATTACCCCTGGTTTTTTTGGTCGCATTTTGTCGCTACAGAAAAATCAAACGATTGGGATGAGTATCCCGAAGAGGATGATAATAAATTGCCAGCCCTTTATAATAGACTGCATTTATGATAATTGGGCGATCGGCAAATTCCAAAACAGATCTATGTGGTGACAGGAGATTCGAGCAGGAACCCTGTAGAGGAGGCTACCTCCTATCTTAACGGATAACGGAACTCTTCCCTCTTTACAATAGTCCTCGAAACTACCAATTGGGTTGCCCATAGAAACGCTACAGATAGATAACAACCCGGATCCGTTTCCATTCTGTAATTAGGGGAACATCTGTTGTAGATTGAGCCAGGAGCAAGCGATCGCGCAAGCTTGATTATCTAAAGCTTAGGCGATCGCTCCCAAAAAAAGGCGAAAGAACAAACCCAATCCCTCAAAACAATTAACCTAAAACCCATTGAGGTTTGATGTGTTGAATCAAGTTAATCAACTGGTATCGCTATCAGGTGTCAAAATGAAATTATTAGTACGCTGGAGTGCAACTCTCGGTTTAATGGGAAGCGTTCTTCTGGGGCAATTGCTACCCGGAATGAATCGGGCGATCGCATTGCCCGCGCAAGAAATCATGAAAAAACTAGAATCAGTCCTAGTTTTTACGGTTACGAACGCAGAAGGTACGCCCTTAATTGCATCGGTTACCAATGATGAGCAGGAAGCTTCGATCGCCAGCTTCTTTATGAGTCAACGGGATGCCGAACAGTTTGTGCAAAAAATAGAACAACAAAATCCCGATTTAGCAGGCAATACTCAAGTTGTACCCGTTTCTCTGGCTAAGGTTTATGAATTAGAACAAGCCAATGCCAATAATCCCGAGCGCGTAGAATTTGCCTTCATTCCCGTCCAACAAGAGGTGCAATTTGCCGCTGAAGAACTCCAGCAGGAAGGTCAGGAAATTCCGCAATCCAATGGAATGCCTTTATTTAATGGCGTACCGCTCTTTTATGCAACAATTGGCCCACAACAAGGCTATTTGACCATTGAACAAAACGGTCAGCAAATGATTCCCATCTTTTTCAATCGAGAGCAGTTGGAATCGATGTTAACCCGGGTGCGGCAACAACAGCCAGATTTGGCACCCAGCATTGATGTTCGGGTCAGTAATCTGGATAAAGTTATCGAAGAGTTAGAAAATAATAATGACCCCGCAGTAACCAAAATTGTCTTGGTTCCTTCTACGGAAACCCTGGAATATCTCCAGTCAAGACCCCAACCTGAACCGGCCCAACCTGCACCCGCACAACCCTAACTCAGGCAGGGTGTACCCTTGACGAAAAGACCCGGAACGATTGATGCTAGGGGAAACGATCGCAGATAAAGGACTAAACAATCGATGAGCCGTTCATCTGATCGGGCAGTTTCTGGCTTAGAACTGTGGCAGTGGCGTCAGGAAGCGCGCGCCGCTGCCGAAGCTGCCAATGTGCCGGTGGAGGAGCTAGATTGGCTACTACTATCGGTGAGCGATTTGGATAAATTAGCCCTGCGTCTGGACTCCTACAAAGGGCGATCGCAAATTCCCCTCAATCGTCCCTTGGCCCAACTCAAGGAACAGTGGCAACAACGAATTAAGGACCGAGTTCCGGTCCAATATCTCGCCGGGGTGACCCCCTGGCGAAATTTTGCTTTAGGGGTGAGTCCGGGGGTCCTGATTCCCCGCCCGGAAACCGAGTGGGCCATTGATTTAGCGGTGCGATCGGCTCAATCCCTGTCACGCCCGCACCCGGAAACCTGCTTAATGGAGGGAAATTGGGCAGATTTGGGGACTGGCAGTGGGGCGATCGCCCTGGGTCTAGCGGAAGTCTTGCCAAAGGTCACCCTTCATGCGGTGGACCGTTCAGAAGCGGCCCTGGCGATCGCCCGTGAGAATGCATTAAATCTCGGATACGGCGATCGCATTCACTTTTATTACGGATCCTGGTTTGAACCCTTACATCCCTTCCAGGGACTCAACCGACTCCGGGGCATTGTCTCCAACCCCCCCTATATTCCCACCGCCATGCTTGGGGAGTTAGAACCAGAAGTCGCCAACCATGAACCGGCGATCGCCCTGGATGGCGGACCCGATGGATTAGACTGCATTCGCCATCTAATTGCTACCGCACCAACTTATTTATGTCCCGGTGGACTTTTGCTCTTGGAAATGATGGCGGGACAGGCCCCTGACGTCAGGGAGTTACTACAAGACCAAGGCAGTTATACCCAAATTGAGATATTCTCAGATTTAGCAGGGATTGAGCGATTTGCCCGAGCTTACCGCAGTTAACATTGAGGGTCCTAAACGCCACAATGACAGCAGTTTCAGAACAAGTCTTAATTGAGGCAGCCCTGGGGGGCCAGGTCGTGAGTTTTCCCACAGATACGGTCCCGGCATTAGCCGTCCTGCCGAATCGCGCTGAGTCCATTTTTGCCGTGAAACAACGCAGTCTGGATAAACCCCTAATTTTGATGGGGGCCACAGAAGCAGACCTCTGGCCTTTTGTCCGGAGTACAGAAACAGAGTTGCAAATTTGGCAAGAGGTCGCAAACCGACATTGGCCCGGTGCGTTAACATTGGTTTTACCCGCTTCTGCTGCGGTCCCCTCGGTGATGAATCCAGTTGACCCGACTACCATTGGGATTCGAGTTCCTGATCAGGCGATCGCCCGCCGGATTTTGGCTCAAACTGGCCCTTTAGCCACAACCAGCGCTAATCTGAGTGGGGAACCCCCGTTGCGAACAATGGCAGAAATTGATTTGAAGTTTCCCCAAGTGGTCACTTTGGAATGGGAACAGTCGGAACCGAACGCGACGGCCAGTGGGGTCCCTTCTACGGTGGCAAAGTGGATAGGGCCAGGTTGGGAAATTCTTCGTCAAGGTGTCATTCAGTTAGACTCAAACAGCGAGGATAGGGGGAGATAAGCGGGGATGCCATGTCTCTTTTAACCGCAATCAGCGTTCAGGAATTAGGTTGGAATTTCGGGCAAACTATGGACTGGATCTATTGGATCTATGCAATCGGTGCCGTGGGTTTTGGGTTTGGGAGTGGATGGCTGATGCGATCGCGCTACCGTCCCAATCCGAGTACCCCTTTTTCCTCAAGTCAAGATAAAAAGTTAGGAGATTCTAACCTATCGACTCGCCTCAAAGAGACTCAGCTTGATTATCTGCTGACTCGTCAAATGTGTCAGTTTAAAGCCGGTTTTCTGTCGCGAATTTCTCATGAATTGCGATCGCCTCTCAATAGTTTAATCGGCGTTCATCAATTAATTTTAAGCGATTTATGTGATAATCCAGCGGAAGAACGCGAGTTTTTGGTCCAGGCCAATAACTCAGTTCACAAGATGATTCAAATGCTTGATCGCATTATCGAAGTCTCTCGGATTGAAGAAGGTCGCAATCCCCTAAAATTGGAAATCTTGCATCTGGCGGATGTGTTTGAAGAAGTCCATTATTTGACTGAACTCCAAGCCGCAAACCGCAATATTTCCTTGCACATTTCTCAACCTGACCCCAAAATTTGTATTCGGGCGGACCAACGATGTCTGACTCAACTTCTAGTTACCTTTATTGATCTGGCGATTAATCCTCTTGGGAATGGTCGCATCGGCATTTCTGCAAAGGTTTCTCCGGGTTCTGGATCAAGCCAATCAATGCAGAGTACAACCCCGGAGGGTAATGTGATTATCTCCATAGATCTTCCCCTGCCGCCTCATTGTTTTTCTGAACCCCTGGATTTTCTGCAACTCCAAAAAAACCGCAAGGAACGGACTCCGGAAACTGAGGTAGACCTCTCTCCGGGTACAATTTTGATGATGAATCAGAGCATTTTGGAACTCATGGGCGGCCATTTAGAAAGAGTTGAAGCTCCCCCGGTACCGGAGGAGCTTCGAGGCGCAGAGGTTTCCGAAATAACTAGGCTTCAATGCTCGCTTCCACGAGTATTTCACGAGTCATAAGTTCTTCCGTGAAATTTTTGTTATTGTAGAGGACCATTGTCGTGGTTGAGTTTTCCTCAAACCCGATTCGTTCATAGAATCGTTGTTGATGAGTGGTCATCAGATAAACTCGCTCAACGCGATTCATCCGGGGATGGCTTAAGAGCGTTTCAACTAATTTCCGACCTAATCCCACCCCTTGATATTCTGGGTGAATGATTACATCCCAAATCGTAGCGCGATAAATCCCGTCCGAGGTGGCGCGAGCTAACCCAATCAGACGCTCTCCTTCCCAAACCGTAATTACGGGATCACTGTTGGCGATCGCGATGGCTAAATCCTCAATTTTTCGCTCTCTCGCCCAAAAAGCGGTGAGTTCAAATAGCCGTTTAAGCTGTTGGATATCTACATCTTCTTTGCGATCGCGAAATTGAATGTGACTGCAATCCATCGTCGTTTTCCTACTCACTTGATCTCTAGGTTTATTGACAAATCGCTCTTGAAATTGAGTGCTTTCTACTCTTTAACGCTATGGGTCAGGAAGTGACCCCAACTCAGGGTATTAATGGAAAGGTATAAGCTTTTGTGAATGAGAGGGGAGTATCGTTCAGCTCCTGCACTCCACGAAAGTTTCCTGGTTTTTAGGAAAGCTGAAAATAAGTGTCCCACTCCAACAACAAGAACTGGCTGTTTTCTCTCCCCCTCGGCAGTCGCGTTATAAAGTCGAAGCCAAAGGGTTCTACTGTTGATTTCTAAAATCCGATAATTTTTAATCGTATAACTATTTTTATAACATAACTGATAAATTGACTACCTTAATTTCCATTTTTTATATCATAATTTCTTGACATTTTGCACCAAAAGCGGTAACAAATAGTCCGACAGTTGTCTAGGGTGATCAACCCTTCCGGTTCAGGGAATCTCGCGGATTGCACAGGGGTGACGAGTGGGCTATTTCAGACCACTCCCCTACAAAAATTCTGCACTCTGATATCCACCGTCAAAATGCCCTTAAGGCTGGGGCTGCAAAAATAAAGCCCGCACAGGCGGGCTAAAACAGGGTTTTTGGAAACCGATCGCTTAGGACTGGTTTGCCAGCCAACGGGCTGCATCTTTCGCATGGTAGGTGAGAATTAGGTCTGCACCCGCCCGCTTGAAGCCCGTTAAGGTTTCTAGGACCACTCGTTCCTCATCAATCCAGCCATTGAGGGCAGCGGCTTTAACCATCGCATATTCCCCAGAAACGTTATAAGCGGCAACGGGCAGGTTGCTTGCCTGTTTGACGCGCCAGATAATATCCATATAGGCAAGGGCGGGTTTAACCATGAGCATATCGGCCCCTTCCTGGATATCCAGTTCAATTTCGGTGAGGGCCTCGCGACCATTGGCCGGATCCATTTGATAGGTGCGCCGATCGCCAAATTGTGGAGAGGAATCGGCGGCATCTCGGAACGGGCCATAATAGGCGGAGGCATATTTAGCCGCATAAGACAGGATGGGGATATCTTCAAATCCCGCCCGATCTAATCCCGACCGAATTGCCTGAACAAAGCCATCCATCATCCCTGACGGTGCGATGATATCTGCACCCGCATTCGCTTGGGCGATCGCCGTTTTCTTCAACAACTCCAGGGTGGGATCGTTGAGCACCCGCCCCGTTAAGTCGCCCACTTCTAAATACCCACAATGTCCATGACTGGTGTACTCACACAGACAGGTATCCACAATCACCAGGAGTTCGGGAACTGCTGCTTTCACCGCAGCCGTTGCTTTCTGGACAATCCCACAATCATGCCATGCACCAGTTGCCTCGGTATCCTTGTCCTCGGGAATGCCAAACAGGATAATAGCCGGAATGCCCAAATCATAGACTTCTTTAGCTTCTTCAACAATTTTATCCACCGAGAGTTGATAGACTCCGGGCATGGATGAGACTTCCTTGGCGACGGATTCCCCGGGGACTGCAAAGAGGGGATAGATTAAGTCGCTGGTAGTGAGGAGATTTTCTCGCACCATTCGGCGGAGTTGGGGATGCTGACGCAAACGGCGAGGGCGATGAGTTGGAAACATATCTGAATTAAGGAAGGAATACGCGACAGTTTCAAGATTTAAGTCTAGAGTTATCTGGCGATCGCTGGCGCATTTAGTTACGTTTTGTAACATCTTGTTTTCTGGGCGATCGGTGAGTTATTGGGAGTGGAGTCCCGCTATGAGCATCTCCGGGGGTGGTTCAGAAAAAAGCAGGAAAAAAAAGGGCAGACGCGATCGCATCTGCCCTTTTTTAATCCCTTGGACTGGATTAAGCCATTTATGCTTCCACTGCCACGGGTTCTGCCGTTGCTGCCACTGCATAAACGCTGATTTTTTTACCACTCTTGCCCTTGCGTTCAAAAGTGACAACCCCATCAATCAGGGCAAACAAAGTATCGTCACTGCCACGCCCGACATTTTGTCCAGGGTGAAACTTGGTGCCGCGCTGACGAACTAGGATATTTCCGGCGCGGACGACTTGACCCCCGTAGCGCTTGACGCCAAGACGCTGGGCATTAGAGTCACGTCCGTTGCGTGTACTACCCGTACCTTTCTTATGAGCCATAGTTCCTCTGTGTTACTTCAGTCATTTCAGGATTGAATGCTGGGAAGGGGTAGCACCGGGAAGGGCTGAATGGGAGGGTCCGTTGTCCGGACTGCGCCATCGCTGATGCCCCTCCAACTGACTCCTCGATTCCCTCTGTTCTTATTCTGCCTCAGTTGAGGAGGTAGATGAAGCGGGGGTATTATTTTCCGCTGAGGCTAACACCGCCCCATTCAAGCTGATCGAGTTGATCATCAGCCGAGTGATTTCTTGGCGATGTCCGCGTTTTTTGCGGGTTTTCTTTTTGGGTTTCATCTTATAGACGATCACCTTGCGACCCCGGTAATGCTGCATGACGGTCGCTTGGAGGGTCGCACCTTCTACAAAGGGTTGACCGATATGAACCTGATCCTCATGCTGAATCAGTAAGAGATTTTCCAGGGTAATGCTTTCTTCGGCATCTACGGGAAGTAACTCGATGTCGTAGAAACGACCGGGTTCTACTCGTAATTGTTTGCCGCCGGTTTCGATAATTGCGTAAGTCATAGAATTCTGGTGGAGTGTGCCGTACAGGTAGCCGGTTGATCGGTCTATAGATGAGCGATCGCCCCAGCTTTTATCAGGGCTGAACCTGATCCGAGCTTAATATAGACAGCCAATCTTTTATGGTTGCACGATCGCCGATCGCCTGTCAATGAATTGGCCTGGGCGATGGATGCAACAACTTGGAGGGTAGGGTTCCTAGGGTTGCAAACGATTAAGCGGTTGCCTCAACCTCTTCTTCCGCCTCGACTTCCCGAACAGGTTGCTTGATGGTGAGATAGCGGATCACGTCTTCACTCAACCGCATGGCACGTTCTAAGGGGGCTACTTGGCTGCCATCACATTCATAGTTCATTTGAATGTAGATGCCATCGCGATGCTTGCCGATTTCATAGGCAAGACGACGTTTACCCCGGTGTTGAGTCTCAACCGTGGTTACACCATTTTCTTGTAAGATGCCTTGATATTTGGCGATCGCCCCGTCGGTGAGTTCCTCACCGAGGTCGGGACGCAGGATGTACATGGTTTCGTAAATATACCGCATGGAAGGGAATCTCCTTATGGACTAAATGGCTTCTTCGCTCTTGGCGCGATCGCCCGCAGATCTTGTCAAACTGGCTGGTGTTCGGCCATTCTTGTGAAGAAGCAAGGCATGACAAGGTTTAGGGAGTCTCTCCCTTTTCGCCTTGATTTTACGCGCAATTTTTTATCTTATCATATCGATTTCGGATTTCTGCACCCTTGCAAAAAAACTCCGGTGACATTTATGGCAGGCGATCGCCTTGGACAGTCCGGTGATACCAAATCCGGTTATAAAAAGTCGATTTTCTCTTGAGCCCGCCTGTGCGGGCTTGGTTTGTTTAGCCCCACCCTTCAGGGGTTTTTTATAGATCTTTCACAATATGAGTTACAAACGAGGGAGTTAAAACTTGGGAGTGCGCACATCTTGCTTGCTATCGTCGCAACAGCCAGCAAGATGCGCCCACTCCTGTGCTGCTTTTTTATTAGATACCTGAACTCAGCACTCCGGGAACCCCTCTATCCACCCTCTCCCGAATTTGCTATTTCCCTCTTGTAGTCACAACAACCCCAAGGGAGAGTGATAGTTTTTTTATTTAACCGGAGTGGACTAATGAGATATTTTTTTTAGATGTGATGACAAAAGGAGATCTTTTTAACCCAACGACAGGATACCATTTGGGGCGATGAAGAGGGTGCTAAAGAAGTGCTTAAGACTAATTCTAAAACTCCTAAGACTAGGGTCAGAAGAGCCAAACATCACACTACGACAGAGGGCATAAATCAACGTTATGGCACAGCGCTACGTCCGAATCCAAACCCCAGAGGGACGGATTTACTATGGATTACTTCAATTGAGTAGAGGCGTTCAGTTGCTTGATGCGCCCCCCTGGTTAAAGGGACAACCGACTGAGCGGTTCCTAGAACCAGAAACGTATAGGCTTTTAGCGCCTTGCGTTCCGTCAAAAATTGTCGCCGTCGGCAAAAATTATGCAGATCATGCCGCTGAGATGGGAACGCCAGTTCCGAGAGAACCGCTACTCTTTTTGAAACCCCCCACTGCCGTGATTGCCGATGGAGACGAGATCGCCTATCCGCCTCAGTCTGAGCGGGTCGATTATGAGGGCGAATTGGCCCTTGTGATTGGAGAACGGTGCGTCGATTGTACGCCGGAGGAGGCAACCGCAAAAATTTGGGGCTACACGATCGCCAATGATGTGACGGCGAGGGACTTACAAAAACAAGATGGTCAATGGACCCGAGGTAAGGGATTTGATACCTTTTGTCCTCTCGGCCCTTGGATTGTCCGAGAACTCAGTGCAGGAGCCTGTTTACAGACCTTTGTCAATGACGCCCCCGAGCCGGTGCAATCGAGCATCATTGATAATATGGTGTTTCCTCCAGATGTTCTGGTCTCTTATATTTCTCAAGTAATGACTTTACTCCCAGGAGATGTGGTATTGACGGGAACCCCAGAAGGGATAGGGCCATTGCAAGTGGGCGATCGCGTCCGGGTCGAAATCGAAGGCATTGGCAGCTTAGAAAACACCGTTAGGCAACGCCTGACCCCATCGGCTCTCTAGTTAGTCGTCTGCTGCCTCAATTGCTGCACCAGCAGCCATCGGCTGCTGGTCAGTTCTAGGGAACCTGCATATGAACGGCTTCAGAAATCGTCGGAATTTCGGCATAGCGCCCCAACAAGGACTGCACCACAGAGTAAACCACCGCTGCGATCGTTCCCAAAAACAGCATATTAAACAGAGTCTGCACCGCTAAGGCAGGGAGGGCCTTTCCGAGCAGTTCCACTACAAAACCCGTGATAGCTAAAATAATATCGAGCAAAATCGCCTGCATGGTATTAAACCGAATGAAGCGGCTGATATTGTCGTTTCTAACTACAGCAAACAGCAGGACGAAAAAGATAATCAGTCCTGCAAATGGAATGCCATAATACAGGCTCATTAAAGGTTGTAGGGGTCTAAACAGATTGGCGAGAACGGGAAACTCTTGGAACAAAAAAACGCCAAATTGCACCCCCACAATCAAAGGCAGGAGGTAGGGCAAACTTGCAAAAATGCGATCGGGTACGGGGGTAGAACTGTTCCAACTCATCGATTTAATCTCCTGAGTATCAATGATTCATACTTAAATGCTTTCTAAGCTCAGGATAACGCAGCTAGAGGATTTGAGCGTTGAGATTTTAGATTTGAACTCCGCTGTGCCTTGATAACAATACCGGCTCAAGTCACGACATCTGGGGGCTAATAAACAAAGAAACGGGAGGGCGATCGCACCCTCCCGTTTTCAAATTTCACCTTTGATAGGGCATCCGTATCCTAGATTAGCCCTTGTTCAGACCTACTTCTGAATCGAATGAATCCAAACATTGCCATCAGGACCGCACACCTGGTCCATATAGCTGTAGGGATACATCAACCGGCGTCCTTCCGTATGGCTGTAACCCGTCAGTGCATCTCCCCAAGGGTCTTGCACAATAAACCCTTGGCGGTTATAGCCAATAATCGTGATGATATGCCCCGTTGCCGTAAAGTATCCGGCAATCACCACCGGACGGCGATTAATCAGCTCATTCTTCACCTCAGACCAGGTACTGGTCGTGATAAAGCGATGCTTGAACCCATAAGCGCGAACCAGCGCCGATAGAACACTGTGATCCGTTTGGGACCCGACTCCGCCATAGTTGAAACACCATTGCAACAGTTCATCCTCCAACTGACCCCCATGCTTAGACCGGAGGCCATAGTAATGAAACACCATCGCGATCGAGGTTACATTGCAGGTAGACCAATAGTACCGAGGATTATCCCGTTGGGAAAAATACGGCACATTCAGTTCGATTTGATTGGGAACTGGATCAAAGGTACGACCCCCACGCTGCATCAGCAGATGTCCCGGAAACAGATAACCCGTATTTCCAAACCCAGGAAACTCTTCGGTTAATGACGCTTTCAAATGTCCCGATTCGATCGCATAACTTGCCACCCCGTACACTCGTCCCAGGGGTAAAGTCACCTTATCCGTAGCACTCAACCGGGCCGCATCCACAGGTTGTTTCTTTAACGCCGTCGTCTCGCGAATTGTGGCTGTTAACGCATCGGAATCATAAGACACCACCTGATTGCGGTTCTTAATTTGAACGTGCTGCCAATACACATACCCCACATTGCCAAAACCGGGAATCGATTCACTCAAAGTTACCCGAAAATGGCCGGAGGTACAGGCATAGCCCGTAATTCCCAGGGTTTTACCCAGCAGCAACTCAGCTTTTTGTCCCGAAGAGAGATTCGCTGAATCGACAGGTTGCGCCTTAATTAACGTGGTTTTTGTCACCAACATTTGAGCAGGAGTTCCAGAAATCTGGACATCCTCAATATTAAAATTGAAGACTTTACTCCCTTTGCTGAGTTGAACATGACCTTCATAAAAATAGCCAAATTCACCGATGGGTTGAATCGGAGTATCAAGGGTGACCTTGAGATGACCATCTAACAATCCATAGCGGCTGACTTTAACGATCATTCCTGCCTTGACTAAGACTTTTTGTTGGGCGCTTAGACTGGCCGAATCCACAGGGGAAACCTTAAAAAAAGTATCCTGCTGAATTTTTAACGTTAAAGCTTCTCCAACTGTTGCTGGATCGGTGGTGACGGTAATATTAATCACGTCCGACCCAATTAGTTGACCTTTGGTATCGGTTCCTTTGAGGCGTAACCAGCGAGATCCCACGCCACTAAATCCGTTGTTGAGATCAACTTGCCAAGTCCCGGCACTGGGATTTAATTGGACCGGCAGGGAAAATTTATCTTCGGCGGATACGGTGACGGTGGCAATTTTTTGAGGGTCATAAGTGCCTTTGAGAATCACAGGCTTTTCAACTAAAACTTCCGTCGGACCTTGATAGCTGAGGCCAAACCCAGTGCTAATGGCGGCATTGCCCCGATTTAATTGCACAAAATCTGGGAAAAGATAGCCGGTATTGCCAAATTGTGGCAAGTTTTCAGTCAGAGAAATTTTTAAATGACCAGCTTCCATTGCATAGCTAGATACACCATAAATCTCACCGGATTTGAAGGAATATTGTTCTTCCGGGGGAAGTTGACTAGAGTCAATGGGTTGTTTTTTGAAGGGGTTATTTTGGCGGATGGTCAAGGTAATGGCATTGGGATCGTAGTCGATCGCTTTGCCATCTTTTTTGAGACTAACATGGGGATGATACAGATAACCACGGTTCCCAAATCCCGGAATTTCTTCGGAGAGAGAAACTAGAAAATGGCTAGAAATGCAAGCATAGCCGGTGATTAAAAAGGTTTGACCCGCTTGCAGTTCAGTTTGTTCGCGATCGCTCAGTTGCGAGGAGTCTTCGGGTTTGCCTTTTATTTTCGTAGTTTCAAGGAGGGTTAGCAACCCAAAACCTGGGGGGGGTTCGCTGGAGTTACCGCTGTTGAAGGTACAGTTAACCAGGTTGGGAATAAGTTCGATGTGTTTTTCATAAAAGTAGCCCGTTTCACCCACTGGGGCGATTCCTTTGGCTAATTGGACTCGGAAATGACCTTCGCTCAATTCATAGCTTTTAATTTCAACGGTTTCCCCTGCTTTGACTGCTACTTTATGGTTGGCAGTTAAGCTAGAAGATGAGGCGGTGGACACTTTTAAAAAAGTGTCTTGGAGAATTTTAAAAGTGAAGGAATTGCCTAAACTCATCGGTTCTGCTCACAGTAATATCAACAGGAGGAAGACTTCCTGCCTACCCCATAAGACCCTGTTACTTATGAGCGTATATTTTATCCGGAATAATCTTTTACCCTGACTGATCCTGATGAATTTAGGGGATTAATGGGGTGGCTATTAAATCCTCGGGACCAGAAACCGGCTTTTTGGCTGAATTTGCTGCGATTTACCAAAACTATTGAAAAAACCCGCTTTCTAACCTGGTTGGGTTAACAGAAAGCGGGTTTTTTGCCTAAATTTGTGGGAATTTGCCAAAACTATTGAAAAATCCGGTTTTTAGGCTTTATTTTACCCCCAAGGGAGTTAGAAATTAGGAGACTGCTGCCAGAATATCTTGAGCATGAATGCTGGTATTGACTGGCTCATAAAATTGAGCGATTTTGCCCTCGCTGCCGATCGCGTCAGTGACTCGCTTAGAAGAGTTGACACCCGAACAAGGCGATCGCCTTGGTTCGTCGATTCTAATGGATGGCAGCGAGAATATCGGGACCGTGTGTTTCAGTATTCAGATTGTCCCCTTCGTAAACTTGGGAGATCTTACCGATCGCATCAATGATGTAAGTGACCCGCTTAGAATAGGTGCCCTTTTCTACATCATAGGCTTTGGTAATGGAACCATCCGTATCCGCTAATAGGGGAAAGGGAAGACTAAATTTTTGAGTAAATTGTTGATGGGAAGCTTCATCATCTCGGCTGACTCCTAATATGCCGATATCTTTGTTTCTAAATTCGGAGTAAGAGTCGCGAAAACTACAGGCTTCTTTGGTACAGCCCGGAGTATCATCTTTGGGGTAAAAGTACAATACTAGGGTTTTTCCGGCAAAATCAGAGAGTTTGACGAGATTGCCATTGGTATCTCGGGCGGTAAATGCCGGGGCTGCTGTGCCAACAGGTAAGGTCATAAATGCTGTTTTTTCCTAACTTTGATTTCCAATAATTGTATCATCAAAGATGAATTTCGACAACCGAAAAAGAGTGGGGTAAGGGGGAGATTTCCGTACTAAATTATGTGAATAGGGAATGACTCATCACAATGGGAAAGGGTAGGGGAGGCGATCGCCTCTGGGGGAAGCCACTTCCTTAGTTGCCCCGGGGACTTTGGCGAATTTTTTATCAGGTTCGGGTGATTTTGTCAATCCGAATGAGACCCCGACAAGGAGTCCAATGAGGCGTGAGAGGGAAATCCGGTGGAGAGTTAATGCCGGAAGAAGCTCAACTTCAGGGCTAGAGAGGGTAAGATCGGAGTTAATCTAACCCGATCTAGGCTCTAGTCTTCCGAATCGCCATGACTGCCGTTCAACCCCAAAAAACCCACCGAATTGAATATCCCGAACGCACCTTAAAACGGGCGGCCAGGGGGATGAAGTGTTTGCCCTTTAAACTAGAATTATTTGTGACCATGCGCGATCGCAGTGTGCCTTTATTGGCAATCGTCGATTCAGTCGGCGTCCAAAATAACTATACGCGATCGCCTCAGAACGAACGCAGCGTGGAAAACGGCCTCTTGTGGCTGATTCAACTGGGTGTATTGCGTCGAGAAGTTGATGGGCAAGGGATTACCGATAGTTTCCGCCTGACGCCCTTGGGACGGCAACTGGTGGCGGGATGGGAACAGTCCCCGGGAGAAATTCCACCCCCATCCTGGAGCGATCGCCTTTATAATTTCCTCAATCGTTGGGTGCGATTTCCACTCTTTTAGCAAAACCACTGAGAAAGTTCTGCCATTATGAAAGCCATTATGGTTGTGGGGACCACATCCCACGCCGGGAAATCTGCGATCGCGACGGCCCTATGCCGAATCCTCTATCGTCGAGGGATGCGCGTCGCCCCTTTTAAAGGACAAAACATGGCCTTAAACGCCTACGTTACCCTCAAAGGCGGAGAAATCGGCTACGCGCAAGCGGTCCAAGCCTGGGCTGCGGGAATTTCCCCAGAAGTGGAAATGAACCCGATTTTATTAAAACCCCAAGGGGACATGACTTCCCAAGTTATTCTCCGAGGAAAAGCCGAGGGCCGAGTTGGTGCAGCGGAATACTATGAAAAGTTTTTTGATCGCGGCTGGAGTGCGATCGTTGAATCTTTAAATTCCCTTGCCAAAGAGTTTGATATCATCGTCTGCGAAGGGGCCGGAAGTCCAGCAGAAATCAACCTCAAACATCGAGATTTAACCAATATGCGCGTTGCCAAACATCTTAACGCGCCGACTATCCTAGTGGTCGATATTGACCGAGGCGGTGCCTTTGCTCATGTGGTGGGCACCTTAGCCTTATTAGACCCAGAAGAACGGGCTTTAATTCGTGGGGTGGTGATTAATAAGTTTAGAGGACAGCGATCGCTTCTGGACTCAGGAATTACCTGGTTAGAGGAATATACCGGCATTCCTGTACTCGGGGTAATTCCTTGGATCTCAGAAATGTTTCCCGCAGAAGACTCCCTAAGTTTATTAAATCCTCCCACCCACAAAGAAGAAAGCGAAATTACCATCGCAGTGATTCGCTTACCGCGAATTTCTAACTTTACAGATTTCGACCCCTTAGAAGCCGAACCGAGTGTAACGGTCAAATATATCAATCCCAAGCAATCTTTGGGCTATCCTGATGCAGTGATTATCCCCGGTTCTAAAACAACAATTGCAGATTTGCTCGTTCTAAAACAAACAGGGATGGCGGAGGAACTACAAAACTATGTAGCTGGGGGCGGCACTGTTTTAGGCATTTGTGGGGGATACCAAATGCTAGGCCAAGTAGTGGCAGACCCCGAAGGCGTTGAAGGGGTCGAAGGACGATTTGAAGGGTTGAATCTCTTGCCCATTAAAACCGTAATTACTAACCATAAAATCTCCCGACAACGGGTCGTTAATTCTAATTATCCCACCCCCGGTTTACCCGTTACGGGTTATGAAATTCATCAGGGTCGGACGCAACCGAGTGAACGGTTCAATGGCGCATTATCTCCCGATATTAAACCCCTATTTGATGATTTGAATTTGGGGCTGGTGGATAAAGAGCAATCGGTTTGGGGTTGCTACTTGCATGGGTTGTTTGATAATGGACCTTGGCGGCGGGCTTGGTTAAATCGCCTCCGCAATCAAAGAGGGTTAAAATCTTTACCCACTGGGATTGCTAACTACCGAGACCAACGAGAAGAAATTATTGATGCTTTAGCAACGATTGTCGAAGCGCATTTAGATTTAACCCCCTTGTTATAACGAGCAAATCCCTAGGTGTTCAAAGGGAAAAGAGAGAATGAGTCTGGGGCCGATCGCCTGGAGAAAAACCCAATGAAGAGTTACCCTTCACCGCCGCTAAAATTATGAGTGTAAATGTTATTTTTTTACCCGATCGCATTACCGTAAAAGCTGAGGTCGGAGAACCCCTATTAGAAGTGGCGAAACGGGCGGGAATTATGATTCCCACCGGATGTTTAATGGGGTCTTGTCATGCTTGTGAAGTCGAAATTGATGGCGATCGCACCGTTTGTTCCTGTATTTCCGGTGTGCCTGGGGGTAAAGAACAAGTCACCATTAATGTCTATATTGATCCCACCTGGTAAAGCATAAATCTCACCCGGTGCAATTCTCATCCTTCATCCCTTTCCCGCAATGGGAGAGGGACTTTAATTTTGCTCCCCCTCTCAACCCATCACAGAAGGGTTGGTATCATCAGAACAGAATTGTGGTATGCTGTTGCCTATCTAAATTGGATATTAGAAAAATATCAAACTCTTAGAGTGCGTCAAGCCTGCGTTTTTCCTCTGCTGTGCGGCTTCACTATGCCTACTTGTTTCATATCTTGCCGTTTAGGGAACAACATCCAGTTTAAATGCAGTAGCAGCTTAAATTGACTCAGAATCCCCCCTTTTGAGTTAACGGGTTAAAGATTTTAAATTTTAGAAAATTCTAGCTTATCTTAAAAGAAACACCCCAGGCGATTCCGATGCCTTGAACGGCGATCGCCCTTCTGTGCCGCCCCTTCAGTCTTCTGTCAAGTTACTATGCTGCAACCTAATTATTCATCCTTCTATTCCCCAGACTTAGAACAAGCAATCAACCGAGCGCCCATGCTTGTTTCTCCCGATACCCGCCTGATTGATGTCATTACCCAAATGGCTCATGCTAGGGCGAGTTGCGCCCTGACTGATGTGACTGCATCAATGGCATTCAGTCCCCTGGATGACGTAGGAGACGGCTGTGTATTGGTGATGGAGGGTGAGCAATTACGGGGAATTTTTAGTGAACGGGATGTGGTGCATCTGTGTGCTGCTGGGGTGAAAATTGTAGATATCACCATTGCCGAAGTCATGACGAAGGAGGTTATTACCTTACTTCAGTCCGAGTTTCGGGACCTGTTTCAAGTCCTCTCCCTGATGCAGAAACATGGGATTCGTCACTTGCCGATTGTTAATGAACGGGGCCAAGTGTTAGGTCTTTTAAGTCATGGTAGTATCCGAAAAGTGCTACAGCCGGTCAATCTCCTCAAAGCGCGATCAGTCTTAGAAGTGATGACTCGCGGGGTTGTGACGGCTCCTCCGACGGCATCTTTACTCTCCCTGGCGGAACTGATGTCCCGGAATAAGGTTAGCTGTGTGGTGATTACCCAGATGCCAGGCACCGTGATCCCTGACCTCCCCGAGGGTCCCCTTCACGGGGTCCCGATTTCTCCCCCAGGATCGGACCCTGAATCCCAGACTCGTGGGGAACCCGGACCCCTAGCTATTGGGATGGTTACAGAACGGGACCTGGTGCAATTTCATGCCCTGGATCTGGATTTAAACAGTACCTCAGCGGCGATCGTCATGAGTCAGCCCTTATTTTCCCTCAAAGCCAACGACTCACTCTGGAACGCTCATCAGATGATGAAACAGTGGTCTGTACGCCGGTTGGTCGTTGTCTCTGAACAAAGGGAACTGTTAGGAATTGTCACCCAATCTACCCTCCTGCAAGCCTTTGATCCAATGGAAATGTATCGGGTGATTGAGATGTTACAGCAATCTGTTGAAGAACAGCTTGTTGAACTCACCGAAACGAACGAACTCTTGCAAAAAGAAATTGTAGAAC
This sequence comes from Laspinema sp. D2d, assembly GCF_025370755.1. GTDB lineage: Bacteria > Cyanobacteriota > Cyanobacteriia > Cyanobacteriales > Laspinemataceae > Laspinema. The sequence goes on along the minus strand of NZ_JAMXFC010000002.1, from coordinate 96,771 downwards.
GTCAACAAGCTCAGGAAGAATTAAATCAGGCCCTTGCTAAAGAAAAGGAACTGAATGAACTGAAATCAAGCTTCACGTCAATGGTGACTCACGAATTTAGAAATCCCCTCACTTCGATTTTATGCGCCTCCCAACTCTTAGAAAGATTTGCCGATAAAATAACGGAAGAACAACGGTTTAATTATCTGCAAATGATTCAGAGAACCGCTGAATATATGGACCAAATGATTGATGATTTGTTAGTTTTGGGTCGGGTAGAAAATAAACAATTGGAGTATGAACCCCATCCCCTTGATTTAGTCAAATTATGTCAAGATTTGGTCGAAGAACGGCAATTTAGCGATACCCAAAGTCATTCTATTATTTTTCAGGCCGTCGGAGCGACTCACGATGCCTGTCTCGATGAAAAGCTCCTGCGCTACATTCTGGGCAATTTGCTCACCAATGCTTGCAAATATTCTCCTTCTAATAGCCCTATTTATTTTGATTTAATTTGTCAAGACAATCAGGCTATTTTTAAAATTCGCGATAGTGGGATCGGGATTCCCCTAGAGGACCAAAAACGCTTGTTCCAGTCCTTTCAGCGAGCGAGAAATGTGGGTACAATCCCGGGAACGGGACTGGGACTAACGATTGTAAAAAACTGCGTAGAAGCGCATCACGGTGAGATTACCCTAGAGAGTGAAGTTAATGTAGGAACGACCTTTACGGTAACGTTACCCTTAACTCCAGAATCAGTGGGTGATTGAGGGAGAATGTAGAAAGTTCCGGGTTTGATTACGGTTGAGCATAGTCGGCGATCGCATACTCCCGAAATCGTTCTAAATCCGCTTGAATCGTCGATTCTACCACGCGACCTAAAAACAAATTATCCATAATCTGTCCCAGAATTCCAGGAATGGCATAGGCGACGGTAAGCTTAACTACACTGCCTTCTTGATGGCGATCGTAAAAGCGAATTGCCCCGCGATTGGGCAATCCATCCACCGATTCCCACTGAATAATCTGGTTGGGAACAATTTTCAAAATTCGAGACAACCAACTAAATTCAAATCCCCCAGAGGCTAACTTCCACCGCGATAAATCTGGATCTTCCTCTAAAATTTGCACCGATTCAATCCATTTCATCCAGCGCGGCATCTGTTCTAAATCAGACCAGAGACCCCAGACATGATCAATCGGAGTATTGACTTCTACTAAAACGCTATGCTCTAGCCAATTTGTCATAAGAATTTAAAAGTTTAAATTAATAGTTTATCGGTTGAACTCGTTTTCTAAAACCAGTAGGGTGGGCTTTGGTCCACCCTACTTCTACAGTTTAGCGTTTCTTTCAATTAACCGATCGCCAACGGTTTAGGACTCGCCGTTAATTCATTCACTCGCCCTAAAATTGCTTTAGCTGCCTGCCGTCCCGAAAGGGTCGCCCCTTCCATACTGTCAATATAATCCTGTTGGGTATAGCTTCCCGCGAGGAAGAAATTCCCTACGGGAGTCTGTTGCGCGGGCCGATAGGGGTCCATCCCTGGGGCTTCCCGATAGAGGGATTGCGCCAACTTGACCACACTGTACCAGGTCATATTCAAGTCTCGGGACGAGGGGAAGAGTTTATGCACCTGATCAAGCACATGATGGGCGATCGCCTCGTTACTCTGCTTGATAAATGGATCTCCCGGGGTCAATACCAATTGCATCAATGAACCCTCCCCTTGGCGATAATAATCCGAAGGCGAAGTCAGGGCTAAATCTGCAAAACAAGAGAAGTCTGCATCGGGGGTATAAAGCAGATTGTCAATGCCTGCCGCTTCCTCCAACTGTTGACGCTTCGCCGCATCATGCATTTCCGTTACCCACCCATCAAAGCGCAATTGCACCGTAGCAACGGGCACCGCGTCGAGTTTGTAGATATTATCGAACTCCGGCCATTTGCGCCATGCCGGGGGTAAAACTTTCTGAATGCCAGGGATATCACAGGCGAAGACATACGCATCCGCAGTGATGGTTTCTTCCGTTTCCCCTTGCGCCACAATCAATCCCGTGACTTCTGTTTCCCCACTCTCTTCAGAAAAGAGAATTTCCCGGACCCGTCGCCGGGTATGGATTTTAGCGCCTCTAGCTTCTAAATATTTAAGAATCGGTTGATGAAGATAGGTATCTGGGGACCCTTCTAACATCCGCAGAACTGAAGCTTCTGTTTTTGCCGCAAAAAACTGGAAAATGGTCAGCATACAGCGGGCGGAAATGTTTTCCGTGTCGATAAAACCCAGCGCATAGGCGATCGGGTTCCACATCCGCTTGAGACTGCCATTAGAACCGCCATGTTTGCGGAACCAGTCGGCGAAGCTGATGCGATCGAGGGCGCGAATGGTGTTCATTGCCCCATCGAAGTCTACTAAACCCCGGACAATCGGGCTAGTCCCCAGGGCGATCGCATTGGTGAGTTTATCTTGTACCGAGAGTTGAGAGGTGGTGAAAAAGGCTTTTAACCCGTTGAAGGGTGCGCCAGTAATAAACCGAAAATCCAATTCCCCGGTTTTGCCACCCTCATTGACAAAGATATGAGTATGGTCCTTCAGGCGCAAGCTGTCGATTGCACCAACTTTTTTCATTAAGTCGAAGAGGTTGTAATAGCAGCCGAAAAAGACGTGCAATCCCATTTCCACGTGATTGCCTTCCGCATCTACCCAGCTACCGACTTTCCCGCCTACAAAGGGACGAGACTCAAAAATTTCTACTTCGTGACCCGCATCAACTAACTCAATGGCGGTGGACATTCCGGCTAGTCCCGCCCCTGCGATCGCTACCCGCATTCTGCCTATCCTGTTAATGGTTCTTTACAGATTGTAATATAAGTGGCGATCGCTGCACTATCCTCCCTCCGATTGCGATGTGACACAGGAAAGAAAAAGCCCCCCTTCCCAAGAGGGGTTGGGGGGATCCTTACAAAGGTACATTTTTTACGTTCAGGGTGATTTACCTAAGAGTAAGGGGACTTCCGGTCCCCTCCCCTTGGCAAGGGGAGGGTTAGGGTGGGGTCCACCCAGTTCGCAAAAAAACCACTTTTGATACCAGAATTGGCGATGAAACCCTGATTAGGTAAAGGATTAAACCTCTTTCCTCTAATCCAGGGTAAAGAGGACCCCACCCACCCCTCCCCTTGCCAAGGGGAGGGCTAAGAGAACCTAAAACTTGTTGAAAAATTTACCGCGTAAAAAACCTACCTTTGTAAGTTGGGGGGATCTCCCTAGTCCTATTAAACTTCCCTAATGGCGGGCGGAACCTTCTTGACGCGCAGCTTGTTGGACGGCGGCGGAGACTGCGGTAACGACCCGATCATCAAACACTGAGGGAATGATATTTTCCCGGCTGAGATCCGAGGGTTTGACTAAGGAAGCGATCGCCTTAGCGGCTTCCAAATACATGGTTTCGGTAATCGTATGGGCCCGACAATCAAGCGCCCCCCGGAAGATGCCGGGAAATGCTAAAACGTTGTTAATTTGGTTCGGATAATCGCTGCGTCCCGTGGCAATGACGGCGACATCATCCATGATTAATTCGGGTTGAATTTCTGGGATGGGATTTGCCATTGCAAAGACAATCGGATCCGGTGCCATTGATCGCACCATTTCCGGAGTTAATACCCCTGGGGCACTGACGCCGATAAACATATCCGTTCCTTTAATGGCATCGGCTAAACTGCCGCCTTTTTCTACTGCAAATTCGCGTTTTTCTTCGTTTAAATCGGTGCGATCGTGACTGAGGATGCCTTTGGAATCACATAAGGTCATATAGCGGGCACCGGCTTGGCGTAATAAACGGGCGATCGCCACCCCAGCGGCCCCAGCCCCATTCATCACAATCCGGATATCTTCCATCGCTTTCCCTACTAATTTCAAGGCATTGATAGAGGCGGCAAGGGTCACGATCGCCGTTCCATGTTGGTCATCATGAAACACTGGAATATCCAATTCTCGGCGCAAGCGGGCTTCAATCTCGAAACAGCGAGGGGAACTAATATCTTCTAAATTTACCCCCCCAAATACTGTAGCAATCCGTTTGACGGTTTCTACAATTTCATCACTATCTTGGGTGTCCAAACAGATGGGAAACGCATCAATTCCCGCAAAAGCTTTAAATAACATCGCTTTGCCTTCCATGACGGGGAGTGCGCCGCCAGGACCGAGATTGCCTAAGCCTAATACTGCCGAACCATCAGTGACGATCGCCACCGTATTTTGCTTGATGGTCAGATTATAGAGTTGTTCGGGATTGTTAGCAATTTCCATACAAATTCGCCCCACTCCTGGGGTGTATGCCATCGCTAAATCGGCTTGAGTTTTGAGAGCAATTTTATTTTCGATGCTAATTTTTCCGCCACGATGCAGATTAAAGGTGCGATCGTAAACGTTGAGCACTTTAATGTCTGAGATTCCCTTGATTTTTTGAACAATCTCTTCGGCGTGTTCGGTACTAGAAGCATCCACGGTAATATCCCGAGTCGTATGAGCACGGGTTTGTTCAATCAAGTCGATTTGGCCGAGATTCCCCCCCACGGAGGCGATCGCCTGGGTCACGGTAGCCAGGGTCCCGGCTCGGTTGAGAAGTTGCAAACGAATCGTTACACTAAAGCTAGAATTCGGTGTTAATGCTACCATCTTACTGCTGTTGTCCTCCAACAATTCACCAAACCTATTAGACGCTCTATCGCGCCTATCGGTTTTTTCTATTCAGGCTAATATCTTACCCTGATTTGCTCCTTGATGACGTCAGCAAAACTCTAAATTATGGGTTAATTTTGATAATTCTCCCACCCCAGTTTTTCTCAGGTTTTAAGATAAATTATTAAGTATTTCTAAGGAGCAATAATAAATGTTAAATTTGTGAGGCAAATTTTCCGGGCGATCGGGAGTGCATCCTTGACGAAAGTCTGCAATCACCTCGGGTAAAACTCTTCTAGTGGCGATCGGCAATTTTAAAGCAGCGGTCCCCCCTTAAATCGCTCAGAAAAAACCCTCTGAATTGCCTCACTAGGCTGAGAAATCATCCCCTCCAACCCGCCCTTCTTCATCCTCCCGGGATACCACGGGAGCAACAACGGTTGCCGGTAGCCACAGAGTAAATTGGGAACCCTGTCCTAACTCGCTTTCGACCTTAATATCTCCCCCCATCATTTGACAGAATTTCTGGGTAATCGTCAACCCTAAACCTGTCCCTCCATATTTACGAGTTGTCGAGGCATCGGCTTGAGTAAACGGTTTAAATACTTGTTCTAACTGTTCCCGAGTCATGCCAATCCCAGTATCTTTGACGCGGAAGAAAATCCATTCTTGACCTTCCACTTCATAAGGGGAACGGGATTTTACAGAAGAATTTTCCCCTTTTAAGGGTTTTTCTAAGGTACGCCTCACTCGGAGTTCAATTTGACCTTGTTTGGTAAATTTAGCGGCATTGCTCATTAAATTAAGAAGCATTTGCCGCACTTTGGTAATATCAGCATGAAAAGGGCCGATATCTTCCGGGCATTCAATGGACAACTGATTGCCATTTTTATCTACCAGGGGTTGAATCGTCGTAACGACTTCCCAAATGAGCGTATCAATGGCAAAGGTTTCTAATTCCAAACTCATGCGACCGGCTTCAATCTTGGAGAGGTCGAGAATATCACTAATTAATGACAGTAACTGTTTTCCAGCCCCGTGAATTTTTTGCAGGTCAGGAATGAAATCTGATTGACCCAAATCTTCGGCATCTTCTTGGAGAATTTCGCTGTAGCCGATGATGGCATTAAGGGGGGTTCGCAGTTCGTGGCTCATATTCGCCAGAAAGGCACTTTTAGCGAGATTTGCTGCTTCTGCGGCTTCTTTCGCCTTACGGAATTCGTCGGCGCGTTTGCGTTCAGTGTTGTCACTGACCATTGTCAGCAGACAGGGTTCTCCTTCCAGATCAATGGGTTCAATAGAGAGCAGTGCATCGCGAATTTCTCCTGATTTGGTGCGAAACTGGAGTTCTAGGTCACGGATTGAACCAAATTGCTCGATTTTACTGAGCATTTGGTTGAAGTAATCGCCTTGATGTATCCAGACATCCAGTTCTTCCCAGGTTTTGCCGATCGCCTCTGCTGGAGCATAACCCAGCAGGTGCAAAAAGGTGTGATTCACGTCCACAAACCGGCCCTCAGCCCGGGTACTGATGCTGATCCCCAGGGGACTGGCTTGAAAGGCTTTCGAGAAGCGTTCCTCACTGGCGCGTAAGGCGGCTTCAGCCCGAATCCGAGGGGTAATATCTTGAACGGTGGCTGTAATCCGAAATAGACTAATTTCGCACTGTTCATGAACGATGCGATCTTCCCCATCCCGGCGCATGAGTCGATATTCCAGGGAGTAGGGTTGCTCTTCAGTAATGGCTTTTTTAAAGGCTTTGCGCACTTCTGAGCGATCGCTGGGATGCACATATTTAAGAAACTGTTCGTGACTCGGGGTGAAACTGTGGGGTTCTTCTCCTAGAATCCGATATATTTCATCAGACCAGTGGAGTTCTTTGCGATCGCGGTCTAAATCCCAGTTGCCTACCTGAGCGATCCGTTGGGCATTATTCAGCCTTTCTTCCCCTTGCCGTAGCAACTCTTCCGCTTGTCTCCTTCTCGCCATGACTGCCGCAAAAATCAGGGCTGTCGCCGCCACCACTCCCATGAAGACTTGCAGGGAGAAAATGGCTTGTTCGGCGTTACTGGCGTGTTTGAGAAAGGGTCCACTTTTTCGGGCGATTCCCCAAATTGCCATACTCGCCACTAAGAGATTCGCCAGGACTGTCCCACGCAATTCAAAGCGCAGGGCCACCCACATCACCACAGGAAAGGGTAAATATTCTAGGGGATAGTCAGCGATATAAACCCGGGTTCGCGAACAAAACACCACCCAACTGATGGAAAGGAGCAAGATTGAGAGAAAGATGATTTCTAAAATTTTGGCCGCTAATACCCACCGTCGGGATTTGATATGGCTCGGGCGGAATCGGATCCAGGTGAAGAAGATTGGGGCAATTAACAATACTCCCATTCCATCTTCTAACCACCACATTTCCCACTGAGAAGCTGCATCCGTCCAGGTTTCCAGTCCAGCGAGGGTGAGGATCATGACACCGAGGCTGGCGTTAATTAGGGTCGAGAGGATTGCGCCGATGCCGATTAAACAGCCTACATCTCGCAGCCGTTCTAGGGCCGGATCAAACTCCACCTTTTGCAAGAGGCGCGTCCCTACGATCGCTTGCACAACACAGGCGATCGCCCCAAGGGCTGCTACCCAGTACGGTACTCCCTGGGATTGTGCATATAAAAACGCCCCGATTGCCACTCCGGGCCAAACTTTCACCCCCCATAACACCAGTCCAGCCAAGGCAACTCCAGCAGGGGGCCCAAATGGTAAGAGATTTTCCTCCAATCCGGGAATCCAAATCGCTAACATTGCCGCGATCCAGTAACTTGCAGCCAGGATGCCTATTGGGGTTAAGTATTGCCAGAACCGTCCCTGGGTCGGAATCATAAGTGTTCGATTCAAGGGGTAAGTGGGGAGTTGAAAAAAACAAATGCTAATTGACGAGAACTATTGATGAAAGCCACCACACTGGAGTGGGCGGAGAGAAAGTGCATCGCTGGGTTTAAACCGCCCCCTTCAAGGTTATGATAGCCGATTTAGGTAATAGAATTCAGATTATTCTATAGCGCCTCTTGCAGGAGTCTGACCCAAGAATTGAGCGGTGGGAGCAAGATGCTCCCTACTGCTAATCCGGAGCAAGATGCTCCCACTCCGTTTGGGAATAGTTCAATTCATTTAGACTCGCTATATTCAGCCTAACAAACCTTAATTCTCTCAGTCAAAGACTGTCAACCCTTCTCGACTCCGGGGCACTCCTCGATTTGCCTGACTCATTCGGTCCCTTGCTCCCCAGCCTCAATAGGGTCCCGATCAGGGTTCTCCTTTGATTCAGGCAAAGCTGATGCTGATATTTGATTATTTTGTTGCTTTGGGAAGGTTGTCTTGTTAAGGGATTTCGGGTTCATCGGTGACTAGGAAACGGGCAAAATTTTCTTTAGATTTATCCCCTAAATTTTGATTTTTAAAATTTCACTCCCTCTCTCATTCAATTTCTCATCTCTACTCAGAAAATTGAGCCGATTAGAGGGGATTTAGACAATGGCCTGTAATAGGTTTGAGTTGAAGAGTGTCCGGGGATCATCGGAGGCAAATCACGCCATGAGCCGATCGATATCACCAGAGCCAACGGGATGCGATCGCAGTCAAAGCCTGAAGCCAAGGTCATATTAGAAGAGACTATCCCCTATTTTACCTCATTCCTAATGAATACCCACTCTTTGATTCCTCCCACCAATTTTTCCGAACTATTCTTTCAAATTTATTGGTCAGGAAGACTCACCCCAGAACACCGACAATATCTCAGAGCGACCCTTTTACAAGAAAGTCTCAGCGACGAAGAACAGAGTGCAATTAATCGTCTCATCTACGCGGTCCGCCGGGGATGGTTACAATTAACGGACTAACTCACCTTGACCGATTTCGGAGTCGGCTGGATCTGCCCATTTAGGGCATCAGATCCGCGTAAACACCCGATATAAATCTAAATAGAGAAAAACCCCTTTTTATCCCCGATGATCAGTTTTACCTTCCGATGTTCCTTTTCACCTGTTAGTGCATTGGGATCGGAGTATCCTAAGACTTGGTAAACCATTAGATCTCCCGGATAAAAAACCCGATGTCTCGCCCCTAATAAAGTGACTCCAACGCGGAAATATTTTCAAGAATCCGAGTTGATAACCTTTACTAAACCGGCTCTTTAAGGAACAACATCTGTAACCACATCACCCCCCGTCATGATAATACTTTGATCCTGAAGTTTACCCACCGCCTTGGGTCCCGTGACTGTAAACGGTGGGTTAGCTTGGCGATAAAAAACATTGCCTTCAGCTTGGAACTCTTCCGTGGGAATTACCCAAGTCATGCGATCGGCTTTGAACTCGGTTGAGGGGCGATCGCGGACTCCGGTGACATTCCCAACTAGAGAAATGATGGAAGAGGCAAGTTCCAGGGTGCCGCGATCGCCCATTAAGGTCAAGGTTTGTTTCGGATGGACGATGGTGACCCGACGTTCGCTGGTAACGCTTTGAGCGTCAATATTCCACCGCATCAAGTCGCTGCTGATTGTCAGTGGGGGTTCACTCAAGGTAATCTGAACTTGTTGTTCTAGGGTCACCACATTCGTTTGCAGGTTCAGTTCCCCGCGATCGCCAATTGCCTTATCACTGGCGGGACACTCTTGGGGACTGGGACACAGATGACGGTCAATTTGCACCGGGCGATCGCTGATAATTTGGTCCGTCTCCATCTGCCATACCACCGCCTCAGAACGCATCTGTAAGGCGGGATTTTTCTGGGTTGTAGCCACGACATTGCCTACAAGTTCCATGCGTTGGGCTTGGCTTTTGAGCCTTGCTTCATTGGCGGTAATTTGTAGGTCCGGATGGGTGCCGCTAACGTTATTCCTAACGATTAGTAAATCTTGTGCGGGTAACCATTCTAATTCCTGCGCCTGGATGACGGCTTTATTTTGAAGTTCAGTGGCAATAATCTGGTCCTGGAGAACAATTTTCGAGCCATCACCATGCACCTCGCCCGTTTTTGACTCAATTTTATAAACCAGCTGACCTTCCTGGAACAGTTCTCCGGTTGGTGTCTCTAAATAGGTAATTTTCTGTTCATCATTATACCGAGCGGAGGGCGATCGCACTTTCCATACGATTTCACCCTCAGCATTGGCTTGTTCTAGGGTGACATCGTTAAAGGTTAATGCTTGATCTTGCCCTTCTTCTCCCTCGGTTACCTCTGGAGTCTTACCCTTTTGAAAAAAGGCACAACTCGGTAAACTCAGTCCCAGGAAGGCGTATAAAAGCAAAAGGAAAAAACCAGAATTTTTCACTTTTTAATAAGTAGTGTTGATGTCTGAATCCCCCAGGATTTAGCGGTCTTCCACATCATCCATCATGCCAATACTAGAAAGAGGCCGGTAGGTATAGTTCGGTTGTCTGGGGGTTTTTTGGATATCTTCTTTGATGGATTCTAGGTCAATGTAGCGATCGGCTACGTTAATCAAACTATCGCTCGTCATGGACCGTAGGCTAACCACTTCCACTCTCACCCCGCGATAGCTCACCGCATCTACAGAATAAGCAAGGTCGCCATCGCCACTGACTAATACAGCGGTGTCATAAGACCCTACTAAGGCCATCATATCTACGGCAATTTCTACATCCAAATTTGCTTTTTTAGAGCCATCGGGAAGCTGCACTAAATCTTTCGAGATCACGCGATATCCATTGCGCCGCATCCATAATAAAAATCCCTGTTGTTTTTCATTGGTGCGATCAACGCCGGTATAGAAAAAAGAGCGTAGGAGTCGGGAACCGGCTGTTAAGCGACAGAGTAGCTTGGTATAGTCGATTTCAATTCCCAACTGCAAAGCGGCATAAAACAAATTGGAACCATCAATAAAAATGGCAACTCGACCGCGATTTTCTAAAACCTGTTCCGGGGTAAATATGTTGTTGTTTTCTGGATGATGATGCAACATGGTTGTTATTCCTCAGTTTTTTTTATCGGGAAATTGATTTTTCATATGATCTATGATAGAGGGAATCGCCCGGTTGTTACCTGAATCCGGTGAACATCAGGCCATTGATGATATACCGGAACGATGCCCTAACGCCCCGATAATCCTTGCTTTGCCAATGGGGTAGGGATCCCTCTGCAACCCCACCCCCTATACTCGATAATTCTACTCGCTCTTTTTGGGTAAACATTGGCGATCGCCCCAGTCTAAGAAGACGCCGGATTGCTCAACTCTAGGCGAGCAAAGACGGGTTTGGCTTCTCCCAGCACGCGATCGCTGCTGAGAACCCCCCAACTTGAATGAGTCGGAAAGTTCAGCGCACTCGCGATCGAGGTTTGGTCATTAAAATCAATCGAATACCCCAGTTGCTGATAAATCGCAGTGCTGATATTCGGAATGATCGGAGAGAGTAAGTACGCTGAGAGCCTCACGGATTCTAAAACAGCATAGAGCACTTGCTCAACTGCCTGCTGTTCCCCCTGCTTATAGAGTTTCCACGGTGCCTGCTCGTCGATGTACTTGTTACACCCTCGCACCAAGGACAGAATCTCTTCGCATCCTTGGCTAAATTGCAAGCCCTCGTATGCACGGGTAACGCGATCACCTAACGTTACTCCCGCTGCTTTTAACCCATTGTTATCGCCAATTTCCTCGGGATTGACTTTCGGCACCTGACCTTGACAATATTTTTTGACCATGCCCAGGGTCCTATTCAATAAATTCCCCAGATCGTTGGCAAGATCTGCATTGAGAATATTAATAAATCGAGTTTCGTTAAAATCCCCGTCCCGCCCAAATTCAATTTCTTTCAAAAAGTAGTAACGGAGTGCATCGGATCCATACCGCTCCACTAAATCTAACGGGTCAATAATATTACCCAAAGTTTTGCTAATTTTCTGCCCGTCTTTCGTTAAAAACCCATGTCCAAACACCCCACCGGAAATGGGAACCCCTGCTGACATTAGCATAGCAGGCCAGTACACTGCATGAAACCGCAAAATATCTTTACCAATCAAGTGCAGATTAATCGGTGACCATTGGGATAAGGCATTCTCCAAGGTCGGTTCTTCATCGGGTTCTAGCAGGGCCGTCACATATCCCAATAGGGCATCAAACCACACATAAAGGGTCTGTTTTGGATCCACGGGGACCGGAAACCCCCAAGCGACATTGACCCGAGAAATGGAGAAATCTTGTAATCCTTGTTGGACAAAGCTTAAGACTTCGTTGCGTCGAATTTCAGGTCGAATAAAATCCGGACGCTCTTGATAAAGGGCCTCTAGTTGGGGTTGGTATTTGGAAAGGCGAAAAAAGTAATTCTGCTCATCGCGCCATTCAACTTCCCGATTGGGATGCATCGGACAGCGATTGTCTTCTAGCAACTCCCGTTTGTCTTTAAATTCTTCGCAAGCTACACAGTACCACCCCGTTTGCTGGCTTAAATAGATATCATCATTGTCCCAGACGCGCTGGAAAAATTCCTTGACGATCGCTCCATGACGGGGATTGGTGGTCCGACTAAACCTGTCGTAGGCAATGTTCAGCTTTTGCCATAATTGGTCAAATCCGGCTGCAATTGTATCGCAGTGTTCTTGGGGCGATCGCCCCGATGCTTCGGCAGTCCGCTCTATTTTTTGCCCATGTTCATCGGTTCCCGTAATCAGCAGGACTGATTTCCCCCGAAGTCGCTCAAACCTCGCTACAACATCAGCGGCGATCGTGGTATAGGCACTGCCAATGTGAGGCAAATCGTTTACATAGTAAAGCGGTGTTGTAATAGCAAATGTGTTCTTACTGGTCTTGGTAGAGTTCATGGATTCGGTTAAAAACGACCCCCATTCTTTTATTTCGATGGTAACATGAGGGACGGCAAACTTACATTCTACTCGACATTTCACAAAATTTTTAGCAAGAGTCGGCAGTTTAACAGGGAGTTATGCCTCTAAGATATAAAGATTTTATAAAAATTGTTTACCTTTATTGCCTATATTTTTAAAGATTTTCTATAGATTATCCTGAAAGGACACCCCCAGGGAAGGCGATTCGGGAATAAGTTTTCTGGCGATCGGCGGTTTTGAACGGCTACAGTCTCCCCCGTTTTTTTATCAAAAAACGACAACGATTGATCCCGCCAACCCCTGGGGTGCTGCCGTCTTTCTCTCCAGTTTTAGAACCCCTGACCTAACGGGCTTGATCCCCGGTAATCAGACCATTCTCCCATGCCACCCTATTAAGCCAGAGGAGAGGTTTTAACGGCAGCCGGACCCAAACCCTGAAGGCGTTGTTTCTCCTCTAGGGCGTGAAACTAGAGGGAGGCTTTGGACACTTCATGAGCACCGCAAGCGGAGAATTGCGCTGCTGGGGAACCCAATCCCCCTGATTTTTACTTTATAATTGTTTACAAAATCTCTCAGAAATGTAAAGCTGCGGGGAAGTTCTGAAATTTCCCACGCCGGTTAATTGATTGCGCCGCTGAAAATGTCCTTAGAACATAGGCCACTGCAAATTTCCCACGGGTTTCTCACGGCTTTTGGCACCCGCACCTTTGTCTACTACCGGGATCGCATTCCCCAAGAAGGTGCCGCGTTGATCGTGAGCAATCATCGCAGTTTTATGGATGCCCCCTTATTAATGGCAGGGACCGGACGCTCGATCCACTTTGCCTGCCATCATTATATGGGGCAAGTCCCGCTGTTACGAGAATTTGTGACGGAGTTGGGCTGCTTGGTCTTAGAGTCATACGGACCCCAACAGCATCGCTTTTTTCGTCAAGGGAGCAAGCTACTACAACAACAAGCGGCGATCGGGGTTTTTCCAGAAGGGGCAACGCCAATGGTCCGGTTAACGCCGCCGTCGGAAGTTGGGGAGTTTCATCGGGGGTTCGCCCATTTAGCCCTGAGTGCCAAGGTGTCGGAACTGGCGATCGTGCCGGTAGCGATCGCCTCAATGGAAGAACAAGTCCTTTCGGGTCTCCCCATTCGGATGTTGAGTCTATTTGACCGCACAGAACCTCATTTTCAACAAGACGGATTCCACCCCCTGGTGATTTATCGTCGCGTTAATCTCCTCGTCGGTCGCCCCTATTGGATGACCCCGGCGCAAAAACAGGGCTATCCCGGTAAATCGGGAAAACGGTTGGTGAATGAAATTACCGATCGCTGCCGGGAAGAAATTGCGGGTTTACTCCATCAAGGCTGTTATTAAACGGGGTTGAAAAGGAAGAATTTTAGGGAAGAAAGATATGGGTTCACTGATGCAGAATTTTAACGAGCGGTTTCATTTTTCAACCCCCTCGACTCACCAACCTGAGTTACCGTTGTTCGTTTATTTACCGGGGATGGATGGGACGGGAGAACTCCTGCGATCGCAAATTAATAAAGGTCTCTCTAACGCCTTTAATATCCAGTGTCTAGCCATGCCTGCCCATGATTTATCATCGTGGAATCAATTAACGGAAAAAGTCGTGGGTTTATTGCGCGCTCAATTTCGGCGCAGTCGCCCCGATACGGTTTATCTCTGTGGGGAGTCCTTTGGCGGTTGCTTGGCCCTGAAAGTTGCCCTCAATGCCCCAGAACTGTTTGATCGCCTAATTTTAGTCAATCCCGCCTCTTGTTTTATGGGCCGCGCTTGGCTCCATTTTGGCTCCCACCTGACCGGATGGTTACCACCCCCCATTTACGCCTTATCGGTCATGGGTTTATTACCCTTTTTAGCCGCCCTCGGTCGCATGGCGCGTTCCGAACGGAATGATTTGTTAGCAGCAATGCAGTCGGTTCCCCAGCCGACTAGCACTTGGCGAGTTAATTTACTCCGAGAGTTTGAAATGGACTCTCATGAGTTAAGTCGCATCCGGCAACCTGTCTTGGCGATCGCCGCTACGGGCGATCGGCTATTACCCTCCGCTGCCGAAGCGACCCGCTTAACCTATTCCATTCCCAAAGCTAAACAAGTTTTATTACCCGATAGCGGTCATGCTTGTTTACTGGAAACTGATGTCAATCTTTACAAACTTCTTAAAGACCATGATTTTTTAACCCATCCCACACCCATCAGTGCCGTCGCCTAAGACTAGGAATCGGCCTCTTGACTTACAATCTAAAACTATGTTATTGTGATTAATCTGGGTCACTAGCTCAATGGTAGAGCATCGGACTCTTAATCCGTTGGTTCGGGGTTCGAGCCCCCGGTGACCCATTTTTAATCGCCCTATCCACCCCAATGATCTCTAAACCTGAAACGGGTGGAACTCAAGGCTGTACTTACCACTCGAAACGGCTTGTAAAAAACCGGCATCTTCAAGGGTGCCGGTTTTTTAATCAATAGACCTCTTACAAAATTCTAAAAAGCCCCCCTTTTTTAAGGCCCCCCTTTTTAAGGGGGGTTGGGGGGATCAATCCTTTTTTTGCGAAAGATCCAATTTTCCGGTTCATTGCCGCAACTTCACCTAAATCGGTAAAAAATCGCACCCATAAACCAGAGAGTTTGACCTAGAATAAATCGAAAAAATTTTGAACCCAGGGTTTTACTAAAACTGCACAAACCGAAAGGGCTTAGTTACTTTTGAAGGATTATCAAATCCCTCATTGAACTAAACCGTTTAAGAATTAATCAATAACTTCCAGCCATCCCCGCTTAATCGCATGAGATAGGCGATGGAGGGCGGCCCGGTCTTCTTCATTTAGTCGGGTTACTAATCCAACATTAATAAGTTGGGTATGTTCATACCGGGTAATATAACCGGCTTTCCAAGCTTGAAAAAATACGTCTGAAATTCTGGATTGATAAAGCATAGCGTGAACTGGTATCACGACCAATAAAAAGTGATACTTTAAGTATTAACTAAAACTAGGGAATATCCAGTGATCTAAAGAAAAATAGGCTGTGATATTAATCGGGATTTTCCGTGATTTATATCACAACTCCACTCAACTTGTCAATGGCAAAAGAGGCGCGATCGCCGCCCCCTCTTTTGACTCATAAAATTCACTAATTTAGTGCAGGATTAATGAACGCCCCCGAGAGACTAAAAGCGTTGATCCCCGACTCAGCGAGACTGAATTGTGAGGACTTGGGGTGGGGTAGCATCTGGGGGATAAATCAAATCCACCTCGACCAGACGGCGATCGCCTGGGGGCATTTCTAAGGTTGCCAACGCTTCTCCAATTTGTCCGCGACGCTGCACCAAATGCCAATAGCGAGTAGTTGGCACTCCCAAATCATTGGTATAGCGAACGCGCACCGTTCCTCGGAAAAATACCTGGGGTCCTGGGGGTTCTAAAAACCGTAATCCTTGTTGGGTTAAAGTCTCTTCTTTCAATGCTGTCTGTAAACTCACCGTCACGGTTTCTGTATCATTCGTTTCATTAATCAGGGGTAAACGTAAACGGTATTCTAAGGCATAATTCCCATGAGCAAAATAGGCCGTATCGGGGTACCGGACTAACATCGGGGCACTTTGGGATTGATCCGTTCCCATTTGTCCTCCGGGTAAGGTCCCGATCGCATAAGAAAAGCTTTCTCCCGATCCAGGAATACTCAAAGCTTGAATATCCGGGCGATCGACCAATTGACCCATCCAACTAGACCCCTGGGACACGCCAGCAACTCGACCGTAGATTCTTTGGCCCTCGGTTTGGTCTGGGGGAGTGGGAGTGCGATCGCGCGGCGTTGCCACATCTGCGGTTTCTAAAAGCTGCTGCCATTCCTCCAGAGTCGGGGCGCGCTCATTGCCATTAGCATCCTCCCGCGCATACATCGCCAAACTCGCCACATAGACTCGCCCACTACTGGATAACCGCATTAAGGTCGAACGACCATTTAGAGGCGGTTCTAAGGTGCGAACGGGAATCGGCAGATTCTTCAAAATCTGACTCGACTGGGGCGGAATCACCAGTTGCGCGGGCCAAATATCTTGGCGCTGTCCCCGCAAGATTTCATTGGTCACCCGCCCCCCGGGTCCCGCGAAAACTTCCCCCCGAGGATTGGCAACTAAGGGCGGTAATTGAACAAACGGCGCATCGGGTTGGGAGAGATAACTTGCTCCCTGGAGGATATTCAGGATAACAGGTTCATTGGTGGGATTATGGACCAGAATTCCCACATACATGGGGGTTAAATCAGCGAGTTCTCGATCGCCAAATACATGATGAGCAAA
The DNA here is from genome assembly GCF_025370755.1 of Laspinema sp. D2d. Lineage (GTDB taxonomy): Bacteria > Cyanobacteriota > Cyanobacteriia > Cyanobacteriales > Laspinemataceae > Laspinema. The sequence continues at coordinate 79,943 of NZ_JAMXFC010000002.1, read as the reverse complement.
GATGTCAAAGCGACCTTGAAAAGGGAAGTTGAGATGGGCAGAGGGAAACGCTTTGCGATCGGGCGGGAAGGTGGAGAGTAAAATGCCTTCGCTGCCGATTTTTTCGGGACTATTGCTATTAAACATCGGCACATTATCCAGACCGCCCGGTAAAGGCCGAACTTCCTGGGGTTGGACAATTTCCTGGGGTTCCGGTGCTGGTTGAGCTTGAGCAATCAGCAGACTTGACAAGAGAGCGAGGATATGCATGGAGTGAAATATTAAAGGGGATGCGATCGGTTTTCTATTGTAGGGGAGAACCGTGGTACACAAGCACATCACCCATCGTCCTCGGGTTTCGCGATCGGGTTTCTTTAAAAAATTGATAAAGCAGTTGGATGCACAGGTTTTGGAAAGTGACACACTAGAAGCAGCAATTCTGGAAAACTGACAAGCATTGGGATGTATGAAAAATCAGATCGGATTAAGCATTCAAGACTTGTTGAATCAGCAGCGATCGCAAATTCTTTCCCTAGCTGAAAAGCATGGAGCCTATAACGTGCGGGTATTTGGTTCAGTAGCGCGAGGTGAAGCGACGGAAGATAGCGATATTGATTTTTTAGTGGATTATGATTTAGAAAAAATCACTCCTTGGTTTCCAGGGGGGCTATTGCTTGATTTAGAACAGCTATTGAATCGCAAGGTTGATATCGTTACCGTGGATATGTTGAAAGAGCGGATTCGCGATCGCATTTTGCTTGAGGCTGTCAGGCTATGAAGCGAGAGACTGAACGACTACAAGATATTTGGGAGGCGATCTCAGCCATTGAACGATATGCGAATCAAGGACGGCAAGCATTTGATGAACAAGAACTCATTCAAGTGTGGATAGTTCATCATCTGCAAATTATTGGAGAAGCAGCAAATAGCCTATCTAGTGAATTGAGAAACCAATATTCTCAAATCCCGTGGTCCCAGATTATCGCCTTTAGAAATATTCTGGTGCATGAGTATTTCCGTATATCGCTTAATTTAGTCTGGGCCATTGTTCAGAATAATTTGCCTCCGTTGAAGGTGACGGTGGAAAGAATGTTGCAGGAATTGGGGCAAGAGTGAGGAGAGAATGCAGCGGTTAAAGGTACAGTTTAGGGTAGTGCTCTATTTTATTTTTTGGAGTTCCCTTTACTGTACCAATACTCTCTAAATTCTTGATAAAATATTCCCAAAAAAAGTCAGGAGTCAAAGGTTTTAAAAACTTTTGACTCCTGATGCTTGCAGATTATATCCTGACTTTTTCTACCCGATCGCTACTGACTTAGAAATCATCAATGAAGGAGCTGAGTCGTTGGAGTAAGGGGTCCACGGGTTTGGGGGGGGCGACGGGTTCTGGTTCTGATTCCGGTTCTGGGTGGGGTTCCGGTATAGGTTCCAGATAGGCGTGTTGAGGGGGTTGATAATTTCCCCGTTGATTGAGGGCGATCGCCAACTGTCCCACCTGCAAGCTTAATTGTTGCAACTGCTGTTCCAGTGCATCCAATCGACTCGCCTCCCTCGCCGCTACCCGTTCCTCTAAGGACCTCAATTGCCCTTGTAACTCCGCAATGGTGTCCGAGGCATCTGCTGATTTCCGCGTCGGTTTCACCGATTCGGGGACATACAAATAATGCCATAGGGCTTCTTTACACAAGTCGCCGAAACTCTTGTGCGGTTGGTTTTGTAACTCTTTCTGCACAACCGCTAACAAGGTTTGGTCGGCTACCTCATCGGTAAATCCGACCCGTTTCTTCGTCTTGCTTAACCAAAAAACCATTAACTTCCAGCCTTAGAGGAGCGAGTGTACGAAGAGGAGGCAAGTTGAGCCTCTCCATACAAATATTGTCCCACAGCATTCGCCGGACGTGAAGGCTGGGCCAGATGAACTTTCAAACCCGCTTGTTCAACTAACGGTTTGAGGGCATCAGAGAAAAATTCTCCGCCACCGCCGGTCAAAATCACGTCAGTGACCCGTTCCGGTAACCATTTAATCAACAAGTCAGACAGTTCGCGGGCAAATAATTCGCGCAGGTTGGGCAGAAAATCATCCAAATTCGTCGGTTTGGATGCCCCACGAGGACGGAAGAACCGTTGACCCCTGGGTTTATTCACGGCATCGATTAAGGACAAGGATTGACTATCAACGCTGATCGGCGCTTGGCTATATGCCTTTTCAACTTCGGTGCCGACTCGCTTGTAAAACTCGCTCATGGCAAAGGGTTCGCTCTTGGAGGCCCCGCGTGCGAACCGGAAATTATCGACCATTAAAAAATCAGCAGTTTGATGTCCGATATCCACGATCGCCACCGAAGTTTTGGCAAAATCTGGGGACACGCCTTTTTTATCCACTTTCTCTTGAGCTTCGCACCAGATCAAGCTGCCATATCCTTCCGGCATCACCCAAACTTTGGTGATATTCAGGGTCACTTGCTCACCGCGATAGCTCATCACATGAGGCGAAGTCAGCAAATTGGTAATTTCCTCTTTTTCCCGCTCAAACTCTTCTTGAGAATGATAGGGCAGACCCAGGACAACCACTAAATCATCTTTTAATCCAAAGTAAGCGGCGCTGGCAAGCACTTTCACCAGGGCATTTTCCACTTTCCGTTCTCCAACCCCGAGATTTGCGCCAAAGTCAGCCGCCAACTGACCGATCGCATAACCCCGCCCTTGATACTCCAACCACATATCCAACAAGGGATCTGTAGGCCGGGATTCAAATTCCCCACCGCGCACCTTCTCTACAGGGACCTGGGCCACATTAGACGGAATAAATACCACTTGGTTGGGGTCCCGGCTGACACAAGCTTTAGTCGCCGTCCGGCCCAAATCAACGCTCAGAATGGAAGTTCTAAAGGAATTACTAGACGCTTTGCTAGTAACTACCGTATTTGTAGGCTGTTGGATCGTCATTAAATTTTATAACCTCCCCTAAATTTACCAGTATCTTGCCACCAAACCCCTAAGATATCAGGATTTTGCTGTTTTTAAATCTTAAGACTATCTAGCAGTTCCTTCAATCACCGCGATACAGTCAATCTCAACGAGTACATCTTTAGGTAAACGTGACACTTGGACTGTGGCACGCGCCGGTGCCGTGGCTTCATCGAAATATTTAGCATAAACGGCATTCATGGCAGCAAAATCATTCATATCTGCCAAAAAAACGGTGGTTTTTACCACATCCTGAAAGGTTGCACCGGCAGCAGTAAGGATAGCATTTAGATTTGCCATCACTTGGATAGTCTGTTTAACCACATCACCCGCCCCGACTAGGGTTTCGGTCTGAGGGTCTAGGCAGATTTGACCCGCAACAAAGATGAACTGACCCGTGGCGACGATCGCTTGATTGTAAGGTCCAACGGGTGCGGGTGCTTGGTCTGTCTGAATGATTGTTTTAGTCATTGAGATTAGATTTTCAAGAACGGGTGATACCCGAACGGTTTATCTGGCTTGTGAATGGGAATGGAAAACACATTTTTAATCCGGTGTTCAGGGATATTTGACCGAGATTAACGATCGCATTCTCCCTGAGTCTTACGGTTGTGCTGCCGGTTCACTTCAACCCCTTCAGGACTGAACATTAAGTTCTCAGGAACGGCGCGATCGCCTCCTTCTTCCTGACTCCCAACTCCCTTGGGCTACTTTTTGTTCCCTCTGTTGATTGTCATCCCCTACTATTGAAGCTGATCGCCAGAACAGAGGGACTTCAAAAAACAGCCTTCCATAGTTTACCCCAAGGGGGACGGGTGGAATCGCGATCTATTTTAGCAGGAGCAGCAAAGGGAAGTCGCGGAGGCGATCGCCAATGGACAGAACCCCTTTAAATCTGAGTATAATGAACCGAACAATCCCGGCCCTGGTCCTTGGCTCGATAGAGGGCGCGATCGGCTTCATGAATTAAAGTTTCCAACGATGACTCAACTCCCGGGGTCACCGTAGCCATTCCCACACTCAAGGTAATGTATCCACAGGTGGGAGATCCCTGGTGGGGAATTTGTAACGCCTTCACTGCCTCGCGGATGGTTTCCCCCACGCAGATTGACCCATTCGCATCGGTATCCGGTAAAATGACTGCAAATTCTTCTCCGCCATAGCGCGCCACAAAATCTAAGGGCCTTTTGCTGGCTTTTTGAATGGCAACAGCAACTTGTTTGAGAGATTCATCCCCTGCTTGATGACCGTAGGTGTCATTATAGGGTTTAAAAAAATCGATATCGCATAGAATCAATGAGAGTGGGGTGCGATCGCGCTCCATTTGTCGCCATTCTCGTTCTAAATATTCATTAAAATGACGCCGATTGGATAACAGGGTTAATCCATCCCGAGTTGCCAATTGCCGTAACTGTTGGTTGGCTTCTTTAAGCTGTTCATACAGTTGGGATTGTTGGGTAGCAATTCCCACCTGAGTTGCCAATTGACTGAGTAACTTAATTTCGGACTGTTGCCATCGGCGAGGTGCGGCACAATGGTGAGCAATTAGTAATCCCCATAACCCGCTACTTTGGACAATGGGTACCATTAACAATGCCTTGACTTCCACCTCAGTTAAAAAATTAACCTGAGACTCGCTCACCCAAGCTTGAGTAATATCCTCAACCTGATAAATTCCCCCCAACTGTTCCGGGGGTAAATCTTGTTCTCCTAATAAGGGATCGCGAATCGTTAGCCCTAAAATCGAGCAGTATTCTGAATTAACGGATTCCGATACCATCACCCCGGTGCAATCGGAACCTAAACGACAAATTGCCACGCGATCGCACTGTAAAAATTGCCTCACCTGAACCACCGTCGTTTGTAAAATCTCTTTCAAATCCAGAGACTGTCGGATTCGCTCTTGCATCGCCGAGATTAATCGTTCTCGTTCCGCTTGTTCTCTTAAGGATGCTTCAATATGAACTCGATAAGTAATATCCCGAACGATCGCCTGTTGAACTTTCAGACCCTCTCCCCATTGGACTACACTACAACTAATATCCGCCCAAAGCGTTTCCCCATCTTTTTGGCGGAGTTGGGTATTCGGCAACCATCCGCCCCCAGTTTTGGCCGTTAAGGCAAACACTGCGCTCACTCTTTCTCGTTCTTGAGGGGGCAAAATTTGACTGGCATGGAGGGTGATTAATTCTTCTTTCGTATAGCCCAATAATTCCTCAGCTTTTTTATTGGATTCTAAAAAATTTCCCTCTAAATCTGTGAGTAATATGGCATCTCCTGCATCTTTCATTAAGGAGCGATATTTGGCTTCAGATTCGGCGAGAGCAGCTTGGGCTTTTTTCTGTTCAGTGATATCCAAGGCAGTTCCAAAGAGCCGAATGGGTTTTCCCGTTGTGTTAAATACGGCTTCGGCTCTGGCTTCAATATACCGAAGTGTGCGATCGCTTTGCCAAATTCTCAGTTCAACTTCATTGGCACTCCCTTGTTCAAGGACTTCTCGAATGAGCTTGCGCCAAGTTTTTCTATCTTGGTGATGGAGTTGCTTCACCAATTGAAGATAGCTTAATCCGGAATTTAAGGGTTGGTCAAAAATTCTTAAAAATTCTTCTGAAACCGTAACTTTTTTAGATTTTACCTCATATTCCCAGCTTCCCACATGAGCAACTCTTTGGGCGCGGGCGAGATTAGCTTCACTCTTCTGGAGGGATTCAATCAATTGATTTTTTTCTCGATCTGCATTTTTACGCGCCGTAATGTCTCGGACAATTGCCAAAACTTCATCATCTCCACTAGCAATCAGTCGCGCTTCATAGACGGAAAGTTCACCTCTGATTTCTAGTTGATACTCAAACACTTGAATTTCCCCGGTTTCCAAGGTTTGTCGAATATATTTCATGGAGTTTTCAGCAATTTGTGGTGGCATGACATCCACCACTTTTAAGCCTTGAAAAATTTGCGGCTTGATTAAGTTACTAAAATTAGCAGGTTTAAAATCTAAGTAGGTTCCATCTCCTTTCACACGAAACATTAAATCAGGGATAGTATTGAGTAAAGCTCGATTGGTAGTTTCACTTTTAATTAAAGATTCTTCGGCCCGCTTACGTTCGGTGATATCATGGGTAATTCCTAAAATCTGATAAATCTCTCCTTTTTCATTGAGCAAGGGAATGTACGCGATCGCCGCGCTCAATTGAGTATTATTTAACAGGATGGTGCATTCTCCTTTTTGAGGCATTTTTGTCTCAATGGCTTGCTGGAGTAGCGGGAGGTAGTTATCGGTAATTGCCGGTGGAAATAACTCTTGATCTCGGCGATTCAAAATCTGTTCTTCGCGATACCCACTGATTCGGATACCCTGATGATTAATAAATTGAATGCGGCGATCAGCATCATAAATGACAAAGGTATCTGGGAAGTTATCCACAGCTTTTCTGAACCGTCTTTCACTTTGTTTTAAGGCTATTTCAGCTTTTTTGCATTCAGTAATATTGATATAGGCGATCGCCACTCCATAATTGTCTAACGGAATCGGTACAGTTATCATATTTAACCAGTCTACTTCTCCCTCCCATGAGGCAATTTCAACGTGTAAATTTTGGATAACTCGATTATCATCATTTTTAATTAAAGCCAGTTTTTTAGAAAACTCTTTGAGATTCACTGGAGTTTGTTCGATTAAACTGAGGGGGTAATCTCTCTGAATCCTGATTTCCTCCGGAGAAGTTATAACCCCAGCATCTAAATAATTTAAGGCAGCCGGATTTGATTCAGTAATATTACCCTCGGAGTCTGTAAATGAAATTCCAATCGGTAAAATATCAAAGATAGTTTTATATTTTTCTTCCTGTTGTGTCAGCAACTTATCAATAGAGGAAGCTTGGCAAAGATTCTCAATAGTTGCCACAAATAGTTTTGGATTTCCTACCCCATCTCGGATCAGGGATAAGTTTTGTTTGACCCAGATTTCTGTTCCATTTTTACCAATTAATCTTTTTTTTATTTCATATCCCTCTCTTTTGCTGGCAATACACTCTTGCCTAAGAGCATCCTCTACTTGAAAATCTTCGGGGTGAGTAATCTGGCTATATTCCAGATGCAAGAGTTCTTCTTCCTCGTACCCCACCATAGTTTGTAAAAAAGGGTTGGTTTGCAAGAATTTTCCAGTCAAATCCCAAAGCGCTAACCCAATCGCCGAGCGTTCAACTATGATTTTGAAATATTCATTGTGAATGGATTCACCCGGGCTGACGGCATCAGGGGTTTGACTAAATTGGCGATCAAGGTTCATAACCCTACCCTTTATTTACTGCAAATTTTATTGCTCTTTAATAGGCTAAGTTCTACTATTAAATCTGGTGCAAGTTTACATTTTTCAAAAATCTATTCCAGGCTAAGGCTTGACTGAAAATACCCTAAAAGATTATTGTTAGGCTTTTTTAGTAATTTAAAGTTAACCTTAAAAGAACAATTAAGTTTTTGTGATGCAAAAATTTAATTGTTCTTTTAATAGATTTTTCAAATCCATTTATAAAAAAGGGATAGGTGATCCACAAAGAGTTTCTCATAGACAAGGGCGACCTATTTATTGCGAATAAACAACCCGTGATGGTTGAGTAGGGGAAGGGTGCAGGGTGAGCTTGATCGAGACTATTTTCTCTAGGATTCTAGCTCGGTGTTCTCATGACAAGGGAGGAGGAAACGGAAATAGAGTGAAACCGGCTGTCCTTCACTATCATGCCATTCCGGTTGAGCAGGGATTAAAAACTCTATTCTAAGTCAAGGTTGAGGGCGCATTGGTAGTTGGGAGTGGCAAAGGGTAGTGCAAATTGAACAATGGGGATTACCCGAGGGTTGATGATGACATTAATAAAAATCTGTATCACTTGGATTGATATAGCTTTGGGAGTTTGGAAATATTTCGTCTTTAAAGAAAAATAACAACAGAGCGATCGCAGCGTTAAGATTTTGAATAGCCCCCAACTGAGGGTTTGAGGAAGTTCTGGAAACTGAAGAGGAAAGATCATCAGGGCGATCCTCTGGATGGTTGGTTCATCGAGTCACGCGATGTCCTCAATCCCGTTGGACTGACTCTTTCTATTAAACGGCAAGGCGATCGCATCGGTTTGAAGGGACCCGGGGGAGTGGGAAACGAACTCTGATTTCCGTCAAATTCCCAGCAATTCAGACATTAGGATAGACTAAATCCATTGCAAAGCCCTGATCAGCGGCGCATCGCCTCTACATTGAGAGTTCGGTGTTATAGATTGCGGAAGTCCAGGGACAAAAAATAGACTTCTTACCGATCCCAATGAGGCAAGAAGTCTATCCGGGGAAATGAGGCGGATTTAATCGAATACGCGCTTATAAAGGGGGTGACGATCGCCTTAAATCCGGGGTCGAATCCCGTAGTTTCGATATCGCCAATAATCTTTAAGGATGCGATCGTGGTCAAAACAGAGATTGCTGGGAATGCGCCAAGACTCAAAACAGTCTAAATTTTTGGCATCATCTGCCGCCTGGGGTTCCCCCGTCGCCGTGGCTAAAAAAACCACACTCAGGGTATGCTGACGCGGGTCCCGATTTGGGTCAGAATACACATGAAATTGTTCAATCAGTTCGACATCTAAACCAATTTCTTCTTTTGCCTCACGGATCGCCGCCGTTTCTACAGATTCCCCATAATCCACAAAACCACCGGGAATCGCCCAACCTAAAGGGTCATTGCGACGCTCAATCAGGATAATGGGACGTCCGGGGCGATCGCCTAACTCAATAATGATGTCAACCGTCGGAGTGGGATTGCGATAGGTCATGGTTAGATTTTCCAGTTGAAAGGGTTAGAGTTGGGGGTTTAGCTTCGTGATCCGGAATTAGGGGGGATCAGGGCTGATTTGTCATCAAGTTTTGATAGGGCGATCGCCGCGATTGGTGACCCGTCCCATGATAAAGTTGAGAGTCGTTAGCCCAGTGAACGATTGGGCGACAACGCTTAAGTTATTTTCCAATGGTAAATACACCATGCCCTTCCCCAGATCTAGCGGTATTCTACTCCACCCCACCTCGTTTCCCAGTCGGTTTGGTATCGGTGACCTTGGCGAAGCGGCTTATCGCTTCGTTGACTTCTTAGCAGAGAGTTACCAACTTTACTGGCAGATTTTGCCGCTAGGACCTACGGGGTTTGGCAATTCTCCCTATTTGTCCTATTCCGCGATGGCAGGAAACCCCATGTTGATCAGTCCCGATCGCCTGCGGGATGACCAACTGCTGGCAGACTGGGATTTTAATCACCTGCCTGAGTTTCCCGCCGATTGGGTCGATTTTGACCAGGCGATCGCCATCAAAATGCCCCTGTTACAACAAGCTTGCCAAACCTTCAAAACTCAGGCTTCTGTCGAGCAACAACAGGAATTTCAAGAATTTTGCCATGAAAAAGCCTATTGGCTTGATGATTATGCCTTATTCATGGCAATTAAAGGCGCAATGGATGGCAAAAGCTGGTATCAGTGGGAACCTGACATCGCCAATAGGCAAACCGAGGCCCTCGACAAATGGCGGCGACAGTTAACCGCAGAAATCTTTTTCCAAAAATTCCTGCAATATCAATTTTTCCGGCAATGGTCCGACCTCAAACGCTACGCCAACGAACGCGGCATCCAAATTATCGGCGATATTCCCATCTATGTCGCTCACGATAGCGCCGATGTTTGGGCCAATCCCAACATCTTTTGTCTGGATGTCAAAACCGGAGAACCCGCAGGAATGGCCGGAGTCCCGCCCGATTATTTCAGCGCCACGGGGCAATTATGGGGTAACCCCGTCTACCTGTGGAAGCGCCTGGAAAAACAGGATTTTGATTGGTGGGTCAAACGTTTCCAATCCATGTTGAGTTATGTGGATATCATTCGCATTGACCATTTTCGGGGCCTAGAGTCCTTCTGGTGCGTGCGCCAAGGGGAAACCACCGCCATGAACGGCAAGTGGATTGCGGCACCGGGTTCGGCCTTACTGAAGACGGTGAGAGAACGGTTAGGGAGTCTGCCGATTATTGCCGAAGATTTAGGGGTAATTACGCCCGAAGTGGAAGCCCTGCGAGACGAGTTCGAGTTTCCCGGGATGAAGATTTTACACTTTGCCTTTGGATCTGGACCGGGGAATCCCTATTTGCCGATTAACTATTACTCGCGCAACTGTGTGGTTTATACCGGAACTCACGATAATGATACAACCGTGGGATGGTTTGAAAAACTCTCAGACCATGAACGGTGGGGTCTTTTATCCTATTTGGGACCCGTTTCAGAGGAAGGCATTCACTGGCAACTGATTCGAGTGGCATTGTCCTCCGTAGCGAATCAAGCCCTGATTCCCTTGCAGGATTTGTTGGGACTCGGCAGCGATGCCCGGATGAATACCCCGGGATTGGCAGAAGGCAATTGGGGATGGCGTTATCGCGGGGAAGTGCTGACATGGGACTTACGCGATCGCCTGAAAATGCTGACCGAAACCTATGGTCGTAGGTGCTACTAAAGAGTTAACCCTCAAGGTCGAACCCCAGAAGTGGAGGCTCCAAAAGACAAGAAACCGGGTTTCTGGCCTAGAGGGGTTGCCTTCTGGCTCCAAATTTTCGGAACAACCCCGGTTTCTAATCCCTACTCTCCCCATTCTCTAGGGTTCGGCTTGAACAATCACCTCTTCGGCAACCCCGGGTTCGCCCATCAGTTTCGCTTGCTCATCATTGACGGCCACGAGGACCCCGCCAGCATTGCCCGCTAAGACCACCAGTTGTTGTTTCGCTTCCCAAGTGCGTTCGGTTCCTTGTTGTAACGTCCCTTCAAATGCCGTTTTACCGTCCGCGATAATTTGAACCCAGGAACTGTCCTGAACAATCAGCCCAACCCTTACTGGAGCGTTAGAAGGGGATTGATTGGCCCCAGGTTTTTGAGTTCCGGGGGTTGAGGCGGTGGGTTTTTCAGGCTTGGGGGCTTCAGAACTCGCTACAGCCTGAGCCGTTTCCGGTGGTTGTCCGTTGGATTCCTGCATAGCTGTCGTTTCGACAAATCCTGATAACCCTTTGACTGCACCAATAATCAAAAGGATATAAATCAGGTACAGATGAATCGGTCGCACTTTAGGCATGGGTAAATAATACCACCGGGCTATTTTCTGCTTGCGCCAGGTTGAAAGAATGGGAAAGGTTTTCGCAAACTCAACGCCATTTAAACCCAAAGCTTCCGCAAACCGCAAGAGCAAACCCTGAACATAAATGGGTTCGGGGAGCTTATAGAGTTGCCCTTCTTCAATTGATCGCAACAGAGCCACTCGAATCATCGTTTTCGCCGCGACTTGTTCAAGGGTCATCGATTGAGACTCCCGCACTTGCCGTAAATAAGCACCCATCTCGGCCAGCTTGACCGATGGATCCTGCTGTGGTTTCAGGATAGCTTTAGGTTTATGCTTCTTCATCGGGTCGGTTCCTGAGTATCTGCTGGCAAATTTACGGATTTTAGGGAGACTTGACTTTGTAAGAAACATATCTCAGAGGGGTTCAAGGGGCGGTAGTAGCCGTGGGGCAAGGGAGCTTCCCCCGGTGGATTGAGATGAATCGAGCCGATCGCGCTGCGGTGTAAATGAATGACCGGGTATCCTAACAAGTCAGCTACCCGGCGAATTTGGCGATTTCTGCCTTCACAGAGAATCACTTCGAGCAGGGTTTGGGACTGTTCGGGGCGATCGAGGATGCGAACGGAAGCGGGTCGGGTTTTTTTGCCGTCTAGGACGACGCCGCGACGCCATGCTTCCAAGGTGGATTCCCGAGGTTCTCCAGCAACGGTCACCTGGTAGGTTTTGGGAATGCTATGGCGAGGATGGGTGAGTTGGAAGGTGAGTTCTCCGTCATTGGTGAGCAGTAATGCGCCAGTAGAGTCAAAGTCCAACCGTCCAACGGGATGGATGCCTTGGGCTTGCTGTAAGTCCCTAGGCAGGAGGTCGAGTACCGTGGTCCGACCTTGGGGGTCGGCACAGGTGGAAACAACGCCGGTGGGTTTGTTTAACAGCAAGTACAGGGGAGTGGGCCGATCGCCGGGGTTGACGGGGATGCCATCGACTTGGATGCGATCGCGTTGCGGATCGGCTTTCTGCCCGAGGTGGGCAATTTCGCCATTCAGTTTGACCCGTCCCTGTTCAATCATTTTTTCCGCTTGACGGCGTGAGGCAATGCCCCATTCAGATAGGATTTTTTGCAGTCTAGCATCCATGTTTTGGACGGCTGCGCTTGCTCGCTTTTTTCTAATAAGTTTTTAGGGGTTGAGTCCACCTGACAAGTTGCCAGACTGAACTATGTACAAATATTACAGGATCGGGGAGAATACAAGCACTCAGAACGGAAGAATAGGGGTTAGAAGCACTCAAATGCCCCAGTTGCCCGGTTGGGGGTGGTTCTGGATGCCCCAAGATTTCACGGATGCTTGCTGACCTCCCTGATTGTAGGGCCTTGCACCTGGGGAATTACATTGAGAATATTTATGCGCGAAAAAGAAATTATAAAATTAGCTTCTGTGTCTAGCGATCGCCCGGAATTATCCCCACCCGCAGAGGGTTTACTCGTGACTCAACCCCTGCGCCCCTCTACATCTCGCCTCGGTTGGGTCCTCTCCCGTGCGGTGCAATTGTGGTTGCGATCGCAGGTGGAATCCGTCAGGGAACTAGAGGTGCAGATTCAGGGAGGCGATCGCCAAATCCTCCAAGGAGTGATTCCCCAGGTTTCTCTGTGCGGGTCTGATGCCATCTACCAAGGTCTACACCTGAGTACCCTACAACTCCAGGGAAGCGGCATTCAAATCAATCTGAGGGACATTTTGCGGGGGAAATCCTTGCGTCTCCAAGACCCAGTACCCGTGGTTGTGCGGTTACATCTAACGGAAGCGGACCTCAATGCCTCCATGCGATCGGCTTTACTCGCGGATGCCTTCACTCCCTTATTCTTCCCCCAATTCGCCTCCGCCTTCTCCTGGAAGTCTGAACCGACCCTCACCTGGGAGGGCGCTGCCATTCTATCCTCAGAGCAAACCCTCACCTTCCGGGGGAATTTCAAAACCCCGTCCCAAGCGGCCCAACCCTTTCTCCTCCGAACGGGATTACAACGAGGCAACCCCTCAGAATTGCACTTTCTCAATCCAACGATTCAAATGCTTTTAGACTCAGGGGTAATCCCATTAGAAACCGTTATCTTACCCCTAGGGTCCGATGTGGCCCTTTCGGAACTCGCCTTTACCGAAAGTGGCTTAATCTGTCAGGGGCAATTAACCGTTCTGCCATAACGATTCCAGCATCAGGAAGACCCGTTTACTGCCCTGAAACCCCAACCCATTGCGATAACAAGGGCAACAGCAGCGTAATAAAGTAATAAACAAAAGGAGCGGTAAAAATATAACTATCCACCCGGTCTAGGATTCCCCCGTGACCGGGAATCAGCTTACCGGAATCTTTTACTCCCGCATCCCGCTTCATCAAGGATTCGATTAAATCTCCCATCAAGCTGGCAATCCCGAGGAGTAACCCGAATGCGACCCCAGTCCCTGCCCAGAACGGCCAATTGAGATACTTTGCCCCCAGGGTTGCCAAAATGACACTCCCCAGGATCCCAAATACTGCCCCTTCCACGGTCTTTTTCGGACTGATATCAGAAAAATGAGTGCGTCCCAACCACTTGCCCCCGACATAAGCGGCAGAATCCGCCATAGAAATACAAATAAACGAAAGTAAGGTCACACTCAACCCGGTGGGGAGGTCTGAGAAATGAGGCCAGGTTTGGGGCCAATAGCCACCGAAAGGGAGATTACTGGCTGCCTCCGACCCTAATGTGCGTAAGCGTAGCCAAAAACTGGGTAAATAACCGATATAAAATAGGCCAAGAATGGAGGCGGCTAAATCGGCGATCGTTGCCATTTTTGGCTTAAACAGGAGATAGAAACAAATACAAGTTCCGGCGATCGGCAAGAGGGCATCAGTCAACTGGGAATCTAAGGTGGAAAGCACGACTAACGCCAGACTTAGAAATAAACTCGTTTTTGCAGCGGGGTAAATCCCTTTAGCCCGGACCAGTTCCAAATATTCCCAATGAGCAATACAAACCAGAATAGAGAAACCCACCGTAAAGTACCAACCTCCTAGGAAGGTCGTACCTAGCGCTAGGATGAGAGCCACAATGGTACTGAGAATTCGAGACAAAGGCATAGAACAATTTTATAGTTAATCTAGTATTAGCAAAATAGGTGGCTTGCATCATTCACTGAACTCCTCCGTCGGGTCAGCATTTCCTGATATGGGAGAACCCATCCACCAATCTTTCCCGTTGGTTCACGGGGGAGAGGGTCATCAGTTTTTCAAGCTGCCAGAGGTCTAATTCAAGAGACTCCGGGAAACGGGGCTGAATTTCAATCCAGCTTTTCTCCACTTAGGATAAAGATCGGGTCAACGGCTACAAAACTTTGATGAGTTCCTCTTCCTTCTAAGCGGTTGAAGGAGGACTGAACAACCTCCACATTACGGACTTGTAACTCAGCAAAGCTTTCAGAAATGGCATACAAATTTTCCAGACTCGCCGCCGTGGCGACGACTCGCCCTTCGGGGAGTAAGTAGGACCAGACTTTTTCCAAGATGGTTTTAATGGGCCGCCCTCCTTCAATACAGACGCGATTCGGGGCATGGGGTAACTGAGAGAGACATTCCGGCGCACTGCCTTCGATGACTTCTACATTTTGAACCCCAAAGCGATCGCAGTTGGCACGAATTAAGGCGGCAACTTCCTCATCTCTTTCTACCGCTAAAATTCGACCGTTTGGACAGAGTAATCCCGCTTCCACAGGAATAGTGCCGGTTCCCGCCCCAATATCCCATAAGACAGATTCAGATTGTAGACGGAGGTGGGAGAGTAAAAGCAATCTAGTTTCTCGTTTGCTCATCGGAATTCCCGGCAACCGCTCGAATAAATCATCCGCAATACCCGGAGTAATATAAGGCCAAACTGGAGGATTCATAATCCAATTTAATGTAATACTTATAGTAATTTAAACAAATTTTTGAGTTTAATTTCATAAAAATTAAATTTAATAAAATATCAAACTCCAGTTTTATGAAAATAAACGTTTATTTTGTTTTGAAACATTATTCGCTTGAATAATTTTAATTAAAACAATCTTTTTAGTAGGCTAACTTGTAAAATCAGAGGATTAAATCATAAATTCAATCGTAATAGGTTTAACCAATTCTTAGATTATTTTTATCAAAGTTATCCAGTTTTAACCACTTTGAGGGTAGTTAGAGTGGGATCACTACATCCAGTGAGGATACCTCCCTGGGTGAGCACTTGTTGCAAATAGGCAACTGCCTCTAAGGTAATCATCTCTCCGGGCATCAAAATTGGGATTCCCGGGGGATATGGACATACTAACTCAGCACTGACCCTCGCGATCGCCTGGGTAATAGGGATTGCTTCAACGTCGGCGAAAAACGCATCCCTCGGGGATAGGGAAAGGGCGGGCGAGGGAGGCATCGGTTGAAGGGAACGCGATCGCTGGTTGTGGCAATAATCGTGGGAGAGAGTCACTAAACCTTGCACGAGTTGGTCAATATCTGCTGAAGTATTTCCCAAGCTGATAATAAAGGTTAAATGGTCCGGGGAGGGTAACTCGCAGGTGACCCCGAAACGGTCCTGAAGTATTTCATCGACTTCATACCCACTCAGTCCCCACTCCCAAACCCCCACCGTCAGACGGGTGCGATCGCCTGCGACAAATCCCGGAATTCTCGGTTCAGGCGGCGTTAACACCGATAAACCGGGGATTTGGGCAATCTCCTCCCGGACACGACGGCCCAGGGCTAGGGTTTGGGTCATTAACTCTTGACCCTGTAGCGCCATTTGTTGCCGCGCTGCATCTAAGGACGCCAGGAGTAAATAACTGGGACTGGTGGATTGCATTAACTGCAAACTTTGACTCAAGCGATTGACATCAATGCGATCGCCTTGGATATGCAGCATGGATGCCTGGGTCATGGCCCCGAGGACTTTGTGAATCGATTGCACGGATAGGTCTGCCCCTGCAACTAGGGCCGGAGTGGGTAAATCGGGATGGAAGGCAAAATGAGGACCATGCGCTTCATCCACCAACAGGGGAATTCCGAATGGGTGAGTCACCTGGGCGATCGCCTGAATATCCCCGCATACTCCCTGATAGGTGGGATACACCATCATCACTGCTTTGGCATCAGGATGGGCCGCTAATGCCTCGGCAACGGATGCTGGCGTGATACTCAGGGCTAAACCCCAGATTGGATCAAATTCAGGGGCAATAAAAACTGGCAATGCCCCGGATAAAATCAAGCCAGAAATTACCGATTGATGGACATTTCTAGGCAATATAATTTTCTCTCCGGGGCGGACTGTTGCCAGGATTGCTGCAATAATTCCAGCGGTGGAACCATTGACTAAAAACCAAGTTTTGGATGCACCAAAGGCATCGGCTGCCAGGTCTTGGGCAGCCGCGATCGCCCCGGTCGGGGCAAATAAATTATCAAGGTCCGGCAGTTCCGGTAAATCGGCTAAAAATACCGATGTTCCTAACAGATTGCTCAGAGATTGGGGAATTCCTCGCCCCCGTTTGTGTCCCGGTGCATAGAACGGCGCATCCGTTTTTTTCGCACAGCGGGCGAGGGTTTCTAATAGAGGGGCTTGATGGTGATCTGGGAACATGAATTAGAATAAGGGACGCGATCCGTGAACCAGAAAGTCAATTTTTTCAGTGAAATATGCCTCTTGATAGTTAAGTTCTTGGGCTATCTCCAAACCATTTTGAAAAGCTTGGATAGCCTGGGGATAGGCATTTTGGCGCTGATAAACTTGACCGATGCGATCATAAGTATGCATTATCCCATATAAGTTGTAGGCGCGACGCTCAACGATTAATAAAGCTTCATAAACTTGTAAGGCGGCATCAAATTGTTCGAGGGTAGTGTAGAGATTGGCGAGGCGTTCTAGGGCATCGCTGGCGATGTAAAATTGTTGTTGAGTCCAGGCGAAGGTATAGGCTTGTTCGTAGCTGGCGATCGCCGCTTGCAGTTGTCCGAGACGTTCATAATCCGTCGCGATCGCCAGCTTGAGTTCAGGGATTTTGCGAATATCTTCGGGATTATTATAAAGGGTAACCAATCGTTGTCGAGTGGCGATCGCCCCTTGGGAATCATTCGCCTGGGTGTAGATAAATGCCAGTTGTTCGAGGTAAGATAATTCTTGGAGGCGATCGCGTCGTTGTACTGCAAAGGAGAGTAATCCTTGATAAGGTGTTGACGCATTGACATAATCCAGTTTTTCCAAATAGAGGCGACCCATAGTTGTGAGGATGGATTCTTCTGCGGAGGCATCGTTGCGATCGCGGGCATCGATGAGCAATTGCTGATAAACGGTGAGGGCTAAATCCCGCGATCGCACCGTTTCAAATCCCGTTGCTAATCCTTGTAAAAGCGGCAATTCACAAACTTGAGGAGTGAGACAATACTCTTGATAAATGACCTTGAGTCTAGCATCAATTGCTTGCAGTGCCGTAATTTCTTGTTGTTCCCAGGCAGTCGCCCCCACCCGAGTTAAAGCCCGCACTTCCGGCAAAGGTCCAAAATAGCGCCATAACCGCAATTCTCGATACCAAATTGTAAAAGCTTCAGGCTTATTTCCCTCCCCTAACTTAGCGGAGGCTTCTGCATCTAAACCATTTAACGCCAATTCTAATTCCTGAAGTTGTTCCGGGGTTAAGGATTGATTTTTCTTCGGGGGATTGGGTACTAACGGGTCAGGGATGAGAACTTCCAAAGGATTTGGAGGCAACAAGGGGGGTGCAGAATTTTCCGGTTGGCCCAGGACGGTTAAAGCATTAATTCCGAAAAAAGTCAAGCATAAAATCCAGAAAAATAGCCCCAAATAAGCTGAGTTTGGGTGTAATCGGATTGGGCCGAGTGAGTAATAATTTCCTCCACATTTTCCTCCCGTTATAATTTTCATTTCGTTTCTTTTTGAACTCATTCAACTGGTTAACCGTTCAATTTAATCGCTTTACATAAACGGGGTACGGGACTGATTTAAAATATAGGAACCCTCGCAATTTGGCCGCCAATTTGTTAAATTGACAGTTGGACTGTTTAGATTTTCAAGGGTTGGAGGCGATCGTGAACTGGCGCAAATTTCAAATTTTCCCCTGGGTGATGGCATTGGTACTGGTGCTATCGACTGTATTAACCGCCTGTGCCTTGCCACGAGTCAACGCCCAAGAGCGAATATTTCTCGACTTGTCCCTAGAATTTTTGGATGAGTATGAACTGCCGAAAGGTCCATTTCAGGATACGCCCGTTGGTGGATTATCCGGTATCACCTACGATCGCCAACGCGATCGCTTCTACGTCATCTCCGACGATCGCGGATATTATGCCCCCGCCCGCTTCTATACCCTTAAACTAAATTTGGATTCTAACAGTTCCGATTCGCCCAAAATCGCCAGCGTCGAAATTGAATCCGTCACCTTTCTCAAAGGGGAAGACGGCAACCCCTATGCGATCGGTGAAATTGATGCAGAAGGCATCGCCTTTGCCTCCCCCAATAGTGTTTATATTGCCAGCGAAGGGATTGCACGCAAAGGGTTGGCACCCTTTATCCACGAAATCAACCTAGAAACCGGGCAATTTGTCCGGGATATCACCCTTCCCAAACGCTACACCCCGGATAGTGCGGAAAACCAAACCCAAGGTATCCAAGATAATTTAGGATTAGAGTCCCTCACCCTCAATCCCAGAGGATTTGGCGATGCCACCGTCGATCCCTATCGCCTCTTTACCGCCACTGAAGCACCCCTCATTCAAGATTTGGATGAAGTCGATGCTGAGTTACCTCCTAAAAACCGTTTACTTCATTATCTAATCTCCGATGGACCCCCACTCTTAATTTCTGAAAATCTTTACACCCTGGATGAGAGTGTTCGTTGGAGTCTTTACAAAGGGTTACCGGAATTATTAGCCTTAGAACAGGGAGGGCATTTGCTCAGTTTAGAGCGCAATTTTGGGTTTCTGGGTTTTGGTGCAAAACTCTTTGAAATTCAAACCGGCAGCGCTACAGATACTTCCCGAATTGCCAGTTTAAAAGGTGAATTGAAGAAGGTTGAACCCATTAAGAAGCGATTGCTTTTAAACTTACAAGATTTAGGAATTGAGTTAGACAATCTGGAAGGGATGACCCTTGGACCCCGGTTCTCCGACGGCAGTCAAAGTTTAATCCTGATCAGTGATGATAATTTTACTCCGGATCAAGTGAATCAGATTTTATTGTTTCGGTTAAAACTCTAGGGGTTTTTCCCGGAGTTTCAGGGATGTGTGTCAGCTTTATTCGGTAGAGTTCAGAAATAGCAATTTTATGAATCTGACACACTTACTCTCTGGAGAATTTACAAGCATTGAACTCAAAAAATTAATGCCCTCAGTGATCTGAAGGCATTAATAATTAATTAATATTAAGTGTTCACCGGAAGAAACATGAAAGTTGAAACCTTTAGACTCAGTTATCTCCGGATATTTCGGGATAAGCCTGCAAAAGTCGGTTCAGAAAAATAAGCCAGTTTTTTTGAGTTCCTCGGTGAACTTAGTCTATCATTTTAATCCATCCGCGTTTTACGGCGTGTAAGAGGCGATTAATGAGTCTATAGTCGGAGTCATTCAGTTCAGAATAACTTAACAACGCCAATTTTAACTGTTGACGATTTATCTCCGTCATTTCATGACGTTGCCAAACCGAAAAAAATAACTCAGAAACCTCTGATTTAGGTAAAATATCTGAATAATAAATCTTAGCCTTTTTCTCGGCATAAGAGAAGCTGGGTTTAACTAAAGATTGAGGGAAAGTTTGAAGACTTGCAAGAGCTTGCATAGACGATTCCTTGTTTTGATGAGTATTAAATTGCCCTTTTTCTAATCGGTTAAGAATTGGATGGGGGCGAATTTAGAGCAGGGAATTTAAGGGGGCAAGCCCTTGGGGATCACATGAAGCCGTCTGAAAATCTAAGTCATTTGGCTGCACTTTCCGCGAAAATCTTCGATTTTAACTTGATCCCTGCCCAGGTGATTAACATTGCTCCACTATGCCAAGGATAGTCTGATAGGTCTAAAAAAAACCTCTATCTAAAGAGGTAAGTTAAGGAAATGTAGAGGGGATAGGCGGGGCGGAGTCAGTAAGGAGGGTATGAAAAACTGTACTTGGGATTGAGAAGAAATTTTTATGAGCTTTGTAGCAATAAATGAGGTAACTTGCGTTAGTCCAAAAAGCTCTATGTATGAGTGCCTCAATCTTTTAAAATTTATAATATCTTGGAGATTAGAGGTTACAAGAGAGGAACGGAGGGAATCCCTCTAAGTTAGGACAATGACTCCCAGGGTTAAGGTAGAGAAGGGGAAAATCCCCTAGGCATGGGGTAAGTACCGACGCCCTTTGATTACAAGATGTAACGATTTCGGGGATTGTAGCGTAAGTCACTGCGGAAATTTGGTGAATCTTTGTTAAGTTGATAGAGCAAAAACCTTCTCCTATTTTTTTCTTGTATGCAAAGCTGTGAAACTTGTAAGCATCGAAGCACCAAAGATTGTCCAGTTCAGACTAAAGCGCTGATTGTGGGAGAAACGAGCCAACTGACGACGCAAGGATTCTGCGATCGCTATTCCCCGATCTTGGCAAACTAACCCCTCCTGTTCATCAGTTGGTTCTGAATCTCCCGTGAAACCAGCACTCCAGGTTTAAACTATCCAATCCAACGTCGCCATAGCTGCTTAATCCATCGCCGCATCCACCGGATCATACGCCCCAGAGGACTCAATGATCGGTGTACTGGGGGGGATGTCGGAACTCTCTGGGGTAAAGGCTCCTCTATCGCAAACTCCGGAACCCTATCTGTAAAAACATCTGTAGTGACATCTGTGAAAACATCTGTAGAGGTATCAGGAGGTTCTGGGGTGATTGTAGGCGGAGGCACAGGTTGCAATTCTAAAGCGTGCTCATAACTTCTGAGGGCTTCTTCCTGTCGCCCTAACTGTTTAAACGCAACTCCCCGATATTTCCATCCTTGCCAATTCTCTGGATCCAGGGAAATAGCGCGATCGTAGCTGGTAACTGCTTCTTCATAGCATCCTAATTCCGCTAAAGCATTGCCGCGATCTAACCAAGCTTCTGCATCATTGGGATACCGTTCTACTAGGCGATCGCAGGCGGCGAGTTTGGGATGATCCAAGGGAACTACCGGCTGACTCGGGACTGATTCGGGGACAATTTCCTTCGCTTTCTCCACAATCGGAGTTTCCACAGGTTCTGGCGTGGGCGGTTTGGGACTGGGGGGCCTCTCTTGCAACTTTGCCATCGCCGTTCGTCGCAACCGCTTCGTTTCGCGCCAGGTGGGTTTGAGGGCTAAGACGCGATCGTAACAGGCAACGGCTTCTTCATAGCGTTCTAACGCCGCTAATGCTTCCCCTTGGTTATGCCATCCTTGACAATAGTCCGGAGAAATTGCGATCGCCCGTTGGTAACTCGCCACAGCCTCCTCATAGCGTCCTAACTCCACCAAAGCATTCCCGAGGTTGTTCCATCCTTGGTAATAATCCGCCTTCAGGGCGATCGCCTTCTCATAACTTGTCACCGCCTCTTGATGACGTCCCAAACACTTCAGGGTCATCCCCCGATTATTCCAGGCATCGGCATAGTCCTCATCAATGGCGATCGCCTTCTCATAGCTCTCTAGGGCCTCTTGATAGCGTCCTAACTGATAAAGAGAACCAGCGCGATCGTACCAGGCTTTCGGATTATTCATCTGGATGACAATCAGACCCTCGTCCTCATTCTCCTCTGGTGAGCGAATAGAAGAATTAAAATTGTCTTGTGCTTCTGGCCCTGTCATTAACTAACTCTCTCCCTTCGTAAACCCTATCCAGTTGAAACACCCTGATGAGAGCCCTTATCCTGAGCGATCGCCTTTAATTAATGACCTGATAATCCGCAATTTTCCACTGACCATTGACCCGTTGTAAATTGTATCGGATTAAATTTGTGGCAAAACTAGCGCGATCGCGATCGGCTCGTCCATTTTCATATAACGTGTAATCTTCCGTAACCCTGGCTTCTAAGGTTGCCCGATTCCCTTCTGCAACCAACCGCTCTATTGATTCTACTCGCTGCACTCCATATTGATAGAACGCATTATTACTTTCTAACCAAGTCACAGAATTAAGAGAATCTGCATAAAGAATTCCCGTTGTCAAATTTCCCAATAATTCCCGATCAAATGGAGGCGCAAAAATCTTACCTTTAGCTGTTAACCAGTCCCGCAGCAATGCCCCAGCTTGCCTCTCGTCCAGTCCCCCTGTCTCTGATGACGGCTTGGGTACCGGATTGGGTGCCGGATTCGGTGCAGGGGTCGGACGAATACACCCCGCTTCTTCTAAATTGACCCCTTGTAACTGTGCATCTTGACGCTGCCAACCGCAAGTATTTGCCCCTGTCAAGACAGCATCCTTGAGATTGGCTCCTCGAATATCAACCTCCCGTAAATTCGCCTGACTAAAATTAGCCGCTTCTAAGTCGGCAGCAATCAGAATCGCTTTGGATAAATTCGCACTGCGAAAATTGGCATACCGCAAGTCCGCATTTCGGAGATTGGCCCCCTCTAAATTGGCTTCAGACAAATCGGCACCCCGCAAGCTAACCCGTTCTAATTGAGCATCGCGCAAATCGCATCCCGCACAGCGATTGGTGTCCAGCAGTTGCTGTAGGTGTGCTGGGTTAGCGGCAGCAACAGGTAAAGCCAACCCCAAGGGGACGAACAGAACCGTGATTATTCCTACATTTTTGATCAGCATAGACGAATGATAAGAGTAGTAACAGTTACCAGGGTTGAGGGCATAAGGGTTCCCGTATCAATAGGAGCCGGTAACATTTCCCCCCGAAAATCGAGCAACTGAACAATGACGAGATAGGCGATCGCCAGCAAAATGGAAATCGCACCCGTAATGATAGCTATAACTTTAGACCGATCCATTGTATTTTTTCCTCTTACTCCTTAAAACCATTCTATTTCGGAGTTGCGGCAGCACCTGAAAAAGCCTGAAAGTAACCGTTTGTAGCTACGAGCGTAATTGTGACTGCAAACGGTCAGCCCCACCCCCCACACTCTGACGAAAAACTGCCCAAACCTCCCTGATTCAGGTCCCATGTTGTGTTGATAGTCCCGACTTCAGTGCTCCTCTCCCACCCTTACAAGGGTAGGTTTTTTAGGGTCATGGTGATTCGCCTTAGATTAGCTGCACTTCCGGTTCCCTCCCCAAGACACAGGGGAGGGGACCGGAAGTAAAAAACCTACTCTTGTAAGACTCTCCCAAGCCCCAGACTTGGACGAAAAACTGCCCAAACAGCTCTAGTCGATGCTCCCATCGGTCCTAAAATCCAGTGTAATTGGGAGAATCTTGCCCCTGAAAGGATGTAAAATGAGGCAAAATTGGGTAAATTCGGGACAAGATAGAACTAAATTTAGGTTGCACGAAATTGGGAAACGGACATGGATTCTGTCGTTGATTGGCCTGCCGAACCGATAACCACTGAGCGAGTACCAGCGATCGAGACCTTTCAATTGCGAAAGGCTTACCGTACTGGGTTTTGGATGAACAAACAAATCGAAACCCTCAAAAACTGCACCCTAACCGTGTATGAGGGCGAAACCTTTGGGTTGCTCGGCCCAAATGGGGCCGGGAAAACGACTATCCTTAAAATTTTACTGGGCATTTTGCGTCCGAGTGGGGGTCGCGGGTTATTATTGGGGCAGCCTTTGGGCGATCGCGCTGTTCGAGAACGTATCGGTTATCTCCCAGAAAACCCCTATTTTTATAAATATCTAACCGGCTGGGAATTTTTGGCTTTTACGGCGAACTTATTCCAAATTCCCCCCAGTGAGCAACGCCAACGCATTCCCGATCTATTGGATCTCGTCGGCATCGCCAAATCTGCTGCGCGTAATAAGATCCTGGGTCACTACTCTAAAGGGATGTTACAGCGCATTGGCATGGCCCAGGCACTGATCAATAATCCCGATATTGTGTTTTTAGATGAACCCATGTCGGGATTAGACCCCTTGGGACGATATCAGATGCGGGAAATTATTGTTTCTTTGAAAGAACAAGGGAAAACAATTTTTTTTAATAGTCACATCCTCGCCGATGTGGAAAAAATTTGCGATCGCGTTGCCATCCTCGCCCAAGGTGAATTAATTTGCTGCGGTTCCCTCAAGGAATTATTGGGGACTTCTGACCTTTATTTTGTCAAAGGGATAGGGGGAAATTTAGAAGTGCTTAAACAGTGGTTACCGGACTTGGACTTAGAAGACGATCGCTGGCAAGGGCATTTAAAAGGGTCACCCCAGGATTTCCTCGCCAGCTTGCAACTCATGGGGGGTAAGCTGATTACCATTGACCTAACAGGTGCTTCACTCGAAGAGTTTTTTGTCCAACAACTGCGCGATCGGGGGATTACCGTCAGTCAATAAATTCACCCTGAAGTTCCTCCCTGTGAAAGAGGGCTTGGGCTGATTTCTCATGTTATTCCTAAACAGAAATCAACAGAACTCCTATTTTTAGGAAGAAATCACTCATGGCTGACTTAATAGAAACCGCCCAGGAACTCGGGCAATTCAATACCCTGATGACTTTAGTTGAATCCGCAGATCTCCTCGATTTGCTCAAGAGTCCCGGACCCTATACTGTTTTTGCACCCACGGACGAAGCCTTTGCCGCACTGCCTTCTAATACCCTCGCCAATTTGAGGGAGGATATCCCCAAACTGAAGAAAATCCTTTGCTATCACGTTTTAAATGGAGATGTGCGGACAGATAATCTGGAGGAGTTAGCTTCAGCAGAAACGGTGGAAGGTTCCGTAGTGGGGGTTGATACCTCTGACGGGATCCAAATCAACGATGCTAAAGTCTTGAGTGCCGATCGCCTCACGGACAATGGGGTGATTCATGCGATCGACAAGGTACTCATTCCCAGTCTGGTTTCGGTCTAAGATAGTCGCTAAAAATCCACACCCTAAAGGGTAGAAGCTCCTCGGACAAAGCCCGCCTGCGCGGGCTACTCTATAAAAACGACTTTTCCTACCTGGATTTGGTATCGGAGGCGATCGCATCTAAGAAGCCCACCCCCTCAACTCTCTCCATCCACGATAGGGGCGACGCCTCCTGCCTCGCCCCCATCATTTAACCCAAAATGCACCCACTGCGAGGGGGAACATTTAAACTCATCTGGTCATCCTGCCAAGACACTTGAGCTTTCCCATATAACAATTTCTCAGGATGAGAGTTCAATCCAGAGACATCCACAGTCTGCTCACAGGCATTCGTGCCGACATTGACGGCGACAATCAGTTCTTCCCCCGGTAACTGCCTTGCGAAGACATAGAGGGTTCCTTGAGCGCATAACACCTTGTAAGTGCCGGTCCGCAAAGCTGGATGAGCATGACGCAGCGTAATCAGTTGGCGGTGATAGTCGAATACTTCCCGGTCCCAATCTTCTTCCTTGGGAAAACCACGACGAGAGTCAGGGTCCAGACGACCCGCCAAACCGACTTCATCTCCATAGTAAATACTCGGAGCACCGGGGAAGGTTATTAACAGCAGAGTTGCCAACTCCACAGAAGGTTTATCATCTCCGGCAATAGAAAGCAGACGTGCCGTATCATGAGAAGCTAGAAGGTTAAGCTGAGTCAGTTGGATTTCCCAGGGGTACATTTCCAACAACTGCTGCATTTTTTCCGCATACTCTCCAGCAAACATGGGAGGGGTGGTTTGGTAGTCCCGGTCCTTGACTTGACTCAAATCAACGCGATCGCCCGCAGTAAAGGCAATGGTAGGTCCGGTAAATAAATAGTTCATCACCCCATCGAACTGAGTCCCATCCAACCAGGGACGAGCATCATGCCAGACTTCGCCGACAATGTAGGCATCGGGATTAATTGCTTTGACGCGATCGCGAAACTCCTGCCAAAACCCTTCCGTTTTCACCTCAAACGGCACATCCAACCGCCAGCCATCAATCCCAAACTTAATCCAATATTCTGCAATCTCCATAATGTATTCCCGCACCTCTGGATTGTCGTGGTTGAACACCGGCAAAGCCCGATTATCCGCCCATCCATCATAATTAGCGGGAAAATCGCCATTGTAAGGAGACAGGGGCCATCCGTGAATTTTAAACCAATCGACCCAGGGAGAATAAGGGCCATTTTCCAAAACATCATGAAAAAAGAAAAAGCCCCGGCTAGAGTGGTTAAAAACCCCATCTAGCACTACTTTAATATTGCGTTGATGCGCCTCTAACAACAATTCTCGAAACGCCCCAGTTTTCCCCAACATCGGATCTACCTGATAGTAATCATGGGTGTGATAACGGTGGTTACTCGCCGATTGAAAAATGGGGGTAAAATAAATAGCATTAATCCCCAAGTCTTGCAAATAGTCCAGTTTGTCTACAACGCCCCAGAGATTTCCTCCTTTATACCCTTGCAGGGTCGGAATAGCGTGCCAATCTTCCCAACGACTGTGCTTCAAGAGTAGCTCACGAGGCTGAGTACCTCGGGCGAATCGGTCCGGAAAAATTTGATAAAAAACCGCGTGTTTTACCCAATCGGGTGTTTGAATTTCCATAGATTTTCTTATGCCTCCACCGACAATGCTACAATCGTGGGCGGACAAAGGGATCTAACCTCCGGTAGAAAATCTCCTCCACAATATTGTAGGAGGTTAAGAAACGTAAAAGTTAATGAAATTTTTAGAAAAGTGACCCATACGATTCAAAAACTCGACGCAGTTCAGTCCGACAATTGTCAAGATTTAGTCCATATATCTGACCAATGGGCAATAATCGATCCCCACAGACCCAGCCCTGGCGGACAATTTACAGAAATAGGCACTGAAAGCTGAGGAAACGCTCGCTAAATACCGGACAAAGCCGCCACAAGAAGGAGACCCTGAGTATCCTGTTTGTTTTGGTGGGCTGGTTTGATGGCATCGGTAGGTAGTTCCAGGCAGAAGCAGGTCCGAAGTGTTCTACAATACTCCGTGCGGGTTTAAACCGCACGGAGTTTAGCGGTCTGGCTAGAACTTGTCCTCATCCCATAAATTTAGGAGAAATTATAACGATGACTGGTGAAATTTTCACGACTGCCTTTTTAGCCTTTGCTTTAGTCATGGTCGGTTTAGTCCTCGGGTTCGCCTTACTCAAAATTCAAGGCGCAGAAGAATAAGCCCCCAACACCGAACCCTATCCATAAAACAAGCGATCGCCTTCTTCAATATTCAGGAAGGCGATCGCTTATTTTATCCTTGAACCTCTCGAAACCCACACCCTAAAGGGTGGGGAGGAAAGCGGACAAAGCCCGCCTGGGGGGGCTAATCTATAAATCAGTGCGCGCTTGACACTTCAACCGGGGGACTATCTGGATCCGATCGCAAACTGTCTGCGGTGCTTTTGATAAAACTAGCTAGAGGCACTGCAATCAGAACCCCTAACACTCCTCCCAACTTCGCACCAATTAAAAGCGAAATTAGCACCCAGACTGGATTAAGACCCGTAAATCCCCCCAATAATCGCGGTGCCACGCCACTTTCGATGCTTTGCTCGATCGCCACGGACACGATTAAAACTTTCACCCCCAGCCAAAAATTATTAAACGCAACTAAGATACTCACCAAACTAATACTTAAACCGGCCCCAAACGGAATCAGGCTCAACACGCCCACCACTAAACCAAATAACAGACCAAACGGGACTCGCAAGACCAAAAATGCCAAAGTCATGGAAACTCCCATTAAAGACGCTACCGTGACTTGACCGACAAAATAATTATGGAAATTTTGGCCTAGGGAGAACCGCATCTCCTTCGCCAGACGAGGGGGTAACCATTGTAATAGGCCCTCCCAAAGGCTACGTCCGCGCCAGAGCATATAGAACGTTAAGATGACCGTCACTACGACATCAAATATGCGACCCACCGTATCCACGGCAAAACCCAGGACTTGACCCGTGAGGTTTTGCAACTGACTCGACAGGCGTTCCGTCAGTTGAGTGCTCAATCCACTGAGATCTACCGGCCAATTTCGGGCGATCGCCATTTCTTGCAGGGTCTGGAGTTGCGCGGCCCCAGATTTAATCCAAACGGGCAATCGGTTCGCTAACTCCGTCAATTGTTCTAAGGCGATCGGCACCAATGTGATCCCCAACCCTACCAACGTCAGTAAGGTCAATAGAAACACGAGAATCACAGCCGGGGTATGTTTGGCCCCATATCGCTCTAGGAGATTCACCGGATAATCCAAAATAAACGCCAGCAACGAGGCTGCAAGCAGGATACTGATGATCTTGTCAAAATAATCAAACGCCACCAGCAACAGCCAACTGTTGAGGAAAATTAAGGGGAAGGCGAATCCCAAAGTCAACCATCGAGGCATTGTTTCACTGATTTTCATAATGAGAACACTTAAAACAGGGGACAGCTAGACCCCAAAGAAGGCATCTTTTTAGTATCGTAGATGAGTGACCAGAGGGTTTGCTGAAAACACTCGGAGGCGTTTGTAGCGCCCACCCTATTCTCGAATTCTACCGAATCCTCTCAGACTGGTTGTAAAGTATCGTAAATTTCTACAATAGAAATGCCATATCCTGAGTTGATCGTAGACCCAACCCTAGGCGATCGCAATTGACGGAGGAACCCAACAGCGTGAACATAGACACAATCCAAGAGATTTTTGAGAAAGGCGGCGTATCGATGTGGCCCTTGTGGGTTCTATCCATCCTAGCAGTCGCCACAATATTAGAGCGCAGTTGGTTTTGGGCGACCGTCGTCAGCAAAGAAAAAGAAACTGCCAATCGCGTCCTGGAAGCCGCCCGATATGATTGGCGAGTCGCCCAGGAAGTTGCTAGACAAGCCAGCAAGCGCCCCATCGGACGATTTCTCCATTCCCCCTTGCGATTGCAAAATGCCGATCCTGAAGTATTTCGGCTGGCACTAGAGGCCGGGGCAGAGGAGGAAATTGCTATTATGCGCCGGGGTGATAAAGTATTAGAAGCCGTGATTGCGATCTCGCCTTTGCTCGGCTTGCTTGGTACCGTCCTAGGGTTAATTGAATCCCTCGGTTCAATCCGCCTGGGAGATATCGGAACCGGAGCCACCGCCGGGGTCACTACCGGCATCGGTGCAGCCCTAATCAGTACCGCATTTGGGCTGATTATCGCCATTACGAGTTTAGCCTTCTATCGTCTATTTCAAGCCTTAGTCGTCAACCAGGTCAAAATTTTCCGCAAATGCGGGAATGAACTGGAGTTGCTCTATCGCCAATATTGGAGCCAAATCCACCATAATCGCAGTGGTGCGCCAGAAACTCCCGCCGCCTGGGCCAGCAGAACGGTTCAAGACAGTGGGTTCACCGTTAAACCTGAAGGGTCTGTTAATCATAGTAAAGGCTACCCAGAAATCGGGGATCAGCCCCAGGATAGAGCCAACAAGATTGATGGCTTGAATTCCTCCGATCAGTCAAATTAGGTTAGATTAAGCGGGGGGAGTTCCTACCGCTTGCCATTCACCCCTTTGAATTTCTGGGAGGCGATCGCCCGATGAAGATTAACTATGAGTCCCAAATGGAAGAAGCTCGCATCGAGTTGATTCCGCTCATCGACGTCATTTTTTGTATTTTGACCTTTTTCCTCCTAGCCGCCTTGCAACTCACCCGCCAACAGGCGGTGAATGTAGACTTGCCCCAAGCAGAGACGGGGACGGTACAGATGCAAGAATTGAAGCTATTTGTCAGCGTAGACCAACTCGGACAAAGCTACGTGGATAAACAGCCTGTAACGCGGGAGCAACTGTATCAGTTATTGTTGACTTATAAAAGAGCCAGACCCGAGGGGTTGATTGTGCTTTCGGCGTCAAAAATGGCAAGTTATAATGACGTGATGCAGGTGCTAGATTTGCTGAGGTCTGTAGGAGGCGATCGGGTTGCCCTAGCCACCATCCCCAGTTCCAGCGACCTATTCCAGCTACCTGGTGGCGATCGGCCCGCTAATGGTTCAGCAGTGCCAAATCTGCTAGTTCCTGAAACAGGAGCGGAAAATGCGCCAGGGATGGGCGGAACGGGAGATGAGAATTAAGTTGGTTAAAAGTTTTTTGTACCCACTGATCCGTTCCTACTGAGGAGCTAATACAGATTTATCATTTTTTTAAAGAATGAGTGGTTGTGATCAAATTATTTTGTAGGTTTAAAATAAAAACGTAAGTAGTCATGCAAGAAAATAGCATATTCTGCTCCCCTGCAACTCTTGTTGTTGAGCAAAGGGCAAAGAATAGGGTGAAATTATTTTTGTCTCCCTGCTTAATTCTTTAAATTTAAAAATTAACAGAACTATAAGAGGCTTTACAATAATGAATAACAATACCCCGGAATTACGAGAGAAAATTCGTCAGCAATTTGACAGTGGCCCTTATCCTAGGCAACCTGTCGAAGCCTCGCCCAAAAACGATTATAATTGTCTATTTATTCATAATATTATTACAGCCTTTTATTTGAGGTATAAAAAAGTAGTCAGCCCCAAGAACAAAGTCATATTAGATGCGGGATGTGGCACCGGCTATAAAGCTTTAGCTTTGGCAGAAGCCAATCCGGGAGCTAGAATTATTGGAATAGATTTATCCCAGGAATCGGTAAAGCTGGCAAAACAACGCTTAGAGTATCACGGATTTAAAGATGCTGAATTTTATGTTATGCCCATAGAAGATTTGCCTAGTTTAGGGGTAAATTTTGACTATATTAATAATGACGAAGTTTTATATCTGTTTCCGGACCCAGCAATGGGGCTAAAGGCAATGAAGTCCGTCCTTAAGCCAGAAGGAATTATTCGGAGCAATCTCCACAGTTTTTTAGGTCGGTATTACTATTATCGTGCTCAAGACATTTTTAAAATGATGGGATTGATGGATGGCAATCCTGGAGACTTGGAGATTTCTATAGTACGCGATACTATGAGGTCCTTAAAAGATGACGTAGATATTAAAAGAAGTACCTGGCAGGAAAAGAAGCATGACGAGCCCGAGTATTATATGATGAACTATTTATTTCAAGGGGACAAAGGTTACACCATTCCTCAGATGTTTGCAGCCTTAAGAGCAGCCGAGCTAGAGTTTGTCAGTATGGTGAACTGGCGGGGTTGGCAGTTGCAGGACCTGTTCATCAATCCTGACGATTTACCTCCTTTTATGGCCATGAGTTTACCTGAGCTTTCCCCAGAAGAGGAATTGCAGTTGTTTGAACTCTTGCATCCTTGTCACCGATTACTGGATTTTTGGTGCACTCATCCTAAGACCGAGGACAGTAGCCCCTCAGTCGCAGAATGGACAGATACAGACTGGGAAAATGCCTGGGTGGAGCTGCACCCCCAGCTCAAAACCCCTCAAATTCGAGAAGATCTGCTGCAATCTATCGCCAATCGAGTCCCCTTTCAAATCAGCGGGTATATTACGCTCAACACCATTCGCCCTATAGGTTTGGAGAGTAGTCTATCCGCTTGTCTATTGCCTCTGTGGGAAAGAAGGCAGTCGATTAAGTCATTGACAGAACGATGGATTCAAATCAGGCCAGTGGATCCGGTCACCCTGGAGCCAGTCACAGAAATTATTGCCTTCGAGGAAGTTAAAACCCTTGTGAGAAATATGGAAGCTTTTCTCTATCTGCTTTTGGAGCGTTCTGCTTAAAAATGTCAAAAAATTTTTCTGGGGGTGATATGAACAACTCAGAAGGTGGGTAAGTTATCTCCAGGAGTTAGAAATCACCCATTCCACTCAGCAAGGAGACCTCAGACTATGAAGACCGAATTTAAAACTAAATTCCTGCAACACCTTAACCAAAAAAATAGAGAAGAAGGTTTCACCCTCATCGAACTTCTGGTCGTTGTTATCATTATCGGGATTCTGGCTGCTGTCGCTCTGCCCTCTCTACTGAGCCAAGCCAACAAAGCCAAGCAAGTTGAAGCCCGCAACAACATTGGTGCGATGAATCGTGCACAACAAGCCTATCACCTGGAAAATAACAACCTATTCGCTACCACGGTCGCTCCCCTAGGAATTGGTATTAAAGATAGTGCCAACTATACCTACACTATTACGGGTGGTGGTGCAGCATCGGCAATTCAAGTTGCCTCTATCAATGCTGCCACTACTGGAAAATCCCTCAAAGGCTATAAAGGTTTAGCATATACGGCAAGCGGGGTAAGTTCCACAGAAGTCCTGACCCTAGCACGCTTGTGCGAAGCGGCTGCTCCTGGAACTCCAGCTGGAGACCCGACTTCTACTGGATGTGCAACTGGTGACAAGGATCTGGGTGCAGGCGGCTAAGATTATTTTACGGTCTAGTAGCATCTTTATAATGTAGCTAGACGGTTAAAAACTTTCCTCTATAAGGGAGCTTTAGGCATTCTTCTGCCTCAGATCGTAAATCTTTTTAATAGGAGTGGGTAGTCGATAATACTGCTCACTCTAACTTATTTTTAGGGTAACCAGAGGAACAAAGTTCAAGTGTTAGAGGTTTCACAGCGTAAATATAGTTTGTAATTTTATGGTTACTCCATCCATCGATTGGGAGCAACAAGCGAATCAGGAACGGCTTGAAGGCAATTATACTAAAGCGATCGCCCTTTATGAACGCGCCATTGAAACTCAGCCGGAACAGATGTCGCTGTACTGGCACCTGGGTATTGTGTTTCTGTTGCAGGGACAGGAAGAAGAAGCACATACCACTTGGTTAATGGGTATGGCGGAGGGTTCGGAGGAACAGATCGATCTGTGGACCTCTGAACTGGTGCAGTTGCTGGAAATCGAAGCAATCCGGCTCGAAGCACAGAAAAATGAGTCCGCAGTTTGGTTGATTCGTCAACACATTTGGGAAATTACCCCCTCAAATATTCACAATGTGTTAAATCTGATGCAACTGGCAATTGCTGCCGAGACGTTAAGCGATGAGGAGCTTCAGAACTGGGAAATTATAGAACTGTTACAAACACAGGCAGCAGGTAGTATTAATAGCGATTTGCTCTTACAAGTATTGCAAAAGTTGCTAAACTTTGCGCCTCTACACCCTTCATCGATAGCATTTGCTAACGCTTGTCTCCCCCACCTTGATCGCATTTCTGGTTTTCGAGATGTCTTGTTAGAGACTGCGATGACACTTGCCTACTCCCATAAGCAACCTGATCATGCCATATCTCTAGCTAAATTAGCTTTAAAAGGGAACCCTCAGTATCCCGCTGAAATTTTGGGAAATCTAGCGGGTTTTTATGATTATGCCCATAATTATTCTCTAGCTATAGAAACAGCAAAACAGTGTTATGAGAGCATGGAGGCATTGCCGGACAAAGTTTTTGCGACCTACTTGCTCATCAAAACTTACATGGGTAGGGGGGGATATTGGAATGAAGCGGTTACTGCTCTCGATCAGCAGGAACAACTCCTGCTAGAACTGCTCCAACAACCGCCTTCGGTACTCGATCCAGTTAGAGCAAGGCGTTTGCTGACTTCCACATTTTTTTATCCCTATTTGCGGGATGATCCCGAGAAAAATAGACAGATTCAGAATCCGATCGCAGAATTATGCCAGTCTTATCTTCAAAGGGATTCACCTGAACGAGTAGATAAATATTATCAGCATTCCCAACAGCGCCGGGTAGAAGCAGGAGCAAAAGAGAAACGACTGAAAATCGGGTACATCTCTCATTGCTTAAGAAGTCATTCCGTAGGATGGCTAGCTCGATGGTTATTTCAACATCACGATCGCGATAAATTTGATATTTATGGCTATTTCATCAACTACCAGCCCCTCGGGGATTCTTTACAAGACTGGTATGTTTCTCAGATGACCCGCGCCTATCAAGTCGGGAGCAATAGCATAGAAATAACGGACCAAATTGCCAGGGATGAAATTGATATTTTAATTGAACTGGATAGTTTAACCCTGGATTCTACTTTTACAATAATGGCACTTAAACCCGCGCCGATCCAAGTGAGTTGGCTGGGATGGGATGCTGTTGGACTTCCGGCTATTGATTATTATATTGCTGACCCTTATGTTTTACCTGAGCAGGCTCAAAACTACTATCAGGAAAAAATATGGCGCTTACCTCAAACTTACATTGCCGTAGATGGTTTTGAGGTAGGAGTCCCGACTTTAAGACGCGGTCGCCTGGAAATTCCAACTGATGCAGTGGTGTATTTTAGCGGGCAAACTGCTTACAAGCGTCATCCCCATACAGTGCGGCTACAAATGAAGATTCTTAAAGCTGTGCCGAATAGCTACTTTTTGATTAAAACCCGAGCCGATGAAGAAGCGGTGAAAAACTTTTTTACCCAGTTAGCAGATGAAGAGGGCGTCGAAAGCGATCGCCTCCGCTTTTTGCCGACTGATTCCTCGGAGGAAATTCACCGGGCGAATCTGGGTATTGCTGATGTGGTACTCGATACCTATCCTTATAATGGCGCGACTACGACATTGGAAACCCTATGGATGGGGGTTCCTCTGGTGACGCAAGTGGGAAAGCAATTTTCGGCTCGTAACAGCTATACCATGATGATCAATGCTGGCGTAACCGAAGGGATTGCTTGGACAGATCAAGAGTATGTGGAATGGGGAATTCGTCTGGGGAGCGATCGCCAACTCCGCGAAGAGATCTCTTGGCGACTCCTGCGATCGCGCCAAAGTGCTCCCCTGTGGAACGCCAAGCAGTTTACCCTGGAGATGGAAAACGCCTACGAACAAATGTGGCAAAAATATGTCGATGGGACACCTTAGTTCCTGATCAAATCTAGGTCGAATTGTCCTGACCCTTACCCCCTCTTTTGCTTCGCGGATTTATAGAATTAAATAGTAGCACTATGAAGCAGAGTTGCCGGGGTAGCTAATCGCGTTAAAAGCGCATCGGTGAGTTCTAATCAGCATTACTTGAGCGATGGAAAATCTAACGAATTTGGAACAAACGGCTTACTCTAGCTGGATGCAAGGAGACTATAACGAGGCCGCCCAACTGTACGAACAGGCAATGATAGTGAATCCAGAAAAACTGGAACATTGCTGGTATTTGGGCCTGATGTTACTGTTGCAAGAAAAAGAAGAAGAAGCCCATACCACTTGGCTCTTAGGCATGATGGAAGGTTCCGACGAACAGACCGAAGAGTGGACATCGGAATTACTATCTATACTGCGCACAGAAGCGTTAAGACTCGAAGAATTAGAACAGGTGTCAGCGGCTTGGTTGATTCGCCAGCACATCCGGGAAATTGCCCCGACTGATATTCATAATCTATTGAATCTCATCAAACTGGCGATCGGGCAAGAAATGTTAACCGATGAGGAATTAGAAAAATGGCAATTGACTTCATTGATCGAAGCGATGCCTCCCGGCAATTTAGATCCTAATTTGTTGGTAAAAATATCACAACTCTTATTTGATTTTGCCCCTCTCCACCCTTATTCTCGCGAATTTGTGGGAGTTTGTTTGCCTCATTTAGAGGGTAATTCGGACTTTCGCGATCTGGTTTTAGTGACAGCGGTTAAGATTGGGTTATCAATGGGGGAAACAGACATTGCCATCCCTCTAGCCGAATTATGTCTAAGGATTAATGCTCCGCATCCCGAAGAAATTTTCGGACATCTGGCGAGTTTTTATGAAAAAGAACGCAACTATTCAAAAGCCCTAGAAGCTGCTAACCAGCGTTATGCTCTTTGCAAATCGGTGCCGGATAAAATTTCTGCGAACGATCAGGTCATCAAAGCATTACTGGTTGAGGGAAAGTGGGAAGACGCTTATCCCCGGATGAAAGAGCAGGAGTCTATGTTCGTTTCTTTCCTTCAACAACTGCCACAATTTCTCGATGCAGTCACAGCATCCCGTTTGCTGACGGCAACCTTTTATTTTTCTTATTTTTGGGATGAACCTAGGCGAACTAGGCCCATTCAGAATCAGGTGGCTGAGTTATTCCAAAGTTGTGCGCAAACTTATGCTCTCTCCAAAGGATATCAGCCCCCTCAACGCCCAGATCGAGAATCAACCAATACTAAGTCTTTGAAGATTGGATATCTATCCAATAGTCTGAGAAAACATTCCGTCGGTTGGATGGCACGATGGTTATTTCAGTATCATGATCATGAGCGGTTTGAAATTTATGGCTATTTTGTAGATTATCAGCCTGGAGATTCGCTCCAAGACTGGTATCTTTCTAAAGTTGACTGGGCCTATAAATTAGGAGCAAACAGTCAGGATATTGCTGCTCAAATTGTTGCTGATGAAATTGATATCTTAATAGACCTGGATAGCTTAACTCTACAGACGACTTATCAGGTGATGGCACTTAAACCGGCACCTATTCAAGTTACCTGGTTAGGGTTGGATGCTTCGGGACTTCCAGCAATTGATTACTATCTGGCAGATCCTTATGTGTTACCAGACTCTGCTGAGGATTATTATAGTGAAAAAATATGGCGCTTTCCTCAAACTTATATTGCAGTAGATGGGTTTGAGGTAGGAGTACCCACTAGACGACGGCAGGATTTGGATATTCCTGCGGATGCAGTCGTCTATTATAGTGGTCAAACCAGTTCTAAGCGCCACCCAGAAACAGCGCGATCGCAACTGAAAATTATTAAGGAAGTATCAAATAGCTACTTCCTAATTAAAACTTGGCCGGATGTAGATACTATAAAAGACTTTTTTAGAGAACTAGCAGATGCAGAAGGAGTGGAACGCGATCGCCTCCGATTTTTGCCAAATGAACCTGAACAAACTCACCGCGCTAACTTAGGTATCGTGGATGTGGTACTCGATACCTATCCCTATAGCGGTGCCACCACCACCTTTGAAACCCTGTGGATGGGAATCCCCATCGTGACAAGAGTGGGCGAACAATGGGCGGCTCGCAATAGCTACACGATGATGATGAATGCTGGAGTCACAGAGGGCATTGCCTGGACGGAGGAAGAATACATCAACTGGGGAATTCGTCTAGGCAAAGATTCCGAACTCCGAAAACAAATTCATTGGCGACTGATGAACTCCAGAAAAACTGCTCCTTTATGGAACGCCGAGAACTTTACCCGCCAGATGGAAGATGCCTATCAGCAAATGTGGGAAAACTATTTACAAAGTATTCGGGTTTGATAGGAATAGCTATAAAGAATTACAAACTTTTCTGATCCCCCAATAAATTAAGCCAGTCTCCAGTGATATGATTCCGAATATTTTTTATGATCGGAAGAGAATCCAAACCCTGATTGGCCAAATCAGGAAGCTGTGCCAGACTTTCAACGATATTATTTGCAAAATTATAGGATGGGTCATTCTTGCCATAGTGCAGCGTCAAATGCTCCAATAATTGCAGACTAAAGTCTGGAAAATCCAGCATATCCGCTAGGCAAGCTAATTTAAAAAGTTTTTCCGGTGTTTTGAAAGGGGTCGTGATATCTTCTTGAAGTAAATCTCGCAAGTAAAAAGCGTCTCCCCAAAGTAGTTGACCAGAGTTAGCCGTTGAGGTAATCGGCGATCGCGCCCGAACTCGACAACCCCCTTTCAAAGTAAACAGAGTAAAACCTTGACTTCTGAGATAACTATCTACTTCAGCAAAAAGCGGTTGATTGACATAAACTTCAGAAAACCACACTTCTGCTTGAACCGCCAAAACGCTTTTAGAGATAATCTGAGATGCGCCTTCCAATATCTCCAGTTCGGCACCTTGGACATCTAGGGTAATAAAATCTATTTCCTCAATGGCTTCGGATTGACAAAATTTATCGAGAGTAGTGGTTTCAATTTCTATGGAAAAATCTAAACTCGCAACTTCTGGAAGCTGGTGGAATGATTGTAAGTAAGATTCTTTGGGTAAATACAGGGAACTACACATGGGATTCTTGGTAACGTACAGTGTTGCTTCACCCACTGATTTTCCCAATACCAAGGGAATATGTTGCTCATTCCAATTAACTTGACGAGATTCTAAATCAGCATTGGCTTCATCACAAGCATCAGCATCAGCGTCAAATCCATAAATGCTCAGATTGGGGGCAAATATGCTCCATCCTAAGTTTCCATAGTCATCTTCCGGGCTTAATTTCCGAGATCCCACGTTACAGACTGTCATGTAAATTCGGTCTAAATGACAACTTTTCTTTAAGCTTTCAATCACTAAAGACATGAAGTAAAATCCTTTAATTGTAAGATACTTTGACGGTCAAGTTAATCAATCTTAATAAAATTGATTAACTTTTCTTTCGGGAACAGCAATTATATTCAGATTATCTTGACAATCTTCCTCGGCTATGATCGGAACTAACTCGGGTAAGTAGGGCCGATAAAGAAATAATTTATACCCCCGGCTTTTGAGATAGCTGGCAACAGGGAGGTTACTTCCTTTCGCCCCGGCGATGTTTTCATAAAGAATTACCGGGGCAAACTCCGATAAGATACGGTCACTGCCCACTAAAACGGCGAGTTCGTGACCTTCAGCATCAATTTTCATAAAATCAACTTGGGTCAGATTTTCTCGCTCGATTAGACTATCCAAAGTAAAGCAGGCAACTTCTTGATAAGAGCCGGTTTCTATTTCATCACCTATATTTTCCGCTACGATTTCGTTTAATTCACTCGACTCACTCAATGATAACCTGACTGTTCCGTTGCGATCGCTCGCTGCACCTGCACAAATTGTAACGGAGGAAAGATTGTTAACTCTACAACTTTCTTCTAAGCATTGAATACAACCCCCAAACGGTTCGATCGCAAGTACACGACCCTCTGAACCGACCTGGTGTGCAGCGCTAAAGGTATAAACTCCCACATTAGCGCCCACATCAATAACTGTCATCCCTGGTTTAATTTGACTACGCCAAAACTCCATTTCTTTCTCAAACCAGTCTCCCTGTGCAATCAACATACTGGTAACCATGCTCCGACCAGTCGGTTCAACCGCCAAGAGCAATTTTGTTTCAAAAGGTAGATAAGTAAATGGGCTTTCTATGGGCAAGTTAGTCCATTTTAATTCTAAGCTATCTATATTATAAACGCTAATAAGATAACATAAATTTTTCCAAAACTTAGCTGCTTCTATTTCTTGTGCCTCTCGCAAAATTAAATATAAAGTTTGAATTAATTCTGGAGAAAAGAAAAAAGGAATTTTTTCTTGAAGTTTGTTTACAAAACATAAACTTTTGGTGTTAAAAAATAATTGACGTTCAAAATTTATTTTTTGCAAGATATAAAATAATAATTTTTGAACACCTATTTCTAATAACTCAATTCTTTTTTTTGTATAGGTAATGACGACATCTCGACGACCGATTGATTCCATTTCCAATCGTTCAATTACTTCTTCTAACAACCAAAGCGTTTGAATATAGCCATTATTACATTGTAAAACTTCACTCAACCGATCATTCCTGGTGCAGTCAACTGATAATAAAGGGGATGGTAAGTAAGCAATACTGGGAGCAATTGTTTTCAAATCAACATAAGCAGATTGCATGGCCTCATCGAAAGTAGAGAGGGCCAAAGGAATCCCTGCATTTACTTCTCCATTCAAGGTAAACAGCAAGGCGAGGTGTGCCGCACAAAGAGGGTCATCTCCCTCCATCTCTGTCCCCTGAACTAGGGATTCATAGGCAATTTCGACATACATTTCTTTTAGAGATAAATCCTTGGATTGCTCTGCCTCTATTAAGGCTAAAACCGCAATATTATTTAGTTCTCTAGCCGATGTTGGATTTTCCCATGATGTATTCTTAATGCTTGCCTCGATATCGGGATTAGACAAAAATTCTGGTTTGATATTAGGAGAAACTTGTTTTACATATTCCCAATAATTAGTATAAAAACTAGAATTCTTCATAAAAATAACGCTCCAGCTACTAGCAAGTTTGAGTATCGAAGGGAATCTTGTCATTCCCGTTTATATTTATATTATCGCAGCATCCACGCGCCATCTTCTCCCCTGACAACTCGCCGATCGCTCAGGCTCTCTAAAGGGTATGGGAGGAGATTTTCGGCTTGAATCCGCACCGTGGTCTCCTTATTCTCATTTTTCATCAATATTTTACCATGAACACGAGGTAATAGTGCTTTCCACTCGGTTTCGGTTAATTCTGTAACCACAGAAATATCAGGGCCATCCTCTATGTCTAATTCTTCTTCCATCAAAAGACTCATAATTACTCCTGATACTGCGGCATCTACCTCTTCCTCTGTAATATTATTAGTATCTATCAGAAGAGTCATCACACTTTTGTCGGGGTGAGTGGCGATCGCCCGAATAACACTCGCCAATTCCTCAAGCAGAGGCTCTTCCGGCTGACTCCAGTCTGGAAAAATAATTAAGTTAACCGCTCTTAATCTCAGATTGTTAGTAAATTCAATCTCTTCTTTTTCTGAAAGATGCCCTGAACGGAACATCAATTCTATCAATTCAAGCAATTCCTGGGCTTCAGCAAAATCTGGCACAGCACGAATCACTTCACTGATTGATTGTTTTGCTAAAGCAATGTTATTCACCTTTAGGGCTATTTGCGCCACATACCACCCAATCCGCCAGTGATTACAACCTAAGTTAATGGCTTTGATAAATTCTGTAAGGGCAGCATCATACTTTCCTTGCCATTGGTATCTCAATCCCCACCAGAACATTAGGTAACCATCATTTTTGTAATAATCTTGATATTGGGAAATTCCGCCTTCTCCAGTTGCCAACAATGTGGAAGAGTTAGCAATTTTGCGATCTGCCTCAAATAACTCTTCAATGT
Organism: Laspinema sp. D2d; assembly: GCF_025370755.1. Classification (GTDB taxonomy): domain Bacteria; phylum Cyanobacteriota; class Cyanobacteriia; order Cyanobacteriales; family Laspinemataceae; genus Laspinema. Next base: position 39,078 of record NZ_JAMXFC010000002.1, on the reverse strand, counting down.
TGTCCGAAGTCTGACTGACTTTAAATTCAGGAGCCGTATCGCCCAAAGATTCAATAAAACATTCTGCTCCAGAAAGTTGTTTGGCCTTTCCTGTCACATCTTCAAGAGAAATGAGTTGGTCAACTTGACGATAGCCCATCATCACCCCCCAAGGGCGATCGCTCTTAGGAAATTCTATCAGTTTTTCGTAGATGGGATTAAGTTTCTTCGCTGCATTTTCTGCCCCAAAAATTTGTTTAGCATATTCCCGTGCATTACCTCCCAAGCGCGCCCGTTCTTCAGGATGATGATATAAATATTCAATAGCCTGTTTGTACTCTAATTCACTGTGGACAATTAAGCCCGTATAGTCATTAGACACCAATCGTTTTATGCCCCCGTATGGGAAGACGACAGGGGGAACTCCAGCGAACATGGCTTCTTGCAAATTTAACTCTGCAGCTGCATAAGTATCCTCGCCAACGGGATAGCCGTAAATATCTAAATTCTCTAATACGGATTTGATATCTTCAACAAACCCCCTAAATTCAAATCGGTCCGCAGCGCCTAAAAGTCCTGCTTGCTGCTTGAAATAACTTTGGAAAGGACCCCCACAAACAATAAACCGGACATTTGGAATATTGATCGCTGCACTCATCGGGACATAATTGGGGTGCATTTTGGCTAAGTTAACAGTGCCAATGTAGCCGACATTAAAGCTGTCGTGAGGTTGGGGTTGCAAGTTAGACAATCGCTCAAAATCTGTTCCATCATAAACCATACCAATTTTGTGCAATCTAACTTCCGTTGGAAGACTGTGAAACACAGGTAACTCATAGGAGTAGGGATTGCAGGCAATGGCAAAATCTGAGAACCCGACCAACTTTTCCGTGATGACTTGGGGCGGGCGATCGCCTGCAATATGAAACCACATAAGTAGGCGCATTTCGGGTAGTGGTGACCGCAGAAATTCATAAAGCTGAGGATTATTCCAAAAATGAATTTGGACGATATCTGCGGTTTCTATTTCCTGCACAAGCGTTTCCCTGTCAGGCGCATTAATTACCATCATTCCCGCTTTGGTGACCTTTTCAAGGGCATCCGGCATACCAGGAGCTAATGAAATGACGCTATGCTTAAACTGCCCACTCTCAGAGGAATACTTAGCTGTTGCCATCATAGACAATGCGGCCCCGCCAATGCCCAATGATTGAATGATATGAAGAATTTTAATAGGTTTCATAATTCAGTATTTTCATGAATAGGCTTGCGATATACCCGAAGAGTAGAAAAAACCCCAGGGATAATGGGAAGTTGAGCTTGAGTTTGGGTGGGATCCGTGGGATATAATAACGGAATATCTATCACTTCACACCCATAAGTATTTTCCATTAATTCCTGACAGGCTTGCCTAATTCCCGGTTCTTTCTCCAATCCGTGATGAAAAAAGATGGCATCTCGATTTTCATCATTGAGCGGTGGTAAATAGTCGTGAAACACTAAGAGTCCTCCAGGTGCCAGAAGTGGATAATAATCCAAAACATCTTTTCGTACTCCTTCGTAGCTATGATCACCATCAATAAAAATGACTATGGGTAGGTTGCTGTCTCGCTCGAAGATAGCCTGTAATTCAGGAGCAGCTTGATGGGAGAACATCGGCAGATGGGTCACATCTAGTTCCAAGTTTTTAAGAACTTCGTATAGCTGAGGTTGTCCTCCAGGTTCTACCGCAAATCCGTGAAATGGGTTAGCAATCCGTTTAAAAGCTCGCCATGTTAGAAATAGAGAACTTCCCGCAAAAGATCCGATCTCTACAAACCGTGAAAGCGAGGAGACTTTGGGTATCAAATTTCGCAAAACGTAATATAACTGAAAGCGTTCATTACATGACATTTGGCTGTTCAGACCATGATTAACCGGATCGTCTTCTATAAATTCCTGAACTAATTCGGGGGGGAATAGGGGATTGATGGGAAATTTTTCTCGACAGTTACACCAGACTCCGGTTCCGTCAATCGGATGAAAATCAAACTTAATTTTACGTTCTTTTTCAAATTCGTGAATCGCTTGACGACACCCCGGCCAATGACCATAATCGTCAACCTGAATAATACCTTCATTGACGATGCGATCGTATAAATTATCCAAAATGCTTTTGGTCGATTCATACCAATCGCCATCCATGTGTAACAGGGAAATCATGCCAATGGCATTGCGGACTGTTGGTAAAGTATTTTGAAAATAACCTTTGACGGTTTGAACAATATCCAAAACCCCTAGTTTATGGCAAATCTCCACAACGCTGGTTTCTGGAGCTGCACAAGTGCCAGTTCCCCAGCCGGTGGCGTCGGCAGGAATGCCATTGAACTGATCGGCATCTGTAGGGACTGGCATTCCATCAAAAGAATCAAAAGCATACAGCCAACGACGTTGCTTTGTATAACGTTTGATAACACTGGCTAGTAAACCCGTGGACCCTCCCCCAGCAACGCCACACTCCACAAAATTACCGGGAATATTTTGCAAACAAATGTATTTTGCCAGAGAAAATAGAGAATATAACCGAGCTTCGCTCAACATCGTATAGGGACGAACAACTTGGAATAACTCCTGAAATTCTGCATCTTCGATCTCTCCCGACACCAGTTGCGGGTATTGCTCTACAAGTTTATCCAAAAGTTCCCGAGCTTCAGTATTTCTACGGAAATATCGAAGTTCTTCATACAGGCATTCTAGGGCGGATGCCAGTTGGTTTACTCGGAGAAAATAAAGGGAACGCAAATAATCCTGGCCGATTGTAGGTTGCTTTAAAGCTTTAGCTTGGTTCAGTAAATGAAATGCTTCTTCATGGCGATCGCCATTTAGTGCTTGGCTGGCTTTTTTTAGGAAATCACCCACAACCCCAGGCCAAATTTCGCCTAGCAATAACTGGGCTTTTTTGTGGTCAGGTATTAGAGTTAATAACTGATTCAGCGTATCTACCGCCGCTTTCGGACGTCCCAAGCGTAACAACGCGATAGCCTTCCCATAATTAAGGTGGGGAATATCTGGGTGAACGGCGATCGCCTTCTCAAATCTATCCAAGGCTTCTGCATTATTGCCATCATTCAGGCTGGCGATCGCTTGTTGAATCAGGGTAAGTTGACCCTGATTATGATTCACTTGAATTTGTCCGCTAAACATAGTTTTTTCGGTAAACTCATCGGCTTGATGGTCGCGAATTATAAAATGAGGGTGCTTAAGGGGAAACACCATCGCCTCTGTGGGCAAATTTCCTAGGGTGTTACTACCTTGGGTGTGAGTGGCTTCTGCTGTAAAGCCGATATTAGAAACTAAATTAACATTCGGGAGAATTGTTAATCCTCCTTGGGCCCAACAACAAAATTGCCAAGGATAATCCCAGGTATCTATTTCGCGATCGTAAACATTTTGAAAAATATGTGACCAGCAACGACTTGCGTGCTGGTCTTGCAGAATATCTTCAAGCCAATTTCCCTCTCGAACTTTCGGCCAAAGTGTCATTTTGTTATCATAATGCTGCCATGCTCGACGCCATGTTGCCCAACCCCAAGAATGTGCATATCGAGAAAAGTAGTAACTGTCATCTTTATGTGGGTGTTCAAACTGAAAATTATCTCCGGAAATCGCCATAATTTTCTCGTTATCCCGGTATATTTGTAATAATTCCCAACAGAAAGGAAAGAAACTTGGATGAGGAAGACAGTCATCTTCTAAAATAATGGCTTCTTCAACCAGAGTAAATACCCAATCTAGTCCGCTAAAAATTCTTTCCCGACACCCTAGATTTTTCTCAGCATAATTAGTCAAAACTTCGCAATCCCAGTCAACCCGATTTATTATTCCCCTTACCTCTATACATTTTTCTGCTTCTCCGGGACGATCTCGGCGAGGGCCATCAGCAATGACTAATAACTGATGAGGTTTGGCTTGCCGAATTAATTCAAATACTCTCTCAGTCGTTTTAGGTCGATTGAATATAATAAAACAAACTGCTTTGGGTGAATAATTTTTTTTCATTTTTATAAATGTAAATTATTTGAATTTTCCGTATTATTACAAGCCTTATGTGCTTGGTGATTAACAGTAATTTTTACCCTAATTTTTTAGTTAATTAATCCTTGAATTTATATTTTTTCTAAATCCTCTGATGTAAGTATCGGGATATTTTTAGGGATTGCATTGTTCTCTTGATGTTCATCCAATAAAATGCAACCCCTTATTTGATTCCACAAAACTGACCATTCTTTTTCGCTTAGTTCTCCTAGGGGAGCAATTACTAACTCCTCTATCTGTTCTAAATTGTGTTCCATAAATATTTTCATAATTACACTCGATAAAGCTAGATTAGCAGATTCTTCAGAAATATTTCTAGTATCAAGCAACAAGGCTTTATTTAAAGGATTGGGTTGACTAGCAATTTTAATAAGTATAGATTCAATTTTTTGCAAAAGTACATCCTCGGGTTGCGACCAATCTATACAAATTATTAAATTATTTTTTCTTAACTCAAATCGATTAATTAATTCTTTTTCTATATATTTTTTGATGCCAATTTCAATAATTTTCCATAAATTTTCGATACTATTTTCTATGGAAAAATTACTGCAAACTCGTTCTCTTGCTGCTTTACCTAGCTGGGATGCTAATTCAGGATCTTCTACTAATTTAATCATGCAATCAGCCATCGAGTCTATATCAGCTTCTTCAACTAAAAAGCCTGTCTTTCCATCGATCACTACTTCTGGAATGCCTCCACTCCGAGTTGCAACGACTGGTAAACCCGAGGCTCCGGCCTCTATAAACACCACCCCTAATGCTTCACATTCTCCATCAGATTTAGTCATGGAATGCTGGATAAAACCCCTCGCATTTCGCATGATTTCTGCTACTTCTGTCGGTGTCTTAATTCCTACAAAATTAATAAAAGGAGAGAGTTTAAGTGCTCTTGTTATTTGCTTACAAGTCTCTAGTAAAGGGCCAGTACCCACTACAATCAAACGAGCATCCGGGTGACGTTCTATCACTTTTTTAAAAGCTAAGATACTCAAGGGAGGTGCTTTGAGATCGACTAAGCGCGAGACGGCTAGAAAAATGGGGGGTGATGTGGCTGGATTCGCATCGCAAAATAGTGAGGTGTCGACACCATACGGATTAACGATCAGCTTGTCTTGAGGCGCACCCATCTCTAGCAACTGTTTTTGAATGAAAACCGTTGGTGCTATAACCGCTGCTGCTTTTTCAAACAGTTCTAAAAAGCGCGTTCCCATGCGCTCAAGTACATCATCAATCTGAGTATCGCCCCCATGAGTATGGACGACTAGGGGCAATCCCGCTTCTTCACAAACGTCGATAAGTCCTACGCCTACCGGAGCATATTCTGCTAGGACAGCTTCTACCTGATTATCCCGCAGGAATTGTTTTAGGCTCAACATATCCTGCAATGGTGGGGAACTTCTGTGAAGTACAATTACTTTCGCCGGTAAGCGTTCGATATGGGCGTGAATGAAGGTTTCAGAGTAGGCGTTTTCATTGGGATGAACAATACATATCACTGGCTCTTTTCGCTCGCTGAAGATAGAATCTATACTTTTGGGTTTGCGAGTAGTTTGACCCATTTTAAACATTCCTTAATAAAATATAATAGATAATATATTTGCCTAAAAATGAAGAGGTTTTCATATAAATTTATATCAAATATTAGTGGTTATTTTAGTAAAAACTTTAGTTGCTTTTGTCAGTTAATTAAAAAATAATTGACCTTTAATTAATGTTGTATTGACTGTTTAAAAGGAGCTTATAAAAAGTTTAACCGTACTAGAAAACACCGATGAGTTGATTGCTCCGATGGAAATCCCTACAAAAAGCAAACGAATTTTCTTCATCCGTCGTTAGCGTAGCATGTTATATTTTCTTTTTGGTATTTTTCCTCTGAATAACCCATTACTAATCCTATGCTTAGGTAAGAAGTTTATTTTTAGTCCAGTGCCGAATCTAAAAGTCAGCTTACCCTCTGGGCCTAAAAAAGCGATCGCCCCTCTACTAACTTTCCTTTGAAAATCCCCCATGTTCTTCTACAACGGCACTTTGCAAGACTTTAGCACCATCGAACTCTCAATTACTGACCCGGCTCTCCTATATGGGGCCACTGTTTTCACGACTCTACGGGTTTATGAGCAATCCTTGGATTCTCCCCTGACTGGATGGCGGGCGCACTGTCGGCGGTTGAAATCTTCTCTGGAACCCTTCCAGTGGCCTGAGCCGGATTGGGAGCGGGTGCGGGAGGGGGCGGAGTTAATGATGGCTTGGTGGCCAGTTTTGCGGATTGCGATTTTCCCGGATGGGAGAGAATTAATTCTAGGGCGAATTTTACCACAGGAGTTGGCGATTCGTCAAGAGGTTGGGGTGAAGGCTTGGGTGGCGGCGGATTCTTTGTTTATGCGATCGCTCCCTACTCATAAAACGGGCAACTATCTCTCCTCGTGGTTGGCGTTGCAAGCTGCTCAACGGGAGGGGTGTCAGGAGGCGATTCTCGTTGATGGTCAGGGGAATTGGTTGGAAACGAGTACGGGGAATCTGTGGGGATGGCGGGAGGGGCGGTGGTGGACGCCGCCTATTGAGGTAGGGATTTTACCCGGGGTGATGCGATCGCAACTTCTGAACTGCCTAGATGCTCAAGGTCATCCCGCTATCCTTGAACCCTGGACAGCCGACGTGGTGAGCGGGTTTGAAGCCTTAGCTTATAGTAATAGTGTGGTAGAAGTCATCCCGATCGCTGAAGTCTTCTCAGAAAACCAAACCCGCCTTTATCCCTCATCCCATCATGGGTTCAGCCAATTGCGTCAGCTTTTTCTATAGCAGTTGCCCCGCAAATTCTGATAATACGTTAACATTAGTTAACAGAGTAGAATAAAAATACCCCAAACACCCCCCAATCCAGAACTAGGAGGACCGCTGGTGAATAAAAAATGGAGAAACGCCGGACTATACGCAATGCTGGCGATCGTTGTCATCTTCTTGGCAACAACATTTTTTGAAAATCAAACATCAAACGAGGAAACCTGGCGCTACAGTCAGTTTATCCAGGAAGTTCAAAACAACCGCATTGATAAGGTAGTCATTACCTCCGATCGCTCCCGAGCCCGAGTCACCGCTCAGGATGGGAAAAAGGTTGTAGTCAATTTACCCAACGACCCGGAACTGCTCAATATCCTCACTGAGCACCGAGTCAATATTGAAGTCTCCCCCCAAGGCGATGAAGGCTTCTGGTTTAAGGCGCTCAGTAGCTTATTCTTCCCTGTTCTCCTCTTAGTGGGCTTAGTCTTCTTGCTCCGTCGTGCTCAAAATGGCCCTGGTTCGCAAGCGATGAACTTTGGCAAATCGAAAGCGCGGGTGCAAATGGAACCCCAAACTCAAGTCACCTTCGGGGATGTCGCCGGGATTGAGCAAGCCAAGCTAGAACTGAGCGAAGTCGTAGACTTCCTGAAAAATGCCGATCGCTTTACGGCGGTTGGTGCCAAGATTCCCAAAGGTGTTTTATTAGTCGGCCCTCCGGGAACCGGCAAAACCCTCCTGGCAAAAGCAGTGGCGGGTGAAGCTGGCGTCCCCTTCTTCTCCATTTCTGGCTCAGAATTCGTGGAAATGTTTGTGGGGGTCGGTGCCTCTCGCGTTCGCGACTTGTTTGAACAAGCCAAATCCAATGCTCCCTGTATCGTCTTTATCGATGAAATTGATGCCGTAGGTCGTCAACGGGGTGCGGGTTTAGGCGGTGGCAATGATGAGCGCGAACAAACCTTGAACCAACTCTTAACCGAAATGGATGGGTTTGAAGGCAACACCGGCATCATTATTATTGCCGCTACCAACCGTCCCGATGTCCTTGATGCGGCGTTATTGCGTCCGGGTCGTTTCGATCGCCAAGTGGTGGTCGATCGCCCTGACTATGCGGGTCGTCGGGAAATCCTCAACGTCCATGCTCGCGGTAAGACCCTCGCGAAAGATGTGGACCTAGACAAAATCGCCCGTCGGACTCCCGGTTTTACAGGTGCTGACCTGTCTAACCTGCTCAACGAAGCCGCGATTCTGGCTGCACGACGCAATTTGACCGAAATTTCGATGGATGAAATCAATGATGCCATCGATCGCGTCCTGGCTGGACCCGAGAAAAAAGACCGGGTAATGAGTGAAAAACGCAAAACCCTGGTTGCCTATCACGAAGCAGGTCATGCTTTAGTCGGTGCCTTGATGCCGGATTATGACCCTGTGCAAAAAATCAGCATTATTCCTCGGGGACGTGCGGGGGGGTTAACCTGGTTTACTCCTAGTGAAGAACGCATGGATTCGGGTCTGTACAGCCGGTCCTATCTGCAAAATCAAATGGCAGTGGCCCTGGGTGGTCGGATTGCTGAAGAAATTGTCTTCGGTGAGGAAGAAGTTACCACGGGTGCCTCCAACGACTTGCAACAGGTGGCACGAGTGGCACGGCAAATGGTGACTCGCTTTGGGATGAGCGATCGCCTGGGTCCAGTGGCCCTCGGTCGTCAGCAAGGCAATATGTTCCTGGGTCGCGATATCATGGCGGAACGTGATTTCTCTGAAGAAACCGCCGCAGCTATTGATGATGAAGTCCGCAACCTGGTGGAACAAGCCTACGGACGTGCTAAAGAGGTGCTGGTTTCCAACCGTGAGGTATTGGATGAACTCTCCCAACTCTTGATAGAGAAGGAAACCGTTGATGCCGACGAATTGCAAGAGTTGTTAGCCAACAGCGATGTGAAAATGGCGGCGATCGCCTAATCAGCGCACCCTTACAGGCAACTCGGCGAGGTATAAATAGTGGGCGGCCTGTAGGGGCGCTTCGCGAAGCGCCCCTAGAAAAGGACCCCAAAACGGGGTGTCTACGATCACTGTTGCACCACCTCCCAAATGGATGAAAAAAACCCGGTTTCTGAACCCGCACCAAAGGGCCAAGAAACCGGGTTTTTGCGATCGCTCTTGCCAAATTGTCCCAAATTGCGGAAAGAAACCGGATTTCTGAAGCCCTGCACCAGGACGAACAACCAGTTGTGCAAATGGCACAATCCTTTTCTGGTGGGGAGAGATTATCTCCCTAGAACCAGGATGATCAGGAAGTAGACGCTCTTGAAAGTGACACCACAATGAGAGACGCCAATCTGGGGGTTTGGTTATTCTCCGTTATAGAAAGTCAATCTAAAACGGAAGGAAGTCAATCATGCGTTTATCTACCTCAGTCTTGGTGTTCAGTCTAGTTGTTTCTACGGTTGCTGTGCAATTCTCTGGATTTGCTGCTGCTGCGCTGCAAAGGGGTGAGTCCGATCGCACTGCTGAGATTTTAATCTCTGCTGAGTCCCGCTGTGGTCTTCATGATGGTCGTCGCTGCGACGATCGCTCGTAGTCTAATTGTTATCGTCGAGATTTGGTCAATTTTATGGCCCGATCGCCTGGTCAAAATTGAGGTTTGGTCTATTTTGAAGAGAAATTCTTATTCCTTTATGGATCTGGCTGTCCTAAAGGGTGCAATACAGAAATGGCCGCATAATTAACAATAAAACGTTAATCTACCGCCTCACTTGAATACAGTTTACCGAATTCCCCAGATCCGAATGGTGCGATCGCCACTGCCGGAAGCGAGTCTACCCCCATCCGGACTAAAAACAATAGATTCGACCCATCGCGAATGTCCGGATAAGGTTTCTACCAGTTCTCCACTGGCTAAATTCCAAAGTTTAATTCGACCCGTTAACGTACCTCCAGCAATGGTGTTGCCATCGGGACTAAAGGCTACAGAAAACATGGTTCCCGCATGACCCGAAAAGGAACTAATTTCTTGCCCTTTATTCAAATCCCATAATTTAATGGTATTGTCTGCACTACCGGAAGCCAGCATCTTGCCATTGGGACTAAACGCTACAGAAAATACAGTTCCTACATGGCCCGAAAGTTGCTGCTTTTCGGTTTGAGCTAATCCAAATTCTGTGGGTTCAGTGCCGATCGCCCATAATTTAATTGAACCATCCTGGGAGGCACTAGCTAAGGTTTTTCCATCGGGACTGAACACTACAGAAAAGACTGTTCCTAAATGACCATTTAACGTGCCAATGGCTTCCCCTGATTCCAGATTCCACAGTTGAATATTCCCCTCTTCCGAACCACTGGCTAAAAGTTGACTATCTGGACTAATCGCAATGGAAGAAACGCCCAAAGATGTACCGGCGATGGTATAGAGTAATTCTCCCGTCGCTAAATTCCAAATTTTAATCGTTCCCCCATACCCATTACTACTACTGGCTAGGAGCGTTCCATTGGGGGCGATCGCCACTGATGAAACCATTTCTCCGGCATCAGAATGTCCAGTTAAGGTGCGAATTAAAGTGCCCGTTTCTAAGTTCCAAATCTTAATCGTGCCATCAAAACTTCCCGAGGCGATCGCCCGTCCATCGGGACTCACGGCTACCGATCGCACGTCTTGGGAATGTCCCGTTAACGTATTGGACAACTTGATATCATTAACCGCAATGGTTCGGGATAATTGTCGGTTGCCCGATGCAGAAGCCGGTAATATTTTCCCAGCTTCTGCCTTACCTGGGGCCGAATTGTCCGGGGAATTAACCGAGGCGATCGCCTCGGGCAAGCCTCCATCCGTCCCCATCCCTCCAGAAGTCGCTCCCGTAGCCTCTGAGAGCGATAAAACGTTCTGGGTGACTGCCAAAGTTGCTTGATCGGCGACTGCCCCCGCATTCCCTACCTTAGAGAGCCCAAACTGATACAAATTCACTTGAGTGACCGCAACCACCCCAAACAGCACCACTCCGCCCCCCAGGACCAATTGCATTTTCCACTGTTCCAGCTTATTTAACAGTCGGTTTGCGGGCTTCAACACCGTAAAACGGCCCCGGGATTTCCCTCGCGAATGCAACATCAAATCCAGTTCGGCTAACCGTTGCAAAATCACCTCGGTACTTTGGGGGCGTTTTCCCGGTAACCGCGCCATCAATTCATCGATAAAATCTGCTAATTTCGGGGAAATATGAGGGGCTGCTTGTCGCCAGCGTAATTCATCATTGAGCGGGTCATAAAAATCCAGGGGATGTTTCCCGGTCAGTAACTGCACAAATGTCCGCCCTAACCCAAAGAAATCCGACTGGGGAACCGGCTTGCCATTTTCCTGTTCGGGCGGTGCATATCCTTTAGAAGAAATCACCGTTCCCTGTTGTCCTACCGCCATTTTCGCCAGATAGGTTCCGCTGACTTCCCGGGCGGAACCAAAGTCAATTAAGGTTAATTGTTCAGTCCCAAAGGCTTTGATTTGCGCGGGGTCGCGCAGCATAATATTGGCCGGTTTAATATCGCGGTGAAAATACTGCTGATTGTGAACTTGATGTAAGATTTCTGTAAGCTGCAATAACCATCCGACTGCCTGTTGTTGGGTGATGGGTTCCTGGTTCCGAGTGGCTAACCAGTCCTCCAAATTCTCCCCCTGGATTTTTTCCATCACCAGGCAATGGACGGGGGTCTTGCTATATCGAGGGATAAAGGTAAAATAACCTCCCGGTTCCACGGCGGGAATCCCGGGGTGTCTGAGGCGTTGTAAAACCGCTGCTTCTTGTTTAAATAAAGTAATCGCCTTGGGATTTTGTTCCGTTAGCACTTTCAAGACCTTGGCAAACCCGCGATCGTCTACTTCAAAGGTTTGTCCAAAGCCGCCGGTCCCCAGTAGTTTCACGATCCGATAACGTCCTGCCACAACAAGTTCTGAACCGCATTGGCGACAAATGCGATTGTTAGCATTTAAGGGGTCTGCGGGTCTGGGACAGTAGGGGTTGATACAGTAGCTCATGGATGGCTACGGGCTTGCAATATCCCGGCTATAGGCTGATTAGGGATGCCTGGGCTTTTTAATATTAGACTTAATTTTAGGGCGTTCATATCATCCCGATGAATTAATTGAGCGGGAATCTTGACAACAAACGGCGGTCCCAGGTTGGTAAATGGTGTTATTTGCCCTAGGGGAACTGGGTAGAGTGGAAGAAGGGGGTTGAACGGGCAGATTGCCAGAAAATTTACCCGATCGCGAGGGAATGCTCTGTGCGGTACGCTCCTTCCATTAGGATAACAAGGAGCGCTGAGGAAAGGGAAACGCGTTTGATAAAGCAAGAATCACAGGTAGAGGACCGCAAGGATTTTGAGAGTAAGGGTTTTGAATTCTCCTAAGAGGCCAGATTGTAGAAACGTCAAAGGATGATGTCTGAAAAGTCCTGGTTAAAATTATTACAACACTATCGTGCGATCGCCGTGATTCGTGCGACCACCTTTGAATTGGGGTATGAAATGGCCCGGGCGGTTGCCAGAGGCGGGATTCACCTGATTGAAATTACCTGGAATAGCGATCGCCCTGAGGACCTGATCGATATCCTGCGATCGGATTTACCCGAATGTACGATTGGCACGGGTACTCTGTTAAATCAGGGGGATCTCAATCGGGCGATCGCTGCCGGTGCTCAATTCCTGTTTACCCCCCATACTGAACCCACCCTAATTCAAGTCGCTGCGGCTTCTGGAATTCCCATTATCCCCGGGGCCCTTTCTCCTACCGAAATCGTCACCGCTTGGCACGCTGGGGCCAATTGCGTGAAAGTGTTTCCCATTTCCGCAGTAGGTGGACCCCACTATATCCAAAGTCTCCACGGTCCCCTCGGTCATATTCCCTTAATTCCCACCGGCGGAGTCAATCTCCAGAATGCCCTCCATTTTCTCAAAGCCGGGGCGATCGCCGTCGGACTCTCCGGGGATTTATTTCCCAAACAGCTACTCGCTGAACAAGATTGGGATGCCATCTCGGACCAAGCCCGAATCTTGACCTTTTCTATCCAAAACTTTAATAATAATGAGATCAGCCCCTCCGGAAATTAACCCGTTCGGGATTGTAGCTAACTCCTAAATAAAAGTACCCATCCTACAACTGACGTACTCATTAACACAATACGCCATTTTCAACAACTCCGTTGTTGATATAAATTGACTTCCACAGTGAGGAACTATGAAAAAAAACATCAGATGCATCCGCCTGAGTCCCGTTCGTTTGTTGGGCGCAATCAGTGCCTTGACCCTCTCTGCGTTCTGTGGCTTTTCTCAACCCCAAGTCGCTCAAGCCGTAGAGCATGACCGGATTGCTAGAATGATGCTCGATTTGCAATCCTCCCCGGACCGCTGGATTCAAATCGACCTCACGGAACAAAAATTAATGGCATGGGAAGGCAATAAAGTCGTCTATGCCGTCAGTGTTTCCACAGGAACCGAAAACCATGCCACCCCTCCGGGAACCTTTGCCGTTCAAACCAAGTATGAAGTCACTCGGATGCAAGGGGAGGACTACGATGTTCCTGACGTTCCATTTACCATGTACTACTATGGCGGGTATGCCATTCATGGTGCCTATTGGCATAACAATTTTGGCACACCCATGAGTCACGGTTGTACCAATGTCGCCGTCAATCACGCGGAATGGTTATTTAATTGGGCCGAGGTGGGAACCCCGATTGTAGTTCATCATTAAAGGGAAGATTTATTTCTCATTAATCCGGAAACCACAGCAAGTCGTTACTACAAACTCAGAAAATCCTTCTTCAGTTCGTAGTAACGACTTCAGTCGTTCTCCCTAAACCTTGTTTTTAAGGGTTCTTCTGTAACCACAGAAAATTTCTCCACTTAGTTTATTTCTGCTTCAACACCACAAGGGTAATATCATCAAATATTTTTTGATCTTCAATAAATTCACGTAAGTTTTCAATCACAATTTTGCGAACCTCTTCCGCAGAATACTGCCAATTTTGAGAAACCACGTCGCAGAGTCGCTCTAACCCATACTGTTCCCGAGCCATATTAGAGGCTTCGGTAATTCCATCGGTATAGAGAACCACTCCATCTCCCGGATTTAATTTAACTTCAGCTTGAGTAATAAAATCAGCGATTTCTGTCACTAAACCAATTGGAAATCCTAAATCAAGCGTATCAATTCGCTCAATCTCTCCATGAGCGCGAACGATGATAATCTCTTCATGTTGTCCGCTAATCTGCAACACCCCATCCGCATAATCTAATAACACTAACGTTAGATTTTTATCAGAATTCATCCGCTCCACATTATCATAAATAGTGCGATTAATGGTACTGAGAAATTTAATATAATCCGTTTCATTATTGGCGAGAAGGGTTCGCACAGCGGTTTGCACCATCACCATCACCATCCCGGATTCTAATCCATGTCCGGTGACATCACCAATACCAATTTTGATGCGTCCGTCATAATTAAGAACATCATAATAATCTCCCCCAACTTCATCAGCCGGTTCCATAAACCCCGCAATTTCTAAATTAGAAATTTGCTGCAATTCTTCCGGGCGAGGAAGCATTTTCTGTTGGAGTTGCCGAGTGATGTCGAGTTCGGCACTCATGCGGAGATTGTCTGATTCCAGCCTCTCGTTCAGGGCGCTGATTTCCTCATTTGCAGAAGCGAGTTGGGCGGTGCGTTCGATGACTTTATCTTCGAGATTGCGGTACAGTTGAGCATTTTCAAGTGAAATAGCAGCTTGGGAGGAAATCACCTGCAAAAGTTCAATTCGTTCTGGGGTAAAAGCACCTGTGGCTAAATTATTTTCCAGGTAAATCACTCCGCTTAGTTTTCCCTGATTGATAATAGGTGTGCAGAGAATAGATTGGGTTTGCTGTTCTTCAATGTAGGGTTCATGAATGAAAATTCCCTGATGGCAAGCATCAGCCAGGATAACAGTTTCTTGAGTACGAGAGACATATTGAATGATAGAAGCAGGGATGAGAGGATTATTTTCCAAGGCGAGAGATTCGAGAATTTGAACCTCGCCATCGGATAATTTAGCGGCTTCTATCTTGAGTTGATTATTGCTAGATAAAACTAAAACTCCTTTTTGAGCACCCGCATTTTCAATCGCTAAATAAAGTAATTGAGCCAGGAGCCTATCTAGGTTAATTTCACTGGAAATGGCTTGATAGGATTTGATGACTGTAGAAACATCTAAGACTTGAGTGGTCGTATTTGAGGTTGAAATTTTATCGATGCTTCCTATGGTTGTTATCCCATCTGTGGGGGGTTTTACCAAGTTAGAGAGCAAATCGGGATACGCTTTTTCAAGCTGATTGACTTTAGCGATCGCCCCCCATTTTTGATAAGCATATCGAGCATCTATTAAGTAAGGCTTTGCTAATTTGGCTTTACCTTTCCCTAGATAAAATTGGGCTGCCAGTTCGTTGGCTAGGGCTTCAATTGGGAGTAATTCCTGTTCATGGGCTGATTCAATAGCGCGATCATAAAGTTCCACTGCCTCCCAGTCGTTTCCAGAAATTCGAGCCATTTCTGCCGAAACCAGTAAAAATTTATGTAAAAAGTTTTCTGGACAGTTTTCTGCCCAGTGCTTGAGTTCTTGATGGTTCTGATTAATGCTGGACCAATTGCTTTCTCTTTCGCTTAAGTTTAGAGTAGTGTGAAGCTTTAATAAGGTTAAGCATTCCCAAAATTTATGTTCAAAAATCAAGAGTAACCCTGCATGAGAATCAATATATTTTGAGGCTTCAGTTAAATGTTCTTTAGCTTCAAGATATTGTCCATCTAGGTAGAAGATTTGACTTAGATTTACTCCCCAAATATGTCTACCCGATCGGGTAACGCTTTTCGAGGAATTTTGTTGAAATGTTTGTTCGTTAAATTGAGAGTCGCTAAGGCTTGTCAAATCTTGGGTCAACCCCTGCAAAGCCCGAGCCATTTGTTGATAAAAAACTAATAAGTCTTCAAAAATTCTATAATTATTTTTTCCTACAAAGCTAATATAGTTGATTATTTTACTTTCATATTCGGTTAAACTGATTCCTTGAATAAAATAAATAACCGCAAGATGGAGAGCAGTAAAAGTTGTAAATACTATCTCTCCAAATTGAATTCCTAAAAAATAAGCTTTTTCTAAAAGGGTCAAACTGGTATTCAAAGGTTTGCTCCAATTATTAATATAAGCTCCCACGTTATTATATATTTTATGTTTGTAGGGAGAATTATAACCTTCAATCATTTCAAGGGCCAATTGCCCAAACTCGTAACCCGTTTGAATTTCATTAAAAGCTGCAATTAAAACCACGCCATAGGCACTATAGACAAATGCCGATATATCAGATTTACCAAACTCAATCGCTAAGTTGGTTGATGTTAAAACTATTAAAGGAAATAAGTTTGGGTTGGGTGAGCTTTGGATAATCGGAGAACATAAATTACTCATTAAAGTTAAAATAGCTTTTGATTTTTCACTGTTAAGCTCCGGCTGATGTATTAAATTTTTAATTAAATTTTTCTGACAATAGTTTTTGATTTTCTCTTGTTCTCGATTCAACATTTTTTTAATTTCTAAATCTGAATCAGGCAGGGAAATTCCCAACATACTTAATCCATGCATTCCAACTTTAATTGCGTTAAAATTTTGTCCTAAATTGGTATAAATAATAACTTGAATGTTGTAAATTGCTGCCCGATCTAAAACGTTATTGGCATTATTTAATATTTCTTGAAAATTGACTTCTGCTTGTTCAAACTGGGTCAAGAAATACTGACATTCAGCTTGATTTTTGTAAATTTCTAGGGTTAAGTGATAATGAGAGTCCCAACAGGGTTCGGGTAGCAGCCTTTTGGCGGTTGTAAAATATTTTAAAGCTGTTTCGTAAGCGGCGGCTCCTTTGGCTTTTTGACCCGCCTGAAGGTTCAACTCGATTAGTTGTAAGCCCTCTTGCCTTCCCCTGATCAAGGGTTGGCTAATATTCAAATGGTTGACTATCTCAAAAAGATGTTCGTCTCGTTCCCTGGAAGGGATATGCTCTAAGAGAAGTTGCCCAATTTTCAAGTGAATTTCTTGTTGGCGTTCTTCAGAAATTAGGGTATGGGCGGCTTCTAGGACGCGATCGTGTAAGAATTTGCACTCAATATTTAACGAGGTAGAGGGGTCGAAGTTGCGATCGCTGACTAACCATTGATAAATCTCACTCTGGGGAACGATTAATCCCTCTTGAATCACTCCGAACAAATCTGCGGCAGTTTCGGCTAGGGACTTTTCATAAACCCAAGACAATAGGGTGAGATTAAATCGGCTGCCGATACAAGCGGCTAACTGAATTAATTCCTGCCCGGTTGGGTCTAAATTATAAATTTTCTTGACCATTAAATCGACAACGTTAGCAGAAATTTGGGCTGATTTAATATCTTCTATCTGCCACTGCCATGCTCTAATCTGCTTATTGAATTCTAATTTTCCTTCATCGTACAGGGATTGCAAGAGTTGGTTGACAAAAAAAGGATTCCCGTTGGTTTTTTCTAGCACTAACTCAGCCAAGGGCTGAACAGGATCCGGGTCACTTTGGAGGGTGTCACCAATTAACTGAGCGATCGCCTCTCCAGTCAAGGGTTCCAAAACGATTGAATTAATCCGGGTTCCAGTGGATTCAATATCATCTAGGGTCAGCCTCAACGGATGCCCTAAGTTCACCTCATTATCCCGATAAGCCCCAATCACTAAAAAATATTCCTGATCGGAATGACTCATCAGTTCTTTCAGCAAATTCAAAGAAGCCGTATCAGCCCATTGCCAATCATCAATAAACAAGACCAGGGGATGTTCTTCATGACAAAAAACTTCGATTAATTGTTTAAAGACTAAGTTAAATCGATTTTGCGCTTCTGTAGGGGGTAAGGAAACAACTAGCGTTTGAGGGCCAACGATCGCTTCTAGTTCTGGAATTACATCAATGATTACCCGTAAGTTAGAACCGATGATAGTTTGTAGTTTTTCCTGCCACTGGCGGAGGATTTCTTCACTTTCCGTTAACAATTGTCGCATCAAATCAGAAAACCCTTGGAGAAAGGCAGCATAAGGAATATTGCGCTGGAAGAGGTCGAATTTTCCGGCAATAAAATACCCCTGCGATCGCACAATCGGTTTATGCACTTCTGCCACTAAAGCTGACTTCCCCAGTCCGGAATATCCCGACACCATCACCAGTTCCTTACCCCCTTGACTGACTCGTTCAAAGGCATTCAGCAAGGCATCAATTTCTCGGTCCCTTCCGTACAAGTGTTGAGGGATTTGAAACCGATTCACCACATCTTGACTCCCCAGAACAAAGGGTGTGATTGTTCCCCTCTGTTCTAGCTGACTCAAGCAACTTTCTAAGTCCGCTTTGATCCCCGATGCACTTTGATAGCGTCGTTCTGCCATCTTCTCTAATAATTTAAAAATTAGATCAGAAAGAACTAAGGGAATCTCCGGATTCACTTCCCGAGGGGGTAACGGCAATTTAGCTAGATGAGCATGAACCCATTCCATTGGATCGGTACATTCAAAAGGTAGGCAATCGGTCAAAAGTTGATATAAAGTCACCCCCAAGGAATAAAAGTCCGTGCGATAATCCAGCCTTCGATTCATCCGCCCAGTCTGTTCTGGGGACATATAAGCCAGAGTACCTTCTAATTGCCCTAAATTGGCAATCCCCTGCGTTTCTTTGGACAGCCGGGAGGCAATTGAAAAATCGGTGATTTTAACCTGCCCCGTTTCTAAATTAACAATAATATTTTGAGGCTTAATATCTTTATGAATAATTGACAATTCATGTAATTCTTCAATACCTTGAGCAATTTGAATCGCTACTTTTAGGCGATCAATTAAAGATAACCCTCGCTGCATAATCACTTCCAGGGCATTGTTACCCCCAAAATCTTGTTGAACAATGATTAAGCGATTTTGATGTTTCTCTAAACGCCGGTATTCTACCAGATGAGGACAATTCAGACCGTGAGCCAGATGATATTCATGGTTAAATTGAGCCAGTTCCCGGGGGGACGGATATTCTGGCCCTAGTACCTTCAAAATCACTCGCTCTTGATCGACCTCTGAATCGGCACGATAAACCCAGGTTTCAATAGTTTGATACAGTTGCTCTACAATCTGGTATCCTGGAATAGAAATCATTAGATTTTTTGGATAAATAAAGGATTTAGAAGTTGGTTTTTAGCGAAATCTCAAACAAAAATCTAGGCTTAAATAAAACGGGAAATCTCAGATTTAGTAGATGAAAATTTACAAAAATTTTTCTATACTTTAGCCTATGGATACTTCGGTGTCAAGTGCAATTGATAGAGCGGGGTTAAGCGAAATCTGACCGATCGCGACCCTAAATTATTTGAACAATTCCTCCACGTTTTAGGCTCTGGTAATGCGCACTGGGGAGCAAAAAGCTCCCACTCATGCCGCACGAATTGTCTTTTTTCTGCAAGACTCTATCCTGTATTGGAAAAGGCTGGCGGAGATTTTTTGGGGATTTTATGGGTTTTGTACAAAACAAAACCCAATTGAGGGATGACTTAATATTTTAACTCAATTGAACCACCGCTTCATCCTCCAATAGGAGTTGATTTGTAAATAAATCTTCCACGGTAATTCTCAAAAAACGCTGTTCATCGACTTGAAATAACACCTTGACCCGATCGCTCCCCGGATGTCCTGGAGGATTGAGTTTGGCAATACTTCTGGCCCCCTCTTTATCATTCAGAGGTTGTACGGCGATTTTGCCAGTTTCCAAGCGCTTGGTTACGAGGCGATCGCCATCAAAATAGACCTCAGTTCCTCCCGTATCTGCCCCTAATTCTCCAATAATTAACTCAATACTCGGCTGATTCTCCAAAGATGCCCCAAGCATTAATTCCACGGGTTCACTCATGGGATAGGGTTGTCCTTCGCGAACTAAGGGATGCCAATTATGGCATTGATTGCGCCGGTCCCAATAGCGAATACCATAACTGTGATAGAGGAAATCTTTGATTTCTATCCCTTGACTCAGTTGCAAAGCACCTTGAGCAACCGCTTCAAAGGGGCGATCGCACCGAATCTTACTCTCATCAAAATATTGCTTGACCCAGTTCTGCACCGCTGGAATCAGTGCCGTTCCCCCCACCAACAATACGGCATCAATATCAGCCCAATCCAATCCCTGCCGTCGCGCTTGCTGAATCACCTGATTCATGGCATCATCTAAAGATTCAAAAAACTCATGCTTTGCCAGAATTTCCTCAAAACCACTGCGGTCTAATTCTAAAGAATAAGTCTCCAAAGTTTCATCATTAAAATAGACCTCTTTGGCTTGTTTTTGTAAAGACAGTTGAATTTTTAATCGTTCCGCCAAGCGCGTCGTTAGGGGTGTTTTTGCCATGCCCTGAGTTTCGGCAAAATAATCGACTAACCAATTATCCAAATCAGTGCCGCCTAAGTTCTTCCCCGCTTTGGCTAAAACCCGAGCAGTTTTAACTTTTTGTCCTGAACTTTCAGCAAACAGTTTATCCCCCCATTTGAGCAGAAATCCTAGGGGTTGTTTCCCGGCAGTTTTATCGAGTTGAACTAAGGATAAATCCAGAGTTCCACCCCCAAAATCTACAACCAGCAAATTTTCATCATCGGTGAGTCCATATCCCAAGGCAGCAGCGGTGGGTTCATCGATGATTCGGACTTGTTCAACTTGCAGGGATTGGCAGACTTGTCCTAACCAATGGCGATAGGCTTCAAAGCTATCCACGGGAACGGTTAAGATTAAAGAGTCTACCGGAAGCGGGATTTGTCGTAGGGAGTTAACAAGTCCCGTAAGGAACCATTCCCCGACTTTCTCAAAGGTGACGATTTCGCCATCCAATTCGGGGAGGAACCCCTGGATATCGGTCCCGATGCCGCGTTTAAAGCTGCGGAAGAACCGGGGGTCCGTTTTGAGGTCCAGTCCCTTGTCGCGAACTTGTTGCGCGATCGCCACTTGTTGTCTTGTGGCATTCTCGACATACAGTAAGCTAGGAATTAAGGGTGGATTTTGACCCAATTGCCAGGATAATCCCGGCAGTTTTAGGGTTTCCGGTTGCTGGGTTGCAGAATTCCAGCGCGAGATGACCGTGTTACTTGTTCCAAAATCAATTGCGATCGCCATTGGGCTATAGGTTTCAGGGACAGTTCAAAATGTTTTAGCTAATATCCTATCGAACCACAGGACTGGGTGATTCTCTGGGTAAATTCACAGAGGGGTGATTTCTTAGGGTTGCAGAATCAGTCCTGGAGTCTCTACAATCCTCAATAATTTATCCCCAATCCACGATCCCTAATCTGACCCATTCTTCAGAGTAAGGCTCAGTTTAGAGCATAAAACCGGGGCTTTGGGACAACCGGATTCAGGCGGCCCACAATTAAGGTAATCCAACCCAGTCTTTCAGGGGGAACACTGACTCTAACAAGGTTTGCGTCGGCAGACCCAAAACCCTCTCTCAAAAATTGTTAAAAGATAATGCGAATTGTAAACTATCCGGAATGCTGGCGAGCGCTTACCCCATTTTGGGCAATAATATTAATAGGGAGTTAAAATGCCCGTTAAATCTGTAAATTTAGGGGGATTAAGTTGACCTTCCCTCTCTACTCGGCGGGGGGGTTATAGTCTACTTACTGCTGTAAAATGAAGAACCTGAACTCAAATCAGGAGGGGCAGTAAAATCATGAAACCTTGAGCGGGAGGGTTGCTTTAAGGATGAACGCTTTATGAGGTAGCAGTTTATAAGCCGCTCAGGACTGGATACCCGGGATGTAGCGGCACTTCATTGGACTCAGCCCCCTACTAACTCTCGTTAAATACTAAATTTAAAAATTTTTATGTAAATAAAAATTAACCAATTACTTAAAATTAAATCTTTATTTTTTAATTAAAAAAGGAAAGTCAGAGACTATGTTCGCCAACTTAAAGCTCCGAAATCAGATGGTATTGGGATATGGCCTGCCGATCGCCATTGCCATCACGGGATTTATGATCGTAACTTATGAATCTGCCCAAAAAGTCAGTCGGTCTTTTGAAAATGTGGAATTGATTCAAGCCCGACTCATCACCTTAAATGATATCACCAATACCGCCCTAGGGCTGGTGAGGGAGGCCCGAGGGTATCTCGTCAAAGGGGATGTAGAATATCTCAATCGATATTATACCACACTCAGTGAATTTGATAGCCTGGTCGATGAAGCTAAAGAACTCTATGTACTTCCCGAAGATCGAGAACTGATTCTGGAGATGATAGAGCTAACGAGAAGCTACATCACGTTTTTCACCGAGGTTAGAAACCTTTACGATGCTGGAAAAAAGGATGAGGCACTCGCCCTATGGTCCACCCAAAAAGGCACACAATTAGTCACTCGATTTAAAGAACTCACCGATGAGTTTGAAACCAAGCAAAAAACTTTGTTATTATCAGAAAATGAAGAGTCCAGCCGCACCTTACAAGCCTTAGTGATGTGGATTACTCTAGGCTGTGTCTTATTAGTAGGGATTGCCGTCATCGTAGCCCTGATCATTTCCTCCAGCATTGCCCGAATCATCCGCCAAGAAACCAATGCGATCGCCTCCGCATCTACCCAAATTGCCTCCACCGTGGAGCAACATGAACGCACCCTCTCTCAACAAGCCACTTCAGTTAATGAAACCAGTGCCACGATGACCGAATTAGGCTCCTCTTCCACCCTCACCGCCGAGCAAGCCCAATTCTCGGAAAACAATGCCAATCAAGTCTTGCAGCTTGCAGAATCTTCAGTGCAAGGCGCTCAAGATGTCTTAACCCTTGCCGATCGCGGCATTCAAGCCGTAGAGCGTACTCAGGAAGGAATGCAAGTTTTAACCGCCAAAGTAGAAGCAATAGCCCTCCAAATTCTCCGATTGAGTGAACAAACCAACCAAATTAGTAACATTACCAGTCTCGTCAGTGACCTGGCTGGGCAAACTAATATGTTGGCCCTCAATGCTGCTGTAGAAGCCGTTCGGGCTGGGGAAAATGGCAAAGGATTTAGTGTAATTGCTACCGAAATTCGTAAATTAGCCGACCAAAGTAAAACCTCCGCCCAGAAAATTAGTACCCTCATCGTTAATATAGAAGCCGCGATTGATTCAACGGTCAGCGTCACTGAAGATGGCAAAAGAAAAGCCCAGGAAAGTATCACCCTTTCTCGGGAAACTGCCGAAGCCTTTTCTAAGGTCGCCGAAGCGATTAATGATGTAATTTTGATTAATCAAGAAGCGTCCCTTAATGCCATTAATGATGTAGTTCTCAACTCCCGCCAAATTTCCCTGACCACCAAACAGCAAGCCGTCGCCATTAACCAGGTGGTCACCGCCATGAACGACCTCAATCAAGGGGCCACAGAAACCGTTAACGGTATCAACCAAACTAAAATTGGGATTCATAAATTAAATGAAACCGCCCAAAATTTGAATGCCCTCGTCTAAGTAGTATTTCGGATCAATTACCTCATTTTCTTCCTGGGAATAACAGAAATTTTTCGAGGAAGACAGTCTACATTCAAAATATTTTCTTGCTAAGTAAGTCCACCTATTGGGTTAAATTTATGGTTCCTCCTCTTTACTTCAAAAGGACCCGAATCCCCGTCTAAACTCCAATCGATCGGCTAGAATACTTTTAGGATAAGAGATTGGAGCCATTGGCTGAAGGAGACTGCCCCCATGTTCAAAGATTTGAAGTTAAGAGGCCGCATTTTTTTGGGCTTTTCAATTCCGGTCTTCTTAATTGTGGGATTTAGTGGGTTGGTGTATTCCATAATGACTGAAATATCTGAAAAATTTGATGAGGTAAATAGAGCGCAACGGGTTTTAGCTTACACCGATGAGATGGTTTTGAGTACGGCCATGATGGCGCGGCAAGTTCGCGGATATTTACTCATACAGAGCGAAGAGAGTTTATTAGAATTTCGGAATCAAAAAGAGCGGTATGAAGAGGCCGCTAGGATAGTAGAACCTCTCATCAAAGAGCCGGAACAAAAAGAGATTTATAGAGCGATGATTCTGGCGGGGCAAGACTATTATCAAATGTCTCTGAGAACTCTGGAATTAAAAAATGACAAGAGACATGATGAAGCGGTCAATCTTTACTTGAAAGAGTCTAAAACTTTGGTGGGAGGGCTGGATAACCTAGGATCAACCTTTAATGATAACGAGCAAAAAATCCTGGATAATTATACAGCGCAAGCCCAGGAAATTATCCGCTTTTTAATTGGCTCGGCAATTGTAACTACGTTATTATCTTTGTTGTTAGGGGCGATGGCTGCTTCTTTGATTTGGTCAACGATCGCCAAAACTAATCAAACCATTAATGAAAATGTTAATGCGATTGTTACCTCGTCGAGCGAAATTTCTGCCACTGTGGAACAACAAGAGCGCAGTGCCAGCTATCAAGCTTGTTCTGCCAATCAAACAACGAGCACCATGCATCAACTGGGCGTTTCTTCGGCGCAAACCGTCGAACAAGCTGAGTCTGCTGTACAAAATGCCCGTCAAATCTTAGGATTAGCCGAATCATCCGTGGTGGGTGCGCGAGATGTCTTATCCTTAGCCGAGTCTTCAGCCCAGGGGTCCCGCCAGGTCCTCACCTTAGCCGAAGGTGGAAACAAAACCGTAGACCGGACTTTAGAGGGAATGTCTATATTAAAAGAAAAAGTCGCAGCGATCGCCGAGCAAATCTGGCGGTTGAGCGAACAAACCAATCAAATTGGCTCCATTACTAATCTCGTCAGTGATTTAGCCAATCAAACCAATATGCTCTCTCTAAATGCCGCCGTAGAAGCAGTCCGCGCGGGAGAACATGGTAAAGGATTTGGGGTGGTTGCCGCCGAAATTCGCAAACTTGCTGACCAAAGTAAAAAATCTGCAGAGAAGATTAATCAGCTTATTTTTGCAATTCAGAGTGCGATTAATTCTACGGTGATGGCGACCGATGAAGGACGCAAAACTGCCGAAACTGGCATTGAATTGTCCCGAGATACCGCCGAGGCTTTTATTAAGGTTACTGAGGCGATCGAGGAAATCGTTTTAAAATCTTCCGAGGGGGTTGTTCAAGCGATTAATGAAGTAGTGTTACAAAATCAACAAATTTCCCTAGCCGCGATTAATGAAGTGGTAGTCAACAATCAACAAATTTCGTTAACTGCTAAACAGCAAGCCGTCGCTATTCAAGAAGTAGTTGAAGCCATGAATAACCTTAACCAAGGTGCAGTTCAAACCGCCAGTGGCATCACCCAAACCAAAGTTGGGATTCAAAAGCTCAATGAAGCGGCCCATAGTCTCAAAACCATTGTCTAATTCTAGGGGCAATTGGTAAATTGCCCCTAAAATTTAGTGCAATCGGCGATCGTTGCCTTATCCGGGAGGCCAACCTAGAGACCGTCCCGCGAGAAGATGTAGGTGTAAATGATTCACCGTCTGACCCCCCTCTTCACCGCAATTAATGACCACCCGATAGCCATTTTTGAGTTCCAGTTGTTCGGCAACGCGCTTGACGGTTAAGAGCAAATGACCCATCAAAGCATGATGATTTGACTCAGCATCGGATAATTTGGCGATCGGGTCCTTGGGAATCACCAAGACATGGACCGGCGCTTGAGGATTCACATCTCGGAAGGCGAGGCACAAGTTATCCTCATAAACGATATCAGCCGGGATTTCCCGACGGATGATTTTACTAAAAATTGTCTCAGACATAAAGGGTTGTTTGTTGTAAGTGCCGCTAGTTGCCATCTTACGGGAACAGGCGATCGCTGACAATTTCCACCGGCATAAAAAAAAGGCCCCTAACCAGTAGGGGCGCTTAATAGAGGAGAGTTGAATCGAAACTTGAGGATTAGCTGATAGCGAGTGCGGTAAAAATCGTCAAGGCCACAAGCAATATAGAGGCTGCACCGTAAGCAATGTAGCGCTTTTGTTGCTCCGGAGACGGATACTCGGCTTGATACATTTTCGGTTCAGTGGCAAAGTTGTTTAAGATTCCTTTTTCGTCAGAGGTGGTGTACATTTCAGTTCCTCGCTGGCGTATGTAAATAAATGTAACGTAATTTTAAGAAGTCTTCCCGTAACTTGAGTCAGACCACTAAGTGTGGTAGCAGACCCACTGTTTATCAACCCTTGCAGATTAGCTGATAGCCACAGCGGTAAAAATCGTCAAGGCTACGAGGACAACTGAGGCCACACCGTAAGCAAGGTAACGCTTTTGCTGATCTGGAGAGGGATACTCAGCGTGGTACATTTTAGGTTCGGTGGCAAAGTTGTTCAGGATTCCGTTTTCATCAGTGCTAGTGTACATTTCGTTTTTCCTCGCTGTCTTTATGTAAATAAATGTAACGCAATGTTAAGAAGTGTTGCAGTGACTTGACGCACAAGGTTAGGTGATGCTAATCACATCTAGCCGGAAACGCGGTCCCAAACTCTAAATTGTTACTTTTCCTCGGACGTGACACTTGCCACCCTTATGGAGCTAGGGCTGTTTAATTCTTAAGGCCAAATTACTTTTTTGCTTGTTCGTAAGCTTTATCTGGCAAGGGATACACCTGTTTTTTCCGGCTTTTTAACCTATGATTAGGACATCAGGCCGAAAACCCTTGGGCTGTAAAGCCTACGGCATAAGGAAAATTTTAGAATGAAACAGCCCTACCCTTATGGAGCGGGGCATATAGTTAAGGAGCCCTTCCCTTGGGAGAAGATAGATGTCCGGATCACTCCGATTCGATGATGAACTGCTGCAAAATTTCATGCAGAGATTTTATGGGTATGGCACCTACGCGGGGGATTATTGGTTTGTCGGCATGGAAGAAGGCGGCGGCAATTCGTTTAAGGAAATTTGCCAACGGCTTCAAAACTGGAATGGGCGAGGCAGAGTTGAACTGGAAGATATAGCGGCTTATCACACTCAAATCGGTGCAGAGCGATATTTCGGTCCACAACCAAAACTACAACCCACTTGGAACCGGCTCATTCGGATAGAATTAAGCGCAAAAGGGCTGGATACTCATAGAGAAAACGTCCGCCAATATCAACAAAAAAACTTAGGACGGCATACGAGCACGAATTGCTTGGTGGAGTTGCTGCCGCTGCCTTCCCCTTCAATAAATCACTGGCTGTACGCTCAACATTCCCAGTTATCGAAATTAGTTAACCGAAAGACTTACGAGGATTATTACGCTCCTCGTCGGGCCGAACATCTGCGCCAGCGAATTGCAGAGTACCAACCCAAAGCGGTTGTATTCTATAGTGTTGATCGTGTTTATATGGACTGGTGGCGCTTTATTGCCGGAGTTGATTTTATAAAAGCGGCTGAATGCGATCGCCTCTATATTGGAAAAACCGCACACACGGTTTTTGCGATCGCCCTCCATCCCGTCGCCAAAGGAGTCAGGAACGAATACTTTCATCAAGTTGGCAAGATAATTTCATCAACGGCGATGGCATAAATCAAAGCAACCTGGATTCTCTAGCTGTTGGGACCAGAAACCGGGTTTCTGCCATAACTTTTGCATCTTCACCTAAATTAATGAAAGAAACCCGGTTGCTCTCACTATAAAAACCAGAAACTGAAACCCAAGCGCTCGTTTGGGATTTTCGCTTATATTGGTTTAAGAAACCCATTCTTTGCTCCAGACCACGGCATGACAGGAGAATTTATGAATATTAAATTAGTGGAATCTTTAGCCCAAGTTGTTCAATCTCTTTCCCCAGAGGAGCGATCGCTCTTCGAGGAAAAGCTCAAAGCACAGCAAGAACAAACCTCAGCTGAGGGAAAAGAGCGTCCTTTTTATGAAACCGCTACTCCAGTAGAATGGGCTAAAGCGTTTCGGGAATGGGCGGAGAGTCACCCGCGCAATCAGCCCTATTTATCTGACGAAGCCATTAGCCGAGAAAGCATTTATGGAGAAAGGGGTTAATGTCATTTTTGATTGATACTAACATTCTGTTGCGGAGTGCCGACCCTAACCATTCTATGCACGCCGATGCTATTAATGCCACCACCAGTTTACGTAGTCAAGGGCATCAGCTTTGTATCATTCCCCAAAATTTAATCGAGTTTTGGAATGTTTACACCCGCCCTGCGGACAAGAATGGGTTAGGGCATACCCCAGGGGAAGCCGCCGCCGAAGTCAATCGGTTAAAAGGGCTTTTTTTGCTCTTACCGGATACCTTAGCCATTTATTCTGAGTGGGAACGGTTAGTGCTGAGTTATGAGGTGCGGGGTGTTAATGTCCATGATGCGCGGTTGGTGGCCGCTATGTTGGTGCATGGATTAACTCATATTCTGACGTTTAATGTCAAGGATTTTGCCCGGTATGGGGAAGTGACGGCAGTGCATCCGATGGAGATGCGATCGCACTAAAGTTAGTAGCTAAAATTGCGGCGATCGCCCTCCCTAATCCAGGCGCTTTAACCCTGACAATTATAAATTTTGCCCGCCCAAGAAACTGGTATCCAAGTTATCACTGGGGGATTTTCGCTCAAATTTGTCTACGAAACCGAATTTTTGAACCCGATTATTTGGTGTCAGTAGACCTCATCAAATCTCGCGCATGGGAAAAACCGGCTGTGTGGGATAAGTTTCACCACAGGATCCAAGATTTGCGGAATAAACTCGGTTTCTGAGGCATCGCTAAATCATATCGCGCTCAATATTTCCCCCCTATTCCCTTTTTACCCCGCCTTTCTTATAATGGTCCCAGCAGTCATCAGGACATCAGCCGTGCTTGCTACAGTTTGGAGTGCATCGTTAGTTGGGATTAATGCGGTCAAGGTCGGAGTCGAAATAGACGTCTCGGCGGGAATGCCGGGAATTGTCGTGGTGGGATTGCCCGATACCGCAGTGCAAGAATCTAAAGAACGGGTGAAAGCGGCCCTAAAAAATTCCAGTTACGCCTTCCCTTTGCGTCGGATTGTGATTAACTTGACTCCGGCAGATTTACGCAAGGAGGGTCCATGTTTTGACTTACCGATCGCCATCGGGATTCTCGCCGCCTCCGAACAAGTCAGCGCCCAACTCCTCGGAGATTTTCTCTTCCTGGGTGAACTCTCCCTCGATGGCACTTTACGCCCCATTGCTGGAGTTCTCCCCATTGCTGCGGCCGCCCAGGAGATGGGAATTACCGCCTTAGTCGTCCCAGAAGGCAATGTTGGGGAAGCAGCAGTAGTGAAAGGATTACAGGTTTATGGGTGTCGGCATCTGTGTGATGCGATCGCCTTGTTGAACAACCCGAGTCAATTCAAACCCGTCACCCTAGATGGAAAAGTCCCCTTTGCACCCCACCCCTTCGGGGGTTTAGATCTGCAAGATGTAAAGGGTCAAGCACATGGACGGCGCGCCTTAGAAATTGCCGCAGCAGGAGGACATAATTTAATCTTTGTCGGTCCTCCGGGCAGTGGGAAAACCATGCTGGCGAAACGGTTACCGGGGATTTTACCCCCCCTGAGTTTTGAAGAAGCTTTAGAAGTCACCCAAATTTATTCCGTAGTCGGATTACTAAAAAATCGCGGGGCGTTAATTGGCGATCGCCCCTTTCGCAGTCCCCATCACTCTGCCTCCGGTCCCTCTCTCGTCGGCGGGGGCAGCTATCCCAAACCGGGAGAAATTTCCCTCGCTCACCGGGGCATCTTATTCTTAGATGAACTCACCGAGTTTAAGCGGGATGTGCTAGAGTTCCTGCGCCAACCCTTAGAAGATGGGCGCGTCACCATTTCCCGCACGAAACAAAGTGTGGAATTCCCCGCCCAATTTACCTTAGTTGCCAGTACCAATCCTTGTCCCTGTGGCTACTTTGGTGACCCAATCCAACCCTGTACCTGTTCACCCCGTCACCGAGAACAATATTGGGCCAAACTTTCAGGACCCCTGATGGATCGGATAGATTTGCAAGTCGCAGTGAATCGCTTAAAACCGGAAGAAATTACTCGACAAACCACAGGAGAGGGTTCAGAAGCTGTCCGACAGAGGGTTCAGGCAGCCCGCGATCGCGCCCGAGAACGATTTAAAGCAGAACCCAATATCCGCTGCAATGCCGAAATGCAAACGGCTCAACTCCGCCAATGGTGTCCTCTGGATGAGGCAACCCGCAATCTCCTCGAAGGAGCCATCCGTAAGCTGGGACTATCGGCAAGGGCAACCGATCGCATTTTAAAGGTAGCCCGCACCATTGGGGACCTGGCTGGGGATGAGTCCATAAATATCTCCCATGTGGCAGAAGCCATTCAATATAGAACAATTGATAGAATGCAGTAAATAGCATTTTTTATTCGCTATTTTAAGGAGCTAACTCTCATGAAAACTATTCTTTCTTTGGCTTTGCTGGCGACTGTTGCGGTCGTTGATCCTTTACCGACTCAAGCTCAAAGTTTCCAACCCCTCAAGGGGGTTGAATCGATTGCTCAGGCAACACCAATGGTCTCCCAAGCGGAGGAATTTGTCTCTTTACTCGCCGAAGGAGAGTTTAACCAAGCTTTGCAGAAATACGATGCTACGGCTCGGGAAAATATTACCCCAGAAACTTTGAAAACAACTTGGCAAGATTTAGTAGATAAATCGGGTACTTTTCAGGAAATTGTGTCTACTGAGACGGTTCCGGGTGAGGAGCAAGACGTGGTTCTCTTAACGACTCGGTTTGAACAGAATACTGTGGTATTGTTCGTGATTTTTGATGGAGAGCAAAAAATCAACAGTTTCACTTATTAACCTGAGTTATCTTCTAACTTATTTCTGGAATTAGAGTAGCTAGGATTGCAGAAGTACAGTTACAACCGCTCCCTAAATCCAGGGAGCGATCGGTTAATTAGGGTGCGTCTATAAGCATGAGGTTTTCAGGGAGTCAAAGAGGGGGATTGATCGGCTCGTCATCAGCACTATTGGGGAAAAGGGGCTGATTTATCATCAAACCCAAAGCCCCTGGAAATGGACTAAGGAAACTCCCGTAAAACTACGGAGGAAAATTGAGTTTTGCTCCCTAGGCTTCATAAAAGATCATGTTAAATTCCTGGATTTTTAGTGATAAAATAAAAATATAAGAATTCAGTGGCTTTTAGAGTAAAGCCAACGGCTATGAGTCGAGTAAAAAGGGATTTAGGTTCTGATCTCAATCGCTTAGAGGCCAGTTTGATGAAAATCCAACTATTCCGCTTCGTCGTGAAGGGATGGCTGGCCTTCCTCCATGTGTCTCAGGACTTTTATATAGCACGGATGATTCTGCTTGGTGATCACGTTCCGTCCCCCCAGGGAAATCACCACGCCCCAACCGAGGGAGTCTGATATCAAGAAGCCAACGAATGGGGTCAAGGGCAATGGAATGGAAGTCCCTTACCCCCATTCAAAAACATAAACCGGCAAGGTGAGCAGAGCGTTCGGTCCCTGAGATGGAGCGATCGCACCCGGGAAGAGAATTAGCTTCATGCCTCAGAACGCCCTAGGCGATCGCTCCGTCTCATGTTTTCCCCGAATTGTCGTAAATCGTCATGATGGTTGGGTTGAAAATCAGGTAATAAACTGGGCAAAAAAAGATTGAGACGACTACGGACAGAATATGCAGACAGAGGGGGTAAAATGAGACAGTTGTATTCTGTGCCGGACGTTGATCGAGCGCTATACCTTGCCCGAAATGGGCGCACTGTGGACTGAGACCTATAAATTTAAAACCTGGCTTGAAGTCGAGCTGGCTGTTTGTGACGCTCAAGCCGAATTGGGTTATATTCCCGCATCGGCAGTGGAAGAGATTAAAGCCAAGGCTAATTTTGACCCCAAGCGCATCCTCGAAATTGAGGCCGAAGTTCGCCATGACGTGATTGCCTTTTTGACCAATGTGAATGAGTATGTCGGGGAAGCCGGACGTTACATTCATTTGGGATTAACCAG
This sequence comes from Laspinema sp. D2d, assembly GCF_025370755.1. Lineage (GTDB taxonomy): Bacteria > Cyanobacteriota > Cyanobacteriia > Cyanobacteriales > Laspinemataceae > Laspinema. Next base: position 7,280 of record NZ_JAMXFC010000002.1, on the reverse strand, counting down.
TTCCGATGTGTTGGACACTGCTTTAGCATTGCAGATGGTCGCCAGTCTGGATCTGTTGCTGTCGGAATTGGAAACCGCGATCGCAGCCATTCGCTATCAAGCGCAGCAACACCGGGATACGGTCCAAATCGGGCGATCGCATGGAATTCATGCTGAACCGATTACCTTTGGGTTTAAACTGGCTGGATGGTTAGCCGAAATGTTGCGCCATCGCGATCGCCTCGTGCGAGTGCGATCAGATATTGCTGTGGGTAAAATCTCGGGAGCCGTGGGAACCTACGCCAACATCGAACCCCGGATTGAAGAGATTGCCTGTCAGAAACTCGGACTCGAACCCGATACCGCCTCTACTCAGGTGATATCGCGCGATCGCCATGCTGATTTTTTACAGCATCTCGCTCTCCTAGCCGCTTCCATCGAACGCTTTGCCGTAGAAATTCGTAACCTCCAGCGCACTGATGTCCTAGAAGTAGAGGAATACTTTTCCAAAGGACAAAAAGGCTCCTCCGCCATGCCCCATAAGCGTAACCCAATCCGGTCTGAACGCTTAACCGGAATGGCAAGAATCGTGCGGGGTCATGCCGGAACAGCCTTGGAAAATGTAGCCCTTTGGCATGAACGGGATATTTCTCATAGTTCCGTCGAACGCGTGATTCTGCCCGATGCTTGCATATTAACTCACTTTATGTTGAGGGAAATTTCAGAATTGGTGAAAAATCTCCAAGTCTATCCCGAGAACATGAAGCGAAATATGAACGTTTACGGCGGCGTGATTTTCAGTCAGAGAGTCATGCTGACCTTAGTGGAAAAAGGCATGAATCGGGAAGCGGCCTATAAAGTCGTACAATCCTGCGCCCATCAAGCGTGGAATCAACCCGACGGGGACTTTCATGGGGCGATCGTCAAAGATCCCACGGTCACAGAGAATCTGTCACCAAAGGAAATCGAAGACTGTTTCGACCCGAAATACCAGCTAAGACACCTAGATACAGTTTACCAACGCTTAAACATTTAAAACCAGCCTAAAGGAAGTGAAAGGATGAACGATGAATTGAATAGTCAAGGGTTCGGTTCATCCTTCATCCTTCACCTTAATGTTCATAAGAGGTCGCGCATGAAACTCCGTTCCTTCATCGCCTATATTCTGGTGATAGTGGCGATCGTCTGGTCCATCTCCTCTACAAGTTTTGCTACCAAACCCCCACCCCAACCCACCAATTCAGCGGCAGAGTCCCTCCGATTACTGGCAACAAAGCGGGACTTTTTAATTGGAACGGCTATTAAACCCCAACCCTTACAAGACGACCCCACTTATCGAGAGGTGTTGGCCGGGGAATTTAACATCATCATCCCTGAGAACCATACCAAATTTTGGCGACTTCATCCAGAACGCGATCGCTATGATTTTACTCAAGTCGATGCGATCGTTCAGTTTGCCCAAGAACATGATATTAAGGTGATGGGTCATGCACTGGCATGGTTTCACGCTCTTCCCCGCTGGGTCGTGGAAGGGAATTTTTCCCGTGAGGAACTCATGGAAATCCTCCATGATCACATTCAGACCGTAGTGGGTCACTATCGAGGTCAGATTTATGCTTGGGATGTGGTGAATGAACCTGTAGAAGCCAATGGGAGCTTAAGAGAAACTATCTGGTATAAAACCATTGGACCGGAATATATTGATCTAGCGCTCCGTTGGACTCGTGAAGCCGATCCAGAGACCTTATTATATATTAACGACTATGCAGAAGGACTTAATGCTAAGTCTCAATCCTTTTATAATTTAGCAAAAGAACTCCGGCAAAGAGGAGCGCCCCTTGATGCAGTGGGATTCCAAAGCCACCTGGGATTTTTATCCACAAATAACCCTGAAGAAGTCGCTGAAAACATGAAGCGATATGCCGAACTGGGATTAGACGTGATGATTACAGAAATGGATATTCCCATAAATCAGTTTAAAGGAACTCCAGAGCAGCAATTAGAGGCACAAGCTAAAATGTACCGGGATTTCTTGAAGGTCTGTTTAGATGCCTCCAACTGCAACACGTTAGTGATGTGGGGATTCACCGATCGCCATAGCTGGATGACTGGGTTTACTGGGAGTAAAGACCCGCTAATTTTTGATAACTTCTATCATCCTAAACCCGCGTATCATGCCATGTGGGAAGAATTAAAAGGAAGCGAATAGAACAAATAGCATAATTCTGAAAAAATGTCTGTTTTTAGTCCTCAAATGACTCTAATGGGTCTGCACAAACCAACCTCTTTAAGGTTTGAGGAAATATTGAACAGTTCGCCACCGAGGTTCCGGGGTGTTTGTAACCCCCCGGAACCGACTTGATTGAAACCCAGCAAGAGCAGCGGGGGATTTTAAGCGGGGAATTGTCTGTCCTTAAACTAAGCTTTTGGCCGTGGCAGCAGTTTCGTGCAGTAACAACCGCCCCCACTGGTGGATAATCTGCTCAAAAATACCGCGTTCTGGGGTGATGAAGGAGGCGATTGCCTCCACTTCCAGGGTGTCCAGGGCGACTGTCGCTTGGGCTAAAGTTGCCAGCCGGTGTGCAGAATCCATCAGAGTAGAATTGTCACAGATCAAGGTCCCAATTTTTGCTAGATGGCCGATCGCACTGAGAACTTCTGGTCGAATCAAGCCCGATCCTGCCCTCTGAGACTCTCCTTCCTCTAGGTAAAAGGTAGAGGACTCATTGATCGTCTCCAGCGCACTTTTGAGGTCCGAGAGGTTCTCCACAGCGGCAAATCGGGCCAAAATAGTCAAAGAGTCGATAATTTCGACACCTCCTGGGTAGTCGCGCAGACTCCCCAGAGTTTGTTTAGAGTCAGTCCAATCTAACGGGGAGGAATTCCCCTCCCAGTTGAGCAACTGGTAGAGGAGGGCTGCAAACCGAGTTAGGGGGGTTTGACGATGCGATCGCCGGAACCAAGTCAGCACGCCAATCCCATCCTCAGCGACTTGATTTAACCAATCACTCCCACATTTTACGGGTTGCAACCCCAATTCACCCAATAACACGTGTCGGCGTTCTGGGATTCCTCGCCAATCTTCGGCACTGACGGGGGACCAAAGATAGGCCCTTAAATCTGGGTCGCGGGCGATCGCATACAGCAGATGTAGAGGGTACTCCGTGGAATGTAAATACCGAGATAAAGCACTCAAAGCCATTGCACGCTGAAAGGGGTTGCGGCAGACTTCCGCGATCGAGTGTAAACCCGCTTTTTCATCCCGTTGCAACTGCTGGAGTAGAGATTTCCGACTATTCGGCAGTGGCAACACGAGCAACTCATCCCAAAACACCGGATGTCCCTCACCGCGTCGATGAGTTTTCAGTGCAGCTATCCACTCAATCGGGTAAAACAGGAGGCGCAACGATCCGATGGTCACGAGCAAATTAAAGTAAAATCCGATTTCAACCCCTCGGGAAACTCCCGCTACGAACCGCACTCGGGAGGCAATATCTTTATCTTTGATAATATTGGCCTCGAATGCAGCCAGGGCTACAGCAATCATCAAAATCAACCCTATCCCAGCCAAGGCAGCCAACCCACTGCGTCCTGCTAAGGCAAAAGCTACAGACCAGATTATTCCTAAGAAAATTGCAAACCCGACCGTGAGTAACGAGGGATCAATTGCGATCGCCCCGAACATCTGTTGATAGGGTGGATTAATCTTTAGCAAATCATTCAAAATCACCAGATTGGTGAACAGGAAACTCCCTGCTAGGGCCAGGAACAACGCAGCTATCACACTACCGGCCAACCCCAAGGCCATAAAACTACAAGTAAGAATCAGTGCTGTTGCGAATACAATCCAGATCCAGAGGAAAAAAGCCCCAACTGCAAACCCCAGGGTAGTCCAAAAGAGGGTACGTTCCACCGCTTTGAGGGGAATTTCCTCCCCAGAGGTGAGATTCCAGACTTTCGGGCGGAGATCCCCGGCACCGGAAATGACTTTTTGTCCATCGGGGGTTACTGCCACCGATCTCACCCACTCTTGATGTCCAACCAGAGTATGCACCAGAGACCCTTCTTGGAGATTCCAGACTTTCAAAGTGTGGTCACTGGAAGCCGACACCACTTGCTGTCCGTCTGGAGTGACTGCTAATGCATTAATCCACCCCCCATGTCCGGTTAACTCATACCGGAGAGTTCCCTGATTGAGGGTCCAGACCTTGACCGTTCCATCGGCCCCCCCAGAAATCACCTGTTGTCCGTCTGGGGTGAGAGCGATCGTATTGACCCCTCCGGGATGTGCCATCAGACTGTGCCGTTCAGTCCCCGATGAGCGGGCCCATACCTTAATCGAACCATCCAGACTGGCAGAAATGATCTGTGTGCCATCGGGGGTGAGGGCGATCGCATTAACTCCTCCCGTATGACCACTCAAGGTTCGTACTAGAGTTCCCTGTTCCAGATTCCAAATTTTCACCATTCCATCGGTGGATCCAGAGATAGCTTGGGTTCCATCTGGAGTCACTGCCACTGTATTGACGGAACCGATATGACCCTGAAGGGTATGGAGTTTTTTTCCGGATTCAATATTCCAGACTATGAGGCTATTGTCTGCAGAGGCTGAAATTGCCAAGGCCCCGTCTGGGGTGACCGCTATATCTTCAATCCAGCGACTGTGATTTTGGAGATTATGGATGCGACGACCCCCGGAAAGGTCCCAAATGTTAACGGCGCGGTCTCTTCCCCCAGTAATCGCCCGTTGTCCCGGAAGTAAGGCCACGGCGTTACTTCCATTGCGATGACCCTGTAACGTTCGCACCAATGCACCTCTATCCAGATCCCATACTTTTAAGCTGCTGTCTCCGGTAAAGTCTCTCGCTGACCCGGACATCGCTTGGGTATCAGAGAGGGCCACGACGGACTCAATGGACCCAGTATGACCTTGATTTACAGCAATGGTATAGAGGAAAAAAGTGAAGGCCAGTAGGAACAAACATTTCACTACAGAGGCGATCGCCATTAGATAGAGGTTTCGATATCCCGGGACCTTAAAACTGCCCCGAAATTTACTCCATCCGCTTTGTCGATACAAATCAGGGGCAGCTTTGTACAAATAGCTACGGAGTACACTGGGACGAAAAAAGACCCAGTAGGCCAGCCGACCATAATGATAAGGATTTAACGGATTGAGGGATTCGGGTGTTTCTCCCCGCTCCAGTGGGAAAATGGTCATGATGATTTTACTATAGGGGTCAGTTTTACGCAGAAACTGTCAAGCTCTTTATCAGTCTTTTCACAGTATTCCTTTTCCGCTCCTCCTCGGGATCTGGGTTTGGTTAAATTTTATGAAGCCACTCTCCTGTTCCTCCCTTGCCCCACTCTTCACTAAACTTTTTTGAGCAAAATTAGCCCCTAATTATCCAAATTCTGATTTGATGAGTTCATTAAACATCCTTTTAAAATGTATAAAATTATCCCTATTTGCTTATTCAAAAAATTTAATCCCTTAAATCTAGGAATATCTATCCTTGATTTCAATCAGTTTGCTCTAAATATTCGCTATCCGGGTTACTTCAAAAACTGAGAAATATACCATGAAACTCAAGTACATTCTTTTATTTTCTCTTGCTTTAGGGTTGGTCATGACTATCGGATTTTGGCATCGGGCGGAATCAGTTCGGATTTTCAAGGGAGTTAGTCCCGGAGAAGTGGTACTGCCGAGTCCATCCGTTGTAGTGGACATAACTTCAGATATCCCTCCGTCTGAGGGGGAACAATTAGTAGATATCCAAGATATTAACCCAGACATTACCCTAGATATTCGCTATGCCACTGCCAATAATTTCTTGAAGGTCAAACTGTACTCTGTCCCTCGATGTCTTTTGCGAACTAGCATCGCTCAAAAGTTATCCCGAGTTCAAGAGCAATTGGAATCAAGGGGACTAGGGTTAAAAGTATTTGATTGTTATCGGCCCCTATCTGTAACCCGGAAAATGTGGGAAGTTTTGCCGGATCCGCGCTATGTTGCCAATCCGGCAAGGGGGTCGCGTCATAATCGTGGTGCAGCGGTCGATTTAACCTTGATTGATGCAAGGGGCAATGAATTAGAAATGCCTACGGACTTTGATGATTTTAGCGATCGCGCGGCCCGAGATTACGAAGGAACTGATGTTAGCCCTCAAGCCCGCCAAAACAGTCAATTACTCGAATCTGTGATGACTGAAGAAGGCTTTATTCCACTGATTACCGAATGGTGGCATTTTGATGCAGAAAACTGGCAAGACTATCCCTTGTTGGATATTTCTTTAGAGCAAATCAATCCGCGTTAGGCTTACTTGACTTCGACCAGAAAATCATAAGTCAACCCTCGGAAATGCGAGTCTAAAACTAGGAGATAGTCCCCAGTTGTGGGGAGAGTTCCACTCCAGTTTTCCAGCCCTGTATAGTGACCCCCTCCGGTGAGGTCATTTTGCTGATTGGGGTCATTGGGGATAAAAACAAAGGGTAACGCACCTTCGGAAACTGAGAGGGTCAAGGTTTGACCGGCAGATGCCTTGAGCAAATATTCATGACTTCCGCCGCCAATAATCCGCCCTTTGACTCGGGCTGAGGTGCCATTGGAGGGGAAATTAATCCGTTCTGTGATTTCAGAACAAGAACTTTCGGTGATACTTTTGGCAACCCAACCCTCCACGGGACTATTGATTTTAAACCAGCCATTTTGTTCTTCCGTAACGCTGAGATAGGTTCCATTACTCAGTGTCCCTAAAAGATTTGTGGCGTTTACTTCGGGACTGGAACGAACGTTAGCTGGTGGGTTGGGATCGGAGACAATGGCAGCGGTAATTTTGCAATTGTCTTGGGAGGGGGTAATCATGATGGGTTGGGGAGTACGGGGTGGGGGGGATGGGGAAGATGGGGGGGATGGGGAAGATGGGGGGGATTGGGGTGATGGGGGGGATTGGGGAGATTGGGTGGGGAGTTGGGTGACTGGAGGCAGTGATTGAGGGGATTGGGATGCGAAATAAGCACCGCCGAGTGCTGCGCCGATCGCACCTACAGTCAACACAATGATAAACGGTGTGTTCCCTTGCATAACATTTAGGGCATCTTAGCCAAAATAGAAGCACTCACCCACTCTAAACCCGAGAAGGGATAGGGCCTTTTATAGATTGATATGAAACCGGGAGAATGGCCCATTCTTCCATTAGGAAGGAATGCATCCGGAGGGTTCTACCCTTACAGATATATGTTTTTAACCCCTAACAAGTATTGAGGGGTAAAGTGAGCGGATGTAGAGGTAAGGGGTCTGG
>NZ_JAMXFC010000060.1 GCF_025370755.1 Laspinema sp. D2d | reverse complement strand
TCTTTCATCATCCGGGGATACCTGGGGTCCCTCCCTTCCCTATTATACCCTAGGTGATAAAAACATATACCTGTAAGAGGGTGAGGGTGGGGTACTCCTGATGTGGCGATCGCCACGTCAGGAGGAATGGGGGGGTGGAGAGTGTCGGCGGTGACGCGCTATCGCTCGTCACAAAAAAAGAGGGTGGACCAGCCTCCATACAGGTACGATCTCTGCTCATAGTGCGTGATGTGGCGGTAAGCGGAGCTATCCCGTAAGGAATCGCCCAAGAAGAACCCCACCCTAACCCTCCCCTTGCCAAGGGGAGGGAACCGGAAGTGCAGCTAATCTAAGGCGAATCACCATGACCATAAAAAACCTACTCTTATAAGACCTCCCCATCTCCCCCAACCTCCCCATCTCCCCCATCTCCCAAATCTCCCAAATCTCCCAAATCTTCTCAGGATCACAGGAAAACTTAACCTGCTGCAATACTTAGTCACAATCCCCCCACCGGAATCGCCCTATTGACAAGACTTTCCAGTGATCCCAAAGATTTATGTAAATTTTTGTAAAAATCACCAGTTTTGTAGCATTTTTTACAGAATTTGCCCTTATAGTAAAAACAGGAACAAAAACCTGCCCGAAAAAAACCAGGAGGCTACTCAAATGTCTACTCAAGATCAAGCTCGTGCTTTAATGATGCGTCACCATCAAGTTGTAAAAAACCGTCAGCAATCCATGTTATTCCGGAGCGCCGCTGAAATCGGTCTGGATCCCGATGACTATTCCAGTACCATTCAAGGCAAACCCCCTTCTGACTTCCGGACCTCTTATGACCGCTCTAAATCCACAATGAGCTAAGTCAATCTTATTGTCCGTGGCATCAATCATTTTTTTTGTACAATTTCACCGATAAAAAAAGGAGAATAATCCCATGTCTGAAGATATCGCTCGCGTTAGAATGACTCGTCATCAACATCTCGCCAAAAATCGTCAACACTCCATGTTAACCAGAAGTGCTGAAGAAATTGGGTTAGAAGGAAACGAGTGCTGGAAAAGCAATGCGAACCAGTGCCAGTCTAATGGATGTCAGCCTTATAACAGCAATGGCGCATCCATGAGCTAATCTGAAACAGTCGGTCTAAATGGTGAAGGTCAATAGGATTTGATGCCAAAGATCGCGACAAAATTTCTGAGAGCCTCTGATTCTCGCTAAATATTAGCCCGTTGAATTCAACTATTAAATTGCCTCAACCTCTGATTAGGGCCTGCTTTAATTCCAAAGCAGCGCCCTTAAATTTTTTTGGGGGTTAAACCCCATGAGCGATCGCCCCGGAGTCGTTTTCTGGCAATTTGAGATGGGATGCCCTAGCTCGTGATACGGTAAAAGCTTAGGCAAATTCCGAAGCAGATCGTTCGCTCCTGGTTTATGCAACAACCCTCTTCCAATCATCCACAGTTCCAGTGCCTGTCTATTGAATTGACCGGCACCCCTATCTTCGATCCGTCCCATGACACCGCGTTCCTCGATTTGAACTTGACCCTACATTTTCAGGAAGTCTGGCAAGAGGTCCTCGGCGGTCGTTTTAAGTTTGGGTTGACCGGCGGCAAGCTGATCCTAAATCTGGAAAATGCGACTCTCCCCGAGGGTGTCGGTTTGCTGACCGAGTTAGCAGACATCGCCTCTTCCCCATCCCAAGCCATTTCTTGTCAAGTGACCACCGGAAGTCCAACCCCTTCCCATTGGATTTTAGACATTACCGGGGATGGCTCCATCCTCAAAGGCAGTCTGGGATTTCTGAAACTTGCTCGGTTGCAAGTCAACGGAACCCCGGTGCGCGTACAAGCCACATTCCAGGTGAGTGCTGCTAATATCCTCATGGTAGAGTCGGAAGGATTGTGGCCCCACGATATCAATCCTAATCAACATGGCATCCTAGAACGACTGCTCACCCGATCACTCGTGGAGCGTCAGTTCCAACCGCACCTCACCCGGACCGAACTGCACTATACAGGCTCCCCGGAAGCACCCACGGCGGTAGAAGAGCTTCCTCTCCATCGAGACTTGTCCCCCATTGTGGAGGCGATCGCCCCAATTTTAGACGCCACTACCGATAACTTTATCGAACTGGCACAACTCGCCGGGATGGATCCCGCCCGGGATTTTGCTGGGGCCAAACTCTGGGGTTGTAACTTACAGGGATTAGACCTCAGCGGTGCTGAACTCCCTGGGGTAAAATTGCGCGGTGCTGACTTAAGTGATGTTGATTTGAGTGAGGCCAACTTGATTGGAGCCAAATTAGCTGGGGCTGATGCCAGTGGTGCACTCTTAAGCGATGCGAACCTATCCGGTGCGGACCTGCATCGATGCAGTTTGGCCCTGGCTTCTTTGAGCGGGGCCTCTTTGAAAAATGCCAATCTGCAAGAGGCAAATTTAAGGAATGCCAATCTCAGTGATGCGGACTTGTCTGGTGCAAATCTGGCAGGGGCTGATTTGCATCAGGCGGGGTTAGTCATGACCAACCTCACGAATACGAACCTGACTGGGGCTAATGTGGATCAAGCACGTTTCAAGCTGGATTCGGGTTTATCTGCACAAATGGAACAGGACCTCAAGGCAAGGGGTGCTATTTTTGAACCTTAACCCCGCCTAAACACAGTAATTTGGTTTGAGTCAAAACCAAATTACTGCCCCCTTAACCTGATGCTTACATGATGAACATGACGATTGAAGGAGATTTACTGCTCAAACAAGGAATTGCCCAATATCAGCAGGGGGAGTTTGAGGCGGCCCTGGAGTCTTGGTGTGAGGCAGTGACGATTTATCGAGACACTGCCGAACGAGGTCGGGAAGGGGCGGCCCTGGGAAATATGGGGGCGGCGTATCAGGCCCTCGGAGATTTAACAGCAGCGGTGGCTTGTTATGAGCAGCATCTGGCGATCGCCCAAGATTTGGAGGATCTGCAAGGACAGGGGAATGCTCTGTTAAATTTAGGCACGGCTTATTCGACTTTGGGGGAGTATGAACGGGCGATCGCCTATCAACAACGTCGGCTGGCGATCTCGATTGAAATGGGAGATAAAGCCGTAGAAGGTCAACTCCTCTATCAGTTAAAAATCGGTTATCAGCACCTCGGGGAGGGCGATCGCGTGCGGGAGTGCCAGGGCCGTCTCCTGGCGATCGCCCGGGAGTTGTTTTTTGAAACCAAAAGCGATGATTTTATCGCGATCGCTCATAGTCTGGGACTTAATCCCATCCAGGATTTTGTGGGAGGTAATTTAAGCAATCTCGATTTCCATTATGCAGACTTGAGTCATGCCGAGTTGGAAAATGCTGATTTTACCAATGCGTATTTGGAACTGGCGGATTTATCCGGTGCGAATTTGGCTGGGGCTAATTTATCTCACGCCCAGTTAACCAATGCCAATCTGAACCGGACTAACCTTTGTGGGGCTAATTTGAGTGATGCTGATTTACGCACGAACTTAAATCGGGCGAATTTGACGAATGCGATCGCCCGTCGGACTAATTTTAGTGCGGCTTATCTGCGGGGGGCTAATCTCTCGGGGATCTGTTTGGTGGATGCAGTGCTGAAAAATGCAGATTTGAGTCGGGCAAACTTAACCGATGCTGACTTCACCAGGGCTGATGTTAGTCGTGTGGAGTGGACTGGAGTCATCTGCGATCGGGCGCGATTTACTCAGGCGATCGGGGTTTCGGAATCCTTAAAACAGGATTTGATGAAGCTAGGCGCGATTTTTGAATCCGAGGAACCCGGGATGGATCACTCAGACGGTTGATTAAGTCCCCACCCCGGGCGATCGCACCCCCAAAACGCAGCGTTGATTCCCGGTTGAACCTTGCCCGGACAAAAAAAGTGCCTGAAAGCAGCTTTGGTACTTTCAGGCATTGGATTGTTCGCTTGATTCTCAGGAAGGAAGGAAATACAAATATTCTTAAAAGTTACATAAGTCCGAGTTGAGACAGAATGCCATGTCCCGTCAGCAACTCAGTTGTCACGCCAATTACAAAACCTAGCATTGCCAGACGACCATTCCAGGTTTCCGCAAACTCTGTAAATCCGAATTTGGCTTTTGTGTCATCCATGATTCAGAAAACTCCTAGTTAGTCAAGTCTCTGTAATATAACTTAACGCATCGTTGGGGAAATGGCAACATTTCGTTACAAAATCTTGACAACGGACCCAAAAATTACCGATTGGCAACTCAGGATATAAAAAGCCGGTGAGAAACCTGACGTAAACCTGCTATAACAAAATCTCATCCTGACGAGGGCAGAGGCTGCACCCTAGCTTAAAGGTTGTCCTAGAGTGCTGTGAAGGAGGCACAGAGTTGAGGCGTAAACCCAGAAAGGGCCGTTCCTTTAAGAGGGCCCCAACAAGTCGAAAGGTGCAAAATGTTATTATCAGCCTGTATTTCTGACACCTACGGAGAAGCCAATGCTTTATCTAAAACTCTGGGGCCGCACCTTGCTATATCTTTTAGTAACTTGTGTAGTCGTCGTGATTGCATTAGTGATTAAATTTATATCCATTCTGCTGGGAGATGCCCTCGTCTACCAAATTCCCCTCATAGGCGACGCCCTTTTAAGCCTAGAAATTATGGAACTTCTCAATATCATTGTATTTGGGATTTTGGGGATGGGATTTGGCGTTGCGACCATTCTCTTACCCCGTTACTTTGCCTCCCGAGTCAGTGGGTTAACTTTAGCCGTATTAGTTCCCTTAGTTTTTAGTACCGGCACTATTTTTAGATATTATAACTGGGTTCAATTGTTTGCTGCTCAAGAGAATATTTCTTATAATCAAGCCGAATTAATCACCAATTCCTTTTTGAGAGAATCTACCCCTCAACAAGATGGATTTATGGGATATTATATTTATACCGCTAAATCACCCTCTTTGCCAGTCCGAGAAAAAGAAATGATAGAATTAGAAGAATTAGAGAGACAAAGTAAAGCTAGATTTGCTCGAATTACTCGATTAAATCCAGAATTAGTCGGTTATTTATATGCCGGTCGAGGTTGGGTAATTCGGTTATTTTACTTCATTGTTTCGGTGTTTTCCACTGTAGTCAACTTTAAAATTGGCAAATTACAAGTCAAAAGAAGTTAAAGCGATCGCCCGGGAGGTGAGGTTAAGAGGCAGGGGTTGCGAGGAGGGATGGAGGATGGAGGGCCAAAAGCACCCCGGGGATTTCTCGACGATAAAAAAAGGCCCAGGCCAGAGGGAGTTAACCAGAATTTAACCAAATTTTGTAGTTCTCTAGGGCAATCCTCTTAAGAATAGACCCCGATGCACCTAGGGGAAGGGGTGGATATTGCCTCTGTATTTTTTTCACTATAATATAATAAAATAATCTCTAGGGTAACTTAAACGAGTTCGGCCCTGGGGCAGAATCACCTAGGGGTGCAACTACCAACGAGGGGACAGAAAAAAGGCCAACCACAGGAGCAGTCTGGTAAGCGGGAAAACCCCGAATAGATCTCAATCTTTCAGGGACATGAACGCGGCAAAAACAAGTCCTATTTGAGTTGCCACCTGACCCAATCCGGGGAAGCAAGCCCTCCCAGGAATCCTTGACGAGGCTGATATTAGAGTTGTGAGTACAATGACCCTGACAGGTTACTCCTGGATTAACTGCATTCGTGGTCTATCTTGCTCCCTTGTTCCAGGGTCTGGGTCAAGTGTCTTAAGAGGGGGGAATCTTGAAGACGCCAGAATTTCAGAGTGATGGGCATTTTCCCCAACGATTAAAACAGCACTCCCTTGACTACCACTCATTTTATGCGGATTCTGATTTATTCCTACAACTATCATCCTGAACCGATCGGTATCGCTCCTTTAATGACCGAATTGGCAGAAGGACTGGTAAATCGAGGCCATGAAGTCCGCGTTGTCACGGCGATGCCTAATTATCCAGAACGACGAGTTTACCCAGAATATCAGGGCAAATGGTATTTGAATGAAGACAGAAACGGCGTAAAAGTTCAACGCAGTTTGGTGTATATTCGCCCGGAACCCTCTTTATTAGATCGGGTGTTACTGGATGGTAGTTTTGTCCTGAATAGTTTTCCGCAAGCGTTAACAGGTTGGCGTCCTGATGTCATTTTGGCAACGGTTCCCCCTTTGCCGGTCTGCATTCCGGCGACCTTGTTAGGACGAATTACCGGCTGTCCAGTGGTCTTAAATATTCAAGACATTCAACATGAAGCGGCGGTTCATGTGGGGTTGTTGAAAAATAAAAAGGTAATTCGAGCCTTTACAGAATTAGAAAAATTTGCCTGTCAGAGTGCGGATAAAATCAGCGTGATTGCCGATGGATTTGTAGAGAATTTATTAGGAAAATCTGTGCCAGCGGAAAAAATTGCCTTAATTCCCAATTGGGTCGATACAAATTTCATTAAACCGTTACCGAAAGAGGATAATAAGTTTCGGACTCAGCATCACTTGAATGGTAAATTTGTGGTGCTGTATTCGGGAAATATTGCCTTAACTCAAGATTTGCCTACGGCCATCAAAGCAGCGGGGAGACTGAGCCATATTCCGGACATTGCCTTTGTGGTAGTGGGGGAACAGAAAGCCATCAACCGGGTGAAAGAATATTGTGAAATGTTTGGGGCGAATAATGTCACCTTGTTGCCCTTTCAATCGAGAGAAACCCTACCGGAAATGTTGGGAGGTATCGATGTGGGATTAGTGCTGCAAAAGCATAATGTGATTGGGTTTAATATGCCTTCAAAAATTCCGGTGTTACTGGCAAGTGGGCGGGCAATTGTGGGTTCAGTACCCGCTACGGGGACCGCTGCGAAAGCGATTAAAAATAGTGAAGGGGGAATTGTTGTTCCTCCAGAAGACCCGGAAGCCCTCGCAAATGCGATTTTAGATCTGTATAAAAACCCGGAAAAAACTGAGGCTTTGGGTCGGCAAGGTCGAGAGTATGCGATCGCCCATTATGCCTTTGAGGAGACTTTGAATAAATATGAAGCCTTGTTTGAAGAGGCGATCGCCTGCCGCAAAGGAAAGCATAAACGAGCAGCGCATAGCCAGGAGATTTAAAGCATGATGCGCGATCGCATTTTAACTTGGTTAGAACATCACGTCACTCCCCCGCGCGTCCAACATATTTTGCGCGTCGAACAACTCTGTGGCGAACTGGCAGAACATCATCAACTCGATGTGGAAAAAGCCAAACAAGCCGGTTTAATGCATGATTTAGCCAAATATTTCAAACCTCAGCGATTATTGCAAATGGCTCAAACTGAGGGTTTAGAACTGGACGAAATCTTCGCCGGGGAACCCCATCTGTTACACGCGGATGTGAGTGCAATGGTTGCTAGAGATGAGTTTGGGATAAAAGACCCAGAAATTTTAGAAGCGATTCGCAATCATACCCTAGGCCGTCCACAGATGAGCCCACTCAGTTGCGTGGTGTATCTGGCAGATACCTTAGAACCGGGACGAGGGACTACTCCCGAACTCGAACAGTTGCGGCAAACCTGCTTTAGAAATCTCGTAGCGGCGGTGTGGCAGACGGGAGACTACTGCTTACGTCACCTCGTCGAACAGCAACGGATGATTCACCCCCGGACGATATTAACCCGTAATTGGGCCATGCAAGAGAGCAAAGGACAGCATCGGACCCAAAAAGCATCGGCAAGCGATCGCATTAGCGCCTAAAATTTGTTAGCATGAACTCAAAAATCTCATCCAATCCGATACAGACTCTCAGCAAGCGAGAGCATCGGCTTTTTGAGCAAAAATTTTGAGTAAAAATTCCCAGATATAGCAATTTTCCCATTCATGAGGTACGCCTATTCGATCCCCCCTAGCCCCCCTTTTTTAGGGGGGAAATCTGGAAAGTTCCCGGGTTAGGGAGGATTTAGACCGGGAAAGTCCCCGGGTTAGGGAGGATTTAGACCGGGAAAGGCCCCCTTTGTCAGGGGGATTTAGGGGGATCCTCGATGTAGTTCACCGACCAGAGAAAGGCTATAAACAACTAAACCCGCCCAAAACTTTTACAACTAATGGAGAGTGAATGACAGATTCTTCCCCGATTCAATCGACTACTGCTTTAACCCGAGAAAATGCTCAAACCGCAACTGACTCCGAAAGCTACCGTTTAGCTGTTGCGATCGCCAGGGCCGCAGATGACCGTAAAGGCGGCGATCTCATCGTGTTGCGCGTCTCGGAAGTCTCCTATCTCGCCGACTATTTTATTATCGTCACCGGCTATTCGCGAGTGCAGGTCCGGGCGATTTCCGATGCAATGACCCATCAAGCCGAACAAGAGTGCCAACGGGTTCCCCGGAGAGTCGAAGGGCAGTATCATGGCAGTTGGCTGGTGCAAGACTATGGCGATGTGATCGTCCATATCTTGATGCCCACCGAACGGGAGTATTACAATTTAGAGGCATTTTGGGGACATGGCGAACGCCTAGACCTGAGTGCTGAACTCAATGGCACACCATAAGAAATAGCGATGAGGGTTTCGTCTGTGTCTGCCTGCCCAGTACCTCCCGATTGGCAACCGCTCAATGAATATCAAGAGCTTCAGGAGTCCTGTTTTTTTAGCTGGGCGACCCGGGATATCAAAGGCTATCTGAGTAAAATGGCCTGGATTTTGGGAGTATCCGTGGCAGTTTGTGCTCCCGTGGCAGCAGCCAGTTTTCCTCCCGCCAAGGACCTGGGTCAGTTTATCCTCGGGAGTACCGGGGGTGGCGGATTAATTTTGACCTTGGTGCTCTTGAGACTCTATTTTGGGTGGCGCTATGTGCGCGATCGCCTGTTTAATGCCACCATTTTCTATGAAGAGTCCGGCTGGTACGATGGTCAAACCTGGCCGAAAACTCCGGAAATTTTAACCCGCGATCGCCTCGTTGTCCGCCATCAAATCCAACCCATCCTCGATCGCCTCCATCGAACCTTTGCCATTCTCGGTTTATTGGTCCTCGTCGGTGCGATCGTGTGGAATTTGGTATAAACAAGGCAGTACCAGGGCAGTTCGTTCCGCGTCCTACCCAAGACCTTGGACCGACTGACCCTGAACAGTGACCCATTCTATCCAAATATAAAGGCATAATATTTAACCCATGACAATGGGAAAACGTACCGCAGCAGCAGCCCTGGAAGTCCGCTTGCTGCGCGAAGGAATTATTGAATCAGTCCATCACGTCCAGGCCGTTGTTTGTGACAACCGAGGGCGGGTTTTGTCCGTTGCCGGTAACTCAGAAACCACCGCCTTCGTCCGAAGCGCCCTCAAACCCTTTCAAGCCCTAGCAGTGACCACCACCGGCACCCTAGAACGCTTCGGTCTCAACGATCGCGACCTTGCCATTATTTGCAGTTCCCACAAAGGAACCATTGAACAGGCGCGGCAAGCCTTTAACGTCCTCTGGCGGTGTGACGTCGATACCACCGCCTTGCACTGTCCCACCCCCGCAGGCAAAGACAGCCCCCTGAGCCATAACTGTTCCGGCAAACACGCCGGAATGTTAGCGGTCTGCAAACAACGCAATTTTCCCCTGGAAACCTATACCCAGAAGAATCACCCGGTCCAGCGCTTGATTATCACCAAAGTCGCTGAATTGCTGCGAATGCCTGCTGAAGAGTTCATCAGTGCCCGGGATGACTGTGGCGCACCCACCTATCTGATGGAATTAGGGCAAATGGCCTCCCTCTACGCCCACTTGTGTTCAGGGGAACAGGTTGATATGGAACGCATCGTGCGGGCCATGACCCATCACCCCGCCTTAATTTCAGGACCCGGCGAGTTCGATACCGAACTGATGCGCTTAAGCGAAGGGGAACTGGTGAGCAAAGGTGGTGCGGAAGGCGTTCTGTGCATTGGACGAGAAGGGGAAGGCATGGGTTTAGCCATTAAAGTTATGGATGGTAGCAAACGGGCCAAACACGCTGTGGCGATTCACCTGCTGAAACAATTGGGTTGGATTGATCCCGTGATCGCCGAGACCCTCTCAGAAACGCATATCACCCTCAATCCCTATAAGCGTCTGGATGTCTTAGGGGAATTATCCATGCTTTAGGTCCGGGATTGTTTTATTAATCCTTTGACGCTGAAAATCTGGAAACGACTGAAGTCGTGACTATAAATCGGGAAAAGTATTTTTTTCCGAGTTTTTAGGAACCCCTTCAGTCGTTATCTTGTTTTGGGGGAAACCTACTCCTCCAAGGGAACCCAAGCATTTAAGATCGATAATAAAGGGCCCGTTTGTTCTTGACCATTGGTGGCTAAATCGCTGTGACAGAGAATCAGGCGATCGCCTACTCTCCCCAATAAATCGAGCACAATCCGCTGCAATCGCTCCTCGTCATTCCGAATTTCCTTCTCCTGCGTCCAAGGGTCACCGGACCAACTTTGTAAAAATAACGGCGCGGCAAACAAACTCGCTGCGCCTCCACGAGACCATAAGGGGGAACCAATATCTAACCAAAAGTGCCAACGATGAAACTGACGCGCCGCCCGATATTGGAAAATCGTTGCCAGGGTGACCGAATCGGGTTTTGGACCCAAGGCACTCACGGGGAAGGGATTTGCAGTAATCGTGCCTTTGCGAAGTAGTTGGATGAATTGACCCACGGTTACATAATCCGGCGCATCCTGTTCCCCACAACGGCGCAACCGTTCATCTACCTCCCAATAATGTTGGGCAGTTTCCATTAACTCGCGAAGGGCGGCAATTTGGTCTCCCGGTAAACTGCTAGAACGGCCTAAAAACTCTTGAATGGCCGAATTGAGTAAGGCGATGGGACTGGTTAACTGCGATCGCCGCTGTTCAATCCAGTCCAAAATCTCTTGATATACCCGGGTTGCCCGATATCCCAAACGGTCCCAGCGAGGAAAGGCAGTCACAGGTAACAATTTCGGCTGTTCCGTAGCGGGAGAATAGCAATGATCCACTAATAATCCAGCGCGTACTGGGTCAATCAAAAAGGAGGCGGGATGGAGAAGGTTAGTGGTTGGTTCCGTCTCTTTGAGGGATTCCCAGTCAGGACGACGACTGAGGACAACGAGCATTTCAGCGACGCTATCCCGGTCTACGAGACGTCCCAAACCGGGATAGACGAGGGCTAAGAGGGTGAGTAAGGCTCGAATCACGGGGACAGTGGCGAGGGGACGTTGTTCGTTGAGGGATAGGACCGGAATTCCTTTGCTGGTGAGGATAGACTGGAGACTATAGCGGGCGATCGCATCTAAACCCGGGGCGATTACGGCAATTTCCGACGGTTTGACCTTGCCGGTATGCACCGCATGAGCGATCGCCTCCCCAGTCTGTCGCAACAGTTGCGATCGGGCGGTCGTTTGAATCGACCCCACCGGCAAGGATAATCCAGTCTCCTCCATTTCCTCTAAATAAACCGTCGGGTCTGCCATGACCTGGAGGGCCATTTTCCCTAATTTACCTTGCAATCCGCTAACCGGGTCCAACGGCTGTTGGTGACAACGGGATGCTAACCCCGCCAGATAATCGGGATCCGCCCCTAATCCCTGACGCACAGACCCCTTGGGATTGTAGGTAAAGACCCCGGGAATTCCCGCATCTAGCAGGATCTCAAACAAATCCCCGACAATTTTGGGGTATTCGTCCACATCATCGGCAAAGACTGCGGGATAGCGGCGGATTAACTGAGTCTGGTAGGTGGGATTCGGCAGTAAATGCCGCCAGTACAATTCCGTAATAATCCCATAGGTGAGTAAACCCCGTTGGAGACACCATCTGCGCCACTTGAGTAAGACTTCTCCCATGCAGTCCCAGAGGTCGAGATTCCCATTGGGATCGTCTATCCCTTCCTGTAAAATCACCGAAACATCTTCGAGGCGTCTGCCGCTAGAAGCTGCTAGTTGTAATAAGTCCAAAGTCCGCCGGACCATGCGATATTCGCTGATTCCCTCTTGGCGTAAGCGTCCCGAGTCTAACTCATCTCTCCATAAGCGGGTTGCCAACTCTTGCTCAGTTTCTGGGCGCACTCGCAGGGGAAATTCCGCCCTGAGATTGAGGTGTTGAATCAAGAGGGGCCAAAATAGCAGGACTTCCCGTTGGAAAAAGGCTAGGGGGGTGGAGGAGTCGATGGGATAGCGTCCGGAGGTGGCGTGGATGATGCGATCGTTTAAGGGAATGCGATCGTCTCCCGTAGCGGCAAAGACTAACAACGGGGGTTCATCTTGTCCCAACCTGCGCGATCGCGGTAGGGTCTGAGAGATTAACGACTCCTGTTTCTGCCTGCCTCCCCGTCGTCCGGTCCCGGCGTTGGATTCAGTAGCAGCAGTCCGATGGCGATTCAGGGGCGGGGTATTTAGGTCCCCATTCGAGTCAACCCAGTTCCACAACTCCTGAACCAGACGACCCGTCTTGCCACTGCCGGTCGATCCCACGATCCAAATTGATGCTTTACCCACCCCAAATCCTCCACCAAATTTGTTAACATACGACCACTGTAGGTTGCTTGCGCGAAGTCTCTCGTTTCATTATTGCTTGCCCGAGGGGAGAGTACCTCAAGGGTTGCAGAGACTGGGGCGATCGCCTTGCCTCTCAGTCCAAGAATCGGTGAACTCTCGGGTCTACAAACACCATCGTGCCTGATGCAAACTCCCGCTTGGATTCCGGGAAAACCAGCCTGAACTGGATGAAGCAAAAGGGTTCCCACCGGAATAGTTCGAGTCAGTCTTAGTCAAATTGTACTCGGTTGGTTCGAGTAAAGAAGGGTTATGAAAAAGCACAAATATTCTTCTAATCAAGCAGGGTTTTTCAATTCCGTTAAACAATGGCTCATCGAAACCCCGACTCGCTCTCTGGAATTGGCCTATCAAGCAGCAGTCAACATTCAGGAAATTGAAAAAAAATATTTTAACAATCAACGGATTTCCCCAGAAAACTCTACTTGTGGGCAGAGCGTTTTTTCAGTTCATGAATCTGACTTAAAGAGAAATTTAAGTATTATCAAGCTGCGATTAAGAGAATTTAGAAATAGCCGGTCCTTTGTCGAGATTTACAAACAATCTAAATTAGGCGATCGGCCTTTTGATGACTCCATCCCAGTTCGGGTTGTATCTTCCGATGATAATCGACTGTCAACCCCGGAGTTCACTTTCTCTCAACCTGCTCAATCTTTGATTTTAGATAAACTCAGTTTTATTGATGAAGTCACCGCTAAATATACCCGCAACTCAGCACAACCTAATCCCTCCTCGGTTCCCATTACACGGACCCTCGCTACTTCCACCCCTCCCTACCCCTTAGATGTTCCAAAAACAGGCCGTTTAAATAGCAAAAAAAAGCCATCTCCTGCCCTCGACGAAGCTATTCCTGACCCCGAAGCGGAAACCAAAGAAATAGGCTCCCTCGCCGGTCAAACCAGCTTCCTACCCCGTTCCATTTTAAGAACCCTCGATCGCCTCAAGCGTGAATTGGACCCCAAAGCTGAGGATGAAGTGGTCCAAGAATTTCGCCTGTCTAAAACCAAAACCATTGTTTCTATCAAATTTATTTTACTGTTAATTTTAATTCCCCTACTCACTCAACAAGTTGCCAAAAACTTTGTGGTTGGTCCAATCTACGATCGCCTCATCGGAAGCGAAGCTGAAATCTTTCTCAATGTCGATATGAAAGAAGAAGCCTTAATGGAATTAACCCAATTCCATGAAATGCTGGAATTTGAAGAACTCCTCGCGACCCAACTCGAAAGTTTAGAAGGTCCCGAGAGAGAAGACCTCAAATTTATCGGTAGAATTCCTCAACATTTATCCGAAGAAGACGTTCAACAACAAATCAAACTCAAAGCCTTAGAAGTTGCCAAGCGCTACACTTATCGCAGTAGTGATGCGATTAAAAATATTTTTTCTGATTTATTTTCCTTCGTTGCCTTTGGCTTAGTTATTTATAATAGTCGGCGGGAAATTGAAAGCCTGAAATCATTTCTGGATGATATTGTTTATGGCTTAAGTGACAGCGCCAAAGCCTTTATCATTATCTTATTTACCGATATTTTCGTGGGATTCCACTCTCCTCATGGGTGGGAAATTGTCCTAGAAGGGATTTCGCGCCATTTGGGACTCCCGGAAAGTCGAGACTTTATTTATCTCTTTATTGCCACCTTCCCCGTCATCCTGGATACGGTTTTTAAATACTGGATTTTCCGCTATCTCAACCGCATTTCACCCTCTGCCGTTGCTACCTATCGAAACATGAATGAGTAAGGGTTCGTTTGGGGCTGTTTTAGGAGAAATTCGGACGCAGTTTTTCCTCAACCTTGCGGGGATAGCGGGGACGACAGGGACTGCCAAAGCAGATTTGACCCTCGGGCATATTCGTAAACACACTACTACGCGCCCCGATCGCCGCATTGGCACCAATTTTCACCCCAGGGGCGATAAAACAGTCTGCGGCAACCCATACTCCATTGCCAATTTCCACAGGTGCAGTCTCTAGGTTAAAGGTGGGGTCGTCGATACGATGACTGCCGGTACAGAGGTAGCTTCTTTGGGAAATGACGCAATGCTGCCCGATCCGTATGCGATCGAGACTATATAACACCACATCATCGCCAATCCAGGAGTAGTCCCCGACGGTGATTTTCCAAGGGTAGGTAAATCGCGCCGTAGGACGAATCAGCACCCCAGTGCCAATTTCTGCCCCAAATCGTCGCAACAACCACCGGCGAAATCCGTGGGCAAAATGAGGACTTAAGGGGAAAGCGACCCCTTGCACCAACCACCACAGCAAGATAAACCCGCTGGACTTGCCGCGATCGAACCATGACTGATCATAGCGGCGTAAATCTACCAGGGAGGGGGCATCTAGTACAGGGTCTGGTGCCGTGGCAGTCTTTCCAGGGAGGGGACTCGGTTCAGAATTAGCGGGGTTGAGAGCGTCACTCATCAGATTGAAACTCAGGTTAAGGGACTAGAATTTAGCATCTCCTCATCATGACTCTGCCATGAATTTTGAGGCGTTTTCTGATTTACTTCTTTTCACTCTGAGAACGGATAAACTCGCCTAGAAAGGCGATCGCCCCGGAAGTCAAAATCAATACCACACTCAAGGCATTAATATCCGGCTTCACCCCAGTTCTAATCCGTCCAAAAATTTCCATTGGCAGGGTCACTGCACCCCCTCCGGAGGTGAAGGAAGCAATTAATAAATCATCCAAACTTAGGACAAAAGCTAACAGACAACCGGAGACAATTCCCGGCATCAATTGGGGGAGTAGCACTTGAATAAAAGACTGAATCGGAGTCGCCCCCAAATCTAAGGCAGCTTCTTCTAGGTGAGGGTCTAAGTCACTGAGGCGAGTAGAAACGACTAACCCAATATAGGCCAGACAGAACACAATATGGGCGGCGATAATGGTCCAAATGCTGAGGTTAATTTGGACGGCGGCTAAAAAGACTAGAGTAGCAACTGCGATCGCAATATCCGGGATAATCAGTGGCAGATAAGAAACTCCCAAATACAAACTCTTCCCCCGAAATCGATATCGGGATAATCCCACTGCCATTAAGGTTCCGACAATCGCTGCAATAATAATGGCCGAAAATCCAACCATTAAACTATTTTTCAGCGCTTTTAAAATAGCTTCATCCTGAAAGAGAGTGAAATACCATTTTAAGGTAAATCCTTCCCACCTCGCACTATAGCGAGACTCATTAAAACTGTAAAATGCCAGTACCAATATCGGGAGGTACATGAAAAAAAACATGAAACCGGCAAATGCTATCTGCCAAGAGATATTAATTCGACTCTGGCTTTTTAACATATCTACCGGAATATCCTCCTGTTTGAGCCTCGTTTCTGTCATGCCATTTCACCATGCAAGCATTACTTAGACTTTTGAATAAACCCTTTGAAGGGGTTAAACGCTTATTTTTTAGGAGTGGCTTCCCCAAACCGAATTAACCCGGCGATCGCCACACTCACCGCTAGAATTAATACCATACTCAGGGCCGAACCAAATCCCCAGTCTCGCGCCACTCCCAGAAATTGATCATAAATTAACCGGGAAACGGTCATACTAGATGCACCCCCCAGTAATTCTGGGTCCACAAAATCCCCTAACCCACTGATAAACACCAGCAAAGAACCCGCAGCAATTCCGGGCAACGTTTGGGGGACTGTCACTTTCCAAAATACTTCAATCGGATTCGCCCCTAAATCTGCTGCTGCCTCTAATAACCGTTTATCTAGCTTCTCTAACGATGCGTAGAGAATTAACACCATGTAAGGGAGAAAACTGTAACTCATGCCGATAAACACGGCAGAACTTTGGTGCAGTAAATCTAAGGGAGGGATTCCTACAACACCTAATAATGAGTTGAGAACACCCGTGGGACGCAGAATGGTTTTCCAGGCATAGGAACGTAGCAGGGATGAGGTCCAGAGGGGTAAAACAAAGGCGAGTAAGAGCAAATTTCGCCAGCGTTTTGGGGTATCTACTGCTAACCAATAGGCAACGGGAAATCCTAATAAGAGACAAATTATTGTAGTGCCGGTGGCAAAAAAGAGCGATCGCCCGATGGTTTGGAGAAATACGGGGTCAAAGTCGGAGAATCGGCAATTTTCAAATCCCAAGACGAGACAGAAGTTATCCAGTCCCGAGGGAATCACGCGATCGCCCGGTTGAATTCCCGGCACTAAACTCAGTTGAAAAATCACCACCGTTGGCAGGACCAACAACAGGAATAACCAGATTCCGGCAGGACCAAGTAAAGCCAGGGGTCCCAGCCACTCCGGTAGGGTGCGTTTTCCGATTTTGGATTCGTTTTTTGGCTTACTGGGCGATACAGTCATGGGAAGAGTAATAGGGGGACAGACCAGAAGTTCAATTGCGATCGGTTAGAGTGTTTTCGGATTCAGTTTTAGGGAAACTAAGCTAACCTAAAAACTCAGTTTATCTTGAATCAATGGATGGATTCTGAGACCCATTACGTTTAAATTTGTAACTTTGTGACCGCAAATTCGGTGAATCATACCCGGTTGAATTCCCGTTTCTAGGAGGCGGATTAACAGCCTATTTAAACACTTTTTAATCTAATCCAATACCGAGCATATTCTTTTTCTTTTTTCGTGCCGAGGGGTAGAATACCTTCACACCGAGCTAAGACCGATTCCGAAGGAAATAAAGTCGGATTGTCTCGCAGTTCCTGGGATAGCAAATTATAAGCAGCACGATTCGGGGTGGCAAAATAGAGTCGTTCAATTAAATCCGCTGCCACTCGGGGTTGAAACATAAAATTAATCCAAGCATAAGCACCTTGAACATTGGGTGCACTTCTGGGAATGACCATCGTATCCGTCCATAATGAACTGCCACTCATGGGAACCACATATTCCAACTCCGGATTTTCCTCCGAGACGGAGAGGGCATCAAAAGAGTAACCCATTGCTACCTCCAAATCCCCTGCCAACATCAAATCCCGCCAGCCATCCGTAGTAAAATTGGCAAGAGATGGTTTGAGATTGACTAAGTGTTCATAAGCGGCACGCAGTTGAGCGGGGTCTGTCGAATTATAGGAGTAACCGCGCGATCGCAATCCTGCACCCAAGACTTCCCGGACATCATTCATCAAAGTTAGCCGCCGCGAGAGGTCACTCTGATGAGCCCAGAGATATTCCCAATCATCGGGAGGCGTCGAGAGTTTAGCCGAATTATAAATCAGTCCAGTTGTCCCCCAGGTAAACGGGACACTGTAGCGATTTCCCCGGTCATATTCAGGGTCTTGGAACTTCTCAAACAAATTGCCTAACCCTTCAAGGCGCGATCGCTCCAGAGGTCTAAGCAGTTGCAATTCAGCCATCCGTCCCACCATATAATCCGAGGGATAGATAATACTGTAAGAACTGCCACCGCCCGCCTGCATTTTTGCCAACATCGCCTCATTCGAGTCATAAATATCCACAATCACTCGGATACCCGTTTGCTCTGTAAAACTTCTGAGCAAATCTCCATCGGTATAGTCAGCCCAAGTGTAGATAAACAATTCATTAGCAGCAGTTGAGTCCACCGCCACAGAAGGAGTATCCTCCTCGCTCTCTGGACTCGGTTGGCCGCCCAGGGTCCAGCCACAACTAGACAACGCCAGACCAGAAAGTGCCGCCGCAGACTGTTGTAAAAACTGACGTCGGGTCGGTGTAGCACTGCTCATTCTATATTTTGGGGGTTTCGGAATCCGCACTATTTTGACAAGGTGGTGTGATAACCAACATTCAGATTAACTAACAATACCGAACCGACGTTTCTAAAGGGAGGGGATTCCCGGTTTCCGCATCGGTATTTTGACAAGCAAACATTAATTCTGGGGAAAGCTTTTCATATTCAAGCTCAGAACCGTCCAGTTTGAGGACATAACCCCGGAGTTCTTTAATCGGAAAATGGGTTAGTTCGTCAATTTCAGGTAAAAATGACCGGAGAATCAGGGAAGCTACGGGCTCAGTTTTAGACAGCAACTTGCTAATCAGCAATTCCTTGATCCCCCATTGATACCCATAATTGACCCGATCGCCTTCTCGGTTGAGGTCAACCACAAAGGATTCTCCATCACTACCGAGAAAAGTAAGAATGGCATTCTTGGGACAGTGGGATTCTATCTCCTCTAAAAATTGAGTGACACTCGCTAGACTCATATAGATGTCCGTCCACAGGGTACAAACACGCGATCGCATCCACAGGTGAGGGAGTAGAGCACCCCTCCAATCTCAGCCTAAGCCGCAGCCAAGGCAATACAATCTGTCGGAAGCCAGTAGGTATAGATTGGCGTCTCAGGATCTGGTAAGCTCGTTCCCGTATTCGGTTGCAATACCGCCATTTCATCCCCCGAGAGCAGTTCCACCACGTACTGAACATGGGTTCCCAAATACATCACCGTTTTGAGCCGCCCCTCAAAGCAGTTAACCTCCACCTCGGGGGGATACAGACTCAAATTAATTTTTTCAGGGCGGACACTAACGATCGCCCCTGATGTGTTGCTACTCCAAGGTTCCGTCAGTTCCACCACAATTTTTAATCCCGTCCCTGTGCGAATCGCCAAAGAGGTGCGATCGCTGCCTTCAATCCGTCCCGGCAATAAATTGGTTTCTCCAATAAAATCCGCCACAAACGGCGATCGGGGACGCTCATAGATGGCACTTGGACTCCCGATTTGCTCAATTTTGCCCTCATGCATCACAGCAATCCGGTCCGACAAAGACAGGGCCTCCTCCTGATCATGAGTCACCATCACAAAAGTCAACCCCAAATCCCGATGCAACGTTGATAATTCAACCTGCATCTGTTTCCTCAATTTCAAGTCCAACGCCCCTAATGGTTCATCCAACAACACAACCGCTGGACGATTCACCAGCGCCCGTGCTAGAGCCACCCGTTGCTGTTGACCTCCCGAAAGCTGGGAAGGATAACGATTGGCGTAAGACTCCATTTTGACCAATTTGAGCGCTTCTTTGACCCGTTCCTCAATTTCACTTTTTCCACAGCGTTTGATTCGCAACCCAAACGCAATATTTTCCGCAATGCTCTGATGATTGAACAGCGCATAACTCTGAAACACCGTATTCACCGGGCGCTGATAAGCAGGGACCTGATTCATGGACTTACCCCGAATCAGGACCTCTCCCGCAGAAGGCGTCTCAAAGCCTCCGATCAATCTTAGGGTCGTCGTTTTGCCACAGCCAGAAGGACCAAGGATACTAAAAAATTCTCCTCGATTAATGTCAAGATCGACCCCCCGGACCGCAGTTTCCCCCTCAAACACCTTAAAAACTTTGCGAAGTTCAACGTCGAGGAGGGTATCGTAACCCGTGGCAGCGCTTTGGTGCGTGGTAGCAGATTGAAACATCATGGCGATTCTCGGCGGTGATGCCCCTCAGTAGATTGAACCAGTCCCTCCGCGTAGCCTCTCCCTTGGCACAGCCTCCCCTTCGGGGATAGGAGAATCCCACGCAAAAATCTGGCTTTGGTTTATTCTATCCACATTCAGCATTTAGGTTAATATTTCTCTCCTTCATCTGAGGAGAGTCCCTGGGGGAGATGGGGAGGATGGGGGAGATACGGGAGATACGGGAGATGGGGGAGATACGGGAGATACGGGAGTCGTATATGTTAAACATCCTCCCCATCCTCCCCATCCTCCCCATCCTCCCCATCCTCCCCATCCTCCCCTTGGCCCTAGACATAGCGCAAATCTTAAAAATTAACAACCTTTGACCACTAAATCTAAGATGGCGTATAGTCTTGATCTACAGCTATACGCGGATACGAGAAGAGATTGACTTATGGTTCGAGAATTGGAACGCACGCGCCACCACAGCGATTTTCCCGAAACCGCACCGGCAGCGAATCCGGTGTTTTTTAGGACTTACAGCCGCCGCCAGGATGAGGGGCGCGAAACTTGGGAGCAAGTCTGCGATCGCACCATTGCTGGATTAGAGAAACTCGGTAATCTCAACTCCGACGAGGTGGCACTCCTCACCCAGATGCAGAAACAACTCAAAACCCTCTCCTCGGGACGCTGGTTGTGGGTGGGGGGCACGGACTGGATCGAACGCCCGGAAAACTTTTCTGGGGCCTATAACTGTTCCTCGACAAATATCCACGATTGGCGAGCCTTTGGATTATTAATGGGCCTTGCGATGATGGGATGTGGCACCGGCGCGGTCCTCGAACCTCAATATATCAATCAGTTGCCGAAGATTCGCAACCGACTCCAGATCACCCTCCAAGGTGAAATTGGCATGACCCCCAGCGATCGCCGTCGCCAAGAAACTGCTGTGACTTACGATGGCGATCGGGTCCTCATGAATGTAGGAGACTCCCGAATTGGTTGGGTGCAATCCTATCAAACCCTCCTAGAACTCTCCACCGATGAGCGCTTCAATTCAACCGTTGAAGTTGTTGTAGATCTGTGCGATATTCGTCCCGCCGGAGAACCGCTCAAAGGGTTTGGAGGGGTTGCTAATCCAGTTAAATTAACTGACCTTTATAAGCGAGTTGCCTTAATTTTAAATAAGGCAAATGGACGGCAATTAAATTCAGTCGAATGCTGCTTACTCATTGATGAAGCGGCTTCTACAATTGTGGCAGGCAACATCCGGCGCTCTGCAGGCATGAGACAGAGCGCAAGCGATGATGAATTGTTTGCTAATGCCAAAATGAATTTATGGCAACAAGATGAAGCGGGAAACTGGCGCATCGACCCGGAAAGAGATGCATTAAGAATGGCAAATCACACCCGGGTTTTTCATCATAAGCCGACCCTCACTGAATGTATTGATGCGGTGCGTCAACAATATTATTCTGGGGAAGGAGCGATTCAATGGGCTGGTGAAGCCGTTGCCCGAGCTAGTTGCGATTTAATGCCCGATCGCGAGACTAAACGGGATTTTCTGAAAGCCTATAACGAGGGTAAAGGGAAGCAATGGATAGGCGATCGCTATCCAGAAATTTCTCAACCCGAGTTAGAGCATAGGTTATCCCGAGTAGGATTAAATCCATGTGGTGAAATTATTGGTGCAGATTTTCATTGTGTTTCTGGCGATACGATGCTGGTGACGCGGGATGGAATGCATTCGATTCGATCGCTGGTTGGTCAATCGGTGGAAATTTGGAATGGTCAGCGGTGGAGTCGCGTTACTCCGATGTTGACGGGGCGCGATCGCCGACTTTATCAAGTCTCTTTTGCCGATGGAACCTGGTTAGACGTAACAGAAAAACACCGTTTCTTTGTTAAGGACCGCTTTGGTAAAACCTATCTGGAAATGACCACGGCACAACTGCAAGAGCATCTTTCCATCCACAAATATGCCCTGCACACTGAGCCATTCCAGATTGACTATCAAGATGGTAAATTTGTAGACCCCTTGTGGGCTTACACCCTCGGACAATTGGTGGGGGATGGCTCCCTATGCCAATCTCATGGCAAGCCTCAACTCCAACTGCGCTTATATGGAGCCAAAAGCTATCAGGAATTGGCCCTTGCGGGTCGGACTTCAGGAAAATTGCGTTACTACGCAGAAAATCCCGAAACACCCTGCTTGCTTTATACGGGTTTCCAAGGCCAATTTGACCCCGAAGAAGTCCGTGATTTAAAAGCCAATGCTACAGCCCTAGAAGCCTTGGCAAGCTGGAATCGAGAAGGGATTTTACACTTCATTGCAGGCTTAATTGATTCCGATGGTTCTGCTACATCCAGCGGTGGTGTTCGATTGTATTTGTCCGATTATAATCGCGCCTATCGGGTCTATCTGTTATTGCTCAAATGTGGGATTCGCTCCTCGATTAACTTGCAATCAAGAGCCGGTGAAATCACCAATCTCGGCATTCGTAACAAGGATTTGTGGTATCTGCAAATCACCGATTGTGCTGCAATTCCTTGTCAGCGCGTTAATACCTCTAAGGGTCATCACCCCACCACTAAAGGCAAATGGCAAGTGATTCGGGAGATTGTACCCATTCAGGGTCACCATGATACCTTCTGCTTTAACGAACCCGAATTTCATAAAGGCGTTTTCGGCGGAACCCTCACCGGGCAGTGCAATTTAGCTGAGATTCACCTGAATCAAATTGACCCCAAAAACGATCGCGAACAAGCAGATGCTTTTGCTGCGGGTGCTTTATCCGTGGCAACTTTGCTGAATCATAAATTCGTTGAACCGCGCTATCAATACAGTCGGGAAATCGATCCGATTGTCGGTGTTTCCTTTACCGGATTGTTTGATTTCTTCGTTCATGCCTTTGGTGTGGATTGGTTGCGCTGGTGGGAACAAGGTCGTCCGGCAACCCCGGAAGGAATTGAATTTAAGCGTCAAGAAGAAGCCTATTTGACGCGCTGGCGAACAGTTGTGCATGAGAAAGTTTGGGATTATTGCGATCGCCACGGATTGCGCCGCCCTAATCGTTGCACAACTGTTCAACCCAGCGGAACTAAATCTTTACTAACCGGCGCATCTCCCGGGTGGCATCCGCCCAAAGCGCAACGGTTTATTCGCCGAATTACTTTTGGTAAAAATGATCCCGTTGCCTTGGCTTGTATCGACTACGGTTACAGTGTAATTCCCTCTCAATCGGATAAGGATGAAAACGGAAATCTCCTAAATGATCCGTTTGACCCGCGCTGTTCTGAATGGTTGGTGGAAATTCCCATCGCTGTCAGCTGGGCCGATTTACCCGGTGCCGATGAAATTGATATTAGTCAATTTAGTGCGATGGCTCAAATGGACTTCTATATGAATGTTCAAAGCCACTATGTCACCCATAACACCTCTGCCACCGTGGAAGTTCGGGAGTCAGAAATTGAGCTATTAGGTACTCGCATTTATGAGGCCATCCAAAACGATGAAGGCTACATTTCTGCTGCCTTACTCGCTCGATTTGACGATCGCCAATCGTTCCCCCGTCTCCCCTTTGAACCGATTGATAAAGCGGAGTACGATCGCCTCAGTGCTGAGGTCTTAGTCCGTCGCAAAACCGATGACTTTAAAAACGCCCTCCAGCGCTATGACCTCGGTGAATTAGCAGAAGCAGGGCCTGCCGGATGCGATTCCGATAAGTGCCTGTTACCGGAAAAAAATCCCTCCTAGTTCATGAGGGTATGGCATTTCGCCACCCCATCGGGACCTCAGGTCCGAGAGGTGCGGGATGCCGACGGCTACTCCGGTGGCAAACGCGCTAGGATACCAGCAGAAGTAGGCAATTTCCTCGGGTATAGCCAAATCCGGGGGATATCCTATTTTTGACTGTATTGGCCGCCAAAGGAGACATTCTATGTTTTTAGATGAACTGAGTCCAATTTTTAAAGAAATGACCGAACATCCGGTTGCCTTTTTGGGTGGGTTTTTCTCCGGGGTGTTCCAACTCAATCTCTCCGATGACCCGGTGAAAAGTTGGCTGGAACAACAAGGAGCCTCCCCTACGGGTTCTTCTACGGGGAATAATAATGGTAGTGGCAGTTACAACAACCGCCCTCAATCTATTTCGATTGACTAGCCAGTTTTATAGGTGGGGGACTGCTCAACTTTGAGACAGTCCCTTTTCTAGGTTGTAAAATGTTAGGTTTGATTAAAAATCTGGAGTTTAGACTAAGCGAAATTTGACCCACCAGGAGGGGAGCCACTGTTAAAAGAGTGTAGGACAAAAATGAGA
>NZ_JAMXFC010000059.1 GCF_025370755.1 Laspinema sp. D2d | reverse complement strand
CTCATTTTTGTCCTACACTCTTTTAACAGTGGCTCCCCTCCTGGTGGGTCAAATTTCGCTTAGTCTAAACTCCAGTCTTAAAAAAAATTTAAGCTTCCCGGGCAAACCAAATCAATGGGAAGGTGATATAATCCGTTAAATGAAAGGCGATCGCTGAGTTCGTTCAACCCGAGCTTCAGCATCTTAGAGTATAGCAGCTCGCTCAATTCAATAATAGGGTGTAAGGGAGAAAAAGCGATTGTGCAAGCTAAACTGCTAGGAAACTGGAACTGGGGCACCCGATGGGCGCAGATAGTGAGGCGCGAACTCTTGGTGAATTGGTTATTCATCAAAAGTGAGATATGGGTCGGAGTTGTCCCGGGATTGATTTTTCTATGTGTGGCCTGGAATTCGCAAGAATCGCCAGCCGTAGAATTGCTGCCGGTCTTAGCCGGTGGCACGCTCTATTTCTTGTTATATACTTATACGTTTTGTGTAGCCAACCAAATGATGGGGGTAGTGGGCGATCGCATTAACCAACGCGATCGGCCCCTGTGTCGGGGACTGATTTCCTATCGGGGAGCCAAGTGGCGCTGGATTGCCAGCATGGTCAGCTTTTCGGTCGTAGGATGGCAGTTAGGGGTTTTTGAATGGACTCTGCTCTGGCAACTCTGTATCATGGGTCTCACTTTTGGGCGATTGGGTGTAGATTGGCCTACAAAACACTTCTTTTTAGGACTGGGAGCGATCGCTCAAATGGCAGCAGCATGGCAGGCCGTCGCCTCTATTGACATGGTTCAGGGGACTTGGATCTTATTGGTCGCTATTCTTTGTAGCGCTGTTGTGGGCATTCAAGACCTGAGCGATTTGGAGGGAGATGTAGCAACGGGAGTCAATACATTTCCGGTAACCTTTGGCAATGTGGGCAGCCGAGTTATCCTTTGTATCGGCTTTTTACTGTTGCCTTTAGCCATTCATGTGGGACTGTTGATGCCAGCGGGTTTGAACAAACCTTTACTGCTCTGGGCGCTCGCCCAAGCCCTTGTCAGTTGGGGCGTGGCTGCGCGGGTGTTCCTCTATCGATCGCCCACTGCCGACCGTGATACCTACTTACTGGCTTTAGCGTGGTATTACATCGTTTTAGGGAGTGCAAGCGCTGCATTTTAGCTAAATTCAACGCGCTTCACCTCAGAAATCATCCAGATTGATCGCCCATGATTGGCGATCATTTTTTTGCTCATGCCATCTTGAACCCTCACGATTCCCCCATAGAAAATAGGCCGATTTTCTGGCCGTTGTTGAAGGCAAATGCCCCGAACTCAGAATCGGGTCTAATTCTGTCAAAAATTCTGAAACGGTGGGCAGATTCACCGAACCCTGTGGAGTCTGGGAAGATCCCCGATAAAAACCCAAATGGGCATTCTCAGTTTGAAGGGCGATCGCAAACAGTGACGATTGATAAACTGTCTACTTCAATGCTTACTAACGGGAATCGAGATTGTAAGGTAAACCATGAGCACGCTTGGCAACAATCTAAAGCTAAATTGGGTAGGTTGCATCAACGAACCCACGCCGATTCGTGCTCGATGACAAGATAGAGAAGAAGAAGGCGATCGCCAGAGAAGCAACCATGAATAAACAGGATTTAGCATTTACACCGGCTTTGGAACAAGCGCAGTTGATTCGGACCAAACAACTCTCGCCTTTAGAATTAACCCAGCTTTATTTAGACCGCATCGAAACCTTAGATCCCAAGCTGGGTAGCTATTTTACGGTTACCTCAGAATTAGCCTTAGCTGATGCCAAAGCTAAAACAGAACAACTCGCCACAACCGATCCCGATACCCTGCCCCCCTTCTTTGGCATTCCCATCTCCATCAAGGACCTCACCGCCGTGGCAGATATGCCCTGTAGCTACGGCGTGGCGGCCCTGCGGGACAAATTACCCACTCACGATCGCGCTGTCGTTACCCGCATCAAACAAGGGGGATTTGTCCTCTTGGGAAAAACCGCTACATCTCAATTAGGCAGTCTTCCGTTTACAGAACCCGCAGGATTTCCACCCACCCGCAATCCTTGGAATTTAGACTACAGCCCCGGGGGGTCCAGTGGAGGAGCCTCTGCCGCCCTCAGTGCAGGATTATGCGCGATCGCCCAGGCATCCGATGGCGGGGGGTCCCTGCGGGGTCCCGCCGCTTGTTGTGGATTAGTCGGCATCAAACCCGCCAGAGGGCGCGTTTCCCTAGCGCCCTTGGGGGATTGCGTCAATGGATTACTAACTCATGGGGCGCTCACCCGCACCGTTGCCGATGCCGCTGCCATGCTGGACCTGATTGCGGGTTATGTTCCTGGAGACCCTTATTGGCTTCCCGACCCTAACCCATCCTTTCTCGCTCATGCCACCGCGAAAATTGTAAAACCCTTGCGGATAGCCTTTGCCACCAAGATTGACCCGATTGGGGAAGCCGCCCCGGAATGTCAGCAGGCGGTCCTCAATACGGTGCAACGCCTGGAAGAGATGGGACACGCGATCGAACAAATTTCCCTAGACTTAACTGATTTACTCCAACCCCTCACCGCCATTTGGGTCAGTGGCGTCTCTTTTTCCGGGATGCCTAGAGAAATTCTGCAACCAATCAACCAGTGGTTTTTAGAACGCGGACAGCAGATAACAAGCGGGCAATACTTGCAAGCAGTGGCCCAGATGCAGATGTTTTCCCGGCGAATTGTCGCCTCCTTGGAGCAATATGACGCCCTGGTATTGCCGGTATTGATGAGTCCAACCATTCGGGTGGGGGAATGGGCGAATCTCAGTCCTGAAGAGATTTTGCACAAGAGTTTTGAATGGGTGGCCCCCTGTCCCTTATTTAATGCTACAGGTCAACCGGCGATCGCCATTCCCGCCGGATTTTCCTCCGGTTTACCCGTGGGGGTCCAGCTTGTGGGTCGTCCCGCAGGAGAAGCTCCCCTCTTCACCTTAGCCGCTCAACTAGAAGCCGCTCACCCTTGGATTCAATACCGCCCCCCCATTGCCTAAGATATCAATAGACTAGGGATTAGCAGCTAGATTTAGGCTCAGGATTTACCGATTATCCACATGAAGAAACCGGGTTTCTGCCTGAATCTGTGATAGATAGGCCAAAATTTGGCAAGAAACCCGGTTTCCGGACCCTACTTGGGTTTGCTCTGTGATAAAAAAACTCCCTCCTGAAGGGGAGAGAGTTGAGGGTTTAGGTTGAGGCTAAAATTTAATTCGCAGGAATCGCCGCACCAGACTCAGTGCTCGGTTCTGCCGACTGAGGCGCTGGAGTTGTTTCGGCTGGGGTTTCCGGTGCTTGCTGGCTTTCTACCGGAGGCGTAGCGGGTTCGGCTGATTCCGCAGGCGCAGAGTTAGGATTAATTTCCGGCAGGTTGATGTTGATATTCGAGGGGATAGGAGAGGCGGATTCCGGTTGCTCTGCGGGAGCCTCTTGAGTTTGAGAGTTGGGGACCGTGATATTAATATTTGGGGCTGGTTCCGCCGCTGGAGCGGGTTCAGAAGAGGGTTGCTCTTGCTCCCCGGAAGTATCTTGCGGGACTGGAATCACTCGTTCAATCAGAGTCCGTTCTCGCTCAATCGTGCGGGTGGGTGCGGGTTCGGCTTCCGTCTGTTGAGGGACGGGCGCAGGAGGGGGAGTAGAAGCGCTATCCCGTTGAGACAGATAGTATAGAGTCCCTGCCCCTAACGCGACTAAGGAAGAGAGGATAATACCCAAGAATAAGCCTCGGGCGGAATTGTCGTTATCGCGATCGCGCAGTCGATTTTCTTGAACGTTTTCCACCACTCGACCATGTACATAACCTTCGTTATAACCCGCATTTTGTGCCTGATTGACTCGGGCAGCCGTCGGACTGGCGGGGGGTACGCTGACTTGACCATGCCCTTGAGGTGTGCTGTTGACCTCGGAAGGGGTTTGAGGATAGGATTTGCGTTCGTTAGATTTCATAATCGGTTCTATCAAAAGTATTCAACAAATGGGGGTAGGTAACGTCGGCAGTTTGAGACGGGAAATAACCAGGGTGTTGGTTCAAGCTTTTAAAGATTTCCAACTGAGTTAAAAACAAAGGGTCTACCCGGGTTCATTTTCGAGGTCATTATCTGCTTCGGCTTTGAGAATCCACGGGATTAAAATGCAATTTCAATCCAAAAGTTTTGGAGTGGATCGTTGCTGGTTCAACGGTTTCACAGTTGCTGTACACCCCTTCCTAAAAAAAATAGTTTAATAATGAGAGTTCGAGAGTCTGAGCGGGGATAAGATACCGTCAGAAGGAACAGGGATTGTTTTGCGAATGAATCGAAAGGATTCGAGGGCGCAAAACGACTTTTTTTGGGTCATCCTCGGGCCGATCGCCTTCTGAATCAGAGGGCTTGGCACAGGGGATGAGAGTTTACCCCAATGTCCCATCGAGTCGGGCCTTGGACCCTAGAGAATCGGTTGAAACTCTAGGCGGATTGGACTCCTGATTGGTTCAGGATTCAACCCTGCTGTAATTTCAACTGTACTGGTATAAAATCTAGTTCGGCTCCCCCCCTGGAGGGATTTAAAGTCCCTATAATTCGGTAGAGGAATCGGTAAAAATCCAATGGATTAAAGAAAAATATTGAAGTATAAATTTTGGATAAGTTTTTGGGGAACAATCCTATAAAAAATGAGTCTAAACCCCGTTTTGAATCTGGAGTTTAAAATTTAGTTGAAGATTGTTCAATTCTAAAGCTAATTTCTTGGTTTTTATTCCCTTTGGATGAGAGATTTTCTAAGAGAAAAGGGTAGCGGAGCGCCCCGGTGGGGAGAACCATCGGGACTGGGTATGGGCTGTTTGGCGATCGGCTTTAGCAAAGGATGTGCTGGGGCCATGAAGAGAACCCCTAAATTCAAGCTGACTCCCCCGGGCGATCGCCTCTTCAGGACGGGGGGAAGAAACAAA
The DNA here is from genome assembly GCF_025370755.1 of Laspinema sp. D2d. GTDB lineage: Bacteria > Cyanobacteriota > Cyanobacteriia > Cyanobacteriales > Laspinemataceae > Laspinema. Next base: position 19,969 of record NZ_JAMXFC010000059.1, on the reverse strand, counting down.
GCGCACTTCATCGATTCGACTGCCTAGATCCTGGCGATCGGCAAGGACCACCCCCTCCCCTCATCCAACCTCCCAGCTCAAGGAATAAAATTTTAGCTCTCCCCAATGGGTCCCTAATTTGCCTCAACCCAGAGAAAATGTGGTATCATCTTGTTGTGTGAGCCTCACAGAACAGTGCTGTCCTTTCACTCTAAAGACACAGATGCTTAAAACGACCTTAATTACAGGCTCGATTCTCTTGGCGTTTCTGTATATCGGATTTGGAGATAAATTGACTTTTCTGCCAAAAGAAATGCAGACTACGAGCGTCCAAACTCGCACCAGCCTGACGAAATTTGGCAACGGACTCATCCCGAAGTGGGTTTCTAACACTAAAGAAAAACCCGATTCGTTTGAGCGAACAGAACAGCAACTTCAACAAGAACAAAAAAGTAAGTAATGGAATTCCAGGCGTTCCCAACCCTTGGACCATTGCACCGCAGCACAGACGCGCCCTAGGGCGCGTCTGTGGTTTTTGCTTTTTCTACGACCGGGGCTTATTTTTTCTTCAGCCAACTAAACATCGCCCGCAAATCTTTTCCGACTTCCTCAATGGGATGTTCGGCTTCTTGTCGGCGCATGGCGGTAAATCCAGCCTTACCAGATTGGTTTTCTAACACGAATTCCCGAGCAAATTGTCCCGTTTGAATTTCCTTGAGAATTTTCCGCATTTCGGCGCGGGTGGTATCGGTGACGATGCGAGGACCGCGCGTGTAGTCTCCATATTCTGCGGTATTGGAGATACTGTCGCGCATGGTGGCGAGTCCACCTTCCACAATCAAATCGACAATCAGTTTGACTTCATGCAGACATTCAAAATAAGCCAATTCGGGCTGATATCCAGCTTCAACCAAGGTTTCAAACCCGGCTTTAATTAAGGCACTGAGGCCCCCACAAAGCACCGCTTGTTCACCAAACAAGTCGGTTTCGGTTTCTTCGCGGAAAGTCGTTTCGAGGATACCGGCGCGGGTACCGCCAATGCCTTTAGCGTAAGCCATTGCCCGATCGCGCGCTTGACCCGTAGCATCTTGATACACCGCAAACAAGGCGGGAACCCCTTCTCCCTGTTCATAAGTCCGACGCACCAAATGTCCCGGCCCTTTCGGTGCCACCATCACCACATCCACATCATCCGGGGGGACAACTTGTCCAAAATGAATGTTAAAACCGTGGGCAAAACACAGTACATTGCCTGCGCTGAGATTCGGCTCAATTTCATTTTTATAAACCGACTTTTGGACCTCATCCGGCAACAAAATCATAATCCAGTCAGCAGCTTTCGCGGCGTCAGCAACGCTATGCACGGTCAATCCGGCGTCTTTTGCTTTGGTGGCTGATTTGCTGCCCGGATACAGCCCGACAATGACGTTCATGCCACTATCTTTGAGGTTGAGGGCGTGGGCGTGACCTTGAGAGCCGTAACCAATAATTGCAATGGTTTTTCCGGCTAATAGGTCCAAATTTGCGTCTTCGTCGTAGTACATCCGGGCCATAAACAGACGTCTCCTTCCAGCAAGCTTCGTAAATATTGCAAACTTTGTATTGTATCAGATAAGAGGAAGGATTCCAAGGTCAAGTAGAGTTTTTGCGAGTGGAGGATGGGGTTCTATTTGATTCTGGTGGCTTAAGGCTACCCTAGAAATCGTAAGCTCGATATTATGTCCCAGGAAGGATAGAACCAATGGATGAAGTGGTAAAAAAGGTGGCCGCTTTGGGACTGCCTGGAATTATTTTGGCGATCGCAATGGCAACGACAGGGTTAACAGGTTCAGCGGCGATCGCCGCTGCCTTAGCGATGTTGGGGGGTCCCGCCGGAGTCCTCGGCGGCATCGGCGTTTTGGGGATTACTGGGTTAATTGCTGAATATCTGACCCGGGAAAGTCTTGAACAATTACTCACTGATGTCTATCGGGTGCGTGCTCGTACCGAACGCACTCAGGTGGTTTTAGGGGAGTTGGAGTGGTTACCGATTTCTGAGGAGTTGAAATCTCGTCTGGAATGGGAAGTGCGCCAAGTGGGCAACCAACAGGCGAATTTTGCGACCTCGATTGCACCCGTAACTCAGGAGGCGATCGCCCTTTTAGACCAGGTTAAGGGCATCAACTATGCTTCCGACAGCGACTTGAAAAATTCTCGCCCAATTTTTGTCCTGCGGGATGGAACAGTGGTCCGCACCTGGAAAAATTGGGCGGGAATTGACCATATTTTCCTCGCCGATGCCCAAGGGAATATTATTTATGGGGGGTTTGTCAGTTGGATGGATAGCGACGCCCTGAATGCAGCGATCGCCCGGATTCGCACGGACTTTACTTAAAATCAGGACGGCAGCAAATCTTCCAGAAGGACCCGAAACTGGATCAGAAATTCATGATTTGCCCGGACTCTCGATAGATGCGATAAACTAGCTAAAACTCACGCCAGTGGTGTTTGTTGTGACTCAAAACCGAGTAAACTTCAACAACCGAAAACTCCCGATGCCACCGGGTACCTTGTCGGCCCTCAATTATTATGCCTTGCTTGGTCTCTCCAATGGGGCAACAGTGCCGGAAATTCGGCGCGCTTATCGGGAACTGAGTAAACGGTATCATCCCGATACGTCCCCCCTTCCTCCTGATGAAGCTCGGGAAAAGTTTCAACAGCTTAAAGATGCCTATACGACTTTGAGTAATGACCGAGAACGACATCTCTATGATGTGAAATTGAGACTAGAGCGGGACGGAATCGGGGGCAATGGGGTCCAGCTACCACCGCACTGGAAACGCACTCCTGAAGCTGTTTATGAGCGGTCTCCAGGGATGGGTCGAGAGCCGTCTGAGCGTCCTTTGTCCGGTGGGGAGTTGTTTGTGCTGTTGATTCTGGGGATCACGTTGATGGGTTGTTTGTTACTGGCGATCGCGATCGGGTTGACCCGAGAAAATGTGGCCTTATCCTCTCAAACTCCCGAATTGTTCTCCATGCCCGTCTCGACGATCGCCTCTGATGGGAGAATGAACCTATCCGACCCAAGTTGGATGTTGAACTCGTGAACTGTCTTTTTTATCCTCAAAACACAGGACGCGGTGACGGCGATCGGGGAATCCCCGTAGAACAAATTTTCTAAACTTACTTGAGCAAAGCTAAATTTTTTATGACCTTACCTTCACCGGATACCCCGCTTTATAACCATGCTCTTCCTGCGATCGAGCAATGGTTAGAGGACCAGGGATGCGAACAAGACCGAACGGAACTGCACTGCTGGCGGGTAGAACGCCCCAGTTGGAATGCAGAACTTGTCCTAGATGTCGATCATGTCAGTGTCCGCTACATCAATGCTGAGGGTGGGGTGCAAGATGTTCAACGCTCCTTCAAATATTCTCTCAGTCGGCGAGATATTGAAGAAGCGATTTTTAGTGGACCGTAGGGGAGTGGGGGAGATGGGGGAGATGGGGAGGATAGGGGAGAGTTGGGGGATGGGGGAGAGTTGGGGGATGGGGAGGGTTAGACTTTGCCGAAACGGCGTTCTCGTTTTTGATAGGAACGGAGGGCGTAATGGAATTCTTGGCGGTTAAAATCCGGCCAGAGGGTGTCGGTGACATAGAGTTCTGAATAGGCGACTTGCCAGAGGAGAAAATTGCTGAGGCGCATTTCGCCACTGGTGCGAATCAACAAATCCGGGTCCCCGACATCGGAGGTGTAGAGATGACGTTCAAATAACGCCTCATCGATTTGTTCGGGTTGAATTAAACCTTGCTGGACTTGTTCAGCGATCGCCCGACAAGCTTGGACTATTTCCTGACGACCCCCGTAATTCGTGGCGATCGTAAAATGAATCCCCTTATTGTTGCGAGTATTTTCCACCGATCGCCTGATTTCTTCTTGGAGGGATTTCGGCAAAGACTCTAAGTTTCCCACAAAGTTAATCCGAACATTTTCCTCCATCATCTCCTGGAGCTCTTGGCGCAGGACCCGCTCAAACAGGGTCATTAAAAAATTGACTTCCTCTAAGGGACGCCCCCAATTTTCACTGGAAAATGCATAAACGGTGAGGGCCTGAATACCCCAATCCCGACAGCAGCGCAGGAGGTCCTTCAGGGTATCGACTCCCCGCCGATGCCCCATAAACCGGGGCATTCCATGAAGCTTTGCCCATCGACCATTTCCATCCATGATCACTGCTACGTGCTTGGGGAGTCTCTCGCGATCGAGGTCAGCAGGCAACTGTTGTAAAGCTGATGGCTTGGTAATCATTTTTTCTCCCGTGAAGCCGACGATGGAAGACGGAGCAAGCGTAGCACGAGTCCGACTGCTTTTGATAGTAACTGACGGCCTAAATTTCGCAAATCTGGAGCAACGGGTTCCCGTTCGACGGTTTGTGAAAATCGGGCTTGTAGTAGTTCCTTGAGTTTACTACTGGTTAACGGTCGATTCAGGGTACCTTTTTCGGCCAAGGAAATCGAGCCGGTTTCCTCGGAGACGACGACGCAAACGCAGTTTTCCACTCGTTCTGTAATCCCCATTGCGGCTCGATGGCGGGTTCCTAACTGTCGGGAAGCGCTGCGATCGGACAAGGGGAGAATCACCCCGGCTGCCATAATGCGAGAAGCGCGAATTAATAGCGCCCCATCATGTAACAAGGTACTGGTCTGAAAAATAGTCTGCAAGAGTTCTTTTGAGACCTCAGCATTGATTTTTACCCCGGGAACGGAAAAATCCCGTTCGTCGATCGGACCGCTCGTTTCTAATATCATCAAAGCGCCGGTGCGGTTTTGGGAAAGTTCCTTGACTGCATCGACAATTTCATCAATGACACTATCCGGTTTAGGAATAATCTGGCGGTAGGGTTGAAAGAGTTGCCGGATTTCGCCTTTACCCAATTGTTCCAAAAATCGGCGGAATTCTGACTGAAGAATCACCGCCATTGCGACTGCCGAACCAATCACTAAATTATTGAGGACGAAACTCAACAGAGTCAGTTTCAGGCGGCTACTGATAGCGGCTGCGACCATCAGAATGATAAATCCGCGAACGATCCAAAGGGTGCGGCGCTCCCCAATGATGACGAGCACCATATAGGTTAGGGCCAAAACCAAGAGGATGTCCAAGGGAGTTTTAATCCAGTCCGTCCAAATTTCGACCAAGTGAAGTAGCAAGGACTGAGTCCAGTTCGGGTCGATCGACAATTGCTCCCACAAATATCCCATCGGATCTCGATTAACCTTGCGCTTCTACATGACGAGATTGATAGGCTGGCAATCTCGCCAGCCTGTTACTTTTTTGTGGGTTAAAACCCACAGGGGGTTGAGCCAAAGCTGTTTGTCCACCCTCCAAGCGATCGCCCCAACACTGGAATCAGTTTTTAACCGATTACAGGGCTCAATGCCAGAAGTTTTAAGGGCTTACACCGCCGGTCCTGTGCCCCAATAAATGGCTATTAACTCAGATGAGCCAGTCGTTCAGGTAGGCGGTCTTGTCGAATTAAATCTTCGTAAGTTTCCCGGGCCAGGATGATGTTGGCAATCCCATCTTTGACTAATACGGCAGCGGGTCTGGGTACTCGATTATAATTCGAGGCCATGCTGTAATTGTAAGCACCTGTGGTCATAACGACTAGAATATCGCCGCTTTCGGTTTTAGGCAGACTGGCTTGATGAATTACAATGTCCCCCGATTCGCAGTGCTTACCGGCTATGGTAACAGTTTCACTCAGGGGTGCGGACATCCGATTGGCGACAACCGCTCGATAAACGGATTGATAGGTAATCGGACGAGGGTTATCGGACATCCCGCCATCTACGGAAAGATAGGTGCGGATTCCGGGTACCTGTTTTTGTGCGCCTAGGGTGTAGGCGGTGACGCAAGCGGGACCAATGAGCGATCGCCCGGGTTCACAAAGCAATTTCGGTAAGGCGACTTGTTGGGACTCGCAAGCTTCAATAATCGCTTCGCTGACGCCTTTAACCCATTCTTCAATACTCGGGGGGTCGTCAGATTCTGTATAGCGAATGCCTAATCCGCCTCCGACATTAAGTTCGGTTACGGGAAGTTGGTAAGCAGCGGCTTGTTTTAACCATTGAACCATGACGCCAGCGAGGTCCCGATGGGGTTGCCGTTCAAAAATTTGGGAGCCAATATGGGCATGGAGTCCAATGCAGTTGAAAACGGGATGCTGTTGGACAAAGGCAAAGACTTCTTCGATTTGGTCGGGATCAAAGCCAAATTTGCTGTCGAGGTGTCCGGTGCGGATATATTCATGGGTGTGACACTCGATCCCCGGGGTGAACCGCAACATGAGGCGGATGGCAGACTGTTGGGTTTCTTTGGCGATCGCGACTAACTGATGCAAGTCTTGCCAGTTGTCAGCCACGACGGTACAGCCACTGGCAACGGCAATCTGTAATTCTTCTTGAGATTTGTTGTTGCCATGCAGATAAATTTTTTCGGGGTTTAAACCAGCTTCTAGGGCCGTGTACAGTTCACCACCACTGACGACATCGATGCCGAGGTTTTCTTGGCCGACGATCGCGCAGATTGCCAAGCAATTCCAGGCTTTTGATGCATACAAGACCTGAGATTGACCGGGATAATACCGAACAAACAGGTCCCGATATTGTCTGGCCCCTTCTCTGAGGGTGTCTTCGTCCACAATATAAAGGGGCGAACCGAACTGCTCGACCAAGGTAACGACATCACAGCCGCCGATTTCTAGGCGATCGGCTTCGTTGACTCGGGCGGTGAGGGGGAGTAGTTCTTGATTGGGCGATCGCGTCGAGGGGGCGCTACCGGATTGAGTTAGATACTGACGGCCTGTTTTCTGAACCGCCGGGGTTTGAATGGATACCATATTTAACAATTTGTATGAGGTTAAGTCGAGCAGCGTAAGTGGCTTCGTTTTCCAGTGTACAATCGTCTCCTGTCCTTTCTCCAATCAAACTCGGCTGTTTTGTGCCTGTTCTATTACTCAACCGACTCACCCCCGACCTGTTGGAGTCTGTCGTGGAACTCGATCAGCGTTCTTTGGGCGGAATGTGGAGCTTTGATGCCTATCAGCGCGAGTTCAACAGTCCTAACAGTGATTTGCTGGTGTTATCGATTCCTTCAACACCGGACTCTTCTGATTCCCTAGACTCTACTCCGGTTTCCCCTCTGGTGGGCATTGGTTGCCTCTGGTCGATTCTGGAGGAAGCTCATATCACGGTTCTTGCCATTCATCCCGATTATTGGCATCAGGGTTTCGGTCAGTCTCTGCTCTACGGGCTGTTGACTTGTGCTTGTCAGCGGGGTCTGGAATGGGCCACCTTGGAAGTACGTCGCTCTAATCAACCGGCTTGGTCTCTCTACCAAAAGTTTGGTTTTAGGGAGGTTGGTTTTCGTAAACGGTACTATAAAGACACGGACGAAGATGCCCTGATTTTTTGGCTTTCTGGTTTGCATAAACCCGAATTCACTGATACTTTAGGGCAGTGGGAAGTCATTGTACGCGATCGCCTCGCTCAATCGGGCTGGTCTTTATCGGTACATCTTTAGGTTGATGATTTTTGGCTAGTTTTTGGTATAATGCTATTAGGTTTTCTGAAACGTTAAAAACCACTTTTAAAAGTTGGGGTTTCATGACGATCGCAATAGCAGACCCTGGGTCTGACTGTTGAATTTTTGATTGACGAGTTAAACAGCATTCTTTCTTACCTTGTCTAGTAAAACCACCCTAAAATATCTAAGGGGGTATATATATGCCAAAACTACTGTCTACACTCCTGACTTTCGCGGGAGTCAGTCTGAGTCTGACCGCGATCGGACCGGCAATGGCGATGAATTCTGAACGGTTCATTGCCCAAGGTCCTGAATCTAGTCCAGAATCTACAGAGGAGATTTCGCAAACAGATATGGGCGATCGCGCCGATCTGGAACGGGGAATTAGTGATTTTGACTGGGATCTCCCCAATCAAAACCCTGAAACTGAATTCGGCACTCCCCTCCTCCTTCCCATCCGCCTTACTGTTCCTTCCCAGGAAAACGAGGGTGATGGGTTAGCGGTTCAAATCGATTTCACTCGGTTAGATCGATTAGAACAGGTCGAGGGCCAACGGTGATTGATGTCAGGAGAAAGGGGAGGGTTGCAACGGCAACTCTCCCCTTTCTGTTGGAGTCATTCCCTCATTAAACCCTAACTCCTTCTTTTATCCTCTGGGAACAGAGTCTTTTTAAATCATCCACTAAAATTCCCAACAAATTCATTGCCTCAACTTGCACCGCCACAAACGCATTCGTACAGGATTTAGTCCCGTGGCGACGGTCTAAAATCGTTTGACCTCGGGTATAATTTCCAGCGGTTTCTACCCTCACCAATCCCCGCCGAAATAACAAGGTTTCTGGATAAAATAAATAAGCAACGGTGACCGCATCATGAACTAAAAATCCATTGATTCCAGCGGTTTCTCGATGTTGTAAACAAGACTTGCTCATAAATTGACTCAGGTGGTGAATAAACTGGGCCAAAAAAAGGTTAGGATATCCCTGGGCGATCGCCTCTGTCATCTCCACTGTTAAAATTAGCTTCCGGGTCACATCCAACGGCAAAATCACCAAATCCTCGCGACTCTCCAAAACAGCGACTGCCGCCTCGGGATTAAACGCCACATTAAACTCAGCTATTGAACTCACATTTCCGGGAACCTCAAACGCACCCGCCATTAACACCAATTCCTTCGCCAACCGCAAAATTCCCGGTCGTTTCTGTTCTGCTGCCGCCAAATTTGTCAGCGGTCCCAACCCAATTACCGTCACCTCTCCCGGTGCAGCTTCCAAGGTTTCAATAATCATCTCATCGGCATAGGGTGCCGCTGCAAATTGTCGATGAGAATCTGGCAATAAATGAGATAAATTGCCCATGCCATCGATTCCATGTACTTCCGCAGCATCCCCAATTTTTCCACCCTCCCAAACCACACTCCGTCCCACCTTCACCGATTCAAACCCACCTAATGCTAAGACTTTACAAGCACTAGCAAAAGTCAATTCAGCGGAAACATTTCCCGCCACAGTCGTCACCCCCGACCATTCAGCAAACCCTTGTTTCACCAAACTTTGCAACCACAGCAATGCAAACGTATCATCTCCCCCAGGGTCTGTATCTACTAGAATTTTTCGGGGAGATGGTGTCAAGATTTGACCGGACATAATTCCTCATAAATACTTTATAGAATTCCTAGATTTTTGACAATTTTTTTAAAAGCCCCCCTTCTTAAGGGGGGTTGGGGGGATCAATCCCGATTTTTGCAACCAATCTAATGAGTTAATTAAGATTTTTGAGGCTTTTTAGTAGACCGATAAAAAGGCTTTTTAACCACCGTTCCGGGATAGGTTTTTCCACGAATTTCTACCTGAATGGATTGACCGGGTTTACTCAGTTCTAGGGGTAAATAAGCTAAGGCGATCGCCTTTTCTAAAGTCGGCGACCAACTGCCACTGGTAACTTCTCCGACTGGTTTACCTTCAGATATCACCGGATAACCATGACGCGCAATATAACGACCCTGCATTTCGATTCCCACCAAGCGCTGTTTAACCCCCGTTTCCTTCTGGTTTGCTAACACTTCCCTCCCGATAAATTCCCCTTTGCTATCCAGATGAACTAACCAACCCAAACCTGCTTCTAATGGCGTAGTTTTTTCATCAATATCTTGACCATAAAGTGCCATTGCTGCTTCCAGACGAAGGGTATCCCGACAACCCAAACCACAGGGAGTTACTCCTGCATCCAACAGCGATCGCCACAGGGTCATTCCCGTTTCTGGATTCACCATCACCTCATACCCATCTTCCCCAGTGTATCCCGTGCGGGCCAAAAATCCATTTCCCCCACATACGGACCCTTGTAAATGTCCAAAGGGTTTCACCGAAGATAGATCCACCTCCACAAACTGTTGCAGTTTCTGTACTGCTTCGGGACCTTGAACCGCTAGTAATACCTTTTGTTTGGATAAATCCTGCAATTCCACATCGGACCCGACCAATTGTGCTAACAACCAAGCTTTATCTTGCGCACAAGTGGCAGCATTGACAATCACTTGAGCAAAGTGCTTTCCAGTTTCATCCTGTCCTTGATTATAAAAAATAATATCATCTAGGATACCGCCTTGGGCATTCAGGAGCACTGTGTACTGACCCTCACCGGGTTGTAACCGAGACAAATCTGAGGGGACTAATCCTTGCATTTGCGTTAGCAAATCTTTACCGGAAAGCGAAAACATCCCCATGTGGGAGATATCAAACATTCCCGCAGCGGTTCGGACTGCTTGATGTTCCGGGTTAATTCCCGAAAACTGCACCGGCATTTCCCATCCCGAGAAGGCAGTCATCCTAGCATTCAAGGCGATCGCCTCCTCATAGAGGGGAGTTCGGGACAGGGGTTGTGCCGTCTCATTTGCTGCTGTGGTTGCCACTAATGTTACCTCCGGTTCGGTGAAATATTTCCTATTTTAGGGGAAATTGGACACGGTGGCAGGGGGATAAACAGGTGATGGGGAAACCGGGGAATCTGCCTGTCGGTCCGATCCGTTTTGTGCTTATATTTTTTATACTCTTCCAAAATTTTAAAAATTGCCCTAATTTTTAATACATTTGTAACCAATCAATTAAACTCACTTGCCGATGTTTATCTAGTTCTTCAATTCGCTTTTTTTCTTCAGAAATTTGTTCTTGATAGTAACGTGCACGGTCGGGTTCTTTTGTCACATCGGTTTGCTCCCAAAGCTGTAACGCTTGACGGCAACGCTTATCACAGAAAACCCTTTCAATACAAGCGATCGCCCCTTGAATCATCAGAGGCGCATTAAATAAATCTCGCTGAGACTTTTCATCCAAATGAAACAACTCAGAAACAGGTTTTAAATCCCGATTATTTTGTAAAAATCGCTCTTGCACTTGAGACAGTAAATCCCCGGTTGGATTGTGATATTCAACCTGGATAATTTGCTGCCACAAAAACCGATGATGGGTGAGACTAAAATCTAAATCCCGCGCCTCTAATTCCTGGGCGATCGCCCCGCGATGTTCCGGACAATGCAAATACAGCCGCAATAATACCGCTTCTGCATTTTCTAACAACCCGCGATCGGCAGAAACCGGAACCAATTCTAGTTGCTTCTCCTGTTCACTCTTACTTTCCTTGCGCCGGATTCGATTGAGTTGTTTAATTAACTCTTGCGCCCGAGAAGAGAGTGAGGTTCGATTCCCCTGAGTGAGAATTTCTGCACAGCGATTGACATAAGATATCCGGGTATCAGGATTCTGAATTTTAGTGAGTAAATTCACCATTTGCTTGGCAACTCGTTGATAAGCATCGGAGTCGTTTAAATTATTTTTCCCTAACAATTGCTGCATCTGCCAATCTAACCATAAAGGCGCATTATCCATTAGTTGCCGATAGGGTTCCGGACTGCCGGTAGATTTAAGAAAATCATCTGCATCTTTGCCATCGGGAATATTGATGATTTTCAGTTGGACTTGTCCCTTATATGCCAATTCAGCAATTTCTCCGATCGCCCGTTCCGCTGCCGTTGTCCCTGCCGCATCTGCATCAAAATTTAAAATCACTTGTTTAGAGTCGGTATAACGCAATAATTGCTTAACCGCATCCAAACTCAACGCCGTCCCCAAAGAGGCAACTACATTAGAAATTCCCGCCGCATGAAGGGCGATCGCATCAAAATATCCCTCCACCACTACCGCTTTATCTGCCTTAGAAATCGCTGTTTTAGCTTTATCCAATGCATACAGAGTTCTCCCCTTATCAAATAACGGCGTTTCCGGAGAATTGAGATACTTCGGTTGTTCATCGCTGAGAGTTCTTCCCCCAAAAGCGATCGCCCGTCCCTGGGAATCATGAATTGGAATCATTAGGCGATCGCGAAAGCGATCGTAATATCCTCCTCCAGTATTTCGCGCTTTAATTAACCCCGCCTCTTCCACCAACTGTACCGAAAACCCTTTTTCTTCCACCAAATAACTGTAGAGACTTTCCCATCCTGCTGGTGCATAACCCAATTGAAACTGTTGAATTGTTTCCAGACTCAATTGCCGGTCAACTTTCAAATAATTCAGCGCATCACTGCCTTGCGGTTGATGTAAAGCGTGCTCATAAAACCGCACAGCGATCGCCATAATTTCATAGAGTTCCTCTCGTAGAGAAAGCTGCCGCTGTAACTCCTCTCGCTGTTCCGGTTCAATGGTATGCACAGGAACCTGATACCGTCGCGCCAGATCTAACACCACATCGGAAAACGAGTGTTTGCCAATTTCCATCAAAAACGTAATCGAATTTCCCCCCGCCTGACATCCAAAACAGTAATACATCTGTTTACTGGGACTCACGGTAAAACTGGGCGACCCTTCATCATGAAAGGGACACAATCCCACCAAATCTTTCCCCTGTTTTTTGAGTACAACACGCTCAGAGACGATATCTACGATATCAGCACGTTGCTTGACTTGTTCAATCGTGTCAGGATGGATGCGAGGAACGTTCATTAGCACAGAATTACAGATTGATTCTTATAATCATATTAAGTCCTAAATCCCGATTTTATTATCGGGTGATGGGAAAAAACGCTTAGGGTTGAGGTGGGGGTTAAACCTGTGAAAATGATAGGGATTGCGATCGCGGTAATTGTCGGACTGTTCATCGCCGTAGAAGTGGCACTCAGACTGCTTTTTGGGTTTGGCAACCCTCCCCTGTACATCCCAGACGAGAAAATCGGGTATCTGTTAGCACCCAATCAAAAACTGCGACGCTTTGGCAATCGCTTCGAGATTAACCAATATTCTATGCGGAGTGCGACACTCACCCCAACATCAGACACCCCGCGAGTTTTGTTGCTAGGAGACTCCGTTGCCAATGGCGGATGGTGGACAGATCAGGCGCAAACCATCTCCGCCTTAATGCGCGAACAACTCCCGGAACGCCTTCCGGGGAATTCCCCTCAAATCGAAGTGCTCAACGCCTCAGCGAATTCCTGGGGACCCCGCAATGAACGCGCCTATCTGGAGAAATTTGGGACCTTTGGTGCAAAGGCAGTGGTGTTGCTAATCAATACCGACGATTTGTTTGGGACCCAACCGAGTTCTATACAAGTTGGACGCGATCGCAACTATCCCCACAAAAAACCGCCCTTAGCACTGGTAGAGGTTGTGAGTCGATATCTGTTACCTGCGCCAACAGTGCCTAAGTTACCCGAGGAACAAGGCGATCGGGTGGGATTAAACTTAGCAGCAATTCAGCAAATTCAGCAAATCGTCACCGAAAACCAAGGTCAATTGCTATTAGCAATCACCCCGTTATTACGCGAACTCGGAGAACCGGGACCAAAAGACTATGAAATAAAAGCCCGTCAACGCCTGCAACAATTCACCCAACAGCATCAAATCCCCTACTTAGATTTTTTAGACCCTTTTAATGCCGTAGAAAACCCAGAAACTCTATATCGGGACCACATTCATCTCAGTCCCAGTGGCAATGAATTGGTTACCCGACAGATTACTGAGGCCCTTGCGCCGATGATGTCATTTTAATGCATTGGGGTAGGAGTGCGAGCAAAACGCTCGCTCTTGTCAAGAGCGGGCAAGAAGATGTGATGCCTCCGCCACGCTACGCGAAAGCACTCCTTTCCTCTAAATATATTAAGCAATCATCCCATCTGATGTTATTATGCTGATGGTTAATGGTTTAAGACCGAGCAGGGATGAATATTTTTGATCGTTCACAACATATCTATGTTTCTTCCGACTTTGACGCCATCATCAAAGATACAATTCGCTTTTTCAATGGAACGCCTGTACATTCGATTCCTATTCCCAAACGCTTTTCGGGTACGGGCGTGTATGCTCTATACTGTATTGCTCAATCTGGAACCTACTCAAAATTTCATAAAGTTAATAGAACTGCATTTAATATGCCAATTTATATTGGTAAAGCAGTTCCCAAAGGGTGGCGGCAAGCTAGGCAGTTATCCTCCACAGACAATAGAAGTTACGAATTATATAATCGAATCTATGAACATAGTCATAGCATCAATATGGGAGAGGGTTTAGAGATATCAGATTTTTTCTGCCGTTTTATGATTCTCGAAGGGAGAGAAAGTGATTTAATTGGAACGGTTGAGGCGGCCCTCATCCGAAGATATCAACCCATTTGGAACACTTTAATTGACGGATTTGGTAATCATGACCCGGGCAAGGGTAGATACCAGCAAGCAAAATCAGATTGGGATATTTGCCATCCGGGACGTCCTTGGGCAGAAAAGTGCCAGGGAATACCTGCAAACCGGGAAGATCTTTTTCAAAGTATTGAAAACTTTTTAAATAATTTAGATGATGAAGAACAACCCTAAAATATCTTGCTTAGAATTATTTGCAGGTGCAGGGGGTCTAGCTAAAGGAATAGAACTCTCGGGAATTCAACACATTGCCTTGATTGAATGGAATAAAGATGCCTGCAAAACTTTGAGCTATAACTATAGCGAAAATCTGGTTTATAATACCGATATTCGTTTATTCCACTTTAACCAGTTTGATAACATTGATATGGTTGCAGGTGGTCCGCCCTGTCAACCCTTTTCAATGGGAGGAAAGCATCAAGGAAATATAGATGAACGAGATATGTTTCCTTATGTGTGCAAAGCTATCAGTATCTCTAGGCCCAAGTTTTTTATTTTTGAAAATGTCAAAGGTCTCTTGCGCACATCATTTAAGCGTTACTTTGAATATATCATTTTAAGATTAACCTATCCTGATATTGACATCAACCATTCCGAAACTTGGCAAGAACATCTAATCCGGCTTGAAAATATCCATACATCAGGCCAGTATAATGCTGTAAAATATCAGATAACTTTTCGCTTGGTGGATGCAGCAAATTACGGCATTCCCCAACGCCGTGAGCGAGTTTTCATTGTCGGTATTAGAGAGGATTTAAACATCAACTGGGTTTTTCCTCAAGAAACCCACTCTCTGGATGCACTACTCTGGTCACAATTCATCAGTGGTGATTATTGGGAACGACATAGAATCAAACCTTCAAAACTTGAAAATTTAAATAAAAGAACCCAACAAAGAGTTGAGCAACTCATCCAACAACCTACATTATTCCCTCCGCCCTTAAAGCCCTGGAAAACAGTTAGAGATGAAATTGGAGAACTCCCAAAACCGGATCTTCAAGGAAGTTTTAATAGTGAGCATATTCTTAGAACAGGTGCCAAGGCATACCCTGGACACACTGGAAGTTATATTGATATGCCTTCTAAGACATTGAAAGCAGGAGATCATGGTGTTCCTGGAGGAGAAAATATGATTCGGTATGAAGATGGTCAAATTCGGTACTATACAACCTTTGAAGCTAAACGAATCCAGACGTTTCCAGATGATTATAAAATTGTGGGTTCATGGACAGAAGCCATGAGACAGATTGGCAATGCTGTACCTGTAAAATTAGCACACTATATCGCGAATTCTTTGACTCAAACAATTTATATGTCAGAGATTTCTCCTACCTAGATTTTTCAGCCCCTTTTAATTCATTAGACAACCATCTGCACCTGATCCAGAAGCAAAGTGGCAGCATTTCTGCATAAAATGTTAAAATTTAATTAAGAAATACACTTGTTGATCTCCGCGAGATATTTTATGATAGGATTTCAAATTAAGTTTACTATTGAATATCTATAAATACATTGGCAGGCATGAACAAAAGCCAAGAAATCCAGAGTATTATCGCCCAACGTCAGCCTCTCGCGAAAAAGTTGGAAGAGATTGAGAAGGGGTTATCATCGCTTTATGCGGGAATTCAGGAATTAGAAGAAGACTGATTAGAGCTAAAATACTGATTAACCGGGAAAAAGAGGTCAAGCAATATCGAATTTTTCCCGAAATCAAAAATCCCCTAATTTTTCTCAATTTCAGTAAATCTACCATTACTCAAATGAAAGCCTCTGAAACTAAGCTACTCGCCTTGATTAAGAAGTCCCCGCAGTTCGTCATCCCCATTTACCAACGTACCTACTCATGGACAGAAAAAGAATGTCGGGAGTTGTGGGATGACATCATGCGTACTGGCTCAAAAGATGAAATTAGTTCTCACTTTTTTGGTTCTATTGTCTATATTGAAAAAGGACTTTATCAAGTTTCTAGCCAGTCTCCACTCCTAGTTATTGACGGACAGCAACGCCTAACTACAGTAACATTACTAATTGCAGCCTTGGCTAATGCCATTGGCGACGCTGAACCAGTGGAAGGTTTTTCCCCGCGCAAATTGCGAAACTATTATTTGCTTAATCCAGACGAGGATGGAGAAAAATACTATAAGCTGATTCTCTCGCAAACTGACAAATCCTCACTGATTGCGATTCTCAACCAATCCCAGCAGCCTGAAGACTATTCTATCCGGGTCAGACAAAACTTCGAGCTGTTTGAGTCACTGATTAAGGATTATCAAGACAATCTGGCGACTGTCTGTAAAGGATTAGCAAAATTAGTGGTTGTAGATGTTGCCCTGAGTCGGGGACAGGACAATCCCCAACTTATTTTCGAGAGTATGAACTCCACGGGTCGTGAGTTAACCCAAGCTGACTTAATCCGTAATTACATTCTGATGGGACTTGAACCCAAACTTCAAACCCAGCTTTATGATGAACATTGGCGGCCTATGGAAGTGAAGTTTGGACAGGAGGCTTATGGAACACAATTCGATAGCTTTATGCGTCATTTTTTAACAGCAAAAACTGGTAAAATTCCAAATCAAAATGCCGTGTATGAAGCCTTTAAAGCTTATTCAAGAGTCCCAGAAGTTGAGCAAAATGGTGTGGATGCGTTGGTCAAAGATATTCATACCTTTGCTGGGTACTACTGCGCGATGGCTTTGGAGCAGGAGCCAAAAACGCAACTTAAACGAGCCTTTCAAGACCTGCGAGGATTAAAGGTAGAGGTAGCTTACCCATTCCTATTAGAGCTTTATCAAGATTATGCTTCAGGTGAATTCCCTGAAACAGATTTTGTGCAAGCAGTTAGACTGGTGGAATCTTATGTCTTCCGCCGTGCTGTTTGTGGTATTCCTACCAATTCCTTGAACAAAACTTTTGCTAACTTTACAAAAGCCCTCAAGAAAGAGCGCTATCTCGAAAGTATTCAGGCTCACTTCCTGCTACTGCCGTCCTACCGACGCTTTCCTAATGATGATGAATTTAAGCGATCGCTGCAAACTAAAGACCTTTACAATGTTCGCGATCGCAGTTACTGGCTTCGACGCTTGGAAAATCATGATCGAAAAGAAAAAGTAGAAGTAAATAACTGCACGATTGAACACATTATGCCCCAGAATGAAAATCTTTCTTCTGCATGGAAGACCTCACTGGGGCCAGACTGGCAACGCATTCATCAAACGTACTTGCATACCCTTGGAAATCTAACGCTTACTGGATACAACTCGGAATATAGTGATAAACCCTTTGTTGATAAGCGTGATATGAAAAATGGTTTTAAAAACAGTCCACTGAATTTGAATGAAGGACTGGGGCAGGTTGAGCAGTGGGATGAATATGCTATTCGCAAACGAGCAGATCGACTCTCTACAATGGCCTTAAATGTTTGGATTTCTCCCAAATTGGACTCTAATGTGCTTGATAGTTATCAATCAAAGCCTCAGCAATCAGGTTACACGATAAAAGATCACCCCTATCTGTGTTCTGGAAAAATGGCAGACCTTTTTCAAGCCTTTCGCAAGGAAGTTCTTGCCCTTGATTCTGGCATAACTGAGGAGTTTTTGAAGCTCTATGTTGCTTATAAATTGGAGTCCAACTTCGTAGATGTAGTCCCACAAGCCAAGCGGTTACGAATTTCTTTAAATATGCGATTTCCAGAAATTAATGATCCCAAGAGAATTTGCCAAGATGTATCGAGTGTGGGGCGATGGGGAAATGGGGATGTTGAGCTGGGTCTAGCATCTCTTGATGAATTACCCTATGTTTTAGGGTTGGTGAGGCAATCCTTAGAAAGACAAATGGGAGACGTAGAGTAATGGATAATTGATAATTGATAATTGATAATGGACAAGTGAAAATTGTCTAATGTCCATTATCCATTTCAAACTGACTGAAATTGTGCCATTAACCAGGCTCCGACTTGGGATTGGTCTTGGTTGCGACTCCGTTGCAGCGCTTGGTCTAGGGTCGCTATCTCTAGTCCTGGAAACATCAGAGAAACATCAATTCGCTGACTCCCCCGATCGCTCATCTGATATGCCAATACCTCCGCTGTTTCCACGTTCACAATCCAATACTCAGCAATCCCCACCTCTTCATAGAGGACTCGCTTGACGGTGCGATCGTCCAAGAGGGATGATTTCGCCACCTCCACCACCAAATCCGGTACCGGATACTCTTCCAGATTCACAATGTCAGTGCCTTTGGGGATGGCGGTTGCCTTAGTGCCAATGTAATACGCTAAATCCGGCTGAAACTCGACATAGCCCGGTTTGCGGAAGGAACAGTTATCTAATTCTTTAAATGCGATCGCCTTCAAAATACTATACAAGTTAACAGCTAGGGAAATCACACTATGGTCTGTGCTGTGGTCAAAGCCTACCGATAGTTGCATTTCTAACCTCATTCGCCCATTACTATAATAGCCTTTAGATTTAGCATGGGCGGGGTCATCCAAAGCACTCAGGTACTCATTCCAGGTGGCAGGAACCCAGGTATCACTGGCTATTAGATTAGAGAGTGGATTCATGCTCATCATCTCCGAGGAAAAATTGACATCCATTCTATGTTACTCGTCCTCTGGAACTTTGGCAACCGGCAGAGTCTCCCTTTCTCATTTTCAGAAATGTTACAAATTTTCAGGGTTAATGCACTTTATACAAAAATTTTTTATTTTTTGACATTATAAATAAAAGGAGAATCGTAAACTTTGAACTGTTCGGGAGCAATAAACTGCCAAGATATTACCACAACCCGAAACCGGGTTTCTCATATAAATTTTGTGTCTTCGCCAAGATGGCTGTGAATAAACCCGGTTTCTCACCCCCAATGCACAACCACCATCACCCTGATAAATGACACCTTCCCAACCTGTGCAGGGAGGGAGTGCGAGGCCATATCAATTTAAACTATTGCTTAACTAACGGTTTGGATTGCTGAATTGCTGGTAATGTTAGCATCAACTGTAGCCAGTGTTAACCCATAGTAAATAGCTGTGGCTACAATAAATCTGTCGGCTGGGTCTTGATGGGGTAGGGAAATTTGGCGACTTAAAATAGCAATGGCATAATTCATCTGTGCCTCACGAGTTTTCAGGGTTTTTAAAGCTAAGTTAACCCATGTAATTGGGTCAGGATGTAAAGAGATCCGTCTTTTTTCTGCCAAAATCAATGTTTCCCAAATGCTAATTGGACTCAGCCAAAGTTCAGTATTAGGATCGGCAATTGCCGTTTTAAGTTGGCTTGATAAGCGTTGATCTCCGAGTAAATACCAAAGCCAAATGTGGGTATCTAGCAGCACTTTCATTCTAACACCTCCCAGGGCTGAGGCTCGGGCGCAATTATATCTCCTAAAATTTCACCGCTTCCTTTCATCGCCCCAAAAGCGGGGCGGGCATCTGGGGTCGTAGCGGGATAGATAATCACTAAGGGTTTGCCTTCATGGATCACCGTCATGGGGGTTTTAGTCCGTTCGACTTCTATAAATAGATTCTGGAGAATTTGGGGCAGTTCATTGGTTGTAATTTCTGTCATTTGTTAGGTCCTGAACCGTGAAAAATAATGTAAATGCCGCACAGCTTAATTTTAGCTGACTATAAATTCCCCGAGTCCTGACCCAGCGTCTGGACTAATACCAATTAAATTTAAGCCTGCACAAGATGAAACTCAGTCGGCTCAAACTTAGTAGCTAATAACGTATCGAGGATA
>NZ_JAMXFC010000081.1 GCF_025370755.1 Laspinema sp. D2d | reverse complement strand
CTTCATCCGACCTGCCATCAGCCACCTCTATCAAATACTGCTTCCATCTTATGCTATTTCATTTTAAATTGGTATAACCGGGGTCGCCAATCCACACCAACGGCGACCCGAAAAATGGATGACAGTGAGACTGACTTAATTTCCCCTGACGCAATGCCTCCACCGGGTTTAACTCCTCCTGCATGATCAGGGGATTCAACTCTATCCCAGAAAGGTAGTACAATGACCCTGTACCCCCTTCCCTTGTCTCTGCCTTATGTTTTGGCCCGACGGACACACCCTGCAAAACGGTAAACTGGTGATTGAGCGCGTTCTCGGTCAAGGTGGATTCGGTATCACCTATAAAGCCATCCATCGCGGGTTTAACGCTCCAGTCGTGATTAAAACCCCGAACGCTTATCTCCGGAATGACCCAGAATATCCAAAATATGTGCAGCGTTTCATCCGAGAAGCCCAAACATTGGCTCAACTGGAACAGAACCCTCACCCCAATATTGTCCGGGTTAAGGATTTATTTGAGGAAGGGGATGCCCATTGTTTGGTGATGGAGTTTATCGAGGGAACGACCTTATGGGACTATGTGCAGCAGCGCGGCCCCCTGTCTGAGGCAGAGGCCCTGAGCTATATTCGTCCCATTGCCGATGCTTTGGTTCGGGTGCATGAGGTGGGCTTAGTCCATCGAGATGCTACCCCGGTGAATATTATGCTGCGGGATAATCGGCAGCCGGTTTTGATTGATTTTGGCATTTCCGGGGAGATTGTCCCCAAGTCCCTGAGTTCCAAAATGTTTGGCAATCGTGCTTTTGCGCCTTATGAACAGTTAATTAAGGGCGATCGCAACCCCACAGTAGATATCTATACCCTCGCCGCTTCCCTGTACTACCTCATTACCGGACAACTCCCCCAAGATTGTTTTTCCCGCAAAGTGGATGATGAGCCATTGATTGCTCCCAAAGACTTAGTGTCGCTCAGTCAGCCAATCAATGATGCGATTCTTACAGGAATGGAATTGCTCCCGAAAAAGCGCCTTGCTTCAATGGCAGATTTTTTACGGTTATTATCCCCTGCACCTGCCCCACCCGGTGAAAAAATCTACCATTACGAAATCATCACCCTCAATCAGCAAGGGGAAATCGCCCAACGGCAAAAGGGACAGAATCGAGGCGTTCTGGAAACCACCCTAGGCTTAAACCTAGAAATAGTGGTGATTCCTGCCGGAACATTCCTCATGGGATCCCCCAAGAATGAAGCGGAGCGAGATCGTGACGAAAGCCCGCAACATCGGGTCACTCTGCCAGAATTTTTGATGAGTCGCACGGCTATCACTCAAGCTCAATGGCGAATGGTTGCCCAACTGCCCCGAGTGATGCGCTCCCTACAGCCTGATCAAGCTTTCTTTAAAGGCAATCAGAATCCTGTAGAACAGGTGAGTTGGGAAGACTGTATCGAATTCTGCCTGCGGTTAAACCAAGCCACGGGTCAGCCCTACCGCCTCCCCAGTGAAGCGGAATGGGAATATGCCTGTCGGGCTGGAACCACTACCCCCTATTACTTCGGACCTACCCTCTCCCCCCAAGTCGCCAACTATGATGGCAATTACACCTATGGGCAGCGTAAAAAAGGGGAATATAGAGAAAAAACAATTCCTGTGGGCAGTTTAAATGCGCCGAATGCGTGGGGACTACACGATATGCATGGGAATGTGTACGAGTGGTGTTTAGATGATTGGCATTACAGTTATGAAGGTGCGCCAACCGATGGCAGCGCATGGATAGAGAATAATAATCATTCTCACAACAATATGGACTGGTTAAAAGATTTATTGAATAAAAAGTCAATAATAAAGCTGCTGCGTGGCGGTTCCTGGAGCTGCAACCCGTGGTACTGCCGTTGTGCCCATCGCAGCTACTACACTCGCCGCTTCTTCAACTGCAGGGGTTTTCGGGTGGTGGTCCCCAGCACTGCTTAACCCTCTACTCTTTTTCCCTCTTTTGGCGCTCCACGCCTTTTTTTATTTTTTTTATGATGACCCTCCACCCGATTATGGTTTGATAAAGAAAAGTAACTTATTGTTTACAAACGGGTGCGATTCGTTCACGCGAAAAGCGGAGGGTAATGCCCGAAGTGTGCGCGTGGTAATGGTCTCGGCAGACGCCGTG
>NZ_JAMXFC010000058.1 GCF_025370755.1 Laspinema sp. D2d | reverse complement strand
TGGGGAGGATGGGGAGGATGGGGAAGATGGGGAGGATGGGGAGGATGGGGAGGATGGGGAGGATGGGGGAGATGTTCTTAGTAACGACTTAAGTCGTTTCCTCGTGACTTGGCTCTGCCAAGTCATGCCCCCTTGGAGGCTGCCTCCAGTCCCTTATCAGGCGGCAGAGCCGCAAACTGCCCATGTCACGGCAGAGCCATGACACGAGAGCCACTCTAATCTCCCCCATCCTCCCCATCCTCCCCATCTCCCCCATCTCCCCCATCCTCCCCACCTCCCCCATCCTCCCCATCCTCCCCACCTCCCCACCCTTCCCCTGAAATCCTTAATCTTTTCTCTATTCGCAGTCACTCCGAATTGTGGTTAAATCCAACCAGAGTTGTACTGAATACTCAGGAAACCAATTTTTGTATCAATTGATACAAAAATTCACCAAGTCAATCCCTAGGATGATTCAGGGATAACGCAACTGAATCTTGGAGCCTGACGAGGGATGGTGCTGTGCACCGGCTTCGCCCAGGGCATAAAGCAAGGGTGCAGATGCGCTATCAACTCAAGCGACAGAGGGGAATTTTGCAATGATTGACCCTGCACTGTTCATGGCGATCGGCACCGACTTCGCCATCGAAATAGACCGAGAGATCTGAATCCTTGAAGTTCGCGGGCGCAGAGATAATGCCTCTCTTCCCAAACCTGACCCGGAAAGAGATCCGGTTACATCTAGGTTCGTACCCAAACCGCTTTGACACCCCTGCCCCTTGTAAGCACGCTCGTTCCCTGACGTCGATTGACACTAACCTAGAACAGAGGAGATATTAATGTTCCAGACTCCACAAGAAGTTTTAAATTATATCCGCGAGCAAGACATCAAGATCATCGATCTCAAGTTCATCGATACGCCAGGAATCTGGCAGCACTGCTCGTTCTATCGCGATCTGATTGACGAAAGTGCTTTCGATGAAGGCGTTGCTTTCGATGGTTCCAGCATCCGGGGTTGGAAAGCCATCAATGAATCGGATATGTCGATGGTCCCTGACCCGACAACGGCCTGGATCGATCCCTTCATGGCCGAGAAAACTCTCAGCATGATTTGCAGCATCAAGGAACCCCGCACTGGCGAATGGTACAGCCGCGACCCCCGTACCATCGCTCAAAAATCCTTAGACTATCTGATTTCAACTGGGTTGGGCGATATGGCCTTTATCGGCCCAGAAGCTGAATTCTTCGTGTTTGATGATGTTCGCTTCGATCAAACTGAAAACACCGGCTATTACTACGTTGATTCTGTTGAAGGACGCTGGAACTCTGGTAAGCAAGAACCCGGGGGCAACCTCGGCTATAAACCCCGTTACAAGGAAGGGTATTTCCCCGTTGCGCCAACGGATACCCTGCAAGATATGCGGACCGAAATGCTGCTGACGATGGCGGATTGCGGTGTTCCTATTGAAAAGCATCACCATGAAGTTGCCACAGGCGGACAAAATGAACTGGGGATTCGCTTTGCTCCTTTAGTCCAAGCGGCTGACTATTTGATGACCTACAAGTATGTCATCAAAAACGTAGCTAAGAAATATGGCAAGACGGTTACGTTCATGCCCAAGCCTTTATTTAACGATAACGGTTCGGGGATGCACACCCACCAGTCCATCTGGCAAAATGGTCAACCCACTTTCGCGGGTGATCAATATGCGAATTTGAGCAAAACTGCCCTATATTACATTGGCGGTTTGCTCAAGCACGCACCTGCTTTGTTAGCCATTACTAACCCCACCACGAATTCTTATAAGCGGTTGGTTCCCGGTTTTGAAGCCCCGGTCAACTTGGCTTATTCTCAAGGTAACCGTTCTGCCTCGATCCGGATTCCCCTTTCTGGACCGAATCCGAAGGCGAAACGCTTGGAGTTCCGCTGTCCCGATGCCACCTGTAACCCTTATTTGGCGTTTGCAGCGATGCTCTGCGCTGGCATTGATGGGATTAAGAATCAGATTGAGCCCGGTGATCCTTTAGATGTGGATATCTATGACCTCAGCCCTGAAGAGTTGGCGAAGGTCCCCTCGACTCCAGGCTCTCTGTTGGATGCACTCAAGGCGTTGGAAGCGGATCACGAGTTCCTGACGGCTGGAGGTGTGTTTACGGAAGATTTCATCACCAACTGGATTGAGTACAAGCTCGATAATGAAGTGAACCCGATGCGTCTGCGTCCTCACCCTTATGAGTTTGCTCTCTACTACGATTGTTAATTTCCCTAGGTTGATCTAACCTTGGCGAATTAATTAGAGAAGGGCCACCGGATGCGGTTGGCCCTTTTTTGTGAATTCACTAAAAAAATGCCGGTTAATTGGGATTTTCGTTACAATTGTTTATATTAAAACTTCATCGATCGCATTGATTTAGCCCTCCCATGACCGATCATCTCACTAAAGTAGCCTACAAAACGGTTCAAAACAGCAAAACTTATTTTAGTCTGGCTCATAAATCCATCAGTACCCAGTTACTCAAAGCCTTCGCACCCCCCCGCGAATCTCAGACGAATCCGATCGCTCCTGAGCTGTTAATGAAAATTCGGGAACGACTCGATCGCCTGATTGAAACGGACTGGAATGATGCAGAACAAGGCATCTATCCCACGGATATGCTGTTTGATCATCCCTGGGAAGACTTTTTGTGGCAGTATCCATTGCTCTGTTTAGATATGCCTACAGTCTGGATGCGATCGCAACAAAAAAAGCATCAGGAGTTTGCTTCAGACATCGATACCGCTGGCTATCCGGCTTACTACCTGCAAAACTTCCATCACCAAACTGATGGGTATTTAAGTGAAGATTCAGCGAACTTATATGATTTGCAGGTAGAACTATTATTTAATGGGTCTGCCGATGCTATGCGGCGGAGAATTTTAGCCCCCTTAAAGCGATCGCTGAACCCTTGGAGTAACCTACCGCAAAATCAACTCCGTATTTTAGACGTGGCCTGTGGCACTGGGCGCACCCTGAAATTCCTCCGAGGAATGCTCCCGAAAGCGGCACTGTTTGGTATTGATTTATCCCCGGCTTATTTGCGAAAAGCGAATGAAATTCTATCTCAAATTCCCGGGGAATTACCCCAACTCTCTCAGGCAAATGCAGAAGAATTGCCCTATCGCGATGATTATTTTCATGGAGTGACGAGCGTTTTCCTATTTCATGAACTTCCGCCTAACACTCGCCAAACTGTGATTAATGAATGTTTTCGGGTTTTGCACCCCGGGGGGACTTTGATCCTTTGTGATTCGATTCAAATGAGTGATTCTCCTGAATTGAAGAGGGTGATGGAGAACTTTTCTCAGATGTTTCATGAACCCTACTACCGTAATTATATCCAGGATGATTTAGTCCAGCGGTTAGAAACAGCCGGGTTCACGGATATTCAAACGGAAACCCATTTCATGAGTAAATATTGGACCGCCCGTAAACCTCACGTGAGTGAATAAGTGGGGCAACTTGACGGGGGCGATCGCCCCCGTCAAATCAGCCTCCACTCCCAGTCATCCTTGACAATAGCCGCAACTAGAATTATCCGGGCAACCGGAATATATCAATCCTTGGAGAGTAGACAGAAATGGCATGGATACGCTATACAGAGTCTAGGAAAAACCCAACGATGCGCCAGTAGGAACCTGATAATGACAACCGATTTAGAAACCCAATGCACTCCCATCCCTTCTACCGAAGAGTTACTAGGGGAGTCTTCAGAGACCAGCCTCGTAGAGGAACTTGAAACCGTCATTGGCAGTTTGGCTCAGGACCAAAAGGTGATGTTCGCACTCAACGAATCGGGTCATCTTTGGAAATTCAAATACGGCACCGTTGAGGTGTTCGTGCAATTAACGGGGACCAGTGATGAGGATACCTTAACGGTTTGGTCTTTCGTCCTTCCACTTCCCGCAAAGAACGAACCGGAGTTAATGCGGAAGTTATTGGAAATGAACTGGTTAAGCACTTATGAAGCCCACTTTGGCATTGTGGACGAACGCGTTACGGTTCTGTGTAGTCGCACCGTCATGGATCTGAATCCTAGCGAAATTTCCCGATGTGTCACCATCGTAGCGGCGATCGCGGATGAAAATGATGAAAAACTTCTGGCAGAATACGGACAATAGGTGAAAAAAGATATAGGGTCATTAGTCATTTGTCATTTGTGGTTTGTTTGTCCAGAGTCTTCCACAATCCAAAGGACAAATGACCCCGCCCCATGACTAATGAAAAATGACCAATAACCCCCCAATGACCATCGATTGTATGAATTACCAAATCGTCTGAATCTTCGTTAATGCCTGAATTTTTCGATCGCGGGTGACTAAGGGAAGATTTAACGATAAAGCAGTCGCCGCAATAATCCGGTCTGGCATATCGGGTACTATATCTCGGGAAATTTGTCGTAGAGTTTGTGCCGTAATTAAATCCAAAGAAGCTACGGCTAAACCCGTTCCCGGATCGGATAGCGCATTAATCAATTGCCCAAAAGCCTCTTCTGGTAAGCGATACCTTTCTACTAGATAGCTTACTTCTACTACGGAAATTGCAGACACATAAATAGGATAGTCTCCGCCCAAGGCATTATCCAAAGCATTTAGGGCTGATGGGGATAATAGAGCATTTTCACGCAAATACCAGATAATTGTATGCGTGTCGGCTACAACGGCTGTCATTAAATATCCTCTCTGGGAAAATTTCCCCACATTTCTTTTCGGGCTTGGGCAATGTCTTCTTCCGTAATATCAACTTTTAAATCAGCCCACAATCCTTTGACGCTCTTTAACGGTCTTTTATGCGGGTTCTTTTGATGAAGAAACTCCGCAAAATCTAATACTTCTTGCTGCTTGTCTGGGGTTAAGGTTCGCAACTTTTCTAAAACTGCCTGTTCTAAATTCATGGGGTCAGTTCCTCCGCAATTTTTCTAGGATAATTTTGGTTCTTTGGGTAATTAGACTTCTTGCAAAATTCTCTCAAGCCGATAGGCGTTCTTAAGGGGAGTTGGGGGAATCAATCTTGTTTTTGCAAGAGGTCTATTCAGTCTAGCAAATATTCCTTTCCCTGTTCAACTCCCCATTTAACCGGGTTCTGGGAGTTGTTCGATTCAACGACAAAAGCCGTTAACCTGCTCTTTGGAATGAGGGGGATAAACAGAGGTAAGATGTCTATGTTGTCCCCAAAATAATGAGTCCGAACTCTCCCGTTTGTCTACAGGCTCTTACCCTATCCAAAGTACCTTTCAGACTTTACTGATGCACAGTCCCCTTTGGCGATTGATTCCACCTATGCAGGTGAGCGGTTCCATGCAAATGGCGATCGATTTATGGTTACTAGAACAGTATGTCTCGGGAAATCATCCCCCGGTGTTGCGATTTTATACCTGGGACCCGGTGGCGATTTCTCTGGGTTACCATCAACGGCGCTGGCCCCAACGGTGGGAGAATTTAAGCTGGCAGGGGATGCCGATCGAGTTAGTGCGGCGTCCGACTGGGGGTCGGGCGGTGTTGCATCACGGAGATTTGACTTATATGGTGGTGATGTCGGATCTGGATGCCGGGGAAGGGACAGGGGCGAAACGCTCTCCTATACCCGGATATGAGGCGATTTGTGAGTTCTTAATCGCAGGTTGGCGCAGTTTGGGAGTGGAGTTACAGTATGGGCGGGCGGGACGGGGATACCGTCAAACGGCGAATTGTTTCGCGACGGCAACGGGTGCAGATTTGGTATTGCCGTCGGGGGAAAAGTTTATTGGGAGTGCTCAACTCCGGCGTAATGGGGCGGTTTTGCAGCAGGGTTCGATGCAGTTAAACCCATCGCCGGAGTTGTTTTCGGAGGTTTTTGGAACGGAAGGGCGGGTGCATTCGGGGTTGCCGGTTCTATCTTTGCCCTTGGAGGTGCTCAGGGAACGGGCGATCGCCTCTTTGATGGAGTCTGCTTCCCGTTGTTTCGGGGTGCAGTTGATTCCTCAACCTCTTTCGGAGGGTGAATGGGAGAAAATCAACGCCTTGGGTAACCAGAATCTGGTGTGTGGGGAAGACTCCCACGCAGGTTCTGAACTTTCAAAATTGAAGGATTAACGACTGAAGTCGTTCCTACAAACAGGGGATGAGTAAGTTAGATATTGAGTTGGAATATTAGAGTGGCTCATTTTTTGAGATGGCGTACCTCTTTTTCGGTAAAGGAGTTGGCGGTTGCTTTGGCGATCGCCGCAATGCCAAATCCTGGGGGATAACTTCCTTCTTCTTTAATCTGCTGAATTTGTTCACGTTGGATGGGCAAATTCAATTTTTTCCCAACGGTAGCAACGATATCCCCGCGATCGATAATTCCGGAGACGGCACCGGCTGGGGACAGCACAGTAATATAAGGTAAACTGTCGATTTCCATCCGATTAATGACCTCGACTAAGGTGCTATTTTCCTGTACGGTAATAATCTCAGGCAGTGGATGTACAATTTCTAACAAGGTTTGAGTCTGCCACTGACTCCGTTCAATTGAGCGTAAATCTTCTAAAGAAATCATGCCTCGATAACGTCCATCGGAGGCGGCAAAATAGGCGGCGTAACGCTGCTCAGTTTGCAGGTAGTCTGCGGCAAATTCATTTAAGGTCATTTTGGCATCGACGACGCGAAAATGACGGGTCATGGCGTCTTGAGCTTGGAGTTGGAGTAGCGCCTGTTGTAAAGTGGCTAGGCGATCGTAGGCGTTTGCGTTGCGGACGGCAAACCAGCCAATCAAAGCAATCCAAATGCCCCCTAAGCTATTGGCGAGTAACAAGATGGACAGTCCGAGGGCGATCGCGCTAAACCCGAGGGTTTTTCCCGCCTGGGCTGCCCAGTGTACGGCTTGAAAGCGGTTCCCACTGATTTTCCAGATGATCGCTTTTAAAATTTGCCCACCATCCAGGGGAAGTCCAGGAATTAGGTTAAATAATGCCAAGACTAGGTTAATACTGGATAAATCCCGGGCGACAACGGCAATGGGTGAGGTTCCCGGTACCAGTCCAGCAATGACTCCGAGGATGGCAAATAAGCTCAAACTCACGGCAGGTCCGGCGATCGCCACTTGAAAGGCTTCTTCTGGGGTCTTGGATTCCTGTTCAATGGCGGCTACACCCCCAAAAATAAACAGGGTAATCGAATTGACCTTGATTCCTTGAGATTGAGCGACTAAACTATGACCAAGTTCGTGCAGTAATACAGAAGCAAACAGCAACAGGGCTAATCCTAACCCAGTTCCCCAGGCGATCGCTGGCTCCCATTGTTGTTGTTCTGAATACTGCCCCGCATTTAATACCGTGACTAAAGAGAGGATAATCAACCATGAATAATCTATATAAAGCGGGATGCCAAATACCATCCCAATTCGCCAACCCGGTTGCATAAAATTTTCCTTAATTTTTAGTGATGTTAGTGATGTGGTTTGTCTTGATCCAGCACATCGCGATCGAGCCAATCTCAGAATTCAATCTGGCTTTCTTCTATTCTACTAATTTTCAGGGCGCAACTGAGTGGTAAAACCGGGTTACAGTGCAGGGGTTGCACGGGAGAGGCTTGAAAAAATGGGGGGCGCTATTCTTTACCTAATGTTTTAGAAAAGATTAGGTTAGTTTGTAGGGAGATCAACAATACTTTTTGTAACCACCGCAGAAACAATTCCATAGCAGTTGTTTCCTGGAGTTCCCGGGAGATTAGGGGAGGTGATTGCAGCGGAATGAAACGATAGGTTTCCCCTAATGAGTTTTCAGTTGTATTCGATGAAGCGGGGTATAGGCCAGCCTAAATCATGAGGGCAATAAAATTCAGCCGGGGGAGCATCTTGCTCCCTACGCTCATAGGGGCGTTAAGATGCTTACACTCGTTGGCAGAATTAAAAGGGTCTAATTCCTACAAGAGGCCCTATAAATACTACAATTCTGCCGGTGCGATCGCCTCAATCTGTATCGAAAAAACAAGCGCGACGCCCTAGGATAGGGTAACGGTTTAGAGTAAAAGGAGGGGGACTGCCCCAGAGGAACTCAGGCGATCGCCCGGTTCGCACTGGGGCGATCGGTAAATTGGAACCTGTCCTGGGCTGCACTGAGTCATCCCAGTTTTATGCATCTAACGTTCTTTACAGAACACCCGCATTGGTTAACCCTAAGATCACTCCGGTCCCGATCACGTGACCAAAACTGAGGGTTGCCAGCAGTTCAGGAATACCAAATTTCTTAAGCAGGGGAGGCATTCCTACGGGCAAACCTGGACCTTTACCGGGATTCTGGATGGCTCGGTAGCCAATAATGATGGCAAAGAGATTAGCCAGGATCATCACCAGTCCAACCGATGGAGACCAGTTTGGGGTAGGGGGTACGTTCGAGGCAACTGCGAGTAAGGTTGTGTAAAGCAAGTTTGTATCTCCTTTGTGGATAAATCACTTCAATGACTGGAATTATAAGAATTTATCGGCAAAAAAGAAAATTTTGTATTAATCCTTTACAAAAGCTTACACTTTTGAAACAAATTGTAATAATTTGCAGGAGTAAAAACTGAGGATGCGCGTTAAAATTTGCGGAATTATGAAACCCGAGCAGGGGGTGGCGATCGCCGATTTGGGGGCTACGGCGCTGGGTTTCATCTGTGTGCCGACTTCCCCTCGCTATGTGACGGATTTACAGATTCAGCAGGTCATTCAGGCTCTGGAAGGAATGCCGATCGATTGCATCGGCGTGTTTGCTAACACCACAATTGAGATGATTTGTCAAACCGTTGAAGTCGGAAGATTAACCGGGGTGCAACTGCATGGCGGGGAATCCTTGGAATTTTGCGATCGCCTGCGGCAAGCCTTACCCGAATCTGTGGAAATTCTCAAAGCCATCCGCGTCCGAGCTCAAACCGACTTAGCTCAAGCCCGGGATTATCTCCCCGTTGTGGATACATTGCTGCTGGATGCCTACCATCCCGGACTGTTGGGGGGAACGGGGCACACCATAGACTGGAATCTGTTGCAACAGTTTAACCCCGGTTGCCCCTGGCTGTTGGCTGGGGGACTGACCCCGGAGAACATCCAAGGGGCGATCGCCCAAGTCAAACCCCCCGGTATCGACCTCTCCAGTGGAGTAGAGCGATCGCCGGGGGACAAAGACCTCGCCAAAGTTGCGGAATTGTTCTTCAAGCTCAAATTGTCCGGTACTTACCTATCCGAATCAGCTTGACAACTCAGCCGTTACCTTGTATGATCCTTTCTTTAAAAGAACGAGGGTTGATGACGAATCAGGTTGAGAAACTCTTCCCGAGTCTTTTGCTCTTCCTGGAATTGACCCACCATTGCACTGGTTACCGTCCAAGACCCTGGTTTTTGGACACCCCGCATCACCATGCACATATGAGTTGCTTCCATGACTACCGCCACCCCTTTCGGTTCTAAAATGCTTTGAATGGCTTCGGCGACTTGGCGAGTGAGACGCTCTTGCACTTGAAGTCGGCGGCTGTACATCTCGACAATGCGGGCCAGTTTGCTCAATCCCACCACTTTTTCATTGGGGATGTAGGCAACATGGGCGCGGCCCATAAACGGTAGCATATGGTGTTCGCAGAGGCTGAAGAAATTGATATCTCGCACCAGTACCATCTCGTTATGCCCTTCGTCAAAGATGGCTCCATTCAGCAGCTCTTCTAACGATTGATTGTAACCGCTCGTCAGAAAACGCATGGCATCCGCCGCCCGTTTCGGGGTTTTGAGCAACCCTTCCCGTTCTGGATCTTCCCCCACCCCGAGGATCACTTCGCGGAACGCATCCATCATCCGATCGGCACTTTCTGCCGGGGGTTGATGAATATTGGGTTGAGCACCATTTAAGGTATTGCGATCAGGCCGCGTCTCGATACGGGGAGTTTTGTCTGAGGTTTCGGGGGATTTGATACCATTTCCAGTCATGGGTAATTGGGATCCTTGGGAAGCAGCAATAGTCATAAAAGATGTATGAGAGTGAGAGAGGTTTACAGATACTTCAAGTCCAGACCTTTACACGATTGAGGTCATCGGACATAGCACCACCAACAGCTAAACTGTTCGCGGAGGCTGTATCTCGCGGCGTTGATCAAGGGTGAAAATTAATCCCAAAAGCGCCGGTGTCATCTGTAAGAAATCAACGTCTATGAGGAACGACCTAGGGTCTGAGATTTCTGATGAAATGGCTCTATCCTCTGTGCTGGATTACTTCTTTCCGCTAGAAAACAACCGATAACCGCATTTTTTCTTTCCTAGAGGGAATTTGATCGATGGAATTTCGATCTTGCACTGCGATCGCTATATCGGATTAATCTTTGAATTTCAATCCCTGGCTTGATGTCGAGACGATCGCCATCGGTTGAGTCGCCTTTTTCGTGACTCGCTTAGATTACCGAAATAGCTAATCGTCTTAGGATAATGATAAATCAGATAGCTCAAGGGGAGCAAAAAGAGTGAAGGTTAGCAAAGAAACCCGTTGAAATTTGGTGACTGAATTTCATGGGAATAGAGAACCAACCCCAGGGTTGATCTACATTTCTTGCTGAAAACTTGCCTAAGCGATTGCAGGAACGCCGGGATTGCCCGATCGTGGTATTTTCCCGATCGCTTGGCCGGATTTATAGATGAACTTTTCCCTCCGTTTAAAGGGAAAGTTAAGGACATTGTTTGCCCTGGTAGGAGTAGCGGAAAGCGGGGAGTCTCTCATCTTCCATCTGGGGATGCACCAATGCGGTTAAGAGTCACCCTCATTACCCCTGGTTTAGCCGAGGTTAAAAGTTTAGAAATCCGCCCGGGTACTCTACCCAGTGAGTAAGGAATCATCGGGGAAGATAATTTGACTCAGAAAACTCAATAAACGTTAACTTTTGTTACTGATTTAAAGTATATCATCCAATGAGATAGTTTGTTTAGCACGCCCCAATTCTTTTCCACTGGAAATTTAGGATGAACAAGCCGGAATATTGCAGCGATCGGGCCGGTTCATGGCTCGGGTCAGTGTAGCTGAAAAATGAACCAGGGACAAGGTTTGACCCTAGTCCCTGGTCCATTGCCGGAGTCTGCTGGTGGGATTTTTTTGACCCCTATAGAGCGAATTGATTGATCCGGCTTAGAGAAACGAATGGTAAACCGGAAGCATCTCAACTCCACTCATGTTGCCCACTTAGGCAGGCACTTCAGCAAATACCCCAATTCGGCGAAACTTCTGATACCGCAGTTCCCGGCGTTGCTGACTGGTTAAACTGGACAGTTCGTCTAAATTCTTTAATAACGCTTCCTTGAGATTTTCTGCGGCCTTAAGGGGATTGGAATGAGCACCCCCCAAGGGTTCAGGTAAGATTTCGTCCAAAATCCCCAAGTTTTTTAAATCCCAAGAGGTAATTTTCAGGGCATCAGCGGCCCGGGGAGCCTTGGAGGCATCTTTCCAGAGAATCGCGGCACAAGCTTCGGGAGTGGCGACGGTGTAAACCGCGTGCTCAAACATGAGGAGGCGATCGCCGACCCCAATCCCCAATGCGCCACCAGAACCCCCTTCCCCAATCACAGTAGAAATAATCGGCACATCCAGACGGAACATTTCGCGCAGATTGTAGGCGATCGCCTCTCCCTGACCTTGATGTTCTGCCTCTACCCCCGCCCAAGCACCAGGGGTATCAATAAAGGTAAAAATCGGCATCCCGAAGCGGTTCGCATGATCCATCAACCGCATCGCCTTGCGATAACCCCCAGGGGAAGCCATCCCAAAATTGCGGGTGACGTTATCTTTCGTATCCCGACCTTTTTGATGACCGAGAATTACGGCTGGGATGCCACCAATGCGGGCCATCCCACCGACTAAGGCTGGGTCATCATACCCCCCGCGATCGCCGTGGAGTTCCATCCATTCATCAGTAATCGCTTGAATGTAATCTAACGTACTGGGCCTACGGGGATGACGGGCTAACTGCAATCGCTGATAGGGCGTTAACGTGGAAAAAATTTCCTGCCGCAGTTGGTTCGCGCGCGCTTCCAACTGGCGGATTTCCTCCGAGACATCTACCCCATTTTCTTCGGCGAGTTCTCGGATTTGTTGAATACGCCCTTCCAGTTCTGCGAGGGGCTTTTCAAAATCTAAAAGGAAAGTTCTACGTTCGGGAGTTGCCATAACAGGTGAAGAGTTAGAGAGATGGGGGAGGTGGGGGAGGTGGGGGAGGTGGGGGAGATGGGGGAGGTGGGGGAGATGGGGGAGGTGGGGGAGGTGGGGGAGATGGGGGAGGTGGGGGAGATGGGGGAGGTGGTAACGACTGAAGTCGTGACGTTGAACATCCTCCCTATCTCCCCTATCCTCCCCATCCTCCCCATCCTCCCTATCTCCCCTATCCTCCCCATCCTCCCCATCCTCCCCATCTCCCCTACCTAGAGACTAACGAGGCTGAAGCAACAGGGGTTGAAAGCCATGCTTAATGGACCATTCGCCGATCATTGCCATTTTCTGCACTGAAATTTGATTACGTCCCCAAGAGAAATTCGTATAGATTTTTTCAAATTCCAGAAGCATCGACTCGGCAAAGCAAGCAAAAAGCTGACGTGCAGGGACATCCATACTGACGATTTGCATAATTCGCCAATCAATGTCTAAGGTGTGTTCCACAATCCCACCTTTAAGGACAGAAACCTCGGGGTGTTGAAACTGAGTCTCCAAGTTTTTGGGATACCCACCATCAATGAGTAAACAAGGATGCTTTAAGGAATTGGCATCAATTTCGACCCCTTTAGGCATACTTGCCACCCAGACGACAATATCAGCTTGGGGGAGTGCTTCTTCCAAAGCCATAATTTTGCCGCGTCCTAAATCTTCTTGCAAGAGTCGCAAGCGTTCGCGATCGCGGGCGATCAAGAGGAGTTCTGCCACATCCGTTCGACTGTTCAACCAGCGACAGACGGCACTCCCGATATCCCCCGTGGCTCCACAGACTGCCACGGTTGCTTTTGACAAGTTGATGCCAAGCTGTTTTGATGCCTGTTCTACCTGCTGACAGATAATATAGGCGGTGTGGGTGTTTCCGGTGGTAAAGCGTTCAAACTCTAGCTTGATATTGCGAACTTGCTCAAATTGCTGCAAGTTAAAGTTTTCAAAGATAATTGAGGAAAAACCCCCAAGTGCCGTGATGTTAATGCCATGTTTTTGGGCGTGAGCCATCGCGTTAAGGATTTTCCGCGTTGCCGCCTTGATCCGCCGGGAGGCGAGCATCTCTGGCAGAAAGCACGATTCCACATACCGTCCTTCAATAGTCTGGCCGGTGGCACTGGTAACAGTGATGTTATCGACTATCTGCGGTGGGGCGGAACACCAAAAATCCAACCCTTGATCGGCATATTCCGGGTAACCCAGATCTCTAGCAACAGACTGGGCGTGAGCCAAACTGGTAAGGTGACCGATGAGACCAAACATTAAGCGTTTTAGGGTAGCCTTTGAATTAGGCGCAGTAGGGTTAAAGGAAAAGATTCATTAAGAATATCTTTAAATGGTACACCAAGACTGTACGGGAGTCCCCGACGGAAGTTGATTCCCTGGGGTTGATTCAGTCCCCTAGAGGGGGTAGTTGTACGGAGTTAAGCCCCAAAAATAGCGATCGCCCTCAATTCCAGTAAAAACTTACGGAATTGAGGGCGATCGCCCCAAGGTTTAAGGGTTAAATTTAGGCCCCGGCTAGTCCGTAAGCCGACATCCGCATGATATCGCGAGTCGTAAATCCAATGGTGCTGAGGGCTTCACCGTAAGCAATCATAAAGTCTTCTACGAGGGCTTCTTTTTCCATTTCCAGGACCTTGGCATCATCAGCTACCTGATTGAGCATTTTCCAGACGATGGGGAGGTTCTGGCGGTTGGCTTGTTCGAGTTCCGTCTTGGAGTCCTCAAAATGGGCTTGCAGCCATTTTTCCCCAAAGTTGAGGTGGCTGTATTCATCTTTGACGACGCCTTCGGTAATTTTCCGTGCAAAGGGGTCGGCTACAGGGATGTAGATGTTATAAGCAGAGATGGCAAAGCTTTCGATAATCAACGCTTGAATCAACAAACAGGTGACAACTTTACCTTCGGCTGCGGCAGTTTGAAAATTTTGGTGCAACCCAGAAAAAAATTCCTGGGCAAACTCCATATCAGGCTCTACCGCTAAATTCCGCCCACAGGCTTGGAACCCTTTCTTGTGACGAAGCTCCATTTTTGCCAAGCCGAGCAATTCGTCTTTACAATCCGGCAGCATTTCAGCCAGTTTAATGTAGTTATCATTGGCTTCCTGTTCGCCTTCGATCACGATCGCGTTAATTCGGCTGTAAGCATCTTTATAGGTGGGGCTTTGGAAGTCAAGGGTTGCGCTGGTGGCCTCAAGCTGGGGCATAGCTCTGTTTTCTCCTGATGATATGGTTGCTGACAATCTTAGAACTGACCTTATTATTTGAGTTAAGGTAAAGAATAGACGGGTTAACACCATTTAAAGGTCTTTTATTTTACTTTACCGTTCGTCATATAACTTTACCATTTTTTCAGGGAATCGCCAACGAGGACAGACTCTGGTAGGAATCTAGCCCCAAGGGCTACAGAACTTAGGGGATGGCGGTGAAGGGGCGATCGCCCCGGTTGCTTCTACTCGGGCTGAGAATCACTCAGAATTTGCAAGCGAATGGTGCGATCGCCTTCATCTCCCAGAGGGACCTCTATCACTTGACCGGCTAATCGGTCTAAACAAGTCAACAGCATTCGCAAATGGGGCGTGCTTGCCCCGGTATCGACATAGAGGCGATCGGTCAAACTGCCCAAACGTCGCCAAGTGGTGTACAGTTTGGCAACGGTTTGCTCAATTTGCGAGGCTTGTTTGACCAAATCTGCTGCGGTGTTCAAACAACCCATGCGCAGTGCTTCTTCTAAGGCCATTTCTACATCGATGGAACTGGCGGCGATCGCCTGAACCTGCGCCGCTGCATCTAAATATTTGGACAAACTTCGCGCATCGGACGTTAGTTGCTTGACGGTATCCACATCAGGATTGATTGCCGCTTCCTCCCGAATCGAAACCTGGTGGGAGGGGGGAAGTTTCTCCATTTCGCGGACCAATGGCGCGAGATAACGGGGAGGCAGGGAACCGGCAGTCGCCTTTTCTTTCACCTCTTCTGGCAGCAATTCTGATGTCATCGCAGTCCATTCGTCCGAGAGTTGGCGGACTTCCCTGCGGGTGATGCGATCGCCATCTCGGGCCGCCTGCGTGACCATCTGCTGCACTTCGGGCGCAGATTTCGCCGTTTCCACAAAAGCCCGTTTGCTAAATTTATTAATGGTATCCGGGTCCAAATCCCCCTGACTTAAGAGGGTATCGGCACTATTTGCTAGTTCTATGAGGGAATAAGCCTGACTTTTGCTGATTTCCCGGTCCTTGAGCCAGTTAAGGAAGCCCCTGCCGCGTCCTTCTCCGCCGATTTTTTCGCGATCGCGCACTGCACTCAGGATCCGTCCGCGCCAAATATCCGTTTGCAAATCAAAATGGTCGCAAACTTTCCAGGCATTATCCACCTGATGCTCAAAATCAGGCTCTGAAATCTCCTCATCTTCCGGGTCCGGAAGGTTAAAATTCAGGTCCGTGATATTTTCTAAAACCGCAGCAAGTTCTTCCGGGGATTGGGGTCGTTCAGCCATTGACAGCAGCAATTTTATTGGGCGACAGCCGACTTATTATGGCATGAGTTGGGTCTACTCCATGCATTGTTTTGCCTGCACAGACCCCAGGGGGTCCTTGCGTCTCCAGGGGGTTGAGACCCGTTTCGCCCAGCCCTCTATTCCCAAATTCAGAAATATTCACTATTTTTATCTAAAAAAAATACCTAATCTTCCCTGAATTTATCCCTAAGATTGACGAAGCGTTTAAAACCATTTAAAATAGTAGGTAAATAAGCATGGTTATAAGTAATATATGACGGGATTAAAATTAGGCGATCGCGGAGAATCCGTAAAGTTTTTACAGCAGAAATTGCAAACCCTAGAATTATTTTCCGGCAATGTAGACGGAATTTTTGGACCGAAAACTGAAGCGGCGGTTAAAGCCTTTCAAAAAAATATGGGATTATCCGCCGATGGCATTGTCGGCAAAGAAACTGAGGATAATTTTGAAGGCGTCATGCGATCGCCTAAACCGGGACCCACCTTACGACTCGGTTCTAAAGGTGACGAAGTAAAATCCCTGCAAGAAACCTTAAAAAAAGTCGGCTACGACCCTGGAGCCATTGACGGTGTATTTGGACCGAAAACTGAAGCGGCGGTTAAAGCCGTTCAGCAGAAAAATCACATGGTAGTCGATGGAGTTGTGGGAACCTGGACTTGGCGTAAATTAGTGTTTTTAACCTTCTTATTTTAAAGGAAATTATGTCAATTCAGGAGAAATAACGAATAAAGTCGTTACTCCGAACAACCAGAACAATTCTTAGTTTGTAGTAACGACTTTAGTCGTTTTCGGGTACAAAACCGGCGTCAAAATCACCGTTTCATATTGCGCTTTAAGCGTTCTAACTCTTCATCAGCTTCCCACCGGCGAAATTCTTGATCCAAAGGGTCTGCACCGCTATTAAAACTGCGGTTATAACTTTTATTCCATCCCGTATCCCAACTCGTTTGAGTTTTCGTTTGAGTACGCGCTGCCTCTGCTTCAACGGATTTCGCCTTCACTTCCCGACGACGAACTTGAATCTGACGGTATAAATCTTTTGCCTTTTCAATCCGTTCTTTAACCCCTTGCATTTGTCCCCAGAATTGATTGCCTTCCCGGAGTAAAGAAGCTTCCCGTTCTTGTGCGGCACGGACTAAATCTTCGCGATTGGCAGCTTTGGCTTTACTGACGCGATCGTGCCAAAGTTGAATCTCCTGAGCGGTGGAGAGAATGCTATCCTGCAATTGCTTTTCTTTCCGTTGCAATTCCAAAATTAACTTGAGGGTATCTTCCTCTTGTTCTCGCAGTTGCTCTTCTAGCACCTGCAATTCCAGATGAGGATTGTTTCGCATAAACTCCTCTAATCTGGTTTCTAAGAACCGGCTCATGTCTTCAAATAGACCCATTGCAGGCACTCCCTCGCTCAGGTTTCACTTCTTCTATCTATGGTAGGACAATTTTTCGTGAGTGTTTTCACAGTGAGGGGTGCATGATCTGCACCCCTACTGGTTCATCAACTCCAGTGTGTTTTTGGAAATACCCTAGAGAGACTGTCCCGTATAGATTGAGCGCACTTCACCGTTGCGACGAATGACCGCTTCACCATCTTTGACTTCCACTAAACTCCAGCCGCTTGAGCCGATCGTTTCGCCAATATTCACACGACGGGGAACCCCATCGACTTCAAATAAAGCAACAGAGCGATCGCCCAATTCCAGAATTCCCACTAATTTATGCTTGAGTCCAGAAACACTAGAACTGGATGCCGCAGCGGCGGGGACGGGTTCTGATTCTTCCGCTGCCGGATTTTCTGCGACTCCATCTGGGGCTTCTTCTGCCGTTGGGGGTGCGGGTTGGGGAATGGGTGGGGGTGGCGCTGCTACCTGGGGTTGTACGTTAACCGTTCTGGGTGGTTGGGTGGCAGTGGGAGTGGGTGCCGGTTCTGGGGTAGGCGGTTGAGTTGCGGCGGGTGCCGGTGCCGCTGGTTTCGGAGATGCCACGGGTTTCGGAGATGCCGCTGGTTTCGGAGGTGCGGCGGGTGCCGGTGCTGCTGCGGTGGTTTGAGGCGCTGGGGGGGTCCGAGGAATGGTAACGGTGAGATTCGGTTGGACGAGGGTGGGATTGATGCCACGTTCCAAGGCGATCGCAATCCGATTGAGGACCTCGGCGAGATTGCCTTGATGGGGAGTATTAACCGTAACTTGAGGTGCCGGGACCATGACATTTGGTGGATTAACCGTGACATTCACCGGAGGCGGCGGCGGGGGAATCGGTAAGGCGGTATTCGGTGCCACCAGGGGTTCTGCCGGTTGACCCGCTGCTTGTCGGTCCATGACATCGAGCGATCGCTCCATATAGGCCGCAAAATCAGCATCTGCCTCAGCTTTCAACTGTTCCGCCGTTTTCGGAGGAGCTACGGCTTCAGGCTGTGCCGGGGCAATTTTCGCCCAAAATTGCTGCAAATATCCCCGATTCCATAACCATAACCCGAGGGTAATCAGGAGCAATCCACAGGCGGACCCTAATAAGAGGCGATCGAAGGATTGTCCCTTGCGCCGTTTATCGGTGCGGGTTGCCTTGGCATCAACTGTCGCTTCTGCGGCAGTTTTAGGCATCATCGTTGGAGGGAGGATGATTTGGGGCACTTGCACCGATTGCAAGGTCACTAAATCCGGGGGGGCCGGTTTGGGTTTGCGGCTGCCTCCATCTAAAATCCGGTCTACATCTTGAAATAGGTCATTCATGAGGCGATCGGCGTAGGCATCGACCGACCAATTCGGGGTACCAACCCCGCCTCTCTCCTGTTCCGCCTGGGATGAGTCTATGGTTTTAGTGCTGATATCCTGAGACATGGCCTTTTTTTTATAAGGGTTAGGGTTAAAGATGCGATCGCAATCATTGGGCGACTACTGGCAACCGGGCAGTTCCCCTCCGATTTTATAACCTAGTTTAGACAATCCGACAGTCCTAATTTTAGGGCCTAATTCGCTTGAACCAGTTGCACCCATTTATTGTCCTCGCTTTTGCCAGAACGGTCAACCGTCTTTCTGTTACAAACTATTGACAAAAAGCCCCCTCCTGGTGACTTGGCTCTGCCGAGTCATGCAATCTGGAGGCTCTGCCTCCAGTTCTCTCACATCTCGCCGAAACAGGCGGCAGAGCCGCACAATGCCCGTGTCATGGCTCTGCCATGACACGAGAGCGAAAGAGATATACTAAACCGATCCACTCGTTGCTAACTGTCGCCCTTGTAACTCCAGATAAATCAACAAGGCATTAATATCCGCAGGATTCACCCCCCCAATCCGACAAGCTTGCCCGATCGTCAAGGGTTTAACTTTCGCCAATTTTTCCCGGGCCTCTTTAGACAATGTGATAATATTGGCATAATCCAAGTCGGGAGAGAGTTTCCGATGTTCCTCCCGTGCTACTTGGTCGATTTGATGTTGCTGCCGTTGGATGTACCCAGAATATTTGATATCAATTTCCGCGCCCTCCCGTTCTTCTAAAGTCAAATCCAGATTACTCAGTCCGTAACGGTTGAGGTCAACATAATGGAACCCAGGACGGCGCAACAACTCGGCTAGGGTAATTGAGCCTTTAATCTTTTGCTGAATATCAGCAGCGATCGCCACCCCCAATTCCTCATGTTCCTTAATCCGCGTCGTCTCCAACCGTTGTTTTTCCGCTGCGATATTCTCCTGTTTGTGGGTGAATAATTCCCAACGGCGATCGTCAATCAAGCCAATCTCCCGTCCCACCGGCGTCATCCGCTGATCCGCATTGTCCGATCGCAACAACAACCGATACTCCGATCGCGAAGTCAACATCCGATACGGTTCCCGCAAATCCTTCGTACACAAATCATCCATCAACGTCCCCAGGTAACTGTGTTCCCGAGGAAAAATAACCGCATCCTCACCGCGCACCAACCGCGCCGCATTAATCCCCGCCACAATCCCTTGTGCCGCCGCTTCCTCATATCCCGTCGTGCCATTAATCTGACCCGCACAGAATAACCCCTCAATTTTCTTCGTCATCAAGGTCGGGTAACATTGTGTCGCTGGCAGATAGTCATACTCCACCGCATAAGCCGGACGTAACATAGTACAATGTTCTAGCCCGGGCAAACTCCGCAACAGTTCCAACTGTAAACGCTCCGGCAGACCCGTAGAAAATCCTTGAATATACAACTCAGGAATATCCCGCCCTTCCGGTTCAATAAAAATCTGGTGCGATTCCTTGTCCGCAAATCGCACAATTTTATCCTCAATGCTCGGACAATAGCGCGGACCTTTCGCATCCACCCAACCGCCATATA
Organism: Laspinema sp. D2d; assembly: GCF_025370755.1. Taxonomy (GTDB): domain Bacteria; phylum Cyanobacteriota; class Cyanobacteriia; order Cyanobacteriales; family Laspinemataceae; genus Laspinema. The sequence continues at coordinate 7,998 of NZ_JAMXFC010000058.1, read as the reverse complement.
CCGGAGATAAATGCAAATTTTCCCGAATCAGGCGATGAGTTTCCGCTGTTGTGCGAGTGAGATGACAAGGCATCTGTTCCCGTTCCACCCAAACCTCCGGGTCAAAACTGAACCAGCGCACCTCCTCATCCCCCGGTTGCGGTTCCATCTTACTGTAATCCACCGATCGCCGGTCAACTCGTGCCGGAGTCCCGGTTTTGAGTCGTCCCGTCTCAAATCCCAGACGGTTCAAGGTTTCCGTCAACCCCACCGCAGCAAATTCCCCCGCACGTCCCGCACTCATGGACTTATTCCCCACCCAGATTGTCCCCCCGAGGAACGTCCCTGTGGTTAAAATCACCGCCTTGCAACCAAAGGCGACGCCAAAATAGGTTTCCACCCCGATCACATCATCATTATCACCGAGAACCAGATCCGTGACCATGCCTTCGCGGATGGATAAATTCTCTTGATTTTCGACAATGGTTTTCATGACGTGAGCATATTCCCGCTTATCCGTCTGAGCCCGCAACGCCCAAACAGCGGGACCTCGCGAAGAGTTAAGGACCCGCTTTTGGAGATAAGTGCGATCGGCAATCTTGCCAATTTCGCCCCCGAGAGCATCCACCTCATGAGTGAGTTGGGACTTCGCAGGGCCACCCACAGCCGGATTGCAGGGTTGCCACGCAATTTTATCCAAATTCAACGTCAGTAAAAGGGTGCGACACCCAAGACGTGCCGTAGCGAGTGCTGCTTCACATCCCGAGTGACCCGCACCCACAACAACGACATCAAAAACATCTTGAAACTCTGGTGTTGGCATGGTCATTCTGTCTGGATGGTGTTGGACTCTTTCCTAATCATAGCCCTTCTCATCCCCTTCTACATCCAGGTGATGGGGAAAGGGGACATCCCGGATGATATGTTAAACCCATAACCGATGAATGAAATCAGCAATTGATGCCGGTAACAGACCCCAATTATCCCGATGTTTTCCCTTACAGATAGCCCGAATAGCAGGAATTGAGAACTAGACTTAATTAGACTTGTTGCAAAATTCTCTTAAGTCCCCCTTTTTAAGGGGGGTTGGGGGGATCAATCCGTTATTTTGAAAAAAATCTACTGTACAATTGCCCTAATAAAACTTCGCTAATATTCCCCAATTTATCCTGTTTAATCTACAATCTAAATAACCCGGACAACAGAGGAAATCAGATGCAAGCTCCCCTCCTCCAAAGACGTTATCAAATCTTACAACCCCTCAGCCAAGGCGGATTTGGCAAAACCTTTCTCGCTGCCGATACTCAACGTCCCAACCACCCTCACTGTGTGGTCAAACAACTCCAAATTCAGCCCTCCTCCCCTGGGGTTACCCTTGCCAACTCGGTTGTAGAGAAAGCTAAACAGTTATTTGACCAAGAAGCAGCACTCCTGGAAAAATTGGGCAATCATCCCCAAGTTCCCCGATTGTTGGCTTATTTTGAGGAGAATCATCACTTTTATTTAGTCCAAGAATTAATTACCGGACATCCCCTGAGTAAAGAAATTATTCCCACTCTCAAACTCAGGGAAACTGAGGTAATTCAAGTCTTACAAGATACCTTGGAAGTGTTGGCCTTTGTTCATAAACAACAGGTAATTCACCGGGATATTAAACCAGATAACTTGATGCGCCGTCAAGAGGATGGGAAAATTGTTTTAATCGATTTTGGGGCGGTGAAAGAGATTAGGAACCTTTCGGCGACTTCTGGGACGGCACTGCAAACGATGGCGATCGGGACTCGTGGCTATATGCCGAATGAACAAGCTGCCGGAAAACCCCACTTGAGCAGCGATATTTATGCCTTGGGAATTATTGCCATTCAAGCCTTAACCGGCTTAAATCCTGACCCGAGAACTGGCGGATTACCTCAAGATAAGACCACGGGGGAAATTGCTTGGCGTCCGTTAGCTAAAGTTAGCGATAATTTAGCCAATTTTATTGATCAAATGGTGCTACAGGACTATCGCCAAAGGTATGCGGATGCAGGAGCAGCTTTGCAAGACATTTTAGCCTTATCCAATTCTTCAGTTCCTTCCACGGCGCTATCTGGAAAGGGAGCTGCTGGGACTCATTCAGTCGTCAAACCGAATCAATCTACGATGATGTCAAGAATCAAGTTGTCCCGAAGCGATAAACTGGGTTTAGTGACTGTAATGGTGACAGTCGTGGGAGTAATTGTCGCCTTTACCGTTCCCGAAGTCCGAGGATTTATTGGATTAGAGGGGGTTAAAGATGTGCTGTATCAAGACAATGGGATTATGCTGAAATATCCCGGAGATTGGCAGGTGCAACAAATTCATCCACCCTTGGGAGGCGATCGGGCCGTATTTCAAGCCCCCAGACAACAGCCATCAGACTATCAAGAAACCATCACCCTCACCATCATTGATTTACCGCAACCCCTGACGCATCAGGAGTATTATCAGCAAAAATTGCGGCCTCAATTGGAAAGTGAATATAATCTCAATTTAGTCAATACCGCTGCTGACACCACCCTGGACAACCGGGCCGCCAATATGGTAATCTATAGTACCACAAAAAATGGGATTCCCATCAAACATCAAGCCATCTGGACGGTGAAAAATAGCAGAGTTTATCAACTAACCTATAGTGGCGAAGCCGCCAATTTTCCAACGGACCAGCAAACAGTCATTAAAAAGTTGCAAGACTCGTTTAAAATACCGAAATAAGTCCAAATCATGGCAAAAGCAATAACAACCTCGTAACAACCTCGTAACAACCTCGTATCATGGCTCTGCCGTGATCCGCGCCTTCTGCGGCTCTGCCGCCTAATAAGGGAGGCAGAGCCTCCAAAGAGCATGACTCGGCAGAGCCAAGTCACGAGGAAATTAAACCTAAGCACAGCCTTTAACATCAAAAATATTGCAGCAATTATGAGTAATATCACCATTCAAAATTTTGATGATGACTTTAAAAATCGGCTGCAAAAGCGAGCCGATTATTATGGACGTTCTCTGGAAGAAGAAGCAAAAGAAATCATTCGGGCGGTTTTAAAAGAAACTCCTGTGGAACCGTTAAATCTAGCAGATGCGATCGGCAAAAGATTTGCTGATTTAGGAGAATTTGAAATTCCAGCGATTCCCCGAGAACCGTTACGCGAACCCCCTACTTTTAAAAACTGATATAATTTATTGCTAGATGCCACCAACATATTCATGACCATCCCATTTCCACAACTGTGCTGATATTATAATCAACCAGTTCACGCTTTAAAGGTCGGGGACTGCACTCATCAAGCAGGATTCGCATAATAGGCTGTTAATATTTCTTTGGCAACTTCCAAAGTAGCAACGGCTTGTTCTCGACTCACACTAGGAAAGTGGTCTAAAAATTCATCTAAGGGTTCGCCTGCTTCCAGATAATCCAGTAAGGTTTTCATAGGCACACGAGTTCCCACAAAAACTGGGGTTCCTCCCAGAATGTCAGGGTCACTATGAATCACAGGAGAAGTAGTTTTCATTGGACTGATTGGGTAGTAGTAATACTGTTCATTTTAGCTTAAAACTCAGTCGATAAAATCTACCATCTGTAGCCATGTTCTCTGCCCCATTCTATCCAAGCTGCTGCCATCTGTGTTAACCGTCCCCGCTGTTCTGGTTGCACCGGATTAGCCCCTGTAATCGCTTGCAATGCCCAAAACCAATAGTCGGGTTCCTGTTCTAATTCCCTCAAAATTAGGGGGACAACGGGTTGACCCATGCCAATTATCCTTTGGTATGCGGGGTGCATGGACATTTTCGTAACTAAAGACATCATGCCGGTTTCCCGTCGCCACTGTTGAGCCAGTTCTGAAAATCGGGTTTCTATATCCGCTGGTTCTAAAATCGGGTAAGCCCAATTTGAATTGACTCCCGAAACCGGGTAAGAATTTTCCATTTCTCCTGCCTGCCCTCTAGTAAAATCAACTTTTTATTATTGTAAACCAGAACCCCAAATATCACGGCGAGCTTCATCAATTTCTTCCGCCGAAGGTGCGCTTCCCAAGTCGGCACAAAGTCCCTACAAAGAGCGACGGGTTTGGGACTCGACTTGGGACAGTTCTCGCTCAATTTCTGAAGCGAGTTGCTCGATTAAATGTACTTTGTCTATTAAGGAAAGTTGTTTTGCCAAGGGTAAAACTTGTTCTAGTTTCATAAAACTCCAGCACCATTATCAACACCGGCAGGGGATAAATCGATTGGCGGCCTGTAGGGGCGCTTCGCGAAGCGCCCCTACGTCGGTTAAAACCGACTGAAAACACCATCACATAAGACTTATAGTCGGTTGAAACCGACTTGAGCTGTTAGGCGGGGTTTTTAACCCCCGCCGGGTGTTGTGTTGCTGCCTTGAATTTTACCCCCATACTTGAGGCAAATTCAAGACAAAACCGGGTAATATTTCTTCACCGGATAACTCCTGGGGATTTTCCAACTGTTCGACTTCCAACCCCTGGCGATAAATTTCCACAGTTTTATTTTGCGGGTCGATTAACCAACCTAAATCTGCCCCATTCTCCATATACTCCCGCATTTTTTCTTGTAGGGAATTGAGAGAATCTGAAGCAGAACGCAACTCAACGACAAAATTGGGACAAAGATTAGCAAAAGTTCCTTTTTGTTCCGGAGTCAAGGCATCCCAACGCGCTTGACTCACCCAAGAAGCATCGGGAGAACGAGTTGCTTGATTGGGTAAAATAAATCCCGTGGAGGAGTCAAAAATCTCTCCCAGTTCGCCGGTATTTCGCCACCATAGATACACTTCGCCAGAAATTCTGCTATTGCGTTTCCCGGTTTCCCAACCCGTTGGTGGATTCACGATTAATTCTCCTCGTGCAGTTCTTTCCAGTCGCAAATCTTGATTACTGGCTGCCAGGGCAGCAAACTGTTCTGGGGTAACGTAAAGCCCCAGTTTTTTAGGCAATTTCAGTAATAGAGTTTCGGTTGCCGGTTGAGGGGGTGTCTGTACCATTTTGACCTCTTATCGGATAGAGATTGGCTAGGGGATGCTTTAGCGATTAAGTGACATCAAGATGTTTGAGTGCTTTAATAGGGGTAGAGCAAAATTTTAATGGGTATTCTCCAAAATTCATCGAACCATGTCTCATATTCTGGAACCCTACACCGTTGATTTCCCCTGTTTTTTGTTCCCCGGTTCTGTGGGAATGCACCATAGCGCTGCCCTGCCTCCTGTCTAGCCCTTCGCCAAAAAAAGAGGAGCCTGGGAATGAGTAAAAAAGCCCCCTTTATTAAGGAGAGTTGGGGGGAGCGCTCACCAGATAGTATTCACGGTGGAAAGTTGAATTTTATGATCACGGCTGATTAGTGGAACGTCACAATATAAAGCAGTAGCAGCAATGATGCGATCGGGCAAATCAGGAATTTGAGCGCGATCAACATTCAGCATGAGTTGAGCAATTTTACGGTCAAACGGAATTTCAATTAACAGCGGGTCATGTTTGTCAACTTCTCCTAACAAGCGCGTCAAAGTAGAAGGGGCAATTCTACTTTTTTCGATTAAATAAATAATTTCAGCTAGGGTAATTGATGAAAAACCTATGGTATCACCATCGGCAGCTATCTGTTCTATTGCTGTTTGCGCGGTGACAGAAAGACGAGGGTCTGCAAAAATATACCAAATCACTGCATGAGTATCTACAATGGCTCGCAACATTAGATATCCTCCCGAGGAAAATTTGCCCAAACATCACGGCGAGCTTCATCAATTTCCTCCGATGAAGGGGCGGTTCCCAAGTCGGAACAAAGTCCCCACAAAGAGCGGCGCGGTTGGGAATCGTTAGGCGGTAATTCTCGCTGGATTTCAGGAGCAAGTTGCTCGATCAAGCGAACTTTATCGCTCAGGGAAAGTTGTTTGGCTAATTGTAGAACTTGTTCTAGCGTCATAGGAATAACTATCAAATTGAGATAAATAATTTTGAGCAAGATATGCAAGTAGTCGCGTTTGGGAAAGTCTGAGTGTAGGGGTGGAAATTCGAGTCATTCGATAAGGCTATGTTGCTCTCCCACCCTTCCCAAACTCCCCAACCTCATCTCCCAGCTTCCATCTTTTTGAGGTTATCCTTTGCCGTTTGGCATAGCGGGTTCCCCTGCTGACACGATAGCTGTTCTGCTTTCTGTATATCCTCTATGCCACCCTGCTTGTCTTCGGACAGATAACGGGCAACACCTCGGTTGTAGTAAGCTTCAGCATACTGGGGATTAATTTTAATCGCTTCAGTGAAGTCAGAGATTGCTCCCGGCATATCTTCTAAGATAGAACTGGTAACACCTCGGTTGTAGTAAGCTTCAGCATACTGGGGATTAATTTTAATCGCTTCAGTGAAGTCAGAGATTGCTCCGGCCAAGTCTCCTGAGTTCGTACGGGCATTACCCCGGTTGTTGTAAGCTAAGGCTAACTGGGGATTGATTGTAATCGCTTGGTTGTAGTCATCTATCGCCCCCGGCACATCTCCTGAGTCTTTACGAGCATTACCCCGGTTGTTGTAAGCCAAGGCATTTTGGGGATTGAGTTTAATCGCTTCGGTGAAGTCCGAGATCGCCCCCAGCAAGTCTCCTGAGTTTGCACGAGCAACACCTCGGTTGTTATAAGCTTCGGCATCCTGGGGATTGATTTTAATCGTTTGGTTGTAGTCAGCGATCGCCCCGGGCAAATCTCCGGAATCTTTACGGGCATAAGCTCGGTTGTTATAAGCCCCGGCATACAGGGGATTGAACTCAATCGCTTCGGTATAGTCAGCGATCGCCCCGGACAAATCTCCGGAATCTTTACGAGCAACACCTCGGTTGTTATAAGCGTCAGCAAATTGAGGATTGAGTTTAATTGCTTTGGTGTAGTCTGCTATTGCTCCCTGCTTATCTCCTGCCTCAGAACGCGCATTCCCTCTGTTATAGTAAGCCTGGGCATTCTGGGGATTGAGTTTAATCGCTTGGTTGTAATCAGCTATTGCCCCAGGCAAATCTCTTAAGTCCTGACGGATAGCACCACGATTGTTGTAAGCCTCGGCATACTGCGGATTGAGTTTAATCGCTTGGTTGAAGTCAGCGATCGCCCCAGGCAAGTCTTCCAACTCAGCACGGACAATACCTCTGTTATAGTAAGATTGCGCATCTTGGGGATTAATTTTAATCGCTTGGTTAAAGTCAGCGATCGCTCCCTGCTTATCTTCTGCCTCAGAACGGGCAGCACCCCGGTCGTTGTAAGCCCAGGCATGGGGTTTAATATCAATGGCTTTGGTGTAAGTCTCTACTGCTTCCTGGTAGCGATTTAATTCGGACAGTATTATTGCACGTAATATATAAATTACGGCATCCTGATTTTGCTGTTGAATCGATTCATCAATTGAGGCCAGAGCCTCTGGGTATTGTTTTAACAATAACAATGATTTACCTTGCTCTCGCCATGCTTCATAGCGTGTATTATCAATGACAATTGCTTGCTCAAAAGACCGCACTGCCTCTCTATGCCGGTTATCTGCACTTAACGCTAAACCCCTGGCGTACCAAGCAGCATAGGAATTGCGGTTAAGGTGAATCGCTTGATTAAACGCCTCAATTGCTTGCTCAAAACGATCCACACGCCAGAGTTGATTGCCATAGTTAATCCAATCCCTAGCAGTGGCATCTTGTTTGGGGGCTTTTTTTTGAGTGACCGCCAGAGCCGCAATCATGTTTACAAACTTATTTATATCCAATTCTGGAGGGGGATCAGTTTCTACTTGCAACCACTCTCGCTCAATTCCCCATACTTGCAAACTGCCTAACAGAGTGTTCGTGGGAATACCCAAACTCCGCCCCAGTTGCACACCTTCATACTCCTCGCCCTCAGCTCGTCCGTGAATTCCCACTATTCGTCCTTGGGTATCCATTACCGGCCCCCCACTCACTTACAGATATATGTTTTTAACCCCTAACAAGTATTGAGGGGTAAAGTGAGCGGATGTAGAGGTAAGGGGTCTGGGA
>NZ_JAMXFC010000057.1 GCF_025370755.1 Laspinema sp. D2d | reverse complement strand
TGGGTTTCAGCTTTTAACCTGGTGTGCCAGACCCCTCATTAATTAGATAAACTTATCACCATAAGTCCTGAAGAGCCTTATTAAATAACATAAATATTTATATTAAACTTGGTTTAAGTTATCAAAATTTAGCTGACTAAATTCGCACAAAATCCTACAACTCAGAAAATAAATTTATCGGCTTAATTTTATATTTAATTCGTTTGTTAAAATTGTTTAATATTAAAATACAACCTCATGGTTGAAAAAAAAATCAATAATATATGAAATAGGTTTAATTGCAAGTTCCCTGCTTTAGAACCCTTAGAGATGACCTCTAGCATTATCACATTTTGCCATCACCCAGGAGGCTAACACTGCTGATAAATGGGTCAGGAAGATTTTAATGTTTAGAGTGCCTTGAGTGGGATTCTCAAAAACCCAGAACCCAGAACCCACGACAAAGGGTGCTAGTGCTGATAGGATCTAAACTAAAGATTAATGAAGTTCTCCCCGCTTACCACCATGTCTCTGAGCAATCTGCGCGACCTCTACCAGCAAGTTATCCTGGAGCGTTACAAGTCTCCCAAATATCGGGGTGTCACGGATCCGGTGCATCGCCGACAGCGAGGACATAACCCTTCCTGTGGCGATACCATTGAACTGACATTGCGGCTGAATGAGGCGGGCGATCGCATTGAAGAGGTAAAATTTGACGGCGAAGGCTGCGCGATCTCGATGGCATCCGTTGACCTGATGGCAGAAGCATTGCGGGGCAAATCCACAGCGGAAGCCCTTGAAATGGTGCAGCGCTTTCAAACCATGATGAAAGGCGAGGCAGAATTTCCGAAAGAACAGCGCAAGCTCAATGTCATGCAAGGCGTCGCTCAATTTCCCGTTCGCATCAAATGCGCCAACCTCTGCTGGCATACTCTAAAAGCGGCGATCGAATCAGCGAACCCTGATTCCGATAGCTTTGTCAGTAATGAAGCGGAATCTTAAATCTAAATGGAACTCACCCACACTACTCCTCGATTACACCAGAAACCAATATGCTAACAACCGCAGAATTTTTCGTTGCTTTTAAGTGGGCAGGCATCCTCACCCTGGTTAGTGGAGTCCTGAGTCTATTAGGATTTCTCTTCAAATGGGGAGTCCGTTTTCGCTTGGTAGGAATTACCGGCTTTATGGGAGTCCTCACCGGCGGTTTATTTGCCCTCAGCTTAGTCCCTCTGACTCGGGTCCAAGTCCCGGGTGCGGTGCACTATGTTAGGGTCTACGACAATGGAGGCAGTCAAACGGTGATTGCTTTACCCCCAACGATTACCGAGTCTGAACTAGAATTAACCCTGCGTCAAGCCGCCAATGATTTGTTTTCTCAGGGGCGGTTTAGTTCCCGTGGAGAAAATCAATTAACCATCCGCGCCCGCACCATCGTCCATCCCGAACCAGGACTCTCTAAACCTCTGTTTTTGGGTCAAGTGAAGCGATCGCTGGGGATTCGTGATGATGATAACCTTGAAATTGAAATCTACGCCGATCAATTTTCGGAACTTTCTAAACTGAAACCACCAGCCAAGGACGCCTAAACAATTGAGAATTAAAAATTGAGAATTGAAAATTGAGAATTGAGAACCCTACGGTTCTGTCTTCTCAATTTTTCTGATGCCATTTGAGGACTTACGCTTTAAACCAGGTTTAGAGCGTAAGTTCTGTATTAAGCCCAATTTTCCCTGATAATCAATGAACCTACCGTGCAGGTTTAGGAGGAAACCTCTTAAAATCAAAATATCCCAGGGTCGATCGCCAGTGGGAGAGTTAGGGCGCAATCCCGAAATTTAGATAAAATCCCCGCCACAATCGGGAATCCTTGAATACAGTAGAGTTATAAATACTCATCCCACTCACCCCAGCTCAACCTCAGCAAAACTTCTCTAGATCTGTATGCCCCATCAGAATTTTGCTTCCTCAACACCGAACTCGAATCCTGTTGCTGTGCTGCCCATGCTCAGTGTTGCACCCGCCCAAGTGATTCGCTCAAAGGGCTGTTTGGAACAATCCGGCGCGGTGATCGCCAGATTAGGGCATCGTCCCTTGATTGTAGGGGGCGATCGCTCTAATCAACTGCTGACGGAACGGTTACAACCCGCAGTTACCCAATATCAACTGGCGATCGCCTCTGCCTCCTATACCCCCGACTGTAGCGAAGCGAGTCTCACCCGACTGCAAGAAGCTGTTGCCACCCATCAAGCGGATCTGATTATCGGAACCGGAGGCGGTAAATCCCTCGATGCAGCCAAACTTTTAGCCCATCGCTGTGGATTGCCGATTATCACCGTTCCCTCCTCTGCCGCTACCTGTGCCGCCTGGACTGCTTTATCGAATATCTATTCGGATGGGGGTGCATTTCTCTACGATGTCCCCCTCCCCAAATGTCCCGATGTTCTGATTCTCGATTATGACTTGGTTCAAACTGCGCCGCAACGCACCTTAGTCGCCGGAATTGGGGATGCGATCGCCAAATGGTATGAAGCCTCAGTTAGTAGCGGATATTCCGAACAAACCCTAATTATCGCCGCCGTACAGCAAGCGCGGGTGTTGCGGGACCTGTTGTTCCAAAAATCTGCCCAGGCAGTCGCCAGTCCCGGAGGGGAAGTTTGGCAGGAAGTTGTCGATGCTACGGTGTTACTCGCCGGTGTCATCGGGGGACTGGGGGGCGCGCAATGCCGCACCGTTGCCGCCCATGCGGTGCATAATGGCTTAACCCACCTGTTAGCCGCTCATGATACCCTGCATGGGGAAAAAGTCGCCTATGGTATTTTGGTGCAACTGCGCCTGGAAGAAATGCTACAGGGGAACCAATTAGCCGCCAGCGCAAGGCAACAACTGTTAAAGTTCTATTCCGAGATTGGCTTACCCCAAAGCTTAATAGATTTAGGCTTAGAAGTGGTCACCTTGGGAGAACTGTACCATGCGGCTGAAATTGCTTGTGCCCCCAATTCAGATATTCATCGGCTGCCCTTTACCGTAGTACCGGAACAACTGATGGCAGCAATGGTTTCCACCACGGCACCCGTAGAATCTCGGCGAAGCGGGGTAGATCTGGGGGGAGTCGTCAAAGAAACCTCAGAACTGGTGGATACAGCCCCTGCCTAACTGAATTGAATGGAGAGCACTGCCAACCCTCACCCTTGGTCCATTGGGATAGACGATTTATTTTTTAAATTCTGTATCCCTCGTGACCTTTTGGCGATTAAATGTCTATTTGTAGTTTTTTTTGCAACAAAAGGAGATCGCGGTTTTTCCGCGCACAACGCCCATGACTTTAGATTGGATCCAACCGGCTCAACGTTTGCAGCAACTTCCGGCTTATGTCTTTGCGCGTCTTGACGAATTGAAAGCCGGGGCGCGATCGCAAGGAATTGACTTAATCGATTTAGGCATGGGCAACCCCGATGGACCCACTCCCGTTGCTGTGGTGGAAACCGCGATCGCCGCCTTGCAAGATACCACTACCCATCGCTATCCTCCTGTAGGCGGCACCGATAGCTTTCGCGAAGCCATCTGTGAATGGTACAGCCGTCGCTACGATGTATCGTTAGACCCCGTAACTGAAGCGTTGCCGGTTCTCGGTTCCAAAGAAGGTTTAACTCACTTTGCCCTCGCTTATGTCAATCCGGGGGACTTGATTTTAGTCCCCAGTCCCGGTTACCCTGCCCATTTCCGGGGTCCCTTAATAGCCGGGGGCCAAATTCACGAAATCGTTCTTTCTGAGAAAAACGATTGGTTGATTGATTTGGCAACGATTCCCGACGAGGTGGCACAACGGGCTAAAATTCTCTATTTCAACTATCCCAACAACCCCACCACCGCCACGGCACCTCGGGAATTTTTCGAGGAAGTAGTCGCCTTTGCTCGTCGCCATGAAATTTTGTTAGTACATGATATGTGCTACGCAGAATTAGCCTACGATGGCTATCATCCGACAAGCTTGTTAGAAATTCCGGGGGCGAAAGAGATTGGGGTCGAATTCCATACGCTTTCTAAAACCTACAATATGGCAGGATGGCGGGTGGGTTTTGCCGTGGGCAATTCTAGCGTCATTAAGAATTTACGCCGGTTAAAAACCAACATGGATTATGGGATGTTTGCTGTCGTCCAAGCAGCGGCAGCAGCGGCGCTACATTTGCCCGATGTTTATATTCATGAGGTGCAGGCGCGGTATCGGGTGCGGCGCGATTTCTTGGTGCAAGGGTTGCGCGAACTGGGATGGAGTGTGAAGAATCCGGAAGCGACATTTTATGTTTGGGCGAAATGTCCTTTTGGTAATAGTTCTGAAGAGTTTATCGAGTCGGTATTGAATAAAACCGGCGTGGTTTTAACCCCAGGGAATGCCTTTGGATCCGGGGGTGAAGGATATGTACGGATTAGTTTAATTCACGATTGCGATCGCCTCGGTGTTGCCCTCGATCGCCTCAAACAAGCGGGAATTTGTGGGGAAATGCCCGCTTTAGTTACGGGTAGTTAATCTCTGATCCTTTTGTCATTTGTTGTTTGTTATCCAGGACCAACGACAAATGACAAATCACCAAACTAAAAGGGTCTAATCGGCGGCGACTAGACCCTTTTAATCGGTAAATTGACGAGATTAATTTTCAGCTTGATCTACGGTGAAGTTAACAATTACTAAGGTTTACAAACCACACGCAGTTAGGTTTTGGTGTTGGCATCCACTCAGTCTATACCAGACTCCAAGTTTTGGCTTCTCGTTCTAACTTTTCTTAGACAGAAGCACCACCTTTTGGCTGGGATGCTCGCCGCTGCTTCACTACGGGCAGATTAGAGCGGGATGACGCAGAACTCTAATCTAAAAAACTTGTTTGGCGTTGAAGTTTTATTTCCTGCTTGCGTCATATTTATAAATTACCACAAATTTTCCAGAGCGCAACCCTTTGTTTAATAAACTTTACACAGATTTACGTCTTGCAATCTTTTCTGTTACATTTGTTAGCAATTCGCTCAAAATTGGCATTTTAATAAGCATAATTACGTCAATAAACGGTCTTCCGAAAGCCCTCGCCGGGGCGAGGCGAGGGAAACCCAGAGGGAGTTTAAGGAAACAGAATGGACCAAGTGGAAGGGCCGACGATACCATCGGGTTCTAAATTGTAGCGGCTTTGCAATGCTCGGACAGAGGCATCGGTTCGCGGGCCAAAAACGCCGGTGGGGGACCCTTCAAAAAAGCCCATTTGATTAAGGCGCTGTTGGAGTTGCGCCACCCAATCACTTTCCATGCCTTGTCGCAGGATGGGACGGGAGGATTGAGTAAACGGAACGGACCCGGGATTCATGACACCGGAGGCAACTGCGCCAGGAGAGGGCGGAAAGAGGCGATTCCAGGTTCCCTCTCCGACTATTCCATCGGGGGTTAAACCTGCCGCCTGCTGAAAGGCGGAAACGCCTCTTACCGTGCCTTCGCTATAAATGCCGTCCACAGGTCCCATGTAATATCCCATCAGTTTGAGGACCGCTTGTAGTTCGGTAACTTCTTGACTTTGAGTGCCCAGTTGCAATATCGATCGCTGCACGAAAGGGGCCTGCTGGGCGATCGCTGCGATCGGTGCAGAAATCAACACGAGAGATAAACTCCCTACCATTAGCTTGAGCTTGGCGGTGGACCGGATCCAGCCCATTGGATTAAATACGACCTCTGTCAATGTCTCTAGCCTCCTACTCGACTAATTTAGTGCTGATTTTAGCCGGTGATCCGGGGGGAATGATGAGGGGTTGCAGTGCCTTTCCTAACATTTGCCGTCCGTTCTGTGACATTAATAGGCAACGGATTCACATAACGGGGCGATCGCCTCAGAAGGTCCGACTAAAGAGATATAAGCTTGAGTCAGATACCGACTGGCTGCTTCCTGGGCCTCCAAGGGCGAAATTCCGGCAACCTCTTCGGTGAAGCGCGTATCAAAATCAATGCCCAAACCCAAAATTTCATACCAGCCAAAGACTTGAGCGATTTGAGCGTTGGTTTGCTTACCCAAGGCATATTGACCGAGGAGCTTATTTTTGGCCGATTGTAACTCGTCCTCAAGTAAGGTGATACTACTCAGACGCTCCACTTCCGTTTGTAGACATTTTAGGGCGATCGCCGTATTTTCAGGAGCCGTCCCCATATAAACCACAAACGCCGCTTCCCGCAGACGAGTCGGGTAGAATGCCGAAACATCATAAGCTAAACCCCGTTTTTCCCGGAGTTCCACAAATAACCGACTGGATAACCCATTTCCCAAATAGGTATTGAGCAACTTGAGGATGGCATAATCCCTCGGGTTGGGATTTAAGGGGTCATTTCCTAGAACTGAAGCCCCCAGATACCCCGCCATCACGATGGATTGTTGAGTATCCTGGATGGAACTGAGAAAGCGGGGATTGGGCTTTAACCGGGGTAATTCCAAAGGTGGCACTGCCACAGAAGGGGCCTGCCAATCTCCAAAGACTGATTCCACCAACGCCGTTGCTTCTAACGGTGAAATTCGACCCGTGAGACTAATCACGATGCGATCGGGGCGAAAATAGGTCTGATGATAGGTTTGTAAATCATCCCGAGTCAACTGAGAGACTGTCGCTTCCGTTCCCAGAACCGAACAAGCGTAGGGGTGATCTGGGTACATGGCACGCCGCATCTGGTCATAACCAATGGTAAACGGTTGTTCCTGCTGAGAACGAATGCCTTGCAGGGTCAAACGGCGTTCCAGTTCCACCTCAGACTCAGGAAACGTGGGCGATCGCAACAGTTCCGAAGACAGGCGCAACAACTCCGGGAAATCCCCCGAAACCGTCTTCAAACTCAGCAAAAAATAATCAGGCGTCGTATCGGTACTCAGGGTAGCCCCCACCGACTCCACCAATTCAGCAATTTCTAGGGACGATCGCTTTTCGGTCCCCTTCGTCAACACCGCCGACAGCAGATGCGACAATCCCATCTGAGTTGGGGACTCCCAAGAACTCCCCGCATTGATAAAAATCCGGGCAGCAATAATATCAGCGGCGGGATTTTCCACGGCAATCACCACCATGCCATTCTTCAAAACCGTACGATGGATTGTCTTCTGTAGCGATTGCGTCACGTTCTCTGTCACGAAAATTAGGTTCCTTGTAGTCGTCTGAGGTGGATTCGTCTGGGGTTTAACTCAGTCTAGAGGTTTGAGTTCTGTGACTGCGTAATATTTGGGGCATAAATAGTTATTCGCTACCCGTTGCAAGTCTGCCGCATTATAGGATTGAATGCAATCCGGATAGGCCACTGCTGCCGGGGCCTCGGCAATGGTTTGATAGTAACCATACAATCCCGCCAGTTGAGACGGGGTTTCCGTCGAAAAGGCATAATCATTACACAGCAGGCGTTGAGCGCGGGCGAGTTCAGCAGAATTAATCGGTTGAGCTTGTAACTCATCGATACGGTCAAGAATCACATTTTCCACCAACTCCAGATGTTTTGGATCGAGCCATGCCCCAATTGTAAACAAGCTGGAATCCCGTTGGAGGGAAAAATCGCTGCCGATGCCGTGAACCAGTCCCCGGATCTCCCGCAATTCTCGGACTAAACGGGAATTTCGCCCTTCTGCCAGGACCACAGCAAGCAAGTCTAAACCGTATGCATCCTGCAACTGTTCCACCCCGGGGCCCGTCCAAGCCAGAGTCAACCTTGCCACTTCCAAACGGGGTAAGAACAGTTCCCGACGCCGAATTTCGGTCATGGGGGGTTCGGCTTCTTGTTTGAAGTCCTGCCATTCCCCGGGAGTGGGAAAGCTGTTAAAGGCGTCCTGTACTAAGTCCAGGGTTTCGGCTAACGTGACATTGCCAACGATCGCAACGGTCATATTTTGCGGCTGATAGTGGCAGCGATGGAACATCCGCATTTCTTCCGGCGATCGCTCCATCAAAATCTCCGCCTCTCCAAAGACTGGGCGTCGATAAGGATGCTGGTGATAAATCGTCTCCATCATCGCTTGAAACCCCAACCAATCGGGATTATCCACCGATTGGCGTATTTCTTCCAGTACCACATCCCGTTCCCGCAGAAACTCATCCTCGGGAATCGCCGGATGCAGCAACAGATCCGCCAAGGCAGGCAGACTTTCTTTTAAATAGGGTGCGGCAACGGTAATGAAAAAGTGAGCATAGTCATGACTCGTGGCGGCATTGGTCATCCCACCCCGATTTTCAATCAGACAGTCAAAAGCACCCGGAGGCTGGATTTGGGTCCCTTTGAAAATCATGTGTTCCAGGAAATGAGCCATTCCTGACCAGGTGTCAGGTTCGCGGATTGCACCTGCTTTAACCCACACATCAACCACAACGACGGGTGTAGCCCTGATATGTTGGTGAATCACGGTTAATCCATTCGCCAGCCTTACGATATTCCCTGGAAACTCCGATTTCTTAAGCAGTGCAGACAAACTTTCTAATCTCAAACCTGAATTTGGTGATAAATTATCTCATGCTAACGCTTCATTTCACACTATGCTGCATGAATTGATACAGACTTTCTTTGGAACGAGGGAAAGAGGATTCAGGGCCCGGCAAAATTCTCGGCCCTTTTCTCCCTAGAGGGACCCCACCGAAAAGGAGAGGGGTCCTGGTTTCGTTATCATCCGTCTGAGGATTCTAGGTTGGGTCTTTGTTCTACTTTCCTTTGCCTAGAGGTTTCAAAGAGTGCACTTTAATTTTATTGAAAATCTCGGGGATTCTCAGTCCTTCCCTGATTTTTATCCCGATGGAAAAATTTTTAGTCTGTGTTATTTAGCAGAAGGCTTACATCGGTTGGGGTCCGGAATTTTCCAAATTTCTACAGCCTGGAACTCCAAGGGTTACCGGACCCAAGCCTCATCTTTAATCCTAGACTCTCCCTACAGCGATCGCCTGGGTCTAGGTTAGTTCACTGCTTAATTCTTACTACGTCTCACATTGTGTAAATTTTGGGATTAATTTAGATCTTCACCCGCTTTAAACAAACTCTGGGTCAATGGCGACTTTGATAATAGGGCAAGGTTAAATTTTTCTTCTTATTAAGTAATTCTGGCGCTGACCATAACCCTTCAAGATTCGCTGTGGGGAGACTAGCGACTTGAGAAGAGACTGCCATTGGATTAGGTGGCGGTCACTTTGTTTTTTAATCCGAAAAAGAATAATTTTGTACCCCGAGGGGGAACTGAGGTCCTGTTCTATCTCTCTTGACCAACTGGGCATGACGAGACTAGAAGCCAAACGCAGTAGGGCTAAATCCGAGCTAAAAGGATTGACTAATTTAAAGAATAAGACGAACTTGAATGTGAAATGTTCCGGATCTTGGAGTGTTACCACTGAGAGGGTTTCACCCCAAATAATTTAAAAAATAGCCGGATGTTTTGTAGAGATTCCGTAGAGATAAATAACAGTCAAAAAAGGAATTTATCTATGAGCATCTACAAATGCTTAGTGTTATCTAGCCTGCTTTTATTAGGGATGAATGCCAACTTTTCTGGCATTGAATATCTTACTTCAAAAGAAAATAACTCCCATGCAAATAGTCAAATTGCCAGCGCTGATGTCGCTCGGGGCACTGAACCGGATCATCGCGGAAGTGGACGATAAGAACCCAACCGATCGCCCCATTGCTGATCGCGCTTATCCTTTCCAGGTCCAGATCGACACAGACCAGAACCGATGCAAGTTTGAAGCCAAAAATCCTTACCGTCTATGGGGTTCGCGCTCATTCGTCAGCGCAACTCAGCAATTCATTACAGGGTGCATCCTGCCATTTTTTCGGTCATTCTCATTCCTCATGACAGAACTCGGGTCAGCGATGGAAAGCTGACTGGGTTTAAGGAGCGATCGCCATTAAACCTCATGGAAGGCGATCGGGTTCAGAGAGAAAACCGTACCTTATCAAGGTACTATCCGGTCGGAGTGTGGTGTTCGTCCCAATTCAAGAATTAATCAATAGAATGAGCAAGAACTGCTCAAGTAGACAGAGGAGGGCTAACCGAACGGTTTGCCCAATTTTCCATATTTAGGAAAGATTTAAGTCAAGGGTCTGAGGCACCCAAAAGCCGATCAATACCTCAACTTGAGTGTTCAGAACCCTTGACCAGCAGGCTTTAAACGAGGCCGAGACTAGAAACATCCAGACAACCTGGGAGGATGCTTGCTGATTTAGGTAAAATTTAAGAAACGTAACGTAAACAGGCAAGCTAGATGATCCCTACCGTAATCGAACAATCTGGGCGTGGTGAACGCGCCTTTGATATCTACTCCCGCCTCCTGCGCGATCGCATCGTCTTTTTGGGACAACAGGTGGACGCAGACCTAGCGAACCTGATTGTTGCCCAATTGCTGTTCCTAGAAGCCGAAGACGCCGAAAAAGATATCTACCTCTATATCAATTCCCCCGGTGGATCAGTGACCGCAGGCATGGGAATTTTCGATACCATGAACCACATCCGCCCCGATGTTTGTACCATTTGTCTGGGATTAGCTGCCAGCATGGGCGCTTTCTTATTAAGTGCCGGTGCCAAAGGCAAGCGGATGAGCTTACCCCATTCTCGAATCATGATTCACCAACCCCTCGGGGGTGCTCAAGGGCAGGCGACGGATATTGAAATCCAAGCC
Source organism: Laspinema sp. D2d (assembly GCF_025370755.1). GTDB lineage: Bacteria > Cyanobacteriota > Cyanobacteriia > Cyanobacteriales > Laspinemataceae > Laspinema. Next base: position 18,619 of record NZ_JAMXFC010000057.1, on the reverse strand, counting down.
AAAGAAATTCTCTACCACAAAAAACGCCTAAATACTTTGCTCTCGGAGCATACAGGTCAACCCCTTGAGCGGATTGAACAAGATACAGAACGGGACTTTTTCATGTCCGCCCAAGAGTCTGTAGACTACGGACTCATCGATCTGGTCATCGATCGCCGTCCCTCTGCTAACCGTCCGGTAGCCGTGAATTAAATCCCGGTTGGGTTCTCTGGTGAACAGACTGTTATACCTCTGGCTACCCCTTGGACCTAACATTGATTGTTTTTGCTCCCATCCTGAGTAGGATGGGAGCAAAAGGGGGGCTTTGTCTAGTTAAGTTAGAGGTCGAGTTGTTGAGCTCTGGTAATCCTACAAAAATTTTAGAGTTAACGTTGGAAAAAGTCCCAGTTTTCCCCTCTAACTCCTCAAATCTGGGGATGACAATCCCTTCTAAGGGCTGGGCTGGGTTTTAAGATACGTTAAGAAATCAAGTAATTGGTCTTCCGAAAGCAGAGAACGAGAGGGGACTCCATAGTTCTGTTTCAGATGGTTGCGCCCTTGGTCATTAGTCCAGCCTAAGCGTTTAATCTCAATAGTGGTTTGGGCGATCGCATCCGATAAATCCACTGAACCCGATTGAGTCGCGTTAGGAGGGGTCATTTCTGGGGAAGTTGGAACACTGGAACTGGGAACACCATATTCAGTCGGGACAACGGATTTGGGTTCATCCGGGGATTTGTAGTCAGAGAACGGATCACCATCGACCCCCGTGGGACTGTCTGGAAACCCAGAGGTTTCAGGTAAACTCTGGGGTGCAAATTCGCTCTGGGTAGAAGGAGTCGGCGAATATCCCCCACCGGATAGCCATTGATCAGGACTTGGACCCGACTTTTCAATCTCTGGGAATGCAGGGGCTGTTTCCGGGGGAGTCGAGCGTTGAGATTCGGAAAACCCGGGGGAACTCATGGGGGTTGAACTGGGCCTAGCACGGGTTTTGCCTTGTCCCAAATGTAGCGTATTAAAAGCGGGAGCCGAGGCCGGTGCAGTTACCGGAGACTCTGAGATGTTGCGGGAAGGAGTAGCCTCAGAGACAGAAACCGATGTACCTAAAACCGCGATCGCCCGAACTCGGGCACGATCTTCCGCTTGTTCGATCGTCGGTTCAGCCGCCATCCCCGTGGCGAGGATCACCCCATCCATTTGTACCAAGGTCCGCACCACATAGAGTCCTTGATGAAGGGTGAGTAATTCAGAAATTAAACTGGCGGTGGGATAGCGAGAGCGAAATTCAATCAACATGATGGGTGAGGGTAGTATCAATACTTAACATTTTAAGGGAGCAGATTCAGTCCGGGGAATTTTAAGGGGATACTTGACATTTTAATGAGGGAAATTGGCTTCGGGGAATTTTAATGCCATTCAATGCTACAATGCCAGAAAACAGGTCACTTGTGAAAGACCCTAGGACAAAACCCGCCGCCTTTGAGTACAGCCCTCGCGATTGATCGCCAGAGAGCTACGAAGAGCGGCAACTATCAATTTCCTAGGGAGAAAAGCCAGAAACCATGCCGCTAGAACAAGCAACAACTCGTTTTTATGAGTGGGATATCTAACAGATACGGCACCAACTCGTTAGAGTTTTCCAGTGTCTTTAGATCCTAACTCTGTTCAATCCCCAAGCATGACAAGCTAGTTTGTAGGGGGTTCAACACCGAACAACCGCCCCTTCGCTTTGGCTAATGTCCCTGGGATAGATCGGGTTAATGAATCACCGGCGAGTCTACCCCGGCATCGGGTATGTGTTCTTCATGGTCTTTAGGGATGTAAGCGCGATCGCCTTCAAATGCATTTCGCGTGGGTCAACCCTCCTGTTTTTCTGGGTAAGGAGTCCGTCAGTGACCCCAGCATTCGCCAACTGTTGGCTCGAATTGCTTGGAAACTTGACGCTGATGCTGAAAAAGTCGCATGAGGCGCGTCGCTTTCCGAGTCTGTAAGTTCTGATTCGGATGGGTCGATCGGGGAGTATGATACGATAACGACCTCCGTTGAAAACTGACAGGGGATTGACGCGATGCAACTGTTTTGGCTTGAAAGTTGGCATCACTATAGCTTGTCTGAAGTCAAACGAGTTCAATAAGGGGATATTCGTCATTTGCGTCACCTTTGAGGCTCGACTCGATAGAGAACAAGCAGCAACACCAGACATTTGATGCCTGGAAAGAGAACCGAATGGATAAAAGAAGGATCGATCTCTGAATGGACTTTTCAATCGCTACACTACTGGCAAATTTTACCGATGATAAATCGGTCGCTCCCAAGATCTTGGAGAAGAAACTGGGGTGTCAGGATGAAAAAAGCACGCGCTACTTACAAATTGCGCTCGATGCGTTGGAAAAAATCGGCGTGCTTGTCAAGGAAAAAGGTCGATATCGGCGGGTTTGGGAAGAAAGTCTCGTAGAAGCAAAACTGCGCTGCTCTAGCAAGGGGTTTTGCTTTGCGATTCAGGATACGGAGGGAACTGAAGATATTTACATCCGCGAATGCCATTTGAGTAATGCCTGGAATGGCGATCGCGTGTTGGTGAATATCATTAAAGAAGGCTCTCGTCGTCGTTCTCCCGAAGGCGAGGTCAAGTTAATCCTAGAACGTGCCAACCCGTCCGTACTCGCCAGAGTCAAGCAAACAGGGAATCGCTATTTAGCAGTTCCTTTAGACGATCGCTTGTTGTTTGAACTTGACCTCAAACAAAATGGGGTTTCCCTCGCCGATGCGGTCGAACATCTGGTTCATGTCGAAGTGTTGCGTTATGCTCTAGGCAGCAATCCCCCCCTCGGGCGTGTCGCACAAATCCTCGGATCCGATGCAGAAGATGCCAATGATCTGGATATTGTTTGCTGTAAGCATGACTTGCCTCGCGCTTTCCCCCAAGTCGTTCTCGATGCGATCGCGGATTTACCCAAACCCCTGCGAAAGGCTGAGATTAAAGGGCGCTTAGATCTACGCAGTCTCCAAACGATTGCTTTGATGCCCACATCCAGACTCCGCAGTACCATTCCGACGGTGGAACAAGCGTTTACTCTGGAAACCCTCAAAAGTGGCGAATGGCGTCTGGGAATTCATGTATCAGATGTGGCCCACTATGTCAAGCCAGATACGGCGTTGGATCGCGAAGCTCGCAGACGATCGGTTTCGGCACATCTGGGGGATATGGTACTACCGATTATTCCGGAACAGTTGGCCTTGGATTCCTGCTCGTTGCTAACTGGGGAAGACCGCCTCGCGGTGTCGGTATTGGTCATTTTAGATGATGATGGGGTGGTAGATTTTGAAATCAAACCCAGTGTCATCAAGGTTGATTATCAAGTGAGCGATCGCCAAGCCCAACCGATTCTGGATAAATTGCAAGAGAAACACCTTGATCCAGAAATCATCCCGGCCTGGTGGTTGGAGTTTCGAGAACGTCAAAAATCCCTGGAAGAGCCTGAACCCTTACCGGCGGCGATCGCTCAAGCCCTGGAAAAAATGTTCCAATTGAGCTATACCATGCAAAATTGGCGGCGCGGTCGTGGGGGATTTGACCTCAATCTGCCTCCCAATCAATATGGGATTTGTCCCTCGGTTTATAATGATGAAGGCGCAGAGGGAGCAATTTCCCTCTCTTCTCACATTACCGCCCAAGGGATGCTCTGTGAATTTACGATTCTGGCTAACCAACTGGTTGCGACTCACTTACAGCAATTGGGAGTTCCCGGAATTTACCGCGTGCAAGCTGCTCCTGACCTGGAACAAGTCGATGAGCTGATCAAACTTGCCAGCAATATGGGAGTAGAAGTCCTGCTGGATGACCCCGAGGAAGTTACTCCTATTGACTTCCAAGATTTTACCGAAGTATTTGCAGCCTCTCAATGTGAGCGAGTTCTCACTTATTTGCTGGAAGATACTTTAAAACCGGCGAGTTATAGTACAACGCCTGGTTCTCACTTTGGATTGGCATTAAATACGGGTTATACTCACTTTTGTTCCCCCGTCCAGCGATATGCTGACCTGTTGGTTCAACGGTTGTTAAAAACCGTCTTTGAAGAAGGACGCGATCGCAAATCGGCTCGCTCTAAAGAGTATGTGGATCTGCACAGCAGTCATAGTCACGGCGAAATTTCTTGGAACGTTCTGCCACCGACGACTCACAGCGAATTTGAGAGCCATTTTGCCACCATCGTCGGTCATCTAAGCGATCGCGAAAAGCTCACCCAAGAAGCAGAAGCGGACCTGCAAGGACTGAAAAAAGCTGGACTGATGAAGGCGCGCACCGGCGAAACCTTCAGCGGATTAATCACCGGCGTTCAATCCTACGGATTCTTTGTGGAAATCGAAGTGGAAGGACCCGAAGGAATTCCTCTGCGTCTGGAAGGACTCGTCCATGTTTCCTCCCTCAAAGATGATTGGTACGAGTATCGTTCTCGCCTGCAAACTCTCGTCGGTCGAAAAAATCGTAAGCAATACAGCTTAGGTGATATCGTCGAAGTTCAAGTTAAAAGTGTGGATTACTACCGTCAACAAATCGACCTAGTGGCAGTGGGTGGCGGCAGTGAAGCCAGTGGCGAAGACTATACCGAATATCGCGAACGGGAACGCAATTACTATGATTACGAGGAAGATATTTAATCGGCCTTGAATCTTTTAATTATCATTACTGGAACCGACCGAAAAAACTCGGCCAGACAATGGATAAAGCCCGCTTGATCGCGGGCTTAATTTTTTAAGGCTTTTATAAGTTTAAGGATAAAATATCGGGATACAGCCTGCCTCTGGAGAGTGCCTTAAAAATCGATAGGTGTAGGCGGGATTGGCGATTTATTCAAAGGATTTGCTCACCCTAGTCCGGGTCTATTTACAAACTTTACCCAGGATGATAGGATAATATTTAGTCAATTTTATTCTGAAATTTGGCCTTCAACTTTTTAAGGGTTAAACGCTCTCTTAATTCATCAAAAAAGGAGAATCTTATCAACGATAAAAACAGACCTTTAATTCTGGGTATATCGGGCGCATCTGGGTTGATTTATGCGGTACGAACGGTTAAATTTTTGTTAGAGGCCGATTATCGAGTTGAACTGGTTGCATCCAAATCAACCTATATGGTTTGGCAAGCGGAAGAGAATGTTAGAATGCCTGCCGAACCCGCACAACAAGAGATATTTTGGCGCGATCGCGCCGGAAGCGTCACACAGGGTAAATTGACTTGTCATCCCTGGCAAGATGTTGGTGCAAACATTGCCAGCGGTTCCTTCCGGACCTTGGGAATGTTGGTCATTCCTTGCAGTATGAGTACCGTGGCTAAAATAGCCACAGGATTGAGTTCAAGCTTATTAGAACGGGCGGCAGATGTTCAACTCAAGGAAGGCCGAAAACTGGTGATTGTCCCTCGGGAAACACCCTTTAGTTTGATTCATTTGCGGAATTTAACAACCTTAGCCGAAGCGGGTGCCCGAATTGTCCCAGCGATTCCGGCTTGGTATCACAAACCCCAAACCATTGAGGATTTAGTAGATTTTACCATCGCTCGGGCATTGGATCAAGTGGACATTGACTGCGTACCGATTCAGCGCTGGGAAGGGCATGATTGAAGGAGGAAGGAGGCCCACAGGCGAATTTCGGATGCTAAAATAAGTCCTGGAAAGCGGGGAAACTGTGGGAATCCCTGGCCGGGATTAATGAATCAGAAAATAAAATATGCGTGAATTTTGGAATGTACTGCTGTTGGTTATCTTGGGGGGATTGACAATTTTTGCTTTGCAAAATACGTCGCCATCCCTAACCTTGGTGTTTTTAGGCATGAGGTCGATTGCGCTGCCCCTATCGGTGTGGATTCTAGCAGCGATCGCCTTGGGTGTTGTGACAGCTTGGGCGATCGCTATTTTATTCGGACTCTATCGTTATTGGGATACCCGCAACCCCAGACCCCGCCGCGCCCAGCGCCCAGCGGAACCCATCGCCCCCCCACCGCCTCGGGGAAATCGCAGCGAACCCCCCTTATCACGCAATAACGCCACGGTGATTCAGGATGATGTCCCGAATCGGTTCACGCGAACTGGGGAACCGGGCAGCCGCATCCCTGTTTCTAATAGAGAACTGGAAGAAGAAAACTGGATTGATGAAGATGAGGACTTCCTAGACGAACCTAATGCCCAATCCTTTCAAGAATCGGGGGACAGCGAGGGCTACAATTATGAAGTGGTCCGCGAACCCGTTGCTGAGTCTTGGGTCGGATCCAGCTATTCCTATAGTTATGACCAGAATCGAGAGTCTGGCGGTGAAACAGGCAATTCCCCCTACGAAGCAGATTACCGAATTGTCACCCCACCCCCCTCGGTAGAAAAACCACCGGAGGAACAATCTTCAGAGGCGATCGTTGAACCGATTCTGGAAGAATTGCCAACACCCGAACCCCCCAACACTCCCGGTTCTAGTGATGATTGGACTACTATTCGTCGTCGCCGTGAGGAGTGGTAAGGATTTAACGGTTTGTTTTGAAGACACGACTTCAGTCGTTTTGTCATTTCATTGCCAACCTAACTCCCCAACGAGATTTTGAGAGATCGGGTCCCCTTCCCTTATTAAAGTCGGGCGATCGCGCTTTGCTTGTTAACAGAGGGACCCCACCCTAACCCTGCCCAAGACACAGGGGAGGGGACCGGAGGCTATACGGACCCGCAATGACTTATGTTTAATTTCTGGGGAGTGGACCCCACCCTAACCCTGCCCTTCGCAAGGCAAGGGGACCGGAGGTGAAGTGAAGGGAAAGGCAAATCAGGATCAGCAAACTTGCTGTTGATGAAAGTGAGATGAAAGCCCGATCGCTGGGGTGGAGATACCGTAGAGATGGACCCCCAGAAGAGGGCGATCGCATTGCAGGTTCCGGATTACCGATCGATGCCTGGTGAGTCACAGCGACGGGGATTGCAGAGTCCAGAACATGAAGGCAGAGGGTCCCGCGAGGGCCTTGGTTTGGCTAGGAAAAAGGACCGAGACTTTATCTTATTTTTATGGTGGAGACCGGGACAAAAATGGTATTATTTTTTCCCGTGGTACTGGAAAACCGATCAGGAGAGACCCCCTTGTAATCTTTGCGATTATCTTATGTTCGATTGCTAAAATGCAATTGCGCAACATGGGACGCAGAACCTGTAAGACAAAGGGGCTTGAGACGGCCCCATCCCATCCAATAGACCTAACGCAACACCCTAAACGATAAGGGTGCGTGGGCAGGGAATCCCCCTGTATTTACCCGTAAGACAGTTCGCTATTGCCAGTCTGGGTAAGACGGGCGATCGCCCTATTCATTCCATTTGACCATTCCCTGGAAATACCAGTTTCGGCGTGGAACGCCCTGGTGCAGTGTAAACCTAGTTAAAGGAGCCAATCGTGTTCAATTCTACCCGTGATGCCAGCATGAACGCTGAATTCCTATCTGTAGCCGCCAAGGTTGCCAGTGGGAGTCCATTTAATATGCTCAACTGGGTAGAAACCTTAGAACCCGTGGCGGGAAAGAAAAATCGCTATATTTGCCCAGTCTGTCAGGGACAGAATCTAACGGTTGATCCCCAAAGCGGGGCCTATCAATGTTGGAATGGGTGCGAATGTAAAGACATTCGGGCTACCTTGGGCAATCGCCCCACTTCTGGGATTTCCCCGGGATCACAGCGCCAAAAAACTGTCCAAAAATCCTTTAAACCCGCCCCCTTCCCCGAGGGACAAGCGGTTTTAGCAAGGTTGCGCCAACCGGGGATTCCCCCTAAATCCCAAAAACTCTCCTTCCAGCCGAAAGGGGTCCCGAATCATGCGGTGGAAATCCGTTATAACTACAGTGAGACCCAGGTGGTGTATCGCTTTGAATGGCTGGACCCCAAACAGCGCAAAGGGCATAAAAAAACCTTTCGTCAATGTCACCTGAATGAAGATGGATTGCCGATTTGGAGTAAAGGGAATGACCCCTGGAAAGCCTATCGAGAAACGGAAGCATTAGCAGCCAGCGCCCGCGTGGTAGACGGGTTTCCGGTATTGTTATTGCTGGAAGGGGAAGGCTGTGTAGAAATTGCCCGAACTCTGGGGTTAGCTGCGGTGACGTTTCAAGGTAGCGCCTGGACGGATGTGGAAATTGAGAGTTTTTTGATTCGCTTGCGCCATGCCAATGAGAAGGCAACGATCGCCGTCCTCCCCGATCGCGATGAAACGGGGCGGAAAAAGGCGGCGAAAGTGTCGGCAGCAGCAGCGAAAGTGGGCGTTCCTTGTTTGGAACTAGACCCGACGCAGATTGATCCCGACTTGCCGGAAAAGGGCGATATTCGGGAAATGCTAGAAAATTCGGCAATTCCCTCAGACTTGATTCAACGGTTAGAACGGGTGATTCGCCAAGGGACTCAGCGGAACTCCCAAACCCTGGAAACCGAAAGTTACGATAGCTTTTTCCCGGTGGTGGAGTTTAACCAGGCGATCGTTAAGTTCCTCTATGGCGATCGCCCTTGGATTTGCGTCAACAATACCCTCTATGCATGGCAGGGGACCTATTATGAAGCTTCACCGAATGCCGTAGAACTCTATCGAATTACGCAATTTTGCAATTCCTTTCCCATTGATGTCAAAGGTCACATTCGCTATCCTTACGCCAGTTCCAGCAGTGTGAAAAAAGCCCTGGAATGGGTGAAACTGATGTTTGCGATCGCGCCGGGACGGGTGAATCCCCCGGGACTGAATTGCACCAATGGGGTACTCCAACTCTCGTTTACTCGCAAGGGTCAGCCGTCGTGGAAACTGGTCCCCCATGACCCCCGCCAACATTTTTATCTGTATCAACCCCTGGTGACGTATGACCCCGAGGCGGATCCGATGGATTGCGATCGCCTCCTGGAATGTCTGGAACCCCAATATCGGGATATTTTCCTCAAAACCATTGCCGCCTCCCTGGATTTAGAATCGGTCCGCCGCCTGAAAGGACGAATGGTTAAAGCATTGCTTGCCAAAGGGGATGGCAACAATGGGAAGGATAGTTTGCGGGAAGTCACTGCCATGCTGTATGGCTATCAGGGACTCACCTCAGTTTCCGTGGAAGCCTTTGAACAAGCCGATCGCGGGCGTTTGTTTCCCGTTGCCCGATTGGAAGGGTCCCGGGTGAATTGGCCCTCAGAAAATCGCAACGCCGAGGCCCTGGACCGCCTACAATGTTTGAAAATTGCCATTACCGGCGATCGGTCTTTTGTGATTGAACGCAAAGGCAAGGATGATTATGAAACCGCGATTAATGCGGTGTTTATCTTTAACTGGAACGATATTCCGGAACTGGCGGGAGTCATGGAAGCGATTCGCAGTCGCTATGCGGTCCTCCCGTTTACCAAAACCTTTGCTGTCAATCCCAACCCCCGACGCGGGGAATTGCCTGCGGATCCTCGATTCAAATATGACCCGGAGTTTTTAAAATCCAAAGTGCTGCCTGCCTATCTGAACCGACTCTTGGAGGCATTACAACGGTTGATGCGCGATGGGATTGACTATAGTCCCACCCAGGAAGCGATGACCCAGATCCAATGCGCTTCGGAACATTTGTGGCAATTTGTCAAGGATTCCGGGTTAGTGGAGGACCCAGATTCCCGAGTTTATGTCCAGGAGATTTGGCAAAAGTTGCGCCAATGGTATCAGGATACGGGGATTTTACAGGTAGAAAGTAGCGATCGCACTCGGGAGAAACTGCTGTGGTACGACTTACCCTCTGCCAGCGATCGGCATTGCAAAACCCTAAATCAGGTTCCGGTTCGTCTCTTGTCTATGTTTCCGAAAGCGAAAAAAGGCGGGGATGAACAAGGCACATTTTTGAAGGGTTTAAAATGGCTTAATCCTCCATTTTAGGCAGAATTTCAGATAAAAATCGAGTTTCTGACTCAGTTACAAATGGAATCAGAAACCCGATTTTCAAGTTGATGTTTCTCAATTCGCCTAATGTTTTGCGGCTTCAGTTTCATAACATTTGAGCAGCAGAGGTGCGAGTTTGTCTAAATCCCTGATATCAGAAATAACCACTCGGGATGCTGCACCTCCTAATGATGCAGAGACTCCCTGCACTTCAAACCCAGCAGCCAGGGGTTCAATTTCCTCTAAGGGAAGTCGGGTAATAAAACTTTTTTTCTTGGGGGTTAGATAAAAACGTAAGAACCACCAAGTTGTTTTACCTAGATTGATCCCAAAGTAGGAAACTGTATCTCTATGATTGAGTTCAAATTTATAGGCGCTGGAAGTTGCTGCGATCGCTTTTATTTTTTCAAACGCTGCTAGTTCTTCTTCAGTGGTAACAATTTCTAATTCCGCTCCATTAGGTCCCGAGTCATCATCGTCCAGTGTAGAATTCGCTGGGGTCGGTAGGGGTGTCACGGAACTGGGTTGCTGCATTTCCTGAGTAAGCGATCGCGTCATCAATTCTAACAAACAGGTTTGAATTGCTTTTTTGGCGATCGGTTTGAACTGCTGAACTTTTTTACTCGTTATTTTTCCATCAATGGCATAGCCGTCATCGAGTTTACTCAACTCCCCCATTAAAAAGCGAACTAACTCGTCTGAAGGATCTTTTAAAAGATTTCCGATTAAAACCGCCATTCCTTTCACAAAAACCATTTCTTCGGCTTCAAGTTTAATGGCGACGCTATCAAAGTTATCGCGGTGAAATAGCTTTAAACTTTCTAAATTTTTAGGCTGATAGTCAAAGAGGTTAAAGATAAAAAATGGCTCTTTGTCCATCATATTTTCATTGCGGAGATCCGTGAAAAATCGATATTCAACCCCATTCGTACAAATGCCGACTTTAGCGGAAAGTTTCGCATTAAAATACCGACATAACTGCCCACTATGAGGTTCTGGTTTTTCGTTGCGGGCTTTGGCTTCAAGCAACATGATGATCGTATCATTAATGGCGATCGCATAGTCTACTTTCTCTAGTTGCCCTGCCTTTTTCTTGGTGGCAGCATCAGAAATCGATTCTGGTATTACCTCAGATGGATCCCAGATATCATATCCCAGGGCCTGCAAAAATGGTAAAATGAGCTGTAGTTTTGTGGCTTGTTCTCCAACAACCAAATCAGCATTTTTGCGAACTTGTACAGCAACCTTGGCGATATCTTCCACGAATCCCATATTGTACTCCAGTGGTTTTGCTTGGACTTTTTTACTACATTACCACTTTAGGTAGATCCGGATTGAGATGTCTTTATATTAAAATAAATTATTTTACTTATCTTTACAAGAGTCGGGCTAGGCTCTAAAATCGACATAAACTGGCGGTAATCTACATCACAATTCACTAAAATCGTTAATGCTAAAGCCGGGTCTCGAAACCGAATATTAAAGGTCGCTAGAGGTCTATGTTATCGGATATGAAGCCCGACTGAGTAGAAATCTTTGCATGGATTATGGCGGCGATCGCTGTAATGAATGACAACAAGGGTCGGAGTAGGACCAGGACCCGACCCAAAATTTAACCCCAGGGGTTATACCCAGTCTTTGAATCTCAACTTGCGATAAGGCATCCACAATATATGCTCTTTCAGCAATTGATGCAACTAGAACTCATCAGCGAACCAACCGCTATAATTGTTCTTTAAAAGAGCCTGGTTGTTCCTCTGGTTTTTGAGTGTACCACCAAGCCCAAGCAATTAGAACAGCCTGAAAAGGCAATCTAGCCCAGTAAATCCAAGGATGATGAGGAATGCCTTCAATGGGAATACTATTAAGCGCCTGATTGATATTAGCGGGAAAAACCGCAACAAACAAAGCCATTAGTCCCCAGGCAGCCGCAACGCTGACAAACGGAATCAGTAACCCAATTCCTCCTAAAATCTCAAAAAATCCACTAATGTAGACCAACTCAGCCGGATAAGGTAATTGAGGTGGCACAATTCTGACATATTGCTCGGGATGAGTAAAGTGGGTAATGCCTACTACAATGATGGCTACTGATAAGACAACTCGGAGAATTTCTTTAAGCCGATTGGGCGTGTTGTTGTTTGAAGTCATAACATCAAAAATAGAACGTAACCCAACCTTAGCAATCTTGAGTTTATTGTTACCTCTACCTTGAGTATTATTGCAGAGACTACCAAAACAGAAACCCCGCAGGCTGAAGCCTGGGGCTATACGAACAAAGCCCGCCTGCGCGGGCTAAAAGCGAAAACTGACTCTTGAACTCCGGATTTGGTATGAGAGCCTCTCGACCTTTATTAGACTGCTTGCAAAATTCTTTAAAGCCGATTGGCGTTTTTAAGGGGGGTTTGGAGGATCAATCCTTTTTTCTACAAGAGGTCTATTGAGGTGTTATTTAAGCAAAGTTTAATATTCATATATACACAAAAGCCCCCCTTCTTAAGGGGGGTTGGGGGGATCAATCCTTTTTTTTGCAAGAGGTCTATTGAGGTGCTATTGAAGCAACGTTTAAAATTCATATATACACAAAATTTGCATTGGAGTAAATGACAATGACCATTTGCATCGGCACTTCAGGTTGGAGTTATCAACATTGGGAAGGTGTGCTTTATCCCTACCAGTTAGCGCCGCGTTCCCGGCTGGATTACTATATCCAGCACTATCAAACCGTCGAAGTTAACAGCACTTACTATCGATGGCCCCCAGATGCAGCCTTTACGAACTGGCAGCGCCGCCTCCCCCAAGGATTTTTGATGAGCATAAAAGCGCCCCGAGGTTTAACACACTACCAACGCCTTTACTCCCCAGAGAACTGGTTGGCACGCATAAGCGGGGGACTCAAATGCCTGGGCGATCGCCTCGGCATTCTCCTCGTCCAGCTTCCCCCTCAGTTTGGCTGCGACTTAGCCCGCCTAGCCTACTTCCTAGAACAATTGCCCCCCTGGATAAAAGCAGCGATCGAATTCCGACACCCAAGCTGGCACATAGATGAGGTATTTTCACTCCTGGAACGCTTTGGAGTCGCTTACTGTGTAATGAGTGGGGCGCACCTGCCCTGCATCCTGCGCGCCACAGCGCCTTTCGTATATGTCCGGCTTCACGGTCCCGATCGCCACTTCCTGTACGGTGGCTCCTACTCCGATGAGGATTTGTCTTGGTGGGCTTCACGTCTTTGCGAGTGGGAAAGTCAAGGGCGGAGTACCTTTGTCTACTTCAACAACGACGGCGCGGGAAATGCCGTCAGGAATGCTTCTAAGTTAAAAACTTTTTTAGAGAATGGGACTTGTTGACAAGAGGCAGGTTCTATCGGTAGAGGGATGAATATGCTAAAAAAGTTGGATACAGTAAAAACATAAGAAACCGCACCGAGTTCGGTGTTCATAATACAGACCCCTGGTCTTTTTAAAAAATTTAGATTAACAGACAATCCCACCTGTGGCAACATTGGTGGGATTGTTAATTTTCGGGTTTTCCTTGCCCTGTATTACCTTGAGTCAAACCAGCTACAAAGCAGGGCTGGCAAAGGTTTCATTGTCTTTACCCAGGGTTCTCTACCCGTAGAGGTAGCAGCAGGTTCTATCTGTAGATAGATAAATTTGCTTGAGAGGTTCAGTTATATTAAGCACATAAGAAACCGCACCAAAGATGGTGTTCATCAAACAGACCTCACGGTCTTTTTACTAAACCGATTTAATAAATCAATATAAGAGATAATCCCGCTAGAAATATTCTAGCGGGATTATTGATTTTGAGGGGTTGACTCTCATGGGTAAAGGCGATCGCCCGTGGAGAGGGTCCTTGCCAGCCAGAAGAGGTAGAGGAAGGTTCTGCCGGTAGATAGATAAACTGGCTCTCCAGGTTCGGTTATATTAAACACATAAGAAACCGCACCGACAGGGTGTTCATAACACAGGCCCTGGGCCTTTTTAGTAAGCCCCGATTATAAATCAACATAAGAGACAATCCCGCTAGAAATATTCTAGCGGGATTGTTGGTTTTGATGAGTTGATAATTTCCGGTTTCCAACAGCAATCTATCTGTACGTTGCTATCCAAATAAATCTCTGGGGTATGCGTCGCCACCAACAGGCTACCGCAAGAGATAGAGGTAACTTCTATCTGTAGAGGGATAAACTTTGCCCCAGAGATCGGCTACATTAAACACATAAGAAACCGCACCGACAGGGTGTTCATAACACAGGCCCAGGGCCTTTTTAGTAAGCCCCCATTATAAATCCAGCATAAGAGACAATCCCGCTAGAAATATTCTAGCGGGATTGTTGGTTTAAAGAAGTTGATAATTTCTGTTTCCCACCAGCAATCTAGGAGATGTATCGTTGCTACTCAGAGGCTACTAGAAGAGGTAGAAGCAGGTTCTATCTGTAGGGGGATAAACATTGCCCTAGAGTTCGGGTACATTAAGAACATAAGAAAGCGCACCGAGGTTAGGTGCTTATAAGACAGGCCGCAAGGTCTTTTTAATAAATTAAAATAACAGATAATCCCGCTAGAGAGACTCTAGCGGGATTATTGATTTTTATCAAAAAATTTGTCTGAAAATGGGCGTAATACTCCACTCCCTTATTTTCAAAAGGAGTTTTTATAAAGTAGCCCGGGTAGGCGGGCTTTATCTGTGTAACCCCACCCTTGAGGGTGCGGGTTTCTTCACTCCTGAATCCCTGCTCAAGGAGTGCCTAACAGGGTGATTGCTTATCCCTAGAGGTAGCAACAGGTTCTATCTTAAGAGGGATAGGCTTTCAGGGATGATTCAGTTATATTAAGAACATAAGAAAGCGCACCAAGGTTAGGTGTTTATAACACAGGCCGCAAGGTCTTTTTAATAAATTAAAATAACAGACAATCCCACTAGAAGCCCTCTAGTGGGATTGTTGATTGTGAACGGGACTGTATTCGTGAATTGGAGTAAAAACTGGTAGTTTTCAGAGGGTCTGTTTTAGCTAAAACTAGATTGGATCTGTTCCCTAGAGGTAGCAACAGGTTCTATCCAAAGAGGGATAAACTTTCCCCGACAATTCAGTTATATTAAAAACATAAGAAAGCGCACCAAGATTAGGTGCTTATAAGACAGGCCGTAAGGTCTTTTTAATAAAGCAAAATAAGAGACAATCCCGCTGGTAGAAATACCGGCGGGATTGTTGGTTTTGAGTCTGGGATTAGGAAGGGTCGCTTGTGCTGATGCCGTGAAGGTTGTTTGGGTAGGAATCCTACCTGTTGTTAAGGCAAGGAGTGATTTGTTTCTGAGGGTTGGGTTCCCTGAATCGGGGGACGGCTAAACAGTTTAAAGTAAACTGAGTTCAACAGTTCTTTGATGGGAAAGGTCAAAAAAGTCAGGGGATTAATGGTGACGATGATGTTCCGATTATCTGCTTTGGCTTGTTTGACAATTTGTTTAGCAACCCAATCCGCAGACATGACCCCAATGGGATTGAGGTTGCTTTTAAAGGGGCCGAGAATCAATTTCCTAACAATGCAAGGTGCATCTAATCGCCGCAAGGTGACTAAATCCCCTAGAGTGCGTTTGGTGAGTTCATACAGGGGACTAAAGGCGGGATTGGATTCTGCTTCGGAAGTGTTAACCCAAACTTCTTTACGGGCGATGTCTTGATTGGTACGAACGGTGGTGAAAAACAATTCCATCAACCGCCAGGAGGAAAAGGCATTAACTTGATAGGAAGTCGCGATCGCCTCTGGAGTGCGATCGCCATGTACGTTCATCCCATGATTCAAGATGAGAATATCGACCTTTTCCAATAACGCCGCTAACTCGTTTTCTTGACCAATTTGCCAGGTAACGGTATTCACTTCCAGGGTTTCTGACTCTAGGGTTAAGGCGATCGCCTCATTACCAGAAGTCAGGGCGATAACTTTGGCCCCTGCTTCATGGAGATGCAACAACAGCGATCGCCCCAAGGTTCCAGAAGCCCCAGTTACTGCTACCGTTTTGCCTTTGAGAGAAAGTGCCGTTCCCATCAGTTTATCTATAAAGGTAAACGTCCCGCAAAAGTAAGCATTTTGGTTATCAAAGTGGTGTCGCCAGTGGTAGGGACGATTCACAAACCATCGTGAGGGGGGAGTGGCAAAAGGACCCGGTTGATGGGTCAAATCCGTGAGGCGATCGGCCCCTGGAACTCCCGAACCCCGGGCGATCGCACTGCCTACAAAGCAGAGGGTATAAAGACAACCAATCCCAGCAACCCAATGGTAACTCGGAAGAAACAGATAGGCCCCTAACCACCACAACAGCCCAAACCCCAGCATTACCAGGGCCTCAGGTACGTCATTGCGCCAATGCGCTTGTTGATAAATCTCCTCACTCGCTGGGGTGAGATTCGGACGAAAAACCCGATGATGCCAAACGTGCAAGCGATAGAGAGGTTGCCAAACATGAGCAAAAGCATGATACAAATCTCGTACCAGTTCCGCCCACAGAATAGAACCGAGTCCCCAAGCTACTGTTGCAATCCAAATAGGGATCATAGTCAGATCAATACACCTTTTTTTAAACGAGGATGATTACCCGCAAATCCATCCACCAAAATTGGCAGAGTCTGGGACTATGCAGCCCAATTGCGGTGTGATTGACGGATCCGAATGCCGAATCAAGCGGCTGCAACAGCCTGAACCTTCACGCCGTTACAGAACTTTACAGTCAATCTTGATTAGTGTACTCTAACTTCGCGACCCTGCATAAATTTGCCCAATTTCTGCGGAATTTCTGGACCCATCTCTATCTCTGGGCGGTTTGAGAAGCCGAGGACGACCTCGTACACTAAAGCAGAATTTAATATCTTCAAATATCATTTCCCGTGGGGAGAATACGCTGATGAATGGAAAACTTTTAGAAAATCAAGTGGTTTTGGTGACGGGTTCAAGTTCAGGAATTGGGGCCGGAATTGCTGTGGGGATGGGAAAGGCTGGGGCGAAAGTGGTCGTGAACTATCGTAGCAGTCCAGAAGGGGCAGAGAAAGTGGTTGACGAAATTAAATCTCAGGGGAGTGAGGCGATCGCCATTCAAGGGGATATCAGCAAAGAAGAGGATGTGCAGAAAATGTTCTCTCAACTCTGTGAACAGTTTGGCACGATTGATATTTTAATTAATAATGCCGGGATTCAGCAAGATGCAAATCTGGTTGACATGACCCTAAAACAATGGCAAAAAGTCATGGATGTTAACCTCACGGGACAATTTCTCTGTACCCGAGAAGCGGTGAAAGAATTTATGCGTCGGGGTGTGGTTGAGGAGCGATCGCGCGCTGCCGGTAAAATTATCTTTATCAGTTCCGTCCATGAAGTGATACCTTGGGCCGGTCACTCCAACTATGCCGCATCTAAAGGCGGAATCAAACTATTTATGCAAAGTATCGCCCAAGAAGTTGCCCGCCACCGCATTCGCGTCAATGGCATCGCCCCCGGTGCGATTAAAACTCCCATTAATGAAGATGCCTGGGATACCCCCGAAGACGAAGCCGCACTGCTCAAATTGATTCCCTACAAACGGATTGGCGTTCCCGAAGATGTCGCCAAAGTCGCCGTCTGGTTAGCCTCGGATGAGTCAGACTATGTACATGGAGAAACCATCTTCGTCGATGGCGGTATGACATTATATCCCGCCTTTGCCCAAGGTCAAGGGTAAATCAACTCCCTCCCCCCAAACCCCGCTACGGCAATTCCCCAAACCCATGATGCGGCATGATGACAAATTCATCTCATTCACCCGGGGGGAAATGGGTGGGAATTTCAGGGTAACAGGGGAATAATCATCATCACGCGATCGGATGGGTTGGCAATGATGAATGTTTGGATTATATTTCATCGGGGTGATTTGAGAATAATGGCAGAAATTGTCGGAGTGAAAAATCGTTTTTCTGTATAAAACGAAGATTGTGAGAAAATTTTTTCACCGTTAGGGGAATCCTTCCAGCCGCAGGAAATGCAGCCGCCCAAAATCATCCCCCGCCACCACCGTCACCCCATCGGGGGCAATGGCACAGCAGGGTAAGGCAGCATCAGCCGTAAAACTGGCGATTTCCTCCCCGGTGGCCAGATTCCACACTTTCAGGGTTTTATCCCTTGAACCGGAAACCACCCGTTGTCCATCAGGGCTGATGGCCACGGCACTTACCGAGCCACTATGCCCGGTGAGAGTGCGTTCCTCCTCCCCGGTAGCCAGATTCCACCCCTTCAGGGTGTTATCATAAGAACCGGAAACCACCCGTTGCCCATCACCGCTGATGGCTACGGCAGTTACCGAGCCACTATGCCCGGTGAGGGTACGTTCCTCCTCCCCGGTGGTCAGATTCCACACTTTCAGGGTGTTATCGTCTGAACCGGAAACCACCCGTTGCCCATCGCCGCTGATGGCTACGGATGCTTTCCAGCCACTACTATGCCCGGTGAGAGTGCGTTCTTCCTTCCCGGTGGCCAAATTCCACACTTTCAGGGTGTTATCGTCTGAATCGGAAACCACCCGTTGCCCATCGCCGCTGATGGCTACGGATGCTTTCCAGCCACTACTATGCCCGGTGAGAGTGCGTTCTTCCTTCCCGGTGGCCAAATTCCACACTTTCAGGGTGTTATCGTCTGAATCGGAAACCACCCGTTGCCCATCGCCGCTGATGGCTACGGATGCTTTCCAGCCACTACTATGCCCGGTGAGAGTGCGT
>NZ_JAMXFC010000056.1 GCF_025370755.1 Laspinema sp. D2d | reverse complement strand
GGCGTCTGCCGAGACCATTACCACGCGCACACTTCGGGCATTACCCTCCGCTTTTCGCGTGAACGAATCGCACTAATTTATGAATATTATGAGACCGGCCATCTGGCGATCGGGCGAGTTGACCGTTTTGGCGACTATTGCCAGTTGCTTACCCCGCAACGTACCCTCGAATGTCAATTCCAAAGTCTGAAAAATGCCCATCGACTCTTGCAAAATGGCTGGGGATTATATTTAGGTGAACTTGAAGAACAAGCAGCGGAGTTAGCCGGGACTGTGAAGCTAGAACCTGTCAAGGTCAGATTTTTCAGTCCCGTGATGGAGTTTATCCGAGAAGGGGACTGCCGCCATCGCCAACAAAAACTTAAACTCGGTCCCAAAAATGAGACCGGCCAAATTGAGTATATCGATTACATTGTGCCATTACCCCGGCGCTCTTTTAAAGAGTTTCTGCTTTGGGTCTATCGCTACATGAACAATGCGATTGTTTTATCTCCTCCTGAATTAGTCCAACAACACCGACAAGCTGCCCGAGATTTAGTCGCCCGTTGGGAGTAGAGTTTGGATTCACATTCGATCGAGGTATTCGTAAACAATGCATTGGCGAACATGACTTGGGGAAATTATGCAGAATGTCTTCACCATGAGCAGGTTTTGTTGATCCTCAGAAATGTAAAGATGCGGTAAGCATCAGCTATGCCGTGGGCTTATCGCCACAGACAAACTGTAACCCTTTTCAGTTTTTAGCTGCTGTCACGGTCAGGGTCGAGTTTCAATCTGGGAACAGCCTTTAGGTACGAATTGCATCGAATGACCCGGGAAGTAGTCCAAGTTGAAAGTGATCGCCACCCCGCCGCAACTCACCCCAACTGCCAGCTACCGGACCAGTTCTGTTTGGGGTTGGTCGTGATAGCAGCCTTGAGGTTGGCGAAGTTTTGGCATTGAATGAAGTAAGGAAGATTAGCAGTTGGTTATTAGAAATTCACTCGTTGATTCAGCAAAGTGTAACGCTGGTTTTCCTGCACGTTCTGGACTGCCAGCGCCAGGGCTTTTTCTTGTCCAACTAGGATTGCCAACTTGCGCGCCCGAGTCAGCCCGGTGTAGAGCAAATTCTTGTTGAGCAAAATGTAGTGCTGGGTGTACAGCGGTAGAATCACCACGGGATACTCGCTGCCTTGGCTTTTGTGGATGGTGATTGCATAGGCGAGGGCAAGTTCGGCGAGTTCGGATTGCTCGTAGGTGACTAACCGACCATCAAAGCTGGCTATCAGTTTTTTGCGGCCTTCTTCTAGTTCCACGGATTCGACCATGCCCAAATCGCCATTGAACACTTCTTTCTCGTAATCGTTGACCGTTTGGATGATGCGATCGCCGGTGCGGAACAACACGCCAAACGGGCTGGTGATTTCGGGCCGGGTCGGGTCGCAGGGGTTGAGTAGGTGCTGGACCATTCTATTGAGGTTGTTGGTGCCCATCTCGTTTTTACGCCCAGGACAAAGAATCTGAACATCGGCAACCGGGTCCCAGTCTTGAGCGGGAAGGAATTCGACAAGAAGCTGTTTAATGTGCTGGCAACCGACTTGGGAGGCTGGGGCGCTCAACCAGAGGCAGTCAGTGCGGGGGCTACTTGAAAAGGGTTCTAGGTTGGGCGGATGTTTCTGGTTGATACGGTGGGCGTTGATGATAATGGCACTCCCTGCGGCCTGCCGAAAAATTTCGGTGAGTCGCACCACTGGAATTTGACCCGAATTAATCAAGTCGTTCAGGACGCGACCGGGACCGACCGAGGGCAACTGGTCCGAATCGCCCACTAACAAGAGTTGGGCCGATGGAGGGATGGCCCTAACTAGAGCATAAGCCAAGGGCAAATCCATCATTGAGGCTTCATCGATAATGATGGCATCCACATTAAGCGGGTTCTGGCGGTTGCGGTTGAACCCGCCGATGCCAAATTCTAATAAGCGGTGGATTGTTTTTGCGGGCATCCCAGTCATCTCACTGAGTCGCTTGGCAGCGCGGCCCGTGGGAGAAGCCAGGGCGATTTTTTTACCTTGTTGTTGCCAGAGGTTGACGATAGTTTGCGTGGTGAACGTCTTGCCGGTGCCGGGTCCGCCAGTGAGGATTCCGACTCGACAGGTGGCGGCCATTTCGACAGCGGCTTGCTGTTGTGAGGTAAGTCCGGGCAGAGTCAAGCGGGTGCGCTCAGTGCTGACGGGTTTTGCGAGTAACATCAACAGATAGTCGGCTAGATTTTTCTCGCAAGTATGGAGGGCCGGTTGATACCAGAGAATGTTGCCTTGCACTGGTTCTATTGTTAGTTTTTCTTGAGCTAACAATTGCAGGGCTGCTTGATACAATTGCGGTTGGGGTGGACAAAATTTATCCACGGTCAAAATTTCGGCAGCTTTCTTAAGTAAATTCGGCTCGGGCAGAAAACAATGACCCTCTTTAGCCGCTTCTTCCAAACTGTAGATTAGTCCCGCTTGATACCGTAACACACTATCAAATGGCATCCCCAGATTACGAGCAATTTCGTCGGCTTTACGAAATCCAATCCCGTGAATTTCGACTAACCTGTACGGATTTTGGACGACAATTTTAAGAGCATCATCGCCATACTTCTTGAGGATTTTGGAGGCATAGACCGGACTGATGTCATGGCCGCGCAGAAACACCATAATATCGCGAATCGTCTTCTGCTCCCGCCAGACTGCTTGGATTTGGGCGGCTTTCTTCTTGCCAATGCCCGGAACTTCCGTGATGCGTTCGACTTGATGTTCGATAATATCGAGGGTCTGTTCGCCAAAATAAGCCACAATCTTTTTAGCTAGTCCTGGACCAATTCCGGGAATCTGTCCATCGCCTAAGTAGCGTTCAATTCCGAGCAGGGTGGTGGGCTTTTCTTCCTCCCAAGTTTGGGCTTGAAATTGCTGGCCGTAGCGGGGATGATTTTTCCAGAATCCGGTTACGATGAGTTTTTGCCCTTTCTTGACCGTGAGGTTAAAAATGACCGTAATTGTACCAGTTTCGGCGGTAGTGAGTTGGGCAATTGTGTAGCCATCATCGGGATTAGAGAAGGTAATTCCCGTGACTGTCCCTTGAATCTGGTTATCATCCATAGCAAAATTTTATGTTTGCAAATAGTATAACATTGCCCGAACTAAATGAGTCTACGTTTGACCCAATTTAAGTTAGTTTCCTAGAGAATCAACCATTCACTAACACCGGCTGAATCCACCGCCACTCCCGCTGCTGCCGTCCCTCGCCAATTGCCACCCTGCGCCAATGTCCCCTACGCCAATGAGTCCGGGGAGTTGCGTGGCTTGAGTGCGCCGTACCCGGGACTCGTTCGGTCTTAGGCTGGAACTTCTGGCCGATAATCAACGGGCTAAAGCGCTCCGATTTGGAGTTGCCACTCGAAAACCCTTGACCTTTGGTGGAGATGGCTGTTGGGGGTGGCGGGGTCAGGTCGTCCGGTCTAGTTTGCAGGTACAAGAGTGTTTGCAGGACAATCCGTTCGATACGCTTCTGGAACTGTTGTTCTAGGTCAAGGTCTTGGTTGCTGTCAATCGTACTCGCATAGCCCGTCCCGTTTCTAAGAGTCGTGACCCAACGAAGTTTGTCGCAATCGGTCGGCACAGACGGAATAATGTGCGACCCAAACTGCATCACCGGCAAGGCGGAACCCTCGGGCAAGAACTGGAAAAACACCCAATCGCAATATTCTCCGTTTGGGTTGCGAATCCCCTCGGGCAGCATGATAATCCCGAATGGAGCGACCTGCTGCAAATCGGCGATCGCCTTGGGAATGTCCGACTCCTCAAACGCAGCGAACAAATTTTTATCCAGCCACCAGACTGGAAACTCGTTGTGAGCCAAGGTCCAAGCTGAAACGATAATCGCACTCCAGGCAAAATCAGTCACAATATTCTTGATTGTCAACTCACCTTCAATCAGGCCCATCTCGACGGCCAGCAGGTTGTAGGCTAAATTTTTGGCAAGGGCAGAAAACGGCTGATAACCCTTGACTTTGGGATAGGCTCGGTTGAGTTTTTCAAACCAGTGAGATTTTTGAGCCATCTTGACTCCAAATTTGTGAGCCTCTTTGCCTTGAGCCAGGGTGTAATCCATACGGTGTGCGAAGTGAATAAGATAAATTAATTATAGCACTTGAGATAGTTTAGCTCAAGCATTTGTTAAATATTAGCAAGGCTCTCAGAATCATGTGCTAGTCTTCCAATCATTAACGGGCTAGAGCCTCTTGCAAATTTCACCGAGGCGATCGCGTACTTGCGATGACAGCCGCTGCTAGATGGTGCACCGCCATTGCTGAGGCAGACCCACTGTAGCATCGGCCCGCAGTTGAGCATCAGCCTTGGGTTCGTCGGCCACTAACTTGAGCAGTTCAGCGTGGGTGTCGGTGCGGTTGGTGCGGAACCCATCCGGACGGGTTAGCCTTCTAAAGCAAAGGTTAAGAAATCTTGACGTTTTAGAGGTTGCAATCATGTGGTTAAAATTTGGCATTTCTCCCGCCGGTGAGTTGGTGCCGGTGGATGAAGCTGTGCGGGGGAAAACAAAACTCACCTGTCTCTACTGCGGCGGCCTCCTGACGGCTCGGAAAGGAACGGTCAAACAGCATCATTTCGCTCACACCGGCGAGACTTGCCAGCCCGTGGTTCACAGAATCAAGAACCGGGCGTTCCCGTCACTTCCCCTGTATGACAATTTCTTAATCCAACTCAAGGGCGAGGAACTGGAACGCTTGAAAGTCTTGTGGCGCGAGTACGGCAGAGAACAGCGACCGATTCCCAAAGATTTAACCGAGTTTCGCTGGATTCTTAAAGGGCTGATGATAGGCGATCGCCACTGCTACCAATTCACCAACCTCGGCAGAATTCCCGTGGGAGCTTTGCCACTGGGTCAGTTTAATCAAGTTCAGGAGCCGATGTTACTCTCAGAACTGGACAAACTGGAACGCTCTGCGAATGTTGCGATCGCCGCTGGATTATCGGCAATGGATGAGCGGCGAGCGGACTTGGAAATCTACCGGGTGCAGTTGAGGCGGATTCTCTTGAACTCGCTCTATTTCCTGGAGGTTCGAGCCGACGGGGAAACCTTCCATAAAGTCGGGATTACCACCCGACCGATTGAACAGAGAATCAAGGAAGTGGGACGGGATATGCGATCGCATTTTTCAGAAGCCGAGGTCAACTTGCTCGGATTGTGGCAACATAGAGGCAACGTTGAACTCTATTTCAAGCACCGTTACCAGCGGTTTAATTTCCCAATCGGCACTCTGACCGAGTATTTCAGATTCCCGAAGGTTGAGACAGTTCTGCGGGACTTGAACGGGATGGCTCCCAAGGTTTTGAGTGCGGTTGAGTGGGAAGTCTTGGGAGGCAAGCGGGCTGCAAGTTGATTTGATTGTCTTGAGTGGGTTCTGGTCTGGGGTGGCGATCGGCTTAACTCGAACCCTTCCCCCTCATCTTTAAAAAATGATTAAGTTGTCACTTATTTTATCGGGTAGGTGATAGGATATCCAGACCGTACATTTTTAGCCTAATTCCAGCAAAAACAATGCGTATTTTTTCTTGAAAATGGCTAAGAGTGTTGAAAACTTTTCTAAAAAACCCCAAAAATTTATGAGTTCATCGTTTAATCGGTCGGAGCTTAGAAGAGTCGCTAAATATTACCGATTGGTTTCTTGGGCTATTTTAGCTAGTATTGGGGTGAATGTACTCCTGGTCTTATCAGCTTCTTCTCCTTCGACCCAAATCATTGCTTTCTTTGTACTTATTGGAGTGGGTATTTTTCAATTTTATGTTTTGTATAATTTAGGAACAAGCCTTAAGTTTCCTGGGGTATTACTGGTTCTAATTGTTTTGAGTGTATTTATTCCCATCCTCGCTCTAGCTCTCCTAGCTTATATGCACAGTCGAGCGATGAAACTCTTCAAATCGGCTGGAGTCAAAGTTGGATTTATGGGAGCAAATCCTGATTCGATTAAAGATGAATAGCCCTCAACCTAAACCCATTTTATGTTGATGATTGGCAATCTGAAAGCCTTGGAATAAAATAAAAAAATACAGGCTCCCCAACAGCCAAAAATGTCAAGCCGATATTCCAAAGACTGGCAACAAATCGCGCTCACTATTAAAGAACAAGCCGGATGGCGCTGTGCCAAATGCAGCCGCCAATGTTTGCGTCCTGATGACGACATCACGGGTCTGACCAAATCCGAACGGACCAAAATTACCCTGACAGTTCATCACCATAACCGGACACCCGAGGACAACCGCCCCGAAAATCTGATTGCCCTTTGCACAACCTGCCACCTGGCTTGTCACATCCGGCAACAGTCGAACATCACGCCAGGTCAGTTATCGTTTGAATTTGAATGATTAAATTAATTTAATTTAATCCTAAAAGTAAGGTTGGAAAGACGTTAAAAAGAACTGGATATAATCCAGGGGGGCAAAAGCAATTATCGTGAAGTTCCGGTTTCCCACAATCATCAATCGAGAAATGGCTGAAGGGAGGCCAGGAATTATAGGCTCATAAATAATTTCTATTCCTGGATGACCGCCTAAAGCAAACTGGCGTGTTGCAACGATTTTGTAATCGGGTATTTGTGCATTAGCTGCTCCGGATTGAAGCATACTTTTTTTATCAGCTAATGAAGATTCAAAGTCAGAGTCTTTATAAGTAATTAAATATTTATCAGTACCCGTGGTGGCATCAAATCTTGTAATTCCCAAGTCAGTATAAGTATGGTAAATCGGAACATCCGGTATCGCCACAGTAAAATTGCCTCCCTCTGGCTGAAACCTAGCCCAGCCGGTACGAATCAGGTTGCGGTTAGAAGTTGGAGCAGTATTCCTAGGGGGTTGTTGAGTGCGAGGGGGTTGCTGAATGACGACTGGGAAAGAGTTTTGGGTTTGCCACCTAGTTGATCTGTACTGACCCGGACCCATGCAATATCCTAAACTGAATAACCCAAGACCGATTAGAAAGTTTCGCCACCCGTGCATAGATTTATCCCATCTGGCTTTTTTGAGCTATTCCAACTCTATACCAATCAGAAGCTAGTTTTACCCATCGCACTGCCCGGAAAAGTAAAGTTTTGATTCATATAGAACCCGTCAACTTTCCCTGCTGATGCTCAGTAGAAAGCGGAGCGCTAGTGATGAATAAGAAAGTTTTTTTCTCTAGTTTCAGATTGACTCGCTACAGACAGACTTACCAGACTACCACTGAAACCCTTTAGGAGCGCGCCGCACAAATTCCTGGGAGCGAGTGGCGATCGCATCCCAACAGTTTGCGGGCGGCATCGAGGGAGTGAACTTCACCGCAGTGCGATCGGCAAAAACCGCAATGGCTTCACTCTGGAAATTACACCGAGAAATGAGTTCGGCAATTTTGCGATCAGCTTCATCCGCACTCAGCCACTCAAACTGTAACCGACCGGGCAAAATCGTAATATCGACCGCTCCGGCTCCATCTTGACAAAAGCACGACCACGAAAATGCAGCGATTTCGACTTGATGCTGCTTGATAAAATGGATTGCTTGCTGGATATCGTTCATGGCAAATTCTGCTGTTGCTCTAGTTGTTGCTGCCGATTTTGCTCCATCCGTGGAAACAAGTCTAGCCCCGTGCGCCGTTCGATTTCAGCGACACTCGTCAATCCGTCGCGGTAGTCAAAGTCTCGGGGAACGTCCTGGTCCAAGATGAAAGCGTACATCCTCGCCCCATCCCACAGCACTTTCCAGTAACCCGAAGGAACCCGGTGAGGCTGGCTACTGTGGGGCAACGGTGGCATGGGGCGTTCGTAGAGTGTGCCGGTGATAACGTAGAGCGTCCCAACCCGTCGCGCCATTTGACGTTCAGCCCGCTCCAGTTGCAACCAAGCTCCCCGGTTCAGGTCAGCCCGTTGCGGTGTGATGTTCGAGAGCATATTGGTCAGTTCCCAGTCTCCCCCCCGAGCCGAAGCCAACGGCATCTGATGGCCCCGGTCATAGCCCAAAGCACCCACACCCCGATAGTCACTCGGACGCAAGGTTTTGTGCGGGGGCAAGTCGGGGTCGGGCATCCATTCGCGAGATTGCTCGTCATCGCCGGTGATAGAATCCGCTGTCAACCGATACGCCACCCAGTCTGCCATCTTGGTGCTGCCGTTGTTGCTCAAGCAGTAAATCGGACGGCACAGCACATCATTGTCCCCCGGTGTCCCCAATGGTTTTCCATAGGGCAAATGTTGCGAATTGCCAAGCTGGGATGGGACAGGACTCGGAGGGGATAGACCGGGCAAACTAGGCGATCGCACCTGAACCTGATTGGTCGAATTGAGGTAGCCCGCCAACAACAACAAACCGAACGGGACAATCCAGTTCAATCGCCAGAGTCGAATCTTCATTATTGCTCGACATCCAAGACCAACCGCGCCTGGAGCGTGTCATTACTTTGCCGTTCGACATCCACGCGCCGCACGACTCCGGCATAAGGCGAGAACACCGAGGCTTGTTCGAGTTCGGTTTCCACCTCATCAAGCCGGGTCAAGAGTTGATTGCGGCTGACTCCCACGCGCTGGACATTCACGACAAAGTTGCTGACATCGCGTTGGTAAGCCATCAGGTTGCGTTGCTGTTCCAGGGCTTGTTGATATTGCAGATACTGGTAATCTCGCTGCTTCGCTTGACGGGCGGCCACCGATTGCATAATTGTCAGGGCTGCACTCTGCTGGTTCTGTTCCAACTGCAAAAGTTCGGTGTAGCCCTGGGCCTGGTCGATGGCGTTCATTTCAGGTAGTTTGAACCGCCGAGTGGCTTCTAGTTTGGCTTTTTGGAACTCAACCGACTCCTGTGCCTGTTGTAGTGCCAATTGTGCCTGTTTGATGGCCTCGGTTTCCATTGTCAAATCGGGGGGCGGCAACTCGACATCGACCACGGGCAAGGGTTCGGGAATCGGCAGGTTGAGTTGTTCGAGACTCAAATCAAGCTGTTTCTTGGTCCGTTCAAGTTGAGTCCGGCGGCGGGTCATATCCGAGATGACTTCGCCTTTTTCGAGTTGGTCTCCCGGTTTCACCTTCAAGTCTTCGGGGTCGCTCAGGGAAACAGTCACATCCACTTTGCGCGGGGTACTCGATGGTAGATCGTCCGGCTCGGGTTGAATCGTGGAAGTTTCTGGACTGACCGCTGGCACTGGCGGGGGATTGTATTCGGGTTGGTTCGTTTGGGTGCTGCATCCGAAATTGAAGGCGAGAATGGATGCGACTGCCCACTGATAAAATCGCTTCATCTTGTTACTCCGCTTGGGTTTCAACTCGTTTAAAGTAGGGAATCACGGCAACGTGATGGGATTCTCGACCGAACCGGCACAATACTTCGAGGGGTTTGAGTGCGGCAATTTTGGGTTCAGCAAACCTAAACTTACGGCTGACTTTCGACAAATCCGATGGGGTCACGCCCAACACGAGCAAGCTGCTGGCATTGCTAATGGCAGCAGGGCTGAGGTCTTCTATCATTTGTGAGAAGAGTCCAAGCGACAACCCGAACTTGCGACCGTCTCGCAAAATGTCATCCGCTTGCTGTGAGCCAGCCAAAGCGCGAGATTCGTCTACCATCAGATAGCGTTTTTCGGAATTTTCTCCGAGCAACCGATGATGGTCAAGCAGTTGTTTGGCGATGGAGTTGACCGCCACCAGTTGCAACCCGTCCACTTTCGCCAACGCAGACAAATCAATTCTCACCAGTCGCGGTGAGAAAATGTCCGGCTGAGGTTTCGAGAAAATTCCGTAGGTGAAAACGTCACTGAGCTTGTCATGCAGAGCATTCAGCGTATTACGTTCCTTGGCGGATTCCGCTTCTTGGATGCGCTGTTCGAGTTCGGCTTCCACTTGGGCAAATGTCGGCGGTTGGTTCTGCCAAGTCTCATGATGCTTGTCGAAAATTCCCGCTTGGGCGTAGCAGTGGCGGATGACATCCTTGAGCGTTGACTTCTGGCTGGTCCCGAGTTTGTATTGTTTTTCGAGCAAATTCGCGATCGCCTGCATCTGAATCTTTGGCCCACCACCTGCCGGGTCGAGGTCGATCGCCAGCAAGTTGATTCCATCGGGGCTGGTCCGACTTAGTTCGTAGCAGGTCTCACCGGGTATGTGCAAGTCCCCGTGCAAATCCGTCATCACAATTCGCAGGTCAGAATAGGTTTCTAGCAAACTATGTACGAGGGCCTTGAGCGTCTGAGTCTTGCCCATACCCGATGCCCCGATGCCCGTGATATGGCCGTTTGGTAACGCAAACGGGTTCCAGTGGATTGGTTTGTTCTGCGAGTCATGGCCCACTAGCACGCCCCGTTCCTGGGGAGTTTTCGTTGGGGTTGGCTCCTGCGCGGGTGGCTTGAGTTTAGCCTGGGGTAACGGTGCTTTGTTGGTAAACATTGTGAGCTATCTCCCGTTGACTATCATGACTGTGAGTGTTCCTGTTCCGTAGCGGCTGCCTAGCGGTTGCAATTGTTCAAGTCGCGCCGCATGAAGGCTGACTCCGGTCCCAGTTGCCACCACCGGCCAAAACCAGTCGGTTGATTTCGGAAACTGCAACTCCGTCGGGTCATCGGTTGTCAACGTGCCACTAACGTAAACTTCCTCGCTGAGGGGCAACTTAGCTAGGGTTGTCAGAATGGGCTGGTCATTGAGTTGCAGAGTACGAATTTCGGTGGTGACAGGTTTGCCGCGATGGGTGCGGATTTTGTCAATGAGAATTTCTCCGGCGTCCGACTGAGACGCACGATGCAGAAAGCCTTGGGGGTCTTGCAGGATGAATGTGGCCCCTTCAAGCCGCAACACCCGAAACTGCTGATTCACCGGAACCCGAGCCGCACTCGTCCAGCCGGTAACTTGCGCTTCTATCACAAACTCGGCATAGTTGCGGTTGTAGAAGTCGATCGCTGCACTGGGGGAACCCGACCACTGCCCAATTGCTCGGAGCAAGCCACCGGCGCTGACTAGGTTGAAGATAGCGACCGCAGCGGCAGTGATGGCGACAGTCACGAAAAACTCATTCAAACTGCCCGTTGCGAACCGGAGCCGGGGATGGTCGATGAGCACGTCGCGCGCCGTACTAGGCCAGAAGAATTCGACCCCATTGCTGGTCAACATATCCCCAAGAATTCCCGCACAAAACCCTAACACTAACGCATAGGCTGCCTGGGACCAGAGCCACCAAATCGGAGCCGCCAGAACGCAGACTATCAAAATCGCCAACCAACTATGCGTGACCGTGCGATGAACGACCCCGCGCCGCTGCAACTCAGCCGAAACCGGATAGAAGATGCGTCCGGCGATCGACTGACTACTATCGATATCCGGCAACAACGAACCAGCGGCGGCAATCCCGAGCAAGACTGGATGGAGCGTTTGCAAAGTCGCTGAGGTGATCGCAATTCCCAGGACCGCATGAGAAGAACCCATCATCAGTAATGCCCTCCGAGTCTGCGTTTGCTAGGGGTAAACAAAATGCGGGTAATTACGAGGGTACTCATACTCGCAGCGCCAAGCATTTGGACCGGCTCACGGCCCGCATACCGGAACAAACTCAACAACAAAAAAGGCAGGATAATCCACTTGCCCCAACCGCGATAATTTTGGTGTGCTGCGGGTCGAGCTTGCGGTAATCCTAGGAAAAACTCGCGCATCACTTTTTGAGCAATTGCTGGATTTCCGCCCGTTCTTTGTTGCAGTCGAGCATACTCATGGGGACTAATTTCAAGCTCAAGTTTCTTCGCCGTTTCTAGCATGATTTGCCGGATGAACAGAGGTGGCATGGCCCCGAGTTCAAGCGCCACCAACTTGAAAATCAAGTCTTTCTCGGGCTTGATTTTGCCCGCTGCGAGAATCGGCTGACCTCGGTCGTACAGTTTCTCAAGCCACAGCCGCACCGAAATCGAAACTCTCGGCAAATTGTCCACAATGATAAAGCCAGTGGTCTGCGCGAGAAACTGTTCTACCGATTGTTGTAACTGCAAAGTAGTGAGTGCCTTGCCTTCCAAACTCTCGGTCTCTAGCCCAAAACCTTGCGCTAGTTCGGTCATGATTTGCTTGGCCGTGCTGGGATTGATTCGCACTACCGGAAAGCCTTGGTCTTGCAACTCATTGGCTACAAACTCCAGCAATGCGCTCTTGCCACTGCCGGCCTCCCCCAGCACGAACAACGACTGACCGGCCAACAACGACGCGACGATTCGCTCTTTTTCATCGGGACGATAGCAAACTTTCTCAAGGAACTCGCGTTGGTTGAGTTCCGCCTGGAATTCTAGCTCTAAAGTGGTTTGCATTATTGAATTTAGTAGTCCCTTTTATTTTGGTTCATTTTGACACTACATTTTAAAATTGACAATAATAAAGTAAATCTTAAATTGACAGAAAATCTTGTTGCTAGTCCCTAGGTTGAAAATAAGTTTAGCCTCGCATAAAACTTATCTAATCTTAGAATTTTAAGCATTTTAGCTTGTTGGGTATCAACCGAAATTGAATGAGTTAGATTAATTCCTAGACAAGTCTTGCCCCTGACAAACTATTCTGTTAATTCGTTGAACAAGTCTATAAAACTTGTTAGAATAATTTGGGATTAGTTCAGTGAATAGTTTACTCATTTATAAACTTAAAAATTTAGAACAAACTGCCAAATAACTCAATCATTCTAGTGTAAATTAAACCTGAAAATTCATTCAGAATTGTGCGTTAATCATGCTCTATTTGGCCGAAACCCTTACCCTAGACGATACGCTCACCCTTTCCACTGGCACCGGGTCCCGAAATGCCTCTTCCATTGGCCGCTTCCTCAATGACGACTACCAACTGCTTGACCCATTCGGTGCAGTGGAAGGCTCGGCGGCACTTTGGACTAACCTCGAACCGGGACTCTACCGCTTCACCGGCCAACTAGCCACCCGGGACAACGAGAACGATGACATTGCCGGATTCTGGGATGAGCGCTCGTTACGCACCGTCCGATTCAGCCAACTCCCCCTCGAACAACGAACAGGCTCAACCGTGTGGCGCGAGACTCAGCCGACCACGTTCTATATCAATATCCCTTACGACAGCTTGGGGTTGACTATTCTCGATGCGGACAACTCTCGCGGCAGTTCCGAAGCTATCATCAACTCCATCGAACGCATTGGGGATTTGCAGTTCAATCCCGTGACTCCGGTGAATGTGGCGATCGCACCGAGTTGGAGCCTAGGAGATGTCAGCTACGCCCAGCTTTCGACGAGACCGAACGAGTTACGAATCGGCACAGCCACGAATAATCGCAGCATCAGCACCATCAGCCGCGAACTCACTGGCGACTATGCAGCCCTGGCCGCCTACGGCACCGAAGGCAGCTTCGCTCAATGGTCAGTTCCAAATGGCGAATATGCAATCGAATGGCAGTTCTACACAGCAGAGAACGACTTAGACCGGGATGCAGCTTACTTCTGGAATGGCGATGCAATGGAGTTGTTTGCCGAACGCAGCGTAGCGACGGAGCAGGTTTCCGCAAGTCGCTGGCAGAGTGACTGGCAAAGTTCGACCGTAAAAGTTGTAGATGGCAACTTGACGTTTGTTACGTTAGATACCGGGGATGGGGCTGATTTTTCACAACTACGGATTCGGTCAATTAAACAGCTTTCCGAACTGATTGAGTTACCATTGCTCCAACCCCCAGGGCAAGAACCAGAGCCGACTGAGAGCCAATCCACCGCCCCAACTAGCCACGACCCCATCCTCGGCGAACCCCCCTGGCCCTATCCCGAACATCCGCAAGTGGACATGGGCAACGACTGGGAAAATGCCTGGGACCTGGGACTGCAAAAACCTTGGGAGACTGACTCGATGACCGGCACTACCTGGACTCACGGCTATGTCTATCCCAGCTATCATCTAGGAGCCAGCTACATCACCGAAAACCTGGGCGGCGAGACCATTGGGGGCGGCTGGGATAGTGTCGATCGCCTCACGTTTTCGCTCGAAGAAGGGTCATATCTAAACGCTTACACCGACTACAACGCGATTACCGAACTCGTGCGATTCGAGCCTGACGGTAGCATTAATGCGATCGCCTCGGTGGAGTATGGGCCACGCTTGCAAACCTGGCTCGAACCGGGCAACTACGGCTTGAGTTTCTTCACCGAGGGCGATGGGGCCGAAATGCACACCGCGCTCTACTGGAGTAACTCGGATCCGAACTACGCCGACTGATGCTAAAAAAAGCTCCCCGGGATTGGGGAGCTTGAGCTTAAGAGTTGTTGATGCGATCGCCGAGTTGGAACCGGACCGGCTTAGTACGGAGCAAGACCGAGACCGCCAGACCATTGCAGAACCCAACCGAGCTACCAACGAGCGCACCATTGCGAGGATGACCCAAGCCTGCACCCATTAACGCCCCGGCAACCAAACCGATAGAACAGCAGAACATCCAAGCCCGGGCTATGCTGCACCGTTCCACGGACAAGACCCAATTGAATGATGCAACCGCCGCATCCGCATTGACTAGCGCGGTCTCTTTTTTTCCGCCATTTTCACAGCAGCATCGGCCACCTCGTAAGGGGAACCGAAGCGTTGCGACAAAGCCTGTTCGCACTGAAGTTTCAAGCTATGTGCCTGCTGCTCTGGGTTAGGGGAGAGTCCCGTTTTAGCGTAATGGGCAGCCAAGGCTAAAGTTGCCATTTCTATACGTTTTTTGGAGGCTTCATCATAGAGTCTGAGTGCCCCTTCTTGGGCTTGAGCGAACTCCTCCTCGGTCAGGTGCAGCCCTGGATTGGACTCGAACTCGCGGTCAACTTCCGGGTTCATGTCTAGTTCTTCCTCAGCTACAGTTAGTTTCCCAGCCTTGGGCGGGAATCCTTCCGTGGAGCCAGTAGTCTTGATATGTTCGTCAAACGCTCGAAATAGTTCGACTTGTTCATCAGAATAGTAGGCGTTCCTGCCCTCTTTCGTGGGTTCGACATCGTAGCCTAACTCGCCAAGAGCCTCACGCCGGTTGTAAAAGGTAGCTTTTTTGTATTGTTCTATGAGTTCTGATGCTGGAGTCATTGGAATAATTTTTATAAACAATTCCCACCAGTTTAGAACCTGTTCGGAAAACTCGCAATCTCAGCCAAACTCTTACGCGGTCAGCATCTTAGCTAAACTGTAAACTTTACAGTTTGACTAGATTGATGCGGGTGAAACCAAACTGTAAACCGTTTCAGTTTGCAGTTTTGCGGCGTTCTAGGAAAATATCCTGAGCATCTGCCAAAGCTGGTTGATTCGGGCAACTCATCCACTCGTCCTCATCTACCACGGCTAGTCCTTCCAGAATCACCAGCCCATTGAGTATTTCTTCTTGCTCGGTGGCCGCATTGACCCAGACCTCGCCAATCCAAGTCTCATCGGCTTGTCCCAAAAAGGCGATTTCGACTCGGTTGTTACTTGCTGCCAGAAATTGCTCAATTGCCTCGGTGGATTCGGTTACCGATTGGATGCCGCACAGCTTGACCCCGCGCTGCTCCCGGCGCTGCTCCCGGCCTCGTTCAACTACAAGGGTATCGTTGCTGGTAATATCCTTGACTAACCATTCGTCCGTGTTCAGATTGGCCTCTGCTGGAGCCTGGATGATGCCGGTATTGTTGGGCCGGAATGCAAAAAATCCCACCAGTGCGATCGCCACCACTGGTAACAAACCAATTGCTAGTTTCTTGTTCATCGCACCCCTTCCGACTCAACCGCCTTGCATTCTAGCAAAGTTCCTACGCAGCGAGGAATAGGCGCGATGGTCGCAGGTTCTGTCCCCAGGCTGATGCTTGCCTTAGACAGGTTCGGATAGATTAGAAGCATAGCAAATGCCAATAGCATGGACTGGCAACAGTCTCTTTAAAAACCTCCGATAACAGGCAATCCCGTCAGTCTCCTTCTGGCGGGATTGTTGCGTTTTGGCCCTTGAGTTCAGCGTTGCTCCATCAGCCGCGAGATTTCCTCCAGTTTGTCCCGTAGCCGTTGTTGGAGTTGTTCGAGTTCTTCGGGTTGAGCGCTCGATAGGATTTCGCTGGAAAGTTTGTCTAGGGTTTTGCTGACAGTGGCGATCGCACGTTGAGTCGG
Organism: Laspinema sp. D2d; assembly: GCF_025370755.1. Taxonomy (GTDB): domain Bacteria; phylum Cyanobacteriota; class Cyanobacteriia; order Cyanobacteriales; family Laspinemataceae; genus Laspinema. The sequence goes on along the minus strand of NZ_JAMXFC010000056.1, from coordinate 14,282 downwards.
CGGAGTAGGCTTTTGGGTTTGGTGCTGGGCCAAAATCTGCTTGACCCGTTGACGTGTCTTGGCAACCGATAAGTTTTCCACCAGAACTTGAGCGGTCACCTGGGCGCGGATAGTAGCGGCTTTCTTGGGTTTGACGTTTAGATTCTTAGGCGAAAGTTGGTTGAGTGCCACTGCCTGAAAACCTTTGAGTCCTGCGTCCCGCATTGCCTGTTTGAGGTCATCGAGCAAAGAAACCATCGGGAAAATGTTGGCACTCACACTCGCCGGGTTCAGTTGTAGCTTCAGGAGTTCTAGCAAAATTACCTGTTCATTTTCTGACAACCCCAGTTCCTCCAGCCCTTGAGCTTGAGTTTGGGTGGAGGTGTTGACCAGTTCGGTCAGTTGAGGGAGTTTGCCGTGCTTGCTCAATCGCCGGATTAACGAGGCCAATTCTCGGATGATTTGCTCAGGTTCCAGTTGACTAGCTTGATGGATTTCTTTGAGAATCGCCTCGGCTTTGTCCAACGGATTCAAATCTTCCCGGTGCAACGAGGTCAGCAGTGCCTCGCGGTGCAACGCGCTCTTGCTAGGAATCACCACCACTTGCAGGGTTTCCCAGCCTAGCTGCCTCGCCCCACGCCACCTCCGTTCGCCATCAAATAGCAAGAATTTATCCGCAACTTCCATGACAATCGCGGGCTGGAGTTGACCAAACCGTTCCAGAGAAGCCGCCATCCCCTCGATGCTTTCGGCGGTGAATGTTTGCCTAGGCTGGTCTGGGTTCGGTTCGATGAGTGCGATCGCAATTTCTCGGATGCCGCCTCCTTGGGCAAGTTGGTCGCGCAACCGCTCTAGTTCGGTTTCGAGTTCACTGGAATCTGGAGCTTGTCGGAGCCGTTCAATTTCTGCGGTCAGTTGCTGGATTTCGGTCTCAGCTTCTGAAAGTTGATGCACTTGGGCCGCGCTCGAAAATAGATTGTCCATATCCACGAGGGGGCGTTTTTTTGCCACGACTAGCCTCCAATGAGCTTGTGGACGGCTTGGGCAACCTCGTCAAAATCTTTCCTCGCTGGGTGCGACGGGCGATGCAATGGCAAGGGCAACCCCACCGCACTAGCATTCACAAACTCCGCTGAGTCCCGTACTGGAGGAAAGCACTTGATGTTGATTTTGCCCAAGGTTTGCGGCAACGATTCTAAGATTTGCCGCTGCGCCGCTCGTTTCGGGTCGGACTGGTTTGGGACAAATCCTAGCACCTGCGGCTCGGGCTGCAATCTTAACTGTTTCTTCATCAAGTAGAGCCACTCCAGCAATTTCGAGGAACCCTGAATCGACTTGGGTTGCAGTTGGACCGGCACGAGAATATGAGTTGCTGCCGCCAACGCCAACATCGGCAAGGGTCCCAAGGTAGCCGGACAATCGAATATCAGACAGTCGTGGGAGAGCGGGTAATCGATTAGGCGATCGGCCAACAAGTACGACCCCCTCGGATGCAAGGCAATTTCGTGGGTGGTCTGGGTCAACACGAGTCCACCAGGGCATAACTCGACCCCTTCGACTTGTTCCGGCCAACAGCGCACTAAGGGCCAGTCTCCGTCAAACTCTTCCCTCAACACTGCCGCCGTGGACTCCTCTGGGGCCGCTGGAGGCAACCCGCAAAATAGGCTCAACGAACCCTGGGGGTCAAGGTCGATGAGTGCTACCTTGGACCCGCGACGGGCTAGTTCGTAGGCGAGATGGATGCTTAGGGTGGTCTTGCCGCTGCCCCCGGCGTTGCTGAGAATGGCGAGTCGAACTGATGACATATTGGTGTGGCGAGTAAAACTAATGTTGGCTTTATCCTACTCCATTTGACTCGAATCCGATAATGTTATTAGACCTTTCTGGATGGGTCTATGATGGAATTGGACAAGCCCGAAATCAGTCTGGCGGGCTGCTGGTATTTTGCCAAGTTTTTCGGTAAGTTTTGAATAAGTTATCTGATATCAACTAGATAGTGTAGTGTTATCTAGGGAAAGAGCTTGGGGACTGTGACAGGAGAACCGGCTAACTCAATCGTTTCAAGGGACCTCAGTTACTCAATAACTGATAGGCGATCGCATCTCAATGGAGTCATCCTTTCGCTTAAACTCACGGTACTCTACCCGAAACTAGGGCAGAACTGGGAGGAGTTCTGGTGGAAATGAGCGATCGCCTCCCGGAACTAGCCCCCAACCTGTAGCTACTGAACTGCGCAATCCAATCCGGTTGCAGCCCAAGCAACCCATCTCAGCAATGGGTCCCACTGTAGCCCAGGGTATCCAAAGGGAACCCATCCAAGTGGCGATCGCCCCCGCTAGTTAAGCTTACCGCCTGCTCAAGGAAGTACCGGCTCACCACGACGATTGCTTAGGTAATGGTGGCAGTAGGCCATTTATTCCGCTATGGTTAGAAGGCGGCTGAAAACTTTGCATTTAGCAGCATATTCTAGTTTTTTTAATTGAATCCAAAAATGTCTGAAATTATTGTCACCCAAGAAAGAAAACATAGAGCCGAACAACAGATTCGGCAAGAGCAAAAACAGGTTAACTATAGAACCCTAGACTATCCCATTGCAATGTTAGTCGATAAGTATTTGACCGGAATTGCGGATAATAGCAATGAATTATTTATCCCAGATTATCGACAAGAAATGACTTGGGATGAGAAACGGCAGTCTAAGTTTATTGAATTAATTTTGCTAGACTTTCAAATTCCCAGCCTTTATGTTAGCGAAGTTTTGGCAGAAAATGAAACCGAGGATATAAGACTAGAAATCGTAGATGGAAGCCAGCGCCTACAAACGTTAGCAAGATTTCTCCAGAATCAACTGACCCTTTGTAATCTTACCCTGTTAACCGAGTTAAATGGGACCCGGTTTCTAAATCTCTCTGACGCTCACCAGAACAAGTTTAAAAGACAAAGAATTCGGGTGGTTCAATTTAACCCAGACACAACCAAAGAAGACCGCCGAGACTTCTATGAGCGGTTTAATTCTTAGAGTTTTGTCAGTCTTTTTCTAGTCTCATCACACTGCCGGTTCGAGCAACCCAAACAAGCTATTCTCCCAGCTATCAAAGAATCCATTGGGCCATTGGTCAATCCGTCCATTGCGGTCAATCCGAGGCGAGACTACCTCAGTCAGCCGTTGCCGATTCAAACTCAGGAAGTTAATCTGCACATCCTCGGGTGCCAACCTTCCGCCATGAACTGCTAGACGAATCCCATTCAGCAGGTGGTCGCTGTGGGTTTCGACAACTACTTGGATTCCGGCACTGGCGGCCAATGAGAACAACTCGCCCAACTTGACCTGAGCTTTGGAATGCAGCAGCGTTTCAGGATGTTCGAGCAACAGCAACGACCCGGGAGCCAAACTTAGGACTGCTGCGACTATCGGCCAAGCTCTTGAGGTGCGATCACTCGTCAGACTCATGGAATCCAACCATGCCTCGACTTGCATCTCTAGGTTGAGCGACTCTACTGATGGGTGACGCAACCGTGAAGTGCCAATCTCGCCGGACAACTGCAAGGGACTGTAACCTTCGGGACCAAGATAGCGAAACCCATCGCCAAACAAACTCGCCTCATACACGGCAGAATCTGGACCCGAGACCAAACTCAGAACATCCGTCCCTGGAGCGTAGGCAAATTCCCAACGGGCTAGATTACCGTGTTCATCAAGTAACTCGAACGTGATGGAATCTTCTAATGCCTCGCCACAGAGCGCATCTTGACCCGTGCCGATGTTGACTAACTCGCCATTGAGTGCCAGACCCACATCGGGCAGCAACCCAGCACGATAGGATTGACGAAGCAACAGCAGCGCTTGCAGCACTGAGGATTTGCCAGTATTGTTAAGGCCCGATAAGACCGTCAACGCCCTAAACTGAATCTGCTGGTCCTGGAATGATTTAAAATGGGTCAAGCCTAGCTGACTAATCTGATTCATTTTTATGTTGATTAGGTGTCTAAGCTATGATAACATAAACCGTCAAAACTGTGCAAATAATAGCAAGTAATGAACCAAAAAACACAATGGTTTGAGCAAGATAATCAGCAAGCAATTTTGCCGTTGATAGACAATGTAAAAACCGAACTAAACATTCAGATTCAGCGTTGCCAAAACCGGATTAAATTTGCTGAAAATGACCAACAATTGCAAGCTCAATATCGAGGGGAACTGTCCGCTTATCAACACGCCATCGACTTGATGGATAGTCTAGTTTTGTCGCAGTATGGCCCAAATCAGTAGCACGTTAACCCAGCAAGTGATTGGCTACCTCAATGCGGTCCATCAGGTTTGCCAGTCCGCCGCTGGCAATGCTCAACCGGAGATAATGTCCAGCGAAAGTTTGGTGTTACGCTACGGTCGCTCCTTTAGTCAGCGAGTTCGGACTCAAGTGCGGGGGATGAAAGGAAAGTGCTTCCAAACTTGCTATGATTGGATATTGGAAAATGATAGCTTGACTTATTGTGAAGGATACGCTATCTGCAATGGTCTGGTTTTGCCAGTGCTTCATGCTTGGCTAGTCTGCGAACAAGGACAGGTGCATGACCCAACTTGGAAACTCGGAAACAATGCTTACTTTGGTGTTGAGTTAGAACGCAAATTTGTCTTAGATACCGTAGCCCAAACTAAATCTTATGGCATCATCTCAAGCGATTTCAGGTTAGATTTTTCACTGCATCGGAATGGTTTTCCAGCCCATGCACTAGCTCGTCAGTTCCATCAAAGTTAAACCGGACAACAGAAGAATTCAGATTAGTCAATCAACTGATTAATTTAGTCAAAACTATATCGGAGAATCGAACTCAAATGACTTTAAAATCTGCCCCTAGCGATATTAACTTGATTGGTCAAATTGTCGAGTATCTTCAAGCAGTCCATGCGATTCACCAGAGCAACGCTCGAAACTCGGACCAAAGTCCGGTCTCCTCTAGCGAAGGTTTAGTTTTAGACGATGGATGTTCCTTTGGAGAGTGCATCCCCACTGGCTTCCAAACATTGAAAAAGAATAGTTTCCAAACGTGCTACGAAAAAATGTTAGCTGACCCTTCGCTCATTTACTGTGAAGGTTATGCCATCGGTGAAGGAATGTTTACGCCGTTGATACATAGTTGGCTCGTCTCTGAAGAGGGTCAAATCCATGACCTAACTTGGAAACCCGTCATAACTGGCTATTTTGGTATAGCGCTCGAATCTGATTTTGTCAAAGCAACCGTCGAAAAAACTGGATGTTATGGCATCCTGGCTAGTGATTATCTGCAAGATTTTTTCATTCATCGTCAGGGATTTGCTAATACATCTCGCCACCCCAAATTCCATCAAAGTTAAATCATGAAAGAACTAGAACGACTCACCGAATTGCTTCAAAAGCAAAGGGAATATTTTGAACAGAATTACCCTAAAAACCCGTGCAAACACAAAAGCACGGAAGCGCTAGTATTAGCGTATGGGATTCCGTTTACCAAGCAAGCCAAATTGAAATTCCAGGGTGAGGTTAATGCCTGCTATCAGAATTGTTACCAATTGCTTGGGCCAAACAAAAACTTGCACTACTGTGAAGGGTATGCCACCTCTAAGAATTTAGATATGGCTTTGCCTCATGCTTGGTTAGTTGATGAAACCGGAGCCGTGGTTGAACCCACTTGGACGAATTTAGAGCTTGAGGAGGTAGCCTATTTCGGGGTGGTGCTTACCCGTTCATTCCTGCGACAGATGGCACTCAAAACAAAAGTCTATGGGGTGCTAGAAGAAGACTATCGCTTCGGACATTTGCTCAAGAAAGAGGGATTTCCACCGGGCGCGCTGCATCCGTTATTTCATAAGAATCATGCCTAATTTATCCGAGTTCGAGGAGTTTGTCACTAGGAGCCAATCCCTCGTCAACCAACCCGTTTATCACGATGAATTTGTCTATCCTGGCCTGGTCATCGAACAAGCTGGACGGCAATGGCTACAAATCACCCCACCCCTAGGCGAAGCATTGCAATTTCTCCAGTACAATCTAGTCGAGCGACCCAGCCCAGAAACTTGTCCCACTATCGATGAACTGGAAATCTCCCCGGTGACGGCCCGAGTTGAGCGCCATGCGATTCATGTCGAATCTTTGGGCAAGTCGATGTGCCTGGTCACGATTCCTGGGGGTACGAAAATGCAAGTCATCACTGGAGCCGACTGGTGGGACCCTGCCGTTCAATTGATGAAGACCGACCCGGATGCAACCGCTACCCAACAGGTGCTCTTGAGTTTGGTGTTTGAGGGTGAAGACTAACAATGGAGCCAGCCGAGAAACTAACCGCGATTGCAAATGCAGTCCAAGCGCTCAGAGACTTGGACAAGACGTCCCTAGAGAAGGACCATAAAGACGCGATAAAAGCTGAGATATTGCAATGCTTAAAGCAACTGAAAATCATCCAGTTTAAGCAGCAAACTTACCGCCCTCAAGGTGAACTGCAAGATGAAATTTTAGAGGCGCTAGACCGTGCAGGACAAGCGACTTCGGCGGAGTTGGCTGAACTGACCGACCATGAACCCAACCCCATCAACAGTACAATGACCAGGCTTAAACGGCAAGGTTTAGTTCATGTTGTGGAGATGATACCGAACCCAGACTATGGCAAAGGAAGTGGCCGACGTGCAGAAAAGGTCGCCCTGTACGAACGGGTTGAAACGAGCATCAAACCGGGTCGGAAACTAGGAAGTTTGCAACAACAAATCGTGGAGGCTCTGGTGGAGTGCGGCACGGGAACCCCCCCTACGATTGCGGAAATGATTGAGCGGGACAACCAAGCAGTCTACACGGCACTCGCTCGGCTCAAAAAGCAAGGTGTGATTCGTATAGCTAAAATAATAACTAATCCTAAGTGCGGTCGCGGCCAACCTGCAAAGATTCCCGTTTACCAATTAGCAGATAGCTATCAAGAACTTTTCATTGATGAACCTGACGATGAAGAACCCTAGCTGGCTTGCTGGAAGATGTTGTCTCGATGCCATGCGATCGCCTCGGGTCGGGGACGGTATTTGGTTTGGGCGGGCAGCCAAATCCGCTCCCCCTGGAATTCGTGCATGGGTCTAGTGTGGGGCGACTCTTCCCGCAAGTCTGGAGCCACGACAATGCGGTAGTCGTCTGCCAAAGTAAACCAGCCTCTATCAAACGCCCAGTGATGGTTCTTGCACAAGGATAAGCCATTGTCGAGCCGGTCGTCGTAAAAGCGGGAGAACGGCAGAATGTGCGCCCCATCCACGATATTCTGACCGAGCGCATTCAAGATTTGCAGACCACAGAACGCGCAGCGGTGTTGGTAAATTTGCACAACGACTTTGCGGAAGGCCCCATCGCGGACAATGGTTTTCTGTTCGTCTTCCAAGTCTTGCGGCTCGTAAATTTCTCCGCCACTGTCTTGAAAGCGCCTAGTCATTTCCTCAAACGCATCCAGTCGCAACAAGTTCTCAATCTGAGATATCTGGTGGGGAAACCAAGCACTCATTAAAACTTGAGCCAGGTGAGCGCGGGTGAGGGGTTGTCGGAGCAGATGGAACAGTTCCTCGTCCAGGTAGGCGCATTCGACCAGTTCACGGATGGCCCCGACGGAGCGGATTTTGGCCTTAGACTGGACGAGTGCCTCATAGCCGGGTTTAGGTTGATAATGCCAGAAGCCATCGCCTTGCAGGTGGAAGAAGGGCAGGCCAATGTCAGAGCGGTGGTCAGTGGTGACGAGTTGGCCCCAGAGTTTCAAGAAGGCGGCAATCAGTTCGGCATCTAAAGTAATCGCGTTCTGGCGGATGTGGCCCCGTTCTATCAGTTCCAGGACCGATAGCAGTAGAATAGGCTTGTGAGGGGCAGGGCCGCGCTTGCGATCCACTCGCAATGTGGCAAACTTTTTCGCGTAGTAATCTAACATTTTTATATCAACTATGCCCGAATTCCGTTGCACCCGAAATGCCTTGTACGACGATGGCGGCCAAGAAGATGCAGATTTGAGCGTCCGGCAAGGCCACTATATTATCGCCCAGAATGAGGAACAGGCCCTCGAAGAAATGAGAGCCCGTTTCCCCAAAGAGGTTGAGGCTGGGTTTACCGTCCACCCCTGGAAAAGTTTCCGTGAGGTGGTGCCAATAAACCGGGACCAATATTGCCAGCCAAAGCAGGAGCAACCGCAATCATGACGCAACAGATTAAACTATATTTCAACGCTGAGAAAGTCTGCCTGGGGGGCGTCGCCAATGACTGGTGGATAGCTAATTACCAAGGTGACTATTGGGCTTCGGAATTCTTTTGGTTGCCAGAAGGGTTTGACCCGGTGGGCAAACACGCTGACGAATTGATGCAGTACGATAAGCCAGAACCCGAACAGGAGGGCAGCAACCAACCTCAAGAAACGAAACCGATTGAGGTTCCTGATGAGGTGTTGGAAGGGTTGATAGCGGTACTCAAGGCAGGCACGACAAATATGCTAGATGTAGCGGTCGTTATGGCTCAAGCTGTGGCCTTGGGTTACACAGACACCGCTGACTGGATTCAATACAACAAATCGGACTATTTCGAGGGCGTGTTTAGAAGATTTGTGGGTCCCAGTTCAACCGATACCGAGATAGAAGGCTAACATGAACCCAATCCAGACTCATCCAGTCCCCGGCGATGGAGCCACCGCTCCCGGTGAAATTGTCCTGCGCTACCTCGAAGATAAATGGGTGGCTCATTTCCACAACTCGCAAGATGGGGGCTACTACAATGGCCTTTATGCGGACACTCTGGAGGAAGGCCAAGCCAATTTCAAGAAGTTGGTCGAACGATACACCGGCCATGTCAACTCAACTCAATCTAGTCTCACTTAGTATGTCTAGCAAACCCTCCCAAGAAAGCCTTGATGCGATCGCAGCCTTAGCGGAAACTTATCGTGAACATCAACGCTTACAGACCCCACCTTATCCAGCCCTCAAAATACCTAAATATCGGACGGGACACTATGGAGAGTGGGTCCTAAAGCGACGGGATGCGTTTATTATGGGAGGTTACTTCACGGCAATACAACCCGCTAACCCCAACTATATTTTGAGCCAGGGTGACACCCTATGGATGAGTCTAGGTCCTCGGGAACTGGAAAGCCAAGCGCATCATGTCCTGTATGCTTGCGGCCATACCGTCATTATGGGATTGGGCATGGGATTACTGCTGTTCAATGTAATTGCCGAAAAACAAGTCGAGCGGGTTACTGTGGTTGAGCGAGATAGCAAGGTGATAAAGCTGCTCCATAAAATTGCTCAACCCAGTACCTGGCCGGGTTGGGAAAAAGTGAGTTTTGTGGTGGCGGATGCCTTGACCTGGCAACCCGATAGTCCGGTCGATTTCTTGAGCGTGGATATCTGGCCCAAACTGGGGGATATGCGACTTCGCGAGAATGGACAACAGATTCACCAGAATGTCCAAGCCAAACAGGTTGCACTTTGGGGTCAAGAGCTTGATTTTATTCATTTTCTGAGTGAGTTGCGCAAACAACCACCTCCGACTCTAGCCCAATATCACGAGTATGTGCAGGCAATAGGGATTCCCCTGATTGAAGCCAACAATCCCAACTATCCCGATAATTGCTGGCGGGCTGCTCAGTCAGTCTTAACCTTTCTGTGACTTGCTGTGATGGAACGAGGACTCAATCTAGCCGTTTAGGATAAGTTGCAATTGTTTCGCAAAGGGTTGAATATCGAGGAAGTAATTCGGGTAGGCGCGTCTGAGTTGGTCTAACCGCACCGAAACCAGCACGAGTTGTTGCTGATGGGATAGGTCCTGTTCCAGTTGTTCATATCGCTGCACCGCTGGTTCCCAGTCTAAGCAATCCACGGTCAACCGCTGCTGCTTTAAGTTGAGCAACTGCCAATCGCCATCCACCCTGACCACCGGAGTCTCGACCGGCTGCACTGTCTGCAATTGAGCCAATACCTCTAGCCGTTCCTCCAAGCAGGCGATCGCATCGTAGAGTTCCAACTCAGACAGGTGTTCATGTTGCGAGACCACCGGCACTCCTTCCAACCGAGCGAAGGCTGAACTGACCAAGGCAAAAAATTCTAGCCAATCGTCCGAAATCTGTTGAGTTTTGATGCCATCGCCAACACCCAGAATCACCCCCGCCATCTCGACCGCCGTCGCCCACAAATGCTGTTGTTGGGTACGAATTTGCAGTTCGAGTTGAGTCTCGTTGGCGAACTGGTAAATGCAATGAATCCCTCGATAACCCGTGGCTTTTGGGTTGCTAATATAGTCCTGGTGGCGAACTAAATTCTCGTCCGATAACAGTGAATTCTCCAGATTACGGACAGCCTCTATTGTGGGCATAATCACACGCATCCCCACCAAATCTTGCATCTTTGCTAGTTTAATTTGTGGATAGCGCTGGAGTTTTCCGACAATCGAAGGCAAGCGCTTGATACGTTGAGCTAGAATTGCCTCGGGTTGCAGGTCAAGCAATGGGTGAATCCGTTGGCTAAACTGGTGCAGCGTTTCCCCGTGAGCCAGTCTCCAGGCGGTGAGCAGGTTAGCTGCCTGTCGGCGTTCGGTGGGTTCAGCAGACTCAGCTTGGAGGATGTCCCCTGCACGATTGATTTGGTTCTTCGAGAAAGTCATGATTTGTGGCGTTATTTGCCCTTGATTATAGCGTACATTTCACTAGAATGATGCTAGAATAAAAAGCTATAACAATTCCAGGTTTTAGTGATGTCCCACCCCAATAATTCCGTTAAAAATGGACCATTTAACATGAGTTTCACTGATTTTCAGATAAATGAACCTTTTATCGTGAATGAAATGGATAGAGCACGGATTCCAGACTTGCTTGCAAGATTAAAGCAACCGCATCTTCTTCAGTTGTTACCACCTGAAAAAAGACGAAAGCAATGGAGTCCCAAAAAACAGTCTAAATGGATTGAGTCGCTTTTAGTCAATATTCCTAGCAGCCCCCTTTATTTTTACGAGACAAGCTACAACCATCACGAATTAATCGACGGGCATCAAAGACTTTTTGCGCTACGAGATTTCTACGAGAACAACCTGACTTTAACAGGTCTTGAGTTGAAACCCGAACTGAATGGACTAACTTATAGCCAACTTCCCGCCGACATGGCTAAAAAACTAGACAAGAGCCAACTGGAAACCATGCTCGTCATGATGAACGACAAGCTACCCGAGGAAGTGATTCTCAACCTTAAGCAGAGAATTTTCGAGCGTCTGCAACCGGCTTGGACAGAGTGAACCAGGACTCGCCGAAACTGTAACGGTTTGCAGGCTGGTCCTAGCTGGAGAGTTGCTGGAAAATTGCGATCGCCTGCCGGAACCTGTTCCCCAAACTAGAATGGCTTGCAGATTAGTCCGACGCAAAGAGTTGCCCCACAATTGCGATCGCATCCTCAAAGAAGCACTGACTGGTTCACCGGGACCCGTCCCCTCAAACTGTAAAGTAGCTTGAATAGGATGCAACACCAAAGTTGGGACCGATGACGCGGATATTACCAGGCGAGTGAAACCGGAGTAATCCAGTCAGACTTTGGGAATCCATTTAGTCTGCGATGTAGTCATTAGCATCATTCAAACTGAAAAGGGTTTCAGTTTAGCTATCAGGGGTCAATAAGGTATCGAGAAGCTCTCCACCGTTGCGGGTCATGAGCCTCGAAAATACTAGACACCACGAAAATATGCGAATTCATCAACTGTTGACCGCTACACTTTTGGCCCTTTCTCTCGTGTCTTTAGCCGACGCCGGTTGGTCCCATTCAGGCCGTACTAATTCCAGCGGCTGCCACAACGACCGCAAAAATGGAGACTACCACTGCCACAATTCGGGTTCCAATTCATCACCCAGCAGTCCAGCCCCAAGCAGTCCAGCCCCGAGCGGAGGAAGCTCAGGGGGCACTTGTTTGACCTTCGACGATTGCATGAGTCAGGGTACTGCTTACATGGAAGCCAATGCAGACCGCGCATTCAGCTATTTCCAGCAAGCACTGACCTTGCAGCCCAACAATGTTGAAGCCTTCTCGATGGTCAACATTTTAGAACCCTATGTGAGGCCAATCTCTGGGTCTTGTGCCGATTATACAACTTGCATGAACTTGGGCTACACGGCGACCAATCAGAAGGATTATCAGACTGCCTTGGTCAATTTCAAACGGGCCTTAGCGTTTGACCTGGGGAATGAGTACGCCCTCGCCGCAATTCGGAATGTTTCACGCTATATCCAGGAAGCTGCTCAAGCTCAATAGTTCAGTCAGCTTAGAACTTCTGAGGAGGCGGTTGAAATACCATTGCCTCTTCAAAAGCTCCACCCATTTCATTAACCACAACTCGCCAAAAAACAGTATGCGAAAGGCACTTGCTCGCGGAATCGTCATCACTCTGAATGTTGCGCTATTGCCCGGGATTGTAACTGCCCAAGAAATCCCCGAGGCTTTACGTCAGAATATGCCTTACTCTGAAGCCAGAGAATTGCTGTTGCACGAAGGATGGCTAACTCGGTATCGAGACCTGAGCCAAAAGGATAAATTAACCGGGTTGCTAGGTCGGATGGTCAATGAGTTAGGCTATCCCGAATTCCAGGATTGTTCCGGAACGGGAGCCGGATTTTGTCGCGCTTGGTTTGGTGATGGGTATGGTCAGCGCTTAACTCTGATTACCGTCAACAACCAGGAAGAACCTATCTTATTTCGGTGGTGGGTAGAAGAAGAACCGGAAGAGGAGCCAGAATAAGCAAAGATGGTAGCTGACTGGAGTGGATTCGGATAATGGGGGATGCACCAGCCGATCGCCTCTGAGGGATACCCTCCATTTCCTCGGGGCTGGCTGGCTGGGGCTGATGACCACTGCACCGGCAAGGGATTAGAACTAAATGCGGTAAGCGGAGTCATGCCCATAGGCTTATCACCTCCTCAGACTAGCCCCATCCGCAATTTTCCCACCAACCCGACATCACCCCAGCCCAACCGTGACAGTTGCGCCTTAATCTTCGGAGCTGGATTTAGGATGGGTGGAACCAGACCGCAGGCGATCAGCATCAGGCTGGGAAACTTGACTGCAATCTGGTCGCTAAGTTGAGGCGAGTCCCATCCCAAAAGCTACCCGAATTTCCTCGCAGGGCCGGTGCTGCTAAGATGCGATCGCATCCTGGAACCGCCCCCGTTTCCGCGCAATACCCAAACGGCTCGACACTCGCATTCCCAGCGGTGATGGACTGGGACCAAATTCGAGACTACGGCGAACTGGATGAATGAAACTACCACCGGCGCGAGTGGGACCCTTGCACCAAACTGAAAACCTTTGCAGTTTCGTCTCACTCAATCGCAATAGTGCCAAACTGTAACGTTTACAGTTTCTCACTTCGCCCCAATCTAGCAAAAATTCATCAAAGCTAGAGACGGTAAGCGTTAGAGCGATTTTAAACCGGATTGTAAACGAACGGAAAATGGATTACAAATGGCATTAACGTAAGCCTCATTTCCTAACGGGCTAGGAATTGGAACGCAATTGGCGCAAGGGATTCCACTGTTGCAATTCTTAGCAATTTAATTTTTGTTGCGGCGGGGAAAAATCTGTATAATAAAAAGCATGAGTCGAGGTGTTGGAACCACCCCGACTCTAAGTAAACCCCTGAAAGCACCAGGAGCTAATAACAATGCTTTACCAACAAGGTAGCATTTCTCAGCAGATTTCGCCAGTCTCTGGACAAATTTCTTCGTTCGATATCCGGAATTTCATCGGTAATCTGAAACCCGCAAAAGGCAAAAACCGTTACTACTGCCCCGTTTGCGGCGGTAACAATCTTTCGGTAGACCCGAAAAATGGGTCTTATCAATGTTGGAATGGCTGCGAGTGCCGAGATATCCGGCAGGCAGTGGCCCCCTGGCAAACCAAGATTTTGGCCCCTGTTGTCCGTCGTCAGGATGCCCCATCCCCAGCGCGGATGCCCAAGGGAGAGCCGGTGGTTGTGCGAGTCAGTCCGGGAGAAGCACCCCAGCCACAAAAGGCGAGTTTCTTGCCGAAGGGAGTGCCAGCCCACGCCACTGAAATTGTGTACCGCTACAGCAGCAACCAAGCGGTGTATCGGTTTGAGTGGGAGGACACCAGCAAAAAGGGTCATCGCAAGACCTTCCGGCAATGCCATCTGAACGAGGATGGATTGCCCGTCTGGAACAAGGGGGAAAAATCCTGGAAAGCCTATCGGGAAGAGGAAGCGTTCCAGGCGATCGCATCAGTCCACGAAGGATTCCCAGTTTTATTATTAGTCGAAGGCGAGGGCTGCGTAGA
>NZ_JAMXFC010000055.1 GCF_025370755.1 Laspinema sp. D2d | reverse complement strand
CTCATTTTTGTCCTACACTCTTTTAACAGTGGCTCCCCTCCTGGTGGGTCAAATTTCGCTTAGTCTAAACTCCAGTGAATCAGCGGATGGCTCAAATGTTGGGTTCTTCTCCCGAGGCGATGCTCGATCGCTCCTTTTTTGACTGGTTTGACCAAGGCGATCGCCCGGAAGGATACCAGACCCTCACCCAACCCTATCCCGGCCATCCCGAACAATGGGATGGGCGATTTCGGCGTCAAGATCAGTCCTTGCTGTGGGCGATCGTCTCCATGAATTCCATTTTTGATGATCAGGGTCAGTTTCAAGGGACCCATCTGATGCTCACCGATGTCAGCGATCGCCAACAAACCCAGGAACGTCTCCAACTCTCTTTAGAAGCGGGAAGAATGGGATTTTGGGATTGGAATCTTCTCACCCATGAAATCGTGAGATCAGACAATTTAGCGGAAATTTACGGCGTGAGTCCGGGTCAGTTACCCGGGACATTCGACGGTTCTTTAAGCCTGATTCATCCCGAGGACCGGGAACGCGTCAAAGCGGCGATCGCCTTGGCCCTGGTCGAAACGAACCCCTACAGCTTAGAATTTCGGATTCAGCCCTCACCGGACGAGATTCGCTGGATCTTGGGCAAAGGACGAGTTTTTAAAGATGGGAATGGGAAAGCCGTCCGAATGATGGGAATTGCGATGGACATCAGCGATCGCAAGCACACTGAAGAATCCCTGCAACAGACTCAACAGCGATTCGAGACCTTTATGAACTATAGCCCCGTCGCCGCCTACTTTAAAGACGAAGCGGGACGCTATCTATACGTTAATCCCATGCTAGAACGGCTATGGCACCGCCCCCAGGCAGGATGGGTCGGTCAAACCGATACGGACCTCTTTCCCCAGGCGATCGCCCAGGAACTCCAAGCCCATGATGCCACCGTCTTAGCCACCGACCAACCCCAGGAATTTTTAGAAACTGCCGAACACCCCGACGGGAAGCATTACTGGATTTCCTGGAAATTTCCCATGCGCGAACCCTCGGGAAGACGTTTGCTGGCGGGAATTTCCCTAGATATCACCGATCGCAAGCGCACCCAGGAAGAACGGGACCTGCTGCTGGCGGACCTGGAATCCCAACAACAACTCCTGAGTGCAGTATTGCAGCAAATGCCTGCCGGGGCGATCGTTGCGGAAGCCCCCTCCGGGCAGATAGTCTTGATGAATCAGCAAGTGCGAGAAATTTTAGGCATTTCCCTAACGCCCCTGATCACGATCCCGGATTATCTCCATACTTCCTACCAAATTTTTCACCCAGATGGTCAACCCTATCACCCCGCCGCCTTACCCTTAACGCGATCCATCTCCACCGGAGAGGTTGTCGTTGAAGAAGAAATGCAAATTCAACGGGCCGATGGGACCTGGGTTACCGTCCTCGCCAACTCTGGCCCGATTCGCAACGCTGAGGGCAAAATTGTCGCCGCTGTGGTGACCTTTTATGACATCACTGCACAAAAACAGGCCCAAGCTGAAATCAACCGCTATGCCGATGTTGTCAAAAATATTCAAGTTGGCTTAACCGTTTGGCAACTCAACCCAGGAGAGGAACCCCCTTCCTTTGAGTTAATTAGTGCCAATCCTGCCGCCAGTCAACTGGCCGGAAAAGATTTAACCCGGGCCGTAGGAATGCGGATTGAGACTTTATTTCCCCATCTGGTGAAAACCTCACGAATTGTCGAATTACAAGAAGTTTTAAAGAGTTCATCGGCGCGGGATTTTCCCGAAGTCATCTATAGCGACGATGCCGGAAAGGAACGGTATTGTTCCTTAAAAGCTTTTCCCTTGCCCAGCCGCTATCTTGGGTTAGCCTATGAAGATATCACCGATCGCAAACAGGCTCAATTTGCCTTACTCGAAAGTGAACAACGGTTTCGGATAATGGCGGATGCTGCGCCGGTTTATATTTGGTTAGCGGGTACTGATCAGCAATGTTATTACTTTAATCAACCTTGGTTGGAATTTACCGGCAGGACTTTAGAAGAAGAAATCGGCAAGGGTTGGGTCGATGGAGTTCATCCCGATGACCTGGAATTTTGCCTTAATACTTATCATCAAGCCTTTGATCTTCGCCAACCCTTTGAGATGGAATATCGCCTGCGCCGGTATGATGGGGAATACCGCTGGGTTTTAGATCGGGCCGTGCCTCGGTTTTCCCATGATGGCCGATTTGAGGGATATGTCGGGTCTTGTATTGATATTAGCGATCGCAAAATTTACGAGAGTGAAATTAAGCGCCTCAATGCCAGTCTGGAACGCCGGGTAAGCGATCGCACTGCCCAACTGGAAGCCGCCAATCAGGAACTCGAATCCTTTGCTTATTCCGTGTCCCATGATTTGCGTGCACCCCTGCGACATATTAGCGGATTTGTGAACTTACTCCGCAAACGGATCGAACCTTCTCTGGATGAAAATAGTCAGCGCTATCTGGATATTATTGTCAAAAGTACCCACCAAGCCGAAGAGTTGATTGATAATTTGTTAGCTTTTTCGCGGATGGCCCGTGCTCAAATGCGCTTCATCAAAGTGGATATGAATCAACTGGTGAAAGAGGTGCGCCAGACTTTGGAAATACAAAGTGGCGATCGGCAAATTATCTGGGAGATTGCCTCATTGCCCACGGTGAAAGGGGAACCTACGATGTTAAGATTAGTATTCCAAAATCTCCTGGATAATGCCATTAAATATACCCAAAGACAGCAACCGGCTGAAATCACCGTCGGTTTTAATGAAAGTGACCTCGAATTTATCTTTTTTGTGCGAGATAATGGCATTGGATTTGATATGCGCTACGCTCACAAACTCTTTGGAGTTTTTCAACGCTTGCATAGCAATCCTGATTTTGTAGGCACTGGCATCGGACTCGCCAATGTGCGCCGAATTATCCATCGTCATGGAGGCCGCACTTGGGCCGAAGGTGAGGTAGATTTGGGTGCAACCTTTTATTTTTCTCTGCCTAAAGCACCGGAACCCGAACAATTGGAATCCGCCTCTAATCTACTGGGGTCAACCTCATCCTAGTCGGGTTATATCATGTCCAGTGAAACCATTTTGATCAGGAGAGAAACTTGGATTCTTGCCTGAAGTTAGGGAAGGGGCAATCGTTATTAATGGTATTGTAGAAACCCGGTTTCTTGCACCCACAGCGAGAGAAACCGGGTTTTGGGTGAAAAGGAGCAACCCCTCCAACCCGAGTAAATTTGAGAGAATACCCCTAATCGATCGCCCCAAACCCTTGGCAATAGCCGAATCGGACTTAGGAAATGACTTGGGGGAAGGTTTCCCATTTTATATAATAAACCACAATCCTTGATTATTGTTATCCCAGGAAAATGAGATAAAATTCGAGCGTCATATACGACTTAAACTCATTATGAACAAGGGAGAACAAAGGATGGACATCAAACGCATTTTACTGGTAGAAGATAATGCCAATGATATAGAGCTAATTTTGACGGGACTGGCCGACAATAACCTAGCCAATGAAGTGATCGTTGTGCGGGATGGGGAAGAAGCGCTAGATTATTTGTTTCGTCGGGGTATCTTTAGATTGAGGCGAGAAGGACATCCCATCCTGGTGATGCTCGACCTCAAACTGCCCAAAATCGATGGACTGGAAGTGCTGGCACAAATGAAGTCTAAGACGGATTTGCGGCAGATTCCCGTCGTGATTTTGACCGCTTCTCGGGAAGAATCGGACCTCATTAGCAGCTACAATCTAGGGGTGAATGGCTATGTCATCAAACCCTTAGACTTTCATGAGTTTGTGGATGCCATCAAAAGCCTAGGACTATTCTGGGCCGTAGTCAATCAACCGCCTCCAGGCTCTTTGCCTGCTGTAGTGCGAGAATGAGTCACCTAACTAAACATCAAGATGGACGGTTAAAGTGCTGCATATCCTACTGCTAGAAGACAGTCTGCTGGATGCAGAGCTGATTGAGGCCCACTTGCAGGAGAGTGGTCTCAATGTGGCCTTGAAGCGGGTAGACACCTGCGAAGCCTTCCAAGATGCTCTGGAAAACGGGTCGTTTGACGTGATTTTGGCTGATTATTCCCTCCCCTCTTTCGATGGATTTTCCGCCCTGAAAATGGCCCAACTGAGATCTCCGGACCTCCCTTTTATCTTTGTGTCAGCGACGTTGGGGGAGGAAGTGGCCCTGGAGACTCTGAAAAGTGGGGCCACGGATTATGTTCTCAAGCAGCGGTTAGAACGACTGGTTCCCTCGGTGCAACGCGCGATTCGAGAGGCGACAGAACATCGCGATCGCCTGAAGGCAGAAGCGGCCCTGCAAGAGAGCGATCGCCGGTTTAGAATGGCCCTGAAAAATTCATTTATCTGCATTTTTCAACAAGACCGGGACCTGAAATACCAATGGATTCATAATCCCCAGGGACCCCAAACCGCCGAGGAAATTGTCGGAGAAACGGACTACTTTTTATTTTCCGAAGCGGATGCCGACTACCTCAGCGCCCTTAAACGAGAGGTGATTGCCACGGGAGCGCCCACTCGGGTTGAAGTCTCCGTCACTGTTTGGGGAGAAATCCGCGACTACGACTTGATATTAGAACCTGTATTGGATGAGAAACCGAATCAGGACCCCCCCCAGGTGGTCGCCCTGATGGGGACTGCCTTGAATATCACCGAACGGAAGCGATCGGAACGAGAACTGTATCGTCGGGAACAACAATTTCGAGCCTTAGCGGAAAATGCACCAGATATTATCGCCCGCTTTGATCGACAACTGCGCCACATTTACATCAACCCGGCGATCGAAAAAGCGACGGGAATCCCTCCGGAAAAGTTTATCGGCAAAACCAATGCGGATTTAGGATTTCCAGAAGAAATGTATTTACAGTGGTCCGAACATTTAAAACAGATTTTTGGTAAGGGCGAACCGGGTTTTCTGGAATTTACTTTTCCATCCGCAAGCGGAACCCGAACGTATCAATCCCAGGCGGTTCCAGAATTTGACTTAGAGGGTAAGGTTGAGTCTTTACTCTGCATTAGTCGGGATGTGACGGAAAGCAAAAAAGCTGAACAAGTGCTGAGAGAAAGTGAGGCGCGGTTCCGCCGGTTGATGGATTCCAATACCATTGGCATGGGATTCTGGCATGGGGATTGCGTGACGGTTGCCAATGATGCTTTTTTGGAAATGCTGGGGTATTCCCAAGAGGAACTGCAAAAGGAACCGTTGAATTGGCGCAGGATTACCCCCTCGGAATATTTACATCTGGATCAAAGTGCCAATGAGCAAGCCCGTCAAATGGGCTATACCGAACCCTTTGAAAAGGAATTTTTTCACAAAAATGGTACTCGAATTCCGGTGATTTTGGGAGGGGCAATTTTTGATAATAATGCGGAGGCGGGGGTATTTTTTACCCTAGATTTGACCGATCGCAAACGGATGGAAGAAGCCCTACAGCAACAAGCAGAGGCGTTAGAACGGGCGAATCAGGTCAAGGATGAGTTTTTAGCGGTCCTCTCCCACGAGTTGCGATCGCCCCTGAATGCAATTCTCGGCTGGTCCCAATTACTGCTGGCGCGCAAATTTGACGAAGCGACGACACGCCGTGCGTTAGAGACGATCGAGCGCAATGCACGATTTCAAACCCAACTGATTGAGGATTTGCTGGATGTCTCCCGCATCCTGCGTGGCAAGCTGACGCTGAAAATCACCCGAGTGAATTTGGCATCCCCCATCTGTGCGGCGATCGAAAGTTTGCGGCTGGCGATCGAAGCTAAATGCCTTCAACTGGACTATTCCCTAGATCCCACGGTCCCCCCGGTGATGGGAGACTCCAGCCGCTTGCAGCAAGTGGTATGGAATCTGCTGTCTAATGCGGTGAAATTTACTGAACCTGGGGGTCAAGTTATCCTGCACCTTAAGCAACAGGATCGATGGGTGATGCTGCAAGTCCAAGATACAGGAGTCGGCATTCTACCGGAATTTCTCCCCCATTTATTTGAATATTTCCGCCAAGCGGATGCCTCTAGTACCCGCAATCATGGGGGACTGGGGATTGGATTAGGACTGGTGCGCCATCTGGTGGAACTGCATGGGGGAACCGTTAGTGCAGAAAGTCCAGGAGTGGGACAGGGGGCGACTTTTACGGTGAAACTCCCGGCGATCGCCCTCAAACTGGATACCGAAACCCCACTCCCACCGTCTTTTCCCAAGCGGGAACTCGCTGGAGTGCGGGTCCTAGTCGTCGATGATGATGACGACTCCTTGGAGTTTATGCAGTTGGTGTTAGAACAGTCGGGGTGTCAAGTCCGGGCGATCGCCTCCACCATTGAAGCCCTCGCCGTGTTTTCCGAGTGGCAACCGGATCTGGTGATTAGTGATATTGCCATGCCAGAAGAGGATGGGTATAGTTTTATCCGCAAAATCCGGGCAATGGAGAGGAATGCCGGGGGACAAATTCCGGCTGTTGCTCTAACCGCTTATGCCCGAGAAGAAGACCGCAATGCCGCATTTTTAGCCGGATTTCAAGAGCATTTAACGAAACCCATCGACCCCAAAGCATTAATGGCGGCGATCGAATTGTTAACCCGCCCTGGTGAGTAATTTTAGATGGGGGAGATGGGGAGATGGGGAGATGGGGAGATGGGGGAGATGGGGAGATGGGGGAGGTGGGGAGGATGGGGGAGATGGGGAGGATTGGGAGGATGGGGGAGATTGGGGAGATTGGGGAGATGGGGAAAGAATTTATTAGGAGTCATGAGGATGTTGTTGTGTATCAAATGTCGTTTGAGGCGGCAATGAGGATTTTTGAATTATCAAGGAGCTTTCCGGTAGAAGAACGGTACTCTCTGACGGACCAAATCCGGCGTTCTTCACGTTCTGTCTGTGCAAATTTAGCTGAAGCTTGGCGAAAAAGGAGATATAAAGCAGCTTTTCTTGCTAAACTTAGCGATTGCGAAGCAGAGGCAGCCGAAACTCAGGTTTGGTTGAAATTTGCCGTCAAATGCCACTATTTAGAGATAGAGCAAGGAAGAGAACTCTACAAAATCTACAATCAAGTTCTAAGCGGATTAGTTAATATGATTAACAATCCCAATCCCTGGCTCATCAACAAGTAAACCAACTCCCAATCTTCCCCATCTCCCCCATCTCCCCCATCCTCCCCATCCTCCCCATCCTCCCCATCTCCCCCATCCTCCCCATCTCCCCCATCTTCCCCGTCTCTTAATGAGAGAGTTTCTCTAAGAAAATCTGGCGATCGTCGCGGTAAATGACTTTGAGTTTTTCCTGAAACACTGTCATGAAGGCATCAATCCCTCGTCCGGTATTACAGTGGGGGCGATCGGGAAATTCAAAGTGGTAGTCATCAAAAATAATCATGCCGCCTTCTTTGATGAGTCCCCAACTTAATACCGCATCTTGAAGGACATCAATCGCAAAATGAGAGCCATCAATATACACAATATGATAGGAATTTAACGGGAGCGATCGCAATACTTCTTGGGACAATCCTACCCGTTTCTCGACTTTGTGTTTGGCTCCACTTTTTTCGATATTTCCGTCAAATCTCTCTTCTACAGATTTCTGTACCGTCGGGTCATTCTTTTTACTCTCTACGACCCCTTCAAAATTATCAATACAGGTAATCCGGGCGGTTTCATGGGTCAGAATATTATCGAGCAACCAACAACTCGCCATGCCTTCAAAACACCCCACTTCTACGACTCTCAAGTTAGGCATATTCGCATATTTCCGAAAATTCTGCTCCCAAATGGGCATGACTCCAGTAAAACAGTCAGCGCTGACGTTATAACCTTTTTGAGCAAAGTGGAGGGTATAGGGAATCGTCGAAAGTTTTTTCTGGAGAACTTCGTTATTCGGTTTAAATTCTAAGGCTTTTTTTAAGGCAGTTTCGGCTTGATAAACTTTTTCTACATCACTGGTAAATAAGCCTTGATAGTACAGGGACATCCCAAGGTTATAATGAGCATGACTTGACCTAGGCTGAAGTTCTACCATTTTCTGGGCAGCATTGGCGGCTTGGGCATATTTGCAATTCGCCCAACTTTTTTCAATGACTCGCTGGTAAATGGTTCTGAGCACTTCCTGAGCTTGGGGGGTATAAATAGCTCCTAAAATATAACGAGCTGAACCATATTCTGGATGTTGGGGGGGGATTTGATTTAAAAGTTCAACCGCTTCACTCAATTTACCTTGGGCCAAAAATGCCATGCCTAGGGGGTAAGTGATGGAAATTTCGGGAACGAGTTCTTGGGCTTTCCAAAAGCAAAGAATCGCGTCTTGGAATTCTCCATAGTCGCAATGTTTTATCCCTTTATTTCGATAATAATTCCCATAGGTTTGTTTGAGGCTAATGTTCTGGTTCCAGTTGGGATGGTTTAAGAGGTTTTGGTTTAAAGCCGCTTCTAATAGGTCGAGGGATTTAACATGAAAAATTTGGCCTTCGGCGAGTTGGCGTAAGACTTCGATGAGCAGGGGTTGGTTGAGGTTAGCTAAGTTAGAGGAGGGGAGTAATTGGGCGGTTGTGATTAATCGTTCGGTGAGGGTTGAATCTAGGATGCCGAGATGCAGATAAAGTTGCAGACGGGCGAGATGGTTATTGATATCATTGGGAGCGATCGCACTGATGCGATCGCGCAAGACTAAGGCGCTTTGCCAGTCTCTAACTGATTCTCTCTGGGTGGCGATCGCCAAGAAAAGCTCATAAAGCTGCTGTCGCCACTGTTGAACTTGAGGCGGTGTTCCCTGGGACAATACCGCATTCCAGCAATGTTCGGCTTCGGGTTGCTTTCCTTGCAATAACAAGGCAATCCCTAAATACCAGTAATTTAAAATTACCTGGGGCTGCGCTTGAATGTTTTGTCGGCAAAGGGCCACAGCACCCTCATAGTCCTGTTTCGCTAAATATTCCGTAACCATCGGTTGGACTTGCATGATTTCTATTCTGGTCTGTTTTTAATCAAGGGTTCAGATTTAAACGATCACAGTTCCCCCATTCCCTAGGGATGTTTTGGAGGTCCTTTTAAGGAAAAACGGTGTTCTAGTCGATTCAGGAAACACCCCCTCCGAAACATGGCCTCGGTGAATTCTGGGGAATTCTCTAGGATACAAAAGAATCCCCAAGAATACAAAAAGAAACCGGGTTTTTTGCAAAACCCGGTGGATTCCAAAGCTGAATCAGCCTTTACAAATGTTCCTGCAAGAATTTATCCAATCTATCCAACCCCTTCTCAATGGTGGGTAAATCAGTGGCATAAGATAAGCGGATGCAGTCATCATCCCCGAAGGCAATTCCTGGAATGGCAGCAACCTGGTGAGATTCCAGTAAGGCATCACAGAATTTCAGGGATTTCATTCCGGTTTTAGCGATATTCAAAAACACATAAAAGGCACCGTCGGGTTCGGGACAACTGATGCCGGACATCCCCCGAATTTGTTCCAAAACCGCTATCCGGCGCAGGGCAAAGGCTTGGAGCATTTCTTGGACACAATCTTGCTCAGATTCCAAGGCGGCGATCGCTCCATATTGGGCAAAGGTACAGACATTGGAGGTACTGTGACTTTGAATGGTGCTGGTTGCCTTAATCAGTTCCTCATTCCCTGCCAGATACCCAATCCGCCACCCCGTCATTGAGTAGGCTTTGGCGAACCCGTTACTGATAATCGTGCGTTTGAAGACTTCTTCGGAAACCTCGCCGATACTCAAATGTTGGGCGTCATTATAGAGGATTTTCTCGTAAATCTCGTCGGAAACCACTAAAATATCCTGTTCAACCACCACAGTCGCTAAGGCGCGAATCTCGTCGGGAGAATACACCATTCCTGTGGGATTAGAGGGGGAATTGAGAATAAACAGCTTGGTTTTCGGGGTACAAGCGCTGCGCAGTTGGTCTGGGGTAATTTTATACCCACTGTCGGCAGTGGTGGAGACAATCACCGGGATACCCCCGGCTAAGGTGACCATTTCTGGATAACTCAAC
The DNA here is from genome assembly GCF_025370755.1 of Laspinema sp. D2d. Classification (GTDB taxonomy): domain Bacteria; phylum Cyanobacteriota; class Cyanobacteriia; order Cyanobacteriales; family Laspinemataceae; genus Laspinema. Next base: position 23,283 of record NZ_JAMXFC010000055.1, on the reverse strand, counting down.
CAGAAGGGCGCTGGGATAATTACCTCATCCCCGGGGTCGATGAGGGCCAGCATGAGGTTAAAGAGAGAATGCTTGCCGCCATTGGTGACGATAACATTTTTTGCGGAATAGTCGAGGTGATTATCGGTTTTGAGCTTGTGGGCGATCGCTTCTCTTAGCTGGGGTTCACCGGCGGCGGGTCCATATTTGGTCTTCCCGGCATTCAAGGCTTTTTCTGCCGCCATTTTGATATGGTTTGGCGTATCAAAATCCGGTTCCCCTGCACTAAAACTACAAACATCTATCCCATCGGCTTTCATCGCCTTAGCTTTGGCGGCGATTGCCAAGGTCAGGGATGGCGTTACCTGTCCAACTCTTGCTGCCAGCTTCATTTGCCTACTTCAACTGAGAATAAATTTAAGGATATGCTTCAAAGCTCAGAATATCCTACTCTACCCACTCTCAAGCAAGGATGTCAGGCGATCGTGACATCGCCGGACCGCTCAACCTCTTGAAGGGTATGAAATAATTTGACCCTTTCGGTAAAGGGTTGGGGGATGGCTTAAGGTCCGAAAATTCACCCCCCAGCCCTGACCCGGTTGTTAATCACGGCAGTTCCCACCCCTGGAGCGAAGTTAGGTTATCCCTGGCAGAAAGACCTCCAGAATGAATCAATCCGGCACTTGTAAGGATGTCATCGGGGTTGGGAACGCTCCGGAGTGGGTTGAGGTGGGGTCTAAGGCTCATGGGGATTTTGTGGGCGTATTTGCGGGAGACTCTGCCTAGACTGGTGGCAATGGCGTTACAGACTGAGGCGATCGCAAATTTAATAGTAGACTTCTTGCAAAATTCTTTAAAGCCGATTGGCGTTTTTAAGGGGGGTTAGGGGGATCAATCCAGATTTTTGCCAGAAGTCTCATGTCACTTTTAATTGGGGAAACTGCTATAATCCAAGGCTGATTTTTCTATTAAAACCCCCTCTTTTTGCCGCAACTGTAGCAACTTTTAGTCTATTTTTATCTAAAATTGAATTAGCTTATTTTATGTCATTAGATAGAAGGCATTCCCCCAATGGCTCACCTAAAATTGACTTTATTACCCAGGGTAAGCTCGTACAATTGGAGGATATTTTGTCTGGGTATTAAGTCTAACTCAAGGAAGGTTAAGAGTGCTTAAGCTGTTCCGACTTTAAATGGGATATTCGGAGGGAGCAAGATGCTTACACTCCAACGGGATGATAAATTTATCCTCTCCAATTTAGACCGGCAGTAGCTTATGAAGCTCACTGTAAAAATCATGGCTCGAAATCTGGAACCAACCGGGGCAATCAATAAATTAATTCCTGATAAAATTGCTAATCTGGAACAAATTTACTCGCCTATTGCAAGCTGCCGAGAGGCCGTTGAAACCCCCCAGGATTGCCTGAGTAGAACCTCTGGCTATGGGGTTTATATTGGGTTTACTTCCATATCACCGCTGCTCTATCCAACCCTTAGACCTTTTGCAAAATAACCGATCGCTCCCCTTCCCGTCCCCCTTAACCCGGGATAACCCCGAGGAATCAATGTTGATCTCACAGGGGAAGCCAGAGGAATCAATGTTTAAGGAATAAGGAGCTTAAGACTATTCGGCCAAAAGTCTAGGGAAGGAGCAATCCCCTTGGGGATGACTTTCCGAAAAATAGTTCCCTGGATTGAGAAGCCCTCGGAAGATAAATCACGCATCAAATAAAAACAGTAAAAGATAAATCAGGAGAAGATAATGAGTTTACTTGTACAAAAACGTGCAATTGGTGTATTTGAAGATAGCCAAAGCACAGAAAATGCCTTAAAGGCCCTCCGTGAGGCTGGGTTCTCAATGGATAACATTTTAGTTGCTACCCAAGATAATATCCCCCCAGAAATGGAGAGTCCCGATAGTGAATTTTTGGAGAATCGCACCGTTGAAGGCTTAGGAAAGGGGGTCATGAATGGAACAGTTTTCGGGGCGATCGCCGGTTTATTTAGTGGCCTCACTACCTTATTTCTCCCGGGACTCGGCCCAATTTCCGTGGTGGGTCCAGTCGCGGCGATCGCCGGTTTGACCGCAGCAGGCAGCTTTTATGGGGCGCTCGGGGGTGCGATCGTGGGGACGATTGCGGGAGACAAATTGACCGAAGGTCAGGCCAATATTTATCATCAACATTTGACCCAAGGACATTATTTAGTGCGCCTAGAAGGGACGGAGGAAGAAATTACTCAAGCGGAATCCATTTTGAGGCAGCATGGAATTCAAGAATGGCAACTGTATGAATCCACCGACCATTAAGGATTTTTTAGATTTATTCCGCATTTATTAGCCCAATTTTTGTTCCCTTTTTTGTTCCTACAGGGTGAGAAAATTCAGGGTTTTTAGATCTATCAAAGGTTGAATAAATCCAGGTAAACTCCTCTCGTAATCTCCCTCATTTGATAGAGGATAACCTCTCAAAGTTGCCTCACCATGTTAAGTACATTGAAGAGAGCTTAAATTCAACGGAGAATATCCAATGAGCAGCACAAAGATAAATAATATCAAGAAAATCCTCGGCGTAAGTGCCGCCGTATCTTTAGGCGCAACGGTACTTCCCGCGACTTCTATCGCTGTCCCAGAGGGTGCGTCCCTTGACCTCGCACAAGCTCAAATCGCGCAATCCCCAGCTTGCCGTGCAGTCGATGCAGACCCGGGTCTCAACATTCGGGCCCAACCTGGGGGAGAAATCATCGGGAGTGTCGAGAATAACAACCTGGTTGCTCTGGAAAACCCCAGCCCCCAAGGTCAAGACTGGGTAGAGATTCAAGCCCCCATGAATGGCTATGTGGCAGCCACTTATTTAAACTACTGTTCAGAAGCAGCCGCGCAACAGCAACCTATCGCCAGAGTTGACCAGCAAGGCACAATGAGTCAACAATCCTCACAAACCCAACCGGCTCAAACGGGTCAACCGATGGATCAAGCGATGAACCAACCGGCTCAAACGGGTCAACCGATGGATCAAGCGATGAACCAACCGGCTCAAACGGGTCAACCAATGGATCAAGCGATGAACCAACCGGCTCAAATAGGTCAACCGATGGATCAAGCGATGAACCAACCGGCTCAAACGGGTCAACCGACGGATCAAACGGCTCAAATGGAGCAACCGATGTACCAACAGGGCCAGACTCCACAGGCGATGAACCAGATGGAAGGTGAGAGTTGTCGGGCAATCAGTTCAAATGAGGGACTAAACGTGCGATCGCAACCCGAGGTGGGGAGTGAAGTCATTACCACCTTACCCGATGCCACCCAGGTGCAAATTCAAAATCCTGGTGAAGATGGATGGGTGCCGATTTCAGAACCGATTCAAGGGTATGTGGCCGCTGAAAATCTCATCATGTGCGGTCAATAGAGGTCCCTATTAAGTTCTCTGATGAAATATAACTCAACTCGGGGAAAGGACAGGTATAAATCTCGACGGTGATCTCATCCTTTCTCCCCCCGACCCTTAGGGCTGAACGCTCACATCGCGATCGCCTTCTGGCAAATTACCCCTTTCTCGTACCAGAAAGGGGTAATTTGCCGTACTTGCCTAGAGCTTCCCAGAAAGGGTCAAAAACCCCGTTCCTTGCCCCTAAACCCTCAAACAATCCCCGCATCCTAGTCCAGAAGGAGCAAACCGCCTACTATAGTTAAGAACCATTCACTAAATTTGAATCTAAACCTTATGAAAATTGCGATCGCGGGTGCGACAGGATTCGTTGGCAGTCGATTAGTGGAGAGACTCCAACAAGCGGGTGATCAAGTCTTGATCTTAACCCGCAATCCGGCCAAAGCCAAGCGCGTCTTTCCCGATGCCGCCTTCCCCAATTTAGAAATCGTTGCCTATACCCCCACCGAATCTGGTCCCTGGCAACAAGCACTCAGCGGGTGTGATGGGGTGGTGAATCTCGCCGGTACTCCCATCGCCGATGAACGCTGGACCCCGGAACGCAAACAGGAGATTCTCAACAGTCGCAAACTCGGCACCCGCAAAATTGTCGAGGCGATCGCCTCGGCCAATCCTAAACCCTCCGTCCTCGTCAATGCTTCCGCCATTGGATACTACGGGACCAGCGAAACCGCCACCTTTGACGAAACCAGCACCTCGGGTAACGATTTTCTCGCCCAAGTCTGTCAGGAGTGGGAAAAGGAGGCACAGGAGGTTAAACAATCCGGGACCCGGTTGGCGATTATTCGCAGCGGCATCGTCGTCGGCAATGGGGGGGCGATCGCCAAAATGCTCACACCCTTTCGACTCCTCGCCGGAGGCCCTCTAGGCAGCGGTCATCAATGGTTTTCCTGGATTCATCGCGAAGATCTGGTAAACCTGATTCTCTTCACCTTACAACGGTCCGATATCCAAGGCGTCCTCAACGGAACCGCCCCCAACCCCGTTCGTATGAACGAATTATGTCATATTCTCGGACAAGTCCTCCATCGTCCCTCCTGGTTACCCGTCCCTGATTTTGCCCTTCACCTTATCCTCGGGGAGGCAGCACAAGTCGTCCTAGAAGGACAGCAAGTGCTACCCAAACGCCCCCAAGAATATGGCTTCGACTACCGCTATCCCACCGTAAAACCCGCCCTAGAAGAAGTTGTATCTCACGGGTAAGAAGAAGTTGTATCTCACGGGTAACCGGAAGGATAACAACAAAAGCTAAAATTTGTCCCCTGTTGGTAGTAATAACGACTGAAGTCGTTATCAATGTTCGTCGGATCTCTCAAGACTGAAGCAAGTTTTGAGAATCTACCCTAAATAATGTAGAGGCAAGAACGCGAATCGCCTCTACATTATTTAGGGTTTAATGTTAAAGAGTGCATAAGTCCTGAAACTGTAAAAGGTAACGACCTATGATTGTAGCAAAAGAGCACACCCCACAGCTTACCCCAGAAGAATACTTTGCCTGGGAAGAACAGCAGCTAGAAAAACATGAACTGATTGACGGTCAAGTTTACGCCATGACTGGCGGTAGCGTTAATCATAGCCGCCTTGCCATTCGATTGACGGCTATGTTTGATGCCCATTTAAACGTAAGTCGTTGCATCATAGGTAACTCAGACCTGAGAGTTAATATTGTTGACACCAAAAACTATACCTATCCAGATGCCAGCGTCACTTGTGACGATCGCGATAAAACCACCTCCCAATACATCACCTACCCCTGTCTCATCGTGGAAGTCCTCTCCAATAGCACCGAAGCTTACGACAGAGGCGGCAAATTCCGAATGTATCGCCAAAACCCCGCTTTAATTGATTACCTATTAGTCAGTTCCACCCGCATTGAAATGGACTTATATCACAAAAATGACGCAGGAGATTGGTTGATTATTAACTACAAAGCAGGCGACACAATTGAACTCAAAAGCATTAACTTAAGTTTCCCGATTGAACAAGTCTATCGCGGTCTTGATCTAACCCTAGAAACCCAAACTTGAGATAAAATGATTACCCTCCAGGAACTAACCCCAGACATCAGAGAACAGAGTAGAGCAATTGCCGTCCAACCTGGATCGGATACAATTTATGTCCCCCAAAAAAATGTGGCTGTACCTGAATTCAGGACAGCCGCCCAAGCTTATTCTGTGTAGAATGTGAAGTTTTCTTAACTTCAAACTAATCTAGGGCGTCCCCTAATTCGGGGTCCGCTTCCAAATTATCCGGATCGACATAGTGGCAAGAATTTTCGACGCAAATCAGCGCCCAGCCAGAATCTTCAATCCCCATTAGTTTATAAGAGGCTTCTTGAACAAAAAATCCTTTATGATTACGGGTCTCGGGTTTGACAGTAACGTTATCCATAGTCATTTCTACTCAACTCCTTGTTTAAAATGCAGATTTGCGATTACCCTCTTGCTAAAGGTTTATCGCTAAGTTCATCAAATCTTATCATTAAAATAACACTTTTTTTATTAAGTTTTTCAAAAAAATATGAACAAATATAAATACTCATTGGGGCCGGGGTTTAGATCACTTGAGGTTGTTTACCTAAACTTAGGGATACAGAACAAAAGTGCTCAATTACAGTGACATTTCCGTTCCAGTTCGGGCCGATCGCCAGGGGTTAGGGGAAATCTTAAAACTTTGTTAAAACTTGAATGAGAATGGTCCAGGGGTTGGACCCTCAAAGGGTTCTGGCCCTTTCTAGGGGTCACGGGCTTACCCAGAGTGGTCCTCAATTTGTCCGGAGAATAATAACCGTGGTAATGAGTCCGAAGGCGGGGGAGTCCAGGACAATCCAAAGTGGGAACTATTGGAGTCACAGGGGTGATCACGGACTTGAGTCACAAGACTCTGATTTCATGTTAAACCTAAAATTAAGATCGTGCAGGAGAGGGGATGGAATAACTCATGAAGAGGCCATTATTAACACCAATAATCCGAGAGAATCAGGTCGGGGCGATCGCACCCGGGCAAACCCTGACCCATCAAGTATTAACACTCATCATCCGAGGGAGTCAAGTCGGGGCGATCGCCCTCTTCCAGACCCTGAGTGCGGCCCTAACCCTCGCACAACCTCAACCCCCGGTAGAAACCACTAGCTTTTTCTGCGGGACTGTTGAGGGAATTCCCGCTACAATGGCGCGGACCCCTAACGGGGAAATGCCGATGGTGATTTGGGATAAAAATGCCATCAAAGACCCGGAGATTAACGCGCAACAACAGTGTGAGGAAGTCTCCACCCGCTTTCAAACCTACTATGACGAGGGAACCCTCAACTATATCACCAGTGGGATTATGAACGGTGAACTGGTCGCCTGTGTTGCGCCGGGAGAAAATGAACCTTGTAGCGGGATGTTGTTTCCCCTTAGTGGCGGTAGCAATCCCCGAGGAATGTTACAACGAATGTTCCGAATTCGGGTAGCATCCGCCGGACCGATCGCCGAAACGACTAATCGCCTGTACATCCGTTTTGATAAGTATTTAAACGGGGAATATCCCCAACTCCCGGCATTGGGAAGTCGGACTCCCCCGGTTCCCCGTCGAGACGTTCCGCAATAACGGTGAGGTAAAACACAATGAAATGGTCTAGGGCGGGTTTATCAGCGGCGATCCTGGGGGTAGGGGCCGTAATTTTAGTCGCAAAGGCTCCCATTTCCCTGCCCCAAACCCAGGGAATCGAAGAACAGGCGATCGCGGCAATGGGTCGAGAGGTTTCGGTCGTCATTAATGGTCAAAATCCCGGTTCTGGGGTGATTATTGGCCGCAATGGCAATACTTACACCGTACTTACGGCCAAACACGCGATCGCCACCCCGGATGAGTACGCCATTCTCACAACTGATGCTCAAAGCTATCCCGTCGATTATCGCACGGTCAAAAAACTGCCCGGAGTGGATTTAGCAGTGGTGGAATTCACCAGTTCCAACCGCTACCGCGTTGCTCATTTTGGCAATTCTGATGACGCAATGGAAGGGGCGACGATTTATGTATCCGGTTGGCCTCATCCGGGACGAGTGATTACGGAACGGATTTATCAGGTGGCAAAAGGGACGATTTCCGGTCGTCCTCTCACGGCGTTAGAGGATGGGTATGGATTGATTTATACCAATATCACCCGTTCGGGGATGAGTGGTGGTCCTGTATTTGATAATCAGGGCCGGTTAATTGGGATTCACGGACGGGCGGAAGGGGAACCGATTTATAATCCGGATACCGGAGATACGGTGGATGTCAAATCCGGGTTTAATGTGGGGATTCCGATTAATACTTTTGTGAGTCTTGCCTCCGAAACCGGCATCAATTTACCGCGCTTAGGGGATAATTTTACCCCGGCCAGTGTGACTCTCCCGGCACATTCAGCCTTTGTCTTAGCAGTGGCCTTGGCCCCGGACAATCAGACGATCGCCAGTGGGAGTAAAGATGGTATTATCAAACTTTCCAATGGCACTACCGGCGAAGAAATCCGCACCCTCACTGGGCATCCCAAAGCGGTTACAGCCCTCACCTTTAGTCCCGATGGACAAACCTTAGTCAGTGGCGGTGAGGATGGGACCGTCAAACTTTGGAACCGGGAGACTGGGGAACTGGTGAAAAGTTTCCAAGGCGATCGCTCATTTGTGAGAGCAGTGGCTTTTAGTCCTGATGGTACTCTCCTGGCGTCTGGGAGTGCAGAAGAGATGGACATTAAACTTTGGAATCCCCAAACTGGAGAGTTAGTGCGTACCCTTACGGGACATCGGGACTATGTGAATGGACTGGCCTTTAGTCCTGATGGCAAAGTTCTCGTGAGTGGCAGTACGGATAAAACGATTAAACTCTGGAATCCTGAAGCGGGAGAAGCCCTCCAGACTCTCACGGGAAATGCCAACCGAATTACATCCGTTGCTACGTCTCCTTATGGTAACTTGCTCGCTTCCGCCAGTGCAGACGATGGACTCGTGAAAGTATGGAATCTTCGCACCGGGGAATTGCTACAGACTTTAACGGGTCATACGGGAACCGTTTATAGTATTGCCATTGACCCCTACGGCCATATTCTCGCTAGTGCCGGAAGTGATGGAACCATTCAGATTTGGAACCTCTATACAGGAAATCGGGTGCGAAATTTGGAAGTGAGAAATTCAGGGAGTGGTCCACTCAGTCCGGTATTTTCCCTGGCCTTTTCTAGGGATGGGCAAAGTCTGGTCAGTAGTGCACAAAATGGCACGGTTCAATTGTGGCAACTTCCTCAACCTTAACTACCGTTTAGCGTTCATTGAATCTCATGTTTCAGAACTGGTATTCTGGCATTTCCACTGTATTATTGAGCCTTACGATTGTAACGTTTTCTTCGGCATTGGCTCATCCCCAAACCGTTGATGAGCGAGTGATTGCGGCGATTGCCAAATCCATGACCGTCATTATTCAGGGTCAAAATCCCGGGTCGGGAATTATTATTGCCAAACAGGGAAACCATTACACCGTTTTAACCGCGAAACACGTTCTGGCGACGGAGGATGATTATCAAATTATTACCCCGGAAGGGACGGTATATCCTATCGATTATAATCAGGTCACTAAACTGCCCAATTTAGACCTAGCTTTGACCCAATTTACCAGTTCTGAATATTATCCCGTGGCGGTGAAGGGAAACTCCGATACGACGACAGAAGGAACCGGGGTTTATATTTCGGGATGGCCGCATCCCGGACAGGCCATTACCCAGCGCATCTTTCAAATGACCTCGGGAAAACTCTCGGGACGAGGGATGGGGGTGGCAGAAGAAGGATATGAATTAGTGTACACCAATGTGACGCGATCGGGCATGAGTGGCGGTCCAATTTTTGATGAAACTGGGTTACTCATTGGCATTCACGGACGAGCAGAAGGGGAACCGATTTATAATCCTGAAACTGGGGATACTATTGCGGTCAAATCGGGGTTTAATTTAGGGATTCCCCTGAATTTATTTTTAGAAAGTGCTACCGAAGTTGGGGTTAATTTACCCTATGCTCGATTTAATTTCTTTTCCGTGCAGGATTTGAAAATCGATAACGAGTTTTTCGTGACTTCGGCAGCGATCGCCCCGGATAATCAGACGGTGATTGCGGGGTATGGAGATGGGATAATTCGGGTCTGGGATTTGTCTACCGGGGAGTTAAAACAAACCTGGGATCAAGGCAGTCGCCATTACACTAAAAAAGTCCACATTACCCCCGATGGAAAATCTTTAGTTAGTCTACATCAAAGGGATACTGAACTGGATATTATTCAGGTTTGGGACTTAGAAACTGGGACAATTCAACGGAACTTTAATGGTAATTTCATCACGGCCATGAGTCCCGATGGTCAACTGATTGCCACGGGAAATCATGGCGAGAAGGAGATTAATTTATGGGAGGTACAAACCGGAACCCTCAAAACCGCGATCGCCTTCGAGGAGGACGTTACTGATATAGCCTTTAGTGCCGATGGTCAATGGATTGCGATCGCCAATGCGGATCACGGGAGAATTTTGAATTTATCCACCCAAGAACCCATTCAAACGGTTCAATATCCCCTCGATAGTCCGGCCAAACAAACGGTGCGCTGTGTGGCAATGAGTCCTGATGGAACAACTTTTGTCACAGCCTTAATGCCAAGAGCAATGAGTACCTATAGCAGCACACCGGGTCGAGTGATTGTGTGGGATATTAAAACCCGAGAAGTCCTTAAAGACTGGACGATTCCTAAAACTCATATTAAATTTAATTGTTCTTTATTTTTTGACTCTTCAGGACAACGATTAGTATTAGCTGGAGGGTCTGTTGAGGATGAAGAATCGGTTTTGATGTGGAATGTGCAAACCGGCAATCGACTATTTTTCCCCGAAGGGAAAACCGTGGCCGCCTTTAGTCCTGATGGTCAAATTTTTGTGACCGGAAGTTATGAAAAAGGGGGTTCAGGTGCCGGTGCTCAATTTTTGAGCATTTGGCGATCGCATCCTTAAATTCAATTCGCTTACAGAGGAAAACATGAGTCGCACTTTCAGTTTCAATTTCTATCCACCTACCGCAGCAATAGTCATTGCTGGGACGATGGGGATTTCTATGCCAGTGGCGATCGCTCAACTGAACCAGCAGCAGGTGTCAGCAATGGCAGAACAGGTAACCGTCCTGATTGAGGGACAAAATCCCGGGTCCGGGGTGATTATCGGCCAATCCGGGAATTCTTACTTTGTTCTGACGGCTAAACACGTTGTCGCTACACCGGATGAATATTACATTGTTACCCCGGATCAACAAAAGTACCCCCTTGATTATCAACGAATTAATAAGATACCGGATGCTGATTTAGCGGTAGTTCAGTTTACCAGCGATCGCAGCTATGACTTGGCAAAGATCGGAAATTCAGATCAAGTCAGTCAAGGGGATACTGTATATATTGCGGGATGGCCCCATCCTGGGGAAGCAATCACCGAACGGATTTTTCAACTCACAAGCGGGACGGTTTCAGGGCGATCACCCTCAGAAACTTCCGATGGGTATGAATTAGTTTATACAAACATTACCCGGTCGGGGATGAGTGGCGGTCCTGCATTTAACCAAAATGGGGAATTAATTGGCATTCATGGACAATCTGAGGGACAAAATATTTATAATCCTGATACGGGGGATATGGTATCTGTTAAGGCGGGATTTAATTTAGGAATTCCCTTAGCGACTTTTATACAATTGAACGAACCCAACCCTTTACCGCCTAATCCTAGCTTTGCTAAACCCCTGACCGATGCAGCAATACAGGCATTAGGAGAAAACCGCGTAGTTGATGCCGTTAGGTTATACAACCGGGCGACGGAAGTGAATCCGGAGTATTTAGAGGCAATATTTGGACTCGGACAGGCGTACTATGAATCCGGCGATCAAAACTTGGCATTGAGTCAGTTTCAAAAGGCGGTAGAATTAACTCGGGCTGAAATGGAACGACTCCGAACCCTGGGTACAGTGGAAATTCTAGCCTATAATAATCAAGTGAATGCAGAATTGGCTTTAGGGACCCTGTTGTTTACCTCCGGCGATCGCCTGGAGGGATTAAATCTGCTTGTAGGTCTTTTGCAATACAATAATCAAATGGTGAGAGACAAACTGTTTCAACCCGATTTTGCCAGTAGTCGCCTGCGCAATGATGCCGTTCCCCTACAGCAGTATGGTGAAAAAATCCTATCTACCACAGCGGGTAAATTACCTTTGGAATTCAATCAGGGACAGGTTCTCTACGAACTCGGACAAGTTCAGGCAGCAATTCCCTATTTTCAAAAACTTCTGGAGGGTTATACAAATGACCCCCGAGTGATGTTAGCCCTCGCGATCGCATTCCAGGAAACCGGCCAAAGCGATCGGGCCACTGTCTTACTACGAGAGATGCAAACGGAACAATCCCAGGATAGGGTGACGGGGGAACCGGCAGGATGGTTGGGCATTTTTTGGAGCGATCGCCTGATTGAAAAAGCTCGACCCCTTATTCCGCCTCAGACGTAAAAATCTCCAATGCATCTCAATTTCCCCGCCTTCCTTCTCACTAGCACTTAGTTTACTTATCCCCTTTAATAACTGTGATGATTCAACGTACTTTGACCCTCTTTTCTCTGTGGACTGCCGTCATTCTTCCCCTAGAATTAGCGGGGTTCACGCAACCGGCATCGTTACAACCCCTCCCCCAGTCGTCCCTCGCCCAGGTTCAAGTGACTCAAGCTGATATTGCCACCCTGACGCAGCAAGTTACGGTAGTCATCAACGGCCAAAATCCGGGTTCAGGAGTGCTAATTGGCAAGCAAGGGAATACCTATACGGTGTTAACTGCCAATCATGTGGTTGCTAGTCCTGATGAGTATCAAATTGTCACGGCAGATGGGATACAACATCCCCTAAATTATACCACTGTTCGGCGATTACCGAATTTAGATTTAGCTTTAGTTCAGTTTAGCAGTAGCGAATCCTATGCGATCGCCCAGATGGGAGATTCAGATATCGCTCAACCGGGGACTTCGGTGTATATTGCGGGATGGCCCCATCCAGGAATTGCCATTACAGAACGCAGCTTTCAAATGACTCCCGGTCAAATTTCCGGTCGATCGCAGTCGGGAACAGAGTCTGGATATGAGCTGGTTTATACTAATATCACGCGATCGGGCATGAGTGGCGGTCCGGTTTTAGATACCTTTGGTCGTCTGATTGGCATTCATGGACGTGCTGAGGGACAAGCAATTTATAATCCGGATACCGGAGATACGGTAGATATCAAATCCGGGTTTAATTTAGGCATTCCCCTAGATACGTTTATAGAATCCATTGAAGCGATGGATTTAACGGTTTTATCTACTAATCCTTCCTTTGCCTATCCCCTTTCCAAACAAGCCGATCGCCAGCTAATGGCTAACCAAATTCAACCTGCAATCGCCCAGTATCAAAGAGTTTTAGCCATAGATTCAAATTATCTTCCGGCGGTATTTGGCATGGGACAAGCCCAGTATGAAGCGGGAGACAGTTCAGAGGCGATCGCCCAATTTCAGAAAGCCATTAATTTAGCAACTGAGGCGATCGCGCAAGGTCAATCCAATCCTAACTCCTCTCCCCAACAGCAACTCTTTTTAGTCGAACTCAACGAGGTCAAAGGGAATGCCCAAGTTGCCCTCGCTAGTGCCTTATATGCGAGTGGTCAAGGCAAAACAGCCCTTTCCCTCGTTTTTGAACTCTTGAACAAGCCAGAAAATTGGCAGGGGAGAGCCACCTTATTGCAACCCAATTTTCCTTCTTCTCGCCTCCAATCTGATGCCCAAACGATTGCTACCGTAGGCCAAGAAATTGTCACCCAAGGGGTAGACTATTTACCCACCGAATTCAACCTGGCTCAAGCCCTTTATGACCGGGGTCAAGTGCAAGAGGCAATTCCTTATTTAGAAACTTTATTTCAAGAAAATCCCCAAGACGCCCCTCGAAAAATCGCATTAGCAGCCGCCTTGAATGCGACTGGAAATCGGGAAGAGGCAAACCGTTTAGTTTCTGAATTGCAATCGGAATATTCAGGGCAATTTCGAGAGGAAGACTTTGAGTTTTTGTTGATGGGACTCTGGAGTAATCGCTTGCGGGAAGATGTTACAGAAATTTTAGCTTACTATCGCCCCAGTGGCAGTCGTGCAACTTCGCCGGAATTTTCTAACAATACCCTGTTACATTCTGCGGAAGATGGCGATCGCGCTGATATTGAATTCCTCTCCCTCTCGCGCGATGGAAAAATCCTCGTCAGTACCAATGGTGAAGGTACGATCAACGTCTGGGACATTCAGAAAGGAACCGTTCGTCATACCTTCTCCTGGACAGGTAACAGCCGGGATGCGATCGCCCTGAGTCCCGATGGAAAGTTGCTCGCCGCAGGCATTTGGGACGATACCGATAATACCCCAAAAGTTCAACTGTGGGATACTCAAACCGGCGAAGTTGTGCGAACCCTCACTCACCCCGGCAGTGATGGAATTACCGCCGTTGCCTTCAGTCCCAACAGTCAAACCCTTGCCAGTAGTGCCGATAACATTATACTCTGGAATGCGGCTACCGGACAAGTGCTAAACACCCTGCGTGGAAACGCACCCTACTCCAGTTATTCCCTCGCCTTCAGTCCAGATGGTAACCGTCTTGCGAGCAGTAGTGTGGAACTGATCCAACTCTGGAATTCCAGCAGTGGCGAAGAGGTGAACCGCATCGAACTCTCCGGGGAACATATCGTCAATGGACTGATATTTAGTTCCCAGGGTAATCTCCTCCTCAGTCGAACCGATACCGGCATTCAGTTTTGGAATCCCTCAAACGGGAGTGCAGTCAGTCGCATTCCCCAAGGTCAAAAATACGCTTTGAGTCCTGATGGTGAAACGTTGGCGGTTTGTGCGGGAATGGAAATTTCCCTCGTTAATATTGCCTCCACCCAAGTGGTTCGGACCCTGCCATCACCCTCAAGTTGTTACCAACTGGTATTTTTACCTGATGGCAAAACCCTGGTCAGTGGCGGAGATGGCGGTAAAATTGAGCTATGGGATCTCAATACCCCAACCACTCGAAACCCCTCCCCGGTCCTTCCCCTACGAGGAGAGGGAGAATTAGGAACTTTGTTTAGGGCGGGAGGTGATCCGAGGTAAATATATAGCAGAGTAAAATTTTTTAATCTATCTGAGGTATAATTATTAGTCATGAGAGGGGAAGTGAAATCACAACTATTGGGTTTGACGGTTCTGTTCCTATCTTTGGGGGGGATAGGACTCACTCGGGCCGAAAATTCGACTCACCTCCAGCAATTGCGACAAACGAATCAATGTCCGAATTGTGATTTGAGTGGAGTCAATTTGTCTCAGGCTCAACTTAGGGGCGTGAATCTCACCGGAAGCAATCTCACCGGGGCCGATTTCAGCAATGCTGACTTAGAAAATAGTGACTTACGCGGGGCGAATCTCACTGGAGTTAATTTTAATGGAACCATTCTTTCCGGTGTTCGCCTCGATAGCACAACCCAAATCGATCGCAAATGGCGAATAGTCTGGGAAATCGTCTCTCAAGGGGCGCGGGGACGGGATATTTCCGGGGCAGACTTATCTCATGCCTATCTGCAAAATGTCAATTTTAGTGGGGCAAATTTGGCGGAGTCTAACTTAACTCAGGCTGAGTTAACTAACTGTAACTTAAATAGTGCGGATTTAAGCCGTGCTACGCTCACAGATACCAACTTAAACCGTGCTAATCTCACGAATGCTAACTTAAAAGGGGCAAATTTACGGAATGCTAATTTACAGGGTGCGGATCTAAGTGCGACGGACTTAAGGGATGCGGACTTGCGAGGGGCAGATTTAACGCGGGCTGATTTGCGAATGGATTCGGTTTGGGGATATACTCGTTTACATGGGGCTAATCTGGATGGGGTGAACGTCTGTGATGCCATGATGGATGATGGGCTGAAGGTGGAATTAAATTGTAGATAAGGTCATGGAGGGGCGATCGCCGCTATAACATGGAGAACAGAATCACAGAAATAGAATCCCCAACTCCGGGGGTACAGGATTGGTTAGAAACCGGGTTTTTTTACAAAATTTCTGCCAATCTCCGCCTCAGAAAAGGGCCAAAACCCCAGTTTCTTGTCCCGGGGATCTCATCCTCTCCCGATCCTCTAGTCCTGTTAACCCCAAGGTAGTCTCATGGAGTTCCCGTTCACTCGTCTCACGCTCATTCCCGCGATCGCCTTGCTGTCGGTCCCCGCATCTGGATTCTCTGCGCCTGCCTTGGTGCAAATCCCGTCGGTGAATCCTTCCGAACCTTCCAGCGAACTGCTTAATGATATTCCTCGCCTCCTGGAACAAGGAAGCGAGCAATTTCGCCAGGGAGACTTTCAAACCGCCTTACAAACCTATCAACAAGTCTTACAGCAACATTCTCTCCAAGGCGATCGCCTCCAGATGGCGGCTGCCATGACTCAAATTGGCGAAATTTATACTGCCCTGAGTGATTATACCAAAGCTCTCGAACAATTAGAAACCGCTTTAGCCATTCGCGAGGAATTGAACGATCGCCCAGGAGTGGGAGAAACCCTCAATCATATCGGCTTTGTGTACAGTCGCTTAGGAGACTATCCCCAAGCGCTACAACGGCATGAACAAGCGTTAGAAATTGCCCGAACCTTCAACAATCGCCCCATTGAAGGGGAAGCCTTACATCATATTGCCGCAGTGTATGCCGCAACGGGAGAGTATCAAAAAGCATTGCAATTGTATCAAGAAGCCCTGGTTATTCGGCAGGAAGTGGGGGATAAACGAGATGAAGGACGGACCCTGAATAATCTCGGGGGCGTGTATTATAGTCTGGGAGAAGCCCAACAAGCTTTAGACTTGTATGAACAAGCCCTGAAATTGCGAGAAGAAATTGGCGATCGCGCGGGAATGGCTCGTTTATTAAGTAATATCGGTTTATTATATAGACAATTCGGCCAAGGCGATCGGGCATTGTCTTACTATGAACAAGCCTTACCTATTTTAGAAGAAATTGGAGATAAATCAAGCTTAGGGAATACCTTAAATGGATTAGGGGTACTCTATGAAGAACGAGGAGAATATCAACAAGCCTTATCTATTTACAATCAATCTTTAGCCATTGCCGAAGAAATCGGCGATCGCCCCGGCATGAGTAAAACCCTCGATAATGTAGGAGGAATTTATTATAGCCTCGGTCAATATCCCCAAGCCCTGAGCTTTTATGAACAGTCTTTAAGCCTCCGTCAAAGCCTCGGCGATCGTCCGGGTATGGGAACCGTTTTGAATAATTTAGGCGGCCTTTATTACCGTTTAGGTGAATATTCCCAAGCCTTAGAAGTTTTACAACAAGCCTTAACCATTCGCCAAGAAATCGGGGATAAATCAGGAGAAAGCCGTAACCTTGATGCCCTTGCGATCGTTTATGAAAAGCTGGGTCAATATCCAGAAGCCTTAGATAACTATCAACAAGCTTTAGAAATTGCCAAGACTATTGGCGACCCCACCGCCGAAGCCAATGCCCTGGAACATATTGGTGGGGTTTACCTCAGTTTAGGACAAACTGAGCAAGCCTTAGAAGTTTTACAACAAGCCCTCCAAACCTTTCAACGCATTGGCGATCGCGTTGCCATCGGACGGACCCTTAATGGCATTGCTTCCGTCTATTATCGCCTCAAACAATATCCTCAAGCCCTGGAATTTCTCCAACAAAGTCTGAAAATTTTAAGAGAAACAGGAGACAAAGCCGGAGAAGCGATCGCCTGGGCTAACTTAGGAAGAATTTTCCAAGAACAAGAAGATATTCTTTTAGCCACTGCCTTTTATAAAAAAGCTGTCAATCTTAATGAATCTATCCGCCAAAACCTCCGCGTTTTGTCAATGGAACGGCAACAATCCTTTACCGAAACCGTAGCTGATACCTATCGTCATTTATCTGATTTGTTGCTCCGCCAAGACCGCATTTTAGAAGCACAACAAGTCCTAGATTTATTAAAAATCCAAGAACTGGATGAATACCTGCAAAATGTCCAAGGCAACGAACAAACCGCTTCCGGAGTCCAGTTTTTACCCGAAGAAGAAAAACTCGCCGAAGAATATCTGACCCTTCAAGAACAGGCGATCGAACTCGGGGAAGAATTAAGCCAACTCCAAACCATTCCTGAACCCGAACGCACCCCCGAACAGCAAGGGCGGATTGCTGAACTGGAACGCACCCTACAAACCCTGCGCCAAAAATTTGACCGTTTTCTCGAAAGTCCAGAAATCATCGAAATTGCCGCTGAAATTTCTCGCAAAACCCGGGGAGAAAACTTAGATTTAACCAATATAGCTCAATTGCAAGCGTCATTGCAACAGTTAAATCAAAATGCTGTTTTACTCTATCCCCTGATTTTAGAAGACCGGATCGAACTGATTTTAATTACTCCTAATAGTCCGCCATTACATCGGTCAGTTCCCGTCAACAAAGCCAATTTAAGTCGGGGAATTACAGAGTTTAGAACTGCCCTAACTGTTCCCTCAAAACGAGCTAATACTGACATTCCTAAAGTCGCAGCCAAACAGTTATATAATTGGTTAATAGAACCCTTTCAAAGTGAACTGGATCGTTTAGAAGTCGAGACGATTATTTATGCTCCTGATGGACTCTTACGTTATATTCCCTTAGCGGCTTTGTATGATGGAGAAAAATGGCTCGCCCAGCGGTATCAAATTAATAATATTACAGCGGCTTCTTTAACCAACTTCAATGTTGCACCCCCAGAAGAACTCAAAATTTTAGCCGGTGCATTTACCCAAGGAACTTATAGCGTTGAAGTGGGAACGCGACAATTAGCATTTTCTGGGTTACCTTTTGCCGGAAAAGAAGTAGAAAATTTGGCCGCTACCATTCCCGGAACCATGAAACTCATTGATTTGGACTTTAATCGTAGCGCTACGACTTCAGGAATCAGCGATCGCAATGTCATTCATTTAGCCACTCACGCCGCCTTTGTCACGGGTCAACCGGAAGATTCATTTATCATGTTAGGCGATGGCGATCGCATCACCTTACGCGACTTAGAAAACTGGTCCTTACCCAACGTTGATTTAATTGTTCTTAGTGCCTGTCAAACCGCAATGGGAGGACAAATGGGGAACGGAACAGAAATTTTAGGATTTGGTTATCAAATGCAAAAAGTCGGTGCAAAAGCCGCAGTCGCGTCCTTATGGTCCGTCGATGATGGCGGAACTCAAGCCTTGATGACCGCTTTTTATAATAGCTTAAAAACGGGACAAAACAAAACTGCCGCCCTTCAAATGGCTCAACTTGCTTTACTAGAAAGCGATTATAATCACCCCTATTATTGGGCTTCTTTCATTTTAATTGGTAACGGATTTTAAGGAGATTTAATTATGAAAACTCTTACCCAAAAAGGATTGATTCCCCCAACCCCCCTTAATAACGCCCATCAGCTTTGTAGAATTATCCAACTCGTGTAAGTCCTGAAAGTGTCGGCTTTTACAGACAGAATGATGCCCTGAATCGGTATAATCAACCCAAAATTAGGTCTATAAACCCGGGTTTTATCCTAATGCTTGAACAGGAAACCCATGCTTTAGGTCGGATGTATATTACAATAGCTGAATCAGGCTGTAACCCGAGAGAATTATATGACAACTGCCCTAGAAACTTGGACTCACAATACGATCGCTGTGAATGGAATCACCCTGCATTACGTCACCCAAGGGGAAGGACCCTTGATGCTAATGCTTCACGGCTTTCCCGAATTTTGGTATTCTTGGCGACATCAAATACCCGAATTTGCCCAAGATTATAAAGTCGTTGGGGTGGATATGCGCGGGTACAACGACAGCGATAAACCTCAAGATTTATCAGCCTATCAAATCCAAGAATTAATCAAAGATATTGAGGGAATCGTCACCGGATTGGGATATGAAAGCTGTGTCTTAGTGGGTCATGATTGGGGAGGGGCGATCGCCTGGTATTTTGCCTATAGTTATCCCCAATTAGTAGAAAAACTCATCGTCCTCAATATTCCCCATCCCGCCAAATTTGCAGAAGCACTCCGCAGCAACCCCCAGCAAATCCTCAGAAGTTACTATGCCTTTTTCTTTCAGCTTCCCCTTGTCCCCGAGTTGCTCTTTCAATTTAATGATTATGAGGCCATTGAAACAGCCTTTCAAAGTATGGTAGTCAATAAAAATACCTTTTCCCCGGCGGATATAACCGCTTATAAAAACGCCGCAGCCAAACGGGGTGCACTGACTGCCATGCTCAACTATTACCGCAAAACCTTATGGGAATTAATCTTTGACAAAGAGTGGAACGTCTTAGAAGTACCCACCCTAATGATTTGGGGAGAAAATGATACCGCCTTGGGGAAAGAATTAACTTACGGGACTGAATCTTATGTTCGGAATTTACAGATTCGTTATATTCCCAATTGCAGCCATTGGGTACAACAAGAACAACCGGAACGGGTGAATCAGTATATGCGGGAATTTTTATCCGAAAGCGTGGAAAAATAACAAAGGGGTAGGGGAAAGTACAAGAACTGCCCCTACCTCATTGGAAGACCGATTTAAAAGGGCATAGGCATCAATTGTAAGGTTCCAAGATTGATATCTTTCGGGGAGAGCGATCGCACCTCAAACAACGCCAACATATCCTTTTGTTGAGGATTGCCACGGCTGGCCCCCGTCAACCCCATTGCAATCACCAACCCACAATATCCCTTGGTTTTCTTACAGCGGCCATCCCACTTTTTACGCGCCTCAACGTGAACTGGGTCCTCTTCCATAAACTCCCCAAACAGAAAGAGTTCACCATTTTCAGTTTTTAAAATGCCCAAATCAAAGCGATTACCGCCGAGGGGGTCTTCACCAGGATTAAAACCTATTCCCGTTACTCCCCCAGCTTTTTTTAACGTTTCAATCATCGCTTTAGCCTTGGGTCGAGAGGTTTGAATTAAGATAATGGGCAACCCATCGCCGCTGGTATGAACTTGAGCGGATTGATAATAAGGTGCTGAATCCTCTAAGTCTTTCAAAACTGCCCAAGGAATCACCCCGAGACTGAGAAAGGAGTTCGGGGGCACCAAATCATCCCGTAACAAAGGTTCATCATCCTCTTCCTCATCATCCTCATCATCCTCGTCGTTTCTGGCACTCACACTCATTTCAAAGAGTTTAGCAGCCAGTTCCGGCATGGTGCTCACCGTCACTGCCACATTTTCGGGACCCTGGCGATCGCCCCCTGGAGGAACCGGAATTTGATAACTGTGACTTAAATTGGGGAACTTCCCACCTGTCAGCTTGCGGCGAACACTGCGGAAGAACCGCGCAAACGCATCCAGGGCCAGAATCGTCAGCAGGGCCTCCTCATCATAGAGAATCGCTCGCATTCCTTCTAAGGGATGAAGATTGCCAAACGTCGGCTTAATCTCGCTGGGGGGGAGGTTCGAGAGGTCGATATCGTCATCTTCCTCCGCGCTTTCAAAGGTAATAAACAGGCAATCTTGGGATAAAAAGGCTTCTTCTAACCGTTCCGGCGATTCATTGGCAATCACCCGCTTTCTAAACTGAGTCAGGGAGTCCAGAGAGCGATATAAGAGAATGCCGTAATCCAATCCCAGCATACCCATGACACAGGCATACAGGTTTCCCATATCGAACCCTTCCAGTTCAATCGAGATAATTTGATGATCCGCTAGACATTCCCAGGGACCCGCCTGCCAGACTTCATAGGCTTTTTCTTCTAAACTCTCCACATATTGGGGGGGTAACAGAGGCGGTTTGCGATCGACCACATCCTGAAACCCTCGAAACAGTTCATCAATCAGAGGAAGGTCGGGCACATACTCAATGGAAATGCCGAGGTCTTGAAGGACACCCCGAAGAAAAAACTGGATTTCCCGGTCCTTGACTACAATTTTCTGGGGCCGCCCGGGTAACGCTGGACTGTGAGGGTGTTCCATTGCTCTGAGCAAGGTACGGACCACCGCTTCGGGACCTGTATCGGGGGAGACTACATCCATCGAGCGGACGATTCCTTGGGACCCATCCACCCACATAATGCAGTCCCCGCCATTTTCTGAATCATAATCCGATAAAGCCGAGGAGCCTATGGGCAGAGGTTCAGACATCGGACGGCGATCGCCTTCCCAGACCGATGGAATTTGCTGGAGTTTTTGTAAACGACGAAAGGTAGAGCGGTTTAAACCTGCCATAAACAATTCAGTATAAGGTGTACGCTACAGAGGGTTAAAATAGCCAGTTAACAGGTCAATCAGTGAATCTAAATCAATTTAAAACGAGCTTGAATTCCCTCATCCCCTCCCAGTCAAGATATTGATCCGTGATTTCTCTCCTGGTTAGGGAAGAAGTGCGGAGGAGAATTAAGGGGGAAAGATCCATTTGATGGTTACTTTTATTCAACAACTGACTAGGACTCAAGACCATTTAAAACCATTTAAAACAACAATAAAAACTCCCTGAATGTCTGAATCCCTTACAGAAATTGGGTGGGAGTTGTGGAGGAAGTCAGGACTCGGCATTCTTGATGAATTCACACCCCATTGAGAACCGTTTCAAGCTTGTTATAAACCGGCTGATTTTGTCTGTTTCATCCTTGATCATTTCTCAGGTGTGTACTCGGATGGCTACTCTATCCCTAGGTTCCCCTACTGCCCTGCTGCATTCCTCGCTACAATGAACTTAGAAGAGACTAAAGCCCTCTCAGTATAGAACAGCAGCACAGACAACAGCATAGCTAGAACAGCCCAGTTAGAACCGGAATAAGGAGACCAGTAAACGAATGACACAAGCAACAGAGCCTCAACAACGCGGAATTATCGTCACCGATTCTGCCATGAAGCACATTAAGTCCCTGCGGAGCCAACAAGGGGGCGAAGACCTTTGTCTAAGAGTTGGCGTGCGCGGGGGTGGCTGCTCAGGGATGTCCTACACAATGGATTTTGAACAGATCGAGAATATTCAACCCAGTGATGAAGTCTTCGAGTATGAAGAAGGCTTCAAGGTGGTTTGCGATCCTAAGAGCCTGCTTTATATCTATGGCATGGCCCTTGACTACAGCAATGCCCTGATCGGTGGTGGGTTCCAATTCACCAACCCCAACGCCACTCAAACCTGTGGCTGTGGCAAATCATTTTCTGCCTAACTGGCACCTCCCCATTTTAACTTCTTTTGCAATCGCCACCGTTCCTCCTGATTCTCCTAGACTCTAAGGACCCAGGTCAGCCTTCTGACCTGGGTTTACTATTTTGGGGCTTCAGTAGTCTCCTTGTCAAAGGAAGAATCAACCCATCTCCCCAATCCTCCCCATCCTCCCCATCCTCCCCATCCCCCCCATCCCCCCCATCTCCCCCATCCTTATAAGGATAGGTTTTTTACGTTCAGGGTGATTCTCCGGTCCCCTCCCCTTGGCAAGGGGAGGGTTAGGGTGGGGTTCCCTCTTAGCGATTCCCTACGGGATAGCTCCGCTTACCCCCATGTCACGCACTCTCATGAGGCAATTCCATAAGGGATAGCTCCGCTTACCGCGCCTGTATAGAGGCTGGGTCCAACCTCTTTTTACGAGCAAGGGGGATCGCCCTTGCTCGTGGACCCCACCCTAACCCTCCCCTTGCCAAGGGGAGGGGACCGGAAGTAAAAAACCTACTTTTATAAGTCCCCCCCATCTCCCCCATCCTCCCCATCCTCCCCATCCTTACAGATATATGTTTTTAACCCCTAACAAGTATTGAGGGGTAAAGTGAGCGGATGTAGAGGTAAGGGGTCTGGG
>NZ_JAMXFC010000054.1 GCF_025370755.1 Laspinema sp. D2d | reverse complement strand
TCCTCCCCATCCTCCCCATCCTCCCCATCCTCCCCATCCTCCCCATCCTCCCCATCCTCCCCATCCTCCCCATCTCCAATTTTTCTACCCGTTGTTGAAGACGGTTGGCGGCGAGTTTGCCTTCTCTACTGTGAGCAGTTTGCGGGGCTTTATTCACCTGAAAAAGTTCGATATAAGAAATTAAGCGGCGGTCAAATTCATTGACGCGATCGCCTAATTCAATAATCGGTTTTAGCTTCTCTCGTTTTCATCCACGCGCATCCGAACTGCATTGAACTATTCTGATGTGTCATTGACTCGCCGGACTTGATTAAAATATACCAAAATTGCTGGACAGACTGAGAGGAAAATGGGAACAGCGTATCCCTCAAAAATCGGGTGAGTCACTTTGATTTTTGAGAAATCCCCGATCAAGGGAAGCCGTTTTACTAACATAAGCCAGATTTTTCCAATCGGTTCCCGATCGTTTACAATAGAGGCTGCTTTACTGTAAGCCAACGGCTTCTGAGTGTTGACTAGCCATGATGACAAGCAACTTGTACGAGCAAATTCAGCAGTTTTACGATGCTTCCTCCGGACTCTGGGAACGGGTTTGGGGGGAACATATGCATCATGGATATTACGGTGAGAGGGGCGATCGCCGGTTGGATCGACGACAGGCGCAGATTGACTTGATTGAGGAACTCTTGGCTTGGACGGGGGTACAGTTGTCTAAGGACCTCACCAGCCAGGTTTCCACGATTTTAGATGTTGGGTGCGGCATCGGTGGTAGTTCTTTATACTTAGCACAAAAGTTTAACGCCAGCGCTATCGGAATTACTTTAAGTCCAGTCCAGGCAGCCCGGGCTACCGAACGAGCCAGAGAAGCCGGAATTGCTACCTCCTCGGGTGGGGAAGGGGAACGGACGACCCCGGGACCAAGGGCTGAGTTTCGCGTCGCCAATGCCCTAGAATTGCCCTTTGCCGATGATTCCTTCGATCTCGTTTGGACCCTGGAAAGCGGCGAACATATGCCGGATAAAAAGAAGTTTTTACAGGAATGCTATCGGGTTTTGGCACCCGGAGGCGCGTTGATGATGGCAACCTGGTGTCATCGTCCCGTTGCACCGCCCTGTGCCCCCCTGAGCGATCGCGAACGGCATCAATTAATGGAAATTTATAAGGTTTATTGCCTGCCCTATGTAATTTCTTTGCCCGAATATGAGACAATTGCCCGAGAAATTGGATTCCAAGGAATTCAGGTGGCAGATTGGTCCGAAGCGGTGGCTCCCTTTTGGGATTTAGTGATTGATTCTGCCTTTGATCCTTCGGTTCTTTTAGGATTATTATTCTCCGGTTGGCAAACTATTCAAGGGGCGCTGGCTCTAGGATTGATGCGTGATGGATACCAGCAAGGATTAATTCGATATGGGTTACTCTGTGGGACGAAATCCTAATTTTTTTGACTGTCTTTGCTGTTGTGGTGAGTCTATATTTTAGCTAGATTATGAGCCAAATTTCTCCCTCTCCCCCTGCGGTTTCTCAACCGGCTGAAATGAATCGGGTCCAGAAATATGCCCCTTGGCTCTATTCGTTCTGGAAATTTACCCGCCCCCATACGATTATTGGCACGAGTTTGAGTGCGATTGGTTTGTTTACGATCGCCTGGGCTTTTTCGGGGGACAGCCTGACTGGGAACGCCCTATTGCCCTTATGGGGAACCTGGTTCACCTGTCTGTGTGGAAATGTTTATATTGTTGGATTAAACCAACTTTTTGATATCGAAATTGACCAAATTAATAAGCCTGAGTTACCCGTTGCCGCTGGTGAATTTTCTCGCAAACAAGGGCAAATCATTGTAGGGATTACGGGAATTTTAGCCGTTGCTTTAGCCTATTTGCAAGGTCCTTGGTTGTTGGCAACGGTGGGAATTAGTTTAGGATTGGGAACCGTTTATTCCATGCCGCCTATCCGCTTAAAACGCTTTCCATTTTGGGCGTCTTTTTGCATTTTTACCGTGCGCGGAATTATTGTTAATTTAGGATTGTTTTTACATTACCAATGGGTGATGCAAGGGGAGGGGGCGTTGATGATTCCCCCCTCAATCTGGGCGCTGACTTTCTTTGTCTTAGGCTTTACGTTTGCGATCGCCATTTTTAAGGATATTCCCGATATGGAAGGCGATCGGCTTTATCAGATTAACACCTGGACCCTGCACTTGGGCGCGCGGACTGTCTTCGATTTAGCCCGATGGGTGATTGTAATCTGTTATATTGCTACCAGCGTAGCTGCTTTTCTGTGGTTACCTCAAATCAATCCCTTTGTCTTGGCGATCGCCCATAGTGTGGCATTACTTGGGTTATGGTGGCGCAGTCGGGAGGTGGATTTAGAGGATAAAGTCGCGATCGCCGCTTGCTATCAATTTATTTGGAAACTGTTTTTCTTAGAATATATCATGTTTCCCGTGGCTTGTTTGTTGGCGTAAATTTCAGATCAGCACCCTCCCCGATAGCCTTTAAATAATGGACGTGAATCAATCCGCGAACCCTTACTCACAACTCTCTGTTTCGCACGGTTTGGAAATGGCTCAAAAACACTGCGAAACCGGGAATTTTGCCCTGGCACACACTCTATGTCGGGAAATTCTGCATCGGGAACCGGAAAACCTGCTGGCATTGCACCTGTTGGGGACGATCGCTGCCCAGGAAGGAGACAATCTCGGGGCGATCGCTGGGTATCAAAAAGCCATTAAGATATATCCGAATGTGCCGGAGTTGCATTACAATCTGGCAAATTCTTTGAAGTTGGAGGGACAACAGGCAGAGGCGATCGCCCATTACTGCCAAGCAATCGCCCTCCGAGGTGATTATACCAAAGCGTTGTATAATTTAGGTAATTTGTACCTAGAACAGGGAGAGTATCAAGGGGCGATCGCTCAGTATCAGCAAGCCCTTGCCTTAGATCCGCAGGACCTGCAAATACAGACGAATCTCGGGAATGCACTCAAAGAATCGGGAGACTTAGAGGCGGCGATCGCGCAATATCGGCAAGTCTGCGATCGCTCTCCCGATTCAGCGGAATTTCACTATAACCTCGGCGTCGCCTTGCATGATTATGGGGATTTAGCCGAGGCAGTCGCTTGCTATGATCGGGCGATCGCGATCGCACCTCACACCGTGATGTTCCATTGGAATCGCGCCCTCTCCCTCCTGATCTCCGGGGATTACCGACAAGGATTCAGGGAATATGAATGGCGGTGGCAAACTGAAACCCTCAAACCCCGTCCATTTCTGCAACCGATATGGGACGGTTCGCCCCTCACCGGGCGCACTATTCTCCTCCATAGTGAACAGGGATTCGGAGATACCCTACAATTTATCCGCTATATTCCCCTTGTCGCAGCCCACGGCGGGCGGGTAATCCTGGAGTCTTATCCCCTCCTATTTCCCTTGTTCAAACAGCTAGAAGGGGTGGATATCGTGGTTCTGAGGGATGAACCTTTACCGGCGTTTGATGTTCATGCGCCCCTGATGAGTTTACCGCGAATTTTTGGTACAACGTTAGAAACCATTCCCCGTGAAATTCCGTATTTAATGGTGCGTCCCCCGCGCCCTTCTCGGGTAGGGCGATCGGAACAAAGCCCGCCTGCACAGGTTGATGTATCTCTAGTGCCAAACGACCAAAATGCCTCCGACTCCCCCCTTCTTAAGGGGGGTTGGGGAGGATCTCTTCTAAAAACCCCCGCCCCAAATTCCCTCGTTTCTCCCTCTTTCAAAATTGGGATAGTTTGGGCAGCAAATCATGAAAATCCTACCGCTATAAAACGCTCTTGTTCTGTCTCTTATTTTATCCAATTAGTAGAAGATTTAAAAGCGGATAAAATAATCTTTTACAGTTTACAAAAGGACTCCGGTGAACTCACTCAAATATCCCCGAAAGTCCCGATTCAAGATTTGTCCCCTCAATTGAATCATTTCCTAGATACCGCAGAAGTTATGGCGGAATTAGACTTAATCATTACGGTGGATACGGCAGTGGCTCATTTAGCCGGGACCTTGGGAAAACCGGCTTGGGTGTTGCTGCCATTTGCACCGGATTGGCGGTGGTTTTTGCATCGCACCGATTCGCCTTGGTATCCGACCCTACGCCTGTTTCGCCAACGTAAGCCCGGGGATTGGCAAAGTGTTTTTGAGGCGGTGAAACAAGCCTTAATTGAAATATTGAACTTGACAGAAAACCGGGCAGAAATGCCCCAAAATGGGAGTGCTAAACTGGGACGCGGGATTGCAGCTCATCAGGAGGGAGATTTAACCACAGCGGAACGGTTATATCGGCAAGTGTTGGAACAAATGCCGAACCATCCCGTAGCTTTAACGAATTTGGGAATGCTCTTAAAAGCTCAGGGAAACTCTCAAGCAGCCGTCGATTGTTATCACCAAGCTTTACCTTATGCCCCGCAAGAAGTGGGGTTGCATTACAACTTAGGAAATGCCTTGTGGGAACTGGGAAACCGGGAAGCGGCGATCGCCCAGTTTCATCGGGTGATTGGGTTGCAACCGAACCATGTGGATGGGTATAATAATTTAGGGATGGTATTGCATGAATTAGGCGAATTAGAACCGGCTATTCCTCACTTTGACCAGGCAATCACCCTAAATCCCCAGTATGCCCAAGGCTACAATAATTTAGGGTTGGTGTTGCACGACTTAGGACGAGTCGAGGAGGCGATCGCCTGCTATAACACCGCCCTACACCTACAACCGGATTACTCCGAAGCCCATAACAACCGAGGAATTGCCTTACTCATCCAAGGTGACTTACGTCAGGGATTTCGGGACTATGAATGGCGCTGGCGGGTGAAAGCCGCACCCGATTTACCCCCTATTCCTGCGCCGTTTTGGGACGGTTCCGATCTCCAAGGGAAGACAATTTTACTCCATGCCGAGCAAGGATTGGGAGATTGTATCCAATTCATCCGCTACGGAGCCTTACTCGTCCAACGGGGGGGGCGAGTCGTTGCCTTGGTTAACCAACCCTTGGTGCGCTTATTTGCCAGCGTACCGGGCATTGATCGCGTCAGTGCCTATTGGTCCGACTTAGCCCCGATTGATGTCTGGATTCCCCTGTTGAGCTTGCCTCACCTCCTGGGAACAACTTTAACCACCATCCCGGGAGAAGTTCCCTATCTCACTCCCACCCATTTAGCCCCTGTTATATTAGATGCCCCAGAATTTAAGGTGGGCATCGTCTGGGCAGGGAATCCACACCATAAGGGCGATCGCACTCGTTCTTGTCCCTTACGCTATTTTCTCCCCCTGCTCAATATCCGGGGTGTTAAGTGGTATAGTCTCCAAAAAGGGCAGGAAGAAACCCGAATTCGGCAGCAAAATCTCCCCATTCAAGACTTAGCCCCGCACTTACAGGATTTAGCCGATACCGCCGCCGTGATCGCTCAATTAGACTTAGTGATTACGGTAGATACGTCCATCGCACATTTAGCCGGTGCTTTGGGTAAACCCGTCTGGGTAGCGTTAAGCTATGCCCCAGATTGGCGGTGGATGCTGAAGCGCAGTGATTCCCCTTGGTATCCGACAATGCGCTTGTTTCGCCAGGAGGAACGGGGGGATTGGCAAGGGGTCTTTGATGAGGTGGCACAAAGTTTAACCGAAATAGTGGCAACGCGGGTTGTCTTACCGGAACCTCCGACAATCAGCCCAGAATTTGCCCTCGCCCGCCAAGATTACGAAGCGGGAAATTTTGCCGACGCCCAACGCCGTTGCCGAGTGTTGCTGCGTCAGTATCCCACTCAGGCGCAAGGGTGGCAACTGTTAGGGGCGATCGCCCATCAAGGGGGAAAACTTAATACGGCTGTTGGGTATTACAAACAAGCGATCGTTGCCGACTCTCGCTATCTCCCTGCCTATATCAATCTCGGGGCAGCCTTACGCAGTTTGGGCAAAACAGGTGAGGCAATTTCCTATTTAGCACAAGCGATCGCCGTCGATTCCCATTGTCTCCCTGCCCATTATAATCTGGGAAATGCCTTGTCGGACGAGGGAAATTTCCGGGAAGCGATCGCCCATTATCGCCAAGTCATCGCCATAGATGCCCATCATAGTCAAGCTCACTATCATCTGGGAAATGCCCTAAAAGAGGTGGGAAATGTGACGGAGGCAGTCGCCTATATCCAGGCAGCAACTACCCTTGACCCCAACTATACAGAAGCGCATAACACCTTGGGGACTCTGTTCCTCAAGGCAGGCAGAATTACTGAGGCAATAGCTTGTTTTCAGCGGGCAATTGCCTTGGATTCCCAGTATATTGACGCTCAAATTAACCTGGGAACGGCTTTCCAGGAACAACATCAAACTACAGAGGCGATCGCTGCCTATAATCGCGCCCTCCAAATTCAGTCAGACTCGGCGGAAGCTCACCTCAACCTCGCCCTCAGTCTCCTGACTGCGGGAGACTTACGCGGCGGTTTTGCCGAATACGAATGGCGGTGGCGCGTCAAAGGATACCCCACCCCACCTCACTTTGAGGTTCCTCGGTGGGAGGGTGCAGATTTAACGGGCAAGACACTCCTATTATATGGGGAACAAGGATTAGGGGATACCCTCCAATTTATCCGCTATGCCCCCTTACTTGCTCAACAGGGAATCCGGGTGGTTGCCTTAGTTTCTGCGCCTCTAGTTTTTATCTTAAAAAGTGTTCCGGGTATTGAGAATGTTAGTTCCAATCAGCAGGAGTTAGAACCGTTTCACAGTTGGGTTCCCCTAATGAGTTTGCCCCGAATTTTGGGTATAAATTTAACCACAATTCCGGCTATCATTCCTTATATTCAGCCTCCCTATTCCCGGCAATTAAACCTTGAATCCGCAGCCCCGTTTAAAATAGGGATTGTTTGGGCAGGAAATCCTAACCACAAAATGGATTATAAGCGGTCCTGTTCCCTAGATGTTTTTAAATCTTTCTTAACGGTTCCTGGGGTACAATTTTATAGTCTTCAAAAAGGCAAAGCGGGGGAAATTTGGCAAGGGATGAACTTACCCATTCAGGATTTAGGACCATCCCTCCATGATTTTGCTGATACGGCTGCGGCGATCGCCCAATTAGACTTAATTATTACCGTAGATACTTCCGTTGCCCATTTAGCCGGGGCGATGGGTAAACCCACTTGGTTATTGTTAGCTTATACTCCCGATTGGCGTTGGGGACTGGAAGGTTCCGATTCGCCTTGGTATCCGACTCTGCGATTATTCCGACAACAACAACCGGGAGACTGGCAGAAAGTAGGCGATCGCATTGCCACAGAATTACGGCAAACGGTAGAGAATTCTGGAAAGGTGGGGCTGCCGAAACAAAACCCCTCTTTGCTCGGGAAAAAATGGTTAGAAGGTGAAGTCAAGATGAACCGGAAATCGATGATAACTGAATCAAGTTGCGATCGCACCCAACCCCTTTCTAAAACCCCTCAGAATCCCTTGAGATTGGGCCTTGCATGGCCGATCAATCAGATGACAGGGTGGGGGATTTATGGGACAAACCTCACCCTCCAACTGCAAAAAAATCCGGGATATGAACCGATGTTATTACTACAACCGGATACCACGGGGGTCGTGAATCCGTTGGTGCGATCGCAACTCAAACCTGTGTGCGATCGGTATCAAAATTTAGAACAATTGCGGAATCAAAACCCCGGTAAACCCATTTGGTGTGATTTTCCCGTCCTTCATGCCCTCGGCAATAATTTTATCAGTCTTGCCACCACCCAACAACTGGGCGGCAAACAAAATATCGGGTTAATTTTCTTTGAAGATACGAATTTAACCCCAGAAAAACGCCAATTAGCCCAAGACTATTTATTAATTATTGCCGGTTCCACTTGGAATGCCGAGGTTCTCAAAAGTCAGGGAATCACTACAGTTCAGGCATTACCCCAAGGGATTGACCCCACCTTGTTTCATCCCGCCCCCAAGTCTAATTTATTTGGCGATCGCTTCGTCATCTTCAGTGGCGGAAAATTAGAATATCGCAAAGGGCAAGATATCGTCATTGCTGCCTTTAAAGCCTTCCAAAAACGTCACCCTGAAGCCTTACTTATCACCGCATGGCATAATTTTTGGCCCCAATTCATGCGGGGACTGGAAACCACGGGTCATGTCAAAGGACTGCCTCAAGTTGGGGCGGATAAACGCTTAAATATTCCCGATTGGCTACTTAATAATGGGTTAAATCCTGAGTCCTTTATCGATATTGGTGCAATCCCCAATTATCTGATGCCGCAAATCATCCGTGAAGCCGACTGTGCCTTGTTTACCAATCGATGCGAAGGCGGAACCAACCTTGTGGCAATGGAAACAATGGCTTGCGGAATTCCTACGATTTTATCGGCAAATACTGGACATTTAGACTTGATTGACCCCAATCATTGCTATGCCTTAAAAACTCAGAAACCTGTCCAATCTACCCCCCACTTTCTCGGGGTCGAAGGATGGGGAGAATCAGACATTGAGGAAATCCTCGAAATGCTGGAAACCCTCTATTCCAATCGAGAAATAGCCCAGGGAAAAGGCATGGCTGCTGTCCAATTTATGCAACAATGGACCTGGGAAAATCAAGTTAATCGCCTTCTGGAAATTTTGGGCGAAATTCTGTAAGAAAACCTCCACCCTCAAGGTGGGGCTATACGAAAAATCCCGCGCAGGCGGGCTAATAAAAATGATTCTTGATGCCTAAATTTGGTATTATTTCTCCTGTTAATCGCGACTCTACCTGTTAATCCATGACTCAAACTCTCCCCCAATCTTCTAGCAAAAAACCTGTTGATCTATTAGTTCGACTGAATCAGGAATATCACAAGCTGCATCTAAATTTGGATATTTCCAAATACAGTCAAAAAATCATGTGGCACTATTTTTCCCAGGGGAAATTCTATGAACCCGAAGAATCTAAATTTTTAGAACGAGTGTTGAAACCTGGGGATACTTTTATTGATATTGGTGCACATATTGGCTATTACTCCCTCCTCGCGGCAATTCTAGTCGGAGAAACAGGCAGAGTAATGAGCATTGAACCGGATAAAACTAATATCAACTGGATTCAAGACCATATTACCTTAAATCAATTCCCCCAAATACAGGTAATTCCCACCGTATTGGGTTCAGAAACGAAACCTGTAGAGTTCTTCTATAATGCTGATAATGATGGGGGACACGCATTATGGGATGTGGGACTGCATGAATTTAATAAAATCAGTCGCAGTTACCGGCAAACTTCCACTCTATCCATGACAACCCTTGATGAAGTTGTCCGAGACAAAGGATTAACTGGGGTTAAATTAATTAAAATCGACACCGAAGGGGCTGAATATCAGGTTTTACAAGGTTCCTTAAAAACCCTTACCACCTATCAGGTCCCCTACATCATCGCCGAAATCAATCGCTTCGCCTTAAACAAAATGGGAACCAATGAAAAACAGTTACGAGAGTTCATGGCATCCCTAGGATACAGTCCCTATTTATTAAGAAGCGAGTCCCCCCACTGGGTGAAATTATCCCCGGATCAATATTACAAGTCGGACTATGTTTTTAACTTGGTATTTGCTTTAAGGGATGAACTCTAAAATGCTGTTGTTTCCCGTTGGTAGTAACGATTTTAGTCATTACTACCAACATCGGAAAATTAATCTTAGTCTCGGCGATCGAAGATAGTGGATTTGCCGGGGACCATTAACTCGGCGGGGTAGAGGAAAACTTGTCCTTGCATGACTGCGGCAATCCGTCTGGCATCGGTTTCTCGATAGGGAACGGTTCTGCAATATAAATCCATGTCTCGATAGACTGCTGGTTTTAATTTCTTGTCGGCAGAAACTTGTTTATGCTGATAGGTTTCATCGATTTCTGCTTTACCATATCCCCAGTGTAAATGTTCCGTGAGAATATCGGGAATGTAGTGCAATCTGCCGACTCGTTTGGCAAGTTCCCAAATCCACATATCATCATAGAGGCATTCAAATAATCCCGTTGTAAAATAGCCCAAAGTTTGACACCATTTGCGGGAAACGATGGGAAAGGTACAGAGTTTTTCTTGCCAATGTCCCTCGTTGAACCACATACAAAAAATTTCATCGGGATATTTCTGGGTTTCGATATCAAGGCGATCGTCCCACCCGAAATCGTTGTAGGTTTGGTCATCGGCTGCCATAATTAGGAGGTTACCTTCGCAGCGACTGGCGAGTTCATTCCATGCTTTGGAAATGCCGATCGCCTCTCCTAATAAAAACCCACAGCGCCGAAATCGGTCTAATTTTGGTTTATGGGTTTTAAACACCTCCAAATATTCAGATTGTTTCCGATCGTCATCATCCACATAAAATAGGAGTTCGACTCGTTGGGGTTGAGATGCCGTGTTTAACACGCTCAAAGCTAGTCGTAATGCCTGTTCCGGACGTCCTCGCGTGGGACAGAGGAGGGAGATGGTTTGCTGGGAGGTTGACATGGTTTCAGCTAATTTTCGATGAAGCACTCTTGATCGAAAATACTATATGAATTGGAGTTTAGTCAGGGTTGAGGGGAGAATTGCGACAAAAGGCAGCAGTGCCACCGCAATCAGGGTAAGATACCTTCTGAGGATGTCAAAAGGGACGAGGAATTGTGACTCAAACAGGGGGAATCGTCTATTTAGTGGGTGCAGGACCCGGTGATGCTGCGTATTTAACGGTGCGATCGCGGCAATTGTTGGCAGAAGCGGAGGCGATCGTGTATGATGCCCTGATTGATGAGCAGTTGTTGCAATTGGCTCCTGCCGGTTGTCAACGGATCCATGTCGGCAAACGCGGTGGACAACCCAGTTGGCAACAGGGGGATATCGATCGCCTCTTGGTAGCGCAATGTCAGCAAGGCAAGCGGGTAGTACGTCTTAAAAGTGGAGACCCCTTTATTTTCGGACGCTGTACGGAGGAAATCCAGGCATTGAAGGCGGCAAGATGTGCTTATGAAGTCATCCCCGGCATTTCTTCGGCGTTAGCGGGACCCTTACTTGCCGGAATTCCCCTCACTGATCCGGTGATGAGTCACTCGTTTACCGTGGTGACGGGACATGATTGCGATCGCCTCGACTGGGAAACCCTGGCGCGAATGCCGACGGTTGTCATCTTAATGGGAACTCGGCAACTGGATGAAATCCTGCGGCAGTTGCTGCAACAAGGCAAATCCCCACAAACTCCCATTGCTATTATTCGCGCTTGTGGCACCAGTCGGCAGTTTGTTTGGACTGGGACCTTCGCCGATATCCGCGATCGCACCCGAGGGGAATCTCTCTCTCCTGCGGTGATGGTGATTGGCGAAGTGGTCAAATTACGCGACTATTTGCTTCCGGAGTCCCCCTCTCGTCGTCCACTCTCTCCCGATTCTGCTGACCCTGTTTCCATGTCTAACTATTCATCTCACGCTGCCAATTCTTCCCCTAATTCTGCCTCGGGTTTAACGGGAAAAACCGTGCTCGTTACGCGATCGGCAGGACAATCCAGTACCTTTACTGAAATGCTAACCGATGCCGGTGCAATGGCGATCGAAATGCCTGCGTTAGAAATTCGTCCTCCCTCCAGTTGGGAGTCTCTGGATAGTGCGATCGCCCGAATTTCAGAGTTTGACTGGTTAATTCTCACCTCTGCCAATGCCGTCGATTACTTCTGCGATCGCCTCCTTGCCATAGGAAAAGATACCCGAATCCTGGCAGGGGTTAAAATTGCAGTGGTTGGCAAAAAAACTGCTGCCACCTTACAACAGCGGAGTTTGACAGCGGATTATATTCCCCCTGATTTTGTTGCCGATTCCCTGGTAGAACAATTTCCCGAGGATGTATCGGGACAAAAAATCTTGTTTCCTCGGGTGGAAACCGGGGGACGAGAGGTATTGGTTGCGGAGTTTACGACTCAAGGTGCGATTGTGGAAGAAGTTGCCGCTTATGAGTCCGGTTGTCCTGATGCGATCGCGCCGGAAGCATGGAATGCACTGCAACAGAGGCGCATTGATATCGTCACCTTTGCCAGTTCAAAAACCGTGCGAAACTTTTGTCAGCTACTCGATCGCGAATCCCGCAGTGGCGATCGTCCTTGGCAAAGCTTATTACATAACGTGCGAATTGCTTCAATTGGTCCGCAAACGTCAAAAACCTGTTATGAATTACTGGGAAGAGTTGATGTGGAAGCTCAGGAATATACTCTCGACGGCTTGCTACAAGCCTTACTCTCTAACAACTGGTGAGAGGATTCCTTGATCCTTTGCAGATAAAAAGCCGGTTTCTGTCAAACCGGGGTTGAGAAAAATGCCCTGATGGTCTGGATTAGCTTAGCACTCTAAACCAACCTCGTCTCACGCTGTGCATTAAGCGTTTGATCATCCGTCTCTCTTCTTGAGAGAGGTTAGACTCGGGTAATGCGTTTAAGAGTACCCAATCGTGGAAACTGATTTGCTGAGAGAGAGAAGCATTGATGAACATATCGCGGACGGTTGCTGTAACTTGCATAATCTTTTACCTGAACTCTATGCTTACTATTCTGTCGCTCATCTCTGGAAAAATCATCGGTGGAATCGCTCGATCTAACTCAGTAAAATTACGGAACTTTCTCTGTACGTGAAACTACGGAGGTTGAGACGGGTGGGTTCCGGGATGGTTCCCTAAAGATTGTGGCTTCAATTAGGCTCTCAGGCATGATCTCATCGTAGCCTAGAGACTCGGCTGGGAATCCTCTGAGTTGGAGAGATAGAGGATGAGGCATCACGGCTGGATTTAATTGTATCCTAGTTTTCAAAAGAGTTCAAGCTCAACCCCAAACTTTTTTTTCAGGGAAGCCCCAGACCCCACCCTCGGATAGTACCGACGACTCCCTTGCCTTGCGCCCCAGGCGATCGGATAATAGAACATCGTCCCTTGAGCAGCGCCATCGTAGCAGAAAATCCTTATCGAGTCAAACCCCCGTTGTAGTTCTATCCCATAGCGCTGTTTAGGGAGGTGAGGGACCTCATATAGAGCGATCAATACCATCCATACCAGACTCTATCACACCTGGATTCCTGACCCTTGATACAAAGCGCGCTCAACCCTAACCGTTTTGAGAGAACTATCCCCCTGCTATGAAGAAACTTTTAACCGTCATTTCCGCCACCTTACTGCTGCAAAGCCTGATCATTTCCGTGCAAGCACAACAATCCCTTAATCCCATTCAAATTGTCCTTGAATCTGGGTTAATGACTCCCTATTCTGACGGGGAATTTCATCCGGAACGCGGAGTTGTGCGGGCCGAACTTGCTTCAATTCTCGTCAAAACCTTTCAACTAGACCAACGCAATACAGTCACGAGTCAAAATCAACCCATTTCCGATGTTCCGCCCTCACACTGGGCCTATAAAGACATTGAAATCGCCCTAAAAACCGGGATTATGAAAGGCGATTTAACCGGCAGATTTCATCCCAATCAATCCGTAACTCGCGCCGAAGGATTTGCCATTTTTGCCCAAGCTTTTGGAGTTTTAATGCTCAATGATACCGAGGTAAATCGCATTTTAACCTCCTATCGAGATGGCTATCAAACCCCAGATTGGGCTAGACAAGCCTTAGCTACAGCTATTTTTGAAGAATTAGTTAATGTTAGCAACAATAACGACCTGAATCCCTTACAACCCATGACTCGTGCAGATATGGCTTATGCCTTAAGTCAATATTTAGCCAAGCAAGGCAATCCTGGCACGATTCCAGACATCCCTAACTAATCGACCTCTTACAAAAAAAGGATTGATCCCCCAACCCTTCTTATTAAGGGGGGCTTCTTAGAATTTTGCCCGAAGTATAACATCTTGAATCTTCCTAGTAACGACTCAAGTTGCTTCTTAAACTATTAGCTAATGACTAAAGCTGTTACTAGGAATATTTTTTATTTGGACGTAGGGTTGAGCATGGTAAATAAACGTCAAATTGGATTAACAGGTGGAATTGCTACAGGTAAAACTACTGTTTCTAATTATTTGAAGAATCATCACCACTTACCTGTATTTGATGCGGATATTTATGCGCGGAAAGCGGTGCAGATTGGTTCAGAAGTGTTAAATCAAATTGTAAAGCGGTATGGGAGTTCGTTGCTACTGCCCGATCGCAGTCTGAATCGCCAGAAGCTAGGGGAGATTGTGTTTACTCAACCCCCGGAAAAACAGTGGTTAGAGGAACAAATCCATCCCCAAGTACGCGATCGCTTCCTTCGAGAAATTGCAGCTTTGCCAGAACAGTCTACCGCAGTATTAGTGATTCCGTTGTTGTTTGAAGCACAAATGACGGATTTAGTTACAGAAATTTGGGTGGTATCTTGTCCTGGCGATCGCCAGATTCAGCGATTGATGGAACGCGATGGATTGACCCGAGAACAAGCTCAGGCTAGAATTAATAGCCAAATGCCCTTAGCTGAAAAGTGTGTTCAGGCGGATGTCATCTTAGATAATTCCTCAACGATAGAACACCTCATCCAACAGATAGATGTCGCTTTGATGTCAGATAGAGACAATAGGAACTAAACCCCAACCGGGATAGTTTTACTTCTAACTTAATCTCTGTCTTGAAAATGGAAACCCTAAAAACTGCCAACCCAGAAAGTCTACCGAATACCCGGGGACCGATTGACTGGTTTAAAAAATTTATGGCGATTCTCGCCGTTATCAATTTGCTGTTAGTCGGGTTCGATTCCTCATATATTCCCCTGCGTGATATTTATTTTCACCAAGTCCCCTCCGTTGTGAGCACCTATGATAAACTTAAAGGGATTGAGCCCCATCCTGAAACTGAAAAATACCTGGCAACCGTCCATCAATTAATCCGGGAACTCCAACAGCCTCAAAGTTCCCTGGAAACGCCCCAGGTGGAGAATTTGCTAGAATCTTTACGCCATGAAAGCGAGGGAATGCTCAAGGAAAACCCCTTTATGGCTGCGGGTAAGTTCGGCACGTTTGCCAAAATTCAAAGGCGAATGCGTCAGCATTTGGGGACCGAGTATGCTTCTGAAGCGTTTCAAACCTTTTGGACTTCGAGTTATTTAAGTAGCCATAATTTAAGTCAAGAATTAAACTTTTTTCAAAATCAGATAAACCCTTTAATTGCCAGTAATTATTTCCGAAATATCAATGAAATTGGGCAAGTCGTTGATGAATTCTGGCGAATTGATATTTTATTTATGTGTCTATTTGGACTAGAATTCCTACTGCATACCTTCTTTATTCATCGCCGGATTACGGGCTTACGCTGGATCGATGCGATGTTACGACGCTGGTATGATGTTTTATTGTTTTTACCGTTTTGGCGAGGGTTGCGGGTGATTCCAGTTGCCGTGAGGCTGCAACAGAGTCAATTGGTTAATTTCGATCGCATCATAGTCCAGATGACCCATGAACCGGCGGCTAAACTCGCCGATCGCCTGTCGCGATTTGTGATGGTTCGCTTTATCAATCAAGCACAAGACTCCATTCGAGAGGGCACTGCCGCCCAATCCTTGTTGAATCCCGAACCCGCGATCGACTTGAATGATGTGAATGAAATTGAAGTCATTACCGACAGACTCCTAGAATTAACCATCTACAAAGTTTTGCCGCAAATTAAGCCAGAATTAGAAGCCGTTTTGCATCATAGTATAGAAGGTGCATTTAAAGATTCTGCGGTTTATCAAAGCCTTAAAGCTGTTCCGGGGCTCGGGAATTTGCCGCGAGATTTTACCGAACAGATGGCTTCTAATTTAGCACAAACTACGGTAACCGTTTTGGAAACCTCTTATGCTGATGTAGAAGGGCGACTGCTATTTGATCGCCTCAGTCAGGAGTTCAATAAAGCCTTTCGACAAGCTTTAGGCGATCGGCAAACCCAAGAAGAAATACAAGTCTTACTCACCGATTTTCTTGAAGAATTAAAACTTAATTATGTGGTAAAATCTAGCCATAGCGACCCCGAAGCAACCCTGGCGGAAATGGAAAACCTTTACCAATCAGAAGTCCCGCCTTCCCTCCCCTCACTTCAGTAAGTAAAGGCTGTCTCAGAATCTCTATGGTTGGTTTTTAGTTTCGGGGTACAGTAGAGGTTAGAAACCGGATTTCTTTACAAACTTTCTGTCAATTTTTCCCAAATCTCGGCTAGAAACCCGGTTTCTTCTCCTGGCATTGGTCATTAAACTTCTGGCAAAATTCTTTAAAGCCCCCCTTAAAAAGGGGGGTTGAGGGGATCAATCCGGATTTTTGCAAGAGGTCTATTAAACTGGAAAAACCTACGCCGACTCGCCCCCTACGACGACATTGCGAATTCGCAGACTGGGACCGCCACAGCCTACAGGTAACCCATTTTGTCCACCTTTGCCGCAACCGCCAGATTCATCCCAATAGAAATCATCCCCGATCGCCTCAATATCCGCTAAGGTACTAAACACATTCCCCGAAAGGGTGACATCTCGCACAGGTTCAGCTAATTGACCATTTCTAATCATCCAAGCTTCCCCAGCACTGAAGGTAAACATTTCCCCATTCGTCATTCCTCCCAGCCAATTGCGGGCATAAACCCCTTCTTTAATATCCGTAAATAAATCCTGAACCGGAGTCTTTCCCCGTTCAATCCAAGTATTCGTCATACGGACAATGGGAGGATAATGATAATTCAAACAGCGGGCATTTCCTGTGGCAGTTTCCTCTAATTTCCCCGCAGTTTCTCGGGAATGGAGGCGTCCGACGAGTACCCCATCTTTAATCAACTGAGTTGTTGTGGCAGGTGTTCCTTCATCATCATAAAGATAACTTCCGCGATGACCCGGAGGGGCCGCACCATCAAAGATTTGTAACTCTTCAGGACCAAACCGGCGTCCCAGGGTCATCACTTCCAACAAATCGGGGTTTTCATACGCCATATCAGCTTCAGAAAGATGTCCAAAGGCTTCATGAACGAACAATCCCGACAGAATGGGGTCAATTACAACTTGGTAGGTGTTCCCTTTCACCGAAGGCAGGGAGAGGGCTTCTACCGCTCTTTGGGCGGCCCCTCGCACTTGGGAATCAAGCTGGATTAAATCTTCATAAGCTTTCCGAGATCCGGTGGTTTCTCGTCCCGTTTGGACCGTTTCCCCATTCCGTGCAGTGGCGGCAAAGCGCATTTCCATATCTACCCAAGACTGTTCTAGGATTGTTCCTTCTGAGGTGAACAGGAGGATGCGTTGAGCACTGTCACTGTAACGAACCGAGGTGGTGGTGATGCGCGGGTCAACTTGTCGGAGGATATCCGTATAGCGATCGCACAATCTCTTTTTGTCGATAATCGGAATCTTTCTCGGGTCAGTGCCGGTGAGTAACAGTTCACAGGTAATTTGTACCGGGTCCACGGGGGCTAAAATGGTTTCTTCATCCCCGACTAATCGCGCAGCAGCGATCGCTTCTTCGATTCGTTCTGCCAGTCCTGCTAGTTGATTAAAACTAGCAAAGCCCCAACCCCCCTGATAGCAAGCGCGGACTTGTCCCCCAATCGAGACTCCCTCACTTAGGGTTTCAATCTTTTCACCCCTCAAAAAGATATCGGTGCCTTCCGCTTCTTCTAGGCGAATTGCTAAATAATCAACCCGGGAGGCGTAACGAGCAATCAGTTCAGCTAATAGGTTTTTCGCATCAGCGAGCAAAGTAGACATGGTTGAGGGCGAGTTCCAACGCAAATGATTGATATGTTCTACTATAGCTGTCCTCACTGATTACAGACCAACCGGGTGGGGTTTTACCCAGAAGGGGGCGATCGCCCCCTTCTGGGTAAAACCGATTCGGGATCAAGGGGGTGACCCGGCCTATTTTCTGCGGGGATTGCGACTGATTTGTTCGGTTCTACGAATGTTTTTATGGGGAAGATCCAGATAGGCTAGTAGTATCTTGTTTTCAGTTGAATTTAGATTAAAGCGTTTGTAGCAAGTTTTAAATTACAAATTCTTGCTCAATTATTGAAAATTAAGGATTTGAACCAGTGAACTGTAGAGGGGGATATTTCCGTGTACAAGTGGGTCTTACCAACGATTAGCGAGGTTTTAGCACAGGCGGGGAGAACCGACAATTCCTTGGACCTAGAGAGAGGGTTGACTGGGGAAGATCCGGGCGATCGCAATGGGACCACGACCCACCGGGATGCGGCAACGGTTTGGTTGCGCCGAATTCGGGCCGATCGCCAATGGCAAGGGGCAGTTGCCTCCCTGAGTGACCTCCTCGATGGCGAACTCGCCAAGAATGACCCCGATACCCGCCATTCCTTCTCTAGCAAAGGGTTAGTTTTATCCGGTCCCGTCCCGGTTTTAACTCAATCCACCCACTTAGAACAGTTCTCAACCTGGACCTTTGCTGGGGTGCAGCAGTCTAGCGCCTGGTTACCCTCCTCCCCGTTCCCCCCGACCCCAGATAGCGGTTTTGATGCCTCCAACCCAACAGTTTTACCCCTACTTACCGGGGACCCCCTGGCCCGAGAACAATTTTGTTTGGTCTTGACAGCGCGGTTTAGTCTCGTCATGGTGGTGGGATTAAACCCCCAGGGACAACCGGCATTTCAGTTTTCCTTTGATCCAGAGGAGATCGCCTTAGTCTGGCAAGGATTGCGATCGCGTCTGCTACCCTTCAAAAATCAGGCCGCTATTTCCACCTTAGATCAGCAGTTCCAACGGTTTCAACCCTGCACCCCAGACTACAAAATTGTCTGTCAGTTTACCCAACAGCTTTTGGACTATCTCCCCGAACCCGTAGAACTCGATCGCGAAATGCTGGATGAAATGGAAGCATTCGCGGCAGATTGGACCGGGTGGGGTTCCTCCATGCGGGCCTTACCTCAATCTGGTGGGGATTGTCCCAATGGTGAGGCGGAAATTTGTTGGGAAGTATCCCGTCCCGAGGGGAATTCTCGGGTTTCAACCGCTGGGGAACGGAGAACGGCCCTGAGTAATCCAGACCCAGGGACTGCCAAAACCCTGCGATCAAAGGGGAGAAAGGCTGTGGGAACCGTCTCTGCCACAACGGCTAATCCGCGCCAACCGGAGATCGACCCGCCTTTAGATGACCTGCGGGATGCAGCGAGTAAGAACGTCCGCAACCAATCTCCGGCGTTGGATGTGGAATTATTACAGGCGATCGCCCACGAAGTTAGAACGCCTTTAGCCACCATCCGCACCCTCACCCGACTCCTACTCAAACGCCGCCATCTCGATGCCGAGATTATCAAACGTTTAGAAGCGATTGATCGTGAATGTAGCGAACAAATTGACCGCTTTGGGTTATTTTTCCGGGCAGTGGAATTGGAAACCACCAAGGATGCTCACGCGCCAGTGCACCTCACTTCCACCTCCCTCACCCATGTTTTAAATAGTTGTATCCCGCGCTGGGAAAAACAAGCCAGCCGACGCAACCTCACCTTAGATGTGATTCTGCCTCAAAAAATGCCCTCAGTGGTCAGTGACCCCTCCTTGTTGGATCAAGTCCTCACCGGGGCGATCGATAACTTCACCTCTACCTTACCCGCCGGAGGCAAACTCCGAGTTGAAATTTCCCTCGCCGGACATCAGTTGAAGGTAGAACTCCACTCCCAAACCCATGCCTGCTCTAATTCCGAACCTTCGGTTTCGGGGACTCAGGCCCTCAAATC
The DNA here is from genome assembly GCF_025370755.1 of Laspinema sp. D2d. GTDB lineage: Bacteria > Cyanobacteriota > Cyanobacteriia > Cyanobacteriales > Laspinemataceae > Laspinema. The sequence goes on along the minus strand of NZ_JAMXFC010000054.1, from coordinate 13,853 downwards.
TCTCGGTCAAATGTTGATGTTTCAGCCAGAAACCGGCAACCTCAGCCTAAATCTGAGCGTGACTAAAAACCTCTTTCAAGCCCTAGGAGGTAAACTAATTGTCCGTAACCGTCACCAACATGGACAAGTGCTGACAATCTTTTTACCCTTAGAAATGCGGGGATAATTGATAATTGATAATGGATAATGGATAATTGATAATTGATAATGGACAAGGATGAAGGATGATGGATGAAGTTTTTTCAACCTTCATCCTTCATCCTCTACCAATCCCCTTCGCTTTCGTTGTAAACGGGTAATAAAATGCTAAATACCGAACCCCGTCCGAATCGGCTTTTGACCGTAATTGACCCTCCGGAATGGAGTAAAAGCTGTTGGACAATGGTTAAGCCCAGTCCGGCTCCTTCCATGTCGTCATTAATCGCTTGACGACCTCGATAAAAGGCTTCAAAAACTTTAGGAATTTCCCCCGGTGGAATGCCGATACCCGTGTCGCGAAATTCTAGTTGAACATAATCGCCTTGTTGCTTGGAACGAACCCAAACTTCCCCACTGGACCCGGTGAATTTAATCGCATTTTGAAGCAAATTAATCACAATTTTTTTCAGCCATTCCCGGGTGCACATGACGGGGGGTAACGTGCTGCGGAGGGTGTAGGCGAGGAGTACCCCTTTTTCCTGGGCGATCGGTTGATAGGTACTCACAATTCCGGGGACAAGTTCTCCCAAGCGGATGCCCTCCATTTTCGCTTTATCCACCTCGCTTTCTAGGCGCACCAGTTCTAGGAATCCTTCGATTAAAGCATTTTGCCGATCGCAAGACTGATGCAAGAGCGCACTATATCGGTCTCGTTGGGCTGGTTTCAGTTTAGGTGAATCCAGCAAGCTCAAAGCCGTTTTCATATTCGTTAATGGCGTGCGCAGTTCCTGTCCAATCTTATTCAGAAACTCATCTTTAAACTCTAATGCATCCAGCAGTTCTTGATTTTGTCGTCGCAATGCGGCCAGTTCTCCCTCCCCGGCCAGTTCTTGTTCCTGTTGTTCCAGTCGCTGGAGTTGCTTACTAAATAAATGTCCTAATAACAAAGGGTCCGGTTTGGGCAGTTCCAAATGACCAAAAGCCATGTCCCAATTGGCGAGTAAATTCTCGCAAATTCGCCCGGATGTCTCGATCGGGTAGGGATTTTCATCAGAAATGGGACAACTCTGGCACCGCCCTTTACTCACCGATATTTTTAATCCATCGAAGACCTGTTGAATCGTTTGTTGATCGAGGGAATAAAGAGCAACTAAGGTTTTATTTTTGTAAGATTCTCGATGAGAAGGGGATTCGACTCCCTTTGATTGAGCGGGACTGGCTAAAATTGCCACAGATAATTCTGGGGACAAGACAATCAGAAAATATTCATCGTTCAGTTTGCTATTAAGCATTAACTGAATAGAGCATAAGGGTAAGGTAGTTTTGGTCGGCATGAAGATTGTTCCCTCATCGCTAATCAGGGAATTCTCATCAATACCGCAGGTTAAAGGTGCACTGTAGGGGGGACTGTGACGACGGAGGTGATGCTCTAAGTTGTTGTGTCTATCCGGCGATCGCTGCTGAAAAAAGCTGTATCGCTGTCGGGAATATAACTCGTTTGTCCCTCCGGTTCCTCGGTCTGTTTCTATCTTTTCATCGCGAATCTTTTCACTCTCCTCATCCGGCCTGGGGTTGAGGATATAGACCGGATTTGTGCCACCGAGCAAATGTCGATAGCGATCAAGGTCTGCCTGCCAGTTGCACCAATCCGGAAGCTTCACCCACAACGTAGCTGGGATTTTTTGTTCGATCAGCAGGTCAAATACACCGCCCACCATGCCCTTAAAAGATGGGTAGGAAACTTGCAAGGGATGAGGCGGCGCGATCGCACTGAGGGCGCAATCATAAAGAGACACATCCTGAGCTGTTGATAAATTCATCTTCATTGAAGTGTCCGCGAGTTGGCAAATCCCTGAACTTCACCCAGGGGAGGAAATCCGACGCCAGCAATGTAATGCACTTCCCGGTTTTAGGTGGATGTTGCAAAGTGAACATCACCCCTACAAACGTGGGAATCAGGACATTGGCCTAAACGTCACTTTTGTTTAGGTTTCTAGCAATTTTTAAGGGTTCGAGCCATCCTCTATTTTAATTGAAACACCCTGAGTATTCAGATAGCTTCGCACCCCTAGTCGATTGACCTAGCTCAATTACCGCTCTCCATCTCCTCCCTCTATTGGCAAAAGATCGAGTTGGGTATAAAAAACCCGGTCTCCTAAAACCCTCTTAAGTCTTTTTATCTTCCCTCAATCCGGGAAGATCGTTATTTGGATGACTAAGGGTAATTCTATTTTAAAGTTAAAATCCTAGATTTTGCATTGGTAATCCTACGCAAAAAGCGCCCTATTATCAGGCGCTTTAAACAGTCAATCCACTTCCAGTCCCCTTATTAGACGTCGTGGGGAAGGCTTTCGGACTGACTCGACTCCAATGCAGCAAAAAGTAGAGTTTCGCTGCATTGTTGCCAAAAATCACCTAACCCGGTCCCTCTCCTGGTCTGAGGAACGGTTAAACCACAGCAGCAAACCGTTGATTTAACGCCTCCCGCGCTTGCTCTCGGTCATCAAAATGGATTTTTTCGGTCCCGAGAATTTGATAGTCTTCATGGCCCTTACCGGCAATCACCACTCCATCACCGGGTTTTGCTTCCAGGATGGCAGTCCGAATCGCGGTAGCCCGATCGCCAATTACTCGCGCTGAGATATTCTCCGGAATCCCTGCCGCTACATCTTTTAAAATCTGTTCCGGGTCTTCAGTCCGGGGATTATCCGAAGTCACCACCACCACATCGGCCAGTTCTGCGGCAATTTTACCCATAATCGGACGCTTGGTGCGATCGCGATCGCCCCCGCAACCAAACACACAGATTAATTTCCCCGAAATAAAAGGTCGCGTCGCCTTCAGCACATTTTCCAAACTATCCGGCGTATGCGCATAATCCACGATCGCGCTAATATCCTGGTCGGGTTTAATCAGGACCTGTTCCATCCGTCCGGGTACTCCCGGAAATTCCGGCAACACCGCCACAATCTCTGCCAAGGGAATCCCAAAATGCAGGGCCGCCCCCACCGCCGCCAGCATATTTTCCACATTATATTGTCCCACCAAAGGCAAGGAAAACTCTGCCTCACCCATCGGCGTATGCAGCATCCCCTTCACTCCTGCCGGTTCATACTGGATATCACTCGTCCATAAATCAGCCTGGGAATTGTGGGTGCTATAACCCCACAACTTATCCCCACTCAATCGTTCCGCCAAGCGCTGTCCATAACTATCATCAATATTCACCACCGCACGACCGGCCAAATATTCCGCACTAAACAGCTTGGCTTTGGCCTCGAAGTAATCCTCCATCGTTTCATGAAAATCGAGGTGGTCCTGGGTCAAATTCGTAAAAATCCCCACTTGAAACGGCAACCCCTGCACCCGTCCTTGGGCCAAAGAATGGGAACTGACTTCCATCACGCCAAATTCACATCCCGCCTGGACTGCATCACTTAATTGATGATTTAGGTCCACCGCAAACGGGGTCGTATGGGCCGCCACCTGTTCAAATCCCGGCCACCGGACATACAAGGTCCCGAGAAGGGCCGTGGGTTTTTGGACTTTCTGAAGAATAAACTCGACTAAATGGGTGGTGGTGGTTTTGCCATTGGTCCCAGTTACCCCAATTAAATTGAGTGTTTTCCCCGGTTGCCCATAAAAAGCAGCCGCAACTTGGGCACAAGCAGCGGTCATATCTGCCACCGGAATCACCACCGCATCGGATTGGGGCGGGTGTTTTTGAGCGGCTTGGGGACTGACTAAGGCTGCCACTGCACCCGCTGCGATCGCCGAGGGCCAAAAGTCACCGCCATCCACACGGGTTCCCGGCATTCCAATAAATAGATCCCCAGGTTGGCACGCATGGGAATTGGTACTTAAACCCGTGACCTCGATTTCCAGCGCCTCCTTGTCAAGGGTCTCTAACAGAATGCTGGGTAATAACGCTTTGAGCTTCATCGTTTTAATTCCTCACACGCGATTGGGCGATCGTTCATCCAAGAGACAGGTTAACAGGGAGGACTCCCCCTGCCCTCTCGTCTTGCATTATTTTTCGCCTATTGTGAATCATTTTTCGGAAAGTATTGCTGTAACATTTGCTGCACTTGCTGCACCGAGGCCCGAGGAGAGGGCCTTGGCAAGGGTTCCTCTGTTGGCGGAATTTCCGAGTCTGCTGGGTCCGGGTCAATCACCCGACAAAGGACGGGGATTTCATATTGATAGGCGGCGAACCAATCGGCCTCGGTGGTAATGTCGCGCACCTCTAGCTCAAAGTTCAAGTCCCGAATCTGTTCTAGTTTTTCCTGCAACCCCTCGCAGAGGTGGCAATCCGGCTTTCCGTACAAGATTAATCGCATTACCTATTTACTCCAGACCCCAACGGTGCTTATTTTAGGGGAAAGCAAGCCTGAATCATCCACTGGAGTTAATGCAGTGATCCTATCCAAATTAGGGTATAATTTTTATGGCACTTAAGTCTAAATACTTAAGTCTTAATCTGAAGCTACCTTATAGACATCCCGGGGTTAAGGAGGCACATTTGAGGGCATCCCCTCTATTCCTTTTGGTAATTTCATAAAACTTTACAAAGTAATGTAAGCCTTTGGGAGTAGGGATTGCAAGCCCTTAGATAGAAGCAAGTACACCGCTAAACTCCTCCTTTAGAAATAAAATACTTATTCCCGACCAAGTTAGGGGTGTTTTAGGCTATGATTGATTTTGGAAACCCTTAAATGACTTACTAAAGTAAAGAAACGAGCATGGTCAACTCAGTGCAGGCACCAACCAAATCCACCACCAGTCTCGACCTGGATGAACTCAACGAACGATTTGAGTCATCCCATCCCCAAGAGATTCTGGCTTGGTGCGTCAACAATTTTCCTACAGGGCTTGTGCAAAGCACGGCATTTGGAGCCAGCGGCATGGTCGTTATGGACCTCCTCTACCGTGAACTGAAATCCAATCCCCCGGTGCCTGTTCTGTTTCTCGACACCTTGCACCACTTTGCCGAAACCCTGGAATTGGTAGAACGCTCTAAGCAACATTACAACTTAGATTTGCATATCTACAAAAACCCAGAAGCCAGCGATCGCCAAGAGTTTGCCAAACGTTATGGCACTGCCTTGTGGCATAGCAACGTTGAACAATTCCACTATCTCACGAAAGTGGAACCCCTGAAACGCGGCTTGGAAGAACTCAATGTCGTCGCTTGGATCACCGGACGTCGCCGGGACCAATCCAGTTCTCGCGCTCAAATGCCCATCTTTGAACGGGATAACGAAGGACGCATCAAAGTTAATCCCTTAGCCAACTGGACCCGGAAAGAAACCTGGGGTTACATCATGAAGCATGGTGTCCCTTACAACAGCCTGCATGATCAAGGATATGGCAGCATTGGGGATGAACCCCTGACGACTCCCGTGGGTGCAGGCGAACATGAACGCGCCGGACGCTGGCGGGGTTCGGCTAAAAGCGAATGCGGCATTCATATCTAACGGGTAGTTAAGAGTCCTAAGTCTTTTGTCCTCGGGTTTGAAGCAAGGCGACTGCGCCAGTCTGTGCAAGTTAGAAGAAACAAAGCACAATAGACAAAGGACTTCGGACTAATAACAACCCATGATTAAAATTCTGCATCTTTCAGATATCCATATCGGCAGTGGGTTTTCCCACGGACGAGTTAATCCAGCCACGGGCTTGAATACGCGATTAGAAGATTTTGTCAGCACCTTGAGTCGCTGTATTGATCGCGCCATTACCGAACCCGTGGATTTAGTTTTGTTTGGCGGGGATGCCTTTCCCGATGCCACCCCACCTCCGTTTGTCCAAGAAGCATTTGCGCGTCAATTTCATCGGTTAGTCCAGGCAAATATCCCCACAGTTTTGCTCGTCGGCAACCATGATCAACATTCTCAAGGACAAGGGGGAGCAAGTTTATCGATTTATCGCACGTTGGGAGTCCCCGGTTTTATCGTCGGTGATAGCCTCACGACTCATCGCATAGAAACTGCCAAAGGTCCGGTGCAAATTATTACGTTACCTTGGGTTACCCGTTCTACCTTAATGACGCGATCGCAAACCGAGGGGATTTCTCTTTCGGATGTAAATCAGTTATTAATTGACCGTCTGCGCGTTGTCTTAGAAGGGGAAGTCCGCAAACTAGACGAAACAGTACCCACGGTCCTGCTGGCCCATTTAATGGCCGATCGCGCCGAATTAGGGGCGGAACGGTTTCTAGCAGTCGGCAAGGGGTTTACGATTCCCATTTCCCTATTAATTCGCCCTGAGTTTGATTATGTAGCTTTGGGTCATGTTCACCGTCACCAGAACCTGAATCCCACCAATAATCCGCCAGTAATTTATCCCGGGAGTATTGAACGGGTGGATTTTAGTGAGCAGAAGGAAGATAAAGGGTATGTGATAGTAGAGTTAGAACGGGGACAGGCGAAGTGGGAATTTTGTCCGTTGGTTGTGCGATCGTTTAAGACGATTAAGGTAGATGTATCGGAAGCGGAGAATCCCCAAGAGAAGATTTTAAAGGCAGTCGGTAAACAGGAGATTGAGGATGCAGTAGTGAGACTGATTTATCAATTGCGATCGCACCAAATTGATTTAATTGATAACACCGTCATTCATGCAGCCTTAAGCATCGCACATAACTACACCATTCAACCCGAACTCGTCAGCCAACTCGCCAGACCCCGAGTTCCCGAACTGAATGCAGGCGCTGGAATTGACCCGTTAAGTGCCTTACAAACCTATTTAGACAATCGAGAAGGATTAGAAGATATCAAAACCGATTTGTTAGAAGCAGCGGAGGGTTTATTGGCCGGAGATGAACAGATGTGGCAGTTTTCCTCAACAGGTGAAGATGGGGAACCGAGGGAGGCGATCGATGATGCGTCAGTTCAACTCAAATTGCTTTAAAATGACTTGACCAAATTCCCTGAAGGTGATAAATTGATGGCCGATTTAGGAGGGATCTACCCTTGCACTAAAATTAAGGACCGGGAAAGTTATTTAAGATTTTGCCTTGATTTTAAGTGGTTTGAAAGATATTTTGCACCATTGTTTTATTAGAATTCGCCGCCACTTGATCCAGTTGCAGCACTTCTCCGGCATCCAAACTCCAACCCAGAGCACCGAGATTTTGCTGTGCCTGTTCCACACTTTTTGCCCCGGGAATGGGAATCATGCCTTTGCAGATGCACCAATTGATGGCAACCTGGGACATGGTTTTATTGCGGTCCGAGGCAATTGCTTTCAAACAGTCTAACAAGGGCCTAATTTTAGGTAAAATACTCCGAAACAGGAACCCGCGAATTCCTGGAGGGAAGGGACCGTTTTCTGAGTATTTTCCCGTTAATAATCCCAAGGCGAGGGGACTATAGGCAATCAGTTGAATTCCCAGGCGATCGCAGACTTCTTTGAGTCCCAAGGTAGTCACGGGATAGGTAGACAACAGAGAGTATTGGACTTGCAGGGTAGCAATGGGAACTCCGCGATCGCTAAACTTTTGATAAATGCGTTCCAGGCGTTTGGGACCGTAATTGGACAAACCGACTCCCTTCACCAACCCGCGATCGTATAAATCCGCCAATCCATCCAACAACGACCATTCCTGCCAAGGCGCATAATTCGCCGTAGACCAATGCATCTGCACCAAATCCAGCCGTCCCAACCGCTGCGCCGACCCTTCCCCAGCAGACACCATCGATCGCCGAGTCAACCGCCAAGGATAAGGCGCTAACTTGGTCGCTATACAAATTTTATCCGCATTCGGACCCTGATACTCCTGAGCAAAGCGCCCCAACAGCGTCTCACTCCGACCATTCAGCTTGCCAGTCCCATAAGAATCTCCCGTATCGAATAACGTCACCCCATTCTCGACACACAGATTAAACACCGCTTGTAATTCCGTATCCATACTGGGTTCATATCCCCATAAAAGCCGGTTACCCCAAGCCCAAGTACCGCAGCCCATAAGTGGAAGAGAGAGAGTCGTTGCCATAGTCACAGGTGATCAATGAATTGAATCGGGTCTATCTTACAATAGGGCGCGCCCAGACAATACAGTTTTTTGTCATTGGTCGTTGGTCATTTGTCATTGGTCGTTGGTTCTTGGTCATTTTTGGCAGTGGGGTGATGATGACTTTGGGATAGTTGCGATCGCTCTGAGGTTGGGAACGAGCGCCCGCTTCTTCATTTAAAGGAGCCAGCATATTTTCAATGAGGTTTTGCTCTCTTTTTCTTAGACGCCAGTTAAAATAATAAATAAACCATGCCCAGTGGAGGCTAATCCCTGATGAGAAAAATATCTGAAAATCGCCAAGCGCGTCTAGGCCGAGTCTTTCCAGACCCCCGACGTTCCCCAGAAGAACTCGCCCAACGCAAAGCAGAAATGCAAGCCTTAATGAAGCGGTGTGATGAAATTTTCGAGGCGGCTAAACCCAAACTAATCGACGACTATTACGACTGGTTTATGGTCATAGAACCCGAAAGTGGCGACTATTTTATCGACAAAGATGACCAGGTGGTAGAACAGAAAGCTGATGAAAAATACCCGAATGCCCGGTGTGTAGTTTACTGCATTAATGAAACCGGAGCCTGTTATCGAGCATGATTAGTGGAGAGTTTAACCATAAGGGAGAATAAGTATTTGAAATTGCTTTAGTTGCTGCCGATGAAACTGATTGGCCTGTTCAAGTAATTCTTGATACGGGGTTTAATGATTAGCTGCTGATTAATAACGAAGATGCAGTGAATTTAGATTGGTTGCAAAAGCGGAAACCTAGAAAGGCTAACACCGCAGCCGGGACAGTATTTTTTACGGTCTACAAGGGAATTGTCCTAATGGATGGAGAGGAGTTCATCATTCCTGTTTTGGGGGGAGATGAAATTGAAAATATTCTCTTGGGGGTGCGTTGGTTGCAATTAAAACGACTGGTTGCCGATTATTCTGCTGGAATTTTGACTTTGGATTAAGGTGCGATCTCCCCTGAAAGCTCCAAGAAAAGAAACCGGGTTTCTCTGGTGGATATTATCGTTAACTTTGGAGTAAAAAAAAGAAACCCGGTTTCTGAAACCCCAGGGATAACCAAAAAACTGGGTTTCTGTTGTGAATATTCTTGTAGGGTTTTAGCGAAATCGCGCTGTATTTTTTCAGGAAATTGGTTGCAGATTGTTAATTTAAGTCGGGTCTGTAGAGGCGATCGTCCTTGGGGGGTAGAGGACAAGGGCGATCGGCCCTATAGCCAAACTAACTTACTTCTTGACAATCGCGACTTGTGGAGGGTTAATTAACTGATCGCGTGATTGAAATCTGCTAAAGTACGAGTGATGTTGCCCTAACGGATAGAGTCTAGCCATTGTATTAAACTCATAACCTCGCTATTTCCTTTTATTGATATTTTTTGATGTGGTGAATTTTTGTCTAGTGTTAGTGCTGTATGTGGCATTGAGCAAGTCGTTTTTCCTCTTTTTGGATGCAAACATTCACCTGGATTCTGAACTGCTGTGGCTCCACCTTTATTTTTAATTTCTTTTAACCCATATGCCCCATCTCCACCAAGTCCACATAAAATTAGACCAGCGATTTTTACGTCTTTTATTTTTGTTGTTACATCTGCAAGTTCCTTCATGAATTTATCGATATAAGGCATTGTATCGAAACTTCTCTCTTTACCACCTGCATCACATCGTTTGTTTTCAAACCATTGATCGTATTTTTCAAAAGAAGATTGTGGTTCTAATACTTGAAGCATTACCTGACCGTTTTTCTCGATACAATCAGCAGATCGCCAGTCTTCCTCATTTTCTTCTGCCGGTAGTACCTTTGACGGATCTGGCAAAATGTACACATTATTTTTATGGATTAAATGATCGCCTACTTGTTCTAAAAACTTAATATTAATTCCATGCGACTCCTTCTGGATTTTATCCTTACTTATTTGAGTTTCTGCTGGCTTGTAGCTTATTTTAAAATAATCATGATTAACGAATATAACTGCCCATTTTTGTAAAAATTTAGTTTCAATTAAAGCATCCTTAATTTTTTCAATTGTACCTTTATTCAAAGTAGACCCACCAATACATAGAATTTTCTGGACTGCTTTTCCTTCATTTTTGGAGATAGACATTTCTTGAAACTCTTGGTATTCTGTACAACTTTATAGAGTCAAAATGTTTTAGATATTATCGTAAAATATCTAGGCCGATGGGTGACAACTTAAGGCTAGAGTGTAATTGTCAAGCTAGTTTCGCGCCTGAGTTTGATGGAATGAGTCGTCCTCGCAAAAACAACCCAGATCATACTCGCCGCCACAATATGCCAGCCCCAAGTAGCGAGGCGATTGAAGCCCACCTGAGCGACTTGTTGAAGCCTGTGGTTCACGAGCAATTGAAATACTATCGCCAGTTGGGGCTGCGCCAACGAATTTTGGGGCTTCCTCTAATGGTGGGAGCCGTGTTGAGCCTGTTATGGCGTCAAATCCCGAGTGTTCGAGAACTGGGACGGACCTTAGCTCGGGAAGATTTACTGTGGTGCCGAGCGGTTAAGGTAACGCAACAAGCTCTCTGCAAGAGATTTTTAGAATTTCCGGCATCTATGTTTGAGCAGGTTCTCTGGGCTTTGGTGGAGGAGTTAAAGCGACGTTGGGCGAATCGTGTTGTTCGCCCGTTACCTTCGAGCGTGGCTTGGACTTTTCAACGGTTTGAACACATTTGGATCGTCGATGGTTCGACCCTGGAGGCCCTGTTTCGTAAACTTAAAAGTTTACAAGAGCAACCCATAGCTTTAGCTGGAAAAATCTACACGATAGTAGATATGGCAAGCCATTTACCTGTGGCAATCCGATTTGAAGAAAATCCTAATGTGGCAGATATGAATCAATGGGAGTGGTTGCATTCAACTTTACCGAAAGGGGGTTTATTATACGGAATCCGGGATTCAAAGGTCACAAACAAATCAGGCATAAGTAAGCCAATGATAGTTGGTTAAATTCCGAATTTCCTCTTGCATACTTTCTTGCAAAATTTGACAGCGTTCTATCAGGGCTTTTTCTAAATCATCTAGGCTGTCAAAACAAGTGTTAACTAATGGCTCATCTACTAATTTCCACAAGCGTTCAGCGGGTTGCAGTTCTGGAGAATAGGGGGGAAGAGGCTCAACCACCATCCCTTTAGGCAAGCAAACTTTGTCACTCATATGCCATCCGGCTCTATCTTGAACTAACAAAATAATCTTTTCTTCAGATGCTCCAACTTCTGCGGCAAAAGCCTCAAATACTAAATTCAACCACTCTACATTAACCCGAGGAATTAAATACCAACAGGTTTGGCCAGTTGAAGGCTTGACCAATCCATAAACATATAACCATTCATATCTATGATTCACAATGGCAATTGGTCTTTCACCCTTTAAAGACCAAACTTTAGATAGAATCGGTTTTAACCCGACTCTATGTTCATCAAAAAACCAAACTTCCACTTGAGCATTTGGATATTTTTCTTGGAGAGCCTTGACTTTAAGGGGTAGGTCCTCCTTGAATTCTTGTTGTTGAATCGGACATCCTTTTTTATGTTTTGGTCTGGGCTTTTGCCATGAGTACCCGAGCTTTTTTAAATACTCCCACCCCCTTTGATCATGAATTTTTGTCCGTCCCGTTTCTTTTTCCATCCATCGAGCTACTTTAGGGCCAGTCCACAGCCCTTTGTCTTGGGGTTTTTGTTTTAATGTTTCTTTTAATCGATTTAGCTGTTCTGTATTCAATAAGCGGTTACCCCCTCCTTTACCCTGAGAATTTTTCGGACGCTGATTTGGAACCGTTTCTTCTCCTATTTCATTATATTTTCTGATAAAGCGTCGGGCATAATCATAATTTAAGCCCACTGCCCATGCGCTGTCTTTGCACGACCACCCCTGAGACACTTTCCATAGTAGATGCCAGCGTCTAACTTCTACCGGATCTTTTGCTTTCCTGTATCTATCCTGGAGTTCCTCACTCGAAAGATGAGGAACTAGCTCAAGTTTTTTAGGCATAAATCTTTCCCTCTAATTTTTCAGTTATTATAGCAGATGTTTGAACCTCGGATTTGGTATTAATTTTTGATCGGGGCTTTTACGATTTTACTGAATTTGCTGCCCTAGTCAAAGCCGGTAGCGCTTGGATTACCAGGCTGAAGAAAGGCACCTATCAGGTCCAGAAAACTTTTAGCCAGAGTGCTAATCTGGTTGACCAATTAGTTCTGCTGGGGCATAAAAGAGGAAAGGCCAAACAGATTACCGTGCGTCTAATACAAGTGCGTCATGGCAAAAGTTGGTATAGCTATATTACTTCGGTGCTTGAGCCTGATGACTTACCACCCTATGTGGTGGCTGATTTGTATTGCCGTCGTTGGGAGATTGAAACGGCATTTTTTTTGGTTAAACGATTGCTGAATCTGGCTTATATCTGGACAGGTTCTATTAATGGGGTCAAGTTGCAAATCTGGGCGACCTGGCTGTTCTATGCGGTGTTGCTTGACCTGGCTGATGATGTAGCTGATTCTCTCGAATTGCCCACCGAACGGATTTCTTTAGAGATGCTATTTCGGGGGTTCTATCATTTCACTGTGGCATCAACGAAGGGCAATAATCAGTCCTTGGTTGAGTATTTTTGTGACCCTCGGAATCAGGATCTCGGCATTGTCAAAACTTTACGAAAAAGCAAGGGCTATAAAAAGCTAGACCTCTCTCCTTTTCCCGGCTTGACTTTTGTCCCCTCTTCTTAAGTTGTCACCAATCATCTAGGCCCTATCAATACTTTTTCATAAATCTACCTTACCTATGATTATGGATTTTTCATAAAACCTCCAATTCCCTTGACTCCTTAATATTTAACTCTAACATTCCATCGCCTACTTCATTCGGTGTTACCCCCCAGGGTAAGCTCATCTAATTTGGTATAAATTGTACTTGACAAAAAGACAATCATAGGGTGTACACCATTTAATGATGGGCAATTCTATAATGTCTAAAATAGTAAGTCGGCAACGCTTAGGTAAAACTCTATGGATAAAGGATTTGCACCAATTCAGGCTACGTCTAAATCAAAGTCAGGGCTGAACAACAACCAACCTCTTTCCTTGGAAAAGTTACAAGGGAGCTTGTCACATTATTTTGATGACGTACCGGATCCTAGGGTAAACCGAACCAAACGCCACTTAATTAAAGATATTATTGTGATTGCGCTCCTCTCTACAATAGCTGGAGGTGATGGATGGGAGGACATGGAAAATTATGGCCTCAGCAAACAACAATGGTTAAAAGAATTTTTAGAGTTACCGAATGGTATTCCCAGTGATGATACGTTTAGAAGGGTGTTTGAAAAGTTGGAACCCGAAATTTTAGAACAAAAATTAACTTTATGGATTCAGCAATTAATTGGGCCAGTTATTCAACAAGTTATTCCCATTGATGGAAAAACACTTAGAGGATCTTATGACCGAGAAAATGGGATAAAAAACTTACATTTAGTTACAGTTTGGGCCACTGAAAATCGCTTGGTACTCGGACAGGTTAAGGTTGAAGGTCATTCTAATAAAATCATAGCTATTCGGTGCCCTCTTAGAATTAATTGATATCACCGGAGCGTCCATTGTAATAGTCGCTCTGGGGAATCAAACTGAAATAATTCGGCTAATTCATCAAAAAAATGCCAATTATGTGGTCACCTTAAAAAGTAATCATCCCACTC
>NZ_JAMXFC010000053.1 GCF_025370755.1 Laspinema sp. D2d | reverse complement strand
AGCCTAGTGCCGTGAAAGTGGCACGCTGGGTTCTGAATGGGAGGTGGGGAAAGTGATTTCCCCATCGACCCCTAATATGGATGATTAGTTTTTCCTCGGTAGGGAGGGATTTTTGTGATTTTCCCTGTCGCTGTCATCCCCATTGTTCCGACAGCGTAGGCACAATTATTACATATTGTTACAATTGCCGTCGATACAAACCAGCTTACAGATGTTGCTATCACCCCAAAAAATTCCTCGGGGGGGAGGGATTTTTTAGGCTAAATCTGGTTTATCCCGCCCTAGCCCAGTTATCCCCTGTTGGCCGACAATTGCCCCACGGTTTTCTTACTATCCCTCGGCAGAGCAATGGTATGTCATTGTGTCTACAGTTTTTTTAGGCGGTTATCGATTCCCCCCGCACCTTGACCAACCCTATAGCAGCAATTCTCGGCTGATTTGACGATTTTTCTCAGAAATGCTACGCCTCAATTTCCCACTATTCCTGGATTAAATCATCAACCCATTTTTAGCCATGTTCCTACAATTAGGCAGAGGTTTTTTGGAAGGTGCGTCGGAACAATTGTAGTGATATGGGTTATCAAGGAAGTTCTGCACCTCCATAAAAAGTCCTGAAAATCTTTCCCAAGTTAGAGTGCTCAAGCCCTGCCAATTTTTAAACTGAAAAACAGGGTCAACAATCCTAAGCATCATGATTGGGAAAGTTACTAAAGGAAATGATTTCACAGGCATCCTCAGCTATGTCCTTGACAAGCCTGGGGCCAAATATATTGGGGCGAGTCAGCTTTGGGGAGAACACTCCAGCCAATGGGCGGCTCAATTCATGCGGGTTGCTGCCAAACGACGCCGCACGGAATACCCCGTGGCCCACTACAGCTTTAGCCCCCCTCCCAATCAGCCGATGGCAGATGAAACGGCCTATCGGTATGCCCAGAAATTCTGCCAGCGCATGGGCCATGAGAATTGTCAGTGGTTGTTGGTCCGGCATACCGACACCAAAACCGAAAACGGCGAAGACCGGGACCATTTTCATTTGGTGGTGAATCGGGTGACGATAGATGGCGGTTGCACGGTCAGCAGCTTCAATGATTGGTATCGTTCCCAGGCAGCCCACCGAGAACTGAGTGAAGAGTTCGATTTGCATCACGTCCCCGCAGTCTGGGAGACAGATCGCCGCAATCCCTCCACCGGCCAAATCAGAAGAGTCCGACGCCAAAACCGCGAGTACGCCGAAGGAAAACGCTCAAAGAGCGCCGACCCGATTATCCTGACTGAACTCCAGGACCGCATTGATAAGTTCTGCCAGAACCGGCTCAGGTTACAGGATTTGGTGAGACTTCTGCTAGAGGATGGGGTAAACGTTCGGATTCAGCCTGCTTCAAATGGAGGGTTAGGAATTTCTTATCAACTCGGCTCAGTTGCCGTGGCGGGAAGTTCGTTGGGTCGAGCCTATACGGTAAAAGGATTACAGCAGCGTCGGGGTGTCGCTTATAAGCCGGAGTATGACGACCCGGTTCTCAAGCTGTTTTTAAAAGACGAATGGTATGATTGGCGCTATGTTTCTAAGCCAAGCGATCGCCGAAGAACCCGACAAAAAGCCGCGTCACCAGAACCGACTCAAAGCACTCGCCAACTGGACGCCCAAAACCGCAGATCAACCGCACATCCGTTATCCCCAGCGTCCTCAGAACCCACTCAAAGCGCTCGCCAACTGGACGCTCAAAACCCCACGTCAACCGAACCGGAATTATCCCCAGCATCAGCATCAACGGCACGGTCCAAACCCGACATCTTGGATGAGGAGGAATATCGGCAATGGGTAAACCAGGTTGCCCCCGTCCTCGATGCTTACCTCCAGCACCAGGGTGTTCCGATTATCCAAGGCAAACGCTTCCGGATTTACAAGCGCGGTCAACACCTCGTTCTAGAGCAGCAGGATGACTCAAGAACGCTGATGATTGCCCATAACACTGAGGAGGCTTCTTGGGAGATTCCCAACTATTTCCCCGTTGAGCGGAGCATTGCCCAACACATTTTGGAGCGGTCCGTCCCCTCTATGCAACGAACTATGAGACCCTATAATGCGTGGTTTAATTTGCGTGGCTCGGGGCCTCCACCGTCCCCACCGGAGGTACTGAATAAGCAGGAACATCAACAGTGGGTCAATACCGTCGCTCCGGTCCCCAGAGAACCCACACCAAAACCCTCTAAGTCTCCAGCATCAACACCGTCCCCAACACCGTTCCCACCTGATGTTCTGAATGAGCAGGAATACCAACAGTGGGTCAATACCGTGGCTCCATTCCTCAATACCTACCTCAAGCACCGAGGTGGGCGGATGGTCGAGGGCGATCGCTTCCGGACTTACAAGCGGGGTCAGTACCTCGTTTTGGAATATCTGGATGGTTCTTCCACCCTGATTCTTGGCCGACCGACTGGCAAGGGTTCTTGGGAAACTCCAGATCCGGTTCCCTTCAAGGTCAAACGCGAGGATGCCAACTACATTCTCGAACGGTCTATCCCACTCATGCAGCGTCAGATGAGCCAAGATAAAAAATGCGCTCAGAATAAGAAGCGCTCTCGTTCCCGGCAACTCGATATCTCGGATTGAGGCATTGTCAGATCCGGTTACTGTGGAGCCTTCCAGTTCTCATAGCGGCGATCGCCAAAGGGGTCATCGGAAACAGCGACTCGCTAGATGAATCCCATGTCTACTAAATTGTCTACAGTTGAGTTGAAACCCAAGGTTAGCCAGGGAGATAGTCAGCAGTTCCCAGTCTACAAATTAGGCGAATTGGGGTCAGTCTGGGGTGTAGCCAAACGCCTACCAACCCGCCTAACTCCGAGGCCATCGGCTATCTAGTCAACCGTCTACATTCCGTCTAATTTCTTCCCCACCTGTGGTCTAGCACTCCGTCTACAAATTTGTCTAACAACCCTCAACCCTTTGGCTCATCAGGATAATATCGCCCTTTTTTATGGTTCCAAGCGAGGCCATCAGGATCCTGTTGGCTTGTCCATTTGGCAAAGGCATTCGTGCCTTTTTTCTGACGGTTGGAGGTGACAGAAGACGGGCTTACCGATAACCTTGAGGCCAATTCCTTGCCGCTGAGTCCTTGAGTAGTGAAATCGAACGGCGCGTCTACTCCAACCTCAGATTCCTGGGAACGGTTGCGATCGCCCCCGGTTGGCTCTTTTAAACCCACCTCTCCCGAAGTAGCCTGAACCTCGCCCTCAACCGCATCATCCACCAAGTCGAACGATTGGTCTACTCCAAGCGTAGATTCTTGGGAAACGTTGCGATCGTCCCCGGTTCCTTCCGCTAACCCAGAGTCTCCCGCAGTTGCCTGAACCTCGTCCTCAACCGCATCATCCACCGAGTCTACGGAGTCATCAACCGCGTCTACTGGCTCGTCTACTCCGAGTTCAGATTCTTGGGAGCCGTGGCGATCGCCCCCGGTTGCTTCCTCTAACCCAGGTTCTCCCGAAGTCGCCAATTCCTCCCCCTCAACCGCATCATCCGCCGCATCATCAACCGAGTCTACCGGCTCGTCTACTGGTAGGTCTACATCACTCTGTGCAACCTCCTCTACCGGCGCATCACCCGAGTCTACCGGCGCGTCTACTGCACCCAGGCTAATCTCGTCTATTGCCGCGTCTACTGTAAAGTCTACATCAAGAGCAGAAAACCGACTTTCCAATGCTTTCAACCGTGACTCAAGGGTACGAGTCATCCCCTGGATCGCCTCAGCAACCGCAGCGTCTACAAGGGATTGAAGGGAGGCTGAAGTCTGAGGGGATGCCGGTTCTATTCCCAGGTACGCCTCAATCGCTTGGACGATAAATTCACTGCGACTGGTATCAATCCGGGCCTCATCAATCCGGGCCAACAGTTCAGGAGTGGTCCGGACATTCACCTGGGCACGCCCCGATTTCGATGACTTCGCCTGGGCCTTTTTGGAACGTTGGGTCATGATTTTCCCTCTACCTTGAAGAGTCTACAGTCAGTCTATAATTAGACTACAGTATGAAGACCGTATCAGTCTACAGTAAATCTACAATCGGTCTACAGGGTGAAAAAACTATCAGTCTACAGTAAATTTACAATCAGTCTACAATCAATCCGACAGCCATCCCAACGGAATCCCCCTGCAATTGTAACTCTTCCGGCTGCAACCCCTAGTTTTGCTGGGGTTGCAGCAGCAGTCTCCCACGCATGTAGACTAATACCTAGACTAATACCTAGACTAATATTTAATTTTGTAGACGTTCGTTTTCTTCCTCCAACTCAGTCAGCCGTAAGCGAAGTTCCGCCAGCGCCAACCCGATTTTTTCCTCCACAGAATTGATGCGGTTGTTGATCCGGTTCGACTCCCTGACATCCAAATCCTCATCGCAAAGAGGCAAACCCATCGCGAGGCACTGGCGAATAAAAATGGAAATCTGTTCCGTGGCGGTGGTCCCCTCATCCTGGCAAAGGGCCACAAAAGATTGCCACTGTTCCGGCTCCATCCGAAGTGAAATTGGTTTTCGGGTCATTGCTTGTCGTTCCCCACGTCGATACGGTTAGCATACAGTGTCAATACAGTGTTGCCAATACAAGTGTATTACTAAAAGGGGGAATTGCCGATACAGTCGCGATTCCCCTCGTTTGAGGGCAGGTGGGTTCTACTCAATTTAAGGTAAACTGATGTACATAAGGGAACCTTTGTTTACATTCGACCCCAAAAAGGCTCCACTCCATCCCCCCGATGGCTCCACCCAATTCTCTCATGATGAGTCCCACCCCTGATGACCTCCAAAGGATTTGACAATAGCACCGCTCTTTACATTAGAGTCTCCACTGAAGAACAAGCGAAAGAGGGAGTATCTATACCCGCTCAAGTTGAAAAGTTGACTGCCTACTGCCAACAACAGGGATTAACCGTGGTCCAGACCCTAATTGATGAGGGGGTCAGCGCGGGCAAGTTTTTATCAACCCGTCCTGGGGGTTCCCAATTAGTGGAGTTAGTCCGGTCTAAAACCGTCAGAAATATTGTCGCCGTCAAACTGGATAGACTTTTTAGAAACGCGGCGGATGCCCTCACTTCCCTCGACCAATGGGACAAGCTGGGGGCATCACTCCATCTTCTGGATTTCAATGGGATGAGTCTGGATAGTTCCAGCCCGATGGGGAGAATGATGCTGACAATGGTCGCGGGTTTTGCCGAGCTAGAACGGAATCTGTGTAAGCAACGAACCCGCGACGCGCTGCAACACAAGAAAGCGAATAAACAGGCTTATAGCCGTCCGGTTTATGGTTACCAAGTAGATGAAACGGGGAAGATGACCCCTGATGCTAACGAGCAAGAGGCGATTTCACTGATTCATCAGATGAGGGGTGATGGGGCCAGCTTGCGAACCATCGCGGCCAAATTAACCGAGTTGGGGTATAAAACCAAACGAGGGGGTAAACAGTGGTACGCTGCAACCATTAAAGGCATCCTGGAAAATGATATTCACTCGGGCTAGGAAAGACTATGAACGATTTAAACTTTTACTAACACATAAAAAACGGGGAACGCTTGCCCAAGGAGGTAATCCCAGAAATATCGTAAGCCATTTCAATCTGATATCTATTGGTGAGATTTAGAGGCAAGCCTTTGGGCTTAGATCTACTACAAGATTGATTGATTCTATCAACGACTCAGGGGCGAGGAGAAATCGTTACGGGCGATATCCGCTATCCTGACTAAGATGGAGGTCAAAACAAAGCGGGGCAACCCAAAATGGATTCATACCTCAGTCAAGTCAATCCTAGAAAATGACATCCATTAGAAGCTGCCTATCCGGATACTGGCGTATTGGAGGGCAATTTTCCCTCATAGAAAACCCCTCGCACGGGGAGGGGTTGGGTTAGTTGGGTCTGAATTTTCTTAAGGTGAGGATTTTTTAACAAATCCAAAACGTTCAGCAAATGGGGAATTTTTCCAAAATTTTATCCGCTGCTCATGGGTCATTATTGTGTTAACTCCGGCTCTAACCTGCTCAGGTTTCAACACGGGTTGGGCTGACCATTCTTCTTTCAAGGTCGAGACAGAACGCTCGGGCATTTGTTCGTGAGAAACTAAAGACATATCCCTCTTCTCCTGGGGCGCTAAAAACTGCCCCCTCATCGTTCATTTTGATGATTTCGCTGTTCGTAATCGAATGCCTCTTGTCTCCATGTTAATCTCAAAAAGGGTTGGGTGGAACGACCTCATCTTTTACGGCTTAGAAAAATTTTGTAGCTTCTGACAAACAGAGGCAGATAGGTTCCTCATGTTAGTGATTCTAGGTAGGGATACATAACGCGAGCTACGCGACAGATTTGAGCATAATGCCAGAGTTCATCTATGGTGCAGCGATTGCCATTCCAGGATTCACGTAGAGCTTCAAGCGCTACGTCCATCCCAATTTTGTGACGGTATTTAAAACAATCCGCGACTGTCTTGGCAACGCTGTACACTTTCACCGGCAGCCCCGCACAGTCATGCTCCTCTATCCCTTCACTCAAAGCTTTGCCTGACATATAAACAATCCGCAAAGGGAGAATATTGTCTTTTGGAGGGCGTGCTTTGTTGGCGATCGCCATCCAAACTTCAAAAGGAGCCTGGGTTGTGAGTCCATGAAACCGAAGTGCAGAAAGCAGACAAATTATCCCATGAGGAACCCGCGCACAGGCTTCAATCTGGCTTTGATTTTCGGTTAGGTCATTCTGAGGAAGCGTGTAAATTCCACGCCCTGCCCTGACGAGCATCCCCTGCTGTTCAAGTCGCCGCAGAGACTCCGGATGGATCCCGCGCTCTCTCAGGTCGCGGGAGCGAATCAGCGGGTTATCTCGGGCCAGTTGCAACACCTGCTTTGAGCTAGATGGGTTTTCCATTTTGAGTTTGACCGCTGCGTACTCTAATATCCCAACACCTATGACAAACTGTCGGTAGTTTTAATATTATACCGACAGTTTGTCACCTCTAGGGCTGTCCTGGTAAGGCGGCGGATAGCTTCCCCGGGGTCGTTAGACTCCTTTGGCTTCAGTAGGCGTGATGAAGACCGCTTGCAGTGAAGGGGACTTTTCTTGACAAGACAATGCAATTGCATTACCCTAAAGATAAGGCGTATCCGAGCAGGTTACAAGCCCTGAAGCTGCGAAGGAACTTACTATGACTGCCCAACCTATCCAACGCTTAGAATCTAAGCTGACTGCTCGTTATCAAACGACCGTCCCCGAGTCGGTTCGTAATGTACTGGGCCTGAAGAAGCTCGATAAAATCAGCTATCATATCCTCTCTAACGGCCAGGTGGTGATTTCTCGTGCGGATCCCAACGAGAGCGAAACCGATCCGGTATTGGAGAAGTTTCTGAGTTTTTTGGCACGAGATCTCGAAAATAATCCTCAGCACTTGACAACCATTAACTCGGATTTAGTTAGTCGGGTTCAGTCTTTGGTCGGTGATGTGGCGATTGATTTGAATGCCTCCCTACCCGAGGAGGATGAATAAGATTGTCTGACGATGGGCCGTTAGTGATTAATGGATGGACTATCTTCGCCCATCCTCTTTTTATCGAGCAGATTGAGCAGCTTCTGACACAGGTTGAAAATTTGCGTCAGAAGGACCCTCTAGGTTATCGAGACAAAAATGCGACCAAACGTTTAGCTGCAATTGCTAAGTTGGCATTTGAGGTCATTCCTCAAGATCCAACTCGGAACGAATATCGCCAAGGGTCTACTCTCGGAGATGAATATAAGCATTGGTTTCGAGCTAAGTTTTTTCAACAGTACCGATTATTTTTTCGATATCACCAAGACAGCAAAATCCTGGTTTTTGTCTGGGTCAATGATGAGAACTCAAAACGGGCGTATCAGAGTAAGAGAGATGCTTACCGAGTTTTTCAGAAAATGCTGAACAGCGGCTATCCACCGGATGACTGGGATGACTTAATGGCCGAGGTTCAAGTGGAAAGTGAGCGGTTAAAGCAGATAGCCAATTTAGAGTTGCCCTGATTTGAGATACTTTAGGCAATTCTTGTCTGGCAACAACTAGCTAATATCTCGCCATCATTCCGGAAGTTTCCTCGGCGATGACTTGATCTATTTAAAGGAAAATTAATCCAATGGAAGAAGAGTTAGTTTACACCATAAAAAAAGGTTATCCCAGGGGGAAGCGAAATTAATTCTATTCGCTATCAGGTTAAATTGGTAGTTTATGACCCTAAATTAGAGGAAATTTGGTCATGCATAAGTTAGCACGTTATCGACAAATTGTCAAGCAAATTTTGCAGGAACACGCTCAATTTTCTAGGAATGTAGAGGCGGTAAAAACCCAGCTTATTTTTGATAGTGAAAATGACCACTATCAGCTAAATTATGTAGGGTGGCAGGGAGATAAACGGGTATTTGGTCCGGTGATGCACTTTGATATTGAAAAGGGTAAAATTTGGATTCAGTATAACGGGACTGAAGACTCGGTGGCTGAACAATTAGTTAAAATGGGTGTACCCAATTCTGATATTGTCATTGGGTTTCACTCCCCCTTTAAACGGCAATTCACTGAATACTCAGTCGGATAATTATCCATTCCAAACATCCATTTACTAATGTTGAGCAGAGTCCAGAAGCGATTTGCGATGCTCATAGATTTTGTCGCCAGACCGACCATCTGAAAGGGAGAACTCAAAAGCTGAACCCCTACCTGGTAAGGAGGTAAGGCTCCAAACGGGTTGAAGTCATTTCAGCGATTTTGGTCGAGCCTCGCAACGAGGTGGCAGCCACGGAGAAGAATCACCCGAGGTCTAGCGGAATCTGAGTCGGTGGGTTGAACTCGCCGGTGACACGAGAGCAGATAGCCGGACCATACAGCTTTAACAGCCGGAGCAAATCTTCCAACTCTTCTCGGGTCATTGCGAATTTAGTAAGTCTCCCATAGCGGCGGCTGACAAATTCTCGTAACTGCTGATGGCTTGCTACCCCTTGAGCAACCAGTTCTTTTACTAAAGAGTGGGCTTCCATTGCTAAATGACGTGGTGTTGATTCAGGGCTTAACTCCTCGTCACCAGGCTGAGTGTCGGGTTGAGTGTCGGGTCGGATATGGGGTTGAGTGTCGGGTTGAAACCCCTGCCCAGTGGAGATAGTGTCGGGGATGTTGGGTTGTTCATCCTCATATACCACTATATTTTTGATTTTTTCATCTTGCGGGGAAGATGAGTTAACCACTTCATTTTTCAACTCCTCTATAGTTGAAGTTAACCCGACATACCCGACACTATCCTTGCCTAGCAAGGATTCTGTACCCGACACTAACCCGACACTACCCCCAACACTAGACCCGACACTCAGCACTGTTGATGTCAATGTCTCTAGCACCGTCGGGGACTGTTCATCTTCTCTTCTCAACCGGATGCCCTGAAAATATCGACCCTTAGAGGAGCGTTTCACCTCGATATTCCAACCCAGTGACTCGAAAAGTTCTTTGAGAGTCGGGGTGAAATTGGTGAGGTTCAGCGCTGACTTCACCCCGGCCCCTCGGCAGTAGTGATTGTAAGCGCCAAATAGAGTGGATGCTTCTGGGTTGTACGCTTCTGACTTCCACTCGTCACAATTAGCACCCACCTGGATTTTCGCGAATGGATCTAAGATGAGATGATCATTGACCCAAGCTGGGAGTGAATCCCTGAGCTTGCTCTCCCAAAAGGCTGGGGACATTGCAATATCATTTCCCCCGCCGCGCAACGTCGCCTCAATTTCCTCGGAGGAAATTGACAGCAGATAGCGGGTGAAGGCCGGTAATTCAGCTTTGAATTTTCGTTCAAGAGCTTGCACCTGGGGGCCGCCTTCGCGATCAAACGCCATTGTGATAATCCGCCGAGATAGCCATGTTCCCTGGCTCTCCGAACCGTGAAATATCGCGTAGTTGGCGGTGACGACGTGCAAGGCAGTGGGAGCGAATTCTACCGGGTTTTGATGGAGGTGTCGTCCTCGGAGTTTCATCCCTCCGGTGCTTTTCTTGAACTCGGACAGACCACAAGAGCGGATCGAATCCTGATCATCATGGATCGCGAACCGTTTCCCTAGCAGGTCAATAATTTCATGCTTGTCTGACAGTCCGGCGATTGTGCCATTCCAGCAATTTTCTTCACCGGCGATCGCCTCAATCAGGCGCACTAAAGTGGATTTCCCCGTCCCACCTTTGCCGATGAGAAACAAAAATTTGTGCAGGTGGCTCATGCCCCGGATCCCGGCGGCGATGAAACACTCAATCATTCGCTGCCTTTTGCGATCGCCATAGGTCACGAAGTCAAGCCATTGGGCAATCGAACCAAAGTCTCCAGCCTCCGGTGAGTGATACCGTCGGGGTAGCTGCCAAGTTAGTCGGTATCCGGGAGCGTGTTCGCCAAATGAGTTGCTTTGAAGATTAAAAACGCCGTCAACAAACGGGATGAGTTTGGGGTCTGCATCGAATGTTTTAACCTTAAATTTGGCCCGCATCAACCGCTCAATGGATGCTACCAGTCCGGCTCCATAGCTTTTCCCTTGACGATCTAGGCAAGCCTGGATGACTGCATGGACCTCCACCACATCGCACCGGGACCATAATCCGGGCTTCTCGACTCCGTACCACTTCCACTCGCCCGCCTGGATGTCCCATGCTAGGCGATCTCGCCATTCGCCAAACAATTCTTGTGCATAATCGCTGGCGCTTTTCTTTTGAGGCTTTTTGCCATCGTGGTTGTCTGGCAAGTTTTCGATTAGCTGGCGAGTCTCTCCCAGGGCGATCCCGTATGCCCTGTTGAGTTTTTTAATTAGTTCCTCTCGGTTCTCCATCTCTGCCTTCACTAAGTCTGCGATATCTTGATTGTCGGGGATGTCAAGATAATCCGCCAGATCTATGACTGGGATTCCCCACCGATGGCAGATTTGGGCAATATGAGCTGCCTTCTTTTCCCCTGTGGAATCCATGTCCCGGATCAGGGCAATCCCTGCAATCCCGGCCTTTTGGAGTCTCAGAATTGCAGCTTCTGTTTCGCCGGTAGATGCACTGCCTGAAGGGGTGACCGTCACAAACTGAAGCCAACGAGAAGCATCCGCGCATTTCTCTCCCTCAACCCAGAGAATCCATTTCCCAACTCCTTCGGCAATTGCTTCCTCTTCCTTATAAAGGGGCCAGGGCTTGTCGCCCTTTTTCGCGATAGTTTGGCCTGCTTCGTTGATGTGATAAGGGGTAAAGCGCTTTTTGTTGCCGTTCGCGGGGTCGAGTCGGATCACCCACTGGGTGTTGCTGTAAGGGTAGGTGGTATGAGTCCCTTTGCTATCCTGGTGTTTCTGAGGTGGAGTCGGCTTGCACTGGAGTCGGGCTAACTCTCCCGATTCGGGGATAGGTGCGGGTTTCGCTTTTTTAGCAGGCGAGCGCTTGATGGTCTTGGTTTTGTTGGCCTGACCCTTCTCGAAGCGTTCTGGCGCGATCGCCTTGAGGATCTCTAGGGAGTCGCAATCCCCTGAAAAGCATTTGAATTTGGTCGGCTCGGTCCGGCTGTAACTTAAGTTTTTCCCTCCGCACACCGGGCATTCATATTTTCCCTTGGAGGTAGGCGTGAGGCGATCTGTGTATTGGCTGAGATCTACCAATTGGCGATCTCTTGAACTCTCGTAACCCGACGTAGATGCAGTAGATTGCGCTAGGATTGAGTTAGTCATGGGGCCTCCTTTGTATTGGAAGGGGTCCCCTACGCTTTATTTTGCCCCAATCATTTCTGGCTACCTTTTAGTGTTAAGATAGGTTCAGAAATTAAGATTAATACCTGTTGGTATTTTTGGTGGGGTGTTCTCTGCGGGTTGCTGCAAACAACCGGAAGCGCAGGGGACCTCTTTTTTTTGTATGGATTGATTCTATCACTGAATTAGCGAAGGGTGTTAATAGCTTCGCCGTTAGTTTGGTTCAGCCCAACCTATATTTTACCGCTTCACTACTGATAGCCTGAACAAGATGGCTGGCGTTGGTATGCCTTGCCAGTTATTAGGTTGAGAATTGATTCCTATTAAGAAATCATTAGGATTAAAACCTCATAAAAACTTTAACCTCTGCCGTATAAACCCGGTGGACCTGGTGAAACTTACGGTTTTTATTGAGCTTTTCGCTCGCCACAAACTCCCCATCAGCCCGTTCAACCCGATCCGAGTAGACCCCATTCCCCGAGTGGACCCCATCCGGAATAGGGCCAGAAGGTACCGAGCGCGATCAGCTTCGGAGAATTTCGCCCAGAGGGGTGCTCGGTTCGCGGCTGTATTCGCATAAATCAGCCGATATGGGTCGAGTTGCATGATCGCCCCTGGGGATTCATTATGGAAAATTTTAGTCCATCTGAGTGAATCGGGTCTCCATCTGGTGCTTTTTGAGTGGAATAGTTGGATGTTTCATCTTTTTTACCAACTCAATGAGTTAATTACACCCTTTAGTTTCAACAACATTCCTTTAATTTCTGTTTCATAGCAACTTAGTTAATTTTATTTCGATTTAATTCCTGTATCTTTTACTGCGAATAGATTTCACTCCATGACTTAAATTATTTCTTTTCTCTGAGTAACCCCCGTACATTACTGATTGATGGTAATAATATAGCCTCGTGTATTGAATTTATCAGGGCAACGAATCGGGAGAATAGTAACCTTTTGGCGCGGGTCAGCGACGGAAGCGATCACAGGTTAGCTAGGCGGATTCATCCGGCACGTACTCCAAAAGATCGGAGGGTGTGACTCCCAGGTAACGACACAAAGCGTTTAGTTTGTCATGGTCAAGGTTGCTAGGCATGAGATCTGCATTTTTGATTTTTGATGCAGTAGCACGGGAGACCCCCATAGCTCCTGCGATCGCTATCACGCTGACCTTTTGCCTAGCCATCAACTCCCGTAAGCGCCATCTAATCAAGGTTTTAGCTATTGCTGACATCATCTACTTTATTCTCCACTATCGCGTGATTCAAGTCTATTGTCGCCTTAATTAAGATAAATGTCAAATAAATCTTGACATACATAAAAATATCTGCTACAAATGTAATCATTAAGGGACCGAAAGTACCCCCAGAAACTCCCCGCAACCCGGTTGATCAAAGTTATCTTGCGGAGATCACCTCGGAATTCCACAAAAAAACGAGACCCCATAGCCCGAAAGCTACAGGGTCCCACCTTTAGGGGAGATCACTCCCCCCACGAACTGAACATTGACAACCGAATAATCATTTTCATGACCGTATCGGTCTAGCTGGGGTGCTACCAACACCCTGGCCGTAACGTTCAGTTTTGCGTTTTTCAAATCAAATCACCATGACTAACTTATCAAATTCCGTCCCCAAGTGCCTGTCTTTCTACTGCCAGCAGGCATCCGACAAGCTCTATCCCTACCTCCAAGACGGCGCATCCCTTACCCTGGATGATGCTCTGCGGCTGGTCTCCCTTTCCGGGTATGCAGCCCTAGAAGCCAGTCGGAGTGAGGGGATGAGTGGTTTTGGGATGTCGCTGACTAACCTCGAAGGTTGTAACGAACCATTCGACGGGTTCCCAGTGGGTGAATCCCTTTGGCTAGTTTCCATGACAGTAGAAGAGTGGATCGGACTCGGTACTTGGGCCTCCGCCCTCGCCTCCATCCGACTGCGAGACATGGAAAACGCCAAAGTCCGGGAGATGGCAATGCAGTCCCCCGCATTTGAGGAGGCCCTCGCATGAGTGCTTTTTTTCATGTCCTACTCACCCTCGTAGTTGCATATCTCTAATTTCTAACCTCAACTTCGAGACTGTTCGACTGTCGCTCAGATCGATGCGATCGCCTCCACCCCAGTGACACCAGGCCCCTGATTTACCGACCCTAACGAACAACACCATTCACCCCGAAATGCCTCACCGGAACTCAGAAGACCTGGTGAGGCACTTCACCTAAAAATCGGATCACCTATAGCGCGGGATAAGGGCCACTTTGTCCCGCTATTTTATTTGGGCCTTGCCCGTCGCTGGATTCGAGATGGTTTGGCGGTCGGGAAATGGTCTCCTTTGGAGGTGTTTTATGTCCAACTGGACTCAACAACCTCCAACGTAAAAGTCAGAAGCCATCAACAATTTCTCAACTCTCCAATAACTGCCTAACACCAAAGCCATCTAAAGGTTTTGCCGGTGAGGGATGGAGGTGGTCATTAATCCTAAGCTACCCCCAAAAATATCCGCTAATCATTCCCATCAAATCAGGAGATTTTTCTATGTACGCAATATCCAACCGGAGCAATCAATCTCTGCACAAGCCAACCCAACCCGTCGGGGTCACCATGAGCCCTGAAGAATTTTGTGACCGATTTTTACCGTTGCGTCATCCCGGTGACAAACTCAATGCTCGGTCTGGCCGTCGTTCGCGGTGTATCCGATTTTTGGCGGCAGTTTTAAGTCAGTTAACCGGCGAGACCATCTTAGAGTCGCGTATCGATAAATGGGGTCCCGGCCTAACCTTCTCAAATATTCCTTGCCCATTCACGGCACTTCTGGCGTTGCTGGCCCAATTCCATGCCGAGGAAATCCAAAAAATCGGCAAACGCTTCTGAGTTCTAGCGAGAATCTCGTCCATCCCTTCGCATAGGTCTCATCCATCCCCTCCTAGTTGAGGGGATTTTTTTTGGCTAAAAGTGCAGCTAAAATCACTCGTTCACAGGTTTCGCTGCCCAAATTGCGACTCCTCTCTCATTTATGTCCAAATAGAAACAGGGCGTATTAGGAATAATGATGCGCTGCGACCAAAAATTGTCCCAATTTAGGCGGCAGTATTAAATGCAAAAATAGATGAATCCATGAGCTTCTAGCGTGGCAGGTGCGTTCCAAACTGGGATGTCCAATTTGCATAGCTGGCAGAAGCCGACCGATTCACCGGCCCTGGATTCGTCACCGTCCCGCAAGCAAATCAGACATTCCTCATCCAATAAGTAACCCAACGCGCCTAGGCAGATTTCAAAAAAGCGATCGCCTCTGATGGAGAAAACCTTGATGCGCCCACTCTGGCCGACAGTGATCCAACCTCAGGAGGGTAAGGCGATCGTCGAAGATGGTGATAAACCCATCAATTTCCCCGCCGGTGAACAACCAGAAGAAGGCAGGGCGATCGCCTCCGCTGGTGAGCAATCCTTCGATGCCCTCGAAGGAGCGACCGATTCCCCTGGGGGTGAGCAACCCAACTCCGGTAAGGCGATCGCTCAATGGCGACTCGAATTCCGGGATTTTCGCGTAAGGGAAGCGCCGGACCAACGGGTGTTTCTCCGAGGCTGGCGCAACCGGGACCGGGCACTGCTTGCTGGAGAAAGTGAAGTAATTGAAACCCCCTCAGTGAGGGGTTTTTTTATGGCACTCTGACTAAGCCCTTCAGCCAGATGGAATGGGCTTAGTCAGATGGCCCCCTGAATTGCCCCGTTTTTTGCCAGCAGCGCACTGGGAATAGGATTGCGCCCCATCCTAATTTCTGCCTAAATTGGGTCGGGGTCGGAAATCAAAAAGATTCCTCCCAGCAGAGAGCTTCTGTCGGTAGCAGCAGTGATGCTGCATCCTTTCTAAGGAATCAACCTTGGCAGATTTATCCTCTGGACAAACTGGCCCCGGTTCATCTCCAGGTTTTGCTGCTTCTGGGTGGGTTCCTCGGGGATAGCAGTTTCTGCGCGAGTCTCACCAACCGGGTCAGCAGCACAGCATCCCGGGCGACCCCCAACGCAACAATCCCGCCAGAGCTAGTCTAGCGGGATTGTCTGTTATCTCGATTTTTAAAAAGACCTACGCGGTCTGTGTTAACGGGCGTTTGTTTTTCTTATGTTCCTAATCTACCCGAGTCCTTTGGTCTGGGAATCTGCCTCGGGAGGTAACTTGGCAGGATAGTCTCTACTCCCACCGGATTGGTGGCGCTTGTTGTTGGCCGAAATTGTGCCGGTAGGAAACCGAGGTTGTCCTGGGGCTTGGGAGTTGGTGGAGAACAGCAGTCGGGGAGAGGCGGTAAGCGCAGCCCGGGCCTCCGCGCTTATCGCAGCTAGTCCATGTTTGCTGGATAAGTGCCGGTTTTGACAGTTAGCGGCTGATGAACGCCTGGAACCCGGTGCTTATTGGGGGATCCGGGGAGGGTCAAGATTGAAGGAGGCGATCGCCTCCGGCATAGCTCCATTCACTATGCTGCGGTCTGAGAATGGAGCCTTCAGATAAAATAGGTAAAACCGTGTGGCTTCCCCACCATCGAAGATGTCACGATACTCCAAAGATTGGCAGCAAATCGCTCTAACCATCAAAGAAGAAGCCGGATGGCGTTGCTCTAAATGTAGCCGCCAGTGCCTCCGCCCCGGGGACCCGACCAAACACCTCACCAAATCGGAACGGACCAAAATCACTCTGACCGTTCATCACCATAACCGGATGCCCGAGGACAACCGCCCCGACAATCTGATTGCACTCTGCACCAGTTGTCACCTGGGCTATCACACCCGCAAGCAGTCGAACATCCCGCCTGGTCAGCTATCCTTCGATTTTTAGTGGCGCTGGAATTTGTTGGGCCGATCGCCTGGTCAATCCCCGCCACCCCTACCCCTTATGCCACCGAACCAGATAACAACCTGCCCATCCAAAAGCGGCTTGGACAAGTGATACCTTATCGCCACGGCCAATCCCAGGGTGCGGTTTCGGCAATTATTCCAACGCTCCCCAGACAACCAAGTTTTTTCCGAACCCTCGCGCCCCCACTTTCTTGATTAAAGAATATATAATCTACATTAAAGAATCAAGAATCAAGAATCAAGAATCTATATTCCCTATTCCCACCCTGAATCCCTTACCACCACCGTGACCCAAAAACTCGCCGTATTCAACATGAAAGGGGGGGTCGGCAAATCCACCACCGCCTACAACCTAGCTGCCGGACTCGTCCAGTTCCGCGATCGCAAAGTGCTGCTTGTAGACATCGACCCCCAAGGCAACTCAGGAGCCGCCCTGGGTATCCCGATATGGCAGCTTGAGAAACAGTTGAAAGATGCCCTCCAACATAAAGTCCCCCTATCCCAAATCATCATCCCCACCCCCGAAGGCGTGGACGTAGTGCCATCCAACATCCTGCTGGCCGAAGAAGAAATCCCCATATCAGGCCGCCCCGGTCGAGAACTGCTCCTGCGGAAAGTGTTAGCTTCCGTCCAGGACCAGTATGACTGGGTGCTTATCGACTGCCCCCCCAATATTGGCGTCTTCTCCATCAATGCGCTCATGGCGGCCTCGGGCGCACTCATCCCAGTAGATATGAGCTATCTGGGGTTGCTGGGCATCCAGGGAATTGAGCGGGCCTTAACCTTGGTCAGAGAACACCTGGATCACCCGATTCGGATTGCAGGCGTCTTGGCGACCCGGTTTGATGGACGCAACAACCTCAGCAAAGAGGTCCTTCAATGCTTAGGCGACCACTTTGGTGAGCAGATGTTTAACACCGTCATCCCTGAAACCGTCAAGCTACGGGAGGCCCCCTCGCATGGGCAGTCCATATTTGAGTACGACCCCCAAGGAGCAGGAGCCAAAGCATATCGAGCATTAATAGAGGAGGTTTGCCAATGGCAGTAAGTAAGAAAAAGCAACGAGCCGTTTTGGGCGGCAACCCCCTCAATCAAGGCATTTTCAGCAAAACCACCTCCGACACAGTAGAGGAGAGTGAAGAAATCAAGAATCAAGATTCAACAATCAAGAATCAAGAATCAATATTCTTGAAAAAACCCGAAAGGGAAGCCGTGAACCTGCGGCTGCCCATTGAGATTAACGACTGGCTCAACGACTTGCTCAAGCAGGGAAAACGCAAGCATGGGCAGAAGATTCCCAAAGAAGTCTGGGTACAGGCAGCACTGGAACTGTTTAGAGCAATGCCAGTTGACTGGGCAGAAATTGAATCCGTTGAGGGCTTGCAGGAGGCTCTTGAGGCTCTTGACCAAAAATTAAAAGAGATGGAATAAAGCGGAAACCGTTGCTGGGTGTATGTTCCCATTAATTCAAGAATAAAGAATCAAGAATCAAGAATCAGAAGTCCAGGGGAGGACCACCTCTTTCAACCCCTAGGGCGATCGCCTACCTTGCCAGAACCCTGCTTACCCCCGGGTTAACAGAAACAACCAGCGCCGGAGGTCGTTACCCGGTCTCGTTGGAACAGCAGTTTGTCGAAAAGTGCCAAACTAGAAGCAGCGATTCGGGAAAATTTCAGGAGGTAGGGGCTACTATGAGTCCATTGTTAGAGAAAGTCTTACAAGATATTGAGCAATTGACCGCAGAGGAACAAGTGGAAGTCTTGAATCACACTACCGAGCAATTGAAACGCCGAACACAGACCCAGGGAAAGCCTCAGAAAAAGTGGCTTGATCTTGCCGGAACGGCTCCCTATCCTCTGGTAGGAGAAGATGCTCAGGAATGGGTGACGCGCACGAGACAGGAATCCCAAGAACATCGAGATCGCCTGTTAAGGATAGACCATGAAGATTGAGGCAGCTTTAGAAAGCGTGAGCCGCATTTATTTAGATACGGCTCCAGTCATTTATTTAGTGGAACGCCATCCCCAATTCTTTGACCAGGTGTCTGCCGTGTTTCATCGGGTGGATGAGGGCCAGCTAACGGTAGTCGCTTCACCTGTAACTCTAGCAGAATGCTTAGTGGGTGCTTATCGAATGAATCAAACACAAGCAGTTATTGATTTTATCGATTGCTTAACTCAGGAAAAAACAAACTTTGTACAAATTTCGGCTGAAATTGGTGATCAAGCAGCCCAACTCCGCGTGAAATACAACTTAGCATTAATTGATGCCTTACAAATTGCTACTGCCTTGGTAGCTGGCTGTGAGGCATTTTTAACGAATGATTTGCAACTGAAGCGAGTAACCGAATTAAAAATTATCGTGGTTAGTGAATTAGAGATTTAATCATTTGAACAACAACAACATCCCATCCAGTCACCTCTGCCCTCTGAGGCGATTTTATACCATCTGGAAAGTCGGCAGCAGCCTGTTCCAAGTTTTCTTGCGGCTCTTGAGCATAAACTTAAAGGGATGGAATCAAGTCAAAATCCTTGCTGGATAAACGTTTGTAGTAATTAAAGAATCAAGATTAAAGAATCAAGATTAAAGAATCAAGATTAAAGAATCAAGATTAAAGAATCAAGAATCAAGAATCAAGAATCAAGAAAAAACAGAAATCCGGTGGAGGACCACCCCCTTCAACCCTTAGCCCGATCGCCTCCCCTCCCCTCCCTTCAACCCGCTTGCCCCCAGGGTTAACACAGCCAACCAGCGCCGGACCCCTCTCTCCAACCGCGAGACACTCTTGCCTCAGTCTCCCCGCCCCCCAAAATAGCCCCTTCCATCTTTTTTCCCCGTCCAGATGCGATAATACTCAGGGGCCTTACAGACCGCCCAGACTCAACCCTCAACCCAAACTCGCCCTATTCAAGGATTGCGCTTTATTTTCATCACTCCCCAAACCTCCCCTAAAACCGACTTTAATTACAACAACAACTATCTCTAATGGCTATTAAAAAAACCGAACTTTATAGCTCCTTATGGGCCGGATGTGATGAACTGCGAGGCGGCATGGATGCCTCCCAATATAAAGATTACGTCCTCACCTTACTCTTTTTAAAATACATCTCCGACAAATATGCCGGAGACCCCAATGGAATCATCTTCGTTCCGGAAGGCGCATCTTTTGATGAATTAGTCGCCCTCAAAGGAGACAAAGAAATCGGAGATAAAATCAACAAAGTCATTAGTAAACTAGCCGAAGAAAACGACTTAAAAGGAGCCATAGATATTGCCGACTTCAACGACGAAGATAAACTCGGCAAAGGCAAAGAAATGATAGATCGCCTCTCCACATTAGTCGGAATCTTTGACGGATTGGACTTAAGCGCCAACCGCGCCGAAGGAGACGACTTACTGGGCGACGCCTATGAATACCTGATGCGCCACTTTGCCACCGACTCCGGCAAAAGCAAGGGCCAGTTCTACACCCCCGCAGAAGTCTCGCGGATTTTAGCCAAAGTTGTAGGCATCACCCCAGAAACCCGGCAGGATGCTACCGTCTATGACCCCACCTGTGGATCCGGTTCCCTCCTCTTGAAAGTCGCCGATGAAGCGCCCAATGGATTAACCATTTATGGGCAGGAGATGGACAACTCCACCTGGTCCTTAGCGCGCATGAATATGTTCATGCACAACAACCCCACCGCAGACATTCGCAAAGACAACACCCTCTCCTCCCCCTACTGGAAAAACCCGGATGGCAGCCTAAAAACCTTTGATTTTGCCGTTGCCAACCCGCCCTTTTCCTATAAATCCTGGAGTAACGGCGTCAACCTTGCCAACGACGAATTTCAGCGGTTTGAGTATGGCGTTCCCCCAGGAAAAAATGGGGACTATGCCTTTCTGCTGCACATCCTCAAATCCCTGAAAAGTACCGGGAAAGCTGCCGTGATTTTGCCGCATGGCGTGTTGTTTCGGGGGAATGCCGAGGCGCGTATCCGGCAGAATTTGGTCACCCAGGGTTATATCAAAGGCATCATCGGGTTACCGCCTAACCTGTTTTACGGCACAGGAATCCCCGCTTGTATAATCGTCATAGACAAAGCCAGCGCCCAGCAGCGCCAGGGGTTGTTCATGGTGGATGCCAGCAAGGGGTTCATGAAAGATGGGAATAAGAACCGCCTGCGGAGTCAGGATATCCATAAAATTGTGGATGTTTTCAACAATCAAATTGAATGCCCCCGGTATAGTCGGATGGTGAGTCTGGATGAAATTGCCGCCAACGACTACAACCTCAACATCCCCCGTTATATTGACTCTAGCGAACCGGAAGACATCCACGACTTGAGCGCCCACCTGAATGGGGGCATCCCTAACGCTGATATTGATGCTTTAGAGGATTACTGGCAGGTATTTCCCGAGATGCGGAGTGCCTTGTTTGCCCCGAGTCAGCGCCCCGGATATAGTCAGAGTTTAGTAGAAGCCAGCCAAGTCAAAGGGACGATTCTCAACCACTCAGAATTTACAGCCTTTACCCAGAAGACTTTAGCCCTGTATCAGGATTGGCGCAAGCATCACCAGGGGAGACTCAAGGAGATTAAGATCGCCGATAAACCCAAGGTGCTGATTGAAAGCCTAGCGGAGGACCTGCTGGCGCGGTTTGCCCAAGCTGATTTGCTGGATAAGTATGACATTTATCAGCTATTGATGGACTACTGGGCAGAAACCATGCAGGATGATGTCTATTTGCTGGTGCAGGATGGCTGGAAAGTGGGGAAAGGGTTGCGGGAGTTGGTGGTTAAAAAGGGCGAGAAACTGAAAGAAACGGCAGATTTAACCATTGGGAAGAAAAAATATAAGACGGATTTAATCCCACCCGGGCTGATTGTGGGGCGATATTTTGCAGATAAGCAGCAGCATCTTGATGAGTTGCAGGCAGATTGTGATGCCATTAGTCAGGAGTTGGAGGCACTGATTGAGGAGCATACCGGGGAGGAGGGGGCTTTGACAGATGCCCAAACCGATGCGGGAAAGGTGACGAAAACGAACCTCAAAAAATTAATCGGAGAAACGACGAAGCAGCTATCCATTTTTGACGAGGATGAGTCATCCGTTGAGGGGGAACAGTTGGCTGTGCTTGAGCGGTGTTTGGAGTTGTTTGACTTGGAGGCGGAGAAGAAAAAGGCAGTTAAGGAGGCGCAAGAAGCACTAGATAAGGCGGTGTTTGCGAAGTATCCAAAGTTGACTGAGGATGAGATTAAGGTGTTGGTGGTTGAGGATAAATGGGAAGCTACCCTAGAGGCGACAATTTCGGCAGAGATTGAGCGGATGACGCAGCAATTGGCAAATCGGGTGAAGGATTTAGAGGAACGCTATGCGGAACCGTTGCCGCAGTTGGTGGAGGAGGTTGAGGCGTTGTCGAGTCGGGTAGATGAGCATTTAAGGAGGATGGGGTTAGAGTGGAATTAATGGATGATTAAAGATTGAGGAGTTGGATGAGAGGGATGATATTGTTGTGAGGATTATTGCTCGCAGTACATTACGAGAATTTTGGCAGTTACACGCGGATGCTGAACAACCGTTAAAGGCTTGGTTTCAGGATGTCCGTTGCATGGACTGGACAAGTCCAGCAGATATTAAAGCAATTTATGCTAATGCCAGCATTCTCCCCAATAATCGGGTGGTTTTTAATATAAAAGGGAATAATTATCGTCTAATTGTTCATGTTCGTTATGAATTGGGGATTGTCTTTATTCGTTTTGTTGGCACCCACTCAGACTATGACAAGGTTGATGCAACAACTATCTAACAAAGGTGAATTAATATGAGTTTGAAGCCCATTAAAACCGAGGAAGATTATCGGCAAGCGTTGGTGGAAGTAGAACGGTTATTTGATGCGCCCTTAAATACTCCAGAGGGGGATAGGCTTGAGGTGCTAACAACGTTAATCGAGGCGTATGAAGAACAACATCATCCCATTGAGTCACCGTTACCATACCAGGCGATTTTATACCATCTGGAAAGTCGTCAGCAGCCTGTTGCCAGTTTTATTGAGGGTTTGAAGCGTCGCGGTGTCAGCGAGCAGGTGATTCAAGATGCGCTGAATGAAGCGTTTTTAATTAATAGCTAATGAATGGGTTTAAATCCCTAATCATAATTAAGAGTTGGATGGAGTAAAGAAATGAATTTAATAATTTCTGATGAAATTGTCAAAGCGAGTGGGTTGTCAGAGGATGAGCTTTTGGTTGAGCTTGTTTTGCTGCTTTTTCAGCAGTCCAAGGTTAGCCTTGGAAAAGCCGCAGAATTGCTAAATATGTCTCAGATTCGCTTTCAGCGCTTGATTGCGAATAGAGGCATTTGCGTTCATTATGATGTGGCTGAATTGCGGGAAGATATCGAGCATTTGACGGTAAAGGGGTGGCTGTAAATGAGGAATTATAAATTATCAATTAATAAACCTCAGTTACCACCAGGGTATAAGCAGACTGATGTGGGTTTGATTCCTAAAGATTGGGAGTTAAAAACTATTAGTGACATTGGTTTTGTCACTTCAGGGGGAACTCCCCTTAGAACAAATTCTTTATACTGGGGAGGAAATATTCCTTGGATAACAACCCATCAAATAAACTTTAATATTATTAAGTGGTCTGAACAATTTATTACTGAATTGGGTTTAAAGAACTCAGCAGCAAAGCTGTTTCCTCCCGGTACTTTACTCATGGCAATGTATGGTCAAGGAAAAACCAGAGGAAAAGTTGCAATACTTGGCTTAGAATCTTCAACAAACCAAGCCTGTGCAGCTATATCACTTAATGATTCTGTGAAACATACCTATGTTTTTCACTATTTAAGTAGTCAGTATGAAGCCATTAGAGATTTAAGCAACACAGGTAATCAAGAAAATCTTAATGGATTAATTATAAAATCTATAAAAATTCCAATACCACCACTTCGAGAACAAGAGACGATCGCCCAAGCCCTATCGGACGTAGATGCCCTAATTGCCTCCCTGGATAAGCTCATCGCCAAAAAGCGCCACATCAAAACCGCCACCATGCAGCAACTCCTCACGGGTAAGACGCGCCTGCCGGGGTTTGGCGAGGGCAAGGGTTACCAGAAAACTGACATTGGGGTGATTCCTGAAGATTGGGATTGTACCGAAGTAGGAAATGTAACCAAATTTTTAGGAGGGTATGGATTTAGTAGCCGATTTGGAAGTAATACTGGTACAAGATGGTTAAAGATTTCTAATGTAGGAATCGAAAAAATAAACTGGGACAATATTACCTATTTACCAGAAATTTTTCAGACAATATTTAAAGATTACATACTGCAACCCAAAGATGTAGTAATAGCTTTAACTCGCCCTATTCTTGGCAATAAATTAAAGATAGCTCAATTGACAACAGAAGATACACCAGCATTACTTAATCAGCGAGTAGCCAAATTGCTTCCTAGAGAGAATACTCAGCCTGCCTTTATTTATTATGTGATGCAGCGTTTATATTTTATCATATCTATGACAATCGCTATGGCTGGAACCGATCCACCTAACATCGGAAATGCTGCACTAGAAAAAATTCTTATCGCAGTACCAGATCTGCCTCAAGAACAAAAAGCCATCGCCCAAGTCCTCTCAGATATAGACACCGAAATCACAGCCTTAGAAAAACGCCGCACCAAAACCCAAGCCATCAAACAGGGAATGATGCAAGAACTGTTAACCGGGAGGACAAGGCTATCATTTAATAAAGCCTAATTTAAACCCATAATAATACCGGAGCAAACAAATGACTGAATCAGAGATTATCGAAAAACTGCAAGGAACATCAATAGAGGAGCGCATCCAGATTATTGAAGCAATTCTGCAAACCGTTAAAAATGATATGCGCTCAACCTCCTCCCAACAGCAGCCCTCTGAACATCACCCCCTCCGAGGGAAAGTCGTTCACTATGACAACCCCTACGAACCCGTAGCCTTAGAAGACTGGGATGCCCTCGCATGATTATCCTAGATACGCATATCTGGATCTGGTGGGTTGATGAGCATACTAAACTGTCTCGCCAAAACCGAGAGTGCCCTCAAGCCAATCAAGCCAGCGGTTTAGGAATTAGCATCATTTCTTGCTGGTAAATGGCTAAATTAGATAAAAAAATATTAAACTATCTCCAGAAAAACACACCATGATTAAAGTTGGACAACTCGAACTATTCACTCAAGGCAGAATCATTCAACTCTTCCAAAACCACCTCCACTACACCTACCTCGGAAACTGGCATCACCGAAAAAACAACCGCAACATAGAACCCGAAATCCTCACCCAATGGTTAACCAACCGAGGCATTAACAAAACCCTCATCAGCAAAACCCTGCGAGAACTTGACCAAGCAGCCGCCCTCGGAGACATCCAAAACCTCTATGATGCCAACAAAGCCGTTTATAGCCTCCTGCGCTATGGCGTCAAAGTCAAAGAAGGGGCTGGAGAACAAACCCAAACCATCTGGTTAATCGACTGGGAACACCCCGAAAACAATCACTTTGCCATAGCCGAAGAAGTCACCATCAAAGGCAAAAATTCCAAACGCCCCGATATCGTCCTCTACATCAACGGCATCGCCCTCGGAATCCTTGAACTCAAACGTTCCATCGTCTCCATTAGTGAAGGCATCCGCCAAAACCTCGACAACCAGAAAAAAGAATTTATCCGCCCCTTCTTCACCACCCTCCAGCTTGTCATGGCGGGAAACGATACCCAAGGAATCCGCTACGGCACCATAGAAACCTCAGAAAAATACTATCTCGAATGGAAAGAAGAAAATCCACTTTATAACCCTAATACCCATCCCAAAACTCAAAAATATCTCCCTAATATTTCCTCAGAAATAGCCGAAACTCGCTTAGATTCTGACCTAATTCGCCTCTGTAACAAAACCCGATTCTTAGAACTCCTCCACAACTTCATAATTTTCGATAGCGGCATCAAAAAGACCTGTCGCCCTAGCCAATATTTCGGCATCAAAGCCGCCCAAAACGCCATCCTACAGCGAGAAGGCGGCATCATCTGGCATACCCAAGGGTCCGGCAAAAGCCTGACAATGGGATGGCTTGCCAAATGGATCCGAGAAAACCTCACCGAGGCGCGGGTCCTCATCCTCACAGATCGCACCGAACTCGACGAACAAATCGAAAGCATCTTTAAAGGAATAGACGAAGACATCTACCAAACCAAAAGCAGCGCGGACCTCATCCACACCCTCAACACCTCAGAACCCTGGCTAATTTGCTCCCTCATCCAGAAATTTGGCAACCGCCAAAACGAAGCCACCGACGAACTTATACAAACGATACAAACCCAACTCCCCAGCAACTTCACCCCCAAAGGCAATCTCTTCGTCTTCGTCGATGAATGCCACCGTACCCAGTCCGGGAAACTCCACCAAGCCATGAAAAGCATCCTCCCCCATGCCTTATTCATCGGCTTTACCGGCACCCCCCTCCTCAAACAAGACAAGCAAAAAAGCATCGAAGTCTTCGGCAACTACATCCACACCTACAAATTTGATGAAGCCGTCACCGATGGCATCGTGCTCGACTTGCGCTATGAAGCCCGAGATATCGACCAAACTATCACCACCCAGTCCAAAATTGACCAATGGTTTGAAGCCAAAACGCGCGGATTATCCGACTTAGCCAAAACCCAACTCAAACAGAAATGGGGAACCATGCAAAAACTCCTCTCCAGCAAATCTCGCCTCGAACAAATCGTGGACGACATCCTGCTAGACATGGAAACCAAACCCCGCCTCATGGATGGAAGAGGGAACGCCATGCTCGTTTGCGCCTGCATCTACCAAGCCTGCAAAACTTACGAACTCTTCAACCAAACCCAACTCAAAGGAAAATGCGCCATCATCACCAGCTACAAACCTTCCCCCGCCGATATCAAAGGAGAAGAAACCGGAGAGGGAACCACCGAGAAACTACATCAATATGAGATTTATCGCCGGATGCTGGCAGACTACTTCAACCAACCCGAAGACAAAGCCATGTCCCGGGTAGACGAATTTGAGCAGGAAGTCAAAAACCGTTTTATCAAAGAACCCGGACAAATGCGCCTGCTGATAGTCGTGGATAAACTCCTCACCGGCTTTGATGCACCCCCCGCCACCTACTTATACATCGACAAAACCATGAGAGATCATGGATTATTCCAAGCCATCTGCCGCGTCAACCGCCTGGATGGGGAAGACAAAGAATATGGCTATGTCGTCGATTATAAAGACCTTTTCCAACAACTAGAGGGGGCCGTTAATAACTATACCAGTGGCGCTTTTGAAGGCTATGATGCCGATGACATAGCGGGATTATTGAGCGATCGCCTAGACAAAGCCAAAGAACGCCTAGAAGAGACCCTAGAAACCGTCAAAGCCCTCTGTGAACCCGTCCCCCGTCCCGGCAACACCTCCGACTACCTCCATTACTTCTGCGCCACCGACACCTCCGATAAAACAGCCTTAACCAACAACGAACCGAAACGGGTCGCCCTTTACCAAGCCGTCACCGCCTTAATTCGTGCCTATAGTAACCTCGCCAACGAAATGACAGAAGCTGGTTATACAACTCACGAATCCCAAACCATTAAAGCCGAAGTAGAACATTACAGCAAAATGCGGGATGAGGTCAAAATTGCCAGCGGCGACTACTTAGACATGAAACTCTACGAACCCGCCATGCGCCACCTGCTGGATAGCTACATCCACGCCGAACCCAGTACCATCGTCTCAGACTTTGAAGAATTGGGATTGATTCAACTGATTGTCCAAAAGGGGTTAAGCACATTAGAACAACTGCCAGCCGGGTTAAAAAACAACCAGGAAGCCGTTGCAGAAACCATTGAGAATAACATCCGCAAAATCATCTTAGATGAGAGTCCCATTAACCCCAAATACTATGAGAATATGTCCGACTTACTGGATGCTTTAATTGAGCAACGCCGGAACCAGGCAATGGGTTATCAGGAGTACCTAGAACAGGTCAAACAACTGGCAAAACAAATCATTCAACCGGCAGGAGAGGCGCAAGCTAACTATCCCAACTCCCTGGATACCCCCGCCAAGCGCTCCCTCTACGATAACCTAGGACAAGATGAAGCCTTAGCCCTGGCGGTCGATAAAGCAGTCCGTTCCACCAAAAAAGAGGGATGGATTGGAAATACGATGAAAGAACGAGAAATCAAAAATGCCATTCGGGGAGTCATTGGCGATCGCGATATTAATCTGGGAAATATTTTAGAACTAATTAAACACCAAAATGAGTATCAGTAACTTAGAAATTGAAAGCCAGATTATCATCAGGGATATTCCCATCCAAATCGTCAGAAAACCTATCAAAAACCTCCATGTAGGGGTTTATCCCCCTCATGGTCATGTGCGGGTGGCTGCACCGTTGCACCTCAGCGAGGATAACATTCGGCTGGCCGTTATTTCCCGGCTGTCCTGGATTAAAAAACAACGAGCTAATTTTGAAGCTCAACCCCGCCAGTCCAAGCGAGAAATGGTTTCTGGGGAAAGTCATTATGTATTTGGAAGTCGCTATCGGTTAGAAGTCATCGAACGTCGGGGACGCCATG
Organism: Laspinema sp. D2d; assembly: GCF_025370755.1. GTDB lineage: Bacteria > Cyanobacteriota > Cyanobacteriia > Cyanobacteriales > Laspinemataceae > Laspinema. Next base: position 6,851 of record NZ_JAMXFC010000053.1, on the reverse strand, counting down.
AAATGGCCTTAATTCCCCCTAAAACCCTTCAGCTATTCGTCAACCCGGGGACTTCCCCTCAAAATCGGGCCTTAGTGTTAACCGAATGGTATCGTTCTCAACTTAGAGCCAGAATCCCTGATTTGTTGGACCACTGGCAACCGATAATCGGGCAGGAGGTGGCGGAGTGGGGTATCAAGAAAATGAAGACGAAATGGGGAAGCTGTAATATAAACCAGCATCGGATTTGGGTGAATTTAGAGTTGGCAAAAAAGCCGGTAGAATGCCTGGAGTATGTGGTGGTGCATGAGTTGGTTCATTTGTTAGAGCGCCATCATAATCAACGCTTTAAAGCCTATATGGATCAATATTTACCTAATTGGCGGGAATGTCGGGACATTTTAAATCGGGAACCGTTAGGGGAGTTGTAGGGGTTGCAGGGGAAGAATTTGGTGGGAAGTTAGGGTTGGTCCAGAATGAGAGGCGATCGGTTTCTAGGAGAACAGCCAACTTTGAGAGTTGTGGGATGAACAGTGAGCTTAGAGGCGATCGTATCTGGGGAGGGAGAATCGCCCGGTGTCGAACCCAACTGCCCCAGTTCTGACTCGCCGGTGCAATCTTTGGGGAGACTTCAGGCGAGCGATCGTCTGTCTTGCCCGCCGTCGCCAGTCCCTCCAGAATCAGCAACCCGTTGAGCGGTCCCTCGCCTTCCACTGCCAGATTGAGCCACACCTCGCTCACCCAGGTTTCCTCGGGTGGTTTCATGAGGAAGGCGGTAAGCGCAGCTATGCCAAAGGCTTTTCGCAATTCTCCGCTGCTGTTCTTGATTAACTCCCAATCCCCAGGGGTGACATCGGTTCCCACAGGCACGATTGAACCAAACTTCACCCGTCGCCAATCCGCTGCTGGGATTAGAGATTATCCGCAGAAGTTACCTCCCCAGGCAGATTCCCAGACCCGAGGACTCGGGTAGATTAGGAGCATAAGAAAAACAAACCCGGGTTAACACAGACCGCACAGGTCTATTTAAAAATCGATATAACAGGCAATCCCGTCAGACTAGCTCTGGCGGGATTGTTGCGTTTGGGCTGGCGATCGCACCAGAGTCAGTGGCAGCGGCGATAAGAATTACGGACGACAGTTATTGCGGTGGGTGTCCGAAACCTGCCGCATTTTTTTGGGGCGAGTGCGGTGGCAGATGGCGATCGGCAATCTTTGATTTATCGTTAGGCGTTTATCTGAAAAAGCAGTTCCCATTGATTTTGGAGAAAGCCTGGGAAAAGTTTTCCACAGGGTTATAGGGTGATGTCACATAACTATTCTCATATTGAGAATAAATCCTTAGATTTCGGAAAAACAGATGATATGCTTTGGAATGAGTCGGAAAGGCATCTAAAAACGCAAATGGGAGAAGCGCCAAGAGTCAACCCAGTAAAGGGATTCTGCTATTTCTGAAAAATTTGTCTCAAAAATTTCCATTAACTTGCGCCATATTGTCAATGAATCCTTAGATTTCGGAAAAACAGATGATATGCTTTGGAATGAGTCGGAAAGGCTCCTGAAAAAGCAAACGGGAGAAGCGCCAACTCCTCCCCATGCTTGATGTCTCTATCTCCTGCGCCAACAGGAGTTCGACTTATGTAGTTTCACAACTCGCATTTATGCGAGTTTTCTATCATCATGCAGCATATCAAGAAATGGCTGATTCCGCTAGGAATTGGTCTAATCACGATCGCCGCCTATGCGTGGAAAGCCCCAGACGAGTTGCACCGGGCAATTCCTGACTCGGTAATAGTGACCAGCACCCTGGTTCAGATGCTGGACAAAAAACAGGACCCACCCGATGACCAAAACGGCAGTAAATAGCCGATTCTTTAGAAGATTCTAAAGAGGTCTCTAATAGGATAGAGTCCCCTATAATTTAGCCTCAGCCCTTGCTGGGGCCTTTTTTATAGGACGTCCTATAATTTAGCCTCAGTTCTTGCGGGGGCCTTTTTTTGCCAGATCGCCACTGGCGGGAATCAGATAGCTGTCATCGATGACGCGCGATCACATCCAAGTCCGAATTCCCAAAGTGTCGGGTCTGACAGTTTGACAAGTAGCGATCGCCACCGGGGGGAGTTTTCTCAACGGGCGATCGCATCCAAGCCCGAATCCGTTTCCTCAATAATTCTTAAGTAGCGTCCTGCAGGAAATGCCAATAGTTGAAAATTTCCAATATAGGAATAAAAATATTTTGATTTTGCGGCAAAAATTTTAGAAGGTTTTTATAAATATAGGAACTTAGTCAACAAAATAAAAATCTGTAAATCAAGCCCTGTGGGGTTTTAAAGATTTTATTGTAAATTTAGCTGCTAATTGTTTAACACCTACTCAACAGAATATGTCTACCGGCTTGTCATTTTTATGTGTATTGCGCGTTATAACGCGATACAGGTAAAAAAATAGAAAAAGTCTTCAAAGATTCCCACAAAACCCGATTCTTATGCTACCATTCGAGGAGTAGGAGTTGATTTCCCCAAAAAGCAACAATCGGAAGAAGTTACAGCTTCCCCCGATTGCTAATTTTATTGCTTTTACCCCTGGTCACGCAGGAGGAAAAAGACTCTTATGTTGTTTATCAAGGTGATTAAATCACCTGGTTATCATGGCTAATTATAGCAAAAATTTGTCAATCGCGGTAGTGGTTGGCATCGTAATTGTGGCTGCCTGTGCGTGGCAAGCTCCCCAAGAATTGCATCAGGTAATCCCTGATGCGGTGATAGCGGTCTGCACCGTTTTTCAAACACTGCCCAAAAAATAGGAGCCGCCCCATGACCAAAACGGCAGTAAATAGCCGATAGGAATAAGGCTTTAGGATATCCTAATCTCTTGCTGGGGCCTTTTTTTGAGGCGATCGCACCCGGTGTTAGAAATTTATAATGCTACTCGAAATATTCTGAGCCTCAGCCCTTGCTGGGGCCTTTTTCTTTGGACCCTCGCCACTGGCAAAATTCCCCTGTCATCGAGGAGAGGCGATCGCAACCGAATCTGTTTCCCCCTAAAGGGTCGGGTTTGGAGAGAGGCGATCGCAACCGAACCCAATCAGATAACTATCAGACCTGAGAGTTATTTCAAAACCGAATCGCCACGGGACCCAACCCTATAAGGGTCGGACCTGACAGTTATCTCAGTGGCGATCGCAAGTACGCAAAGCAGCTAAAACACCTTACCACCACTTCAATGTAATGGTTCTGAGTGAATAAGAAGGTTGGTAGAACTCAAAGGGAGCAAATTGGGCTTGGGTAATGTTGGAAGCGTCTTTGACTATTCGGGGAATTCGGTGATGGGAGAGTTATGATCGCCCTCAACCCAGATTGTTTTTGTCAGGCTACAAGGGAGCAGTTTGCATTAATTTTTTCCGGTTTTTCTATGAGATAATTGTGATTTAGATGCTATTTAGATGATGTTTAGCGTTTTGAATTTGGCTTAAGATGAGAGAGGCAGATCGTACTACCTTCCTGTACGTGAACGGTAAGGAGTCATCATTGTTGAGTGCCTCTCTCCTTCCCCACTAGCGCCAGGATTTTCAAATGCAAGACGCACTAGAGGTTCAAACCTTGCTTGAAGGTCCCTTGAAATTGATTCAACAATAGCTCTACTATCGCCCCCCTGATAAAGCAGATATCGCGCTACCTGTCGCAGTGCTTGTCTGGTTTCCGCTCCAGATGGTGAGTGACTTGAAGTTTCAACCATACGGATATATGCTTGTTTCAATTTACTAAGAAAGAAATTTTGCAGGCGTAAAGAATTCTCCGTGACAGGATTATTAAATATTTCTAGCAAATAAAATTCTATTTCTGAAGAAATACTCCTACGAGAAAATTCAGCATCACTTCTTTCAGATCGTAAATCTTCTGCATAAGATTCTAGTGCTAAGTCAACAGCAAAGGAAGCAATATTTTGACTAATTCTACCTACCATACCTTGAGCTGGGAAGAAATTAACTAATCGTCTTAATATTATGCTTTCATAACGCTGGCGCTGCTCGCGATTCTGAATTTGTTCAATGTATGGAGCAAAGAGTGCGCTTATTGCTATATTAGCAGCGGCTCTTGCGTGCTCACCTATATTACCGAACTCATTAATTATAAGATCTCGCAAATCCTCCTGATAATTTTCAATAAACATATGGCTTAAAACCTCCTCTTCTGTAAAACTCATGCTACGTTGATCACTATCTTCTGTCTCCTCAACTGAAGATTCCCTATCAACCCATATGACTGAACCTTGACCTAGAGTTTCTGCAAGGGTGAAAGCCATATCAACGCCCTCTGCTTCTGCAAGGGTGAAAGCCATATCAACGCCCCCTGCTGCTTCTTGTCTGCGGATCTGGCCTGTTTGCTGCACCACATGAGTCAACTCATGGGCCATCAATTCTTGCCCAGCTCTACTATCTGGATTATATTCACCTTGCCTAAAGAAAATATCTTGCCCGGTGGTAAAGGCTCTAGCTTGAATCGAACGGTTTAGCTGGTCCGATTGCGCGTTGCTATGAATTCTAACCTGACTAAAATCTGACCCAAACGCTTGCTCCATCGGCTCTCTAATGCTGGGTCTAATGGGATGTCCACTGCTACGGGCGGCTCGAATCGAGGCTTCTAAATCAGGGGTTGCTTCTGTGGCTTCACCTTGACTAGCTGGTTTTCTCCTGATGCCAATGCGTGGCCCAATTTGGCGCTGAATGGACTCATTTGCTTGAGGCTCGGGAGTGCGAAAAGCTGGGCTATGAATTTTGGTGATGACTTGATGAGCCACTTGGTCAGCTTCTTTCTCATATTGGTCGTTCGCTGCACCAATTGTTAGCTTAGGTTGCAGAACAGGTGCTTCAAAGGATGGTGGATAGATAGAAATTCGTCCCAGGCAGTTGCTATCAGACCCTGAACGTTGGATGTCCTGTTGTGGCGCATCTTTAGCAACATCTGCGGGCTTTCGTTCGCTGAAAGAACGAGGGGTCTGTAATGTTTTCTGCACTGGAGCGGTTGTAACTGAAGACTTTTGGAGCTTTTTGTAAGCCATGATTCCACCTTTTTTAATAACTTAGAGTTTTAGCTTGGCTTTAGCAAAAAGACTCAATTTTGATAGTTATATAGGCAATATTAAGTATTTCTGCTATTCATTTATCGGGAAATTAGGGTGATACTATATTTAATCCGGTGCTTTATCAATAAACCTAGAGTTAGGAAAATTTGTTTCAGACTCTGTGATAAATTTTTCTATCTCTATTCACATCTGTCTTGAGGAGTATTTTTTAGGTGGTGTGAATTTGAGAATGGCTAGGTATATGTTTTTCTAAACTAAGCCGATCGCTTATCTTAGCGGCGATCGGTCCCAGACCAATCAGATAACTATCAGACCTGAGAGTTATCTCCGGCGGGGCGATTCTCCTTCGGAGACGCTTCGCGATCGGTTGACTCCATTTCCAGATAAGTGTTAGGACTGATAGTTATCGCCACCAGGGGGCAACACCTGCAAAAGCAGCATTCCCCAACTCAGTGACAATTTATTCTCACATTAAAAGTGGCCCATTTTCAATTATCTCACTTTTATCAATCCGATAAAATCCATTAAAGCTAGACATAACAAGGATTAGAGCAATTTCCAGCCCGATTACCCACGAATGATAAAGGGCCTGAGTGTGGGGCTGATTTACAAGCGGGCTAGGAATTGGAACGCATTAGGGGCAAGGATTCTATCGTTGCAATTCTTAGCACTTAATTTTTGTTGCGGCGAAGAAAAATCTGTATAATAAAAAGCAATGGGCCGAGGTAGCCACACCCCGACCCGAAGTCAACCCCTGAAATCACCAGGAGCTAATAACATATGCTTTACCAACAAGGTAGCATTTTTCAGCGCGTTTCGCCAGTCTCTGAGAAAAATTCTTCGTTCGATATCCGGAATTTCATCGGCAATCTGAAACCGGCAAAGGGCAAAAACCGTTACGAATGCCCGGTTTGCGAGAATAACAATCTGACCATTGACCCAAAAAATGGGTCTTATCAATGTTGGAATGGCTGCGAATGCCGAGACATCCGGCAGAAAGTGGCCCCCTGGCAAACCAAGATTTTGGCCCCTGTTGTCCGTCGTCAAGATGCGCCCGCGCCGGTGATGATGCCCGCAGGAGAGCCCGCGCTTGTGCGAGTCCATGAAGTAGGAGAAGCACCCCAGTCGCAAAAGCCAAGTTTTGTGCCGAAGGGAGTGCCAACCCACGCCACTGAAATTGTGTACCGCTACAGCAGCACCCAAGCGGTCTATCGGTTCGAGTGGCAGGATGACAGCAAACAAAAGCCCCGCAAAACCTTCCGGCAATGCCACCTCAATGAAGATGGCTTGCCCGTCTGGAGCAAAGGGGAAAAATCTTGGAAAGCCTATCGCGAGGAAGAAGCGTTCCAGGCGATCGCATCAGTCCACGAAGGATTCCCAGTTTTATTATTAGTCGAAGGCGAGGGCTGCGTAGAAATTGCCCGGAGTCTTGGACTAGCAGCGGTCACGTTTCAAGGAAGCGCCTGGACTGAGGTTGAGTTGGAAAGTTTCCTACGGCGGATGCAGGAAGTCAACGAGAATGCAGCAGTCGCCATCTTGCCGGATAACGATGCAGCAGGACTCAGCAAAGCGGCCAAAGTGGTAACAGCAGCGGCCCGCCAGCAAGTGCCATGTATCCAGTTGGACCCGTTAGCAATTTGTCCCGACCTGCCGAATAAAGGCGACATCCGCGAGATGGTAGCCGCGATGGGTGCGGATTTCGTTCCCAAACTCGAAGCCGAACTCAAGGAAGCTGCGACTCGACCTGTTGCCGAACCTGTCGATGGTGGACAAGTCGAAATCACCCAAAA
>NZ_JAMXFC010000052.1 GCF_025370755.1 Laspinema sp. D2d | reverse complement strand
ACACGGCGTCTGCCGAGACCATTACCACGCGCACACTTCGGGCATTACCCTCCGCTTTTCGCGTGAACGAATCGCACTAATATTAAGATAATCACAGTCTAGAGTGAACAGATATAAATCATCTCGGGTTTCTGGGTTCACTGGCCCTTGTTGAGGACATTGGGTGGCAAACCAATCGGCGATCGCCTCCGGTGGAACACCCGGATAAAACCAGCGCAGTTCACTTGTTAACCCCATATAACCTCTCCCGTATGATGTGGCTATTATAGACAATTTTCGGTCTATTTTGAGTTATTTTAATAGGCATTGCTCTCAACGAGAAAAAAGTCAAACCTTAACCCTTTATAATCGTAGATACCCCTGAACTTCTGCTGACTCCAAACCGGGCTGACTTTTATATGTTTTTTTCTCCCACCCTTTCGAGTGCGATCGCTGCTGCCTGTGCTGATACAACGGCTAAACTCTGGCAACTCAATGGCAGTGTAGATACGATTCTCAACGGCCATAGTGATAGCGTTTTGAGTGTGGCATTCAGTCCGGATGGTAAACTCATTGCAACTGCTAGTGCAGATAAAACAGTCAAGCTTTGGCGTCGAGATGGAACCTTTTTAACCACTCTAAAAGGACATAGCGCGGAAGTTTTTGGGGTTGACTTTAATACAAAAGGGAATCGGATTGCGACCGCCAGTGCTGATAAAACCTTGAAATTTTGGAAACGAGATGGCACATTAATTTCTTCGATTAAACGACAATCTGCCGGAATTTTTGATATTAGTTTTATGCCACAAGGCAATTTAGTTGCATCGGGATTAGCTGATGGTACCGTCAAATTGTGGCAGTTCAATGGAATTTGCTTAAGAACTTTAGAAGGTCACGAGGATAGTGTTTATAGCGTTAAATTTAGTGCCGATGGCAATCAATTAGTCTCAGGAAGTGGGGATGGTACGGTGAAATTATGGGTGCGCGATATTTCCTGGGGTCGTCATGGCAAAGTTCGCACCTTGACGGGTCATCAAAACGCCGTGTTAGATGTGTGTTTTAGTCCAGATAACGAGTTAATTGCGTCCGCAAGTGCGGATAAAACTGTGAAAATTTGGCGCAGTGTAGATGGCGCTTTGTTGGTGACGTTACGGGACCATCAGAATATTGTTTATAGTGTCAGTTTTAGTCCCAATGGGAAAATTTTAGCCTCTGCCAGTGAAGATAATACAGTGCGCTTTTGGAATTTACGGAGTCAGGTGAGTAAAATATTTAAGGAGTATCCGGGTTCGGTTTATCGGATTAAGTTTAGTCCGCGATAAGGAGGAACTTGAGGGGTTGGCTCTTGGATTAAGGTTAGGATAACTTTACGACTGTTCAGAAACAACTGAAGTCGGTTCTATGAATTGAAGAAACGGCATTATTATCGCCCTTCTTCCAATTCTAACAGTTATGCATAATTATTATATCAGTAAATTTTCTATTCCTTGCGTGTCACCGCTATTGGCTAAATCAATAATTTTTCTATATTGCAATCTCCACTGCAAAGCATTGGAAATTGTTAAAAATCCTTGTTTTGGAGGTTGACTGATGATGCGATCCGCTAAAAGTTCTCTGCCTATTTCATCTAAAGGGAGGTTCCGTTCTTCTAAAAATGCAATGATGTCATCTTTGTTCCCGTGACGACGGAGAATTTCTCTCAATCCATAACTTGTTTGATAATCCGCTGTGTATTCTCCTTCCACAAAAACAATATTTAAAAATTTTAAATAACAAAGATGGGAGACCCGCTCATCTGTTTTTTCATAGGTAAAAACCAATAGATGATACCCCAATCCAAACACTTTCTGACTGGGATCTCGAAATGGACAGGAAGACTGAGGCTGTCTAATCGAGGTGACTTTTAAATCCACGTTTAGATCAGGAAAATCAATCCCGCTGGCAGCACTCCCGCTTTTGTAGGCGTATCGCAGTGCTAAATATTCATTGAAGGCTGTTTCCACGTAAGTTCCAACGGCTTTACCATCTGTAATCCCATATAAGGGAATCGGTATAGTCGCCAGTTGTCTAGCAAATTCTCTTGCTTCTGTCTTTAATGCAGCTAAAGTCAGGGGTTGCCTTTATTGATAATTCTCCTAATCATAAGGCTAAAGTTAGTTGCTGCCAACTACGCTGATTTAAGTCAATGTTTTTTTGCCCGATTCTGTTGCCAACCCAGGCGACAGAGGGAGGCGCGATCGCATTGCCGAATAAAGCATAGCGATCATAAATTCTGGAAACACGACACCAGTCATCGGGGAACCCCATTAATCTTGCATATTCTACAGGAGTTAATCGGCGATATTTATCTCCTACTCGATATCGTTCATAGTGTCTGGAAGTCGATGCTGTCAGGGTTGAGGTAATTCCATTAATACCAAAAATAGTATAACCGAGCCTCGCTCCACCTCCTTGATTGTACAGGATTTCTACTCCATTACAATACCGATTGACAGCTTTACTTTGCTTGATTCTTTCGAGGGTATCTGGGGTAAAATCAAACTGGGAATCTACCTCAAATTCCTCTTGCAGAATATCCCGGAGTTTCTTTCTCGGTTGGATGTCTGCCAACGGAGGTATGGGTTCGGCGTACATTTTTCGTTGATAGGCAATTCCCCAGTTGGGAAGTTTGCTAGGATGGCTTGAAATTGGGGTAAACTTAGACTGGAGTTGGCTATTGACTTGAATAGCTTCTACATCGGGTTGAGTTAAAAATACGGAATAGTTTTCCAGGAGTTCCAGATAGCTTTGGGATGAGTTAATGCGGGTTCCAAAAATAAAAATCCGATCGCGATTTTGGGGAAGTCCAAAGCTGAGGGTATTAATCACTCGCCATTCTATAAAATAATCTAAGGCACAGAGTGCATCCAAAATCACCCGGAAGTGATATCCGGATTCCATCGTTAGCATCCGCTTGACATTCTCTAAAAAGAAATACTGCGGCTGTTTTTTATCTAAGATTTCGATAATCCGTTCAAACAAGGTTCCTCGGAGGCGATCGCGAATCCCTTGTTTTTTCCCGGCAGCACTAAAGGGTTGACAAGGAAACCCCGCCGTTAAAATATCATGAGAGGGAATCTCAGCAATGTCGATTTGCGTGATATCCCCAAACCGCAGAGATGCTTCACCAAAGTTACTCCGGTACACTTGGGCGGCTAATTCACTGCTATCATTAGCCCAAATGGTTTGAATATTCGCCGCTGCCATCCCTAAATGAAAACCGCCAATTCCTGCAAATAATTCGACAGCTTTTAGGGGTCGATGTTCACTCACTCCCGTTCCTCTTTTATCCCGTTAAATTTGGGGCGATCGCAATTATCCCCAGCTTCGCTCATTGTATCAGAAAAGGCGGAGGATTTCTCCCCCGCCTTTTCATCAATTTAGAGGGAACTTATCCCTCTATCAATCTCTATTCCTTATCGAGTGCTAGGAGACACAAGCGATCGCCCTTCCACACGATGTACCACCACTTCTCCTGCTTCATCAAGATCAATGATTGCGGAATCTCCTTCATCCAGCCTTCCGGATAACATCGCTTCGGCGAGATGATCTTCCAACAGGCGCATAATGGCTCGGCGGAGGGGTCGTGCACCGTAGCTGGGATTATACCCTTCTTCTACGACGCGCTGTTTGAAGCGATCGCTGATTTCCAGGCTAATCTGTTTCTCAACCAAGCGTTTTAGCAAGTCACGCAACAGGATTTCTGCAATTTCTGTGACTTCATCCTTAGTCAACTGATGGAAGACAATAATCTCATCCAAACGGTTGAGAAACTCCGGACGGAAGTAATTTTTCAGTTCTTCATTCACCAAGCTGCGAATTCGGTCATAGTGAGCTTCGGCGCGGTTGTCAGCAAACTCAAATCCTAATCCCCCGCCACCTTTTTCAATGACGCGAGACCCGATATTTGAGGTCATAATTAACAGGGTATTCTTGAAGTCTACCGTGCGCCCTTTGGCATCGGTCAGGCGTCCATCTTCCAAGACTTGTAGCAAGAGATTAAACACATCCGGGTGTGCTTTCTCGATTTCGTCGAGGAGAATCACCGTATAGGGACGACGGCGCACTGCTTCCGTGAGTTGTCCCCCTTCGTCATATCCGACGAATCCCGGAGGAGAACCAATCAGTTTAGAGACGGTATGACGTTCCATGTATTCGGACATATCCAGACGAATCATGGCGTCTTCTGACCCGAAGAAGTAAGCCGCTAAGGCTTTGGTGAGTTCGGTTTTGCCGACTCCCGTAGGACCGGAGAAGATGAAGCTGGCGATCGGACGGTTGGGATTTTTTAAGCCAACCCTTGCACGACGAATGGCACGAGAAACGGCTTTAACCGCTTCTTCTTGACCGATTAACCGTTGATGCAGGGTTTCTTCCATTAGCATCAGTTTCTCAGACTCAGATTCGGTGAGTTTGCTCACCGGAACGCTGGTCCAGAATGCCACAATTTGGGCGATATCTTCCCCGGTAACCACGAGATTTTTGGTATTTTGGACTTCCGCGTGTTCGTTTTTGATGCGTTGATCCAGTTCTTCTTCTAGGGTTAATTCGCGATCGCGCAATTTGGAGGCTTTCTCAAATTCCTGAGCACGAACTGCCTCTTCTTTCTCTAACGTCACGTCGGTGAGTTGTTTTTTCAGTTCTCGTAGTACCGAGGGAGTTTTGCCATTGCGCAGACGCACTCGGGAGCCCGCTTCATCAATTAAATCGATCGCTTTATCCGGTAAAAAGCGATCGGTAATATATCGTTCCGATAATTCCGCAGCAGCAACCAGCGCTTCATCAGAAATCGTCAATTTGTGATGTTCTTCATACCGCACTCGAACACCCTGCAAAATCTCAATCGTCTCTTGGATTGTCGGTTCGCCAATAGTGACAGGTTGGAAGCGTCGTTCTAACGCCGCATCCCGTTCGATATGTTTGCGATACTCATCTAACGTTGTTGCACCAATACACTGGAACTCTCCCCGCGCCAATGCCGGTTTGAGCAGATTGGCTGCATCCATCCCGCCTTCCACAGAACCAGCACCAACCAGGGTATGGATTTCGTCAATCACCAGGATGATATTCCCAGCTTGACGCACTTCCTCCATAATCATTTTGATGCGTTCCTCAAAATCTCCCCGGAAGCGGGTCCCAGCCAGGATTGACCCCATATCCAGGGTAAATACTCGTTTATCTTTGAGGGTTTCGGGAACGTCCTGATTAGCGATGCGTTGCGCCAATCCTTCCGCCAGCGCGGTTTTACCCACCCCCGGTTCCCCGACTAAGACGGGATTATTTTTGGTGCGACGTCCCAAAATTTGAATAATCCGTTCGATTTCTTTCGTCCGTCCCACCACGGGATCCAGAGTCCCTTCCATCGCTTTTTCGGTCAGGTTCACCCCAAATTCGCTGAGTTGCAGGGCTTTTTGAGACCCCAGACCCCGACCCCGTTCCCCGCCAAAAACAGCACCGGCGGGTGCAGGATTTTCCCCCACTCGTTTAATGACTTCGGCACGGACTCGTTCCAGGCTGACGCCGAGGTTTTCTAAAATTTTAAAAGCAACCCCTTCCCGGCTTTGGGTTAAGGCAAGGAGGAGGTGTTCGGTGGCGATATATTGTTGTCCCAGTTGGCTGGCTTCCCGGAGGGACATTTCTAAGATGCTTTTACCGCGAGGGGTGAAGGGAATTTCCACGGGAACGAAGCCGCTGCCTCTACCGATGATTTTTTCGACTTCTACCCGGGCTTTATTCAGGGTGACGCCTTCGGATTTGAGGACCTGCGCAGCAATGCCAGTTCCTTCGGCAATTAATCCTAAGAGTAACTGCTCGGTCCCAACAAAATTATGACCGAGGCGGCGAGCTTCCTGCTGCGCCAACATAATCGCTTTTATGGACTTTTCTGTGAAATACTCAAACATGAGGATTTTTCCTGACTGTAAAGTTTTATGTAGTTCTGTCTTCTAAGGTATCTCAATTGGTGTACTTCGGGAGTGCAGACATCCGTAATCTCTCAGGAGTAGTAGCCGTCTGAGTGCCGATCGGCTCACCTGAAAGGGAGCATCGGTGGAGGGTTGATGGGGATGACGGTTCCTTAACGAAGACAACAGAGGCTCCTAGGGCTAGGTTTACTCGATTCCCGAATCCGTTGTCAAGCTTCATTGGGATGAAAGGGGAAATTGCAACGGAAATATGACCGCTACTCCAAAATTGACGCGGGTTCAAAGCAGGAGTGAGTAGGGGATAGAACGCTGTTAAATTGGGAGTTTTGGTCGCTGCCTGAGTGGGCATCGACGCCGGTTGGAATGTTACAGGACATTGAATAGAGGGGTTTTTGGGGTTGGGAAAGAGCCAGAATTTGCTTCCAGGGTGAATACTGCTGAGTTAGAACTATTCAGTTAGATGGGTTCAGATCAAGTTTAGACGCTCAAGGGTAGTCTGTGCTAGAAAAAAAAGAAGGTTTCTTGATATTGAATGATCTGTTGAGATTTTAACAAAAAATGGAGTCCGAGTGCAGGGGGGGAACTACGGCGATCGCGATCGCACCCCAGGGTAAATTTACATCACTGGCGAATTGTTTCCTGGGATACATACTAAATTTATGGCTTTACCGAGGTTGAACAGGAGCGTACAGCGATGATTTCTGATATTATTAAGCAAGTATTACAAACAGGTTATTTAAGTGTTACAACCGAACAAAAACTCCGTGTGATGTTTGAAAACTGTTGTACTTTAGAAGAATTGGACGCCTTAAGCGAGTTACAAGCCGCTATTTTATCAGGTCAGGTTACCCGAGATTTGTGTGTGAATGCCTATGCACAAGGGTCTGTATCCGTAGAGTAATGGTAACCTGCCCACATCGATACAGCATGGGGGGTTACCTGAACAAAACTATCCCAACTTGAGCTAAATTTTCCCCAATGCTCCACCCTTCTGCTGGTTCCCAAGTTTTGCCTGATAATGCCCCATTGGAGGCTGTGCCTCGTCTTTCCCTTCCATCGTTGGATCAAAGGGGCGATCGCGCCTCAAATCCCCAAGATCCGAAGACTGTGCATAATTTTTCCACACCTCTCCTAGTAACAGATTAGAGAGCGATCGGACATCGGTTACAGTCCCTGTCTACCCATGAGACAGCTTCCTGTACCGACTCCTGAAAGAACCCTAAACTGGGGTTTTTTAATGGCTGCGATCGCGCCTCAAGAGGAACCAACTCAAAACTAGCATCCGCGTTATCCCCAGAGAAAGCACCGATGCCTCCCTCACCTCCTGAGAACCCTCTAATTGTTCAACACTTTGACAAGAGGTCAATTATGCCAGTCAACTTAGCCGATTTAAACTTTTATCGCGCCGTCAACCCGGATTTAGCCGGTTTAAACGACCCGCAAGCTTTCCAACATTTGCTCAATAATGGACTCAACGAAGGACGAGTTTTTTCCCCCTACATCGATCTCAACCTATATCGCGCCGTCAATACAGGTTTAGCCGCTGCCGGATTAACCAGTAACCGGCAATTGTACGACCATTTACAAAATTTCGGAGTTGCAGAAGGACGCAGCTTTTCCTCAGTTTTTGATGCCAATTTCTATCGCGCCGCCAATCCAGACTTAGCCGCTGCTGGACTCAATAACGAGCAACTTCTCGACCATTTCCGAGGATTCGGCATCAACGAAGGAAGAGCTTCCGCACCGAATTTTTCCGTGAGTTTTTATCTCGCTGCCAACCCGGATTTACAGGCAGCAGGTTTCAACTTCCAACAAGCACTCCAACACTATGTATTCGCTGGAATCCGGGAAGGACGAACCGCTTCACCAGGCGGTCCCGTTGCGCCACCACCCCCGCCACCAGTAACTGTAGGCGATCCACCACCCCCACCCAATACCACCTTCAGTTTTGCCAGGGATTTGGGTTTCATTCCTGAAAGTTTGGAGATCCGAGATTTTGTGGGGACAGATAACTCTACTGATTATTATCGATTCACTGTTCCCTCTAATGGAGAGTTTGGTCTAACCCTCGGTGCCGTGACTGAAACTGCAAGAGTTGAACTCATTAAGGATTTCAACCAAAACGGAGAAATCGATAGAGGAGATGGGGATATTATTAGGACAGGAGTGGCAGGTTCTTCCGGGAATAGTAATATCAACCGGCCTATTGAAGCCGGGACTTATTATGTGCGAGTGTACCCGGATTCCTCTGGCAGCAACACCAACTATGACTTGCGGTTCCGTTTCTCTTCTAAACCCAGTACCACACCAGCCAATCCCGGAAATACTCTCAATACTGCTTTAGATATTGGGGTTGTGGGAACTGAACCCCGTAGCTTTAGAGATTTTGTTGGTTATACTGATGCTAATGATATCTATCTCTTCACAGTTAACAACAACAGTAATTTGAATATTTCCCTAGGATCTCTCACCGATACTACCGAAATTCAGCTAATTAAAGATTTCAACAGCAATGGAGTAATCGATGTAGGAGATGGCGATATTATTACGAGAGAATTGGCTGATGGGTTCTCAAATGATAGTATTAATCAAGCTGTAGAAGCCGGAACATATTACCTGAGAGTTTTTCCATTTTCTGAGGACTATAACACCAACTACGACTTGCAACTATCGCTGCAACCTCGTTCAGCGTCAGTAAACACCAATAGCAGTCCAACGCTCAATCTCGGCAACGACCCACTCATCAATCCCCGCAGTTTCAATACTGCCAATGATTCAGCGATTCAAACCTTTACAGCTAATGGAAATGCTGCGAATGATTTGAGTGGTGGATTGGGAACTGTAACCGCAGACTCCATTATTAATGAATCCTTTACCGGAGGAAATGACTTCGCCAACTTGTTAGCAGCTAACCCGGTGGAAACTCCTGATTTTAGTCAAGGGTTGGCTTTGATTTAGGGTTGTCATTCATCTCACTGAACTGGAGGGGGAATTGAGAAATTGCCCCTCCATCAGGATGGAGATTAGGCGCGCTTGGGGTAATATAAAACAATCTAATCCTCACCCCCCTGACGCCGATGTTACCGAGTGACTTACTGAGTCATCGCATGAATGGAGAGACGATTGTTCCCAAGCGATTGGAGATTAACTCCAAAAACTTGGCGATCGCCTCTCAATTGATTACTTGTTTCCAAGAAGCCGTCGGGTGTCCCCAAAGTGAACTCGATCGCCAACTCCATGAGATGGAAGGAGATGGCACCGACTACCGCATCAAACGGGGACTTGCTCATATTTTAAAGGGGAGTTTAAGCACCTTTGAGGTCATTTCTCCCCTGGAACCCATTGAATTGCGTCAGCGCGTATTTACTGCGGCAGCAGAAATAGTTCCGAGTAAAGAAGGAACTCAACTCACCCTAGAAAAACTCGCGACTCAATTAAGTCAAGAATTAGAACGCGAGGTTCTCCCCCTTCACATTAAATCCGGATTATATGCCGATTTAAACGAGAATAAAATTCTGACCGAATTTGACGCCCCTACCCCAGAATTATTACTACATCGTTACAATGTCTCCCAAGTACAAGGGGTATTTTATCGCGCTACTCATTTATTAATCAACGCTCATCGCAATGACCCCGGGGAATATAAACTGTTATTCAAGTATTTGAAATTATTTCAATTAATGGCTTATATAGAAGGAGATGCTGACTGCGGGTTTACCATTACTATTGATGGTCCAACCAGCTTATTTAAACCCAGTACACGCTATGGGTTAGCCATTGCCAAACTCTTGCCTGCATTACTGCACGTCACCAAATGGAGTTTAGACGCAACCCTGCAAAGTCGTGATCCTTATACCGGAGATTGGAAAACTGGCCGATTTACTCTCGATTCGGACTGTGGATTAGTCAGTCACTATCCCCCGGGCAAGCCTTATGATAGTATGTTAGAAGCCTCTTTTGTGAGTCGTTGGGATTCGACTAAAACCGAATGGAAGTTAGAACGCGAGGTGGATTTAATTCCCATTCCGGGAAGTGTCATGATTCCTGATTTTCGCCTTGTTCATCCTGATGGCAGAACCTTTTTATTAGAAATAGTCGGCTATTGGCGTCCGGAGTATTTACAGAAGAAATTTGCTCAGGTGAGGAAGTCTCAGCGGGATGATTTGATTTTGGCTATCTCAGAACGGTTGAATTTAGAAAAAGCTGGGATTAATTTAAAGGAAGTCACGGTTCCAATGGTGTGGTTTAAGGATAAATTACAGCCAAAACAGGTCTTAGATGTATTAGAATAAAAGTGATTTGAATGGAGCAAAAACTCGCCCCTACCCTCAAGGGGGGCCTTTACAGGTACACCCCGCCTGCGCGGGTTCTCCTAAGAGGAGGAATTTGCGAATTTCCCCTACAGCCGGGGGTTTAAATCTTTAACGTTTCTCTTGCAAAATATCTAAAAATTATGCTACAAATCGTACAACTTACAGATATTAATCATCCCGATTTTCAAAGTGCTTTACAAATTTATCTCGATTCCTTTCCTCCTAGCGAAAGGCAACCCCTAGACATTCTGGAAAGCCGATTATCCAATCAATTTTATCAATGGTTTATTGCCAAACGGGAAAACAAAGTCTTAGGAATTGCTTTACTTTATCCCTTGAATGCAACTGATTTTGTTGTTTTAGACTATCTGGGTATCGATAAAGACTATCGGAGTCAGGGGATTGGGGGAATGTTGATGTCGCATCTAGTTCAACTTGTAAAAATTCAGCAAAAAATCTTATTAATTGAGGTAGAAAATCCCCAGTTTTGCGAAGATTCAGAACAAGCAAAACGGCGGGTTCAGTTTTATCAAAACAATGGAGCAAAAGTGCTGCGATCGGTGAGATATATTCTGCCGCCTTTATCCGGAGATGTGCCGACAGAGATATTATTGATGATGGTTCCCGCAGATTTGGAGGGTCAATTGCCAGGGAGTCTGGTTAAACAACTGATTCAACAAGTTTATCAAGAGATGTACGATCGCCCCTCGAATGATGCGCTATTACGGTCCTTTATTGAAGAGGTTCCGGATGTTGTCGAATTCGTGGATTTCTAGTTAGGGGGGTACAGTAGAGGTATTATAAAATATTGGCCTATTTCTGAAGAATTAGCCAACTTATCTCAACTGAATAGCGACTTGGATTAAGGCAATTAAATTATTTAACCCATGCATGGCGATCGGAACGTAAATTGAATTAGTTTTAATCCTAGCATAGCCGAGGATTAGTCCAATGATGGCGATGCTAAAAACTGTATGTGCTTCATATTGGGAATGAATAAGTGCCCAGATGACTGAAGAAATTACTAAAGCGCCATTATTTCCCAGGCGCGATGCTTGCAATCCTTGGAATAAAAATCCCCGAAAGAAAATTTCCTCCCCAATCGCTGCGGCGACGACAATTGCCAAATAAAGTAAAGGGAGAACACCAGCAGTTTGGTAAACCCTAACGATCCAGTCACCGTGGGACAGCTTAAACAGATAGAAAATTCCCTCAAACACGACCAGATAAATCAGGGTAACTATCAACCACTTTCCCAGGTCTTTTGCCGAAACCTTTTTAAGGCTCAAATATTCTTGGATTGAATAATTTTTTCGGAGTTTTGCAAAAAATAAAACTAATCCAATAACCACAATTCCTCCGGCAATAATACCCCAACTTGTGAGCAGGCCATTGAACTGCAATTCTTCCAGGTCTTGTTGAGAAATTTCAGAAAATTGATTCCGCGTGGAAATTAGGAATACAATGGTCACTAAAACTTGAATCAGGACATAAAATATAGCGGTAATGACAGAAAAGCCCAGGGTAGCCCAAATTCCCCAAGGTTTACGGGTAGGGTCTGGTTTAAATTGCTCGACTTCAGGGTTGCTCATGACTAATTTTTTGAGGATTAGGGAATAAGTTGAAGTTGATTTGCTTCATGATTAACATAAGGGTTTGGATTTGTCAAGCAACCAGAGGAAGTGGCGATAGAAGACGGATAAAATGTGAGGGTTATCGTCCTGTTTCTCTGTCCCTGACCTCCGCTTAAATTTGCTAAACTAGAGAGGTCACCCAGAACCGGAAACCGCCCTCAAGGATTGACAAGTTAGCCATTGATTGTGATGCAAGATACTCCTACCCTGCCTTTAATCAAAGACTCAGAACGACTGGAAAATCGACTGAAGGAAATTCCCCCTGTTCCAGGGGTCTATTTGATGCGCGATCGCGACGATCGCATTCTCTATATTGGCAAGTCCAAAAAACTGCGATCGCGAGTGCGGTCTTATTTCCGAGACTCCCAAAGTTTGAGTCAGCGGATTGAACGAATGGTGCAGCAAGTGGCGGATATTGAGTTTATCGTCACGGATACAGAAGCAGAAGCTTTAGCATTAGAAGCAAATCTGGTTAAGCAGCATCAACCCTATTTTAATGTACTACTGAAAGATGATAAAAAATACCCCTATCTCTGCATTACTTGGTCGGAAACTTATCCGCGTATTTTTATCACTCGCAAGCGCAAGGCAGGAAGTGCTAAAGACCGTTATTATGGTCCTTATGTGGATGCAGGACTGTTACGGAGTACAGTGCATTTAGTTAAGCAAATTTTCCCCTTGCGTCAGCGTCCGCAACCCCTGTTTAAAGACCGACCTTGTTTGAATTATGATATTGGCCGTTGTCCAGGGGTTTGTCAAGGATTAATTGATGCCGAAGACTATCGCAAAACTGTCCAAAAAGTGGCGATGGTCTTTCAGGGTCGGACGGATGAATTACTGGATATTTTGAAGCAGCAAATGGAGGCGGCAGCGGAGGACTTGAATTTTGAACAAGCGGCAAGACTTCGCGATCGCATTCAGGGGTTGCAATCGCTTCACGCTGGTCAAAAAGTCTCCCTACCGGACGATCGCCTCTCCCAAGATGCGATCGCACTCTCCAGCAATGGCGATCGCGCTTGTATCCAACTCTTCCAAGTTCGCGCGGGACAGTTAGTCGGACGGTTGGGATTTGTGGCAGAAGCGCACACTGCTGAACCGGGTGCGATTTTACAACGGGTGTTAGAGGAACATTACCGCAATGTAGACTCAGTGGAGATTCCTGCCGAAATTTTAGTGCAACATGAATTACCCGAAGCGGACATTTTGGGAGATTGGTTAAGCGATCGCAAGGGTCGCAAAGTCTCCATTCTCACACCCCAACGGCAAACCAAGGCGGAATTAATCGAAATGGTTGCCAAAAATGCCGATTATGAAATGGCGCGGATGCAAAAATTCAGCGATCGCAATGCGGAAGCAATGCAGGATTTAGCAGAACTCCTGGATTTGCCAGAGTTGCCACGGCGCATCGAAGGATATGATATTTCTCACGTCCAAGGGTCCGATGCCGTTGCCTCTCGCGTCGTCTTTATTGATGGACTCCCAGCAAATCAGCATTATCGCCGCTACAAAATCCGCAATCCCGAAGTACAGTCGGGTCACTCCGATGATTTTGCCAGTCTTGCAGAAGTGCTGGGACGCCGATTCCGGGACGCCGGTAACCAGAAACGAGAAACGGGTAAAATTGAAAATACCCCAGATTGGCCGGATTTAGTTATGATTGATGGCGGTAAAGGTCAATTATCGGCAGTGGTGGAAGTGTTGCGGGAGATGGATTTACTAGAGGATGTGCGGGTTGTGAGTTTAGCGAAACAGCGTGAGGAAATCTTCCAACCGGGAGAATCTTTACCGATACCATCGGATGCGGAACAACCAGGAGTGCAATTGTTGCGCCGGTTGCGCGATGAAGCACACCGATTTGCTGTGACGTTTCACCGCCAACAACGCACGGAACGAATGCGGCGATCGCGCTTAGATGAAATTCCCGGTTTGGGATTTGAACGGCAAAAACAATTGTTAGCACATTTCCATTCTCTGGATTATATTAGTATTGCAACGCCGGAACAATTGGCAGAAGTGGCGGGAATTGGTCCAAGGTTGGCACAGCAAATTTATGAGTATTTCCATCCATGAATCTTAACCCTAAATGGCTTAAACGTGCCATTCCTTATTGGATTGGGGGATTAATTTGCTTTGAAGTGGCGATCGTCATCATTTACCTTGGCGGTGTCTTCATCCAGCGAGAAGTTTATCCCCCGTTTGATATGGATGGATTGATGACGATTCCCACCCTATTACAAGCATCAATTCTCTTCCAACTCTCTTTGGTTTATTTGGGGATGTTCTTCTTTTTCCGAAAGTTATCGGAACGTCCTTCCCCGGCATTTTGGTTAGTTCAATCGATGTTATTATTCTATGTTGCTTTAGATGAATTGGTCAAACTCCATCTGGGACTGGGTTCATCGAGTTGGATGCCGATTGCTGGAACAAAATATTGGATTGGAATTTATAGCTTTTTAATCGTGGCGATCGCGGTCTTCTTTTTCCGAGATTTTAAAGCACTCTGGTATGGGTCTCGAAATCTAGTTATCCTAGGCGTCTCTGGATTGTTGCTGGCAATTATTGGTGCATTTGGTGCAGAGATTTTTAAACATATTATCTTGAATCCTCTTCTTGCTAAAGTTTTCCCGGAACGGGAAGTATTAAGCTGGGTCATCGAACAAGTTAGAGTTGCCTTTGAAGAATTTTTAGAAATGTTTGGAGAAACTTTGATTTTATATGCTGTTTTGCTATTTGTTGCGAATAAAATCGAGCAAAACTATCAGAGGATTTTGGAGAAATGAGGAAAGTTTATTTTTTTTACTAAAATGCTAAATTTGAAGGTAGGCAGGTTTATCTTCTCCTTAATCCGGCTCAAAATCATGAATAAAGGTTATGGTTTGGATCGAGCCAAACAATACAAAAAATATTCTCCTTCTCAATAAAGAATCCATGAACTCTGCCATATTCGTTAGCAGAAAGCTGAAATAACTGGTAAGGTGTATCTACTAACTGTTCCTCATTAGGAATGCCAAAGCACTTTTCTGTCACTCTACGGTCACTCCAGTCTATGGGATGGCATCGTAGATTGGCAGTATTCTTCACTGTAATTTCTGTGAAAGTCATCGTAGAAATATTTTTCAATCTGTCCAGCAAAACAGAAAAATACTTAGCATCATGATGGTTACATGGAAATTTGGGATGGTTAGTTTGTAAATAGGTAAATGAAAAGCTGATACCTTGTGGAGGAGCCAGCTTTGTAGGTGTGATTTTAGATGTAGGATTCGGCGGAATTTTCGGCTTCTTCAGTTTCTTCGGCATGAGCTGCGTAATAGTCTTTCATCCACTCTTTCTTAATGATATCTCTTGACGGCGCATCAATCGGTAAATTGCCACGAGCAATTTTCCAAGGATCTTCTTGATTAGTCATGCGTTTTAACTCATAAGCATCACAACCCAAGTAAACATCGGCAATTTCTTGAAGAAACTTCTCAAGTTGTGGGTTTAAAGTGGGTTTGGCAACATTCTCGATAATCGGTTTCCAGCTAAAAGACTGGTATTTTTGATACAAGGTTGGCAAAACTGGACCGTGAATCCATGCTTCAAAGTCTTCCTCAAATAAGGGAGAATCTTCAAGTGCCAAATGCCATGCCTGAGCATAGTAAACTAGCTTTTGTAGTTTCAGATTGCTGAGAAAAGAGCCAGTTTCATTTGCCAACCAAATAAAGTAATTTGCCACTTCAAAGGGACTAAGCATTTTAAAGTATCACCTTGGTTTTAAACTCCTTGTTTGATTTTACCCTAAACTTTCGCTTTATGCATAAAATTTTTAGCGCCACGGAGAACAATCTACGGATCGAGGCCGAGAGACAGTTCACCGATCGCAAACTCTAGGTTAAGACTTTTCAAAACAATGCGATCGCCTGACCCATAGACTTCAGTTTCCCAGGTATCTGGACCCGTAAGGTGGTGGCATTCTACTTCCTGAATTTCCTGGGAAATTAGGATGTATTCTTCTAAGGAGTCAATCTTTTGATAATCGGTGAATTTTTCCCCTAAGTTCAAGGTTTGGGTACTGGGGGAGAGGACTTCATTCATGCCGAATAGGGGTTTGCCGTTCGATTTGGAGATATTCTTCAGGACTTATGGAGTTGGGGACAGCAATCATCTCTATTGCCTCCAAAAGGTTATTGACTTTAAATTGATTATAGAAATAGGCTGAACGGTAGTCGCAAAATTTATTATTTTTAAGATACTATTTACAGTTGTCAAAACCAACTAAAGTTAACATTTAATTATTCCTCTTCTCGGGATAAAATCAAATTCAGGACGTTTAATTCATGTGAATTTAATAAATATTTATCAGAAAACATTTTAGCGCGCATTTGCTCTAAACTATAGCTGCGGAACAGTAAAAAAGGAAATTCGCGGTATTTGCGACCAATGGGTAAGGTATTGTAGGCCGGATAGAGGGAGTGGAGGTAGCGGGAGAGTAAGGTTCTAAATTCTTGGTCTTCTTCTTCCTCTGGTTCTTGTTTGAAATAATCGGCGATCGCCTCTCCGGCAATGAAGGTAAATAAGGGGATGAGATAATATTGGTCCGAGGTTTGACTGTACTGTTCAAACCATTGAGTGCGTGTTGCTTGGCGATTCAGTAATTCAACTAATTCCATTGCACCCCCGCGAATTGCTATTTTTAGGTTATCCGGATAGTCTGGATTGTTACTAATCGCTAACATTTTTTGAATTAACTCATCGGTAGCGTAGCGTTTAATCTGCTGTTCTAAGCGAATTTCATAACTTTCTTCTAAGAGATTGCGAATGGGAACCACTAATAAACTGCCAATGAGATGACCGGGTTCAATATTGCCTAAATCCAAGAGTTTATCGAGGCGATGGCAGTATTGGGAAAAATCGGTATTAAATTCTTTTCGTAATTCTAGGTAAGATTTTTGCATGATTTCTCCATCTCCGGTTTCATCCATGAGAATAAATTCGGCCTGATTGAGAATCTCTTGCAAACTGGTAAAAACTTGTTGTAAGATAGGATGATTTCGTTTCCGGCGATATTCGTTTTTGAGTTCTCGAATTAGTTGGGTGATTTCCCCACTCAAGGTCATGCCAACGGAGGAAATTGATTTACCGCCAATGGGAATGAGTAGACATTCTTTTCTTCCCAAGGGTCCGGAACCGACAATTCGGGTCATGATGGAAACTTTGAGAATTAGTAACAAATTTAAGAGGGTTAAGATGCTTTCTTGCCGGGACATTTGCCGGTTTTTTAGGGTTTCTTCTGGGGTCAGGGGTTCGGAGGGGAGATAATCAATGGCGCGATCGCCTAGGTAAAATATCAGGGATTTTGCTTCTGTATCTAAAGTTTGCCGGACCCCATTTTCGCAATATTCTCCTCTGGCGCGATAAATGACCTGTATCACTTCCATCAGATTTTGCTCAATCTGAAATCGGGGAATTTCAACTAAGATATGTTGTGCTTTAGGAAAGGATAATCCCCGACTGGCAGAAGAGGTCATGAAGACAATTTTTACCCCTTCTTTGTGGGTTTGAATTTTTAGTTTATCTGCATCGGATAGGTTGGCATGAATTTCCAGATAATCGGTATAAGGTAAAAAGCTGTCCAGGCGTTCTTCCAGGAGAGTAATGATATCTTGCAATCGTTGTTTGTCTTGAATATAAACCAGGATTTGCCGGGTTTCTGGAGTGCTTAAGAGGCGGTGAATATCTTTGACTAATTGGGACTGCATCCTTTCAATAAGAGGACGTTCTTTTTGTTGAAAAAGGGTGGGGGTAAATTTAACAAATTCCACAAAGACTTTATAGGTGATGTCTAAGTGATTGGCGGGATAGGAGTTGGCATTAATAGCACAAGCACCCAATTTAGCAAATTTAAACTGTTCAATAGACAGGGGTGTATTCTGTTTTTTGGCAAGGCGAAAATAGATTTTATCCGGTTCGGGAGAGGTTTGGGACAGATGTTGATTAATGACGTCAGATTCGACAAGGGAAGCGTCAGCAACTATGACTTTGGTATTAAATCCATGTCGGGAGTCGGTTAATTCATGGTTTCGCAAAAAGGTCCCGAGTCCTTTTAGAAAGTGAACACCACTATCATCTCCCGTGATTTCGTCAATCATAATAAACAGATGTTTGATGCGTTGAGATATTTCCTGCATTTTGGCAGGAATTACTCCGGTTTGTTTGTTGCAGGCACTTCTAAAGATTTTATCCAGATGGCGCAAGGTATCATTGCCGGTGGGGGTGACGCGCAGAGATTGAATGGCAACGGTGGCGATGATCTGGTTGGAAAGACGATCGCTGATGACGGTATGAAGTCCACTGCAAATACTGGAAAGCACTCCGGCAGTTTTTACCCCGCGATCGTGAAACAAATCGGCGCTGATGGGATTTAACCGAGAGGGTTGATTGTGATGTGCCGATCGCACTTCCCCCTCCGCAGGGATAAAATTAACGGTATTGGCGGTAAAATGCTTCCGATGGGAATTGGACTGATATCGAACCGTGGGAAATCCGTGGTTTTCTCGAATAATGGTAGAGTTACTCGTCAAACACCAGAGGCGATCGTCACAAAGATTACCCGTTGCGGATTTGAATTTATCGATAATATCCAGATTGACTTGGGTGCGAGGACTGATATATACAAATAAGAACCCCTCGTCAAAATGGAACTGCAAAAAATTCGCGATCGCTGTGGTTTTGCCAATCCCCGGATTTCCGGTTAAAAACAGATAAATTTCCTCAGAAGTCAGCGCTTTTTTAATCAATTCTGAATGTGCATTTCGCAGGGTCAATCCCTCCGGTAATCCCAAGGGAGTCGCCAATTCCCGAGGCAGAATCCCCACGGAGTTAAAAAACCCTTCAATGCGTTCTTGATGCGTTACTTCATGAATCCCGGATTCGGAGGAAGTAACCGGAACTTTAGCTAAATTTTCTACAAATTGTTTGCCATTGATAAAACTGCGCGCTGCACTCCGTTGAATTTGAGCTAAAACTTTGGTTCTTGCCGTGGTGATTTCTTGCTCTTTCGGTTCATTTTTATAAAGATCCGCACAGGTTGCCAGAAAATTGAGGTTATCGGGACGTAAGGCAATCGTAGCAATCTGGCGATCGCTATATCCAATCACATTAAACACCACTGAGGCATCCTCCGGCAATAGCTGATTTTCTTGCAAAAATCCATAGAAACTATGCGCATAGGAACCCGCTTGAATTAATTTAGTGCTTTCTTTATCTCGGCGCTTAAATGCTTTCAAATAATAGTGTAAATCTTGAGCAAAATCAACCTCCAAAGGAGGATTTATCCCCGTATCAAGGTGCAACTTGGCAAAGACACTTTTAGACCGTAAATGGTTGAGTTCGGCAATCAGGAGATTCCGCAAGACTTCTACATCATCCAGGGGAACAATATCCTCTAGCGATCGCACGGAGAAGACGGACAAATCCACACAGATTATCCGGTAATCTTGCCGACAGCGCAACAACATTAAACTGTCCGAATGTAAAAATTCCCCCTTTTTCCAACGCGATTTTTCTAGTCCATGATATTGGTCAATCATGCGCGTCAGTTGGGTCGAGTCGAGGGTCGGAAACTGGGATAAGATTTCCCCACAATGTTTGATAGCATCTTTGGGATAAGTCCCGATACTATTATCGCCACCAAAACTACATTGATAATAGAGAATTTCTAAGTGTTTTTGCTGACGCTGACTCCAATCCGTAGATTGCAGATACTCCCGAAAGAAGTTGAACCCTGAGAGAAATCCTTTTTGGATAAAAAATCGACTCCATCTGTCCAAAATCTCCAAATGATTTGCGGCGATCGCCTCCTGTTTGTTAGCAATCCGCTTGACTATTTTTGGCAATTTTAGCTGCTGCAAATCCTGGCGATATAATTCTCCAAATCGATGTTTAATTGAGTGCTGTTCAATATAGGCCAGAATTCCAATATTAAACCCCACTTCAAACAACCGTCCCAGTTCTTCAGCAATCATCGGTTTTCCCTCCTGCGTAAATCTAATACTTTCTTAACTTCGGTCAAAAAAGCCAATGAATTAAAATCTACCCTCGGCGTCATCTGTTCAAAGATGGAAAGCGCACTAAAGGAACTATCTCCGATTAACGTCTCATACGGGTCAAGTTTTAAAGTCGGGCGATTTTGACGTTCAAACCGATAAAAGTGAAACAGGGTCAAGTATTCTACAATGTCTTGTTTCAGGGGACTGTTGTAAATCAAATCCTGTCGAATGGATTGGTCATCCATCACTCCTTCATAATAATGTCCGAGTAAAGTAGAATAGGAAATGACGCCATTGTAAAATCGTTCATCGGGATTGTTGCCAACACTCATCCCATTAAATAAATTGAGAAAAACAACTGCTTCTTGCCGGGGGTCTTGAGTTAAAGTCGTTAATTGTTCCGTGTCTTGAATAACAAACCCCGTCACTCCTGTATTTTTTAATTTCCGAACGTAATATTTATCGAAAAAGATGGGATAAATTTTGAGGTTCGGGTTATTTTTAATTAAAGCGGTGATCAGGGTAGGAGACATAAAATAGAGGTCATCCTCGCGATCGCCTCGGGTGATATGCAGGGTACTGGTATAGGGTGCCTGCGCCACATACAAGATATGCCGATATCCTTGGCGATAGAGTTCGTTGATGGTTTCAATTAAAATGGGAGGTTCCCGATATAAGCGATGGAGGGAGTAATTATCACTGAAGGTATGCAGTCGTTCAATTTGAATTGTCCCCGGTTGCTGGCGCTGAATGCCAATAATTTCTCCCGTGACATTGGCAATCCGGTTGCGGGGATTTTGATTTTGGGTACCCGCATCACTCTCGCGACTAGAGACAATGGCGATCGCCAGTTTATCCAGTTGCAATGGCGCAGCAGTCGTGGTAAATCGAAAGGTCTTCGGTAACACAGAATATAAAGACTTCAACCCATTCCCTAACGTATATTGATTCAGATTCCGGACTCGAAACCCTTGGCAATTCGACTGATGCCGACTACTGAATAAATAAGACAAGACTTTACAGAGATGTGCCAGAAATTTCTCGGCAGGAAAGGGATTTTCCGAACTTCCCTGATGCAAGCGCACAAAGGGAATAAAGAGGTTATTCGGTGCTTTTTCTAACAGTAAGTCCAAGCAAATATAGGATAAAATAGTCCAGGTGAAGCGATAGGCAAAGGTCTGAGTCGCATCAAATTCGCCGGGATTGAGACGCGTATTATCATAAGACCACAAAATTAATTTATGGTGCTGTTGTAAATGATTTTGGTAACAACTCCAGCAAACCGTCGCCGTGGGAGTGCAGATAATTGGCAAAACAGAAACTCCAGTAATATTGTATTGCCAAGTGAATTCTTCCTGTTCGGGTTCCGGAAAATAACGCAGGTCTTCCAGGGTAAAACTTGCTTTTAACTGACATAGCGCTGTTTCATCCAGACCTGGGTTCGTAATGGTTACATATTGCAACCCTTCTTTGAGGTTATTCTCTACAGCAGATTGTAAAAAACGACCCTGCATGGCAATATTAATATCTCTCTGGAGGATTCCTTTTTTGAGGTTAATCTGTCGCGGATAAATTCGGGTGGGTAAAATCCCTTGGCGCTTGAGAAGGTTTTTGAGTAAATCCTTGAGGTGGTTAATTTTCAACTCTGCCTTAGATTGTTTGATACCTCGGATCAATCCGCGCAAGAGGGTTTTTTTTCCCGCGTCCTCGGACTGGCGCAAAATAGGCATTACTATTTCATCAAACCTGACATCCGGTTGATACTCTAGTTCTCGATGAGGTTCGTAATTTGGGTCTTCAGGATTATGGGGTGAGGCGAAAATAAAATAATATAAAAAGAAGCGAATCAAGACTTTTCTGGCAAAAGTCTGGGTCTGAGTTGGGTCTGCGATCGCCTCCCGATGTTTGTCACTGTCGGGATTGAGTAGATCCATGTTGTACTCCAAAACCTCTAGTCCATCCTGATTTTGAATCTTTCCGGCCAACTTGAGTTTCAGTCCTAAAATAAACTCCCGGTTGCCGCCACTTTTATCCGTATGTTCGCCTAAGTTTCCGGCAATAATTGGAATAATTGGCAGTGCATCAAAGACTTCAGCACGAGCAAAAGCTTCTTTGTAATTCACCGTCACTCCAGCATAAGTGACATCATAATCCCCATCGGATTTTTCTGGATTATTGATATATTTTTCGATTAACTCCAACCGCCGGATTAAATCTTCGAGATAAATTTTACCTCGGGTATCGCTGCTTTCCAAATGCTCATAAAGATATTTTAAATAGAAAATCTTAGCTTCTTTTTTGAGTTTTCCCAGACTTTCTGTATCTATCAGTTTTTGCAGTTGATAAAAATCGGAAAATTCATCTGCAACAAATCCATTCAGCAAATCTAACAAATCTTGTTGGTCATTTTCATCATCGGGAGCAAGTTGGGTTTCAATGTAGGTGGCGATCGCAGTTTTGAGGTCTGCGGCAAAGCGGTCAACCTTCTGAACCGATATGGTAAGTTTATGAAATTTGAGCAGGGATTCACTGCCAGGACGGTTATTTTCTAACCTAATTTTTTGTTTTTGTAGCGTCGGACTAGATGCGGTAAAATTGAAGTTTAATCCAAACTGTCTGGCGGTTCCTTGATACTCAGATAAATCAGTGATTAAACCCGCCACCATCGCGGCGATCGCCTCTGGAGACCCCATTGTTTGCTGAAGTTGCTGTTGCAACTGGTCTCTAATTTGCTGAATTTGACTGCTAAACTGCTCTTTAATCCGTTCCGTAAATTTCACCGAGGCCGATCGCACCCCGTTGCTAGAGGTTAACGGATTTTGAAGATTCGGAGTTCTGGCAACTGCTGCTGCAATCTCATCGATATCCATGCGTAATCGACGGCGATCGCGAGACAGTTTAAATAGAGTATGACCCGGTATTTCTCCCGAAATATGCTCCAAAAGGTAGCTGTAGTCCACAGGTTGCAACCCATCGTTACCCCCTGAAAGTTGGTTACCCATGATGCTCACTCCTCTCTGATTGTCCTGATTTTTAGTAGTCTATCACAACGCGGTAAATTAACTTGCGTTTTCTCAATTCCTTAACTCCATCCTATCCAAATCAACCCCGCTTCCCTTTCACTCTTCCGGTGTTTCTACCGTAATTTGCCAGGTTTCCAAGGTAATCCCCACCGTTTGTTCTAAATAAGTCAAGGCATTGAGATAGGCAATTTGTGCGCTTAACTCCCTATTATTCGCGTTAACTACTTCTTCCTGAGCGCTGATGACATTGCGAATTTCACCCCGACCTAATCTGAGTAATTCTCGTTCATTTTCTAAGTTTTTTTGTGAAAATTCTCTTTCTTGCCGCGCTAAATTTACTTGTTGTAAAAGTAAATTGGCATTTCGCACCTGATCACCGACTTGAATTAACAGATTATCTCGTTGCTCATCGCGGGTATTTTGAGCTTGTAACAGATTCACTCGTTCTTGTTCTACTCGCCTTTCAAAGCTGCGATCGCCAAAATTTCGACTCAACCCAATTCCCAGTTTTACCTCATTGGTATCATCACTAATCGATTGCAAATTACTCCCATAACTCGCATTTAAGTTCATATTCCAACGCTTTTCATCTTCGGCTAACATTAAATTTAACTCTGCAATCTCTATCGTTAGTTCCGCATTGAGATAGCTGGCATTGTTTCGCAAAGCCACTTGTTTCAATTCTTCTTCATTTAGCTGAATATCCTCTACCACAATTTTTTCCCCGGGGATAATCGGAAAATCGTCAACATCTAAAGTTTTTATCAATTCTAATCGGACTTCCTCAAAACTATTTTGCCGGTTTAATAACTCTAATCTTAGTCCAGCGATATTTCTTTCATTTTGGACTAAATCAATTTTAGGCTTTCTTCCTGCTTCCACTAATGCTCGGTTAATCTCAAAGATATCCTGAGCAATTTTCAGGGAATTTTCCGCAATTTTTACCGATTCCTGTGCTTCTAACAATTGTCGATATCCGACAACTGCCTGGGTAACAATATCAATTAAAGTTGAGTTTAAGTTCAATTGATTAAGGGTTTCGTCAAATTGGGCAATTTTAATGGAAGCGGTATTGATATCCCGCCCAAACCCCCGTAATAAAGGTTGGCTAAAACTTAATGAAAGACCTTGATTAACTTGATTTTCATCGATAATTTCCGATTGGTTGCTACTTTGAGCAACGCCTCCCAGGTTCCATGCTGCACTAATTTCTCCCCCGGTGGGAATTCGCATCGTGACCCTTGAACCGGCGCTAATTATAGCAGAATTACTCGTAGAACTTCCCCCATCATTTTGATTTAGACCTACCGAAATTTCTGGGGTAAAGATAGGTTGAAATTTATCTAAAGCAACGGCTAAATTAACTCGTTGTGCGATGCGAGCAAGATAGGCATTTTTAATATCTCGGTTATTTTGAACCGCTAAACCCACTACCTCTACCAGAGTTACGGGAATTCCCTCGGAGATCCGATCGCCAGGAATTTCAGGAACCGCAGGAGCAGTCTCAGGAACCGTCACCGGCACTCTTTCCCATTCCCCAGGCCGATTCTCAAATAAAGGCAGGGTAGCGGGGTCTAAATTGCGATCGCCACTGGGGGGATTCGCTTCGACGGGTAACTGAGGAAGAGTCTGAGATATCACTTCATTTTGCTCACGGCGATCGCCTTGAGGTACTTGCGCTGCCGGTGTTTTCGGACGTAGTTCTATTGTTATCTTCTCCACAGCTTCTGCCGATGGCGGAACCTCTATCTGAGGTCCATTATTTCTCACTTTACCCGATGATATAGCCGGTCTCACAGGCGCGGAGACTACAGAGGGAGTGGGAAAAGCTGGTGTCAAGGGAGACAACAACTCCCCGATTACATCAGGAATATCCCCTTGGGGTGAGGGGGGAAGTTTTGCCGCAACAACGGGGGTAACTGGCAACTCTGATACTGTAATTGCTTCCGGAATGGCCTCCGGAGTCAGTTCCTCGGCAATTCCTCCTTCGTGAAACTTGCTTCCGGCCAACAGGGTCAAAGATGTACCCAAAATAGCCGCCATAAAACTAACGGTCAGGGTCACCCAAACAGGTCGCTGCTGGTTCGTCGGAGTGGCGATCGCCATCTCTTCATACTTTGTATCTTGATTGTTCTGCATACCCCTTCATCCTTCCTAATTTGTATCAAATCCTAGCGCGATCGCAATGCTTGTACCGGGTCTAACTTGCTTGCTTGCATCGCTGGCAAAAACCCCGCACCCACCCCCACCAACAGCGCGGAACCCAACGCCAATCCAGCAGTTTTCCGCTCAAACTCATAAGGTAACTCAAAGCGATCGGCCACCACCACCGTTAATCCATGTACGGTTGCGATCGCCAAAACTCCCCCAATCAAACTCAAAATTGCTGCTTCTAAAATAAACTGGCACATAATATCACCTTCCGTCGCACCGATCGCACGACGCAACCCAATTTCCGGCGTCCGTTCCATCACCGCTGCGATCGTAATATTCGCAATTCCCACTCCCCCCACCAACAACGCAATTGCTCCCACGGCCAACAACGCTCGGGAGACCATATCCAGGGTTTTTTTCTGCTCAAGAATATCCTCAATATTAGCTCTTACCCAAATCTCACCATCAGGATAGCGCTGCTTTAACAGGGTTTCTACCTGTTCTTTCAACCGTTCCATTTCTGCAACCCGTTCCGGTCGCATGAGAATGAATCCCACGGTGGATCGACCTGTGAGAGCCGAATACAAAGACATCGGGATCAACATTTCCCCACTCGGTTCATGGTTTTGACTCCGCATTTTTGTATCTATCATTCCAACTATAATATACAATCGACCCTCCCAATAAATCTTTTCGCCAATGGGATTTTTTCCCTCAAACAAATTCTCTGCCAGAAAGCGATCAATCACAACGACAGAGCGATAATTGATAAAATCAGCCGAACTGAAAAATCGTCCTTGTAAGAGGGAACGACCGGAAATTTCCAAGTGTTCCTCAGACACAGCATGAATATTCGCAACCGCTTCTTTTTGGTCAAAAATAACCGTCGCCTCCAGACTTACCCAGGCTTTTGTTCCTATCTTTTGAACTCCAGTTAAGCGATTTTTTAAATAATCGACATCTTCTCGCTGCAATTGCCTATCATTGCTAGA
Organism: Laspinema sp. D2d; assembly: GCF_025370755.1. GTDB lineage: Bacteria > Cyanobacteriota > Cyanobacteriia > Cyanobacteriales > Laspinemataceae > Laspinema. The sequence continues at coordinate 9,645 of NZ_JAMXFC010000052.1, read as the reverse complement.
ATACATATATGCCAAAATTTGCGGTGCTTCACGCTTTTCCATTTCCGTAGAAATCACAGAAGTGCTGATTGTCCTCACTTGCATGGTCGCACTCACCGCAGTGACTCCCATAAACACTCCCAAGGTCGTCAAGGCCGATCGCAAGCGATTTCCCCGCAGAGAATCACAACTAATTCTGATTAGATTGAATGGACTTAAACTCATCAGACTGCTCCCTTTTTTAAACCTAGCTTTATGTCTTAAATCCTAGCGCGATCGCAAGGCTTGTACTGGGTCTAATTTGCTGGCTTGCATCGCTGGTAAAAACCCCGCACCCACCCCCACCAACAGCGCAGAACCTAACGCCAATCCCGCAGTTTGGCGCTCAAACTCATAGGGTAACTTAAAGCGATCGGCCACCACCACCGTTAATCCATGTACGGTTGAAATCGCCAAAACTCCCCCAATCAAACTCAAAATTGCTGCTTCTAAAATAAACTGAAACATAATGTCCCCAGAGGTCGCACCGATCGCACGACGCAGGCCAATTTCTGGCGTCCGTTCCATCACCGCTGCGATCGTAATATTGGCAATTCCCACTCCCCCCACCAACAAGGCAATTGCTCCCACAGCCAACAACGCTCGGGAAACCATATCCAAGGTTTTTTTCTGCTCAATAATATCCTCAACATTATTCCAAGTATAAAATTCTCCCTCGGGGTAGCGCTGCTTTAACAGTTGTTTAACTTGCTCTTCCAACCGTTTCATCTCTTCCATTTCCTGGGGTCGGATCAAAATCGTCTCGATATTACGTTGGCCTGTGAGTGCAGCATAAAGCGACATCGGCACCAGCATTTCCCCACGGGGTTCCTGACCCTTATACTGGAGCTTTGTATCCACTAGACCGATCACGACATACAATCGACCCTTAAAATAAATGCGTTTGCCAATGGGATTAATCTCTTCAAAGATTTTATCTCGTAAGACTTTATCAATTAACGCAACTGACCGATAGCGGGTAAAATCGGCCTCACTAAAAAATCGTCCTTGCAAGATTGACCGACCGGCAATCTGTAAGTATTCTTTAGAAACCGCAATCACGTCGGACGAGCCTTCATTTTGCTCAAAGATGATGCTGGCACCGTAATATACTCCAGCGCTTGTACCGATCGCCTGCACCCCAGTCAAGCGACTTTTTAAATATCCCACATCTTCTACCCGCAGTTGACTAGCACCGGACCAGTCCCCCGCCTGAATTTGCGGTGCTTGGCGCTTTTGGATTTCCTCAGTAATCACCGCCGTGCTAATCGTTCTCACTTGCAGGGTGGCGCTCACTGCCGTTACCCCCATAAACACCCCCAAAGTCGTCAAGGCCGATCGCAAGCGATTTCCCTGGAGGGAATCACAACTAATCCGGATTAAATCAAATATACTTAGACTCATACTGCTGCTTCCTTCTTTAAATCTCACTTCATCAGTCACTGATTCCCCTTCGCCGTCACTTTTCGGACTCCTCTTCCTTGTCCCCCGACGGTTCCTCCGCCTTGGAGATCTTCACCACCATCCCCGGTTCTAAAGGCTGATCCGATGGCGGCAACACGACCTTATCCCCCACTTTCAGTCCAGATTTAATTTCCACCTCCGTCACCCCTTCCAATCCCAACACAATGGTTTTTTTCTGCACCTGACTCTGAGCATCCACCGTCCAAATATAAGGTTGGGGAGCATCCCGTTGAATCACTTCAATCGGTAACGCCACTACATCTTTAAGTTGCTGGACAATAATTTCCACACTCACTTGTGCACCGGGAATCAAACTCCCCGTCGGAGTCTTCAGCTTGATGGTAGCAGGCACCGAAGCTTGTCCTGAACTTGAACTCGAACCACTACTGTCCTCCGTAATCGCTAGAGGAGAAAGCTCCTGGACCACCCCCTCATAAATCTCTGCATTGGGTCCGATCACCGTGACCCGCGCTTCTTGGTTCAGTTTAACCTGGGAGGCATCCAAAGTGGAAAGCTGAAGGTTCACAAACTCTTGAGAGGGGTCTCCCAAAGTGAGCAAATTATCCCCCCGGCTAATGCCATCTCCGTTGTTGACCATCACCTGTAAAATCGTCGCCTCAATCGGAGTGGATACAATATTTTGTGCTAACTGCGCCTGGGTATTTTGAATACCTATTTCCTCTTGCTCTAGTTGGAGCTTTTCTTGGTTAAATTGCGATCGCAAATCTCGCACTTGAGCTTCTGCCTCTCGCACCGCCTTCCGTGCCGCCTCCACCTCCGTATTCGGTTCCCGACGGAGTTTATCTAAAGTGATTTCAATCCGTTCCACGTCAAACATCGTGCTACGGATATCGGACTCTACAGTTCTCACAGTCTCTTGTGCTGTTTCCACCTCTTTTTGTGCCGTCTCTAGCTCATCTGCCAATTCCTCCTCAATGGTTTCCCGTTGGAGTTGATTTTTCTCTAACTCCAGAAGGGTTTGAGTTACTGCAACCTCCGCTTCGTGAAGTGAAAATTCAGCGCTACGAACTATACTTTCTTGTTGCCGAACGTCTTGTTCTGCAATAAACCCGCGTTGCACTAGGTCTTGGTCCTCTCGGAGTTTCTGTTGTGCTGCGGCGAGTTCTGCTTGTGCGTCAATTACTTTAAGGCGGTTGCTACTTAGGGTAAGATTCTCTTTCTCAATCTCCAGGTTTAACTGAGCCAGCTTTATCTGGAATTTTTGAGATTCAGCCGCACTTAAACGAGTCAACTCTTGTTGAGCTTCCTGTAATTTTTGTTGTGCTTCCCGCAATTTTTGGCGCTGAGTTTCCAGATTGATTAATTTTTCTCGGCGGTTTGATTCCTCGGTCGCTCGGAGACTTTCTCGGGAAATATTCTCCTGAACCAGTCGCTGTAGTTCGGTTTGAGCTATCGTTAAATCGTCCTGTGCCTGCAACACTTTTCGTTCCGTGTTCCCTAGAGAAAGTTGTTTTTCCCGAATTTTTAACGGGTTAATCGCAACAGTGGTTTGGTCCTCAATATTGTTGCGCAGGGTAATTAATTCCCCACCGGATGGAACGCGATCGCCAACCCGCACCAAAACCCGATCCACCGTACCATCGGTGGGAGATTTGAGCGTTTGTTGACCTCCAAATTCTACAACCCCACTATTGTTAACCGAAATTTCAATCGTTCCCCGTTCCACTGCAATTGTACTCACCTCCACGGCCCCAGCGGATGAATTCAGGACCCGACCATAAAAAACCCATCCGCCAAGGGTTGCGACGGCCAAAACACCAGCGGCGATCGGCCAAGAAACTCGCCGTTTATCCTTGTATTTTACTGTTTCCCCCACGATGAATACTTGCTGGCTCCACTGATTTTTACTGAACGATCTACCCCTAAATTTGACTCCTGATACCCCTATCAGTAGCCTAATTAAACCATTACCTTCCCGGTTGCTATTGTCAAGCTTGAACCGCCTTTTTGCAATAAAATTCTGTTAAAATTTATTGCAATTGTCAGCAAATTTTAGGACGACTCGGGGAACCTCCAATGATCCGGTTACTGAGCACCATAACGGACCCTGGCGCTGGGATCAAGGCGGAACCGGAAGGAATCCACACCCCTTTTCCACTCAATTCCCCGTGACAAGAGACAAGGAACGCTATGATGGAGAGTGACGTTAAGTTCTGTTAAGCGCATTGACTGCAACTTCCAGGCCCACAAACAGCGTGACCCCGCCAACGACTTGGTACTGCCTCGACCCCTTATGGGAAGGGGGAGAAGAGTGGGTACAGCAGGGATTACCCCATCACCAACTCGCACCAGCATGGCAAATTTTGCTCCTCGGAGACGGTTCGCCAACGCGCCACCTGAAACTACTCACCGGGGAACCCACGGAAGTAGACGTGATTGATATGTCCGCGATCGCAATGGACCCCGACAACGCACCAGACCCCATCCAATGGGTCCCCGGACCCCGACTGCGGCGACAAGTGTGGCTCCGTACCGCCTCCGGACAACGACTCGCCTATGCCGCCTCTTGGTGGGAAGCCAGCCACGTCGATGACTACCTACAAAACCGCTCAATCCCCATCTGGGAGAGCCTCTCGCGCCTACATACCGAACTCTATCGCGACGTCCAAGGCATCCACTACGGACATTCCCCCGCCTTAGAAACCGCCTTCGGACAAAAAGGCCCATTTTGGGGAAGACATTATCTATTTTGGCATCATAAGAAACCTTTAACCTTAATTTATGAGGTCTTTTCTCCCTATTTAACCCAATATTTAGGACCAACAAAATTGGAACAGTAACCGGGATAAAACCTTCTAGGACAAGAAACCGGGTTTCTGCCTAAATTTATGTAAATTATGCAGAAATATTGAAAGAAACCCGGTTTCTAACCCTGGTCATAATTGGCCGAATTTTCGTAAATTTTTCAAATATTCTTGAAAATATTCTACATCATAATTTACGCAAATTCCCCGCTTTGCCAATTCCCCTCGGAACTCAAGTAAATTCATTCCAGCTAACTGGCGAGCCTTGCCAGTGCTGAGTTTCTTTTCCTTGAACAGGAGAATTGCAATTTCCAGTTTGAGTTCAGATTCAGACATCTTAGCTGCCGTCAGGATATCATCGTGAATAATCACACTCATTCAGGCATCCTCCTGGAGTTGTATTGGAATTGTAGCACCGTGGAACTAGAGTGGGTTGAGGAGGCATCACCACCAAAACCCATCACCAGTCCACCCCCTCACTTTTCACAACGGGTCAGTTTTTCTCGCGCCTCCGGATGGCTGACAAAATAATCTTGCAACCAGTCATACCCTCTCGCCAGCAGTTCCTCCAACCCTTCCACCCGCCACAGTCTCACAGTACCATCAGATGAGGCGGTGGCCAGGGTTTGACCATCCGGGCTAAAACTCACACTCAATACCCGGCCAGAATGCCCCTTGAAGGTACTCCGTTCGTTCCCCTGTAAATCCCAAAGTCGGGCAGTGCCGTCAGATGAGGCGGTGGCCAGGGTTTGACCATCCGGGCTAAAACTCACGCTGAATACCAAGCCAGAATGTCCTTTGAAGGTGGTCCGTTCGTTCCCCTGTAAATCCCACAGACGGGCAGTCCCATCAGATGAGGCCGTGGCCAGGGTTTGACCATCCGGGCTAAAGCTCACACTCCATACCGAGTCAGAATGCCCTGTGAAGGTGGTCCGTTCGTTCCCCTGTAAATCCCACAGTCGGGGAGTGCCGTCAGATGAGGCGGTGGCCAAGGTTTGACCGTCCGGGCTAAAACTCACACTCAATAGCGAGTCAGAATGCCCGGTGAAGGTGACCCGCTCATTCCCCTGTAAATCCCACAGTCTCACAGTGCCATCAGATGAGGCTGTGGCCAGGGTTTGACCATCCGGGCTAAAACTCATACTCAATAGATAGTGAGAATACCCGGTGAAGGTACTCCGTTCGTTCCCCTGTAAATCCCACAGCCGGACAGTGCCATCAGATGAGCCAGTGGCTAGGGTTTGACCATCCGGGCTAAAACTCACACTGAATACCGAGTCAGAATGCCCTTTGAAGGTGGTCCGTTCGTTCCCCTGTAAATCCCACAGTCGGGCAGTGCCGTCAGATGAGGCGGTGGCCAGGGTTTGACCATCCGGGCTAAAACTCACGCTGAATACCAAGCCAGAATGTCCTTTGAAGGTGGTCCGTTCGTTCCCCTGTAAATCCCACAGACGGGCAGTCCCATCAGATGAGGCCGTGGCCAGGGTTTGACCATCCGGGCTAAAGCTCACACTCCATACCGAGTCAGAATGCCCTGTGAAGGTGGTCCGTTCGTTCCCCTGTAAATCCCACAGTCGGGGAGTGCCGTCAGATGAGGCGGTGGCCAAGGTTTGACCGTCCGGGCTAAAACTCACACTCAATAGCGAGTCAGAATGCCCGGTGAAGGTGACCCGCTCATTCCCCTGTAAATCCCACAGTCTCACAGTGCCATCAGATGAGGCTGTGGCCAGGGTTTGACCATCCGGGCTAAAACTCATACTCAATAGATAGTGAGAATACCCGGTGAAGGTACTCCGTTCGTTCCCCTGTAAATCCCACAGCCGGACAGTGCCATCAGATGAGCCAGTGGCTAGGGTTTGACCATCCGGGCTAAAACTCACACTGAATACCGAGTCAGAATGCCCTTTGAAGGTGGTCCGTTCGTTCCCCTGTAAATCCCACAGTCGGGCAGTGCCGTCAGATGAGGCGGTGGCCAGGGTTTGACCGTCCGGGCTAAAATTCACACTCCACACCCAGTCAGAATGCCCTTTAAAGGTGGTCCGTCCGTTCCCCTGTAAATCCCATAGTCGGGCAGTGCCGTCATACGAGGCGGTGGCCAGGGTTTGACCGTCGGAGCTAAAACTCACACTCGTTACCGAGTCCGAATGCCCCTCTAAGCGGTTCCGTTCTCGGATGTGGGCGAGAATTTGCTGCAAGGTGAGCAGGGGACTGGTGGCAGGATAGTCTCTCAGGGGGCGGTTTTCCCCCACCAATGTTTGCAACTGTTGGCCAGTCTGCATCGCTGCGATTAAGAGGTCAATTTGTGGCATCCCCGCTTCAAACTGTCGCAATACTCGAACTGCGGCCCGTTCCAGTTTAGTGCCTTCCTTAGCTTCGGTGAGCAGGCGCTCTGCTTCTGCTTTGGCTTGGGCTAAAATTTCGTTAGCTTGCCGTTCTTCGTCTAAATTCCACCGTAAACTCGCAGAGATAAAGTCTTCATCCTCTCCGCTGACATTTTTCCCAGTTTTCCAGTCTAAAGCATCGTCCAAGGCTTTCCCGCGCAGGAGTCGGGACTGATCCTGCCGATTAGATTTTAACCAGGCGGCGATCGCCTCGGAGTAGGGGCGGAGGTGGGCGAGTTCCCGTTCCACCCACTGCCGATTGAAGACGGTAGCATAAATCCGGTTATACACCTGTAAGACTCCTTGACGGTTCACCACCAACCCCGAGAGGCGCAACTCCATCTGTTCATCACTGTTATTCCCTTTCACTCCCTCGTCACTGTCCAAAATTTGCTGATAAAGTCCCAACAACCGCCCCGCGCGCTCCTCATGACGCAACAGGCGATCGCGAATGGTTTTTAAATGCTCCGGGTTGTCCTGCGCTTCCCAATTTTCCAGCAGATTCGTCCGCACCAATTCGGCAATCCATTCCGTTTCCCTGCCATTCGGAGTTGTCCCCGCACATCGCACCCATTGACAGAGCTTTTGAGTCAAAAACGGTTGCCCTCCGGTCCAGTCTAAAATTGCCTGCAACAGGGTTTCCGGCTGTTCTATTGTTTCGGGAAATCCCGCCATTAACCCTTTGGCTTCCTCAAATTCAAACCCACACAATTCGACCCCCCGACCGATATTAAAGGGAGTTCGGGTTTTGTCCCGAATCAAATCCGAAGGGGTGGCAACTCCGAATAAGGCAAAAGTCAGGCGATTGAAGGCGGGATTTTGGGAGCGTAGATTCCGAAAGGCTCGAATCAGTGCAAAAAAGTCGTCTAATTCAAAGTTTAAGGAAATAGTGCTATCAATTTCATCTACCAGTACAATAAATTGACGTTCATCATCGGGTTGGTTTAAAACGACCTCTTCAAAAAACTCAGATAATCGTTGAGCAACGGGTATTCCGTCTAACTCTTGCCACCAAGTTCGCCGATTAATTTTACCAGAAAAATTAAGTTTTTTAACTAATTCATAGAAAATCCCCTTATACCACTCAGCAGCCGTTACATTTTTATTGCCAATTTTTGTCAAGTCTATAGAAGCACAGATAAACCCTTGTCTTTGTAGCCTATCCATCGTTCTGACGAGCAAACTGGATTTACCCATTTGCCGCGAGTTGAGGACGTAACAAAATTCTCCAGATTTTAAGCCTTCATAGAGTTCTGTATCTGCCTGTCGGACCACATAGGTTGGAGCATTTGCAGGCAGGCTGCCGCCAACTTGATAAATGGAGGATTCAAAGGGTTCCATATTCTCCGATATAATCCTTGATTTATGGTGTTTTAGGGTAGTAGGGCAAGGTTAAATCATGAGGCTGTCTGATTCATTTAACATCAACAAGCGCCTAGGCAGTTTGGGCTAAGTTTTAAAGGCGATCGCGAAAATACTTCCGATATAAATCGCAAGCAATTCGGCAATCATTCCCCTCTAAACGAACTAAACCCAAACTTTCTAACTGATAAGCCAGCTTTGACTCTAGTCGGATGGGGTTAGGGGTTCTAACCGCTTCTTTCATGGCTTGAGATAAAAGGGGGTTCTGTTGTAAATAACCCAAATGAGTCCGTAAGCGATCTCTATAAATTCCAGATTCCGTAGCCGCCGTTTCCAACAGGTTCTCAAAGGTGATTTCCTGTCGCTTCAACCGAGAAACCGTAATTTGTAACAGAGAGGGATGTCCCCCGATTAAATTCATCAATTTTTCAATCTCGTCACTCTCCAATTTTACTCCTTGCTGTCGCGCAAATTCTTGCAATTGTGGAGGGGTAAACTCTGGCAATAAAATCGGCTCTCCCACATTGAATGGCGATTTATGAATATTTAAAGGAATATAAACTTCGGTAGAATAAGCTAAAATTAACCGTAATTTTTTCCAAATCTCTGTCTTTGTTGCTTCTTCATGCCACAATCGCAACAAGCTAAAAAAATCTTCAGCAATATGGGGATAATGAAAAAGGCGGTCAACTTCATCTAAAGCCAGTACGACTGGGGAAGCGAAATTCTCTAATAAGCACTCTTCAAAATATAGAGTGCATTTATAGTTGCTGCCTAAATCCTCTTCCCATAAATCTTCCAGAGAATCTGAGGGTAACTTTAGCTGACGACTTACGACCCTGCAAAACCATTTCAAAAAGTAATCGAGGTCTTGCAAAACCTTTCCATCCGCTGCCAATAGATTTAAGGCTACAGATTGATAACCATTGGTTTTGACACGAGAAAGGATTTGCGTCATTAAAGCGCTTTTCCCCATCTGCTTCGGTGCTTTAATCCGGATTAGGGATCCGGGCTGTAACACCGTTTGGTAACATCGTTCTTCAATGGGAGGGCGTTCCACATAGTTAGAAAGGTTTGAGCCAGTTTCATCTAAAGTTAAATAGGCTAGATCTGCTACAGCATCATCAGGATCACTACCTGTTTCCAAATTAGCAATTTCCTGTAAATCTAAGTCCAGTTTATGACAAATTTCTTCAAAATTCTCATTATCAACCGCCTTGCCATTCAGAAACCGACTGATAGTATCGCGGCAGAGACCCATATCTTCTGCCAAATGTTTCTGAGTAGGAAAACCATTGCGTTGGAGAGAATATTTGACCTTCTTAATATAGTCCGGGTGAACTCTGAGGGAACGTCCTGCCATAACTCCTGATTCGGTAAATCTGCTCCGATTATAGTCCCTTTTCCTCTGCTTGAGACCAATTCCGACAGAACTCCGACAGAGAGCGAAAAGTCCGACAATCCTCCCGGTTCGACCGACATAAACGCAGACAGGGAGGGGTTTTCATAGGAGTATGCACATTTAGAGGCAATCCTATGAAAGACGAAAACCGCTCTCAAACTGCTAAAGTCAAAACCCTGAGAGGGTGACAAGACAGCTAGACTAATTGCTGTACAAGGGATAGAGCATTTAATCCTTGCCGAAAATTTCGAGC
>NZ_JAMXFC010000051.1 GCF_025370755.1 Laspinema sp. D2d | reverse complement strand
TTCCAATGAAATTACAGCTATTCGGTGCCCTCTTAGAATTAATAGAGATCACCGGAGCGACTATTACAATGGACGCTCTGGGGACTCAAACTGAAATAATTCGGCTAATTCATAAAAAAAATGCCAATTATGTGGTCACCTTAAAAAGTAATCATCTCACTCTTTATAATCAAGTCAATAATTGGTTCAAACAGGCAAGAATCAATCAATTTGAAGGGATTGAAATTCAGGAAAATCAAAATACAGAATCCGCACATAGCCCAATTGAAACTCGAAAAGTTTGGGCTTTTCCAGTTGCTGCATTAGGAGGACTTTATAAACAAGAAGAATGGGCTGGCCTTCAAACTATTGTTGTAGTAGAACGTTTCCGTTATTTGGGGAATGGAACCACTCACGAAATTCAATTTTATTTAAGTTCCTTACCCCCCGATGCCCACCTTCATGGGCGGGTTATTCGTCAACATTGGAGTATTGAAAATCAAGAACACTACGTTTTAGATGTCACTTTTAATGAAGATCGCTGTCGGATTCGGTCATTACATAGCCCTCGGAACTTGGCTACCCTCCGAAGGCTGTCCCTGAATGCGGTCAATCAAGAAACCACTTTCAAGCGTAGCTTACGGCAGAAAAGGAAGCGGGCCGCGATGAATGATGGTTACATGATGCTTGTTCTCAAATCCTTGTGTCCAGACTGATTGAGCTGTTTTTACCCGGGGAGAATCTCTAATCCCAGAAGGCTCTCCTCTAACTCGGTAATTTCTCCTTGTCAAGTACAATTTATACCAAATTAGATGAGCTTACCCTGGGTTGAATATGGATTTAGGCGATGTAAGTCTGAGTTGGGATGGGCCGATTGGAGGCTAACTCATTACTCGGATATCGAAAAATGGTGGGAACTTGTCTGTAGTGCTTATTTGCTTGTTACTTTGACCACTGCTCCTTTTAAGTCTTCAGCAACAAGTTCGGAGACTCCAACCTCAAAAATTTTTAGGTCTTCGGTCACTCAACATCCTCATTGGAATCATCAAACGAATTGGAAGAGCGCTTTAAATAATCTTCAATTACTCCTCCTGCCGATGCTCGGTTTTAATTCTATTCTCTATTGGTTACAAGTGTTTCCTATTCCTCAGTTATCTTGGGACTTAAATCGATTAATTTCTTTTATAAATCGGGCCTGTTTCGCTCTCTTCCCTCTTTCGGCTGACGTGGATTTCTTATTTTCCTCTGCCTAGAGTGACAGAAGAGGGATATTCGGTAAAGGCAACCGAGGCACTCTTATGTTTCAATACTCGCCACACTACGGGCAACGCCCGACCACGATACACCACTGCTATGCGAATCAGGCAATACTCCTCCCAATAGGTTGAGGTATCTAGGGTCAGATACAGACACTCCTCCTGCCAGTTGGCTAAGGCTGCTAAGATCAGCGGTTTGTAGAGTCGATGGATATTGATGCGACTATTGTGCAACCATCGGCTGACCCGGCGTTGTTTACTCTGTGCCTGCTCCCCACGACAGGGTAGGTAAGGCAACCAACGGGTGAGACTGACGGAGCCCCGTTGGAGCAAAGCTACCACCATCCACAGGCAGGTTGTCAGATGAGCTCGATGAGCCCAGGGAACCGATTGACTCAACCAACTGTGCAAGGCATTATAGAGAAGGGAGCTTTTATTCACGGCGTTCTGGCTTTTGAGTGGTATCTAAGCTTAGAACGCGGGCTCCCCCTTTTTCAACCCCAGCACTGAAAATCCCTACCTGTAAATCTTTCAGCCCTCATTCCTAACTTTTGTCAGTCAACCAGGCTTCCTAATTACTTCGGTGAATCATTGAAGCCGAAACACATCCCCAAATACTGAATCATTATTAACGATTCTCCCTGGATCCGGGGAATCATAAACCACTAACAAAGAATTGGATTGTCCCAAACAAGGCAGAAGGGCCAACCCTTCAGCGCGATCGGTTCCTAGCTTAAAGGGTAAATCAAATAAAACTTTTAATTGCGTCTCATCCTGGGCAAGGATGGTATCTCCCTCCTTCTCAAATACTCCAGTCACCCGGAATATTTTCATACCCCCATCCAAATCTAAAGTTGGACCCGCTAAAACAATTAGATCATCTCCATCTAAACAGATTTCTCGAATTCCTAAGCCATTGAGATCTAAAAAATGTTTTTTATAAAGCCGTCCTTCTTCGCCAATGGCTTTAAGGGTTAATGTTCCCGGTGAGCTTTCTTCAACTTCTAATTCAATAATCACTGACCAACCTCGCAGCACAGGACCGCGAAAGCCCATCAAAATTTTAGAACCCCGAACAGCCAATCCTTCTATATCTAATCCATTTTCTTTGCTGGGCACCTCAGCGGCGATAATTGAACCAAAATGAACGTCTTTTTTCAGGGCATCTATCAAAATATTGCCAGTTTCTGTGGTTTGGAGCGTAGCGGCAGTGAGTTGGCGATCGCCATTTAAGGGGTCTGGACAGGATTGAACAGGCATTCCCTCTTGAATGGGAATTCTTGCCAATAAATATCGATTGAGTTCAGTTTTAACTTGAGCCAACCTGCGGATATCTTTTTCTGGATTCTTCCCTTTCGGCTGCTTGCGTTTGGTACTGTGTGAGCCAGTAAACCACAGGTATCCCTCCGAGTAATCCATGCCTTCAATATCGATTTCCTCTTCATGATTAAATAACTCAATAAATTCACCGATTTCAAAGGGTTGATGATTTCCATAAACATAAGGTTCAATCAAAGAAAGCCGTTCGAGCGTCAACAATTCATCGGAACCGACCCATAAAGAACCATCGGGAGTAAAGGCAACGGCGGATAAATCTCCCACCCGTTTCTGAGATTCAGGGTCAAATTTAAGCAGAATTCGGCTGAGTAAAAAAGCTTCAGGCATAATAATTTAACTGTAATTAGATATGTTTTAAATAATTATACTACTTTTGAGGAGAGATTCTTAAAACCTGAGTACAGTATCAGATAAAAAGGTCAAGAAACCCAATTTCTAAATCAGATTTATTGCAAAAAATCAGGAAAATTTTAACCCGCCCTGGGTTTCTCCCCTATACTGTAGCGGAGTCTTAGGGCGTGATTGACTCTCTCAAAAGGTATAAATTAAGGGGTGAAATTGCGTAAAACAGAGAAAAATCTGAATTAGTCCCAGGCGATCGCGATCGCCTGGGACTAATGACAATCACCCCACAATTTTTGGGGAAAAGACCAGGGGCTTTCCCAGTCGGAGTCCACCACTGGAACATCGGGGGACTGATAGTAGGAGCCGTAAAAAAATTGCTTCTACATCCGTCCCCCATATTCTGGACCAGACCCGACTAAAAAACGCTATAAGACTGGTTCCAGTTTACCTGACTATTACTATTGAAAATTTGGTAAGACACCAGAATCGTTACTGAGCGGTCTTCATTGAAATTGCTGTAAGGATTTTCCATAACGGGTTCATGAGTGGTTGGGTCAGATACCGATGATTGAGCCATAACTCCGTAAACCATGCGGTTGTTGATCTCGCCCAGCTTGATTGAAAAGATCTCATGGACATTTTTAGCCCGGTTCAGGGCGAGGTTATAATTTTCCATCTCCTTCTTGGCTTTAATATCACCTTCGAGTTCTATTTCTTTCTTCGTGAGTTCGCTATTTTTTTGACGCTTTTCTTCTATTGCTTTGAGTTGGTCATCGAACTGCTCCCATTTTTGGCTATGACTACCAGATATTTCCACTTTGAAGATCGAGCCTCGGTAGCCCTCTTTTTTATCCCATTTATAAATTGCATTGATGATTCGATCAATCGTGGCAAAATTGCGATCGCTATCAAAGGATTCAAAACTAAAATCGCGCCCGGGCTTTAATGCCGCTGAACCCGTCTGAAAAAAGATCCGGGCATAGTGCAGAGGAACCCAAACATCGCTGTCTTTCTTGGGTATATTTTCCAGATCCTTCCACTCACCCGCCTCAAACTTAGTCTCACCAATCGTTTCAGTTGTACCAAACTCATTAACGGCCTCAATCCCCCCATTCAGCTCAGGCCCTTCATGAACCTCTTCCCCATATTCAGGAATACTAGCCTCAACCTCATCAATGACGGACCATTCCGCAGGGGATTCCCACAGAATCGAATGCATTCCCTTGCTCAGAAGTAGAGCATTACCAAAGTTCTTCTTACCCGTTGCGGGTCCCAAACTGATACTGGCTGAAACTTGAGGAGCTGTAAACTCTGCCTCATTGAAGAAGTTTGGCTCCAGATACTGCTGCTGTGGTTGCTTCTCGGCTGGCTCCCAATCTCCAGGCCCGGAAATACTGGCCTGGGTCGATCCTTTAAGCGGGTTAGGTCCTTTCATGTCCCCAAATGAGAGCCCAAACCCGAGTTGGAAACCGTTTAGGCTGACCTGTTGCGTCCAGGAGAGTCCCGGAATCAGTGAGTTGGTGTAGCGAATGTTCACCCGCTTGGCAATGGCTCCCACTTTAACCCCAAACCCACTCCACCCAGGAGCAGCTCCCCACAGGGGCTGTATTTCATAGGTATGACTGGCCTCTACATCCTCGATATTCAACATCCGCTTGAGATCGCCTAGCATTGTTGGGTTAAACATTCGGATTTCCTGAATATAGGCTTTGTTCTTGCCTGATTCCAGACGACGTGCAGCCTCTCGCCAAATCAGTGCATGGTAAGGATCTGCTGCGGTCGCTACGCGGAACATTGTGAAGGCCAGGGCGATATCTGGATATCTTTGGAATCGCAGATTTTCCGTCTTACCCCGTTGTAATTCCCAGGATTGTAGAGCATCTTCCACCTGGGCTACAAAATTGTCCAGGTGCTCTTGTTGGTGGGGCTGAAGACCGTTTCGCGGGTCAATATTCAAATCCAGGAAACTGGCAAATTCGTTATTTAGGCATTGTAAGTTCGGCGTTTGCTGATGCAGGGTCGGGAACTCTGAACTGGACTTTTTATGCACGGTGGTCCCGGTTTGCTGCACCACATGGGTTAACTCATGTGCTGTCAACAGATCCAGACCCGGAGACTTTCCTTCCCCAAAGTAAATATGATTACTATGAGTAAAAGCCTGAGCATTTAGCTCCCGGTTCATCTGCACCGATTCAGGACCTGTATGCACTCGCACGGGGCTAAAGTCAGCACCAAAGCGCGGCTCCATAAAGCTGCGGACTTCCTGGGGTAAAGGATTACCTCCACTCTTGGTCTGATTAAGCCGACTTTCTAAAGAGGCGGTGGGATGTGAGGTATGAGCAGTCGGGGATGACTTCCTTTGAATCGGTTGTTTCTCTTCTTCTGGCATTACCTCTCTTTGTACCCAAGGGGTAATGAATTGAGCTAGAGGTTTGGTTTGCACCAGGTCTACCTGTTCTCGTAGTGCTTCCGGCTTGATCGGGTATTCGCTGCCTCGTGCGGCTCTAATGGATGATTCTAAATCCGGGGTGGTTGTAGCCCGTTTTTTTTGGTCCCTGGCCTTTTTCATAATTGGAGTTTGGCTCTTGCCCTGACGTTGAACATAGTCCGGTGTTAGGGATTCCGCTGGAGGCGCGCCTTGAGGGGATGAATGAATGGTATTGACGACTTGACGCGCCACCTGGTCGGCTTCTTGTTCATATTTATCCCCAGGTGCCCCCATCTCTAGCTTAGGCTGTAGAAATGGTGGTGGCGATGCTGGGGGATAGATAGAAATTCTGGCGAGGCGATCGCTCGTTTCCGGTGAACGCTGGAGGTCTTGTTGGGGCGCATCGGGAGCGATATCTGTTGAGGGTAGCTTGGCAAATGGACGGATAAATTGAGCTTTCCCCTGGGGTGGAGAACTCGTTCTCGAAGATTTTTGTAATTTATCGTAAGCCATAAGTCTGCCTTTTTTTAACTGTTTAGGGTTTTAGCTTGATCCAAATGGGAAAATCATGAAGTTCGAGAACATCTCAACTGCTTCTGTTTTGCCCTAATTTAATAAGTATTTTTACCCGCAGTTATTATGGCTATTAGGAGACATTGATTCCGAACTCTGGATCGTTAAAATTAATCCTTGATTTTGGTAAGCCTGATATTTTGCTATGATTATAAAAAATTCCCCCGAATTCGCATCTATCTTGAGGAGTAGGTTTTGCTAAATGCGGGCTAATTTTTTTAGGGGTAATGTTCACATTAAAATCTCTATCTCTATTGCTCGCTCCGTTTCATCAAACCTTCTAGGAGTAAGAACTTAGAGCGTTAGAGCGTGGGTTAAAAGGGTGGGTTAGGCCCTTAAGGGACTGACCCACCGGACGGTGCAGTGAGAGCCTAACCGTAGGGACAAAAGACTGCCTTGTGCTTAGAGGGATTGAAGGTTCGATGCCGATCGCCCCTAAATCCTTACTTTTCATTTCAAAGCGCCCAGTTCTTGACCCACTTCTTCAAGAGCGATCGGCAGAATCTGGTCAGAATTAGGCATTGCGATCGCCTCTATTCCACTACCACCGACTCTGGGGCTGGAATTTCTGTACAAACATCATAGAACCCCGTGATTGGGGGTTTGGCAAATAGATGGGAAATGTCGTTTAAAATTGCCGCATAAGCCTCACTGTGGTTAGACTCCATCGCATCAATATCATCCCAAAAAATTACCGCAATTCCCTTATCACTATTGGGCTGTTGTAGTAAATAAGCTCCCTTAAACCCCTGGGTGTAAGTCGAGACAGCTTGGGCGTACAATTGCTTGGCTTCTTCAAATTTACCCGGTTTGAATTCACCGATCGCCACATAAGCATATTTATGTCTGAGAAAATCCATAAACTCGGTCATGACTGCCTCCTCTGTGTCACAAAACTAGATCATTATAATCACCAGTAGAGTCAGGAAGAGGCGATCGCTTGCGGTACATTACCCTAACTCGAATCTCTCCTCCCTCTCTTTACCTGGTCTGTTTCCACCTTACCATTCTTGGCACCCTTAACCGAGAGCAGTCTCCTCCATCCCTAACCTGTTTAAAAGTCTAATTCATCCTCTATAGACTGAAGATTTCCACAGAGATTCCGTTGCCAAGCCGCCCGCACTAACCGCAGCTCATTATAACTATATTTTTCCCCTAAATGTTCATAAACTGGCTTGAGCAGATTAGAACCCAACAATTGCAAGGCTTCGATAATCACCTGCTGTCGTTGCACCGGAACCAATCGGTGAATATCCACTGCCTGATCCATTTCCAGGAGTTTAATTAAGTGATTTTCTACCCGGGTCTCTTTCAGATTTCGTTTCGCCGCAATTTCCGCAATACTCATCCCGTTTTGATGGTATTCTAGGGTGAGTAACTGAGTCAAAGAAGGGTCGGATTTCTCCTCTAATTCAGGAATATCCGGCGGTGCGGTTTCCTGGAGTCCTTTTGCTTGACAGTATGCTTGAATTTCGGTAACAAACCGATCGCCATATTCCGCTAGTTTATACTTTCCGACTCCGTAGATTTGTTTCAATGCTGCCAAAGATTGGGGACGTTCCTGCGCCATCGCTTTCAAGGTAGTATCTGGAAACACCACAAAAGGTTGAAACAACCCTCGTTCATTAGCGATTTCCTGGCGCAGGACGCGCAAATGCTCAAATAACTCTTCCCCGGTTGTATCCAACTCCCCTGATTTAGAAATGGCAGTTGGTGCGGTTTCCTGGAGTCCTTGTTGTTGACAATAGTTGTGAATTTCGGTAATAAAGCGATCGCCAAATTCCGCCAATTTATACTCTCCCACCCCAGAGATTTGTTTCAAGGCTGCCAAAGATTGGGGTCGTTGCTGGGCGATCGCTTTCAACGTACTATCTGGAAACACGACAAAAGGGGGAACCCCTCGCTCATTGGCGATTTCCCGGCGCAGGACACGCAATTGCTCAAATAACTGTTCCCCGGTTGCATCCAACTCCCCCGTACCATTGCTGCTGCGATTCATCCCCACAGAAGCCAGTCCATAGGTTCGACAATACTCGCGAATTTCAGTCACAAAGCGATCGCCATATTGCTCGACTTTATATCCCACCACTCCCGAGAGATTACCAAATTCATCTAAGGTTTGGGGACGTTGCTGCGCCATTAATTTTAGGGTAGAATCCGCAAACACCATATAGGGGGCGACAGATTGATCGTCAGCAATTTCCTTGCGCAGCGATCGCAAGCGATCCAGCAACATTTCCACTTCGGCTTTTTTGCGATCGCGATCGGTCATTTCCTGATTCACCTGCGCTTTTGGAACCGCAATCAAAACCTCTCGTTGTTTTCGCATCACCTCCCAACTGCCCTCATTTAACTTGAGAACAGAATACCCGTCGGTTGTTTCCTCCAGTAACCCTTGATGAATCAGCGATCGGGCTAGAATTTTCCACTCATCAGCAGTTTTATCTAATCCAATTCCATAAGTGGATAGATTGTCATGACCATATTTTAAAAGCTTTTGATTTTTAGAACCCCGCAACACATCAATAATATAATTCATCCCAAACCGTTCCTTGCACCGCGCCACGCAAGAGAGGAACTTCATCGCTTCAATGGTCCAATCTTCCGTAGGATTAGGATGTTTACAATTGTCGCAGTTTTCACAATTTCCCGGAAACCTTTCCCCAAAATATCCCAATTGAATCGTGCGCCGACAAACCGTACTTTCTGAATAATTAATAATTTGTCGCAACTGCTGACGGGCAATTCGTTGTTCATCAATGTCGGTTTTTTGGTCGATAATATACTCAATGGTTTTAATATCTCCATACCCAAAAAACATCGTACAATGCGCCGGTTCTCCATCCCGTCCCGCCCGTCCAGATTCTTGATAATATCCTTCAATATTGCGGGGTAAATCATAATGCACTACAAAGCGCACATCCGGCTTATTGATGCCCATGCCAAAGGCAATAGTCGCGACGATGACCTGAGCATCATCCCGAATAAATCGGGTTTGATTGGTACTGCGCTCCTCATCATTCATTCCCGCATGATAGGGGATGGCATCAATACCTTCCCCCTGTAATTTATAGGCGATTTCATCGACGCGGCGACGACTCAGACAGTAGATAATTCCTGAACCCTTGCTTTCCCGAATCAGCTTGACTAATTCTCGATAAGATTGCTTGTTTTTTTGACGAACTTCGTAATAGAGGTTGGGGCGGTTAAAACTGGCAATGTGAATTTTGGGGTCCCGTAGGGCCAATTGTTGGGTAATGTCTTGACGAACGCGATCGGTTGCTGTGGCAGTCAGGGCCATCATGGGAATTTCTGGATAGCGCTGGCGCAACAGTTGCATTTGCCGATATTCTGGGCGGAAGTCATGGCCCCATTCCGAGACACAATGGGCTTCATCGATCGCAAACCCACTGATTCCCACTTGAGCACGTACCAGGTCCATGAACGGGAGAAATCGTTCACTTAAAAGACGTTCGGGGGCGACATAGAGGAGTTTGATTTCACCGTGGAGAATCGCTTGTTCCCGCGATCGCGTCTGTTCCCAACTGAGGGTGCTATTGAGAAAGGTACAGGCAATCCCGTTATTTTTCAGGGATTCGACTTGATCCTGCATTAAAGCGATCAGGGGCGAAACCACCACGGTGACGCCCTTGCGGAGGAGGGCCGGGAGTTGAAAGCACAAGGACTTACCGCCCCCCGTGGGCATGACGATCAGCAGATCCCGATTTTGCAGGGCGGCTTCGACGATTTCTCGCTGTCCCGGACGAAAGCTATCATGCCCAAAAAAATGCTTGAGCGATCGCTCTAACTGATTCGGGACCGTGGCGTTTAAGGGGCTGATGCCTGACATGGCTCGCAGTTTGTCGTTGAGTTTCACCTTATTTTATCGGGTCACCGACCCGCATCATTCTTAAATTGACTTAAATTGAGTGGGTATTTTGAGTAGACTTCTTGCAAAATTCTTTAAAGCCCCCCTTCTTAAGGGGGGTTGGGGGGATCAATCCTTTTTTTTGCAAGAGGTCTAGTGAATGTCCTGATCCTTGATTTTATCCGGTCACCGGGTGTCCTCGCTAGAGGTTTCGATTTCCCCTTTGCTGACTAGGATTAGGATTAGACTTGCCAGCCTAACCCTTGTCATAACTTAAGTGATGTGAGGAGAAAGAGGGAAACGCCGTGATGAAGGTATCCTACCATTAGGCATTGCTGGAGTCAGAGGAGAATTCTCCCACTAGCGCCCCAACGGAACCCCCTCAACGGGTAAACTACCTTGATCTCAAAGGTGTTACAGTGATGGGATTAGAGGCTTACCGACAACGGGCGATCGCCCCCCATCCCTTCGGTTGCCCAATCACCGAAGAACTTTAGTTCAAGTCGGTTTGCGCGGGTTCTTCCACCCAACTTCACGATAGCGGTGCAGTGTTTGGTAAGGGCGATCGCCGTGGAAATCTCCGGTTCGTTTTCCCCAGAATCCATTCCAATTGCTCGCTCCGTTAGCCCATAATGGTGAACAGACCCTTATATCAGGAGTAACCTATCATGCCCAAAGCCATTTGGAATGGAGCTATCTTAGCCGAAAGCGATCGCTGTGAAGTTGTGGAAGGAAATCAATATTTCCCCCCAGATTCCATCAAGTCGGAATATTTTCAAGAAAGTAATACCCACACCAATTGCCCTTGGAAAGGTCAAGCCAGTTATTACGATATTGTGGTTGAAGGGCAGGTTAATAAAGATGCCGCCTGGTACTATCCCAATGTTAAAGATGCTGCCAAGCAAATTAAAGGATATGTCGCCTTCTGGCGTGGCGTTAAGGTAGAAGTCTAAGGTGTTCTAAAGGCGTGTTTTATGACCACGCCTTTAGAACACCTTTTCACGGTTTCAGTTTCGTCATGTCGGCTAAACGCTATCGTAACGACTGAAGTGGTTACTCGGAACTTTAAGAAGACTGCTGTCGGTGTGATTCAGGAATTGCCTTGACTATCAATCTCTTATAAAATAAACGGATAAATCTGCCCTTTCCCCCTTAAAAATGCCAATCGGTTTTTTAGAATTTTGCAAGAAGTCTGATGAACTGCGGATTGGAAGGGGCTTGCCTTGACGATCGCCATAACTTAAGTGAGAAAATCTAAATAACTGAACCTTTTGAGACCACCGATCGCCCCGAGGGAGGAGCCAACTCGACCAAAGTCGAAGATTTCTGGAAAAAACAGGAACGTCTTTGTTTGTTCAGGTTTAATTAAGGGAACCCTCATGCATAGAGCGATCGCGATTAGGAGTGCTTGTCCCGTCTTGATCGCCGTGGCATTTACGAAGACTTTACACAATCGCCTTATAAATTTGATATTCCTTTACCAGATTGGCTCCCTTGTCTTTAAGACTTCTCAATCAATCGTCTAAGGTAAGGATAGATCCACCCAAACGACTTGCTATGCTTGAAGCAAAAAGGGGTCTTGCATCTACAACGACTCAATTCAATGGGTCGAAAAACATCCGCTTTAATAATCAGGTGAAGTTTCATGAGCTACTGCGTCAATCCCGCCTGTCCGGAACCTAAAAATGCCGACAATGCCATACAGTGTCAAGCCTGTGGCTCAAATTTACTCCTGCGCGATCGCTATCGCGTACTTAAAGCATTGGGTCAAGGTGGTTTTGGAGCTACGTTTGTAGCCGTAGACGACCTCTTGCCGGGGAAGCCTGTTTGCGTCATTAAGCAACTGCGCCCCGCCTCCACCTCGCCTCGGGTGCTGGATATGGCAAGGCAACTGTTTGAGCGCGAGGCAAAAACTCTGGGGAAAATCGGCAATCATCCCCAAGTCCCCAGACTGTTGGATTACTTTGAGAGCGATCGCCAATTTTATTTAGTTCAGGAATATGTCGGTGGTCAAACCCTCAAACAAGAAACCAAGCGCAATGGACCTTTTACCGAATTTGCCGTCAAACAATTTCTGCGGGAAATCCTGCCCTTGGTGAAATATCTGCATGATAATGAAGTGATCCATCGGGATATTAAACCCGCTAATATCATTCGCCGGGACGTGGATAATCAGCTCGTTCTGATAGACTTTGGGGCAGTTAAGGACCAAGTGAGTCAAACCGCACTCCTCAACGCCAATTCCACCGGAGAAACCGCCTTTACCTCCTTTGCGATCGGCACCCCGGGTTTTGCACCGCAAGAACAGATGGCATTACGCCCGGTGTATGCCAGTGATATTTATGCCGTGGGAGCCACTTGCCTATATTTGCTCACCGGCAAGTCCCCCAAACATTTTGACTATGACCCCATCACAACCGAACTGATCTGGCGTCCCTTCGTTTATGTCAGTGATAGTTTTGCAGCCGTCTTGGAAAAAATGCTGGCAGCTTCCGTGCGCGATCGCTACCAAAGCCCCGAAGAAGCCCTCCGCGCCTTGGATGTAGAATCCCACCGTCAAACCCTTTCCGAAGGACTTTCGACGCGACGCAAAGACATCACCCCCCAAGAAGAAGAAACCCGCCTCGAAGACAAAAATAACCGAGGATTATCCCCTGCCGCCCGGGAAGTCGAGTTATTGCGAACCCGCCGCGCCAATAAACAGGCCAAAGCTGCCAGTCGCGGGGGGACCGCCTTAAATTCAGCGATGAATTTTAATCCCGGTTCGGCAACCAGCTTTCGCACCCAAACCTTAGCCGCCTCCACCGTTGCCAGTGATGCCATTTTAGATGCCAAAGCAGTCCGCCTCGCCTACGGCAAAGGCAGACGCGACTTTGGGGATTGCAATCTGACGGGGTTAGACTTGCGGTCCTCGGCCCTATCCGGCGCTAATTTTTATGATGCCAAACTCAATCGCGTCAACTTCCAAGGATCTGACCTCAGCAGTGCCAACTTCGGGCGCGCCAGTTTAGTCAAAGCTTGTCTGCGGGATAGCAATTTAACCAAAGCCTATTTTGTCAATGCCAATTTAGAAGGCGCGGACCTCCGAGGGGCTGACTTAATCGAAGCCACCTTTACTCAAGCCAATCTGCGCGGGGTCAATCTCTGCGGGGCCAACCTCACCGGGGCCAGAATCAGCGATACTCAACTGGCAATGGCACGCACCAACTGGCTGACGATTAAACCCAATGGCAAACGAGGAATCTTTTAACGGATTTCTACCCCAAACCCAGTTTCCACCCCTGAGCAGACCCATGCTCTTGTAAAATGAGTCAGGCTGACTTATTTTAGGCGTCCATATCAATGCGGATTTCTCTAAACTGGTTGCGGGAACTGATAGACATCACGATGTCTCCAGAAGAGTTAGCCCATACGCTGACGATGGCTGGATTTGAAGTAGAAGACATCGAAGATCGGCGCAGTTGGGCTAACGGCGTCGTGTTGGGAAAAATTATCGAGCGTGAACAACATCCCAATGCCGATAAACTAAGCGTTTGTAAGGTCAATATAGGCGAGGAGTCTCCTTTAAATATTGTCTGTGGCGCACCCAACGCCAGGGCTGATATTTATGTAGCCGTGGCCCCGATAGGGACCTATCTGCCCAAAATTGACTTAAAAATTAAAAAGGCCAAACTTCGTGGCGTCCCTTCAGAGGGGATGATTTGTTCGTTGGCGGAGTTGGGTTTGACCAAAGAATCCGAGGGGATTCATGAGTTTGACTTGGAGAACCCGCAATTAGGGACGGCAGTTTCTCCGTTGTTGGGTCTGGATGATGTCATTTTAGACTTGACCTCTACGGCAAATCGGGCGGATGCCTTGAGTATGGTGGGAGTAGCCCGAGAAGTGGCAGCCCTGACTGGGGGTGCGTTACGATTGCCGCTTGCCTTAAGTACATACCCCACCCCCGGAGGCCAGGGGTTTTCGTTGAAAATTGACGAATCCCAAGCCTGTCCAGCCTATATTGGTACGGAAATTACTGGCGTTAAAATTGCTCCTTCTCCCCTGTGGTTGCAGCAAAGGCTACAAGCGGCAGGGGTGCGCCCAATCAATAATGTGGTGGATGTCACCAATTACATTCTGTTGGAATGGGGACAGCCGTTACACGCATTTGATCGCGATCGCCTCCAAACCCTCGCCGGAGGAGATTCCCTCACCCTGGGCGTTCGCTTTGCTCAATCTGGGGAAACTTTCAAAACCCTGGACGGTCAAACCCGCACTCTGCAAGGTCAAAATCTCTTGATTACGGCTAATAATAAACCCGTAGCGATCGCTGGGGTGATGGGTGGGGAGGAAACAGAAGTCTATGAAGGGACGCAGAATTTAATTTTAGAGGCGGCATTGTTTGACCCGCCAGCAGTGCGGCGATCGTCGCGGGCGGTGGGATTACGCACCGAGTCCTCAGCGCGGTATGAACGGGGGGTGAATTATGCGGGATTAGAAACCGCCTGCGATCGCGCGATCGCCCTGTTCCAAGAACTCGCAGGGGGTACGCCCGTCCATCAACGACTTGCCGATGCACGTCCGGAAGAACTGCGCCTAGGGGGTTCGGTCCAATCCATCGAACTGCGCCGCGATCGCGTCAATCAGGTTCTCGGACCCATCCAACAAGGGGAAGGCACGGGAGAATTACAAGCAACGGATATCGAACCGATTCTCACAGCCTTGGGATGTACTCTCACAGCAACTACCCCCGGTCAAGTCTGGTCCGTACAAGTGCCGCCCTACCGTGCTCGCGATTTGGAACGGGAAATTGACTTAATCGAAGAAATTGCCCGTCTTTATGGGTATGACAAGTTCTGCGAAACCTTACCGACTCAAAGTGCTGCCGGTCAGCTTGGACCGGAACAACAGGCAAGGCGAGATTTGCGATCGGCCTTCCGCAGTGCCGGTTTGACCGAACTGATGCATTACTCGTTAGTGAAGGCGGAACAGGAGAATCAAATTGCGTTAGCCAATCCCCTGTTTACCGAATATTCTGCCTTACGGACGGAAATGCTTTCTGGGGCGATTGATGCATTTGAGTATAATTTAGCCCAAGGCAATGGTCCTCTAAATGGGTTTGAATTGGGTCGCACATTCTGGAAAGATAGCGAAGGACTGAAGGAACAAGAGGCGATCGCCGGAATTCTCGGCGGTGACCCGACCCTAGGCCGCTGGGTTCGCAGTGGTCGGGAACAGCCGATGTCTTGGTATGAGGCGAAAGGAATTCTCGAAAGTGTCTGCGATCGCCTCGGACTGGAAATCACTTATCGTCCGGAATCCAATGCCTATCCCACCCTGTTACATCCGGGACGGACAGCTTCTTTGTGGTTGCAGGACCGGAATATTGGGGTGTTCGGCCAACTCCATCCCCAACTTCGTCAAGAGCGAGAATTGCCGGATGAGGTGTATATCTTCCAAATGGAGTTACAACCCATCTTAGATGCTCTCACACAAGATACATTCGGACGCAAATTTAGCGCGTACTCCTCTTATCCCTCATCAGACCGAGATTTAGCGTTTTATGCGCCGGTTGAGGTAGCTGTCAGTGATCTCACGGGTGTAATGAGTCAGTCTGCCGGGTCTTTGTTGGAGTCGGTGCAACTGTTCGATGATTATCGGGGACAGAATGTGCCGGAAGGGCAACGAAGTTTAGCCTTTCGACTGGTCTATCGGGCCAGCGATCGCACTCTCACCGATGAAGACGTAGAACCAGCCCATCAAAAGGTGCGGGATGCCTTAGTCAGTCAGTTTGCGGTGAGTTTACGCAGCTAACCCGCTCTCTTCCCGGGGATATATTCCCCTAAACCAAGGGTCGGGGGTTCAGACTCCCGACCTCCTGTTAGATTTCCCTATTCCTAGGGATATAACGGTTCACTTGTCAACCTTTACTCTAAACCATTAAACAATGCCAAAGTATGTCATGTGGGGCAGCTACTGCGAAGATGTGCTAGAAAAACGCGTTCCTTATCGACAAGCCCATCTGGATGGAATTAGCGCCCAAAAAGCAGCGGGTTTAGTGATTACCCTAGGTCCGACCCAAGATGTCACGAAAGTGTTTGGGATTTATGAAGCCCCAGACGAACAAACCGTCCGTGAGGCAGTCGAGGGTGACCCCTATTGGAAAAATGGGATTTGGACCGAATACGAGGTCAAGGAATGGATTCAAGCATTTTAAGGGGACTGTTTGGGTAGCGGTTGAAGAAACCCCTGCGGTGTAGGGTGGAGTCCCTGTGATTTCCCTACACCGATCAGGTAAGGAAGGAGACCCGAAGGGTTGGGGAAGGGAAAAGGGGTAAATTTTGTAAGTCTAGCGGGGGTTAACTCGATGGGATGGGAACGCTAAAATCCAGATAGTATCGTAAATTAAGAAGCGATCGTTAAAAATCCGGGTTGATTAAAACTCTTAAATTTCTGAACTGGAATATTACTATGCTTGTCTGCCCTAAATGCCATTTCGAGAACCCAAACTCCCATAAGTTTTGTCAAAAATGTGGGATGTCTCTAACTCATAAATCCTGTGGGGAATGTGGAACCCCGGTGCTTGCCAGTGAGTTAAAGTGCCATCATTGCGGTGCCATCACGGGGCAAATTTGGCTGGCGATCGTCGATCGCCAACGAGTGTCCGAGAGTCTGGATGTTGCAGAAGCGGTTGATACTCTAGCGGTTGCGGAATCTGTATCGGTAGCAACCCTGCCGACGGCGGAAATGGCTGTAGCGTCGGTCTCAGAGGCGATCGCCACCGATATCTCAGAGGAATCGGAGATGGAACCCGAGGTAGAGACAGAGGAAGAAGTTTCAGAAACTTCCGACGTTGATACCATCGCCAGTCTGTCGGAAGTGCTGGAACAAGTCCGGGAAAGTACAGAACCCTCGGAAACCCTGGAGGTTGAGGCGGCAGCAGAAACCCCAGAAGTCGCCACCCTGGAGGAATCCTCCCTACAGCCAGAAGTGGCAATAGAACCGACGGACCTAGATATTCCTGAGACTCCTATATCTGAAGAACAAGCAGCATTAGAAATCCCCGAGGAACCCGAGGAAATTCTGCCTGCCGGGTCCTTTTTAGATCAAGAGGAACGCTATCAACTCTTGGAAGATTTGCCTTTACATCAACTTAGTCAGGGTGACACTCAGGTGAAGGTCCTGGATTGTATTCCCTTGCAACAATCACCCCTGTTCGCCTTAACTTCTCACCCTGTAGAAATTCCCGATCGCATGGATAATCCCAATCCCGCTTGGGCGCTGGCAATTCCGGCGATCGCCAAAGCCTATCTGGCCCTCCACTCTCAATTTTATGCGATCGTTCCGGCTATCCATGATGCATGGCACTGGGACGATCGCCGGGTCCTCCTCTTAGAAGACCGTTCCACCCAACCGGCCCTGATAGAATATGTCCAGACTAACCCCATCCTCCCTTCCCAGATTCTGCACTGGTTGCAGGAAGTGACGGAACTCTGGATGGGATTAGAACCCTGGCACTGTCGGCAAAGTTTACTGGAACCCCAAAATCTCCGCCTAGATGTAGAAGACCAAATTTTGTGTCTACAACGGTTATATCTTGACCTTCCCAATGCCACCCCCACTTTCACCGCAGTGGGACAGTTTTGGCAAACCCTCTTGAATTCGGCGCAACTGATAACAGCCACAGAAGAGGATGAGATTTCAGAGTTACAACAGGTGGTAGCGGAATTAGCCTCGGCAGAGTTGGACAGTGTGGAAGACTTGCGATCGCGCTTAGAAACCTTGCAATCTCAACTCCAACCCGCAACTCCCCTCAGTTCCTCCCCTTCTGACCCGATTTATCTCGGTGCAATCACCGATAACCTAGATATGGATGATAGTCCTACAATGGTCATGCCAGTTCTCTTAGAAAGTCTCGAAGCATCGGGACAGACCGATATCGGACGGCAACGCACCCATAACGAAGACGATTTCGGCATTGAAACCCAAGTCAAGCAGCGTCAAGGTGCTAGAGCCTTCTCCACCCACTACAAGGGGCTTTATATTCTTTGTGATGGCATGGGAGGACATGAAGGCGGGGAAATCGCCAGTGCTTTAGCCGTGGAAAAGCTGCGGGAATATTTCCATCGCCATTGGCAGGATAGCTTGCCGGATAAAGAGGTCATCTCCACCGGGGTTCTGTTTGCAAATCAGGCCATTTATGACCTGAACCAAGCCGAACAGCGCGGGGGTAGTGGACGAATGGGGACAACCCTGGTAATGGTGTTGGTTCAAGATCAGAATGTCGCCGTTGCTCATGTGGGAGATAGTCGTCTCTATCGCTTTACTCCGTCTCGGGGATTGCAGCAAGTCACCGTGGATCATGAAGTGGGGCAACGGGAAATTCAGCGCGGCGTCGATCCGGAAACGGCCTACTTGCGTCCGGATGCCTACCAACTCACCCAGGCGCTGGGACCTCGTAATGAGGATTTTGTTAGTCCCGATGTGCAGTTTTTTAAGATAGAGGAAGATACTTTATTGATTTTGGCTTCCGATGGTCTAACGGATAATGATTTGTTAGAGACTCACTATTTGACTCATCTCGAACCCCTCCTGAATGCCGAAAGGGCCTTAGAGCCTGGGGTTAAGGCGTTAATTGAGTTAGGGAATCAATATAACGGTCACGATAATATTACGGCGATCGCTGTTCGTGCTTTGGTACAGGAACGGTAAATCCCCGCGTACCGAAAGCTACGGTTTTGGCTTTCGGTACACCTCTGTCGGTGTTCCACACCGTTGCAAGTTTGAGTTTCAATGATGTTTCGAGGAGTTGCCGAAGTGGTTACTCTGATTTTGGTAGACGACACGAATTCTCCGATTAAACAATGGCGGTTTGACAATGCGGATGTGATTCGCATTGGTCGATCGCCGGAACAGACTGATCTAGTGCTTGATGATCCGGTCGTGTCTCGCCTGCATTTGGAGTTACATCTAACTCAGGATAGCACTCACGGCAAAGTCTGGGAGTTGATCAATTACGGGACCAATGGCACATTTGTCAATGGTCACCCAGTCCAGCGATCACGCCTCAGTAATGGCGCGCTCATTCAGTTAGCCCGAGGCGGTCCCCTGTTAAAGTTTATCCTGGAACCCTCGGTTTCCCCGGCTTCCCCCGCTTCCCCGGTTTCTCCAGTTTCCCCGGTTTGCACTCATGCCAATAATCCCCCCAATACCCTGTTCTGCATTCACTGCGGCGCGCCGATTCATGTGGAACGTCAGATTCGAGAGTATCAAATTTTGAAAACCTTGGGTCAAGGGGGAATGGGGACAACTTATCTCGCATTTGTTCCTCCCGAGGAAAATAATCCCCGTCCCAAAATGTTGGTATTAAAGGAAATGAATGCGGATATGACCCGCATTCCTAAAGCGCGGGAATTATTTGAGCGCGAAGCGCGGATCCTCAAGGGGTTGAATCATCCTGGAGTGCCGCAGTTTTATGATTTTTTTGTGGATGAGGGCAAAAAATATCTGGCAATGGCGATGATCCACGGTCAGGATTTAGAACAGCGGGTTTATCAGCGCGGTCCTGTTGTGTTATCCCAGGCGATCGAATGGATGATTCAAACTTGTGAGGTATTGGAGTATATTCATGCCCAAAGTCCGCCCATTGTTCACCGAGATATCAAACCGGCGAATTTGATGGTACGGACGGTGGATAATCGAATTATCGTGCTGGATTTTGGGGCGGTTAAGGAAATTGGCACGCCGTTGGGTACTTGTATTGGCGCACCGGATTATACCGCACCGGAACAGAACCGAGGTGAGCCATTAACTCAGTCGGATTTGTATGCGATCGGTGCAACTTTGATTTTTTTACTGACTGGGGAAAGTCCTCAGAAGTTTTTTGAGCTTCGCGGTTCGGGCTATGGGTTTAACCTCAAAGGTGATCCGCGCATTACGCCGCAAGTCCGAGAGACGATTGAAAAGGCTACCGAATCCAAACCGAGCGATCGCTATCAAACCGCTGCGGAACTCGCCCGGGCTTTATCCCAGTGCTTATAAATAGGGAACTTCGGGAGGACAGATGAGCGAAAACCTTGAGAAGATCTAGCTGGACTAAACGATAACGGCTCAGGCGATCGCTCCTCTGTTTTTTTTCCCGGTTATCCTGATTCCTGAGCTTCTACTCGTCTTCTTCCCAGGTTTCTACCGCTAGGAGGTGAACCACCGGATCTTTCATTGAAAAGCCAAATTCAAGTAATTCTTTCTTCCAGTACGCCCATTCATCTCCATAGAGAAAGGCGATTTTCCAGAGGCTATCTGTGGGCTTGAGGATTTTTGATTCTACTAACGATCGCACCTGACGTTGTAATTTATCCATCGAGTGACAAACCTGCTGGGTCATAATACCTCTTTAATTTTCCAAAAACTTCTAACAACATACCAATTGCTTTCCAATCTTTTTACCATACTTCGCCCGGTTTTATTCGCCATCCTCGTAGAGTTGACGGTGGATTTTTGCTGGATTACGATATGCCGTTCCAGCGCGAAGTAGGGGGTTTCCGCTTCCAGACCTCTTTAAATAAGTGCCTGTATTTTCTACCATCAGTTTCAGCTAGTCAAGTTCGTTAGACCGTCGAGTCGGTTTGGCATCGGCCTTGACACACTTCCAGCCGAACAGGGTATATAATCCGGAGATTTGCACGGTTTGTGTAAACCACCTGAAGCTAAAGAAACGTTTTGAAACATTGGAAATTCCTTTCTTTTTGCTCTAGCCGATATTCTAGGTCAAGGGGAGGAATGATCATCGTTCTCGACTCTCAAAAATGTCGATCCACGCTATCTTCACTATCTGGATTGAGCGGCAATTCCCAACTTCAGTCAGTTGAGTGCCGGTTCGGAAAAATCCTAGATTCGGTAATCGGTTGGAAAGCTACTTTATATCTTTTATCGTAGCACGCTGCTTTTGGCAAGTCTATTTTTATTTTTTTTTTACGAATCGCCCGATTTGGGACTCCCGAGGGCCTTTCGCCTGATTCCCGATTCCTGCGATCCGGGCTATGACCAAACACCTAACCTGATGGGTTACGCTTGCCCGGAATGGCGATCGCATTGATCAAAGTTAGGTCGGAGGTGCTTTCTTCAGAGTCGGAAAGTCTCCACATTGCGGGAATAATTAAGGTTGTTGGGGCTACCTACAACAGAGAGCCGTGACATCGGCTTCCGATTGGATAACCAATCAATCCCCAGGGCGATCGCAGAGGGTCGAAGTCGAACTTCTTGATCCTTGAACTCGCTTTGGCGCTTGCTATTGGGTACGGAATTGGGTGGGATGTTTAGTGGAGAGTTTTTTCTCTACTAAAGTAGTTTATCATAAATTTTCCAAATTGTTGCACGTTGGGGAGGATGGGGGAGATGGGGGGGAGGGGGTGGATGGGGAGGATGGGGGAGATGGGGAGGATGGGGTGGGAGATTAGCCCTCCCTGATGTTTTGGGGAGGGGACTGGACTGGAAATAGTAGATGCATCCAACAAAAATGATTGGGAACAAGGTTGTGTGATGCCCCCTTCCTGGGGTTTTGGGGTTGGGGGTTGTCTCTTGAACAGTCAAGCGCGATCGCTTAGTCTTTCTCCGGTTGGAGGGATTTCAGGAGACTCTTGACATTTTTGCTACTATAACCAACTTCTAAGGTCGGTTCTCCTTGCAAAAGGGTGTCAATTTGGGTTAAATAATCCACGATCCGACTTTCACTTCTAATCGTGCGTCGGAGGCGATCGCCAAGGGGCGTGATAATATGATAGCGTTGTTCTTGTTGAACCTGGGGTTCTGCCTCCGGTTGCACCAGGGCATGGCTGCGGAAAAGCAGAAAATTTTCCGGTTTTTTAGTATTAAAAACCTGGTGTAATTCATCAAAAATTTGACTCATTAAAGCGGTGGTTACATATTCCAACAACACCGGCTGGAGGGAGAACACCGCACGGTCAGGATCGGCTATTTTTTCAAGCAGCGATCGCCGTCCGAGGGAAGCCACCGCCTCTAATAATTCCTGTAACGGTACTGGCAATACCATCGTCTGGCGCAGACGTTCCAGGGATAACGGTTGACGTTCGATCGCCAGCCAATAAAGAATTTCTTTTTCTAACCCAGACAAGCGATCGCACTGTTGGGCCAGCAATTCCCCAATTTCCCCAAACACTAACGTGCCATGTTTTAGAAATTCTGCAACTTGGCCCCCAAATAATTCTTGAATCGTCCGAGCTGCAATTTTCAATTCTAAAGGATTGCCTCGATATTGGTCAATTAATTTTGCCCAGATGGGTTCTTCAATCAATCCTTTATCTTTTAAAATTTGAGTCGATGCCTCGGTATTTAACCCCGTCAATTGCAGCGAGCGAACGGGTAAATAATCCCCTTCTTGTAAGCTAATTTCCTTGGGATTTTCCAAACTGGTCATCAGCACACAGCTTTTGTGGGGTTGGCACGAAAGCCGTTTAAAAAAGTCTCCATAGTCTTCATACCCCTCCCGATACTGTCCCGATAGTTCACCCCCTTGTAAAAGGGTTTCCACACCATCCAGGATTAATAAACAGCGATGACGGCGAAGATATTCCAGGAGTAGGGAGATTTTGTCATGGAGTTCCGGAACCGAATAAGCGCCCTGATGAGGGTAGATCAATTTCAGGAGATTATCCAGCAGGTCAGTCAGCGGTGGACCCTGGCGCAAATGTCGCCATAACACCGTATCAAATTGATCTTGGAGTTGGTGACCCAGTTTGACCGAGAGTGCAGTTTTGCCCATCCCTGCCATGCCTAAAATGGACACAACCCGACATTCCTCCTCTAAAATCCACCGTTCCAGGGTGGCAAGTTCGAGTTCTCGCCCATAAAAAATCGAACTATCGGGTGCCTCGCCCCAATCATAGATGGATTTAACACAAGAGGCGGACCCATTCAGGATTCCGTTACTGTTGACGGTTATCCCACTCTGATGGTCCTGATACTCGCTGACGAGAATCTGTTGTAACTTTGCCATTTTACCGGGTCCAGCGCCCCCGATTTTAAATTTTTTGTACACTTCACCGAGTCGTTTGCGGACTGCTTCGGGTCGAATGCCCAAGTTAATGGCGATCGCGGCGATGGATTCACCATGCAGCGCATAAGATAAGACCTGAATTTCCGAGTCCGACACGCCCCGTTCGACGGTTACCACCTTTAAAAAGTCTTGAGGAATCACAGCAGTTCTCTCACCCTTATGTAACGACGACTGTTGCCTTGGTCTTAGATGCAAATAAGTGAGTTTTTGTTCACTCCCAATTTTATCTCGCTTCAGTGAGAAAACAATCGAGTTGTGGAGGATTCCCCTCACTAAAAAGAGTTCAGGGGCAGGGACCTCAGACTTCACAGCCGTTTAAAGTGGGTTAAGTCAGGATTCATTCAGGGTTAAGTCAGGGTTTAGGGTTCCCCAAGGCAGGCAATTTTGGGTTCTCATCACCCAACAGCGATCGCCACTGGATCAGGCAAACCCCAACACGACCTCTTTGTAAAGATAAGAGCGTTCCATCTCCTGTAATCTAGCGCTCCATTCCCGATCCACGTGCAAGGATTGGGCCATCAGCGCCCCTAAATCATAATTGCCCTGGAGTCGGCGTCCGATTAAAGCGCCACCGGGATTTAAGTATTGCGTCATCTTGGCGATCGCCCCCTCTAACTCATCCGGATCCATCCCCTCCCCGAAATTTGACATAGAAATCAGGTCAAATCTCCCCGATTGACCGAGTTCCACAACTTTTTCTAAAAACTGACCCCCATGCAGTTTGAGGCGCTGGGTGCCCAGGGCCAAAATCGTCCCTTGGGCAAACCCTTGTAAATAAACTGGGACCCCTTTGAACCCCTCAGCGTAGGAGTTGGCAAACAGTTGGGTCATAAAATAATTTTCCTGGGGAGGCATCTTGTTAAGCACCACGGCCAATCTCTGAGCAAAATGCTCTCCAAATGACAGTCCCTCCCACCCCTGCACTGGAATTTCCCCAAAAATGTTCACCAGTTCCTCGGGGGTGAAAATAGACTCAACCCAATCTTGCCATCCAGAATGACCAAGACTCTCGGCTGGATCGTGAAGCGGATCCAATCCCAACGCCGAAAATTGGGCCGATAACTGAGTTGTCAGGGTCTCAAATCGGCCCACCTGATTGATTCCCTGGGCAATCTGTTCCAGTCGCGCATCCCAGAACGATAACGTGGCTTCCGGAAGATAGGGCCGCAATTCTTTGTAGAGGTCCAGTCGTTCGCGATCGCTCGTCGTGCGATCGGCCCCAATCAGCGCCATCTGGTCAAATAAAGGTAAATGTAGCAATGCCTGACGGCGCAACTCCACTAAATGCAATTGCGCCGGATTGCTATCCACCGCTTCAATTTGTCCGACCATCGGCGAAGCTAATAAACTCAACGCCGTGCAACCCCCAGAAGCAACCACTAAAACTCGTAATAAATTTTCCTGGCATTCTCCCAACCTTTCCGCAACAGAAAGCTCGATGCGCGGATCTTCGGGAACTTGAGAAAAACTGATTTCTGAGACAGTGGAATTTTCTAAGCGCTGCATGAGGGCTACAATCCTAGACGATCAAGAATCACTTTATTATTATTCTAGTACCCGACAGATTCCGGACCGTTTGTGACAGTTTGGCAAGTGACTGATCCGCTGATTCTCCCTCTTAATTTATTCTCTATCCAGAGATAGATTACAAACCTACCACGGGCCATAGGGTGAAAAACTAATGCGATATTTAACCATTCATCCGCTATTGGGGTTGAATAAAATTATTGACCTTAAAAATGCCGTTATTTAAAAAATAACCCGTGTCTCCCTCGCTTTTCTCTTAAAAACTTACCTAAAATAATCTTAAAAAAAAGGAGGGTGAACGTATCCCTCGCAATTCCTTAAAAATTTTTTCATAAAAAAAGGAGTCAAGACCAGATGTCAGCACTCCTTTCCACAGGATTAGGATAACATTCTTCTAAGAAACCGTTACCACTTCCTTGAGTTGGTTTTGCAGAATTAACCCATACTCTAATCCTTCCACCACGGCTTGATAGGAAGCTTCAATAATATTAGTAGAAACTCCAACCGTCGTCCAGC
This sequence comes from Laspinema sp. D2d, assembly GCF_025370755.1. Taxonomy (GTDB): domain Bacteria; phylum Cyanobacteriota; class Cyanobacteriia; order Cyanobacteriales; family Laspinemataceae; genus Laspinema. Next base: position 12,754 of record NZ_JAMXFC010000051.1, on the reverse strand, counting down.
GTTGATGACCATTGCTCGATTCCACTAACACCCGAGTTTTGGCCGAAGTTCCCGCCCCACCATCCAGAATTCTGACCTTATAATCCGTGAGTTGAAAATCAGCTAAAGCCGGATAAAAATTAACTAAGGCTTTTCGCAGGGCAGCATCTAAGGCTGAGACTGGACCATTGCCTTCGGCAGCTTCTAAAATATTTTTGCCATTGACTCCGACTTTGACCGTTGCCAAAACATTCGTCATGCCTTCGAGTTGTTCGCAATGGACATGAAAGCCTTTAATTTCAAAAAATGTCTGGCGATCGCCTACTGCTTCATGCATTAACAATTCAAAACTCGCTTCCGCCGCCTCAAATTGATACCCCTGATTTTCCAACTCTTTCAACTTCTCCAAAATTTGCCGACATTTGGGATCTTTTTTATTCAGGTCAATCCCAAAGGTCGCAGCCTTTGCCAAAATATTACTCATTCCCGCTTGATCAGAAACCACAATCCGGCGCTTATTGCCGATTAATTCCGGTTGTAAATGTTCATAAGTCAAGGGATTACGCTGAACCGCAGAAACGTGAATTCCCCCTTTATGAGCAAAGGCTGAAAGTCCGACAAACGGAGCATGATCATCCGGAGCGAGATTAGCAACTTCGCTGATATAGCGACTGGTTTCAGTGAGTTTAACCAGGTGACTTGGGTCGATGCAATCATAGCCTAGTTTAAGCTGGAGATTTGGAATTAAAGAGCAAAGGTTGGCATTCCCGCAGCGTTCACCATAGCCATTAATAGTGCCTTGAACCATCCGCACTCCTTCCAAAACCGCAGATAGGGCGTTGGCAACTGCTGTTTCCGCATCATTGTGGGTGTGAATCCCAAACTTGATGGGGATATCGCTATTTTGGCCGAGGGTTTGAATCACAGTCCTGGTGATTTGGCTGATTTCATGGGGTAGCGTGCCGCCATTAGTGTCACAGAAGACAATCCATTCCGCACCAGCGGCGATCGCTGTTTCTAGGGTTTTCAGTGCATAAGTGGGATTGTGTTTGTAACCATCAAACCAATGTTCCGCATCATAAATCACCTGTCGTCCCTGACTCCGCAGAAACTCGATGGTATCGCGAATCATCTCCAGGTTTTCTTCCAGAGTCGTGTTTAGTCCTTCAATCACATGAAGATCCCAGGATTTGCCAAAAATCGTCACCCAGCGGGTCCCTGCGGAGAGAATCGGCTGTAACATGGGGTCCTCTGCCGCAGTTTTTCCCGGACGCCGGGTGGAACAAAAGGCGACAGCTTCAGCATTTTGGAGGGGTTCTTCTTGGAGTCTCCAGAAAAATTGGACATCCTTGGGATTGGCCCCAGGCCATCCGCCCTCAATAAAAGGGACCCCCAGGCGATCGAGGCGGTGAGCAATTCGCAATTTATCCTCAATAGACAGAGACATCCCCTCGCGCTGGGAGCCATCTCTTAAGGTGGTGTCGTAGATCCAAATCCGGTTGGTGCTATCTGCATTCATAGTGTTGGTCATGAGTCGTGTAATTTAGACAGGGGAGAGGGGGGAGATGGGGAGGATGGGGAAGATAGGGGGGATGGGGAGGATGGGGAAGATAGGGAGGATGGGGAAGTTTGTAGAAAAGACTGAAGTAGTTTCCCCCCCAATCTCCCCAATCTCCCCCATCTCCCCAATCTCCCCCATCTCCCCTATCTCCCCAATCCTCCCCATCCCCCCATCCCCCCTCTCCCCAAAAGGTGTAAAAATAGAGAGGGAAATGCTGGGAGTGAGTTGAGATGCCAAAAGTAGAAGTTGCAGGAAAAACCTTACAGTGCGATCGCGGGGCCAATCTCCGGCAGGTTTTGTTAGATAACGGAATTGACCTGTACAATGGCAAGGCCAAATTGATTAATTGTCGGGGTCTGGGCAGTTGTGGAACTTGTGCAGTGGAGATTAAAGGGGAAGTCTCGGCTCCCAACTGGCGAGACCGAACTCGCCGATCGCTCCCTCCTCATTCTCCCGCAAAAAATCTCCGATTAGCTTGTCAAACTCAAGTTTTAGGTGATGTAAAGTTGACAAAATATGAAGGATTCTGGGGACAAGGGGAAAATCCGGTATGGACCGCAGAAGGTTAAGGCGCTGAGGCATTGACTATTCAGAAATAATAATTTAAGGGCAGTTTTTTCTTTGAGGGAGAAAGCATTCTTCTAAATTATACTCCCCTGTCTTTCTGATTCATTAAAGACCACTGAATGAAGTCCGGGATAAAAATTTAAACTAATCTTCACCGATTGCAACTTGACAAAAACTCTATTTTTATAAAAAAAATTACCCTAATTTTTTAATGAAGACATCAAGCGACATCATTATTATTGGCGGGGGCATTATCGGTCTCTCCATTGCCGTTGACCTGAAACTACGCGGGGCATCGGTGACGGTTTGTACGCGATCGCTACAGGAGGGGGCTACTTATGCCGCAGCGGGAATGTTGGCCCCACAAGCGGAGGGCGTCCCCCCAGGACCGATGCTGGATTTGTGCTTGCGATCGCGATCGCTCTATCCCGACTGGATTAGCAAAATAGAAGACCTCAGCGGCGTTTCTACCGGCTATTGGCCCGGGGGTATCCTCGCCCCGGTTTATGAAGCCACCCCACCGGGGACCCCCGCCTCCACGGATTCAGAATTTCCCGCCATTTGGGTTGACAAATGTCACCTAGATCTATACCAGCCGGGTTTAGGTGAGGCTGTCGTTGGGGGGTGGTGGTATCCCGAAGATGGACAAGTGGATAATCGCGCCCTTGCCAACGCGTTATTAAAAACAGCCCGAGAATTGGGAGTCGAGATTCGCGAGGGGGTCATCCTAGAAGGGATTATCCAACGACAACAGCAAGCAGTCGCCCTACGGACCAACCAGGGCGAATTACACGCCGCCCATTATGTCCTGGCAACCGGGGCCTGGAGTCATCAACTCCTGCCAATTCCAGTTCATCCCAAGAAAGGGCAAATGCTCTCTGTGCAAGCCCCGGTAAACTCTACAGTACAGCCCTTTCTAACGCGGGTATTATTTGGACCTGAAACCTACATCGTACCGCGACGAGATGGCCGGATTATTATTGGTGCCACCAGTGAGGATGTGGGGTTTACCCCCGGTAACACCCCTGCGGGAATCAAACGCTTGTTAGAACGGGCGATGCGTCTTTATCCGGTCCTGGCGGATTATCCTATCAATGAATGTTGGTGGGGATATCGACCGGCGACCCCGGATGAATGGCCGGTTCTGGGACCCAGTGCGATCGCCAATTTAACGTTAGCTACGGGTCACTATCGCAACGGGATTTTACTGGCACCGATTACCGCTTCCCTAATTGTCGATTGGATTCTCCAGGAAAATACGGATCCCCTGCTACCGCACTTTAGTTGTCAGCGATTTTTTACCTCATCTCCTCACCCTAACCCATCTACCATGAACCATTCTCTCACCTTCGCCACAGCCAAACCCTCTGTCCCCTCTCCGGAATCTTTATTAAAACAGTTAGATCAGCCTGTAACCATTGCGGGGCGATCGTTCCAGTCTCGGTTAATGACGGGGACTGGCAGATATCGGTCAATGGAGGAAATGCAACATAGTATTATCGCCAGTGGTTGTGAAATCGTGACCGTGGCGGTGCGTCGGGTCCAAACCAATGCACCGGGACATGAAGGATTAGCCGAGGCGATCGATTGGAGTAAAATCTGGATGTTGCCAAATACTGCGGGATGTCAAACCGCTGAGGAAGCGATTCGAGTCGCGCGATTAGGTCGCGAAATGGCAAAACTCCTAGGCCAAGAGGACAATAATTTTGTCAAATTAGAAGTCATTCCCGACCCGAAATATCTGTTACCGGACCCGATCGGCACCTTGCAAGCAGCGGAACAATTAGTCAAAGAAGGGTTTGCCGTGTTGCCTTATATTAATGCTGACCCAATGTTAGCCAAACGGTTAGAAGAGGTTGGTTGTGCTACAGTCATGCCCTTGGGGTCACCGATTGGGTCAGGACAGGGAATTAGTACCGCTGCGAATATAGCGATTATTATTGAGAATGCTAAGGTTCCGGTAGTAGTGGATGCAGGGATTGGAGTACCGTCCGAGGCTGCCCTGGCGATGGAGATGGGGGCAGATTTAGTTCTGATTAATAGTGCGATCGCCCTCGCCCAAAATCCCGCAGCAATGGCAAGAGCAATGGCCCAAGGAGTAGAAGCTGGACGTCTAGCCTATCTCGCCGGTCGTATTCCCCTTAAATCTGCCGCGAGTGCGAGTTCTCCCCTTACTGGGACGATCACCCCTGGATAGCATCTTTCCCCTCTCTCCCAAGAAATAGACCCGGGTTTTTGCCCTAACTAAAGAAACCCGGTTGTCTTTCCGCAGTAGGAGTCACGGAACAAGAAAAAACTGCCTCAATATGAGGATTGCCCTACAAGCGTAAATCGCTACGGGCCCTAGTCCATAGCGAATAAGTTATAAGCTAGAAAGTTATCACCCTAGCTCATGAATTCCTAGCAGGAAGCTGATTTGCGACGACGAAGGGAGAGTCCACCACCAACTACAGCTAAACCGAGCAGAGTAGCAGGTTCTGGAACTGGAGTGGGGTCTACAATCGGGCCTCCGCTCGCGACAAAGATAGAGGCGTGAGATAAATCTTGACCACGACCTTTGTTAACAGCTACACCGATGGTGTTGAATAATCCTTCCAAACCAGTAGTGGCAAAATCAATGCCTTGGAAGAGATAGGCACTATAATAGGTATTCGATTTCAAGCTCAGGACAAATGTGCCGCCGCTAATCGCATTGAGCAAATTCCACTCACCGTTATACGGCTTGTTGCTGTCTGTTGTGCCGTTTTCTGCGAGTAACCAACTACCGGCATCATCAGACTTGGCCCCTAAAGTCCAGGTTGTACCCGCATCCACAAAACTGGAGAACATACCCCCATTTAAGTCACCGAGTAATGTACTCTGTGCTCCTGTATCATTACCTTCAAAGGCTCCTTCACAAGCAGTAGCCGGAGTATTACCTAACAATACATCCGTAATACTACAAGTTCCTGCTGTGGGTGCAGCTACCGCAGAAGCAGCCATCATGGAAACGAACCCTGTGGTGACTAAAGCAGAACCTAATACGGTCGAGAAATTAAGTTTCATGTGAGTAAACCCTCCTAGTGGTCCCTATGTATCTAAATCTGGCGTGAGATGGCTGGGAAGTTCGGTTGTTGATCGTTTCCCCCTTATGCTTTTTAGATTAGCAATAGCTTAAAGCGCTTGTCTATACTGACTGACCTAACTTTACCAAGGCTTTATAAAAACTCTGACAGGTGTGAAGTTAGGTTGAAGAGTACCTCAAATCGTTTCGGATTCAGACCCAATCCATTGTCTCCCGAAGAGCGACAATCCAGGGGTGGTTTACATAGCCCAGGCTTGACCTTGGATTCCTTGTCGTCTCAGGGCTAAAGCATCCTTCTACTGTCCTTTTACAGGTATCCGATTACCCCAATCATACCCTATCCCTATGGCAATCTATACCCTATCCCGGTTATCTAACTTTCTTTGTTAACTGCAACCGAGGCTGAAAATTTTCCATTCTGTGTTCTCTCCCCTTTCCTGTGCTAATGCTCCCCGCTTTTTCCTGGGTTTTTGAATATTAAATAATGCTACCTATAGCTTTCTTTTAGATAATTTCACCTTATTATGGGCGAGAGGTCAAAACGCTCTATAGATATACATACTAGGGTTATTTTGTCAATAGGGTGAGAGAGCTTTATACCCCTCCTGAAGTGCGAGGCGATTTCCCGGAGCCGACTGGAATCTAAACCCCAGGCTGAGTCGAGAGGTTTCTTAAAATTAGCTTAAGAACGAAGAGCAACATCTATACTCTCTCTATCTATAACGTTAAGAACACAGCAGTGTTCCTGGGGCTTAGTATTTGCAGAGAGATTCGGGGGGATGGGGAGGATGGGGAGGATGGGGAGGATGGGGAGGATGGGGAGGATGGGGAGGATGGGGAGGATGGGGAGGATGGGGAGGATTGGGAGGATTGGGAGGATTGGGAGGATTGGGAGGAAACGACAGTAAGTCCTGACGTTGAACGGGGGATAAGAACTTCAGTCAATCTCCCGTCTCTCCCCCATCTCCTGTCTCTCCCCCATCTCCCCCATCTCCCGTCTCTCCCCCATCTCCCCCATCTCCCCCATCTCCCCCATCTCCAAAATAAGCTGGCCCATAAAATTGATTGATCATCCGGGGATCAATCTTTACCGCCATCTGATAAAGTAAAACTAGGTAGGTAGAAAGACTGAGGTTTTAACAAATGCCCTATAGCGAAGATGAAGGCGGATTGCTCAATAATTTTGCAAAAGAGCCGAAAATGTACACCGCCACCCCTCCAACGACCACGGAAAAACGTAACTACGCGGTCCAGGCGGTTTTGGGCCTTTTATTAGTCAGCGGTTTATTGGTCTTAGCGGCCTCGATTTCTAGCGTCAGCTAATTAAAACAGCCTTTTTAAACCTCTTTTACGAACTGGGGGAGACGACTGAAGTCGGGACTCCGAACAAGGGGAGGCGACTAAAGTCGTTTCTTATTGTTTGTAGTCCCGACTTCAGTCGTTCTCTTTTTGGAATTTGTCCGGACGATCGCCCCGGTGTTATCCCTCCTGAAGCTTTGAGGAACTCTTGGAAAGAGTATCTGTTCACGCCGACTTTGCCGATGGAGTTAAGTGTTAAGTGTACCCTCGGCAGAATTTGCACCCTTATTCCCTGCACTCGTGATCCTGATACGATGATCGTAACGGATATTCTTCCTCTAACAGTTTTGGACGTTAATCGGCAAACCTACAAACAGCTTAAATTGGCGCTGAGTCTAAATTTACGCCGTCAAATCTTTGTGGCGGTCTGTGATGACTTGCCTCTGAGAAACCGATTGGCAAAGGGTTTAGTTGCGGATTTGAAGGCGAATTGTGGACATGGGGAAACCCTGGAGAATGGAAGTGGGAAAACGGGTACATCCCAATATCCCCGATTGGTCAGTTTGGAGTTAAATCTTCAGGACCCCAATCCGATCGCCCAAATTGAGGCATGGATCACTCGTCATCCTTTGCCAGATCGGCGATCGCCTTTGCCTGTGTTTCAGGTTTTGGGGTTAGAAAAATTAACCAAGGCAACGCCAGCAGTGCAATGGTCCTTTTTGGCCGACTTAGAGGCGAGTGAGGGCCGCTTGAGTGATCCAGGCGATCGCCTGTTTTCTTGTAGTCTTCTGCTATGGGTCTCCCGTCCTTGGGGTCGCACTATTGCCCAATCTGCACCCCAATTTTGGCACGGTAGTACGGGACTATTTGAATTTGAGGGCGAACCCACCCCCGTTGCCCAGTTTCCTGAGTACAGTGAAACCACCATTGAAGCATCCTCAGTCATCCCCCGGTTACCCCAAGAAAACCCCCCCCCGCGACAATTACTACCCTTAGAACAATCCCGCCGAGAGACAGAAGGCGACTACCTCCGCCTCAAAACTTCCACACCCCCCCCAATCTCCCCTCTGTCTCTCCCATCCCCCCCATCTCCCCCATCCCCCCCATCTCCCCTATCTCCCCCATCTCCCCTATCTCCCCCATCTCCCCCATCCCCCCCATCCCCCCCATCCCTCCCCAAACCTCCAACAAAGCTGGTGGAATTAGTCTGGGCCACAGTTAATGCCCCAGTAAGCACCAATGTCAAGACAGAAGTTGCACCTTCTGCGGCCAATACCCTCCCCCTGAAACTTTTGGAACAGGTGGAACAACTGCACCATAGCGGGACCTGCCGGGGGGAACTGGCCCATGCTTATCTGAAATTGGGTTCGTTCTATCGTGATGGGTTATCTAAGGGGAGTAGTGGGAGTCAAAATGGGGCGACAGTTACTCCGGAGTTGTTGCCGCAATATCTGACCCTGGCGATTCTGGCATACGAAGAGGCGATCGCCTTGATGGAGAAAGATGCGCCGGAGTGGGGAGATTTGGCGAATGATCTGGGAAATTGTCACTGGATGCGATCGCGCTATCAATCGCAACCCGAGGAGAAACTCCCGGAGTTATTCCAGGCGGTTGATCTCTATCACCAGGGGTTGCAACATCTGGATGCGGAGGCCCAACCCGCTGTTTGGGCGCGGATTCAGAATAATCTAGGGGCAGTCTATAGTGAATTGGCGCGGTATCGTGATCGCCAAGAGAATTTACAGCGTTCCATCCTGGCCTACCAACAAGCCTTAAACTATCGTAAAGGGGAAGCCAGTGGGGATTTGCGGCCTTATGCGGCCACTCAGAATAATTTAGGAACCGCCTACTGGAACTTGGCCCAACATCGGGATGCGGTGGAGAATTTAAAACAAGCGGTTTCGGCCTATAGTGAAGCGTTACGTCATCACTCGCGATCGGAACAACCCCTAGAATATGGGATGATTCAAAATAATTTGGGAACAGCCTATTGGAATTTAGCCCAATATGAAAAACCCAAAGATTATCTGATGCTGGCGATCGCCGCCTATCAGATTGCTCTAATGTATCGGACAAAACAGACACTTCCAGCGGCTCATGCTGCAACTCAAAATAATTTAGGAACCGCCTATTGGCATTTAGCCAATCACTCGCAATCGGAACCGGAACTGCGGGCCGAATTTTTACAAGAGGCGATCGCCGCCTACGATGCCGCAATTACCCTAGGAGAGACACTCTGCCATCAGGCCGCAGGTGAGACTTCTCCCCAAAAAATGTTAGCGTTTGATTTGATTGCCGCTCATACTAACGTGGGATTGGCTCATTATCAACTGGTGACCCAAACCAACACTATCCCGGATGCCACCTGCCGCGCTCAACATCTCCATGCCGCCCTGGATCATTATATCCAAGGAGCGACTGCCACTCAAGACCAGCCGGAACGCCATCAAAATGCTTGGGCCTATATTGTCCAAATTGTGCGTACTATTTATGGGGAATTTGGCATCGAGGGCCAAACTCGGGCGTTATCGCGAGTCCCCGGTTCCCTATTAAGCGAACTCATGCGCCGCTTGTAACCCCGTTTTGCTTATCTCTCTTTGAAGGTTGGCAATTGTTAATAGCTAACAGGTTTAACAGACTGGAGAGAGGGCAACCCAGGGGATACCTGTACAAGGAAAACCGAAACGGTCATAATTAAAGAATTCAACAATTAAAGCCAAGAAATGGCGAAATGACCCGTCGATTTTTTGCAAACAGAACAGGTATAAACTCAAGTCGAAGGATGACCCAGAAGATTGCTATAATAATCACCAAAGAATAATGGGATTTTAATAAAGAAGCCGGGGACAGAGCCAGCCAACAGGCCAACCCCCGCCAAAATCGGTCAAGGAATTGGGAAGCGAGGAAATTCTCAGGGCAGCGCAGGAGAACGCTAAAAAAACGTAACCGACTGCTAACGAAAGCAACTGCTAGAGCAGACGAGCGACCCGGGCAAACCGATGGAAAAAAACAGTAAACAAAATCACTAGGAATTTTTGGGCGTGAACAGTACCCCTATCTTGAAAAAATTTGAGTCAAACAACCTGTTTCCCTTTGCGTTAGATCGATTTCAGCATGAGGCGATCGCCGCCTTAGAAGCAGGCCGGTCCGTGGTGGTTTGTGCGCCCACGGGATCTGGGAAAACCTTAATTGGAGAATACACCATCCACCGCGCCTTAAAACGCGGTGGACGAGTCTTTTACACCACCCCCCTCAAAGCCCTCTCCAACCAAAAACTACGCGACTTTCGCCAACAGTTTGGGGAGGAAAATGTGGGATTGCTCACCGGGGATATCTCCATCAACCGGGATGCAGCAGTCTTGGTGATGACCACCGAAATTTTTAGAAATATGCTCTACGGGACCTCGATCGGGGCCGTGGGGACTTCCTTACATGGGGTCGAGGCGGTGGTTCTGGACGAATGCCACTACATGAACGATCGCCAACGGGGCACCGTCTGGGAAGAATCGATTATCTACTGTCCTCCCGAAATTCAGCTAGTCGCCCTCTCGGCCACCGTTGCCAATGCCGGACAATTGACCGAATGGATCTCCCAGGTACATGGACCCACCCAGTTAATTTACTCCGATTATCGGCCCGTCCCCCTAGAATTTTACTTTTGCAGCTCAAAGGGACTCTTTCCCCTGCTGAGTAAAGATCATACCAAAATTAACCAACGCCTGATTAAAACCCCAGGCAAAGGTAGGGGGTCGAATCGAGACGAACCGGGGTTAATCGAGTTATTAACCCATTTGCATGAGCAGGATATGCTTCCGGCGATTTACTTTATCTTCAGTCGTCGCCGTTGTGATGATGCAGTGGCCCAAGTGTCTGACCTGAGTCTAGTCACGCCGAAAGAAGCGGAACAACTGCACAAACGAGTCCATGAATTTTTAGCCAAAAACCCAGAAGCAGAACGCATCGGGCAACTCCAACCCCTCCTCCGGGGAATCGCCGCCCATCATGCCGGAATTTTGCCCGCCTGGAAAGGATTAGTCGAAGAACTGTTTCAGGCCGGTTTAATCAAAGTCGTCTTTGCTACAGAAACCCTGGCGGCGGGAATTAATATGCCTGCTAGAACCACAGTGATTTCTAGTTTATCCAAGCGGACCGATGATGGACATCGACTCTTAAAAGCCTCAGAATTCCTCCAAATGTCCGGTCGAGCCGGTCGTCGCGGGATGGATGAACGGGGGTATGTGGTCACCGTTCAGACCCGGTTTGAAGGGGCAAAAGAAGCGGCCTATTTAGCCACCGTTGGACCAGACCCCTTGGTGAGTCAGTTTACTCCCACTTATGGGATGGTTTTAAACCTACTGCAAACTCACACTTTAGAAGAAACCAAAGAACTGGTGGAATCGAGTTTTGGGCAGTATTTAGCAACCCTGCACCTGCAACCGACACTCCAAGATATTTCCAAACAAACCCAGGAATTAGCGAGTCTCAAAAAGCAATTACAAGGGGTGGATGAGGACCTGTGCAAGGGATATCAAAAATTGCGCGATCGCATGAAGGTGGAACAGCAACTGCTCAAAACCCTAGAAGAGCAAGCCCTAGAATCCACCCGGACGATCGCCGCACAAGCTCTTTCTACCGCTGAACCTGGACAATTGCTCAGTCTCAAAGGCCGTCATATTGTCACCAAAGAGCCGATTTTAGCAGTTTTGGTAGCCAAAGCACCGGGACCGGGGAAATCACCGATTTTGGTCTGCTTGAGTCAAACCAATCGCTGGTATGTCGGGACCGGACTGGATGTAGTGGAATTGCATGAACCGCTACCCAGATGGAATCAATTTGAATCCCCGATACCGCCAGGAGAATTGGTGCTCAAACCGGGACAATCGCGCAAGGGAAATGAAGATACAGCGGCGATCGCACAGTTGATTCCCAGTTCAGTTCCCACCTTTTATGCCCCAGAAGTGGTAGAACAGGAGGGACGAATTGCCGCCCTGCAAGCTCAACTCAAGGACCATCCCCTGAATCAATATGGACATCCGGGTACTCTAGTTAAACATTTCAAACGCTATAAGAGGCTAGAAAGCGACCTCTCCAAGGTCAAAAACAAGTTAGATAGCCATCTCACGGCGCACTGGGAAGAGTTCCTGGATTTAATCAACATTCTCCAACAGGTGGGATGTTTACGACAGTTGGAAACCCAAACCGATGGCGATGACGATGCGATCGAAAATCTCACTTTTGAAGTGACTCCCTTGGGAGAAAGTGCGGCAGCGATTCGAGGAGATAACGAGTTGTGGTTGGGATTGGCCCTGATGTCCGGCTGTTTAGAATGGCTAGAACCCCATCAGTTTGCTTGCGCTTGTGCTGCCTTGGTGACAGAGGTTTCCCGTCCGGATAACTGGACAAATTATAATCTGTCCCGAGAGGTGGAAGGGGCTCTATCGCAACTCCAAGGAGAAAGACGGCAACTGTTTCAACTGCAACATCGACATCGAGTAGCCCTCCCGATTTGGTTAGAACGCCAATTAATTGCGATCGTCGAAGAGTGGGCACTGGGAGTGGAATGGACCGAACTTTGTGCGAATACCAGCTTAGATGAAGGGGATATTGTGCGAATGTTGCGCCGGACCTTGGATTTCTTGTCTCAAATTCCCTACGTTCCCCACATTTCTGAGGGGTTAAAGGTGAATGCTTACCGGGCGATTCAGATGATTAATCGCTTCCCAGTGAATGAGACAGTGGATTAAGGTACTGGGGGGAGTTTGCCCGATCCTCAATCGGTTCAGCTTTGGGGGTGCGATCGATCGCCCTCCCCAAAATATCGGGGAGGGTGCGGCGGGGTCTCTACGGTTACTAAAATGCCTATCAGTAGTAGGGAACAAGATACTCTCACTCCTGCCTAAAAATTGTTTAATTCCTACAAGCCGCGCTACATAAAATATCAATATCTATTACCGCCTGCGCCGACTGCGGAAGCTACCTCCACGAGTGCGAGAGGGGGTCCGAATCGAGTTTGAGTCCTGTTAGGGGCTGGGAACGTTCACCCCACCGGAATTATTGGATCTCCTCGGGGGTATATAGTAATGAATTTCATTGCAGGGATTTCCCGCAGCATCCCAGCATTCTTGATAATCCGCCTGATCGCTTGCATCGAGATTAGATGCCGTTGTCGCTTCCAAATAGGCAATGATTTTTTGGGCTAATTCGTGATTTACTGGAGTTTAGACTAAGCCAGTGACACGAAAGCAATAAAGAGGGGAGCCCGACTTGCATCTAGGCTCCCCTTG
>NZ_JAMXFC010000001.1 GCF_025370755.1 Laspinema sp. D2d | reverse complement strand
TCCCAGACCCCTTACCTCTACATCCGCTCACTTTACCCCTCAATACTTGTTAGGGGTTAAAAACATATATCTGTAAGGGATGGGGAGGATGGGGGAGATGGGGAGGATGGGGGAGATGGGGGAGATGGGGGAGATGGGGAGGATGGGGAGGATGGGGGAGAGCTGATTAATTTTAAATAATTGCCTTTAAGTCCAGACTGGCGGTGTTGAGTTGTTCTGTACTTTGTCGGGTTGTGGCGATTCCCTTGACTGTTTCTTGGGCTCCCAGATTCAGGGAATTCATGGCTTGAACCACTTGCTCGATCGCCGTGACTTGTTGTTGGGCATTCCAAGCAATTTGTTGAGAACTCATCACCACATCATTGATAGAATCCCGAACCCCATTCAAGGCATCAGCAGTTTCTCGGGCAATATTCACCCCGAGATCCACCGTTTTTGTCCCTTCATGGGTGACAACGACCGTAGAATGAATCGTACTCTGGATATCCCGGACTAAAGTATTAATTTTATGAGCCGATTTTTGGCTTTCGTCCGCCAGTTTGCGGATTTCACTGGCTACCACTGCAAAGCCTTTCCCTTTTTCCCCCGCTCGTACTGCTTCTACGGCTGCATTCAAGGCTAACATATTGGTTTGATTGGCAATTTCACTGACCAATTTTGAGATATTTCCAATCTGAGAAGTTTGTTCGCTCAGTTCTAAAATTTGCTGGGTGATTGCGGTCACTTTTTCTTTTAAGATTCCCTGCGCTTCTAGGCTGCGGCTGATGGATTGAGTCCCGATTTCTGTTAAATGTAGTGCTTGCCTTGCACCGGCAGCGGAGGATTGAGCTTGTTCAGCGGATTGACGGGATGAAGCTTCCAGTTCGTCCATTGTGGTGGTGGTTTCATTGACTGAATTGGCAGCTAAAGCGGTGGTGCGTTCTTGTTGTTCTAAGGTAGTGGCAATTTCAATCGAGGAGTTGGCAATGCGGCTGACTGCCTGCTCAATGGTTTTGGAAATTGCTGAGGAAATTCCCAAGGCGGCGATCGCAGAGAAGCCCAGACATAGAATTGCACCCAGTAAGAGGGCTAGGATTAAACTTTGGATCGCTTTTTTAGCTTCAGCAGTTGCCTGATTTAAAATCTCTTCCTCAGCTTGGCTAAATTCCCGGCTCAATTCTCCAAAACGCTCGATATAGGTTTGTCCTGCCCTCGTTTTAAATAGGGCAAGGGCTTCTGTCTTTTTGTTCTGCTTGACTAAAGTAATCACTTTTTGGGAAAAATCCTCATACTTTCTTTGCATGGCAAGCATCTCTTCATTTCGCTGACGTTGGCCTAAGTCTTCTAGGGTATTTTTTCCCCTGATAATCGCTTCGTTAAATTGATTTTTGGCTGTTTCGTATTCTACCAATAATTCCTCATCATAAAGCAGTAAATATCCCCGAAAAGATTTTACCATATCTCCATAATTATCATCTAAATCTTGGCGAATTTTGATGATAGATTGAGTTAATTCAATTTGCCGAAAGGTTTGTGAAATTTTTAAGATTTTCAAATATACAAATCCCGTTAAAATAAAAAACAATAAAACGGGGATCGAATATCCAAAAATCATGCGATTTCTTAATTTCAATTGGTTCAACATAAGCAGGAGGGATAGGTATCGAGATGTGAATGGCTATCAATGAACAATGAATCACTATAGCGTTTCTCCTAGTTATGAGGTACATTTGGGGAGTGCATAAAGCCTAGGAAATAGTGGGTGCTTAAGCCGTTATCTGTCTAAATAGGAGATGGCAAGATTATGAACTCTTGGAGTACGAGCATTAAGCTTCGCTAGAATTATCCCATTTAAACGGGCAACCGCGTATCGTAACAGCGTGCCTAGTTACGTCACATCTTGCGGGCGATCGCCCTAGGGAGCAAGATGTAAAGCCTTCGATAGAGTTGACGGGCATCCCGCCCAGGCTCTTGCAAGTGCTGACCACAATCCTTGAAATATCTGTACCTAATCAATCTGGGAATCGCTATAGGATGAAGACTTAGTAAGTTTAAGCAAACAATGACTGTTGGTTAGAGCCTAAGTCAAGTTTTCACCCAACGAGTGGGATGAATGTTTAGGCAATTTATGCCATGAATGCACTAGAAATTGTGACTCTGAGTTCATGAGGAAAGAGGCTCGGTTTGAGACCTGGGAGCGTTTTTTTGTTTTAGGCTAAAGGGAATACAGAGAAATAATTGACATTGCCCAATCTGGGTGGCGATCGCTTCATGGCAGATTTTCATAGTAAATTCGACTCCTGACTAATGGCCCCTTGAGTGAGAAGGGGGTTAGGGGGGAACTCCGGTTTTTAATCCGAAGAAAAAATCATACCCGATCGGGCTTTGCCAAGTCTGTGTTCTCTGTATCAGCCGCAGAAACCACTTCCGTTCGTATAATTGCACGGATTAGGATATCAGTGGGTGCAGACTGACCCGAAACGACAGGAGTATAACCGGCGAGAAACGGTCGTTATACCACGGATTTGAGCTGCAAAGCCGCTTCTTTCAGGCGTTGGGTGCCAATTTTGACTTGACTGATCCCCGCCGCACTTTGGGAAGCCCCTTGATTGAGCTCGTTCATCGCATAGAGAACTTGTTGGATCGCGTTGGCTTGTTCTTTGCTATTGAGGGAGATTTCGGAGACATTGACAGCAACTTGATTAATGGCATTTCGCACTCCTTCAAAGGTGGAGGCGGTTTCCCCAACGATGCGGATGCCTTCGGCGACACTTTGGGAACTTTCCCCACTGGCGAGGACTGTGGATTTGAGGGCTTTTTCGATGTCGGTGACGAGAAGATTGATTTTTTCGGCAGATCGATGACTTTGATCGGCTAATTTACGAATCTCCGTAGCAACGACTCCAAATCCTTTCCCTTGTTCTCCAGCGCGGACAGCTTCTACGGCAGCATTAAGAGCCAGGACACGGGTTTGAGTGGCTAAATCGCTAACGATCCCGGCGATCACCCCAATTTGAGTGGCGCGTTCGCTCAGTTCCTCCACCCGCGATCGCATGACCCCTACGGTTTGATTGAGTTTAGCCATTTCCTCCAGGGTGCGATCGACCGCTTGGGTCCCGGATCCGGTGAGGGTGAGGGCTTGTTTGGCCCCAGTCGTGGAGGCGATCGCTTGAAGTGCAGCTTTTTCGGCAGATTGATTTAACTGTTCCATCGCAACACTGGTTTGCTGTACCGATCCAGCTTGCTGTTGAGCAATCAGTTCCTGTTCTGTGGTGGCGCTGGCAATCTGAGTAGAGGTCGTTGCCAGGGTATTGATAATCTCGGTCAGAGTCGAGGCGATCGCCTCTCGGATAATCGCAAATCCTAGGGGTGACCCAATCAATAAGGCCACCGACAACAAGGGAATAAAAATAAGTTGTGTGCGTTGGTACACCTGAGCCGCTTTTTCCCGTTCTTGTTGGGCAATTTCCAACTGTAAATTAATCAACTCAGTGATTTTTTCGGTGAGTGGATCAATCACTTCATAGAGATAGCCATTAAACTCACTAACAACAGCCCGGTTCCCACTCTGCAAGGCCAGTTCAAGACGATCAATCTCGCGATCGGCACGAATAAACAATTGCTCTACTTCCTCCAGGAGTCTGATCTCCTCCGTAGTGAGTTCAGTCCCTTTATAAGCCTGCCAGTTCACTTCTATCCGGTTCTGAGCCGTTCTAACCGATTGCAGCGCCTGTGTCATCGTCCACAACCCTTGATCAGCCTTATTCACCGCATCAATCACGGAAATTCCGTAATCATCAGAAATGACTTTTAACTGCTGTAACGGCACAACCCGATCATCGTAGATTGTTTCGACTTGTCGGTCGATATTGGCAAAAGAAATTAGGGAATAGATCCCTAACCCAGCCAAACACAGGGTAGGAATCGCGAATCCTATATAAAGCTTTCGCCCTAACCTCATACTGTTATTCCTCAAATGGGGTGATGCACTGAGGTCCTGTTGAATCGGCCCTCAGCAACGGTTCACCTGATAATTCTGGTTTTACTCTAGCCTCAACTCGATAGTTTGGCCTCAGTCCAGTGTATCTAGTGATACCTAAGTTTAATCTTTCCCGTTTCGATGCGGGAGAGAGTCAAAGGTTCCTGGTACTCCCCGGAAAAAACGGCATCCTTGTCCTGGGACAGGGATACCGTTTTTTAAAAAGTATGCGATCGCCACCCATACCAGGCGGTATAAAAATACACCCCAATTCACAACTCAGAACCGACCATCTCGACTGATCCGGAAGCCGGTTTTCAAAGACTTATAAAAACCGACACCCTCAAGGGTAAAGGCTCACAGGAGGTTAGTGACGCCCGGGCCATTCGCTCTATAGCCTACCTGCGCAGGCTCATCCAGAACATCGACTTTTAACAACCGGATTTAGTATTACAGGAGATAGACGCGCCAGCTATAAACGGACTTTTGATAGCCGAATTTCGTATGATATTGAAGGGGTAAACGAAAAAAACTGAGTAGAAATACTTCCGGCTCAGGCCCAGATTATAAAAGTTCAAACAACTGATGGGCGTCACGGTTGAGTTGTTGAAGACGGATTTTAGTTTCGCTTAAAGTCTGCACCGTTTCTCGGGCGGTTTGATAGGGAGATTCCAGCGCCTCAAACACTTGTTCAATTGCCGTCGCTTGCTGCTGGCTTACCTTAGAAATGGACCGATTCTGGGTGGCAAGTTCACCGATCGCACTCCAAATCGGTTCCACATTTTGCCCCGGTTCTTCCAGTTCCATCACCACCGCATGGGGTTCAATTTCAAGATGAGTGACAAGGGTTTTCACTTCCTTGGCCGATTTTTGAGTTTCCGTGGCTAAGGTTCGCATTTTCGTCACCACCGCATCCAGACAGTGACATTCCAACCCGGGTCGCTGGGACTCCACCCCAGCATGAAGTGCTAACAGATTAGTTTGAGTCGCTAAATCGGTCACGCGATGCGTGAGTCCATAAATTTTGCCCAGATGCCCTCTCAAAGACTGCATTTGATCTTCTATCTGAGCGACTTGAACCTGAGTGGATTCCGCCTCTTGAGCATGAAGATCAGCCGATTGAGTTAAGTGTTCTAGGGCCACGCTCGTTTGACTCAAATCCTCAGCTTGGCGAGTTAAAAGGGTTTCACTGACTAAGATATTATGGGTTATTTCTTTGGCAGTGGATTGGAGAGAAAGCAGAGGATAGGCGATCGCCTCGACAACTCGATAAGTCCAGGCAGTCGAAATCGCCAGGGTGAACAGGACTAAAACCGCACTCCCCACCCACACCCACTCATGTAATGCCCTGATTGCAAGATGAGTGCCTTCAGTCTTAGACAATTGCAGTTGGTTCAGAACCGCCAGAAAATCATCCAAAGCTTGGGTGACTTCCAGAGAAAGATTGCGACTTTCTGCCGCTGCAAAAGCCCGAATAGCTTGGTCTCTTTTTTGAGTTTGTGTTAAAGTCATCAGATATCGATTCAAGCTATCGATTTGATTTCCTAACTCTTTAATTTTATCTAAGCGAATTTGCAAATCTGGGTTTTCAAGCTGGCGATCAAGGGAGTCAAGAGACTCTTCAAATAATTGAGATTTTTTTTCATATTCAACTAAAAAATCAACTTCGGGATTGACTAAAAAGCTGGCACTATAACGCTGCATCTGGGAAAGGCCAGAAACCATCCGTTCTGAGTTGTCCAGGATTTGTTGTCCGGCTGCATCAGTGTCCAGTTTTTGTTCGAGGGTCTGGGTCTGGCAGGAAACCACTGCGGCAAAGCCAAGGGACAGCAATAATGGCAGTGAATATCCCAGTAAAATACGGGTTTTTAGTTTTAACGGGTTGAACATAGGTCCGTCGGTGCAACCAACAAAACATCTTGCTCACCATTCATTCATTAAACCCGAGAATCCAGAATTCAGAAGGAAGAATATTTGATTAAAACTTGCAACAGAGGGGGATTTCAAGAAAACTAATTTTTGGGGCTTGGGGCCTCTTGTTCCCCGATCGCGGTTGTAGAAAATCAGGGTTTTGTCGCCGAATCTTTCCAAGACGCTGCGGTTTTGCAGAAGTCAGGGAATTACCCCGACTCCCGAACCCATTAGGGTTCTTCATTGACCTCTAATTCTCCCTGGGTCAGAATTTTAGGCAAGTCGAGTAAGCTCATCATTTTTTCCCGATAAGGGGCGGTACCCCGGAGGTACTCATCATTGGCGGCGTGAATGGCGGCAGGTACTGGGGCAATTTTGGACGGGTGTAGATACATGACATCACAGACTTCCTGGATGGCAATCCCCGCTACGAGTTGATCGATATGAACAACCATAACCTTACTGCCACCAATGGCACGGGTGATAGGGAGGTTTAAGCTTTCGCGAATATCAATTAAGGTGACAATTTCACCCCGGAGATTCATGTTACCGATGATACGGCTAGGACAACAGGGGATCGGGGTAATCTCTCGAATATCTGTGAATTCCCGCACTACATTCAGATCCAAACCGAAGTATTCATCGTTTAATCCAATCACCGCGATCGGCATTAATCCGGTAAAATCTTCGCCTTCGCTGAGTTTCATTAAATTGTCCGCCCGCTCTTGAAAGAGTGCCATTTCTTCCGGACTGGCATCGCGACAGAATCGGCGGTTTTTCTGAACGGAAGTGGTGGTACTGGGGCTCTCTGTGCCGTTGAGTTCAAAGGGTAGGGTTTCTGAAGAATCGGAGTATTGAATTAATTGTTCGGGGTTGAGCAACATCACCAATTCTCCGAGGTTTTTGGCGACCCCGGTAATGTAATGGTGTGAGGGACTGCCGTTCTGTCGTCCATAGGCAATTTGAGGGGCGATCGCCTCCGAGGGAATGTCTTGCACTTCATGAACTTGGTTGACAATCAGTCCTACTTTGACGGTTTGCCACTCCACAACGATGATGCTATCCGTAATCTGATAATTGAGCGATCGATGAAAGAATCGTAAGTTTAAATCCATCACGGGTAAAATTTCTCCCCGCAGATTGACCACCCCCACAATGTCCCGAGGTGCTTCATCAATGGGCGTTAATGCGGGTAAGAAAAAAATTTCTTGCACTGCACTGGTGGTCACGCCATACCGTGACCCATTTAAGCTAAATATTAAATAAGAGTGATGTTCGCTCACGTTGATGTTCTCCCGCTTGAATCTTGAGTTTGAAGACTTTTTATTAGATAGGCTTTCAATTCATTTAAAGTCATCTTCTCTGCATATTCTACCGCATAATCTTTGGGTAAAGTCTCCAAAATCTCTAAAGCCGTTTTCCGCATTTTATTGGCTCTTTTTTGATCCGATTCTCGTTCATAAATTGCGGCAAGCTCCAGGTATGCTGATATAGAGAGGGGAGCGAGATAAAGAATTCGCTTCAACCAATATTTGGCCCGTTCTAAATCCCCTTTTTCCTCAGTAATATGAGCCATGATGTAATAAGGTTGAACCGACATCGGATCAATGGAAATAGCTTGTTGACAATACCGTTCAGCTTGGTGATAGTTTCCTAAGTTAGCATAAATTTTAGCAATGAGATAATAGGATTGAAAATGTCGAGGTTGCAATCGAACGATATGCTGGAAAGTCTGGAGCGATTCATCTAAGCGGTCTGCTTTAAAGAGGGTTTCAGCCTTTTGCAACAGGATATTAATATCAGACTGTTTTAGAGTGACATCGGGAGAAGAGGTGCTGGGCCGATAAATGGGTGGGTAGTTTTTAGGCTTAGATACTTTCTTTGGGAGTGGAGCTAAGTTCCTAGAGGTGGATATCCCGGAGGAGGAAGGTAAGCTGAAAGAGGACGGGAGATTATATCCTTGATAGGGAGAAACCGGGATTTTCACGGCAGAGTTATCTCGGCGTTGATAAACCACAGACTGGGCAAAAACTTTCGGATTAAACTGTTCCAAATTCTGCCCGTGCAGTTCGGCATGAGCCGTCATCAAGTATCCACCGAATCGGAGGGTTTGAGCAAATTTTTCTACAATTTGACTAATGACCTGAGATTCAAAATAAACAAAGACATTTCGACAGACAATTAAATCGATCTGAGCTAATTCACCCGTGAAATCTGGAAAGCGATCGCGGGCTAAATTGCCTACCCGAAACGTGACTAACCGGCGATATTTTTCTTCGACTTTCCATTGGTTCTTGCGAGGCTGGAAATATTGGGGCAGACTCTGGGGTTCTACCATCCGAAATGACCAAGGGCTGTATAGTCCTTGTTTCGCTTGAGTAATGGACTCGTAGTTAATATCAGTTCCTAAGATAAAAAGATTCCAGTTTTCCCAATCAGGAATCAATTGGGTGAGCAAAATTGCCAAAGAGTAGGGCTCTTCCCCGGTAGAACATCCCGCACTCCAAATCCGCAGAGAAGGTTTGATGTTTCCGGCGGATATACTCGCTTGTCGTTGATAAGCGATGAGTTCAGGTAAAATAACATTTTCAAGGAGCCAAAATTGACCACTATCTCTAAAAAAATAACTTTCGCCCGTGGTTAAAAGGGTGATCAGTTCTCTCCATTCTCCTTGAGCGGCGATTCCTGCGAAGGAATTACTTTGATCCGTACCGCCCTCTAGTAACTTATAATAATCTTCAGGTGAGGAT
Organism: Laspinema sp. D2d; assembly: GCF_025370755.1. Classification (GTDB taxonomy): domain Bacteria; phylum Cyanobacteriota; class Cyanobacteriia; order Cyanobacteriales; family Laspinemataceae; genus Laspinema. The sequence continues at coordinate 357,728 of NZ_JAMXFC010000001.1, read as the reverse complement.
AATTTAAGCGAGCGAATCCGAGACCCAAGTTTACGACATAACGCTTCTCGGTCTTGAGTCCTGATTCGCAAACCCGTATAGTTAGCAATCAGTTGGACAAAAAGTTGTATTAAAACTTCACTCATTTATTTATATAAACCTTGAGACGCAAGCTAGGGGTATAGAACTCAGTCTGAAGAAAAAGTTAGTACCAGGAAGGCGAGGAAACTGGGCAGTTTAGGAGCTAAGCTGTTGAGCCTTCCAATTGGATGATCCTAGGGAACAAGATGCTCGCACGGATAAAGTTTTATCATTTTATAATCTCCAATTGAGACAGGCAATAGTTGAATATTCCTCAAAAGGGGTTCAGGGGGTCGGTTGCGATCGCCTTCGATTCCCATGAACCCCTTCCCATTTGCCTTGAGATCGGCTCGGATGAGCAGGGACAAGATTTGGATCAAACCATGAGGTATCCATCATTTTTGTAAAGACCCTCTTCCATTGTTATAGCCCTTTTATGGGTATTCGTGCCAGACTCCAATAGAGCCTAGAGGCGATCGCAGACTCAGAGACAGGGGTCTGGGTCCATGAATCGCGCTGTAGATGAGCAGAAACCCTGAAGTTGAGGGGACAGAGGCAATGGAGAGACGGAGGCGATCGCCCAAGGAATCCGTTATGCCAACGCCGGAAATCCCATGTCTGGGAGGTTGTTTGGGCGATGGGAGCATTTCAGATATTTTTCAACCATTTGTAGCACTTTTTCCGCCTCGGGGGGCTTACAGAGAAAATCCGAAGCCCCATTTAATTTAGCCCTTGTGCGGTCAATCAGACCATCTTGACTGGTGAGGATGACAATCGGGGTCTCGCGAAATAGGGTGCTTTGACGTAAAAAATTGCAGAGATTATAGCCATTAGTCTGGGGCATAACCAGATCTAAAAAGATAAAATCAGGCTTTTTCTCCGAGAGGATAGCGACCCCTTGCATGGGGTCCTGAATGGCGATCGTATCGTAACCGGCAGGTTGGAGAATACGAGCGAGGACCTCGGAAACCAGGGGACTATCATCAATACAAGCAATCAAGGGTTTTTTGGGGGCTACCGCCGCCCGAACAATCCGCCACTGTTCCAGAGGGGAAGGCCAATCAGACACCGTTTTTAGAGAGATTTTACCCTGTTCTACGAAATGATGTAAAGTTCGCGTCACCCCCACAATGGATTGCTTGCGCTCGATTGCCAGGTCCCAAATTGTATTTTCACCGTTGAAGAGGGTATTAAGGGTCAAAAATGACTGGGAACTGACTTGTTGCTTTAACTGCGTCGGATAACTTAAGACCGGAGAGAGGTCAGGGCTAATATAGTGTAATCCCAGTTGTTCCCACTGAGCCCAGAGTTGTTCAGCCTTTTCAAACACCTGGGCCAGATCCAAGGCGGATAAAGCAATCTTGGCCGGTATCTGTAAAGACTCTAGGGGGAGAGGATACCAATGGGCACTGACTTTAGCATAGCTGGCGAGGTTGAATAAGGCTTCTAAGCTACTGGTGCGAATCAGAGCTTTGGCATGAGTAGGACTGAGCAAATGTTGGTCCATTCCCGGTTGCAGAAGTTGAAACTCCCAGGGTTCTCCTTCCCCCACATCTTTAGGATCTACCACAAAATTAGGGCAGTGTTGTCGCAACGCTCGGGACCACCGTCGGACCCGGTGAACACTTTCCGTAATGTAGATTAACCGGCCCATCACGAGGTAAAATCGCCAGTGGCGTTCTCCTGGGGAGGGAGCAGCATTCTCCCTTGTGGAAGTCAAACGGTCCTTCCGCGATGACGGATGGGGTGTACCCGGGGGGCGATCGGCCACTTCTTTGCGCCCTGGCTCAGGGCCTTGGAAAGAGCCAGGGGATTCTTGCGCGACGACAAGCCATGTCCCCGTGACTTTTTGCTGCATTAGCGCGGCTAACTCTCCAGCAATTTTTGTACACCCTAAAGACTCTAATATCATAAGTAGCCGCTCTTGAGTCGATTTTCCATCACTAAGTTAGCCCGTTTTAAGGAGTTTGGACATCCGTATATTTCCCGATTCCGTCCCCCCAAAGACAGGGCGCTACCCCCCACTTGGCCTGTTGATTGTCCACCAGGTAACGGTTACGGGATATGGGGGGAGGAGACCTCCTGAACTGAGGGGGATGTTATTGTCCAAGTTTCTTGGCAATGTCGGGGCTGTATAGCCGCAGATAATTCCAGTAGTTCTCAAAAACGTGCTTGACGTAACCGTTTGTTTCTGGGAATGGAATCTTGTTCACGAACTCATCGGGATCGTTGAATCCAAATTCCTCGATCCACGAGGCTACATTAGTGGGTCCGGCATTGTAGCTGGCGACAGCTAACATTGAGTTATCTTTATACTGCCCATGAGTAAAATCTAAATACCAAGTCCCGATTTTAATATTATCCTCGGGGTTTTCCAGATTGTGATTTTTGATACCGATGCTTTGAGCTGCCCAGGCCCCGGTCTCTGGCATGACCTGCATCAACCCAACTGCACCCACCGCCGAGCGAATTTTGGGCATAAATCGGGACTCTTGGCGCATTAATGCCGTCACCAACAAAGGATTCATTTTTTGTTCTTGAGCGGCTTTCTGGATCAGATCCGCATAAGGAAAGGGATAAAGTGCTTCCCAATAGTGGGGTTTTACCTTGATTTGTTTGTACTCTTCGTGATCTTCGGGTTTGTCTCGCCACTGCAGACTCGACAACATAAAAATTCCATCCAGATTATCCCCAACCCCAAGGCGGATCAACCCATCGGTAAACTGCTCAGGGACTGAGGGTTTCCGGCGATTGGTAAATTCCACTTGCCAGAGGGTCCAGGCATCTTGATCTTGACCGAGGAGGTACAGTTCTTTGAGGACATTCGAGCCGACTGGAATCTCAACGCGCTCGGTTTGACCCACGATCGCCGGAGTCAGCCCACGGACATTGGTAAAGTCACCGACATCCCACCCCAGCAACACTGCCGATCGCCATGCATAGTAGGATTCGGTATAGTTAAATAAAACGTCTTCGTAGGTTTGACGAGCTTCCTTGCTCAACCCCAGACGCTGCGCCCACTTTCCAGCCCAGAACCCCGCTTCGGGAGCCAGTTCGCTATCCGGGTTTTCCTGACGCAGTTCCAAAGCCCACTTGCGCGCTTCCTCAAAATTGTTAATCGCCACACTTTGTTGCGCTAAACTCCATCGCAGTTCGGCGGCTCCTTTAGAGTTGCTATACTCACTCAGAACCTTTTCCCGGGCTTCTTTAGCCGCACTGCGGCTACCCAACTCATCGAGGACTTTGGAGCGTGCGAACAAGGCTTCTCCGGTTTTGGTGGGAAAGCGGTTGATCAGTTCGTCGATATAAGTTACAGCTTCTTTGGGTTCCAGGAGGGTGATCAGTCGCTCTAGTCCCATGCTGGCTTCTTCGCTATCGGGAAAGTCTACGAAGAGTCGTTTGTAGGCTGCAATGGCCCCGCTGTTATCTCCGGAGAGCTGACGTCCTCTGGCGAGACGATAAGCACTCTCGGGGTTCCATGTGGCGAAAGCGTAAGCTTCCCCACCTTTGCCATAGTCTTGTTTTTCCCAATAGCCGAAGGCGACTGCTTCCCAAGCTTCTGCGCTGAGGCGATCGCGATTTTGACGGGTCAGTTTTTCCAGATAGGATTTGTAATTCTCCAGGTAAAAGCCGTGGTTGGCGATCGGCAATAATAAATCCAGGCGATTCGGATTTTCTTTTAAGCGGGTTTGAGCAATTTCCATACTCTTGGGATGCGCAGGAAATTGCTCCAGCGCTTGGTCCCAATACTGGGGGTTGCTTTTTCCCAAGGCGTAGAGTGCTTCAACCACCACCGGGGACTCAGGATGCTTGTCTAACAATTCTGTCCAAGTTTCCTGCGCTTGAGCTGAATTATTACTCAGTTCATACGCCTGAGCGCGTTTAAACAAAATGTAAGGGGCCAGCAAATCATAGTCTTTTTCTAAGTCTTGGAGCCATTCCAGGGCCTGAGTTGCCTGCCCTTGTTCAAGTAAATCGTTAGCTAATAAATAACGAGCTTGGGGGCGATCGAAACCCTTGCCATTGAGTGCCAACTCTTTTAACTGACTCGCTCTTTGCTCCGCAGGCATCAGCGCCAAAGGTTTCACCGCCGATTTGTGCTCTAGCTTTCCCCCGAGTGTCAGCACTTTTGGAGTTTTCTGACTCCACTCGATCCATTTATTCATGGGTACAGCAGCACCGATTAACAAAATCCATAGCCCAATGCCAACAGCTATCGTTACTTTGTTGGATCTTTGCTTTTTTCTAAACATCAAGTTTCCCCGTCCCTGAGCTGCAACAGCCTTATTTTAATTTTTTCCGTGAGAATTTGGCGGGTCGAGCCAACTGAGTTGACTCGACGATGAGTCTATCTGGGGTTGTCAAATGGGGGTGGTCCAATGAAGCTTAACTCATGCTTCTCACCCCTGAAGGGCGATCGCCTCGGGTTCTTATTTGCGCCGACATAGAACCCAGCGTAACTCCACTGGCGGAGTCGCCGCAAACGGAAAAATATTCCGCCCGGTTGCCCAACTAATAAACCACCAAGTTGGGGGCCATGCTTCCGAGGGGAGATGAGCTTGCTCATACTCATATACGGACTCTTCTGAGAGGATTTCTAGCGGGAGTCCTGCCATCGCCAATTTCAATTCATCCCGGGTGAGCAGGTAGGACCAAACAACTTCAGCCATTTGACGCACGCTTTCATCCGGTTCATATCCTTCAACGGGCAAAAAGGCATTAAACAGTAACAACCCCCCGCTTTCTAGTCCCGCACATAATTTGGCGAGGAGGATGCGAACCTGATTGATATTACGGAAGTGGGAAATCACTTCCGAAACTACGGCTAACTTATAGTAACTCGGCGGTAAATTCAGATTGGGGTCCAGAATATTCCCCTGGAAAATCCGCACGGGCAAAGCTTCGCTCTCAGCCATGGCTAACAGTTTTTGGGCGAATACAGCGGTCAGTTCCACGGCATCCACGGGATGTCCTTGTCTAGCTAAGGGGAAGGTATTACGCCCGGTCCCGGCACCCACATCAAGAATGGGGGCCTGTTCCTTGTTAGGGAAGGTTGCAGCGACATCGATGATTTTGGCATCGGCATGGGGTCCAAATAAGGGACCGCTGCGATTTTTCACCCACCCATCATATTTTTCTTCTAGGGATGAGGTGTTGATATGCGCTGTGATTTTTAATCCACTCGTCAATCCTTCGGTGGGACTCGGGGGACCAAATTTGACACTCAGACGGGCATGGGGAGAGGCCCGAAATCCCTCCGCTAGATAAGTAGACAAAGAGGTTTTCAATCCCTGAATTTGTTCGTCGTTGAGGGTTTGTCCAAGCCCTTTCATCACGCCAGTGACCAGATTTAGATGCTCATCAATCATGGCGGGGATGCAAGGCATCACCAATTCACCCATTGCGCCGGTCAAGTTTTTTAATTTGTGTTGCAGGGCCTGCGCTAACCGATCCGGATCCCGCACGGGTTCAGTTTGGGATACCGAGAGCGAGGGGGGATTCGTTTGTGTCGATAAGGGTTCGGCTCTCTGTTTAGAGGCTTCGGAAACCACAGCTCATGCTCCTAGTTTACGGTCCAAAATCGTAATTCAATTCCAGGTTACTATGTCGGACAAGACTTACGCAAAGAAACCCAGGTTCTGGGAAAAATTTAGAGTCACTGTTAGATTGCTCCTCTAATTTTTAGGGAGGGTTCCAGGTGGGCAGGGATTGTTCTTGAACCGATCGCCCACGGAATTGAGAGGGTCTTGTTGATTATAAATTGAGCGCTGCCAGTTGAAGGGGACTTTCAACCCTGAAAGGGGCGATCGCCTGTTCTGTTTCCGAAGACTTTTGAGGGAAGGTCCCCGGGGCTTTCACCGGGGGAATACCCTTGAAACTTGATGATTTAGGCCCAAACCAGCGATCGCTGGGGGACTTAGGAGACTATTTTTCTGACAGGGTTCACCCCCTCTACCCCCTCTGTGGAAACGTCAATCTCGATCCATACTGGTATTGTTGCGAAGTATTACATTATTCAGGACTAGGAATGGAATTTCAAGGAATAGAAACGCCACGGTTAGACTGGTCTGGAGATGCCTTAGCCCTTGGGGTGTTTGAAGAGGCAACGGAAATCACCGGGGAATTAGGTCAGCTAAATGAGAAGCTTGGCGGGACGATCGCCGAACTGATCGCTGAGGTGGAGTTTAAAGGCAAGGACAATAGTAGTGCGGTGACTCGGGTTGGTGGTGGCAGTGCCATCCGCAAAATTATTTTAGTGGGATTAGGCAAGTCCGAGTCCCTCACTGTGGATAGTTTGAGACGTGCCGCCGGGACTGCCGCCAAGGTTGCCAGTAAAGAAAAGTGCAAAACCCTCGGGATTGATCTGCCAGTGTGGAATCATGACCCGGATACCACAGCCCAGGCGATCGCGGAAGGGATAGAATTAGCCCTGTTTAAGGATTTGCGCTTTAAATCGGACCCGGAAGAAAGCGGATCCCGTCTGGAACGAGTGGAGTTGCTCGGTTTAGGCGATCGCCAAGCTGCGATTACCCGAGGGTTACAAATTTCGAGTGGGGTCAATTTAGCCCGGGAGTTGGTAGCGGCCCCCTCCAATATTGTCACGCCGATGTCAATGGCTGAAATGGCGGAGGAACTGGCGGCTGAATATGGTCTGGATCTGGAAATCCTGGAACAGGAAGATTGTAAAAATCTGGGAATGGGTGCGTTTCTCGGGGTGGCGCAAGCGTCGGAAATGCCCCCGAAGTTCATCCATTTGACCTACAAACCCCAAGGGACACCCCGGCGGAAATTGGCGATCGTGGGTAAGGGTTTGACCTTTGACTCGGGGGGGCTGAATATTAAGCCGACCGGCAGTGGCATCGAAATGATGAAAACGGATATGGCGGGTTCTGCGGCAACGTTTGGGGCGGCAAAGGCGATCGGGCAATTAAAACCCGATGTCGAGGTGCACTTCATCACAGCGGTGACGGAGAATATGATTAGTGGTCGGGCTATGCACCCGGGAGATATTCTCACTGCCTCTAATGGTAAAACCATTGAAGTGAATAATACCGATGCGGAAGGTCGGCTGACCCTGGCGGATGCCTTGGTGTTTACGGAAAAACTAGGGGTGGATGCGATCGTGGATTTAGCCACCCTCACCGGAGCCTGTGTAATTGCCCTTGGCAACGATATTGCAGGGTTATGGAGTACGGATGAAGGGTTAGCTAATCAATTGCTCGCCGCTGCTCAACCCGCTGGAGAAAAGTTCTGGCAATTACCGATGGAAGACTCCTATTTTGAAGGATTGAAGTCCCTACACGCGGATATGAAGAATACGGGGCCGCGTCCCGGTGGTTCCATTACTGCGGCCCTCTTCCTCAAACAATTTGTGGAGAAAACCCCCTGGGCGCATTTAGATGTTGCAGGGCCAGTTTGGACGGAAAAAGATAAGGGGTATAACAGTGCTGGGGCAACGGGTTTCGGGGTCCGCACCCTGGTCAATTGGGTGCTGAATCCGGCTTAATCGGTTCTGAATGATTCCGGTGAGAAACTCCCGATTTTTAATGAGACCCTCAAGCCTTTGTCATCCAGGTTAACCCAGAAACCGACTTGATTTCGGAGGAATCCGGTTTTGGGGCCTCAGTCTGATTAACACTCTAAAACCCGGGTGGAGATGCAAAATTTTGTGTTTCCGCCCGGGTTTTGTGGATAATGGCCCAGTCATCCTCGGGGGATTGTCAGGCGATCGCCCCGGTGATGAGGAGCATAAAATTTTCTCACTTGTGCTCACCCCGCTCAATCTGTTGTCTCTACTGTTCGGGAGTTCACGAGGAGAAAAGTAGGCTCCATTCAGGCTCAGGCGGAACAAGCTGATTCTAAATCCCTGGATTTGAGAAACTTCATCCATTCCCAAGGAAATCGTCAGGAATAGGTCTAAAGTTAGAGAAAGAGCGTATTCAAATTAACGCTTCTATCTCTATAGATAGATTACCCTTTCTTGGGAGTTGCTCAAGAAGTAGCAAGGGCGGGATAAATCAGAATTCTGGCAATAGTTTAGTGATGAATTGAAATGCTGATTAGCGCGAATAATTCTTCTCTCTAAAGACAGTTATTTTTTACAAAAAAAATAAATTTTTGGCAAAGAAAATATAAAGTTTTAAAGAATTTTCTCTGACCAGGGTTATTTCTGGACAAAAATCATGTAAAGTCGCTTTAGTTAGTGCCTTTCGTTTAAAAAAACGGAAATAAAAAACTTTTGAATTCAAAAGTATTGACGGCAGCTTAAATAAATTTGTTGCTGGCTCAAATACACGATTCACAGGATTCAAGAAAGTGATATTCCGTTTTTAGACTAGAAACAAGATAGCCCCCTATCTCCAAACCTCCCTCTACTAACTTGCTGACTTCCATCTAGGGTGATGGGCACACAGACCATTCAACTACTCATAACATCTACTACAACCAAGAGTTCCTATGAATCCAGGCAAACTATTACAGTTTTTCGCCCTAACTGGCTTGACCATCAGTTCGTTTTCCATCGCTACAGCCAGTCCCGCTCATGCTGATTTAACAACATCCAACGTAGCCGATTGGGAAAATCCTTTAGACACGCGATGGGATCGCCTGACTCAGGGGATCAATTTAAGTCACTGGTTTGCCCAAAGTGAGACCTACAATCCGTTTCACATGGAAAATTTTATCACCGATGATGACCTCGATTTGCTGGGGGATTTGGGATTCAAGCACGTTCGCCTCCCGGTAGATCCGGCCCTGCTGATGGACTTGAGCAATCCCAAATCGCTGAATGTAGAATATTTAGGCTACTTAGACTCAGCACTCGATCGCCTCCTGGAACGAGATTTAGGCGTCATTGTGGATTTGCAAGCCAATGATGAGTTTAAAGCATCTTTAGCCAGGGATGATGAGTTTGTTGATACATTTGTCCAATTTTCGGGTTCATTCGCACAACATCTCAGTACCCGTAATCCAGACTTGGTATTTTTAGAAGTGCTGAACGAACCCTCTTTTAACTTTTTTGCAGCGGAAGATGTTGATCCCGTCAAACGATGGGATTGGGTTCAGGGGCAGATTTTAGGCGCATTTCGTTCCGGTGCGCCTGAACACACTGCGATCGCCACGGGATATGATTGGAGTGGCATTGACGGATTGCGGAAGCTCACTCCCGTTGCTGATCCTAATGTGGTGTATAATTTTCACTTTTATGAGCCGATGACCTTTACCCATCAAGGGGCCGACTGGATAGACGAGCACTTTGAACTGATTTGGGATCTACCCTATCCCTATAATCCCGTCGAATGTGATGCTGTAATCCTGCGGATGACTGACGACTCCTTACGGCAGGTGGCCCAGTCCTATTGCGATGAACAGTGGAATGCTGATAAAATCAAAGCCCGGATCGGACTTGCTGCGGCATGGGCAACAGAACATAATGTTCGTCTTACGGCGAATGAGTTCGGCGTTTATCGCAATTTTGTCCAGGAGGAAGACCGGGTATCATGGCTTTATGATGTGCGATCAGCTTTGGAGGAATATGATATCGGCTGGGCGATGTGGGATTATACAGGAGGATTTGGCCTGTTTGATAAGGTGGATGAACAACGCATCCTTAATCAAAGCATGGTAGAAGCCCTTGGACTCTCAATGGTGGATATCGTGATAGACACAGAAGACCCGGAGGAAACTGAAGCGATTCTGGACCCGATTGTGATTCCTCCTGTAGAGAGTGAGGAGATTGGGGAGATTGGGGACCCGGTTGTGATTTCTCCGGTGGAAAATGAGGAGATTGAACCCGTGGTGAGTCTTAATCCAGAGGTCATTACTCCAGTGAGCACGAATGAAGGGGAGACCCCGCGTGAGATTCCTCAACCTTCTGCGCGTCAGATTCCTGAACCTTCTGCGATCGCTGGATTAGTCCTGTTGGGTGTGGCGGGTTTGAGAGTAAAACGCCGCTATGGGCACGGTTGACAAGGTATGACAGGACCTGACAGGTGCTGAAACTTGCAATGCAAAAAAGGGTGGGCTTTTGCCCACCCCCAAGGAGTTAGAAGAAGTGAAAGGAGCCCATGAAGACCGAGGGGGAGTGAATCACTCCACCCTGAGTGCTAAACTGCTTATGCGGAGACGATATATTGAGAGTCGATCGCCGCAATTTTACCGGCATTGACTAAGGCTTGATAAATCATGACCGCAACTTCGGCGCGGGTCGCATCGCGAGTCGGTTCGAGTTTATCGGTGCTGGGATAGCTCACAATTAATTCCTTAATGAGAGCTGTTGCTACTTCTTCTTTCGCATACTCAGGAATGCTAGTGCGATCGCTGAATTTCGTTAAGCTCTCTGCGGTCCCACCGGATAACCCGAGTCCATTGACGAGGGAAACCATCACCTGTGCGCGCTGGACATTTTCAGTCGGCTTGAAGGTATTATCTGGGAAGCCGGAGATAAATCCGCTCTTGTAGGCGCTTTGGACGGCGACATAGCCCCAGAAATCTTCGGAAACATCTTTAAAAGTTGCTGCATCCCGTTTAGCTGGGGGATTTAAGGCTTTGGTAAGTAAGGCGGCATATTGCGCCCGGGTCATTTTGTCATCGGGCTTGAAGGTGCCGTCAGGATAGCCCCCGACTGCCCCGGCATTGTATAAGCCGAGAATGAAGGGTGCGGCCCAGTGACCGGAAATATCGCTCAAAGGCTGGGACTTGACATCGGATGCCACGATGTGAGAGGAAGGAATCGCGGTGGCGAGTCCTTTGACGACTAAGCCTTGGTAAATAATCGCGGCGACTTCAGCGCGGGTGATTTCCCGCATCGGATTGAGTTCCTTGACATTAGGATAGTTCACCACCATCCCTTTTTCTGTAGCGATCGCCACGGCATTGGTGGCGTAGCTGGGGATTTGAGCGCGATCGGTGTAATATCCGAGGGTCGCTGCATCTCCATCACTGAGTTTCAAACCGCTGACTAGAGAAACCAGCGCCTGTACCCGAGTTAAATTGTCATTGGGACGGAATGTCACATCGGGAAATCCGGCGATAAAGCCCATGCGGTTGGCTTTGACGATCGCATCTTTACCCCAAAAATCACTGGGGACATCGGTGAAGTTCGTCGCTGTACTACTCAGGGTTTCATTAAATGCTTTCGCGACGATCGCCGCATATTGAGCACGAGTCAGCTTCTGTTCGGGCTTAAATGTGCCATCGGGGAACCCAGCAATTAAGCCTTTTCCAACCATTGCGTTGATAAAAGGTGCGGCCCAGTGAGTGGCAATATCTGTTAAACTGATAGCCTTATCGGGGTCAGAACCCGTATCCCCAGGAACCGGAACACTGCTGGCGACAAACTCGATATCACCTTTGACCGTTGTCGCACTTAGGGTATTACCGATACTGAATATTTTCTGGGTACTGACATTTTGGACGTCATACTGCCCATTGGTTTTAATCGTGTTACCTGCGGGGTCTTCGCTTGTCCCTAGGTCTACTTTGGCATTATTGGTCACGGTGATGCCGTCTTGCTCGTTCTTTTCGATGATATTGTTGCGCAGAACGGGACTGGCGTCACCATTAATGACCACCCCAGTGCGATTTTCCAGAATGTGGTTCTCTTTGAGCAAAGGCGCTGACTGATAGCCGATGGTTAAGCCAAAGCCAGTTTTTTGAAACAGGTTGCCTCGCACTTCCCCTTTGGCATTGTCAACGAATGACATCCCGTTGCCCATGTTTTCGGAAAAGACGTTGGTAATGATCGTGGGTTTGGCAATACCACTGGCGAAGACGCCTTCGCGACTAGATTTAGATAAGGTGCTATTGGCGATCGTGGCGGAAACGCCGTGGATCCAAACCCCAACCCCAGAAGTCCCCGGGTTCGTGACGGTGACGCCGCGCAGTTGGGCCCCTTCTTCCAGATACATCGTGATATTTTGGCTGGGCCAATTGCCCATCGTCTTTGTACCACCCCCTTGGATGATGATGGCTTTCCCCTTAGTGGCTTCATCACCCACAATCGTCACGCCAGCTTTGACCACGAGGGGGAATTTTTCCCCTGATGTTGCGGTATAAGAGCCGTTGGCTAACTTGATTGTGCTGCCGGAGGTAGATTTAACCAAGGCTTGGCTGAGGGTTTTTAACGGTGCCAGTTGGCTACCGGCAGCAGAATCGTTTCCGTTGGTGGGATCGACGTAAAATGTAGCCATAATTGATGAGAATTCCTGAGTATTTGCTGGTAAAAACCGGGTCACACCAAGGGGAATGGGGGCGGATTGTTGGGCATTAGATAGGGTCAGTGATAGCGCACCCAGCGGGTTGGTAATTGCACCGATCGCCGGAAAGAAAAGAGGGTAGATGATGAAGCCCAAGCCCGTTACCTCGTCCTTGGTCGTCCGATTATGTTTACACTGTACGAAGCGCTTTCTGAAGGATAGGGAGGATGACGGTCACAAGTGGAATTGGCACAAGGAGGGCGATCGCCTCGGGCAAGGGTCAATCTACTTTTTGGGTGAGGGGGTATGACACTCCCCTGATTGTCCCCAGAACAAGCTATTCTATAGGGTGACTTTCTGTACTGTGGCCCCCGCCCTGTGACGAATTCACCCCACTGCAATGGGCTGAAACCCCAAGAAAATCTACGGTCAGTCCTCTTGAATCGGATTAAAACCCCTAGGAATTGGCGATGAGGTTCCCAGGGATCGGTCGGTGGGGTCCCGGTGGGGGAGTTACTCCGGGGGAATATCTTGTCTATTATTAATCATTGGTTAGAAAAAACGCGCACAATATCCGTTCATGATTGAAGTTGAGCATCTGAGCAAAATTTATGGCTCGACACCAGCCATTCAGGATGTCACCTTTACGGTGGAGCCTGGGGAAATTTTAGGATTTCTCGGTCCTAATGGTGCAGGAAAAACCACGACAATGCGGATTTTGGCGGGGTATTTACCAGCCAATAGCGGCACCGCCAAGGTTGCAGGTTACGAGGTCCATGAAGATTCGATGGCAGTGCGGCAACGAATTGGTTATCTGCCGGAGACGCCTCCTTTATATCCCGATATGACGGTGGAGGGATTTTTGTATTTTGTGGCGCGACTGAAGCAAGTGCGCCCCGGCGATCGCCCAGAACGGGTAAATTGGGCGCTCAAGCGTTGCAATCTGGAAGAAAAGCGATCGGTTCTGATTCGCAAGCTGTCTAAGGGGTTTCGCCAACGGGTGGGGATCGCTCAGGCGATCGTCCATGACCCCCCGGTAATTATTTTGGATGAACCCACCGTGGGTTTGGACCCCCGGCAAATCATTGAGGTGCGGAATCTGATTAAAAGTTTGGCGGGAGACCATACGATTATTTTGTCTACCCATATTTTGCCCGAAGTCAGCATGACTTGTAGTCGCGTGGCAATTATTAATCGGGGTCAAGTGGTGGCAACGGGTTCCCCGGATGAGTTGATGGTGCAACTCACGGGGGGGGCTTCCTATGAATTGGAAGGCGAGATGGCAGAACCTCGGGATGAGGTTGAAGAGGGGCTTGATTTTCTCCACAGTCTGGAAGAATTGCCGGGAGTGCGATCGGCAGAATGGGTTTCGGATCAGAAGTTGCCCCCTTCTCGGCGCAAGATTCGGGCGATCGCAGAACCGGGGATGGAACCGGGTCCCGAAATCATTGGTCGGTTGGTGACGAGCGGATTTCGGGTGCATGAGATGCGACGCACCCAAGCGAGTCTGGAAGATCTATTTTTGCAACTGACGACGGAGGAAACGATCGCCGAGTCCGATGCAGAGTCCGATTTGGTGCTGTCTGGTGGATCGGTATCGGAGGAAACCGATGAAGCGGCGATCGCCGATGCTGAAGTCATTGAAGAAGTAGCAACAGAAGCAGAAACCGAAACTGAACAACAAAAAGAACAAGAAGGAGAAGAAAACTAAATGGGAACGATTGTTGCCAATATTGTGGCTATTTATCGCAAGGAGCTACAGAGTTATTTCATCTCCCCTTTAGCCTATTTAATTGCCGGTTTTTTTTGGTTCATTTCTGGCTTATTTTTTGTTGCCATGTTACTTGGTGATGAGGGCTTGATTCAACAAGTAGCCATCATGGATGCTCAAGGGCAACAAATGGGAATTCCGATTCCCCCTTTTGATGTTCCTTACGAATTCTTACAACAATTTTTGCAAACCATTGGTTCCCTCTCTTTATTCATCCTGCCGATGTTGTCGATGGGACTCTATGCTGAAGAACGCAAGCGCGGAACTTTGGAATTGTTAGCCACTTCGCCGATCACGAATTGGGCAGTAGCAACGGGCAAACTCTTAGGAGTCGTGACGTTTTATACAACGATGATTCTACCTTTACTGGTCCTCCAACTGATTGCTCTGAATAGCGCTACTCCTCCCATGCCTCTAACGGTTCCTTTGCTGGCCCATTTTGGCTTAATTTTGTTAGCAACTGCGGTCCTTTCTGTGGGAATGTTTATTTCTTCTTTAACTGATAGTACAATTTTGGCGGCTATCCTCACCTTTGTGTTGGTGCTGTTTCTCTGGGCGATCGATGTGGTTGCTCAAGCGATCGGCGGACCTGTCGGCAGTGTTTTAGAGCATTTATCGATTCTCAAACATTACACCAACCTGATTCGCGGAACTTTGGATACGAGTAGTATCATTTTATTAGGCAGTTATGTGGTTTTGGGAATTTTTCTCACGGCTCAATCTATTGATGCTTTGCGCTTCCAACGGAGTTAAAATCGGTGATTGCCCGTCTCTAAGTAGCTCGATTAGGTAAAGTATTTTCCTGATTTTTATCCAAAAATTGGGCAGTTAATACCGCACTATATTGAGTCGCACTTGCTCAGAAGACACTGAGAAAAACACTCCTAAGAACAGAACTGTTTATTGCTTTTCCCTAACCATGAAAACGATTGAGAAAAAGCCCCGAGGCTTAACCAAGTATTTCAAATATGCAGTCTATTTGGGACTGTTCCTGACGATTGGCGGTGCTATTCCAGGACTTTTGACGGGATGGCAACCTGTGACCAGTGGATTGGTGATTGCAGGGGGGATCGTCCTATTGCTATGGCTGTTGTGGATGCTGACTAACGCTGAAGGGGGATGGAATCCGCGATCGGCACAAGCGGGGACTAATGCCTTCGTTGCAACGGCATCGGTTCTGGTGATTTTAGGGCTGATTAATTTTCTAGGGGTTCGCTATACAGAACGCTTTGATTTAACGGAAAATCAGCGCTTTACCCTAGCCCCGCAAAGCCAACAATTAGTGCGAAATCTGCCTCAGCCGGTTAAAGTTTGGGTGTTCGCCGGGGAACCTGAACGGGGGGATCTGGAATTACTGGAAAATTATCGCAGCCAAGCGCCTAATCTGTTTGATTTTCAATATGTGGACCCTTCCAAGCAACCGACGGTGGCGCGGCAATTTGGGGTTCAAAGTTTTGGCGAGGTTTATCTGGCATCGGAGGATGGCACAAGGCAGCAATTTGTGCAGACGGTGAGTTCTGCTTCCTCCCTCTCAGAAGCTCGTCTTACGAGTAGTTTAGAGCAGTTTACGAGCGATCGCAGTTACAAGGTATATTTGCTCCAAGGTCATGGGGAACGTCCTTTAGAAGCGGGACGAGGTGCGATCTCTCAAGCGGTTGCCAGCTTGCAGGATAAAAATTTTCTGGTAGAACCCCTGAACTTAGCCCGTTTGCCTCGGGTCCCTCCCGATGCCGCAGTGGTGGTGATTGCCGGACCCAGACAACCTTTATTTGCAAGGGAAGTGCAAGCGTTACAAGCCTATCTACAACAAGGCGGGAGCCTATTTGTGGCGATCGACCCGGATACCAATACCGGACTGGATCCCCTGCTGAAGGAGTGGGGAATCCAAGTGGATAAAACGATCGCGATCGATAGTTCCGGCAGTGGTGGATTGGTGGGATTAGGCCCTGCGGCCCCTTTAATTACCAATTATGGAGATCATCCCATTGTCCGCGACTTTCAAGGGGGGTATTCGTTCTATCCCTTAGCGCGTCCCCTCATTCTCAGTGATGTGGAGGGGGTCGAAAGTACCCCGCTGTTGCTGACTGGGGAGCAAAGTTGGGCGGAGTCCACCCCAGAAAATCCGGATCTGAAGTTCGATCCCCAAAGCGATCGCCCCGGACCTCTCCCCTTGGGGGTCGCCAAGACAAAAGCGATCGCCACGGATACTCCAACTCCAGAACCAGCAACTCCAGAACCAACCACTCCAGAAGAAACTACTCCAGAAGAAACTACTTCAGAAGCAGCAAATCCAGAGGAAACTACGCCGGAAGAAACTACTCCAGAGGAAACTACGCCGGAAGAAGAAACTTCCGAAGAAGAAACTCCTGAAGCAGCAACTCCCGAACAAGAAAATCCTGAAGCAGCAACTCCCGAAGGAGAAACTCCCGAAGAAACAACTCAAAGGGAAGCAAGACTGGTGGTGATTGGCAACTCAGAATTTGCGATTGATGGAAACTTTCAATTGCAATTAAATGGAGATGTTTTCCTCAATTCGGTAAGCTGGTTAAGCAAACAAAATGAGCAAACTTTATCCATTCGGCCCAAAACTGTTCTGAATCGTCGGATATCGATGACTCCGCAACAAGCTCAACAGTTAGCTTGGGCTGCTGTGGGAGTTTTACCCTTATTTGGATTGCTGACTGCTGCCGGTTTCTGGTGGAAACGACGTTAGATCGAAAGAGCGAACGACAAAAAAGATGAAATTTCAACGGTCTACTTTACTACTGTTATTCCTGGCGGTTAGCTTTACAGGTGCGGTTTACTTTTATGAGGTGAATGTCGTACCATCCCAGGAAGCGGCCCAGGAAAATCAGAAGCAAATTTTTACCTTTCAAGAAGACCAGGTAAAATCTTTTGTGCTAACGACTGAGGAAAGAACATTGCGCTTTCAACGAGGGGCGATCGCAGAAACTAGAAAACCCGGCGAACCCCTTTGGATTATGGAAGTCATCGAGAGTACACCGACTCCTGTTGAAACCCTTCCTCCCGAAACCCCAGAAACAACAGAAACAACAGAAATCCCAGAAACAATAGAAACACCCGAAACAGCAGAAACAACAGAAATACCAGAAACCCCCGAAACAATAGAATCAACAGAATCAACGGAATCAACGGAATCAATGGAATCTGCTCCTACATCGCCTTCTATTCCGGCGACTTATGCTGCCAATGAAGCCTATGTTGCCTTCTTGTTGAATGAAGTAGTCAGAGGAAAAAGCGATCGCATTCTGAGCGCAACCCCTCAACAAATTAGAGATTATGGGTTAGAAAATCCCCAGGCAACGATTGACATTACCCTCACAACCGGCGAAACTTATCAACTGGTTGTAGGTAATCGGGACTTTACCGGCAGCAATCTTTACGCTCAAGTCGATCCCCGCCGAGGGACCCTCACGGCTCAACCTGTTTTATTACTCTCAACTAACTTAGAAAATGCCGTCGATCGCCCCCTAGAAGAATGGATTCAAACTCCCGAAGAAAGTATCGAACAAAATCGGACCGTTCCTGAACCTTTACCCCAAGAAGGAGAGAATCCGCAACCACCTGTTCCTGAACCTTTACCCCAAGAAGGAGAGAATCAGCAACCACCTGTTCCTGACCCTTCCCAACAACCAGAACCGATAGAACCCGAATAGAAATACCGCCACTTCCGGTCCCCTCCCCTGTGTTTTGGGGAGGCGTCAGGTGGGGTTCCTCTGCTGATTTAGAGGCCGTTTAAATGCGTCAGTAGCTTAGGAATCATGATGCATCAATCCTATGTCATGTTACCTGGATATTCAGAGTGTATTAACTAATGACCAGTCCAACTGCAACATTACTTGTTTCTTGTCCCGATCGCCGGGGATTAGTGGCGACGATTGCCAATTTTATCTATTCCCATAATGGGAATATTATTCATGCCGATCATCATACGGATTTTGCCGCTGGGTTATTTTTAACTCGGATTGAGTGGCAACTGGATGGGTTTGATTTACCCCGGGAGGCGATCGCCTCTACGTTCAAAGAAACCATCGGCGACCCCCTCAATGCCAATTGGCAACTGCATTTTTCCGACACGATCCCGCGTCTCTCGATTTGGGTGAGTCGGCAAGATCATTGCTTACTCGATTTGCTGTGGCGGCAGAAGGCAAAAGAATTTCATTCTTCCATTCCTTTAATTATCAGCAACCATCCGGATCTGGAAGAGATTGCTCAACAGTTTGGGGCTGATTTTTATTGTATTCCTATTAGTAAAGGCAACAAAAATACTCAGGAAGCGAAGCAAATTGAATTGCTTAAACAGTATAACATTGATGTAGTCGTTCTGGCTAAATATATGCAGGTTTTGACCGGAGATTTTGTCCAAAAGTTTCCGACGGTAATTAATATTCACCATTCATTTTTGCCTGCTTTTGCGGGAGCAAAACCGTATCATCAAGCCTATAAACGGGGGGTAAAAATTATTGGGGCAACGGCCCATTATGTCACAGCGGACCTGGATGCAGGACCAATTATTGAGCAAGATGTCGTCCGGGTCAGCCATCGCGATGAGGTGACCGATTTAATTAGAAAAGGGAAAGATTTAGAACGGATGGTGTTAGCGAGGGCGGTTCGTCTACATTTGCAAAATCGAGTCCTTGTCTATGGCGATCGCACCGTCGTTTTTGGGTAAAGCTAGGCTATTGATACAACACAGGTTAGAAACTGGGTTTCTGAAAAAAGTTTCGGTTAATTTGTCAAAAATTAAGGCAATAAACCCGGTTTCTGGTCCTATTGTTTAATAGGTTACTGAACGTTGGATTAAGGGCAAGGCTGATTGAAAAGTGTTTTTTATTCTATACTGCTATTAATTTTATATCTCAGAGTAAAATGCTGAATTCCTTTCAACCCGAACCATCCTAAAAAACATCCCATAAAATAATAGGGGAAATCTGACCAAACAAAGGTTGACCCTAATACCATTTTCCCGATAAATGTGGCCCGAATGGCTTGTAAAAATGGGGGATGCCAAAGTTGGAAAAACTCTAAAAGGCAAGTGGCAATTAAAACCCCTATTGCTGCCCATTTTGCGGAAACTTTCGGCCAAATCAAAACAACGAGCAGTATCCAAAAAATTTCGTAGGGAATTCCGCCAAATGAATTATTGAGCCAGGATTGACCCGGACCGCGATAAAATTTGGTAAACAACCCGAAGGGGACGAGAATTGCTATACTGAGGAACAAAGCAAGGCGGTATTGAAAAAAGCGATGATTGGGGGAAAAGGGAGAAGTCATAGCGGATCAACGGTCCAATCTATTGATACCTGCCTCAACTATAGCGAGTTTCAATTATTCCGGCAAGGCTTGAGGAATAAAAGCAGTGGAAATTCCTTTCTCTATTTTTGTTAAGTTTTTAATTAAAACAATTTAAACCGATGACTTATTTCAGTGGATTGAAAGAATTTATCGAATCCTGGGACGATCGCTTTGTGGAAGCAAATCCCGCCGAGATATTTCGGCAAAGTCCCCTCGGCAATATCAACACGGAGGGAACTGCCGCTTGTGCAGATTCTCCCATTTTATCTAAATACCATCGCCAGTTTAAAAAATCTATTGAACCGGGTGTTCGGGATTTAACAATTGCCTTAATTTTTAAATTTAATTGTATCACTTATTCCAGTTGTCAAGGGCATTTTTCCACCTCAAAATCTCAGATGCGGCCTCGCTATGTAGGCATTCTTCCCCGAAATATTAATGAATATGATGATTTGGTGGAACAGTTGACAACGCTAATAGAGTTTACGAATGGCGTATTATCCCAAAATACCGTAGAAGTGGTTCTTACGCCGGATATCCTAGAATCTGAAAATTGCGTGATGCCTTGTTTTAATCTATTTTTTATCTCTAAATCAGCCGATGAAGCCACCTATTTTCAAGAGGTAGAAGCGGTTTATCAAACCTTTTTAAACCTGCTGACCGATCGCATATAATATTAAACCGACGAGTTTGGGAGACTATCCATGACAGAAATTCCTCGACCTTTGAATGAGGATGAACTGAAGGAGTGGCAGTGGCGACTCAATGAAGCGAATCGTCACAATGTTTTTTGTCACTGTCGTCACTGCGGGGAAGAATGGGTTGATTCTTTTACGGATGTACCTTGTAAATCCTGCGGCAGTGGTGATGTAGAGCGTATTGCTTGTTGGCAGTTTCCCGATGGCTGATTGAAGGGAGTATCTAGTTATTTTAGGGATTTATGCGGCCAAAGGATTGATAAAATATGCCCTTGGGTAGAAGCTAATAACCTAGAAATCGGTTAGCTTTGTAAAAGGAACGAAAGTTAGTTTATGAGTTTACAAGGGTAAACTCTAACTCCCAACCCTGGGAACATTGACTTTTAGTAAAAAATTTACCAATCTTTGCTGATTTAATAGGGATAATTATGACTAAAAATAAACAAGAAAAGCCCAAAAATATGGCCCGAGAAGAGGGCATTGTAGAAGATTTACCCCAAGTTGAAACAGAATCTTTGGGAACTGGAATAGCGAATCGCCCGGGCGCTAATAGTGGCGATCGCAGCATGGGAAATAAGATGAAAGAATATACTCATACCAGTCCTGAATTAACCGGGGGAGATGTGGATGCGGCATGGTCCGAAGCTCAAAATGTTGGGGATGAAGCGGTGGGAGGAACGGCACCAACTCCCGACCAAGATATTGTAGATGAAATCGGTGCAGCAGCCGGAGTGGAACAGGCCGATCGCCAAGAGTTAGGGGTTCGCGATGAATTGTCAGAACGAGATGAAGAACGCTGGGAATTAGACCCGGAATCCTCAGAAGAATATGAACTGCGGCGTGATAGTGTGGTCGGCGATCGCCTCGGTCAATTGTAGGAATTGAGCAAAATTTTACGTCAAGGAGCGAGGGGTTGAGCGCTCCTTTTTTTATCAAATTTCAGTTAAAAACTAAGTTTCTGAGTTAACTTTTGGACAGGAGGTAAAAATTGGGTTAGAAACCCGGTTTCTTGTCCCGGTGAAAGGCAGTCGGAATCCAAACTCTTCCTAACTCCTGAACACCCCCAGGAAATTTCCCCCTCCAGTCAGATTGGCATTTGCGGCCATTTTTTTTTAGACTCTAACCACTTTAGTGATTCCATCAACAGATTAAATTTCCCTAAATCTGCTATGACCCAGAGTAAACTGACGATCGCCTTTCCTCTAAAAAAGCCTCTATTTTCCGAATACCTTTCCGAGAATTCCCTCATTCTTCCCAATGGGAAACGCTCTAAATCGGCGATTCGCAACAGCTTACAAGCTTCTACCTTGGATGGCGTGTTTGCCACGTTTTTCTCCTGCGCCACTGGGGGGGTCTTGCTGAGTAATTTTTTGCTGGATCTTGGCGCAAGTAACGTCGAAATCGGGTTACTGGCAGCGATTCCGATGCTGGTGAATTTTCTGCAACCTGTGGGGGCTTATCTAGGCGATCGCACCACGAGTCGTCACTGGTACACCCTCTTGATTTTCAGCATTTCTCGCCTGCTGTGGCTGTTTTTACTCCTGGGAATTGGCTGGTTTCTCGTGGATCCCCGGCAAGCCCATAATCTGCTTGTCGGAACCCTGGCGATCGTTGCCCTCACCCATATTTTGGGGGCCCTTGGGAGTCCCTCCTGGGTGAGTTGGATGGCTGCCTTAGTCCCCGATCGCCTACGCGGGCGTTACTTTGGCTTTCGCAACAGTGCCGCGAATCTCACCAATTTACTGACGATGCCAATCTTGGGGGTGATGGTATCCCAATGGGATGGAGGGACCATTGAAGGCTATGGAATTATCTTGTGTGTGGCGATCGCCGCTGGCATTATTAGCTTATGCTTTCAGTTTTTGATGGCAGATGTTAACCCCCAAATTTGGGGCAGCGACAGCCGAAGTCTCCCCAAAACTGAACCCACTCCCCCCTCATCAGCGATCGCCCTGCCGAGTTTTTTAAAAGATAAAAATTTCCGGATGTTTCTGCTCTATTTTGGCGGTTGGATGTTTGCCGTCAACCTCAGCGCCCCATTTTTTAACCTCTATTTACTCAAAGATTTAGAAATTGATGTGAGTTGGGTTACCCTCTACAACAGCCTCGCTGCTGGTGCTAACTTGCTGATGCTGCCGATTTGGGGAAAATTAGCCGATCGCCTGGGAAATCGTCCCCTGTTACTCTTTGTCGGTATCCTTGTCGCCATTACCCCAGTGCTCTGGCTGGCAACAGGAACCCACGGGGTGGTGTTATGGGTGGGATTACCGCTATTGCACCTGATTAGTGGCGCAACTTGGGCAGCCGTGGATCTGTGCAGCAGCAATATCCAAATGGAAATCGCCCCGGCGAAACAGCCTTCGAGTTATTTTGCGATCGCGGCTGCCGTTAGTGGATTAGCCGGTGCCGTCGGGACCACCCTAGGCGGATTTATTGCCACCCAATCAGCCTTTGGCGGATTCGTTGGCTTATTTGCCTTCTCCGCACTCTTGCGACTAATGGCCCTACTTCCCTTGCTGTTCCTCCAGGAACCCCGTAGCCAAAGCCTCCGCCAGATACTTGACAACCTTGCAAGTTTTTGGTTAAAACCCCGGTTAAATTCTGATTCATAAGGGCATAATAAAAAAGTATCGGCTATTACATTCAGGACGGCCCAGCTTTACCCGAGAGCAGGATTTATGTCAAAACTTTATCGGCTTCTGTGCCAGTGGGCGATCGTCCTGCTGCTGGTTCTCACTCTCACCGCCTGCGGCAGTTTTCCCGGTGAAGATGTTACCACTCTTACTCTCAGTGGTTGGCAAAGTAGTCCCGTGGAAAAACAGCTTCTTGAACAGCTACTCCGGGATTTTGAAGCCACCCATCCTAAAATTAAAGTCCGGTATGAAGTCATCACGGATCAGTATTCTGACGTCATCAAAACGCGATTAATCGGGGATGCGGCTCCGGATATCTTTTATTTAGATACCCTAGAAGCACCGTTACTGATGCATCGAGGCGTATTAGAACCCCTTGATCGCTATATTACCCCAGATTTTGACCTCAGAGATTTTCAACCGGCGATGCTCAATGCCTTCAAATATAAGGGCAAAATTTACGGGTTACCGAAAGATTTCTCTACCTTAGGGCTCTATTACAATACTGAATTTTTCCAGGAAGCGGGATTAAGTGAACCGCCAAAAACTTGGGCGCAATTACAGGAGTATTCTGAACAATTAACGGTGCGACGCAATCGCGATCGGCGCATCCAACGGTATGGCTATGGCATGGTTCCCGAATTAACCCGTCAAGCCTTTGTAATTAAAGCCTTTGGCGGGCAATTTGTTGATCGCAAAGGGTTCGCCGCATTTGCTCAACCCAAAGCCTTAAAAGGACTCGCCCCGGTTATCGAACAATATCAACAAGCTCGCACCGCAGGCATTCCTTCCGATACCGGCGCAAGTAACGTCAGCGAAATGTTTGGACAGGGAAAAGCAGCGATGGTTCTTGATGGAAATTGGGCCATTCCTTACCTGCAAGAAACCTTTCCTCGGATTTCTTTTGCTATTGCTCCCGTCCCTACCATTAACGGCAAAAAAGGCACAATGGCGTTTACCGTTGCCTACGTCATGAATAAGCAATCTACTCATAAACCAGAAGCGTGGGAATTGATTTCTTATTTAACCGGAAAAGAAGGCATGAAAGCCTGGGCGAGTGGGGGATTAATTTTACCCACCCGCAAATCAGTCCTAGCCGAATTGGGATATCTCAATAATCCCCTCTATGCGCCTTTTGTTGCCGGTGCTGACTATGCCACCCTTTGGCAAGCCGGGGAAAATTTGTCCCTCGTTACTCAAAATTTTAACAATCAGTTTCTCAGTGCTTTATTAGGGGAACAATCTTTATCAGAGGCTATGAAAAAAGCCCAAGCGACTGCCAACCAGGAAATTAAAGCGAGTCTGTATTAATTCCCTGACATGAAGGTAGTTCTGTCCTCAGTCAAAGAGGTTCCTAAACTATGACTAGCATCCCACTCAAATCTATGCCTGTGTCTTCTTTAAATCCAGCGGCTTCTCGGGCTAAAACCCATCGAAATTTTCGCTTTTCCCCTTCCCTATCCGGTTATCTATTTATCGCCCCAGCTTTAATGATTTTAGGGGTGTTTTTGGGCTTGCCAATTTTGTATGCGATTTTCCTCTCGTTTCACAAAGTTGAGATTTTAGGGGAAATGAGCTATCGATTTGTTCACCTGCGGAATTTTACCCGGTTGGTGGATGATGGACGGGTTTGGATTGCGTTGAAAAATACCGCTGAATATGTGGCGATCGTCGTTCCGATTCAGACGTTCATTGCCTTAATGTTAGCCTTGGTCCTGAATGCTCAAATTCGCGGGAAAAACCTGTTTCGGGTGGTGTTTTTCCTGCCGACGATTACCTCATCGGCGGTGTTAACCCTGATTTTCATGTGGATTTACAATGCCGATGGGCTACTGAATCATTTTTTAGAAGGGTTTGGTTTACCGACTTACAATTGGTTGGGAGACCCAAATATAGCGCTGAAATCGATTATGATTATGAATATTTGGGCAAGCGCGCCCTTTTTCATGGTGATTTATTTGGCAGCGCTTCAAGATATCCCAGAATCTCTCTATGAAGCGGCCAAAATTGATGGGGCGAATGGGTGCGATCGCTTTCTGAATATTACCTTACCCTTACTCAAACCTGTGACCTTTTTTATCATTGTCATGGGTATTATTGGCACGTTTCAACTCTTTGACCAATCCTATATTTTTTCGGGAGGGTCCGGCGGTCCCAATAACTCCACCTTGACGGTAGTTTTGTTGATTTATCAATATGCTTTTAAGAATTTAGAGATGGGATATGCGGCTGCTTTAGCCCTCTTATTAGCAACGGCGATCGTCTTAGCGACCCTGGTGCAACGGTATTTGTTTAAAGAAGACATTCCTCAGTAATCGTCATCACAGGAGACTCACGGAGAATGAAGCGAATTTCTGGATTAAAAGCGCTGCTGTACGGATTCTTAATTCTATACGCGATCGTCACCTTTATTCCCTTTGCCTGGGCAATGTCGGCATCCTTTAAACCCTTAGCAGAAATTGTGGAAGGGGGGATGAATTTTATCCCCCAGAATTTTACCCTAGAAAACTATCAATCCATCTTTACCCGAGAACGCCTATTCGGGCGCTGGTTGTTCAATAGTGCCTTTATAGCCGTGTGCGTAACCGGGTTTAATATTGTGTTTAATTCAATGGCAGGTTACGCCCTAGCCCGGATTCCGTTTCGGGGAAATCGAATTATATTTGGGATGATTTTAGCTGTATTAATGATTCCCGGACAAATCACCTTAATTCCCACTTTTTTAATTTTAAAATCTTTGGGATGGTTGAACACTTATCAAGGATTAATTGTCCCCAGTATGGTCAATGCCACATTTATTTTTATGATGCGTCAGTTCTTTGTAAATTTCCCCAAGGAACTGGAAGAAGCGGCGGCATTGGATGGATTGAACCGATGGCAAACCTTTTGGAAAGTGGTAATGCCGTTAGCAAAACCGGCCCTAGCGGCTCAAGCTATTTTTATTTTTATGGGAAGTTGGAATAATTTTTTCATGCCCTTAATTGTCGTATCCAGTCAAGATATGTTTACCTTACCGTTGGGATTGAATACCTTTAAGGGTCAATATATCAGTTATTGGAACTATATCATGGCCGCTTCGATGGTATTTACATTACCCGCCTTGGCTATTTATGCATTTTTTAATCGTTATTTTGTGCAAGGGGTAACCTTTACCGGAAATAAGGGATAAAGGACGAAGAGGGAAATTTATCCCAGCTTTTTGGGAGGAGAAATGGGGATGATGACGGCGAATTCTGTTTCTTGTCCCGGTTCAGAATGAACCTCTAATTTTCCCCCATGTTTATCGACAACTATTTGATAAGAAATAGTTAAGCCGAGTCCTTTTCCCGCCCCAACATCTTTAGTCGTAAAAAAGGGATTAAAAATATTAGGGACCGTCTCTTTGGGAATGCCGATACCATTATCAATGATCCGAATTACGGCATGGGAAGCGGTGCGAGTTTCGGTACAAATGCGAATCCGAGGGGGGGTAGAATTTGGGAGAGGGGTACGTTTTCCTACAGCATCGATCGCATTATTGAGAAGGTGAAAAAATACTTGATTGATATCACTTGGATAGCATTCGACCCGTGGTAATTCTCCATAGGTAATCTCAGTTTCAATCCCTTCTAAACGACCTTTTAAAATTGAGAGGGTACTATCCAACCCTTCATGCAAATCTACATCCTTCAGTTCCGCTTCATCCAAATGAGAAAAGGTTCGCAACGATTCTACAATTTCTCGAATCCGCTTCGCCCCTCGCTTCATAGATTCGACAAGGGGAGGAAAATCCGCCATTAAAAATTCTAAATCTAATTCTTCGGCTGCTTCTTTCATCTCCGGCAGCGGATTGGGATAATGTTTTTGAAACAGTTGAATAAACTCTAGTAATTCTTTAATATATTTGCTGGCATGATTCAAATTGCCATCAATAAAGGTCACGGGATTATTGATTTCATGGGCAATTCCGGCCACCATTTGACCGATGGAGGACATTTTTTCGCTTTGGATTAACTGAGCCTGGGTTTGTTGTAAATCCCGTAAGGTTTGGCTGAGTTGTTGATTAGATTGGCTTAATTGTTGTTGGGAATGATAGAGTCGCAGTCCGGCCCTGACCCGGGCTAAAAGTTCGGCTGGATTGACGGGTTTGGAGAGAAAATCATCGGCCCCGGCATCAAGTCCTTGAATACGGTCCTCTAAATCGACTTTGGAGGTCAGTAAAATAAAAAAAGTAGAGGCTAATTCAGGGTTTGATTTAACGATCCGACAGACTTCTACGCCATCAAAATAAGGCATTACCCAATCGCAAATAATTAAGGCGGGATGAAGTTCTAGGGCGAGTTTTACCCCTTCTTCCCCATCTTTAGCAACGGTGACTTCATGCCCTTCTAATTTTAAGTCTCGTTTAAGGAGTAAGCGGGTGGCGGAATCATCATCTATGACCAGGATTTTATCCATAGTTTTTAGAGGAACTTATCATATAAGTTGGAGGGTCAATTTTGTATGGTATCATAATTTAAAAATCTCTAACTCTTTCCGTTCAAATACATGAAGAGTTAGGATGCCTATCCGGGACACTGGGGGAGGATTCAGGCTTATTCCTCGGGCCTGTTTCCGGGACGGATTTGAATGACTTTATCTTTCAAGTCAGAGGTGAGGCGGGACAGGGGGAAGCGGGGTAAAATGACCGTTAAGGTAGTGCCGCCCGATCGCTCTTTCGTGCTAACTTCACTCTGGACAGAAATTTCTCCCCCATGAATTTCTACACACTTTTTCACAATGGCTAGTCCCATGCCAGTGCCGGAAATTTTACCGACATTTCGGCAGCGTTGGAATGGCTCAAATAGATGGGGCAAGTCTTCCGGGGGAATGCCGATTCCACGATCTTTGACGTGAAAAATGGCTAGGTTTTGGCGATCGCACAGTTCTAGTTGAATCGGCATCCCTTCAGGGGAATATTTGAGAGCATTAGAGAGTAAGTTGGTCAGGATATGCCGCAGTAATTTTTCATCCATACAGGCAGAGAGACTCGGTTGAGATAAAATTAACTCAATCCCATGTAACCCGTTATCAATAAACTGCATATCCTCGACTAATTGCTGACAAAACTCCACTACATCTAAGGGATGGCGGTTGCATTGTAGGTTACCTGATTCAGCATGACCAATTAATAGAACATCATCAATCATTTGCGTCATATTGACGGAAACACTTTGAATCCGTTGGATGGCTTGGAGCTTTTTATCCTCTTTGGAATCGGGAAAGTCTTCTTGGTAATATTCCAACAAGTCAGCGGAGGAAAGAATAGTGGTGAGGGGGGTACGGAATTCATGGGAAACCATAGATACAAAGTGAGTTTTAAGCTGATTGAGTTCTTTTTCTTTCTCCAGGGCTTTTAGGGTTTCCTCTTCGGCTTGTTTGCGTTCGGTAATATCTCGCCCAACGGCTTGAAACTCAACGAGTTCATCTCCAGAAAAGACCGCCCGTTCAGTCCAATGATGCCATCGCACTTCTCCATTGGGTAAAACGGCGGATTCTTCTCGGTTGATCACGGGCTGGTTGACAAAATCCCGCTCAAAATCGGGGCGAAAGGGAACCAGAGAGCCATCCATCAGTTCCTCTCGACTCATGGTAAAATACCGACAGTAGGCATCATTAACGAAGGTCACGGTCCCATCGGGGGCAAAGCGACAGATAAATTCCGTTTGGTCTTCGATAATCGCCCGATAGCGGGCTTCACTGGCTCTGAGGGCGAGTAAGGCAGCGGAGCGATCGCGGTGTAGGCAAATGGCAGCGGCGGCGGCGCGCAAAATCGGCAGCAGAGAATCCAGATCGGCGATCGCACAATTCTCAAAGCCGATAAAGCCCACTAATTCATCCTTGAGGGTGAGGGGTAACATTAATACGGACTCCAGGCAGGCTTGCTCCAAAATCTCTCGTTCCACAGCGGGAAAATCGCTCACTTTCCCGGCTACAATTCCACCCTTGTTGAAGGTTTCAATCCAGCGCGAAGGTAAGGGATTGGGCGGAATTAGACCCTCTGTCGGTTGGGAAGTCTGTGGGCTAGAATTACCCCTGCGGTCTTTTGCAAACCACTCGCATAATATCAAGGGTTCAATTCCCGCCTGATCCTGATAGAGTTCGCTCATGTAAGCGCGACTTGCTTGCGCAGCTTGTCCCAGGGGGGCAAGTAACTGAATATAGGAGGAATTGGCTTCTTCAGGGTTAGAATCTACGGCACTTAATAACTGTTGTTGAACTTCTACGAGAGCCGATAACTGTTGATTCGCTTGGCTTAATTGCTGGGTTAACTGGCGTAGTCGCAATCCCGCCCGAACTCGGGCCAGTAATTCATCACTTTCTATTGGTTTGGAGAGAAATTCATCGGCTCCTGAATCAAGACCTTGAATCCGATCATCGACTTGTCCCCGGACGGTGAGGAGAATAAAAAAGGTAGTGGCTAAGATGGGGTGAGCTTTAATGCGGCGACAGACTTCCACACCATCTACTAGCGGCATCATCCAGTCACAGACGATTAAATCTGGACGGAGTTCTTCGGCGAGTCGCAATCCTTCGGCTCCATTTTTAGCCAAGGTTACATTATATCCCTGCATTTGGAGGTTCCGTTTCAGGAGTAAACGAGTTACCCCATCATCATCTATAACGAGTATTTTTGACATAAGTAGGTGCCGGGGCAATGGGACAATAAACCAAGGACAAACGATAATAAAACCATACCTCTTCTTCACTGTACATTTTTTCTGATTTTTCTTCAATTTTATATGGATTCTCGGCCTTGATTTGGGGGGGGATAGAGTACCTTTATCCTAGCCAGCGCCAGGGTTTCATAAAGGGTTAGACGGGCCAATCCTTCACCCATTTCTCAATATGGTTTAAAATCGTTTTCAATTGTCCCAGCAGTTCCTCGGCCTCCTTAAAATTACTCTGTTTGGCTTGTTTTTCTAAGTTTGCAGCTAATGTCGGCATGGCGATTGCGGCAATGGTGGCGCTTCCCCCTTGAATTTGGTGTGCCTTACGCCCGAGGGTGACGGCATCGCCTTGGATTAAGGCTTGATGGGCATCTTCTAGGTACTGTTTGCCATCCTCGATAAATGCTGTGATCAGTTCCACCGCAAACAGGCGATCGCCTCGGGCAATCTCTAATAGATGTTGTTCATCAATGGGATGTTCCCCAACTGATGAGGTAGATTCCGAAGAGAGGTCCAGTAGAGGTCCCTCAGCCGTCAGGTTGATGGGAACGGCAGTCACCTCCCCCGAGGTGGGGTGGCCCCACTGCGCGATCGCCTGTTGTAAATCTTTGACGGAAACGGGTTTTGTGAGATAATCATCCATACCGGCTGCCAGACATTTTTGGCGATCGCCTTCCATTGCGTAGGCGGTCAACCCAATGACCACCGTATGTCGCTGGTCTCCTTCTCTGTCCCGAATGGCGCGGGTTGCATCATACCCATCTAATACAGGCATTTGGCAATCCATAAACACGATATTATACGCTGTGTCCTGCATTTTGTCCAGTGCCTCTTGTCCATTATTCGCACAATCGGCTACAAACCCTAGGGATTCTAACTGATTCAATACCACTTTTTGATTGATACGAGTATCTTCCACTAATAAAATATTCAACCCATTATTAGACTGAGGTTTCTCGCTGTTCTCAGGGATTGAAGAGGCTAATCCCTCGCGATCGGAAGGGGGAGAACCAGAACCCTCATACCCGTCTGAACTAATTCCTCGAATTAAACATTCCAGCAACCGTGATTCTTTAATCGGCTTAATCAAATAGGCAGAAAACCCCAAATCTAAAAACTTTTTAGCTTGATAACTTTCATTGATTGACGTCATCATAATTAATGAAGTATTGGCTAAAACTGGTTCTGTGAGGATGAGCTGACCAAGAATTTCCCCATCCATTTTGGGCATTTGCATATCCAACAAGGCTAGATTAAAAGGCTCCCCGGTAGAGACCGCTTTTCTTAAAAGCTTAATGGCCTCTAAACCATCTTCGGCTTCAGATACTGCCATGCCCCAGTGACTCGCTTGCTGGCGCACAACTTGGCGATTAATCGGAGAATCATCCACAATTAATAGCTTTTTTCCCCACAGAATAGAGCAGGACTCATCTAAGGAAGGGGGTTGGGTAAACCCGATATTCGGATTAACAGTTGCCACCGATTCAAACTGCACCGTAAACCAGAAAGTTGAACCGACCCCAACTTGACTCTCTACGCCAATTTCACCGCCCATTAATTGAGTTAATTGCTTGCAGATAGCTAACCCCAGGCCAGTTCCTCCATATTTCCGAGTGGTAGAAGCATCGACCTGGGAGAACGATTGAAAGAGCTTTTTACGATCGCTAGGGGCAATCCCAATCCCACTATCCCGAACTGAAAAAGTGAGGGTAAATCGGGTGGATGCTTCCGGTGTTTCAAGAGATTGTTCGGGGGTTGATTCTGCCCAAGTGACCGTAATGACGACTTCTCCCCGTTCCGTAAATTTGATGGCATTCCCCAGCAGATTGGTAAGGATTTGCCGCAGGCGACTGGCATCCCCTTTAAGATATCGGGGAACATCGGGAGTAACCAGAACCGCTAATTCAATTTGTTTAGAAGCTGCCGATAAGGTAAATAAATCAACAGCATCTTCTAAGGTCTGGTTCAAGTCAAACTCATGAGAATCTAAACGCATTTCTCCGGCTTCGAGTTTGGAGAAATCGAGAATATCATCAATCAGGGTTAATAAATTTTCTCCGCTAATTTTTAGGGTTTGCACAAAATCCCGTTGTTGGGCCGTTAGTTGGGTTCGCAGTAACAATTCAGTCATGCCTAAAACCCCATTCATGGGAGTCCGAATTTCGTGACTCATGTTCGCTAAAAATTGCGACTTCAATCGAGCGGCTTCTAGGGCTTGTTCCCGCGCCTGGACTAATTCATCAATGTCAATACTCACCATCACAATTCCCCCGATCGCCATGTCTGGAGAATACCAAGGATGAATCGCCCAACTCACATAATGGGGGCTACCATCGGCATTTTCCCAGACATCTTCAGAACTGGACATCACGGTTCCTGTGAGTGCCTGTTGATGAATATTAATCCAGCGTGAGTTGAGGTTGGGGAAAATTTCATAATGACTGCGACCTAACAACGACGGCTGAGTAATTTGATAATCCAGACACCAGCGATCGCTATAGGCTAGATAGCACATTTCCCGATCAAACATTGCCATTGCGACCGGCGCATGAGTGACGATTTGCCGTAATTGCTGGCGTTCTTGTTCCAGTGCCGCTTCGTACCGCTTGCGTTCCGTAATATCTGTAGCCAGCCCATCAATCCGGATGGGAGAACCGGAGGCATCATAAATAATCCGCGAGCGATCGCGCAGCCAACGAATTTCTCCATTCGGTCGCACAATCCGATATTCAATATCTTTACTCTGGGGAGAAGTGAGAACATCAAACAACGGTTCTAGTTGGGCGGAATCCTCGGGATGAATCATCGTCGCCCAAAGATTGGGATTATTAAAAAACTCTTCCACTTTGCGCCCGTAGATTTTCTCAGCCGCCTGATTCATATACAACAAAGTGCGATTAGGCAGCGAGACAGACCACAAGGTATCATCAATCGAACTCAGAATGTTATCCAGCCGTGCACTGGTTTCAAGTAAGGCGGACTCGGCGAATTTGCGATCGCTGATATCTGCCCAATATCCGACGATTTCTAAAGGGTTTCCCGCGTCATCCCGGACTAATTTCTGTTCGTCTCGCATCCATCGCCATTCCCCATTTTGATGTTGAAAGCGGTATTCATCGCGGTTTTTACCGGACTCCAACAAGTGAGTTAACCCGAGTTGGAGGCAACTGGATTCCTCGGGATGGACTCGATTGACCCAAAAACTAGGGTTTTCCATAAATTCCCTTGGCGCGTAACCCAACAATGTGCTAACATTGGAACTAATAAAAGTAACGGCATGATCTCCAATGGCTTTGCGGCTATAAATCACCGCTGGACTAGACCGGAGCAAATATTGCAGGCGTTCCGTTGCCATCCGTTGCTCTAAATCCGCTTGCTTGCGATCAATGCCAATGGCAATGCGATCGGCGATCGTCCTCAGATAATCCAGGGTTGTGCTAGAGAACGGGTGAGCCGCAAAAATTTCCATGACCCCCACCACGAGATCATCTACAATCAAGGGATAGCCTGCAAAAGCGACGAGTCCAGCTTGCTGCACCCAGGCGCTCACATCGGCGTGAGTGAGGGCGTCATTGCTCCAGTAGATTTGGCGTAATTGGGCAATCTGTTGAGGGTTAAATTGACCTAAAAGGGCGCGATCGCCCTCGGGAGGCATACAGGGTCCGGCACTGGCTTGCAATTCCAAATTTTGACTGGAATCTACAGTCCAGATGGCAACCCAGGCAGCATCCAGATGGCGGACGATTTCCACCGCGCACCGTTGGATAATCTGACGTAAACTTCCTACCTGAGTGAGAGCAGCACCGACTTCAGCACCGAGGGTGGCTTGTTGCGATCGCTCTCGCAATTTGTCTTCAGTCCGCTTCCGTGCGGTTATATTTGTCGCCGTCCCCGTTGTTCCGACGACATTTCCCTGTTCATCCTGCAAAGCGACGGCATTAAAGCTGAGATAAATCGCACTCCCATCTTTACGAATGTGTTCCGTTTCATACTGAGAATACGACTTTCCAGCTAAGAGGTTTTGAAAAATTCTCCAATCAGTTTGGGCGGCCCGTGGGGGCTGAAATTCGGTGAACGATCGCCCTAACATTTCTTCGGGTTCATACCCGTAAATATGACGAGTTGCCGGATTCAAAAAAGTCCAACAGCCGTCCCGATCTACGGACCAAATTAAATCTTGTGAGGTTTCCACTAAATCGCGATATTTACGTTCGCTGGCTCGAATCGATTCTTCGGCTTGTTTGCGATAGGTAATATCAGATAACGTCGTCAACATGGCAGCTTCGCCATTAAAGGTAATAAACTGAATAGAAATCAAAACCCAAAATGGAGTGCCATTTGCCTTTTTAATATGCAATTCATACCCGGAAAGAAATCCATCTTTCCTTAATTGAGCCAACATCACTGCGCGATCACTGGGATTCACATAAAAATCTGGAGTTCTTGTACCGATTAACTCTGAGAGTGACATTCCTAACAGTTCCCCCAGGAGTTCATTGGCATAGACAATCGTGCCATCAGAAATCTGGCTAATCAGTAAGGGAACGGAAGTACCCTGAGCAATGGCGCGAAACCGTTCCTCACTTTCCCGTAAAGCTTGCTCAACTTGCTTGCGTTCAGTGATATCATCCAGCGTCCCATAAAGACCCAAAACGGTTCCGGTTTCATCCAAGTAATGGCTGCCACAAACATTTACCCATCGCCGCTTGCCCTCCAGGGTCCGCAGTTGAATTTCAAAGCAATTGTAGTGAATGGGATCATCGGTGAGTAAGGCTAATCCTTCGCTCCCCTGAGACTGTTCTTCTTCCACAATAAAGGCTAAAAATGATTTTCCCAGGCTTTCTTCTACGGTAAATCCCGTCATTTCGGTCCAAGCCGGATTGAGAAAGGTCCAACAGTTTTGTTTGTCAGTTTGAAAAATAACTTCTTTAATATGATCGACTACCGAGCGATATTTAGATTCGCTCGTACGCAGGGCTAATTCAGTTTGGTGACGTTGTTCAATTTCTGCTTGTAATTGTTGATTAATTTGTTGAAATTTGGCGGTGCGATCGGCAACTAACTCTTCTAAATGTTCCTGATAATGTTGTAACTCTTGTTGGGTCCGGAATCGTTCGCACTCTTCCATTCCTAATGCTACAAAGTCAGCGAGGGACGAAATCAGTTGTTGATCTTCTACCAACCAATTTCGCGGGATTTCCATTTGTTCGCAACAGATGACCCCCACCACTTGACCCCCTAAGCGAATGGGTGCATCCAACAGGGAGGCAATTCCCAAGGGTGTGAGATAACCCGCCGAAAATTCTTGGGTTGCGGGATGGGTGTGAGCGTCATCAGCGGCGATCGCCCGGTTATTGGCTAGGGCCTTAAAATAATTGGGGTAGTCCTGGGCAAACAGTTCAAGTCCCTCGGAATGCCGTTGCTGGCGACTCTCGAACAAATCCACACATCGAATGGCGGTGCGATCGCGATTATACCACCAAATACTCACTCGGTCTACTTCTAGGGTTTGTGCCGCAACTTCAGTAATTTCCTGGCAGATTTTGGTAAAATCCCCCTCTTTCCCCCGGTGAGAGCTTGTGAGGGCTAATAGGGCGTCATTTTGTCGTTGGATAATCCGTTGTTTGTGCGGTTCAAGCTGGCGATCGCGGATGATCCGGTTCCTCTGCTCAATCCCCCGTCGGATGGTCCGAATTAGCAAGGATTCGGTGAGTTCCGGGGTAAACAAACAGCCGAGGGCTCCAGCGGCGATCGCCTGTAATGCTAATTCCTCATCCTCCCCCGGAATCACGGCTACAATTCCCGGGAGAATGGGGGTTCTCGAACCTGGGGATTCTCCCGCTAATCTCATCTCATACAGGCGATGCAGGCGATCAAGTTCCCCCGTCTCCTCCCGGGACAACTCCAGGGCGATCGCATCAAACTGGTGCTGTTTTAACTCGGCGATCGCCGCCTCTACGGAGTCGATACAGGTTAACTCACTTTTCAGGGTCGGAGTTGTGGATAAAAGTGTTTGAATCGGTTTATCTTTGTTCAGGGTATTCTCAACCCACAGAATTTTCAGAACCAAAGGGTTTGACATAAAGTAAATTTTATAGAATTGACGCGAGCAATGAACGACAAGTTACCCCGTAACCCGCCTTTTTCATCTCCCCCTTTAAAAATAGTAACCTATTCCCATTAATTTGCCCTTAATCCCTTGGGATTAAATCGCCCTGTTCCGAGCAGCTAATAGGCATTTTCTCTTAGATTCTGGCTTCAATCCTCTACAGGTTAGACATGGAATGGATTAAATGAAAGGTTCTTTGTATCTATCAAGACTCGCTATCAATCCCTTTAAAATATTTTAAATTCCGTGAACTTTTAAGCCAAAATAAGTTAAAATTAAATCTTGCGAACTATTGTTTACGACCTCATGAAGTTCTCCCGGTTCTATGGCAATACAAGTTCCGGGTTCTAGGGAATAATCTATGCCATTCACCCGAATTAATCCCGATCCTTGAGAGACAAAAAATACCTCACACATATCCCCATGAGCATGGGCAGTAGCCACTTGCCCGGGCGTAAATTTAGCCTGGGAAAAATTGGTGAGGTGGGGCAGTTCTCCCGCCTTGAGCATCACTTTTTTTTGAATGGCTGGATTATGGGAAACCGATTCGGGAGTCAGCGTATTTAGCGAGGTAATTTTCATAAACGATTCACCTAAGTTAGCGCAATTGTTGAGCAGCAATTTTGAGGGGTTCAAGCAACTCTAAGGGCAAATGAAATTGATTGAGTTGACTTGAATGTTTGCCATCAATACTGGGTCCATGATAGTCACTTCCACCCGTCATCAACAGCCCATATTCTGCACATAATTGTTCTAACTTATACACTTGATTGGGGGTATGATGAGGATGATAAACTTCCACCCCCATTAAACCCGCTTCCACCATTTCTTGTAAGACCATTTCTACAGGTCCACCGCGAAACAAATAGGGATGTGCCCAGACTGGAACTGCACCCGAGTTCCGCAAAAGATTAATCCCATCTTGAATGGAAAATTTTTCATAATGAACATAGGCCGGTTTATCTTCTCCAATCCATCGTTCAAACGCTTCCTGACAAGTTTTAATATAACCGGCTTTGAGTAAGGCAGCAGCGATATGGGGACGCCCGGGGGCCATTCCACCTTTTGACGGGGGTAATTCCACCGGGTAGCCGAGGGCAGCTAATTTGTCGAGGGTTTGTTGTGCTCGGTTAATTCGGCCTTGCAGTCGTTCGTTTAAGGGGTCTTGTAGTTTTTCGCGATCGGGATAAAAGCCTAAAATATGCAGCGATCGCCCGTGATGCACCGTACTCAGTTCTAGTCCTGGAACGATTTCTAGCCCTACCGATTCCGCAGCGGCGATCGCTTCGGGCCATCCGGACATGGTATCATGATCTGTAATCGCTAACGCCCGGACCCCTGCGGCCACGGCCTGTTTCACCAGTTGAGTCGGGGTCAAAGTACCATCAGAATAGGTCGTGTGACAGTGAAGTTCTAGCATGATTTAAGTCTACCGAAAATCGCCCGGTGATTGCTTCTTTAGTTCTTCCCAATTATAGCTGATTGTCGGACTCAGGCAAGAGAAAAACCGCAGTAGTATCACCGGGGAGTTGAGCGAATTAGGGCACTTCGGAGTCAGAATTTGACCCCCTGGTAAGAGGATTGGGAATGCCCCTCCGTTTTACAGAAAGAAGAAACTCGCGAAATCACTCATTCTTAAGACATGAGCCAATTTTTCAAAATATTAATGACCACAGGAGTAAAGGGCTCCATCTTATCTGTTCGAGGTTGTGATAGGTCACTGATTAACTCCTCTAACAGTTCTTTATCCTCTAAGCCTTCTGCGGCATTTATACCGTTTTTCCATAATAAAGTCCACACTAATTGCTTACGTTTTTCTATCAGGACACGGTTATTTTTTTCATGGTCTCCAAGGTTTAAAACTTGAATCGTAGCGATCGCCCGTTCGGTCAAACCTTCTACCCGACCACTCATTTTGAATCGAAATTCTGTTTCGCATTCTGCCATCAGTGGTGTTAGGGGTAGGGGCTGAGATTGATGAGCTTTACCACATTGCTTATCTGTATTACAACTGGCAACAATATTGGAAAAATCAAGGGTGCGTTTAGGATTTAAGTTTTGAGGTTCTATATGCTCATTATGGCAACCCTTAATATCTTCTATTCCCTTACAGCAATACGCACAGAGATAGAATTGTTCTTTGAGAGCATATTCCCGGATAAGTGAGCGAATGGGGGGGGGGATCTGGTTGTAGGCTCCATGAGGATTTTTCTTTTTCCATTGCGTTAACTCTGGTGGAACAGACCCTTTATTAATCTTTCGCATGACGTAACTCTTGTTTACGGATGAGTAGTTTGGCCTTGATTAATTCGATATGATGTGCGGGTAGTTTAGCCGTTAATTTTGCCAATAATTCTCTAGCTTCGGTTAGCTTGACCTCTTGTATGGCATCTAGTAAATCGTTGAGTTCAATCTCAATGGTTTCATTCCGAAAGCTGGTATTCATGACCTCTAGTAAAACCGTATTTGCATCTTGCCCATACTGGGAACTCTCCCGCTTCAATTCACCTTCGTTTAAGGTGTAAACTAATAGATTTTGACAATCACTGATGACAAGGGGTGAATGGGTTGTTAGCACAAATTGACAATTTGGAAAAGTTTCGAGGAGGCGATCGCATAAGCTACGCTGCCAAGACGGATGTAGATGCAAATCGACTTCATCAATCAAAACGATGCCATCACCTTCTAAAGGATTCTCTAGGGCTGGATTCAGCATGGCTAGGCGGCGAGCAATATCGCCAACAAGAGCCATTAGAGATTTTTCACCTTGTGAAAGCTGCGCAACATTTAGTGTTTCACCGTTTTTGTCGATCGCCATATAAAGACGTGGTCTCCGACGGACTCTCAGATTGTCCATATCAGGCATAAATCGGCGAATCGCTGTGCGAACTGCCCTTAATTGTGGATCTTTAGCTGAGTCACTGAGTTGCTCAAGCTGTTTCCATGCTTCTTGATTAGTTTCAAGTAGCGGTTTGACTTTATTTAAAGTTTCTTCAGAAATCCCGGATTCATTTTCCGTATCTTCCCGTTCCCGAAACCATTCAAAAAACCGGCGAAAGTCTATTCCCTGACTGAAGGAGTTATCGTAACCATCTAACTGTAAAAAATTGTGCTTAGTTCTAATTTTTAGGGGAATATCCAGGACGACGCGCTCGACCGGGTAAAAGGCAATTAGAGGCAAGCTAGTTTGGTCATTATGGCTAAGTAATTCCCGATACTGTTTCGCTAAACGAGTGCATTCGTTAAGGTAACTCTTATATTGTTCTTCCCGTCCTTTTTTAGTTTTGGCTAAGGTCCACTCAAACTCATGATTCTCCCTTGAATTAGACGGATCTGATGCGCCCCAAGAATCGTTAATTTTGATTTTAATGCTGGCCGAATGAGCTCTATTAAGGATGATATCTTCAGGTATAGGGTTACCACTGCCTTGGGTACTGCGCAAACGAGCAACAAACCAGCTAAGAGAAGTAGCTAATGCGGTCAAAATCAAGGTTTTACCCGCACCGTTATTACCCACCAAGACGGTGATATTGCTTGGGGTTTCCGGAGTCGGTGCTAAGAGAATTTCCAGATTTTCAAATAGCCCAATATTGTTTAAAATGACCCGTTTGATTTCCATAGCGGTCAATCAGACCTCTGCGGTCTTTAAGGTTTACGACAGCACCTTAAATAAAGTTATGAAGGTTCTGACCTGTGGTAGTATATCAAAATTATTGCTTAAAGTCAACTATTCGGTGATTTAATCTCGCTAAGGGATAGGGGAAACCAACACTTATGTATTGTGATTTAGATAAAGGTTTTTACAATCCATGTAACACACTTAAATGAATAATTGATTTGGGGTTACCATGCATTTTATCCAGTCTCCAATTATAAGAACCCGTGAAAATTTTTGTATAAATTTAAGTCGATCATGAGACCCCAAAAAATGGATTGGCATAAAACCCATCCATTTTTTGAGACACATACAAAACGGGATAATATCACCGGAGAGTTGAGCGAATTAGGGCACTTCGGAGTCAGAATTTGACCTCGAAGGCAAGAGCTTATCCGTTCTTAAAAAGCTGACGATCGCCTAGAATCAGGTTTAAAGCCGTTTCACTGTCCACGGGTTTCGAGAAAAAGTATCCTTGAGCGTAATCACAATCTAGGGTACGCAGGAGTTCGACCTGTTGGGCGGTTTCGACCCCTTCGGCGATCGCATCCAAACCGAGGGTGTGAGCTAAAGCAATGGTCGTCTGAACGATGTCGCAACTTTCATCTAATCCGCGCATTCGGCTCACAAAACTGCGGTCAATTTTGAGGGTATCGATCGGTAATTCGTGTAACCGCGCCAAGGACGAGTAACCTGTCCCAAAATCATCAATGGATAGGTTAATTCCCAAGGCTTTAATCCGGTCGAGAAGTGCTAAGGCGGCCCCGGCATTTTTCAAAATCACACTTTCGGTAATTTCTAACTTTAAGTAACGGCCAGAAAGCCCGCTGGAACGCAGGGTTTGCTCAATCCGTTCGATGGTACCCACTTGACCGAAGTTGACCCCGGAAACATTCACACTCACGGTCAAATTCGCTGCCGCCGGATATCGCTGTTGCCAGGATCCCAACTGACGGCAAGCTTCGGTCATCACCCAGCGATCGATCGCCCCAATCTGTCCGGTTTCCTCGGCGACGGGAATAAATTCCCCGGGAGAGACTAAACCCCGAGTCGGGTGATGCCAGCGTACAAGGGCTTCAAATCCCACAATGTTTCCCGTGGATAAGGAAACGATGGGCTGATAGTACACTTGAAAGGGCTGGCTTTCTGGGGGGTTGGGATGGACGGTCCTGGCGATCGCTCGTTGTAGATCGGTTTCCAACTGTAAGCGAGAGATCGCCCCGTCATGCATATCCCGGGCAAAGGGCACAGACTGACCTTGACCTTGCTGTTTGGCGTAATGAAGTGCGGTATCGGCGTCGCGCAGGAGTTCCCCCGATCGCTCATACCCGCCGTTATCGATAGCAATTCCGATACTAACTGAGGAAAAAATTTCATGTTCATCAAGGGAAAAGGGAAACCGCATGGCGGATTGGATGCGATCGGCAAGCTGGGTCACAGTGGCGAGGGCGGTGATATCCGTCAGCAAAATGGCGAACTCGTCTCCCCCAATGCGCGCTAGGGTTGCCCCCGGATGTAAACAGGACCGGAGACGTTGTGCGGTGGCAATTAGCAGGCGATCGGCCACCCAATGACCTAAGCTATATTTGACAATGCGGAAGCGATCAATATCCAGTAACAGGATGGCAACTTTAACTTTAGGCGATCGCTCTTCCCCGGTGGATGCGGCGGCACAGGACTGGTTGTGAGCCTTCTGCATGGCAATTCCCAGGGATCTCTCGAATGAACAACGGTTCGCCAATCCCGTTAAGGGATCGATGAATGCATAGCGCCGCAGGAGATCTTTGATATGTTTGCGATCGGTGATATCCCGGGCCACCCAGAGGACTTGATCGCGATTCAGGGGGGAGACTTTGGCGGAAAATGCTACCGGGCGATCGCCCAGGGTGAGTTCATACTCCACATCGAAGGACTTTTGTTCCCGGATTGTTCGCTGGATGTAGTCTAAAAAGCGATCGGCTAAGGAAGACTCAAAAATCTCATGGAGGGTTCTACCCAAGAGTTGGGAGGGTGAACGTTCCAGCAAGGGTGAATCCGTCGGCAGAATTTTTAGATAGCATCCTCGGGCATCCAACAATAGGACCACCTCGTTAATCGCCGTTAACAGGGTGTTCATTTCCGTATTCATGGATTGCAGGGTGACCTCACTCTGCCAGCGATCGGTGATATCTTGTACCATTGACAGAATGCCGGTGCATCCCCCGGGGTCGGTAAACAAAGGGGTATTATACCACTCACAAACAATCGTATCCCCGGATTTCGTGAGGTTTTCATTAATACTATGGGCATTCAGGTCCCCTTGGGTGAGACGCTGCAACAGTTGGGCAACCTGCGATCGCGTCTGGGGGGGGACAATCAGATCCGAGGTTTGACCCAATACTTCCTGGCTAGTATAGCCAAACAGTCGTTCTGCCCCGGCATTCCAGCCCAAAAAGCGACCTTCGGTATCTAAGAGAATATGTGCGATCGGCATTCGCTGGATATGGAGTTCCCAGAATTGTAGGCTCGGATCTCCCGATTCCCTGCCTAGAGGGAACAAGGGGTTGAATTGAGGAGGTTCGGCCCTGGGGAGGAAACTCCCGGACGACTGTTTAGCTGTTTTCTGTGCTATATTTCGGCGAGGGCTGGGTTCTGCGCCATCCAGCGTGTCAAAAAGGACCTGAGTGGTTTCCCCGGGTAGGGCTGGAGCGAGTTTCTGCTCCTCTGGGAGATCGGCCTGTTGCGCGGTGGTGGCGGTTAACCGTGAGGTTCGGTAGAGAGTAATCGCCAAATAAAGCAATGCAAGAGTTGCGACAACTAAACTAAAGATCCCCTCCACCTCCGCGACTGGGGTCAGGGCGATCGCCTCGGGTATCAGCCTCACTTGGAACGGTTCTAAGCAGAGTAGGCAAGGACTGGTCCAGACTATCACTCTAGCTGGACTGGCGAAGTTCAATTCCCATTCATCGGCGCGATCTCGTTTCATAAGCTTTCGCTTCTTTATTTTAAATCCTTCTGACTTTTGTGAGTTATGCCCTCAAACTCATAGATAGGCGAGAGCTATCCAGCTTTGAAAAAGCCCCTCACTTTTTAGAGAAAATGCCGTCAAATTGTTCAGCTTAAAATGAGACTTTAAATTGGATTTTTGCCTTCTATCCTAATGCAGCAGTTTGTCTGGGCTATTCCCTGGCCGGGAGTTGCCCCTCTCAGAAAGCATAAAGGGGTAAATCTGCTGTGATTTTATTAAATTGTTTGGGTCAATTCTGCACCTCCATGATATAATTTTACTGGCTCTTTTACCCGGTTTTGCGATTCCGGTCCGTGACAGAATTCTACTGTTGTTTAGAAGTTAGTCGCCACAAGCGGTGGAATGACTTTCATATTTTAGCAGATTTTTATCCTAATTTAGGCTCGGTAACACCCCCCCTCTAAAAATGGATGAAATCGGGTCTTTAGGAGAAACAATCAATTGATTAATAGCGATTAAGTTGAATGTCCGGGGTCAGTCCCAACAGGAGGCAGATCTCCCTTTAAATCATAGCTTAAAGAAAATCCACCCCATTCAGGGACCGATCCCCGGGTGGCGATCGCCTCCTGTTGCGGAGTGGCGACTGCTCTAATTCGGGAGCAAAATCAGGGTATCTCTCGTATTTGCTTCTACCTCAGAACGACTGCTCACCATTGGATGGTAGTCCAGATTGCGCCACAGGGGGATCAAATCGGTATAATGAGGGTGGAAAGCATGACCGGATTGCCCAGTAGAGGAGACGGCAACCGAAGTATTCCAATTGCTCAAATCCAGAATCATCCGCATTGAGGGAATCGCGGTCACTTCAAAGGATTTTTGAGCATTCCAGGCGGTTGCATTTACAATGGCATTGCCACCGGCGATCGGGACTCCACCGCGATTAAAAATTGCCTCAAGGGGAGCAATTCCCGACTGACCTAAACTTTGATTTCTAAAAGTCACCTGATGCAAATTCCCCCATTCCCAACTCTGGGGATTTTTTCCTAAGCGGTTTTCGAGTTCTGCCACCGCTACGGCAAAAGCTTGTTTAAAAATAAAATCGCGATTTTCCACTTCGGGAGTCAGCACGTTATCCCACCAGAAACTATCCGGATGCTCAACTAAATCGGCCATAACTTTGATCCATCGGTGACCTCCATTGGGCCAAAAATCCACTGAAAAATTGTCATGAAAAGTTGCGGTTAGTAACTCAGACCAAAACGTTTCAAAAATAGCGGCACTGGCGCTTTTTTCTTCTAGTTGAAAATCCCAAGGGGTTAATAAATCTCGAATCTTTTCGGTTTGAGGTGCATCAAGGGAGAGATTCAGCAAAATCGGGACTAAGGTTTGAGCATTCAGATTGTAATTATCTCCTTGAATGGCTCGGAAGGATTCAACGTCAAATCCCGCTTTCTGGGCGTTCAACAGGTCTACAATCCGTTGAGCGCGAAATCCATAGTCCCAATCTTTAGTAATCACATAGGGATAACTCTCATCAACAACCGCATTATTAGCCGTGACAATATAACCGGAAGGGGGATTGAAGGTAAAGGGGAGTTGCTCAAACGGAATATACCCATTCCACTCCTGTTCATCAGTCCAACCGGGCACCGGATAGCGGCCATCACTATGAGTTCTAATGGGTAGTTTCCCCGGCATTTGATAGCCGATATTCCCCTCAATATCAGCATAGAGAAGGTTTTGCGGAGCAATATCAAAATCCTGGGCTGCTTTGCGGAAATCCGGCCAGTTTTGGGCTTGATTCAGTTGGATAATGGCGGGAAAGAGATGGGCGGGTTCTAAAGCGGTCCAACGCAAAGCGATCGCATAAATGGCGGGGTTACTGCTGGCTAAATCAGGAACCAGCAACGGTTTGAGTGGAGGATAAGTTTCAGAAATTAGGGGTCCATGTCGGGTGTAACGAACGGTTTCTACAACGGGTTTTCCCCCCGCAATTTGAATGGTTTCGGTGACTTGATCCATGTCCACCCATTTCCCATTAACTTCATATTGATTGGGATTTTCAGGATTAATTTTTTCGATATAAAGGTCCATCGTATCCGCCCCGAGATTGGTAAAACCCCAGGCAATGCGATCGCTGTGACCAATAATCACTCCTGCCATACCAGGGAAGGAGAACCCGGTTATATCATAAAGACAATCCGGGGTTTTAGACCGACAATGCAAGCCCATTTCATACCAAATTGAAGGCATTTGTACCCCTAAATGAGGGTCGTTGGCTAACAAGGGTTTTCCTGTAGAAGTTTTTGCACCGGAAACGACCCAACTGTTAGAGCCAATTTCTCCACCTCGGGGACCCGTCAGGGTTGCTAGATTGGATAGTTGGTCAGCAATAGAATTGAAACTGGGGGAAAGCAGTGAGGCGATCGCCGCCCTAGAAACTTCGGTTTTTTCTGATAGAATTTCCCCGAACTGATTCCCGATTAACTCAGGGTCTCCTTGCGCAATTTTCCAATCCGGCAGAATAACTGGGGCTTGATTAGAATAGGGGGGAAATAGCTCATCTACCTGTTCTGGAGAATAGGTTTGGAGTAATACAGCCCGTTCGATTTCATCATCCAGATTTGCACCTAAATCCCAAGCCATCACCTTGGCCCAAGTTAGGGTATGTTCCGGTTGCCAAGATTCCGGTTGATAGCGGGGATTCATCCCCTTTAAAACCCCATATTCTAAACTTAAATCTGTGCCTTGATGTTCCTGGAGATAGGCATTCACTCCTTC
Organism: Laspinema sp. D2d; assembly: GCF_025370755.1. Lineage (GTDB taxonomy): Bacteria > Cyanobacteriota > Cyanobacteriia > Cyanobacteriales > Laspinemataceae > Laspinema. Next base: position 312,872 of record NZ_JAMXFC010000001.1, on the reverse strand, counting down.
CGTATAAGCGGTTAAAAGGGCGAGGAATTCATCGGGTAAAGTTTGCACTTCTTGGGTGGCAATTCTGGACCATCCTAAGGTGCGTAAAAACTGATCGGTTTTGAGTTGGGATTCCCCAAACAGTTCCGAAAGACGACCGGACCCCAAATGTCGCCAAAAATCCATTTGCCAAAAGCGGTCTTGGGCGTGAACGTAGCCTTGTGCTAGAAATAAATCATGAGAATTTGAGGCATAAATATGGGGAATTCCATAGGCATCCCGTCGCACCTCAACGCGATCGCTCAGTTGGGGTAATAGAATCAGGCCCGATTGTTGGGGCCAAGAATCGGTCACCCAATATAAGGTAAGCGAGGCCACTGTAATTGTAAAAATCACAGCGATCGCCCCGAAGATTTGCAAGCTTTTACGAAACTGGGGTATCATGAAATCAGTGCTAAAAGTAGGGGATAATTTTCACAGCGCATTCGGTTCCAATTCTCTCAGATTTTGACAACTCGCAACCCCGAGCCGCAACCCAAACTCTGCGGTGAGTTGCTCCCATCAAATCCCGGATATCTCAACCCCTTGGACTGGCAAAATTTACAATTCACCAGTCCAGGGGACAGACTTTATTCCTTCACGGCCAAATTTTTGACTACCGTAATCAGGCGATCGGGTTGAATCGGTTTAGAGATATGCTGGTGAAAGCCCGCATTCAGGGCGCGAGCGCGATCGCTATCCCGAGCATAAGCGGTGAGTGCCAATGCCGGAAGGAGCGGCTCAGAATCCGACTCCTGACTTCTCACTTGGCGGATCAAAGAATACCCATCCAATTCGGGCATTCCAATATCGCTCACCAAAATATCGGGTTTTTCCTCGGCGATCGCGGCTAATGCCTGAGTAGCAGACGATACCCCCTGGACGATCGCTCCAGCCATTTCCAGGGTCGTAATCAAAAATTCCAAGGTATCCGCTTCATCCTCCACCACCAACACGCGCAACCCAGCTAAGGGAACGTCATCCTCAGCCAGATTAGCATCGTCAGGAATCAGATCAGAACCCGCCTGCACCGCTTCGTTCCCCTGGAGGCGTTGTAACAGGGGTAGAGTCACCGTAAAGGTTGCACCCTTGCCGGTTCCCTCACTGTAGGCGCGAATACTGCCCCCATGCATTTCTAACAAATGACGGACGATCGCCAAACCTAAACCCAAACCCCCGTAGGAGCGCGTTGTGGTACTATCCGCTTGGCGGAAGCGCTCAAACACAAAGGGTAAAAAGTCAGGTGCGATTCCCATTCCCGTATCTGCCACTTCCAGAATGGCAAAATTGCGCGATCGCTTTAACCTCACTTCCACCCGTCCCTCACTTGGGGTAAACTTAATCGCATTCGAGAGCAAATTCCACACCACTTGCTGAATGCGATTAATATCCCCAGAAACCACCCCCACGGATTTTGTGACATTATGGATGAGCTGGATCTGCTTCGCCTCCGCACTCGGACGCAACGACTCAATCGCCGAGGCGATCGCCACACTCAAATCCACAGGCTCCAAACTCAAAGCCACTTTCCCCCGCAGAATCCGGGAAACATCTAATAAATCCTCAATCAACTGAGTTTGCACCCGTGCATTGCGCTCGATTGTCTCCAATGCACGCTCTGTCGTCGCCTCGTCAAACTTGCGAGTTCGGAGTAACTGCGCCCAACCTAACATCGCATTCAACGGCGTGCGTAACTCGTGAGAGACGATCGCCAAAAACTCGTCTTTCATGCGGTTGGCTTCTTGGGAGTCGCGATACAACCGAGCATTATCAATGGCAAATCCTGCCCGCCGTGCCAATTCTTCGGCCAACATCAGGTCCTCGGCTTTGTACCGCCGCCCCGATTCAGCAATGGCAAAGCTAATCGCCCCCAATGTGCGACCCCGAGCCACCAAGGGAACAATTGTGGAGGACTGACAGCCCAATTCCCGCATCAGTCGGAGATGTTCCGGATCCCGTGCTGCTGCCACCCGCATTTCGTCGGTCAATTCCGGAATCAGGATCGGCTTACCGGAGGAAACCACCTGAACAACTCCATCCTCATGATTTAAGTCCAGAGGATAATACTGTTCCATCTCACCTAACAACGCCTCTTTCTCCCGATCGGTATGTGCCATTGCCAATCCAGAGATTTGTCCGGCCTCCTCCACAATATAAATGACGCAGTAATCGGCGATCGTCGGCACCACCAGATTTGCCAAACTCTTGAGGGTAGTCGGGTAGTCCAGGGAGGAAGCCAGAACGGAAGAGACTTCCGCCAAGAAATATTGCCGTTGTTCTGCTTGCTGCCGTTCCGTAATATCCCGTCCTACACCGACAATCCCCGTAACTCGACCCTCGCGATCGCACAAGGGAGAGAGAGAGGTTTGACAGTATTGAGTCCCCGCTTCCGTCTGGAAACTCCATTCATAGATTACGCTCTCTCCGGTGAGGGCTTTTTGATTAGAAGTGTTATGAATCTCTGCCGCTTTCGGACCAAACAGATCCCCAGCACTTTTGCCGAGAAAATTTTCCGGGGTGATCCCGGTGCGCTCGAACCAGCGGCCAAAAATCGCCGTATGCCGACCTTGACGGTCCAAAGTGAATACAATGTCATCCATCGAGTTAACCAAGGTGCGGAAGCGTTCCTCACTGTCGCGCAGGGCTTCTTCAGCTTGCTTGCGATCGCTGATATCCGCCAAGATTGAGAGGTAGCTGACATTTCCCTTCGCATCCCGCAAGGGGGCCGTCCAGATGGCAACATCAATTAGCTTTCCGCCTTTAGTCAGACGACGAGTTTCCGCGCCCATTAAGGGATTCCCCGCGAGGGTAGCGGAAATATTGGCTTGTAACTCCTCTCGTCTTTCAGCGGGGATGCCTGGGAATTGACGGCCGATCGCCTCGGCTTCACTCCAGCCCAAAATCCTTTCGGCGCTTCTATTCCACATTTTTACCTTCCCGGTGGGATCTAAAACCATCACCGCCAAGGGACAAGCTTGAATCAGGGCTTTGAGGGTTTGATTCGTTTCCCGTAAGGCTTCTTGGGTTTGTTTGAGGTCCGTGATATCGCGACTGATGCAGATGGCATGGTCTAGGGACCCATCAAGAGCCTGTTCCGGAACCAAACGAGATTGATAGTATCGCGTTCCCTTCGGCGTGGGTAAATAGCCTTCGACAATCCCTTCTTGTGCCGTGGTGAGGACCTCGCTCACGCTTTGTTTCCACAAGGCATCAATTTCGTCGGGGAATCCTAACTCAGAAAACGTTTTACCGATAAAGGCGTTTTGGGAAATGCCTGTTACTTGTTCGATCGCCTGATTCACATACTGATAGCGCCCTTCGGAATCCATCCTAGCAATGATATCCGGGGCATTTTCGGCTAAGGCTTTAAATTCCTGTTCACGCCGGTAGAGTTCCTGTTCGATTTGCTTGCGTTCAGTGATATCCATGCAGACCCCGATCAAGCGATCTCCATTTTTGGCTTTATCCGGGAGTCGTTTGCCAATACTGGCAACCCAGGCAACCGTGTGATCGGGTTTCACCACCCGGAATTCCACATTAAAATCTTGACCCCGTTCCATCGTGGCGATCGCGTGTTTATTGAATCGCGCCCGATCATCGGGATGAACAATTTTGATTAAGCTATTGTAAGTTCCGCCAAAACTACCCGCTTCCAACCCCAATAGGCGATCGACAATCTCAGACTGGGCAATTTTGCCCGTGGCGATATCCCAATCCCACATTCCCATGTGGGCCGCTTCCAAAGCGAGGCGGAGTCGTTCTTCGCTTTCGCTTAAAGCCGCTTGAGCTTGTTTGCGTTCGCTTAGGTCCAGAACAAAGCTGATCCCCATATTCGTGTAGTCTTGGAGTGGCACTTGGCCCATCAAAACCGGGACGCGACTCCCATCTTTGCGAATTAATTCCGTTTCCGTGGGGATGCAGACGGCTTCCACCAGACTGACAGTCATATCGTCATCATCCCGATTAACCAAGGGGTTAAGATTCTGCCAAATCACCCGCCGCGATCGCAAATCTTCCGGCGTGTACCCCACAATATTAAGAAACGCATTGTTAGCTTCGCTAATATTGCCATTGCGATCGCCAAACACCAATCCAATCAAATTCGACTCATAGATGTGCCGAAATCGTTCTTCACTCACCCGCAGGGCTTCAGCGGCATAGCGACTTTCCGTCACATCCATGCAGACCCCGAGGGCTCGCAGGGGCTTTCCATCATAATCCGGCAAGACTTGACCCTTACATAACACCCAACGGATCCCCAGATGACCTCTGGGGATCCGAAATTCGATTTCATAATCTTCCTGATTTTTGATCGCCTGTTGAACCGCCTGCTCAAAACTGGGGCGGTCCTCGGGATAAATCCCTTCAACAAACCCTTCATAAGTGCCATCAAAACTGCCCTGGTCAGTGCCAAAAATCCGCGCCACCATCGCCGATCGCTTCACCTTGCCCGTTTTGAGGTTCCATTCCCAGGTTCCCATCTGCGCCGCATCTAGGGCTAATTGACTCCGCTGCTGAGACTCGCGCAGCCCCTCTTCCGCCTTCCGTTGCTGAGTAACATCTTCAATGAAGGCAATAAATCCTTTGACCTCTTGGCGGTGACCCCAGTCCGGAACGTAGGTGGCGCGAATATAACGGGACCCTCCCTCTTGATAGGGAAGGTGGGTTTCATAAGTCACCGACTGTCCGGATAATGCCACTTTGACATAAGGCCGAATCACTTGATAGGCCGACTCTCCCAGAATCTCCTTGAGGTGCTTCCCTCCCAAGAAATCCCGGGAATGTCCGAACCAGTCTTCGTAGCGTTGATTGTTGAAACGATAACGCTCTAAGCCATCCACATAAGAAATTGCCACAGGTAACGAATCGGTCATCACCTGCAAAAACTCTTGTTTTTTTTGTAATTCCTTGACCGCTTGTTGTTTAGACTCGTTGAGGGAGCTAATCAGAACGGTGATAAAACTTAAGACCCCGACCCAAACCAGGTCACCCCATCCCATGCTCCAAGTAAAGGGGGTGTTGGTCAAAAAATGGTCCATCGTCGCGACCGAGAGGACCGTTGCAAATAACCCGGGCCCGATTCCGCCATATCGAGCACAGACTGCCACCGCCACAACAAACAGAAGGGAGGGAGTCAGTTCAACTCGTGGGAATAGCAGTTGAGTCAGCACCAGTGCGATCGCCACCGATGCGGTAGCAGCACCATAATTTAGCAGATGGGAGCGCTTGAATTTCCAGAACATATTCCGCCCTCTGAGTTAGCTAGCCCGCGCTCTGGGCAGGAGCCTTACCTGCGCGTCCATATTTGCAGCAACGTCTTTTAGTTTAGCGTGGCGAGTGATCGCGCCTCGGTGTCTGAGTTGAAGGTACTTCTGTCCCGAGAGTAATTTACCCCTCCTTTGTCCAGAGACATAGAGTCTTGTACGTTGCTCTTTATAGGAACTGACCGATTCCCATCCAGGGGGTTCCTAATCAATTGCAGAATAATTCGGCAATCTCTCATGTTTTCTCGGTCATGTATCTCGGGGTTTTCCATTGGTTTGTTCGTCTTAATTTCTGTCCTCTGAATTGATTCTAATTGTATCATTTTTTGAAGTAGATTTCTAGGTAACTTGTACCGAGGGTCCATTGCCCAAGGAGGGCTGACCTCCTTTGCTGCTATAGCCCGGTCTGAAATCATTCTGGTCGAAAATTCAAGAGAATCACGCTGTGATATTGACCCAACAGACTCTCCCAGAATCGGCCCATTGATGGAGACTCACTCTAATACTTCTGAGATAGATTTCAAGTCAGTCCGTGGCGATCGGCGCAGGGATTAATCCTCATGCAAATCGAGGGAATTATCGCCTTAGCCTTGCTCACTACCTAGGCCGAACTCCCGTGAATCAGGGGATGGATTACCCCCATTTAAAGTCTTCCCCCTGATTAGACTTCTTGCACAATTTTCAAAAGCTCCCCTGTAGGTAAAGGGGGAAAGGGGGGATTAATCCGGATTTTGGCAAGAGGTCTATTCGAGATCCCCGCCCCTGTGGAAAGACGTAAAAACCCACACCCTAACAACCGGATTGGGGATGACACCGGGTTTCAGATGTAACGCGATCGCCAGGGGCAATTCATGACTGACTCTGGACAAGGGTAAATGCCCAGCCTAAAATCAACCGCTTCATTCCTAGAGGGACTAAGCATCCTCCTGTCCCTCCCCTCCACATTGGAAATTTTGTTTTTGGAAATCCTGATCGAGGTGAGGGGTCCGTCTGGGTGTATTCCCGTCAAAACGGACTCAAAAAATTAGTCAAAAATAAAGGAAGCGATTCGATTGCGTCGTTTCGCTTCCACGGGTCCGGATTAGAAGCAATCCGCTACTATCACTACACCGCTGCCAAGGGTTGCGCTTCCAATGCGGGACGCTGGCTATGGCGAATCTCCTCGATCGCCTTTTGATAGTCCGGAGCACCAAAGACGGCGGAACCGGCAACAATCGCATTCGCACCGGCTTCAATGACTTGCCAGGAATTATTTCCTTTGAGCCCGCCATCCACTTCAATCCAGGGGTCTAAACCGCGCTCATCGCACATCTGGCGCAGCTTCCGGATTTTGGGGACCACACCGGGGATAAAACTTTGACCGCCGAAACCGGGGTTAACGCTCATGATCAACACCAAATCGCACAGATCCAGAACGTATTCAATCAACTCCAACGGTGTGGAAGGATTGAGGACGACCCCAGCTTGTTTGCCGAGTTCTTTAATCTGACCGAGGGTCCGGTGGAGGTGGGGGGAGGCATTGTGTTCGGCATGAACCGAAATAATATCGGCCCCAGCTTTAGCAAAATCCTCAACATAGCGTTCAGGTTCAACAATCATCAAATGCACATCCAAAGGTTTGGATGTCACCGGACGAAGGGCTTTGACCACGAGAGGGCCAATCGTGATATTAGGGACAAACCGACCATCCATGACATCAACATGGATCCAATCTGCCCCGGCGCGATCGATGGCCTGTACTTCCTCTCCCAGACGACTAAAATCTGCTGATAGGATGGAGGGAGCAACGACAATAGGTTTGTTTGATTGCGTTTGGGTCATGGCTAACAAATATTTCATCCGTCCGTCAAGTCGTATTCAGTTTAACAAAATATGAAGAAACTCCCTAATAATTGGTTGGTGTGTGGAGCTGGAACCGGGAAGGGCTTAAAATTGAGCACAGGGTTAAGCGGACTCGTTGGCGGCGTCAGTATGGCTTTAATCGGAATTCCTGCTGTTGCCCTCCCGACTTCAATTAGTGAAATTGGCATTGATGCCCGTCGGCTGCATGATGCGCCCTATAACTTAACCGGGAGAAAAATTGCGATCGGTCAAGTAGACATTGGCCGCCCTCGAAAATTTGGCCTTGACAAACAAGCGGACCTACATCGAGAAATTCCAGTCCAACAAGTTTTCATGCAGGATGCACCGGCTAAAACCAGCCCCACAGATGATCCCGAGATGAAACCGGCTGAACAACACGCTGAACACGTCGCTTCGGTGATGATTAGTTCGGATAAAGCCTTGATTGGCGTTGCCCCAAATGCCACCCTTTATGCCGCTGGGATTGGCTTCTTGCGGCGCAGTGGACAACCGGAAGAATGTTTGGCCGCTCAAAATCTGGCGGAACAAAATAGCGGAGATGTGAGGGCGATTAATTACAGCTTTGGGGAATCCCTAGCCCAAGATCCCCGCCCCAATGCGGTTTTAGATGGGAATGCCCTACTGACTCAATGTTTAGATTGGTCCGCGCGGGTCCATAATGTGGTTCATGTGGTGGCGGGAAATCAAGGACGCGGGGGCATTCCCATTCCGACGGATAACTATAACGGGATCAATGTTGCTTTTACGACGCTCTATGAGGGCAAGTTTGCCAAAGTAGACTTGGCGAATATTGGCAGTGCCTTTAGTGGCACAACCAGTCGCTTGATTGGATTAGAAGGGAATGTCGATAACCGCCGTGCTATCAGTTTAGTGGCTCCGGGCAGTAACTTGGATTTATTGAGTTTAGATGGTCAAGTCACTCGGACCAGTGGTACGAGTTTTGCGGCCCCTCATGTGACGGCAACGGTTGCCCTGTTGCAGGAATATGGCGATCGCCAACTTCATCAACAAGCCAACACTCCCCAATGGACCCTCGATGCTCGCCGTCATGAGGTAATGAAAGCGGTTTTAATGAACTCGGCGGAAAAAATCGAAGACCCGGGCAATGGTCAGCATTTGAAAATGACTCGCACGGTTTTTGCGAACCAGAACCGCACCTGGTTAGATTCTGACGCTTATAGCAGTCAAGAAATTCCCCTGGATGGCGACCTGGGAACGGGCCATCTCAATGCTTACCGGGCTTACCAGCAGTTTAGTGCGGGTCAGTGGGGTCCGGGAAATGCCGTACCCGGAATTGGGTGGGATTATCGCACAGTTGAGGCGAATAGTTATCACGAGTATGTCCTAGACCAACCCTTAGAGGCGGGCCGTTTCGTGTCGATTTCTCTAACCTGGAATCGTTGGGTTGATCTAGTTGATGGGAATAATAATGAAAAATATGATATTGGGGAAGGGTTTCGAGATCGCGGTCTGAATAACCTGGAACTCTATCTGATGTCTGCGGATGAAACCGATGTTCGCAAGAGTGTTTGGTCCTCCGTTAGCAAGGTCGATAGTACGGAACATATTTATCACCCGATTCCCCAAACCGGGCGTTATAAAATTCGGGTGTACTTTCGCGATCAAGTCAATGAATCCACCCAACCTTACAGTTTGGCTTGGTGGATGACCCCGACTCCTTAAAACTGTTTAAACTAAGGCTGATCACCCTGATGGCTAAAACTCCCCGGCTATGACCCAGTTGCCGCCTAATTCCAATCCTGGCCCCAAACGCCAGTCTTCTAAAATCCTGGACGAGAGCGATCGGCGAGTTCGCTCTCGTTATGCTGCATCCAATTGGGCTGATGAGGACTTAGATAATCCTCCCCCAATCCTCACACCGGAAGACTTAGAAAACAAAGACCTCGCCCATTTAGGACTCTTTTTCTACTTCCTCCCCATCCTCGGCTTTTTCCCCGCCTTATGGACGTTATATCGCCACCCAGGTAACCGCGAACAAAAAGCTGCCTCTCGCCTCGCCATTACCCTAGCCTTTGGGTGGCTACTCGGACATATTTTCTTGGAAACCGGCGCAAGAAGTTCGGAATTACTAACAATTCCCTTGTTATTAATGAGTAGTGTGTTAACCTCGGGCTATTTTGTGGTAAATATTTGGCTGATGGTTCGTCTGTGGCAACGTCGGCCACTGCGACTACCGGGAGTATCACAGGTTGCTGAGGAGATTGTTGGCAAGCATTTATCCTAGACCTGTCGTGGAAGGGTCGTTTCTGGTGATTTCCATGCCTAAAGCTAACTTGAGGTTTAGGATCCGACAACGGTGAATAACTGCGTCGATGGTGACCCCCCAATCCCAGGGAACAGGACATAGCCCATCAACCCATCAACGGTACGGGGTGTTCAACACCTGCACAGCCGTTTGTCTAATTGAGCGTGAGGATGCTCGTCCGATTTGATCGATATATTGTTGAGTGTGTGAGGAAGCCCGTGCCAAATCAGAACGTATCCAAGCAACGCCCGATGGCGGAACCGACCGCTACACCCCGGACTAAAAAGCTCAATAAAGAAAATCGGGGACGTTGGCTTTGGCTTTGTTTTGGCTTAAGTGGTGTGGCAATGCTCTCGGCAACAGCAGGAGCCTTGCTCGCCGTATCTTTGTCCAGCACCCCTTTAATGCAAAGCCGACTCAGTGCTGAAGATGCAGCTATATTTTCTAACAGCGATCTGGCGCGGACCAATCTTAAATTACCTGAGCTCACTCGCTCAGTTAACATTTTAATCATAGGTACTAGCGTTTTAACTTCGGACCTCAAAGAAGAGAAGGTTGCCGAATTAGGATACCATGCCCAGGTTAATTCCCTGGATGGTCTTGCGGATGTGATGCTGTTGGTCCGCTTTGACCCTGAAGCTAATAAGTTAACGGTTCTTTCTATCCCCAGAGATACCCGCACTTTAGTGGAAGGATATGGCGTCCGCAAAATTAATGATGCTAACCATTTTGGAGGTCCGGCTCTAAGCGCTAAGGCGGTTAATGAACTCCTTGGCGGTGTTCGGATTGACCGCTATATTCGCATCAATGTTCAAGGGGTTGAAAAATTAGTGGATGCCCTGGGCGGGGTGAAGATGTATGTCCCCGTGGATATGAAATACCAGGATGATAGCCAACGTCTGTATATCGACCTCAAGCAGGGAGAGCAATATCTCGCGGGCAAAGAGGCGCTACAATTTCTCCGGTTTCGCTACGATCAGTTAGGGGATATCGGTCGGATCCAGCGTCAACAAATGATGATGCGATCGCTCATGGATCAAACCCTCAATATCAATACCATCACCCGATTACCCAAAATTCTCTCGGTGGTTCAAGAATTCATTGATACAAACTTAACCCTTGAGGAAATTGCTGCTTTAGCGGGTTTTGCTGCCCAAACCGAATCTTCTAATGTGCAAATGTTAATGGTGCCAGGAGATTTCAGCGATCCCAAGGAATATGAAGCCAGTTACTGGTTACCGAACTATGAACGTCTGGATGCAATGATCGCCGAACATTTGGATTTCGACCTTCATGGCAGGCATTATAATTCCGTGGATCCTGCTTATGTCCGGGTCGCTGTTCAAGATAGTACAGATGACTTGGAGGCGGTTGATCGGTTGCGCAATAACCTCTCTGAAAAGGGATATTGGAATGTTTATGTTTCCAGTCCCTGGAACCAACCCTTGGCGGTGACGCGGATTATTGCCCAAAATGGCGATCTCGAAAGTGCCCAGGCGATTCGCGATGCCTTGGGTTTGGGTGAGGTTCGGGTGGAAAGTACAGGCAGTTTGCGATCGGATATCACGATTCAAATCGGCAGGGATTGGCTGACTCAACAGAACCTCACCAATTCTAACCCCTCGGTTCAGGAGTCTTCCCCTCGGGACTCTGATTATGCCGAGGACTCGGTACCCTCAGTTTCGGAGTCTTCCCCTCGGGACTCTGATTATGCCGAGGACTCGGTTGCTCCCGCTGCAACGAATGAGTACCTGGGCGAACCGGCGGTCACTGAGGAGTATAGAGAGTGGAGCCCGGCTGAACCCTCTGTAGACCCTTATGCCGACCCATACGCCGACCCCTCCGCCAACCCTTATACAGAGCCAACGGTTCCACAGGAAGAAGGCTACTGGCAATCCCCAGGGTACTAACGCTTTGGTTCAGCATTAAATCCAGGGGGTCAGAAATAGGGTTTCTAGGATGTTGGGAGAGTATCGGTTAGAAACGGGGTTTCTGTCCTGCTCCTCCCCTGAAGACCAGACTACAGATTGGGGAGGAGGGGGAGAAGAAACCCTCCAGGGTTTAAGTTTCTCCCTCAACCCATCCCCCAGTTTTAGCGAAAATTCTCAGGGTTGAGCTGATGACTGGATCCGGTGCTGCTGTTTTCTGTAAGTTGCTCACCGGTCCCCCCATCCATTGGGTCTAGGAAAGGCCGTAAATCGATACTGCCCGGTCGGACTTGACTTGGGGTCCCGCTGCCGGGAATGGGCATCCCGAAAACATCCTCTAGGGTCTGTAATAGGTTCCCCCCTTGGCCGTTATCCACAAGGGCATTCACGGCTTCGGTTTGACGACCACTATCAGCAACGGTCAAGTTTTCAAAGACGCGATCGCGAATCAGTTGCGGGTTCTCTCCCGGGGGGACCGTCAAGACAATCTGACAGGTCGGATTTTTCTCGGTGGTTACGCAGATGGTGTCATACCCATTTTCTGAGCCGATCGCCAGTTCTTGCATTCCATCTTCCCGGTAAAACTCTAAGCGACGGGCAATTTCATTACAGCGTCGGTCTTCGGTCCAACCCCCGCCCAAGGTACTGGGTTTGGCCCACTCATAAACCTGTCCCGGTTGACTTTGGGGGGAATACATCACGGTGTACTGTCCATCCACGACTTGACAGGTAAACCGTGCATTATTGGCCGTAGGGGTATCGCCCTGATTGGAATCCCCGGTTTCCGTTGGGGAATTGGGTGGAACTCGCACGTTATTCCGAGGTGGCAACTCCTGGGCTAAAACTGCACCACTCGCACCCAGCAGCAGGGTTACTCCCAGGGATGCACTGATCCCTCGAATTGCTGCAATCGGACTCGATACGGGCGATTTATATTTGGGGTGAAACATAGCTAAAGATCTCCCATCATTTTATACGTCAATCCTTAATCCTTCCCTAATTATGACATGGCAATTCTTGAAGTCCCCCCATTCCACCTGGGCGATCGGTCACGGGGTTAATCAATAACCCCTGATGCAGTTCCAGAGTCAATAGAGATGAAAGACAAGAGTGCAAATTCATAAAAGAAGGGTCCTGTTTTTCCTAGACGTCTTCTCGGGCTAAAAAGATTCTGAATGGGGGAGGGTAATTCTCAATAGGGCGCTCTATTTTATGGTGGTGAGATAAAATAAAGTAGCGAAATGCCTAGGCCGTCTGTATAGCGTTGAAAACCCCAGGTTTTGGGCAAAATTGATGTTGTTTTGCCCCACATATTAGGTAAAAAACTGTTTTTTTCTTAAGGCAATATACCCTGAATCCAAATTCTATTCAATTTTTTGAAACCTAGGCTGATCCGCAACTTGGATATATTATGTATTCAGGCGTAACTATATTTTGTGTAAATCACTGTTCTTAGGTTTAGTTTTGGATGACAGACAGCAGGGCAATAGGTAAATTCTCACGAATAATACCTATCGTCCTTTCTCCAGATGCGCTGGATTTGTAACCAGACCCACCATTGAGAACGCAGGAAAGCTATTCCTCAAACCCAGTCCTTTGTCCTTTGATCCCATGCGATCGCCGATGCAATCCTGCTGAGAGTTCTAGCGGGCTCATCCCTTGGAAACCAAGTCACTCCAAGGCATTTGCCCCCTTTTAACGAGTGGGGATCTCTGTAGGTTGGGGGATCTCTGTGGGGAAAAGATGCCGACCTCCGGACGCTTCCCTCTAAAATAGAAAACGAAACCTCTCTCGCAACTGACTCATGACCCCAAGTTCAGACCTGGAGACCGTGACCCAGCAAGACCCCCCGCAACTTTATAACCCCGGTAACCTTAAACCCACTGAGGATGAACCTCTCAATGAGTTCCCGGACGAGGTGGAGATGTCCATCTTTGATCACCTCGAAGAACTGCGGATGCGAATCTTCTATTCCCTGATTGGTGTAGTATCCGGGATGGTTGGGTGCTTCATTTTTGTCAAACCGATCGTCCATTTATTAGAGGTCCCAGCACAAGGAGCCAAATTTCTGCAATTGGCACCGGGAGAATTTTTCTTTGTCTCCGTGAAGGTGGCGGGTTATAGCGGATTAGTCGTCGCCAGTCCTTTTGTGCTCTACCAAATTATCCAGTTTGTCCTCCCGGGACTGTCCCTGCGGGAACGTCGGATTATTGGTCCGATTGTTCTGGGATCAACCCTGCTGTTTAGTGTGGGTCTAGTCTTTGCTTATATCGCTTTGATTCCTGCGGCCCTCAATTTCTTCGTGAGCTATGGGGCCGGGGTGGTGGAGCAAATGTGGTCCATTGATCGCTATTTTGAGTTTGTGCTGCTGCTATTATTTAGCACCGGATTAGCGTTTCAGATCCCGGTGATCCAGGCGCTGCTGGGTCTGCTGGGTATTGTCTCTTCTACAAAAATGTTGGCAGGTTGGCGCTATGTGGTGTTGGGTGCTGCCATTTTAGGGGCGATTTTAACCCCCTCGACTGATCCCCTGACTCAAAGTTTATTTGCCGGTGCAGTCCTCACCCTATATTTTGGAGGAGTGGGATTAGTGAAGGCAATGGGCAAATAAGCGGTTTGGGTTAAGTTCTTGCGCGATCGCCAGTGGGCAGAGGGGTCCTGAAGGCGATCGCGCTTGTGCTATCTGTCATACAATTTTTAAGGTGAGCGTTTAGTATGACAAACCCTTTAGAGGTGAGGATTCTCGCCATCAGAGCGATCGGGGATCGAGTGCAAGGGCAAAATAAATGTCCCCTCTGTGATCTCAATTTTCGATAAAATTTTAGAGTTGAAAGTTGAGAGTGAAGATTTTACAACTCTTGCTCAGTCCGGATTCTGGCTTTCAGAGGGGCTGAGATAAAGTGCAACGGCAAAAATAGCGCTCCCTATGCTGGCCCCATCGTAGCAACAAGGTTAAAGTAGAAATTTTAAAGTGGAGATTTGAAATTTTCTAACTCTTTCTCAATCAGGATTGTGGTCATTCCCCGGATGGCACAAATAAAGTGAACCCTCGCTGTAATCGGTCCAAGTGCTTGCCAAATGGGGCGGTTGTGAGTTATGACAGTAGTCAACTGATGTTAACCTCAGCATGAAACCCCTTAGTGCGATTTATGATTTCTGGAGGTTGATCTAGTAAGTGTGATTTCCATCAATTTTTTTGATGATCAATTTAAGAGTTTGTAATGCTGAATACGATGCGAAATCTCCGATCGCTGATAGAATACTCCCACTCGGATGGAAACTTACTCAGCACGGACGCTAACCATCGCATTTGTTTTTGATTAATTCAGGTGGTGTTCGACATTGGATTGCCGACCCCTAAAAATAGAGCTGCGTATCGTTTTATACCAAAGCTTTCACCTATCATGATGAAAATTCTTGCGTTCGACTTGCCCGATTCTCCAAGTCTCAATCTCCAGCCAATCGTTCTCAAGTATTCCAGTTTTCTGGATACCGCTGCGGTTGGAATTTTTCAGATTACCCCGACGGGTAGCTATTTAAGGGCTAATCGAACTTTAGCTCGCATCTATGGGTATGAGTCGGGAGCAGAACTGATGGCGAGCATCAAAAATATGGGGAATCAACTGTATGTGGAACAGAGACGGTATGAACAATTAATGCAAGTGTTACGCACTCAGCGAGATGTGGAAAATTTTGAATCTCGGGTTTATCGTCAAGATGGAAGTATTGCCTGGGTAAGAGATACGATTCGGATTATGCGCGATCGCACAGGTCAGGTGATTGGTTATCAAGGGATCGTTGAACCAATGGAGGAACCCCGGAGCGATCGCTTAAGTGTTCCAGCAGATTCGGAACCGGAAAACTTACGAACTCCTATCACGCCCAACTTTGTGTCGATGCTATCTCATGAATTACGCGGTTCTTTAACGGTGATTGCAGCAGCGAATGATTTGCTCAAACTCCACAGTCAAAAAATGACACCTGAGCAACGCCTCAAGTATTTTCAAAAAATTGATGAAACCGTTAAACATACCAGCAATCTTATCGAAGGATTCCTGACATTAGGAAAGGCGGAATGTGGCGGATTACATCTTCAATCAGTTCCGGTTTATTTTGCGAGTTTATGTGAAGATGTCTGGCAGGATGTAGAAAAATTAACCGATGTGACTCATCGGATGATTTTGACCACGACGGGAGATTCTGAAGCACTGATGACTGATCCCACCTTACTCCGCCAAATTATTTTAAATTTGCTGGTGAATGCGGTAAAATATTCTCCCCAGGGAAGTTCTATTTATTGTGATTTTACCTTTGCCGAAGGGGAAATCATTTTCAGAATCAAAGACCGGGGAATCGGGATTCCCCCAGAGGACCGTGCAAATTTGTTTACCCTGTTTCATCGGGCGAAAAATGTCGCAGCTAATGCCGGAAGCGGTTTGGGATTGGCAATTGTGAAGCGCTCTGTTGATTTACTCGGGGGTAAAATTTGGGTAGAAAGTACCGTGGGAGAGGGGACAACATTTACAGTAACCCTCCCAAAACTACTGGGGCTTTCTAGTCAAATTGATGATTACCACTCGATCAGCGCTTGAGATGATTTCCTCTGTTAAGTCTGTTCGGTTGGTGGGTTAAATGTGACGTCAGACTGGAGTTTCTTAACTCAATATTCAAGATAGAGTGTGTAAGCTCAATTCATTAGGTCAGTCGTTGATCCCTGACCACGGGACCTTTACTCCTCTCTACAGTATGTATTTCAGGATATTGCAAGTTGTCAATTTGTTCAGAGGTTCAGGAATGAGTCTCACCATCGCCCCAGTCAAGCATTAGAAAAGCGCTCAAGACTCAGGGAGAAGTTAAGGAGATGAGGTGCGGTGCACAATTGGCAATTTAGAAATTTTCCAGCATCCATTCTGAAGCGCGATCGCCCAAATCAATCGGAATGCTAACGGCCTTTCCCAAGCGGGGACGTTCGCGGGTAGTTGCAAGGTAATGTTGCACCTGTTCGATGCCACCCCAGGCATTGAGATAACTGGCAACCACATCCAAATGAGCCAGGTATTCCGCCTCATTCATGGGGAAAGAGGCTTGTTCGAGGTATTTCCACATAATCAGGAGAAAAATTTTCCCCTGAGTGCGCCGCACTTGGATATCGTAAGAGCGGCCCCACTTAGAAAGCAAGAGGTGGTGTAAGTCCTGTCCGGTCATAGAGAGAGTCCGTAAAATCTGAATCTTTACAGTTTGTTACAAAAATTGACAGCGAAATGCAAAAATGCGATCGAAGTGTCAAAGAATGTAATAATCTGTTGAGAAAGGCTGGAGATTCAGCATTTCCCTGGGGATTGTCCCTGCCTAACCCGGTAGTGACAGACTCGATATGAGGAATTGTTTAAACTAGGGTTCGCCAATTTTAGCCCTTAGATGAGAGGCTAAGACATACAACTTAACACAGACGTAGCAAGATAGGTCATGGCTCAAGCTTCTGGAAATCCTGACGTCCCCAGCATGGGGCGTCGCCAATTTATGAACTTACTGACTTTCGGTGCCGTCACGGGGACGGCACTGGGAGCCTTGTATCCCGTTGTCAAGTATTTTATCCCGCCGTCTAGTGGTGCGGCAGGGGGTGGCGTTACGGCTAAAGATGCCCTGGGCAATGACGTCAGCGTTAGCCAGTTTTTAGGGAGTCACAACGCGGGCGATCGCGTTTTGGCACAAGGGCTCAAAGGTGACCCCACTTACCTGGTGGTGGATCAAGACAAAACCCTGACTGAATACGGGATCAACGCCGTTTGCACTCACCTCGGCTGCGTCGTACCCTGGAACGCCAGCGAAAACAAATTTATGTGCCCTTGCCACGGTTCCCAGTACAACAGTGAGGGTAAAGTGGTTCGCGGCCCTGCGCCCTTGTCCCTGGCGTTGGCTCATGCCACCGAGGTCGATGATAAAGTCATCTTTACGCCTTGGACCGAAACTGACTTCCGCACTGGGGAAAACCCCTGGTGGTCCTAAGCGCTTTGGCCGACCAAACGCTGCTGAATGCAATATATTTCAAATTCTCATTGTTTGACTGTTTAGCTTACCTCTTCTCTTTCCCGATGAAACATACTTCCTTGTCGCGGATCCTGCGGCAGAGTGGACGGACTTTAGCCAAAGGCGTGCTGTTGGCTGTGGCAACTCTCGCCCTTTTCCTTGCTTCTGACATCGCCGTACCTCAGTCAGCAGCCGCTTACCCCTTTTGGGCGCAACAAACAGCTCCAGAAACCCCCCGCGAAGCAACGGGTCGGATTGTTTGCGCCAACTGCCATCTCGCCCAAAAACCCACTCAGGTGGAATTGCCTCAAGCGGTTCTACCGGATACGGTGTTTGAAGCTGTGGTAAAAATTCCTTATGATACCAGTGTGCAACAGGTGGTCGGCAGTGGCGATCGCGGACCGCTGAATGTCGGCGCTGTGATCATGTTGCCCGAAGGGTTCAAAATTGCACCGGCCGATCGCATTCCTGAAGAAATGCAGGAAAAAATCGGGGGTCTTTACTTCCAACCCTATGCGGAAGGTCAGGATAATGTGTTAATTGTTGGCCCCTTACCCGGCGAACAATATCAAGAAATTGTCTTCCCAGTCCTCTCTCCGAATCCGGAAACCGATAAAAAGATCCATTATGGTAAATACCCCGTTCATGTCGGGGGTAACCGGGGACGTGGACAGGTATATCCAACTGGGGATAAGAGCAATAATACAGTCTTCAATGCTTCGGCTGCTGGCACTATTTCCCAAATTGCCAAAGTTGAAGGCGGCGGTTATGAAGTCACCATTCAAACTGCTGATGGATCGACCGTGGTTGATAGCATTCCCGCCGGTCCTGAGTTAATCGTCTCGGAAGGTGACGAAGTGACTGCAGCTCAATTGCTGACCAATAACCCCAATGTCGGTGGGTTCGGTCAGGTGGATGGAGAAATTGTCCTACAAAGTTCCGGTCGGATTAAAGGATTGCTGGCTTTCTTTGCGATCGTTACTCTGTCTCAAATTATGCTCGTCCTGAAGAAAAAGCAGGTCGAAAAAGTACAAGCAGCCGAAATGAACTTCTAAGTTCTGTTGCGAGTTACTTGAAAAAAAAGGGGGCAAATGCCCCCTTTTTTTTAGAGGCAACCGGAAAGCGTTAGTTTATAAAAACCCGCACCCTCAAAGGTGGAGGCGCATAGGACGTAGACGCTTTACTCGGCTTCCCGAAGGGTAGCCCGCGCAGGCGGACTAAGAAAGAAAATTGACTTTTAACAACTGGATTTTGTATTAGATTAAAACAATCCCCAATCCACAGAAAATCTGGGACAATTCAGATAGGTCCAAGGGACAAAAAAACGGGTTTTTGGCCTAGATTTGTTGCTAATAACAGTCATTTTTTCAAGAAACCCGTTTTTTAACCTATATTGAGACGCGCTATAGCAGTCCTAAATCCGTTGTGGAAGACCCTCACCCCCAACCCCTCTCCCAGAACGGGAGAGGGGAGAAGACAGATGTCACAAATCATTTAGGATTGCTATATACATTTTATAAGACCCAACAAATTACTCAGAGATACCCAAGGTAAGGCTTATGACTCGGTTTTTTAAATTTGAAGCGGATTTTGTTGAATCTCTCCATTGCATTCCCATGCAAGTTAGATTAAAATTAGATACTTGTGGGATTAAACTTAAACTGGATCAATGGAATCGGTTTAACAAAGAGGATCGAGAATCTCTGATTCAGAATCCTTGTCAGAGTCCAGACGAAATTACCCAATATCGCCAATTTTTGCAGGGGTTAGTTTTAGACCGGACTGGGGAATCGGCTAAAGATTTAGCCGTAGAGGATAACCCCCCTTGGATGAATGCGGGAGAGATACCGCAGGGGGTGCAAGATAAAGCCCAACAATTTGAAATGACTTTAACATTAGAACAATGGGCGAATTTAGAACCGATCGAGCGGTTTGCCTTAATTAAATTAAGTCGGTCCAGTCACGAAAATGCTAACTTTTTACCGGCTTTAAAAGAATTGAACCTGGTGTAAAGGCGATCGCTGGATTGAGATAGGAATGGGTTCGGACCGATAACCGGGTAATCTAGCCTCAGTTAGAGTGATTTTTGGCAATCGGGAGAACCCTTGCTGCCTTGTCCCTGGGGGAGTAAACTCATAACATTCATTCAGGTTGAGAAAATAGGATTGTGGGACTAGAAGAAAAGCGCATCGAAGTCGCTGGCGTGGAATGGTATTATCTGGAGCAACAGCCTGCAAAAGAAACAGACAAACCCCCGGTGGTCTTGCTGCATGGGTTGCCCTCCCTAAGCTTTTGCTGGACGGAAGTCATGCCTGGGCTCGCTAAGGAAGGATTTCGTTCAGTGGCCCCGGACTGGATTGGGTTTGGGTTGTCAGGGAAACCGGAAAAGAGCAAATTTGCCTATACTCCCGATGCCTTTGTTGCTGCCCTCGATAATTTTCTGACCACGCTGGAAATCGATCGCTGCTATCTAGTTGTCCAAGGATTTTTAGGGTCTGTGGGGTTACAATTTGCCCTGAGACATCCGGATAAAGTCCTGCGGTTAGCGGTGCTTAATGCGCCGGTAACACCGGATTCCCAACTGCCTTGGAAGATGCAGCAACTTGGGTTGCCGTTGATGGGGGAAATGATGACTCAAGACCCCTTGCTGGTCGATCGCACCTTGGAAGCGGGAAGCAAATATACCATCTCTGACGCAGATTTGGATATCTACCGTCGCCCGTTTCTGAAAAGTTCTGCCGCAGGGCGATCGCTGCTATGGACGATCCGCAATCTCAAGCTGAAGCAGGCAATGGCAGAAATTGCTGAAGGGTTTCCCCAGTGGGACAAACCTACCCTGATTTTGTGGGGGGTTCAGGATCCTTGGTTGCCCCTAACTCAAGGAGAAACTTTCGCCGGTTCGATTAATAATGCCGAATTGGTGAAATTGGCAGAAGCCGGACATTATCCCCAAGAACATTGGTCCGAAGAAGTTACCCAGGCCCTTATTCCCTTTTTTCGCCGGATGGAAGTTTAACCGGGGATATAGACTTTGGGGCGATCGCATAGAGGGGAGAGAATCATTACCCCTCGATCACCGTACCCAATCTTGATATATTTTGGTGAAGATCATTTTTTAGTGCAAGGCAAAAAACTGGCTATGAGACGTTATCGTTCGATTCTCGCTTCTATTTTGGCTTTGGTGATGGTATGTTTGGTCAGCTGCGGTTCGCCGCAAGCGGCCAAACCCCCCGCCTACTCGCCCACTCAGTTAGAAATCGTCAAGCAGTATGAAGGAAATGTACTGAAACTGCGCGATCGCATGGATGAACTCGAACAGTTCATCGTCAATCGGGATTGGGTGAATGTGGGGACATTTATTCATGGGCCTCTGGGTGACTTACGTCGCGATCTAGGCTACGTTTCCCGCAATCTCAGCGGCAAAGCCCAAAAAACGGCGAGTCAAACTGCTCAAGATTTATTTGTCCATTTCGAGACAATTGATGCGGCAGCGGATGCAGGCAACTATTCTCTAGCTGTGCAAAACTACGCAGAAGCGATTAAAGATTTTGACGCCTTTTTGAGTCTGATTCCCCAGGGATAAATTGATTACGGTTGAGTTATGAATGATAGGGTGAGTCTGGGAAATTTTCCCATGTTTCACCCTATTTTGACCTGTTATTGTGATCCCCTCTTGTTCTGACAATTAGGGGAGATGTTGAGAGTTAAACTATGACCCGGGTTGCGATCATTGGATGCGGTGTGGTAGGTGCGGCGATCGCCTATGAACTAAGCTTACTACCGAATTTAGAGATTACTGTAATTGACTGCCATCAACCGGCCCAAGGTTCGACACAAGCGGCGTTAGGGGTACTGATGGGGATTATCAGCCATAAAGTCAAAGGCCGATTGTGGCGGTTACGGGAACAGAGTATTCGACGCTACCATACCCTTATTCGTGAATTAGAGGCAATTGCGCCAATTTCCTTTAACCGGCAAGGGATTCTCATGCTCTGTTTTCCCGGGGAAGATATGGCACAATGGGAGAAACTGGCAGCCACTCGTCACACTCAGGGCTGGCAATTAGAGCTTTTAGAACCCCGGGAAGTGAGACAACGCTATCCGCAATTGGGAACGGTGGAAATCGTGGGGGCGGTTCATTCTCCTCAAGATGGACAAGTTGATCCCGTTGTTTTGACTCGTGCTTTAGTGCGGGCCGCCCAAGGAAATGGGGTGAGGTTTAGATTTAGTGAGGGAGTTGAACGGATTAATTATACGGAAACCGACTCAGGGAAACGTTGCGATCGCCTGGAAATGACAGGGGGTAATCTTGCAGTAGATTGGCTGGTGATGTCCGCAGGATTGGGGTCTACCCCGCTAACTGCCGGATTGGAGTCCCCCGTAGAGATTCGTCCGGTTTTGGGACAAGCGATCCATCTGCGTTTGGAAACTCCAATGGGGAATGGGGAGAGTCAACCTGTGATTACCGGGGAGGATGTTCATATTGTCCCCAGTCAGGGCGGTGATTACCCGGTTACTGATTATTGGGTGGGGGCAACAGTAGAATTTACTGGGGAAGGTGACCCAATGAAGGGAGATCCAGCCTTACTCCAGCAAGTGTTGCAACGGGCGATCGCATTTTGTCCCGACTTAGCCTCTGGGGAAATTGTGAGAACTTGGTCCGGATTGCGCCCCCGTCCGGAAGGGCAACCCGCGCCCCTTATCGGTCCCTTAGCAGGATTTGGGAATGTGTTATTGGCTACGGGACATTATCGTAACGGTGTGCTTCTGGCCCCGGCTACAGCGTTGGAAATTCGACAGGCGATCGCCGGGAGTTGACCCCTAAATTGAGGGGGATTGAGGGCGAGTTACCCCGCCATCAATCCCTGACGATGCTTTCGCACGTTTTCAAATTCGCGGGCTTTTTTTTCGATTTGGATTTGAGGACCGGAACGGGCTAGGCGCAGGATCATCCCATCAATCACCGGGGATTGGATAATCGGACTATCGTTCACATAAGTACCATTTGTCCCTAAATTCACGATTTTCCAGTTGCAGCCAATCCGATGGAGTTCCACATGGTAACGGGAGACAACTGCACTATAAAGAATGACATGATTATCCGGCGATCGCCCAATCCGAATCACGTCTTCATCTTGAAAGTCCCAGCTTTGGGAGGGGGAAGTTTGCGTAGGATGCACCAATTTCAGAGTAAGCACAATCTACTCCGGATTATTCATAAAAATATCACTCTTAAAATTTTAGGACTGATCGCGGTTCCAAATGTTCCTTACAAAAGAGAAAATTTTGTCACCTTTTCCTTGATTTAATGGGTAAAATATCAACCTTTTTTATGGTAAATTGGAGAAGCGTTTGGCGCTTCAGTAAATTTCCCTAATCTTTTAAATAAATTCGGGCAGCCTAGATTAAATTTTATCGAAAAAATAAAAAAAGCCTTGCCCTGTATTGCTTCTATTGCTCCAAGGAAATCTGCGTAAAATCACGGATGGCTATCCGACTCTAACCGGATTTACCCCATTAAAAACTGGAGAGAAAGGGTGATTTAGCTCAGAAAGAATTAAATTATAGATTGAGGTATCTCACCCCTCAATCCCATCACCCAGTATTTAAAGTTATAAATCTTAATCATTTTTTTAGGTGGTGGAACATGGGTCAAGTCACTTAAATGTGATCTCGATCGAGGCGATCGCCCTGATTGCACCCGAAATACACCTCGTCCTGGTGTCGATGAGCTGAAATACTCGGTAACCGGGTTGGAGAGAGACGAAGGGATTGATAGTAATTACTTGAACAAGGGGGTGAGTGTCCCTTTTAAATCGGGGGAAAATAGCGGGGGCGATCGGCAACTGAAGCGTTCTATTTTTCATCTAAATAGACCGAACAGACGTTTTTGAGGAGGATATAATATCAAGTCCGTTGGATTAACCTAAAAAATCCTTTATTCCTCTTCTCCGGTACAGTAAAGACATTTATTCCTTATACTTCCCTTTCCTCGTAGGAGAGGACCGGGGAGAGGTGGGAATGGGATTGGGAGGTTAAGTCAGTATGAGTGATCGAGCAAACATGATATAATAGATTAGGACAACAAGATGTTTACATTAAGTTTATCTACTGGATCGATTCGGAGAAGCGTCATGCGATCAGCATCAAAATTAGCGATCGCCTGTGGGAAGCAGACAATACCCCACCCTCACCATTTGGGGTCTGGTTCTGCCTCCCCACATCAAAACCGAGAATGCCCCTCCCAGGGGCAGCGAAGGCCCGTTCCTAGCGCGATCGCCCTCCTTCTGAGTCTTTCCCTGACTGGGGCGATCGCCGGGGCATTACCGGCAGTTGCCCAAACCAACCGTCCCGAAAATTATACAACTTTTGCCCAGTGGTGTGAGAATCGAGACACTCTGGCCCCCGAAACTCAAAAAACCGTCGATGCTTTATTAGTAGAAGCGGCAACCTCTGAGTGCGATCGCGCCTCGTCGATTCTTTCCCGACGACAAGTTCTCCCCTTTAGTAATCGCCAAATCTCGGATCTTAGACCCATTGCCTCCTTGACACAACTTACCTTACTCTATCTCAGTCGGAATCAAATCTCGGATCTTAGCCCCCTCTCCTCCCTGACAGAACTCACTTATCTCTATTTAAGTGACAATCAAATTGCTGATCTTCGCCCGCTTTCCCCTTTAACCCAGTTATTAACCCTGGATTTGTATGACAATCAGATTACAAATCTCAGTCCCTTGGAGTCTTTAACTCAACTGGATACCCTATTTCTAGGACGCAATCAAATTTCTGACCTTAATTCTTTACGGCCATTACAACAATTAAGGAGACTCTCTTTGGACTTTAATCAAATTGCGGATGCCACTGCCCTAACCTCCCTAACTAACCTATCAGAACTCTTTTTGAGCAGTAATACTCTTTCTAATCTTAGCCCGCTCAGTTCTCTAACGAATTTAAAGATTTTATTTTTAAGCGGTAATCAAATCTCAGATATCACCCCCCTGGAAAATTTAATTAACTTGAATACGCTGTTTCTAAGTGTCAATCAAATTTCAAATATTACCCCTTTAGCTGCTCTAAGTCGTTTGTCAGAAGTCAACTTAAGCAGCAATAATATTTCCGACTTGAGTCCGTTACAGAGCCTTACTAATTTAACTCAAATAGAAGCCCGAAAGAATCCCCTTCGCCAGAAAATCTGTCCGATTATGCCGGAGTCGATTTGTCGTTTTTAAAAAGGGAATTTGGCCGTAAGACTATTTAAAAGATGGAAATTAAAAGAGTTGCCTCCAGTTCAGATGAAACTAGGGCAACTCTTTTGATTGTTTAGAAATTTTAATGCAAATCCGTGTTTTCACGGACTGTTCGATTCAACCGACATTAAATGTACTGGATCAAGAGATAAATTTATAAAAGTATTTTGGGAAGCGTACTCGGTCAAAACCCTTGATTATTCAGTAATTTATAGAAATACGGGATAGCACTAATTGCGCCCACAGGCTTAAAAATTAAACGAAGGGATTCTGATAAATCTATTAATTGCGCGTCGCAAAAAAACTAAATCTTGGATAAAATAAAAAAGAAAAATACAGAGCAGTAGGACGGCCTCATTCAACCTAGAGGTGATTTATCATCAAAAATGCCAGTATTCCCGCTAAAGGGGAAATGACAGTTTTTGTAGAGTGCGGTGAAATTGAGTTGAGTGATGGTGATGGACTTTTCAGAGAATATAACAAGGGGTGGAATGACGAAGACTGATCAAGGAAAGCAAAACTCTGCTTTGCAGTTACAGAGTAGATTGCTCATTTATTCGGCTTTGGGAGCACTGGGGATTGGTGCGAGTGTGGCGATCGCCAGTATTATGCCCCTGTCAGAACGACTCAAACAAGCTGAGGAACGCAATCTGGAATTTGCGGCCCAAACTCGTACCCTGGCGATCGAAGAATTCCTCTTAAGAACCCAGGATATTGGCGGACAAATTTCCAGTCGTACCCGGGCGCGGAATCAGTTAGCAGCGTATAATCAAGGGCAAGTTAAACGGAATGAATTAGTACAAGTTTCTACAGCTATTTTAACTGATGCCCTCAATCAATCCGAGGACATTAAAGGGATTATGCGCTTTGATGCCAAGGGGCAACCCGTTACTCAAATTGGATTAGCAATTCCCGAGGAATTTTGGCAAGTCATGCCTTCTGAAGGGAACCCCACGGTGTTTATGGGTCCCGTAGATATCGCTGGAATTTCTTATTTAATCGTGGGAACGTTGATTAACAATCAAACAGCCCAGGTAATTGGTAGAGATTTAGTGTTATTTGAAGTCTCTCGATTAGAAAGAATCATCCAAAATTATTCGGGACTGGGAGCAACGGGAGAGATTATTTTAGGAACGGTTAAAAATGGGAAAGTGCAACGATTTTTTCAGACCCGAAATAACACAAATCGCATCTCTATGGCGGTGGAAAATGCTATAAAAATGGCGGTTGGGGGAGAAGCGGGATTGATGCAATCTGACGCAATGAGCGATATTCCCGAAGTGATTGCCTTTAATCCGATCGCCCTCGCCAATTGGGGGTTAGCGGTGAAAATGGATCGGCAGGAACTCTATCAACCTGTGCAAAAACAGATTCTTGATACAGGGATTGCCATTGCCATTCTCACGCTGTTGGGAACGGGAGGGATGGTGATATTGCTTCGTCCTTTGACGAATAAAGCGATCGTTCAAACCGATGAGTTGGAACAACAAATCCAGGAAAAATCGGCTTTATTACAGGTAAAAACTGCGGCATTGCAAACCGAACAGCGTCAACGGAGAGCAGTTGAGGAAGCGTTACAGCAAATGAATGAATTAAAAGCTTCTTCGCGACAAGTTGCTGAAGCCTGTGCGACGGCCAATTTTGGGGTTCAAGATGCGCAAACGATCGCCACCGCAGGAACGCGATCGGTTGCGCGCACCTTGGAGGGAATGACGACGCTCAAAGACAATGTAGAAGCGATCGCCCTCCAAATTGACCATCTCCATGAAGGGGCCCGTCAGATTGGCACGATCGCCTCCCTGGTAGGAAGTTTAGCCGATCAAACCAATATGTTAGCCCTGAATGCCGCCGTTGAAGCCGTCCGTGCCGGAGATCGGGGAAAAGGCTTTTCTGTGATTGCTACAGAAATTCGCAAACTCGCCGATCGCTCTCGCCAAAGTGCGGATAAAATTAATATTTTATTAGAGGATATCCAAAGCTCAGTTGTGGCAACATCCAAAGCCACGGCAGAAGGAACAAAAACGGTCCAGGTCAATTTTGAAATCGTCCAAGAAACAGCCGTTTCCTTAACCGGAGTGCTCCAAGCGATCGAGGAAGTGACCACCAGTGCTCAGGAAATTTCCCTCGCCACCCACGAACAAGCCGTTGCTATTCAACAACTGGTGGCGGCGATCGATCTAATTCAAACTTAAAGTTGAGGGATTTTATCCCTCAGTGACCCCCCCAGGAGCAACTCCTCCTTGGGATTAATCCATCCAAGTGAGGTCCGTTGTCGAAAACGGCGGGAAAGTGGTTTGATCGGCCGTCGTCGGACGAGAGATTCTCATGGGTAAATTTTTCGGGTTGGACGCAGGCTGTTTTTGTTGAAGGTGAGTCAACTCTTTGAGGGCTTTTTCATTCGCTGCCGCCAGTTGAATGGCTGATTTTTTGGTCTCCTCTAATTCGGCACGAACTTTAGAAAGTTGCTGAACCTCTTGAGTGAGTTGTTGATTGACTTTTTTTTGTTTCTCCAACTCAGCGGTTAACTTCGTTTGGGCCGTTTTTTCCTGTTCAGCAAGTTGTTTTACAGTGCTTAATTCTGACTCTAGTTGTTTCACTTGAGTTTTTTGGTCCTGCAATTGCTGCTGCAAATTTGCATTAAGGCGACCAAATTCTTCATTACGCTGCTCGGCTTGATTGAGCTGACCCTCTAAATTTTGGATCAGACTGCGATATTGCTCCAATTCTGATTGAACCTCAGCCAGGGTACGATCCAAAGCACCATCTTTGTCCCGTGCTTCCTGTAATGCCGCTTGCAACTCAGTCACCGTAGTTTGTAACTCCGAACCGGGACTTTCTCCAGTCCCCTCAATCAGTTCCATTTGACTATTTTCCGCCAATTCTACTTCCGAATCGGTGGTTTTTTGCGCTTCATTTCTGATTAAATCGGCAATTTTTTTTCTAGGCATCAGTTTCTCCAATCACGCTGTAATTCATCAGCTACGCGACGATAATCCGCCTGAGCTTCTTTTGCATTTTTGCCACGCCATTGGGCGATCGCCACTCCATCGAGGGCCGCCCGTTCATGGGCTTTAAAGGTCCGAATAAACGCATGGCAGGTGGGGATTCCTTCTTCCATCAGCGTGTTTTGAGCCTCCAGCGCCTCCCCCAAGGACCGGGAATCCACCCGAGTCAGAACCACTCGATGCGCCACCGCCACAGGGACGATCGCCTCGCGCACGGTTTCAATGAGCGCCGCTAAATCCATCGGCGCAGGGGGAGTCGGCAACAGCACATAATCCGCCGCATTTGCTACCGCTGCTAACGCCTGCGATCGCAATGCTGGAGGAGTATCCACCACAATTAAATCGTAACCTTGAACCTGGCGTAATTGACTCAAGAGACTCGGATCCGTCTCCTGCGCCAGATCGAAAGCAAAGCCTTTTTTGCTACGCTGAACCCACCACGTTGCTGAAGCTTGAGGGTCAGCATCCACGAGAAGGATGCGCTGTTGCTCGGCAAACGTAGCAGCGAGATTGACTGAAGTCGTGGTTTTCCCTACCCCCCCCTTGCCATTAATAATTGCAAGGATTCGGGTTGCGGGAAGGTCCGGGGTTGCAGATGACGGTTTTGACAAAACGACGATTCCTCAAAAGCGCAAAGAGGCGATCGCTTTTACTATACCCCTTGATGCACCCCAAATTCATGACAGTTTGTAACAGACTGGAGGCCCTATGTCTCCAAATTGCCAATCCTATAGAATAATACTCCCATCTCCCCTATCTCCCAATTCTCCCCCATCCCCCAATTCTTCCAATTCTCCCTACTCAGAACCGAACCATGCGATCGCAACCCAACTCACCCCCCCTCGGCGCTCAACGAGATTGGATTTGGCGCGGATATCAAATCCGTTACACCTACATCCGATCGCCTCAAGCGAAAGCGAATGCCATCCCCTTAATTTTCCTACATGGATTTGGGTCTTCCTTGGGACAATGGCGGTTCAATTTAAGACCAATTAGCGAATATCATACCATTTACGCCTTAGACTTTTTAGGCTTTGGTGCTTCCGAAAAAGCCTCCGCCAATTATCGCGTCAGTTTATGGGCAGAATTAGTCTATGATTTTTGGCGGAGTTTCATTGCAAAACCCGCTGTTGTTGTCGGCCATTCGCTAGGTGCATTAATTGCTTTAACAACCGTAGCAACCTATCCCCAAATGGCCCAAGGATTAGTCATGCTCACCCTACCCGATCCGCAACCGAGACAACCCCCAGCTTGGGCGAGAGCGATCGAGCAATTTTTCTCGTCCCCCCTGCTATTATGGCCTTTATTTAAAATCGTCCGTCAACCGGGTTTATTACGGGTTGTTCTACAAAAAATCTATCAAAATCCTGGCTTGGTTGATGATGAATTAGTCGAACTCTTTGCTAACCCAGCCCGCGATCGGGGCGCATTACAAGTCTTTTATCGCCTCTCCCTCACCCGTAGCGATCCGGAATATAGTCCCATTCTCAAAGATTTGTTACCGGGATTAACACTCCCTATTTTATTACTTTGGGGAGAAGCGGACCGGATTGTTCCCTTTAGGAGTGCAATGCAAATGGCTAACTTAAATCCTAATATCCAATTGGTCACAATTCCCGATTCGGGTCATGTAGTTTATGATGAAAGTCCGGAATTTGTCAATCAAGCGATCGTCGATTGGGTAGAAAGAGCCATTGAATAAAAGAGAGCCAGAATAGACCGTTGACTTTCATTCGAGGCTCGATTCCGCCCACCCCTTTCAAAAACGCCAAGGGGCTTTTTAGGATTTTACCAAAGGGTTAATAATTCAAAGGGAAAGTAGTCAGTAATACCCACCGGATTGCTGCTAAAATCTCGGGGTTCTAAAAAAAGCAGGGCTTAAATTGTAATCCCCTCAACTCTGCTATAATCAGGGCTAACTTTAAACCAAGGAGGGCCTAGTGGGAAGAGGAAGACCGGGGGGAAACCCAGACTTTGGTAAATCACTCAGCTTTCGGACTGAGCGCAAAGAGCCGCTGAGTGCACTGATCACCATTCGCGTATCCGAACGCTTTCGCGATCGCATTAAACAAGACCCAAACTGGGCAGAAAAAGCGCGTCAAGTCCTAGCTGAAGCTTTTGGGATTGACTATGAACCCTTCCCCAAACCTTCAGAACAGTCTGACGTTTAGAACCGGGATAAGGAATTCTACTCTAAATTTTTATTCTACCGTTGCAGACCGCCAACAGCTATCAACCCAGAAGCTTGGGGTTTCTAAAAACACGAACCAGAAACCCCATTTTAGTTTTTCTGGGCTATTGTAAAAATGCGGACATTTCATCCATAATTTTCAGTGTATTAGGGTTTTAAATATTGTTATAAAAACCCTAGGGTAAAAGTGATTATTTTTTATAAAAATTCTAAATTATTATCAGTAACTTAACAACATTATTACAGATTTAGGATGCTCCAATTTGGCAGAGGTTTCCCCAGGAGTCTTCGCCCCTGTCAACCCGTCCATTTAGGTCCCCATTCCCGCGACTTTCTGGCCCATCCCCAGAGGAGAATCCAGTGGGGTCAGGAATGGTCAAAGGACCCGGGGAAGGAAGAAGGGGCCTAATTGGGATGGAGAGCGATCGCCCCAAAAAACCCGCTTCCCGTTCTAGGGCAGGAGTTTCAGCAGAGTTTGTCCAAAATTCCCACAACCGGCGGTTTGCTTTAGTAAAATAAGCATGACCTGTTGTCAGGAGCATTTCCCAACCCCAGTTGGCGAGCCCTGTGCCCACTTCTCCACTTAAAATCTCTGTATGCACTACCGATTGCCACAATTTAGCCGGAAATATTTTCTCTTGTATGGCATTCAAAAGATAAACCCGATTCCGTGATAGCTTGCGTATTTGGTCCAAACGGTTCCCATCCTCAAGATTTGCGCCCTCCTACTACAGAGGGGCGATCGCAATTGGAGTCGGCAATCATCTGACCCTCAGAATTCTGCTGACCTTACCCCCACTGCAATCAGGGTTTCCCGACACTTTTTCGGTAGGCATACATTTTCTATGAAAAGCGACCAATTCGATTTATTGCGCTCTAATGAACTCGAACCGCTGAATGGATTGCATCGCCCTTCAGCATCTCTCAGCGATGATTTATTATTAATTGAATGGTTAGAAAAAAATCCCGACTATGTGGGACTTGTTAAACGGTCCAGACGGCAAGGATGGTTTTGGAATTTATACTATTCCCTCAACCCTAAACCCCCCATTCTCTACATTTTAGGCTTTCTCCAAGCCAACCCCCGGCATTTTGATGGAGAAGCCTTTGTCCCCAGAGATGTCCGCCGAGATTCAGAAATTACCGCCGATATTGTCTCTGGTGCCACCTTAATTAATGCTATTACCAACTTTCCTATTCTGTTGTTTGCCTTTAAAGGGATAGGAAGTGTTTGGGTAGCCCCAGTCGCCGGTTTTATCTTAAACCTAATTCTCCTCAATTGGACCAACCTTGCCGGAACTGCCACCGCTGGAAACCGACCCGGTAAAAAATATTGGGCTCAGGTAGGGTTTGCCGGATTTTTACTCATGAGTATTCTGCAATCTTTCGTAGCGGGAATTGGTTCAGAACTCATTAACAACCGTCCCGCCTTAAGCTACAAACTGGCGGAAGAATTAATCGAAGAACATGACCGCAAAATTCGCCAAGTCGAACCCAATACCGACGCCTACGAACGCACCTTTGCTCAATGTCAGGAAAACCTCCAGCTTTTATCCCAAATTCCGCGTACCGATCCGCGTTGGGATTCTCTCTACGTCGAAACGAATGGGTCTGTAGCCGATCGCGAACGGGATTGGAGTCGGGTCCCGGAGGAAAACTTGCCCCTCTGTCAAAAAGCCGATCGCATCCGTAGCGAAACCTTTGCTGTTAGAGAGGACTGGGAAGAAAAGCTAAAAACTCGCAATGAACTCGGAAATGACCTGATTTTTCTCAACCGAGAATTACCCCTAATTTTTAGCCGATATTTTAATGAGTATGGGGAAATTACCTCGGGGGTTGAAGAAGTTCGCCTCGCCTCTAGTAACTTCTTCGGAAATCTAATTGCGCTCAATTTTTCCCGCCTAGGATTTTCGTTATTTTTCTTTTTCCTCTCGACAATTACGAGTCTAACCGCTTGTTATATCACCGTTGCTCATGCGCGGGGTAGAAACACCAAAATTTCTCATAATCCCGAGGTAGAAACTGCAGTAAGAGAGTGGTTAGAAATGATTCGACAAATGAATTTAAATCGCCACCGACCCAACCCCTCTAAAGAAGAACGGTATGAGGAACGCCTGATTGCTCGCTTTACCTCCCAATATCGTCAAACGGGGATTTGTGACTATCCGGTATTAGAAGGAATTGCCTATCGCGCTCATCAAGGTACTCTCTTTTTACCGGAACAACAACAATTGATTTCTGATGAAATTGACCGGACTTTGGATGATATCTACAAAGCTGTTTCCGCTTTAGAATACAAGTTCTGCGATTTACAGAAATTTGTCGCCATGAGTGACCCGGAAATCATGCAGAAGACTTTAAAGGTGGAAATGCTGATGAAGTCGGACCTGAAATTGCTATTTAAAGCCCTGCATTATTTATTGGACAAGGCCCATAAATATGCCGTCTCTAATTACGGCCAGTGGGAGTATTTAGAGAGTGATGATGCCGAAAAAGCCCGGAAATTAATCAAGCAAATTATCAAAATCCGGAAAGCGCTGAATAAAGAAGCTCATGTTAACTGGGTAATGAGCAAGCCGACGGAGTTTGGACGGAGTAGAGCTTGTCAGCGAGTCCGACAGAAATTAGATGTGTTGCCCGGATATTGTTATGAACTGGGTTACATTACGCAGCAAAAATTACTGGATAAAGTTGTGGTCAATCGTCCTTCAGTTTAAGCGAGGGGTTTTGACGTTTTGATCCGGATGAGTCGGTTGAGTTGATGTGGGTAACTCAACCGACTTTTTTCTCGGGAGAGAATTTTTTTAAGGCGCGATCGCACCTGGTAAAGAACTCCGATGAAATCCAATGGTTCCTGTTGACTTGCCAGTTTACAGACTGTCTGGATTAAGGGGATTTTTCCAGGTTATATCTTCTGGCGATCGCCCGGTGATGATTTGACCTAAATCCTGACAGCACAAGCTAATTTTGCTCTTGTTCGGGGAAATATCCAGGAAGACACCCCGACGGTGTAACAGTCACTTTAAATACTTCCACATCCCCTCCCCACTGTAGGACAATCACCCCCTACAGTCAAAGTATCAACGGTTGTCAAGATTTCATTCACCAACCGACTCTTATGAAACGAATTCTTCAGTCTGTTGTAACTCGGTCTGCTTTGTCCGTTGTGATGATCATCCCTGCACTCCTCTCCAGCAGTGCCGCTCATGCCGAAGGATTACAATCCCTCACCGGCAAGCAAGGAATGGCGGGTCACTATATCGGTGCGGGTCTCAGTGGCAACGTTCACAACTGGGATGAAGGACAAGGCAGTGAAAGCTATGGCGGTAACGTCCAAGGTCGTTATCAAGTTCCTAATTCTGCCTTATCCGTGCGCGGATCAGCCTTGATCAATAATAATGCGGCAGCATTGGTCCCGATGTTATCCCTCGATGTACCCGTGACGAATAACGCTAATTTATACTTTGGCGGCGGCTATTCCTTCATCACCGATCGCGGGGAACAAACGGCGCTGGGTAACCAAGATGCCTTAACGGTTGCCACGGGAGTGGAGGCAGTCCTTCAGGAAAACGTTGTTCTGTTTGGAGATGCCAAAGTCGCTTTTGATGCTTATCGAAATACAGATCAAGCCGCTTTTAGCCTGTTGGTGGGTGCGGGTTATCGCTTCTAATTGTTCTAATTTTGTCCCTATTTGGGCGGAGTGTGGTGTGACACTCGGTTAAATCGTCAGTGAGAAAGAGCAGTCGGGTGGGTTATACCTCCCCGACTGCTCTTTTTTGGACAATTTTTGCGATCAGAGCCCAAGCAGTTTATAAAAACCCACAGCCTAAAGGGTCTGGCGACAGGGACAAAGCCAGCGGACGCAGTGTCACAGAGAAATACTACTTTTGACAACCGGATTGGGTATTACTGGATTTTTACAGGAAATACCATTTTCCCGGTTTCTCATTTCTTCCTCTAGGTAGAGGAAATTTTATTATTTTTTATCAAAAATAAAGTCATTACTCACTAATTTTTAGCAAGTTTAAGAGATTTTTTAAGAATTTCAGGGACATTTTTTTATTGATTGTCTCTGCTGGCAGATTTTTTATCTACATCCCCGGAGCTTAACCATGTCTGAAACTAAACCCAAGCCCGTTGATTTTTCCAATGCTAAAGAACCGCCGAACTCTCTTGATTCTGCGGTGGATACAACGGCAGAAAATGCTAATTTGGACCCGAAATTTGATTTTTATAAACAACAGGACGCGCCGGACAAACAAAAGGGTACGATTTCGCCAGGGGAACGGATGATCCAGGAGACTTGGATGCGGGGAGGACGGTAAGACTATGAGGGGAGGAGGGGAAAGTTTGGGGAAGAATTGCGATCGCCGCTTGACTGGATGCTGAGTTAGATCACACCCATTTTTGGGGCGATCGCAGATTGTAGAAGTATCTAAACTTTACTCCTGATTAACTACCATGAACGGACAACAAACCCCCACAACTCACGAACCGATTCAGTCATCGGAAGAATTGGAAAAAGCCTTTCAAGAATTGGGTCGGGCCTTTACAGTTTATTGGGCCTGGAAAGCGACGGGTTTGCTCGATCGCCAGCCTTCGGACTCCAGATGTGATGATACCCCCCACCGGACCCCACCGGACCCTCCTGCTGGGGATTCGGGTTAACCCGCCAAAGGGCCGCAGGAACCTTAACTCGGCTCCCTCGGTACTCGCTGATGCTCCAAGAAGGGGTTGCTCACTTAGGCAACTCCTCTCTCCTCGATCGGGTTACTTTAAGCGCTTCAATGGAGGGGCATTGCCGTTGAAACGTGAGCGTCACTCTTCCCCTATCAAGAGAATCAACCCGAATGCAAAATTCCCAAGTAATCCTCCGAACCCCCTTAAAAAGCGGGGTTTTTTCAATTAGACAAGAACTCTAATGGTTTATAAAATGTAAATAAATATAACAGATTGACGTCAAAGCTGTCAAATTCGCTTATAACGATTCGCAAGGGTGTCCATCGAAGTTGAGCAATAAAAGGTAAAAAAGTTCATAATAGAGGCAATTCAAGCCCCGCCCTGTTTGTCTTGACCTCAAGACATTCCTAGGCGGGGTCTAGGCGGGTCTAAACAAATCATTATTCATGGGAAAATTCATCGGAAAAAAACGGTCCCTGACTACCCAGCTTACCGTCTCTGTCACGACTTTAACCCTTGTCGCGATGGCGACCATTACAGCGATCTCGATTTGGAGTCAGCAACAGACTCTCCGCAAACAACTCGAACAACAAGCCGATCAGTTACTAGAGGCAATCTCCATTAGTGTCGGCAATGCCGTGACGGGAGAAAATGAAGAGTTTCTGCAAACCCTCGTGGAAGAGAACCAGCGACGAGAAATCGCCCTTTCTACGCGGATTTATCAAACCGACGGACAAGTAATTGCCGAAGATTCTCCCCAGACGGAAGCCAGCCCAGAAGCGGACTCCTTTGTTCCACAACTGCTAGAGACCAATCGAACGCTATTTCGTTGGCAGGATAACCGTTTGATTGCGGGGAAAGCGGTTATCGTAGAAGGCAACCCAGTGGCTGCCCTGCGGATTGAGCTGTCTACGTCCCTGTTAGATCGACAAATGTTTGTAGCGATCGCCACGGGACTTCTAGCCATTCTGGTCACCGGGTTTGTGGCTGTGATTGTCGCTC
Source organism: Laspinema sp. D2d (assembly GCF_025370755.1). GTDB lineage: Bacteria > Cyanobacteriota > Cyanobacteriia > Cyanobacteriales > Laspinemataceae > Laspinema. The sequence continues at coordinate 277,381 of NZ_JAMXFC010000001.1, read as the reverse complement.
GCAAGCTGGCCCAGTCGATCACCGGACCTTTGTATCAGTTGGGTTCGGCCACGGAAGGGATTGCCGAAGGGGACTTCACCCAAACCATTGAAATTCCTGCCTATGAGGAAATCGGTCTGCTGACTCACTCATTCAACACCATGAGCGATCGCCTCCGCGAGCTATTTGAAAACATGGCCGATCGCACGGCGGATCTGCATCAAAGCGAAGCTAAAAATGTAGCTTTGCTCATGGCAATTCCTGATTTAATGTTTGGATTCAGCGAAGATGGCACGTTTATTGATTACAAAGGAGGAAGAGGGGATACTATCTTAAAACCCCAAGGAGAATTGTTACAAAAAAGTGTGGAATTAGTTTTTCCACCGGAACTGGCGGATCTTTATTTAAAATATGTGAATAGCGCCTTACAAACTCGGGAGATTCAGGTTTTTGAATATGAGTGGTTTATCAACGGCAAGCGTCGCCATTTTGAAGCCCGGTTCGCGGTTTGTGGGCAAGATGAAGTGTTGGCGATTGTTCGGGATATTACCGAAGGTAAATTAGCTCAATTTGAATTGCAACAAGCTAAGGAAGCTGCCGAAGCGGCGAATTATGCCAAAAGTGTCTTCCTTGCCAATATGAGTCATGAACTGAGAACTCCTCTGAATGCCATTATTGGTTATACCGATTTGTTGGAGGAAGAGGCAGAAGAGTTAGGCTATGAAGATTTTATTTCCGACTTGGACAAAATCAGACAAGCTGGAAAAAATTTGATGGGAATTATCAGCGATGTTCTGGATATTTCCAAGTTAGAAGCGGGGAAAATGACGTTATGCTTAGAAACTTTTGATATTTCTACGTTACTGTTAGAAGTGCAAACGACCGTTTTGCCTTTAGTCCAGAAAAATGGCAATAGCTTGGAAATCCAATGCCCGCGCAATATGGGCAGTATGTATGCCGATCGCACCAAGGTTAAGCAGGTGTTGTTAAATCTGCTAAGTAATGCAGCCAAATTTACGGAATCCGGTACGATTTCCATGTCCGTGAAAAAGATTAGAAAGGAAAAACCCACCAAGGATGAGCCTACTTCCTCTCCGGTGATCTCGGCTTTGGACTCTTCCTCAGAATCGGAGGAAGTAAACGCCACTGAATATGCAATTTTTCGGGTAAAAGATACGGGAATTGGAATTACCCCAGAACAGAAGCAGCATATCTTTAAGGCATTCGCCCAAGCTGACCCCTCCACAACCCGTAAATATGGCGGGACGGGTTTGGGTTTGGCGATCGGTCAACGGTTTTGCAAGTTGATGGGGGGTAAGATTTTTGTAGATAGTCAGTCAGATACAGGCTCAACCTTCACCGTCTGTCTCCCCGTCATTGTCAAACCCCCCAAGAATGTAGCCTGGTCGGTAGAAAAGTATAATTAAGCTGAGGGGGTGTGGAAGCTAGAGCAAGGGAGTTGAGGGGAGAATCAGCCAGTCTTTTAGGGGGAGGGCAAGATTTGATCAAGGGCGAAAAAACCCCCGGTTTCCGGCTGTGCGATCGCCGTCGGTAACGATTCAGGTGCAGGGTCTTCAGTGTGATCGCTATTCTGGCGAGCGGTGCATCACCCCCATTCCTCCTGTGGATTTTACGGATGGACCCCTACCCTAAGTTTCCCCGGAGAGTTCTCCCCAGAAGGTTGCACCCGGTTTCCCTTCTATGCCAGAATTTTTAACCATTTCCTGGTATCAGATTTCAAGATTTGTAAGCAGACTTAAACTCTTTTTTAACGGCATAGCTTGAGTTTTTCTGCAATTTTTTCGGGGCCAGGAAAAAAAACTGTAACATTACGGAGGGATTGATCCCCTAGACATCGGGTCTAAGGGATTTGGTAGAATGAGCCAATAAGGTAAGTATTTTGCATCGGATGGACTTAAAAGGGCAGTCAATCTGATGGGATCCAGGGTAATCAGTGAGCAGAACTACTTGCCATCGCCCCAAAGTCAGAACGTCCAAGCTGACAGCAGATCCGGTTGATGAGCTAGGGCATCGGTACAGGATGAGATAAATGGGACAAGAAACCAGGTTTGTGGCCCAAAAAAAGTTACTCATGAGTAAAAATTTGGTGAACAAGCCCGCTTGTCTACCTCCCAGTTATAGATTCAGTTCAAGGCGCGTCTCCGGGGACCGTTTGCTTCGTCCAAACCAAACCGCCCTTTGTTGGGAAAAAACAGCGGTGGCGCTCAAACGCTCATTGAGTGGCGATCGCGCATCTATGCCCCTTTTGATTCAGGGACTCTCAATTAACCGAACCCCTATCCCTCCCCGAGGCCATAGGTCGGCGAGCATTTCATAATACCATTGAGTTCTTAATCTACCATCGCTGTGCCAACCCAAACCATAACCTCATGTTCAAAACCGACTTAAGAACAATCGCGCAGGTGAGTGCGATCGCCCCGGCGATCAAGTGGGGTTGTCCATCCGTACCCGCATCGTCCCAAAACCTCTCCCTATCCCGTATCACGAGGGTCCCGAGTACCACCGGCGATCGTCTCCTTCTCCTGGATCGAATCACCTCTCCCCACCTTGATAGACTCCACAGCCAGAAGGTCCAAGCTCAACTCCCCCAGTTTGCCGAAACTGTTCAACTTGAGAGATTGGCTCCGCCTCGATGTCAGGTCGAAATGCCGGAGTTATATGCAAGGCTAAACCCTAGGTAAGTGGCATGGTTATCTTTAACAGGAAAAAAGGTCTTTCCCTTGCCAGTAAACTAACGTTAGCCATGACCACGTTAGCCATTCTCACCGTGGGGAGCGTCACCGGGCTTTTCCTTCGCCGCACCCAACAAAATTTTCGCAGCGAACTCGAAAATCAAGCGGAGATCGTACTGACGACCTTAGCCGTGACCACTGCTCATGCACTCCAGAACCAACAGGGTGACTTTTTAGAAGAAATCCTAGAACAACTCGGCAATGAGCAAATTTTGGTTGTAGGCCGCATCTATGCGACGGATGGACGAATTGTAGCCAATATTTATAGTGATGATATTGGGCGCTACAATACTGAACCGGATGCCTTTGGCGTGATTCTGGTTAACAGTAACCAGACCGTTTTTGAATGGCAACGCGATCGCCTCATTGCAGGGAAAGCCGTCATCCGAGAAGACCAACTCCTCGGAGCCGTCAGTATTGGCCTCTCCACGGTCGAATTGTGGGAAAAAATGGCAGCAGTTCGCAATCAAGGGATCATCGCCGCCTTGAGCGCCTCCCTCGCAGGCACCCTCTTCGCCTTGTTGCTGGCGCGTTCCATCACCCGACCTCTACAGGAAATGACCGCAGCCACTGAGCGCCTTGCCGAAGGGGACCTAGATCAAACCATCGTCGTTGGCAGCCATGATGAACTATTTCTCTTGGCGGAATCCTTTAATAGCATGACCGAACAACTCAAAACCTCGATCGCCACCCTAGAGGAGCGTGCAGAAGCCCTGCACCAAAGTGAAGGCAAAAATCGCGCCCTTTTAGAAGCGATTCCAGATTTAATGTTGCAATTTAGTCAAGATGGCACCTTCATGGACTTTAAAGGCGGAAGGGGCGATACCCTCCTCCGACCTGCCGGAGACTTATTAACTCAAAATCTCGACAGTATTTTACCCCCAGGATTAGCCCGTCTCTATTTAAAATATGTCCATATTGCCCTAGAAACTAATGATATTCAGGTGTTTGAATATGATTGGTTTATTAATGAAACCCGCCGTTATTTTGAGGTCCGCATGGTGGTCAGCGGTCATCAACAAGTTTTGGCAATTATTCGAGATATTACGGGGAATAAGTTAACCCAATTAGAATTAGAACAGGCCAAAGAAGCGGCGGAAGCGGCGAGTCATGCTAAAAGTATGTTTTTAGCCACCATGAGTCATGAGTTGCGAACTCCCCTGAATGCGATTCTTGGCTATAGTGACTTGTTGCGAGATCAAGCTCAGGAAGATGGATTAGAGGAGTTTGTCTCAGATTTAGACCAAATTCATCAGTCAGGTTTGAATTTGCTCACAATTATTAGTGATATTCTGGATATTTCTAAAATTGAAGCCGGTCATACGAAGCTGTATTTAGAACGGTTTAATATGACCGCCCTGATTGCCGAAGTTCAAAGCAATACCCAAGTGTCAATTCTGAAAAATAGCAATCAATTAGAGGTTAAGTATGGAGATGACTTGGGGACGATGACTGCCGATCGCACCAAGGTAAAGCAGGTGCTACTCAATCTACTGAGTAATGCCGCTAAGTTTACCCATAATGGACAAATTACCTTTTCTGTAGACCGAATTGAGGCTGTTACTCCCAAGGGAGAACGGGACCCGAATCCCGATGCAGCTATCTTTGTCTTTACCGTGACTGATACCGGGATTGGTATGACACCCGAACAAATCGAGAAAATCTTTCAACCGTTTGTCCAAGCCGATGAGAAATATACTCGCAAATATGGCGGGACAGGTTTAGGGTTGGCGATCGGTCAAAATTTCTGTCACATGATGGGCGGTAGTATTACCGTAGAAAGTCAACCCGGAGTCGGGTCTAGTTTCACCTGCCACCTTCCCGCCGTAGTTCACAAACCCGAGGGGTGTTAGCTCAAACCGCACCCTTATGGCTTAAGGTTTTTGCTCTTCACCCATAAGGGTGTAGTAGGTTGCTGCTGGTATAGCCCTCTTCTGTCAATCTACTGGACAGTGAAAAGTTCTGTGAGATAATTAACTAGGGGCCTTCAACGGCCTAGTTCGTCTGTATATGGCTTGAAGCTTGAATGACTCTTTTACGCTGCGCTTATCTTAATAAAGACTTTTACCTAAGTATTTCTGCTTGGTTCTTAACTGGGATGCTCTGACCTAGTTCATAGTGTTTTTCAAACTATTAAAGTACATTTTGGGGGTCTAAATCCCCCTTGAAAAGGGGACTTAGGGGGAGCTTTTATAATTGGATTAGCTCAAAAACTGCTATATTATATCTCTTATCCCATCCCCTCCACCTTGAAGAGGAGGATTCAAAAATTAGAAAAAGGCTTAACCCAATGACGGGCGATCGCAGCATCTAATAGAACTCTGGCTACTGCAAACATTAAAATACTTTCAGTCGCCATCACTGCCACTGGAAACACACTATTCGGATTGCTTAATCCCACTTCAACTTGAGCCAATCCCCGTACTAATCCGAATGCAAATACCGCCCCAGATTTGAGGTGAGGATTAACATCATCCCGGATAATATAACGGTAAGTCACTCCAAACAAAAAACCTGCTACCCCCGCACTTACTGCACTCAACCATAACCGCTGCCATTCTGGGAAAATCGCCCAACTCTCAACCCCAGGAGATAACATCAACTGATTCCCCAAACTCGTCACCCCGAAGGCGACTGCTACGGAAAATCCTGCGATCGCCCCCGCCTTAATTGATTCAATCCGTTCCGTCATCAGTTCCATTTGTCCCTCTAGTCAATCCAGCATCACCTAATTCTGAGTTTATGAGATTTCTGGCAAATTTCCAAGCGATTCGCCGATTTTTAACCCACAACCTGTCCCGGTTTATGGGAACGAACACAGATAAAACCCGGCGATCGCATCAAATGTTCGTATCCCTCAGCATCCGCTATTTTAAAAGATTCTGTCGGCTGGGGTTCCAGAATTCTATCCAAACAAAATCCCGCCTGAATTAAGGGATTTAAAATTGCTTGTAACGGTCGTCGATAGGATTTAATAATCGGGTAAGGTTTACCAAACAAGCGCCATTCCATGACAAAATCTTCAATTTTGAAGTAATCTGCTGAGGTGACATTTTGGCTTTGACTATATATAAAATCTGCGGTGGGATGACCACAAGAAAAGACTAAAATTCCGTCGGACTTGAGGACCCGAAAGAACTCACAAAATACAGGATACCAGTCTAAAAGATAGTCTAACACTAAGGGACAAACTACTAAATCAAAGCTGCGATCGCCTGCAAAAGTTAGAGGCTGCTCCAAATCGGCACAATACACTTCAGCCGAATTTCCCACCCGTTGCCGAGTTATTTCCACCATTTTCGGTGTGACATCACAGGCGACTACCTCTGCACCGAGATCGAGTAACCATTGGGTGTAAATTCCCGGACCGCATCCCGCATCTAAGACGCGCAATCCTTGTACATTATTGGGCAATAAAGACAGGGTGGCGGGACGTTCATAATAGGCATTATGAGGTTTAGTTTCAATCGCTGCCGCATACCGTTCCGCAAAGTTTTGATAATTTTCTTTTCCTAAAGAGAGGGGTTGATTTTCACTCATGGTTAAAAGGGTTTCCCTAATGCGATCGCGCTAATGACCTCAACCAAATGGAGCATAAAAATGAGGAATGAACTATCACTCATAAAACAATGATTCATCCCTCATTTTTGATAGGTATCCGGTTAGGGAAAGTCATCGGTTTAAAGCCGCACTCTCCCTACGTCAAGTCTGACAATTTACAAAACCTTATGAGTGTACTCGTGTTGCTTAACGTTATCTTCAGTGCGAACAATGTTATCGGAATTCAGAACCCGCTTGCGATCGACTGAATAGTTCAAATCGCGATAAGTTGCCCCCAGGGCGATCGCCTCGCAAGCTTGAGGACGATGTTGATAGGTACGAACTGTCGAAATCGCCCGTTCTATAAAATCATCACAGAATTGAGCATCAGCGGGAAACTCGGCCAACAGTTTCGGTTGATCCCCCTCCAACACTGCACCCAGAGTAGTGGCACAAGCCATTTCATAAGAGGTCGGAATTCCCTTAAGAATCGCTTCTAAAGCGGCAGAAGGGATCGGTTCTACAATTTTGACCTGATGGACTTCCCCATCTTCTTTGAGAAAACAAGTTGCCAAACCAACGACTAAATAATCTTCGGTTGAGACATCAGGCGCGTTCGAGTAAGGAGTTGCAACGGACATGATTTATTACCAACAATTCAAGGACACGCACTATTGGCTTGCATTTTAGCAAGAATTGTGGACCACTCCTATTTCCTGCCTATTCTCGTGTCACGGTGGAGCCATGACACGAGAAAGGTTATAGAATAGGTTCCAACTCCCGCAACCCCTGAACATCGATCGCGGCAAGATGCTCATAGGCGGCGTCAATCACCCGTTTCCCGCGTAAAAAGCCCGTACTTGCCCCGGGACAGATATAGTGCAAGCTATCGGGTGTAAATCGCTCTTGCAGCGCTTTAAGGGACTGAATTTGGCGAGTCCAGTGAAACGTTTTAGAGGTTCGCAAGGGTATGGGTTCTCCCTGCGCGTTTGGTAGTAAATGCCGCCCCACAAATAGGACCCCACCATGACCCCCATAATATAAACAGGAGGACCCTGGTGAATGACCGGGCGTCCAAATTCCCTGACAATGGGGACTCAGGTTACAATCTTTCTCAAACGTCTGTAGGGTCAATTCGGGCAGTAAATAGGCTTCCCATTCTTGAATCACTACTTGACAGCCCGTTGCTTTTTGAATTTCCTTGACTTTGGAAATCCCCCCCCGATGGCTCAAAAATAGCCACTGCACGCCGCCTTGCTGAGTCAGGAATTCCGCTGTCGATTCATCCCAGGGGGGACAATCTACCAGGATATTGGCGTTGTTTTCTACAATAAGATAAGCTGTCGCGCCTAGGGTCTCTCGATTGGGAGAAAAGGCAAAAATATTATCAAAGACAGCCCGTGGTTGTTTGGGCATAGCATGATTCTCTGGTTTCTGCTTCTAGGATTCATTACATACATTATTCTGCGGCAGCGTGTGGCACACCTGACGCGCACTCCGGTTTGGGTGTTATGGTTGGCATTAATGGCCCCTGCATTCCTGTGGATGACTTGGTTAATCATTCATGGCGATCGCACTCCCTTACCCACTGAAGTTGCTCTCGGTTCCTTTGTGGTATCGCCCCTGATTTACTGGATCCTGTTTTTCTGGGGTCGCCGGGATCTTCCCCCTCCCTTAGAACAGGATTCACCGGGTGAGCCCGCCCCAGAATCTGCCGGAATCAAAGCGGTATCTCGCCTACGCCCTCCCGCCAGTGCCCAGGAATTACGGGCGCTGAATGATGGAGAAGAACAGCAACTGCGGGAATGCTTTGATTGGACGGTTTATGCCTTGCATCAGATTGATTACCGTCCGCAAGCGGTGATTTGTCGGGGTCAGTTGCGATCGCCCCCGGAGTCCGCCTATCACAAAATTCGGGCCAAAATAGAAGATAAATTCGGCGATCGCTTCTTAATTATTTTTCAGGAAGATTTAAAAGGTCAACCCTTTTTTATCCTCGTTCCCAATCCCGGACAAACCCCATCTCCCGAGGACTTAAATAAACCTCTAATCGCCCTATCCCTAGCCGCGATTACCCTGTTTACCACCAGCTTGTTCGGGACGGAACTGGCTGGGTTTTCTCTGGATCAAGTCCAATCCAATCCGAGTATATTGTTCCAGGGGCTACCCTACGCCGTCGCCCTGATGGTTATTCTCGGCATTCACGAATCGGGTCACTACTTGACCGCAGTTTTTTATAAAATCAAGACAACCCTGCCTTATTTTATTCCCTTCCCCTTTTTGTTAGGAACCTTCGGGGCGTTCATCCAAATTCGATCGCCCATGCCGAATCGAAAAGTCTTATTTGATATCAGCATCGCCGGTCCCCTGGCTGGATTCGTCGTCACCCTACCCCTCCTATGCTGGGGATTGGTTCATTCCACCGTGGTCCCCATGCCAGAGAACGCCGGAATGTTCCAAATCACTGCCCTTGACCCCAAAAGTTCCCTCATTCTTACCCTGTTGAGTAAACTCACCCTGGGATCACAACTCACCCTCACCAGTGCCATTCACTTACATCCCGTTGCCGTTGCCGGATACATTGGGTTAATCGCCACTGCCTTAAACCTGATTCCCGTGGGTCAATTGGATGGGGGACATATCATTCATGCCATGTTTGGGCAGGTGAAAGCCGCCCAAATTAGCCAAATTACCCGGTTTGCCTTCCTCGGACTCTCGTTGGTGCAACGCGGATGGATTATTTGGGCGATTCTGTTATTCTTCATGCCGATTGTGGATTCCCCGGCCCTGAATGATGTTAGCGAACTGGATAATCGCCGAGATATCTGGGGGTTACTAGCGATCGCCCTGTTATTAGCGATCGTCTTACCCGCACCCCGACTGATCACCCAGTGGTTAAATATAATTTGAAGCGCCTAGCCTCATTTCCCCTTGTTCAGGGGTGCGATCGCCCTATTGCCCAATCTCAGGAGTTCTCAGCGTGTTTATGAACGACCAACAACCCGTTACAGTCATTGGTGCCGGACTTGCAGGCACTGAAGCCGCGTGGCAAATCGCCCGCGCTGGGGTCCCCGTCGTCCTCTATGAAATGCGACCCGTGCAAATGACCCCCGCCCATCATACCGGGGAATTTGCAGAACTGGTATGCAGCAACTCCTTTGGGGCCAAAGCCAGCGATCGGGCAGCCGGATTACTTCATGAAGAACTACGCCAACTCGGGTCCCTCGTCATCGGCACCGCCGATCGCCATCAAGTCCCTGCCGGTGGTGCCCTCGCCGTCGATCGCGGCGTCTTCAGCCATGAACTTACCGAAACCCTTGCCAATCATCCCTTAATCGACCTCCGTCGCGAAGAAGCCCCGGCGATTCCCCAAGATGGCATCGTCGTCCTCACCACCGGACCCCTCACCACCCCCGCCCTCGCCGCCGACTTACAGCGCTTCACCGGCATGGAATACATGAGCTTTTTTGATGCCGCCAGTCCCATCGTTGTTGGCGACTCCATCAATTTAGATATCGCCTTCCGCGCCTCCCGGTATGACAAAGGGGACGCTGACTATATCAATTGTCCTATGAACAAAGAACAATACCTGCATTTTTGGCAGGAATTGTGCAAAGCCGAACAAGCAGAATTAAAAGACTTTGACCGAGAAACTTCCAAGTTTTTTGAAGCCTGTTTACCCATTGAAGAAATGGCAAAACGGGGAGAAGATACCATGCGCTACGGTCCCGTAAAACCCGTGGGATTAAGTGACCCCCGCTGCGAAAATCGGCCTTATGCCGTGGTGCAATTGCGCCAAGAAGACAAAGCCGGACAACTTTGGAACATGGTCGGATTTCAAACTAATTTACGCTGGGGAGAACAAAAGCGAGTTTTTCAGTTAATTCCAGGCTTGGAAAATGCCGAATTTGTCCGCATGGGAGTGATGCACCGGAATACTTTTATTAATTCCCCCCAATTGTTAGACCGCACCTTACAATTTAAAACGCGATCGACCCTCCTAGCGGCAGGACAACTCACCGGCACCGAAGGCTATACCGCTGCCACTGCTGGAGGCTGGTTAGCGGGAACCAATGCGGCGCGCGTAGCACTAGGATTAAAACCCGTGTGGCTACCTTATACAACCATGATGGGGGCCTTGTTTTCCTTTATCAGTTCCGCGTCTCCTAAACACTTCCAACCCATGCCGCCCAACTTCGGAATTTTGCCGCCGTTTCCGCAAAAAATCAAGAGTAAACCGGAACGCTACGGCAAATATCGCGATCGCTCCTTATCTCACTTAGTAAGTTGGCGCACCCGTTTAGATGTGAAAATCCCTGCCCTGACTCCATAATCCTTAGTCCTATGGGGAGGAGCTTTTTTACGCTCAGGGGGATTTTTCTCATATTAACGCTCACCTCCGGTCCCCTCCCCTTGGCAAGGGGAGGGCTAGGGTGGGGTCTTCTTGACGCCCTGAAGCGCGTCAAGAAGAAAGAGGTTGAACCAGCCAGGTGATTAAGCCGGAAACAGTGCGTGATGTGGCTCAAGCCACATCACGCGGACCCCACCCTAGCCCTCCCCTTGCCAAGGGGAGGGGACCGGAGATGCAGTTAATAGTTTTGTAAGTATCTCCCCTATCCTCCCCATCCTCCCCATCCTCCCCATCCTCCCCATCTCCCCCATCTCCCCTATCTCCCCTATCCTAAAACGCTACCTCAGCTAACCCCAAATATCTGACTCCTGCTGGAGTTAACTCAAACCGACAGGGCAAAATTTCCAATCCCTTGGAAACTGCTTCTCGTAATAACTTGCCATAGAGCGGATCGGCGGTATCTCCCGGGCCAAAAACCTCACAATCTCCACGACTAATAAAAAATAACGCCACTGCCCTTGCCGAGTGAGTCTCTATCACATCTACTAACTCTAACAAATGTTTGTGACCTCGGGTGGTGATGGCATCGGGAAATAAGGCTTTTTCTCCCTGGGCCCAAGTGACATTTTTTACCTCCAAATAGATCGGTGTTGTTCCTTCGGTGCCGGTGAGAACAAAATCTACTCGACTTTTGCGATCGCGTCCATAAACCACTTCCGGTTTGATGGTTTCATACGCACCCAATCCCGGAAACAGGTGCTCTGCCAATGCTAATTTAATGACTTGATTGGGTAAACTGGTATTCACACCCACCCATATAGTCGGATTTTCTTCCGCTGCCACTAATTCCAAACTATAGGGCAGCTTGCGCTTGAGATTGGCACTCAAAGAGACCATTACCCGACTTCCCGGGGCGGATAAGCCCAACATTTTACCCGGATTCGCACAATGTGCCGTAATTTCTTCGCCACTATCTAGTTTGATATCAGCTAGAAAGCGTTTATACCGCTTGAGTAACGTACCGGGAAATAAAGACGGATAGGTGTAAACGAACTCGCTCATGGCTGCAATGGAGACTCCGATGTGAACGAACCAGTTTATCAGAAAGAGGCACGAAGGCTGAATCTATAAGGATCTACAAGGAGAGTGTTGAAGAGGGAAAGAACCCAGGATGCGATCGCCCTCGCGAATCCCAGTTAAGTCAACATCAACGAATCTTGATTTTTAGAACGGTTTTAAAAGCAAAAACCAGATAAAGTGAACTGGGAGAACAAAATTCCCTCGGGTTAAAAGACCTAGATTAATCAGGTTTCAGGACGATCGCCCTGGGGACAAAATTGAGGAGAGTAAACGACACAAGCATTCCAGGGAAATGATAGAACCGTAAACCAAACAAACCGCTTGCAACCTTCTTGCCAAACCGATGCAGTTAGTAAATAAGATTGGGATTGAGAATCTACGGGGAGACCTATTTGGTGGTATTACCGCCGCGATCGTTGCCCTACCCCTCGCCTTAGCCTTTGGAGTCGCCTCTGGTGCGGGGGCCATTGCGGGACTCTATGGCGCAATTATCCTCGGTTTCTTTGCCGCCCTCTTTGGGGGGACACCGGCCCAAGTTTCGGGCCCCACGGGTCCGATGACGGTGATTATCACGACTGTCATTGCCTCCCTGGTGGGACGTAACCCGGATACGGGGTTAGCAATGGCATTTACCGTCGTCATCATCGGGGGACTGTTTCAAATTCTGTTCGGGTTCTTGAAACTGGGACAGTACCTCACCCTGATGTCTTACACGGTCATTTCTGGATTTATGTCTGGGATTGGGGTGATTGTGATTTTGCTGCAACTGCCGCCTCTGCTGGGCTATAAAGGCGGGGGTAGTGTGTGGGGAATTCTGCAACAACTGCCCAGCTATCTGATGCAGCCGAATTTCTACGCTTTAGGGTTAGGAGTCCTAACCTTGGCGATCGTCACCCTGGCCCCCCCGCGCCTGAACCGAATTGTTCCGGCCCCCCTGCTGGCATTGGTGATCGGAACCGGAGTTTCGGTCCTGTTGATCAGCAATGGCGATGTCCCTCGCATCGGAGTGATTCCGACTGGATTACCCCACTTACAAATGCCCCTCTTTACGGTGAGCGAATTCAGGACAATGATGCGCTATGGGTTAATCCTGGGAATTCTGGGTTCCATTGACTCCCTTCTCACTTCCCTTGTCGCGGACAACATTAGCCAAATTCATCATGACTCGGATAAAGAACTGATTGGACAAGGGATTGGCAACTGTTTCTGCGGACTCTTTGGCGGATTACCTGGAGCCGGGGCCACGATGCGGACCGTCACCAATGTTCAGGCAGGGGGTCGCACGCCGCTTTCCGGGATTATTCATGCTGGAGTGTTGCTGATCATTACCTTGGGGGCGGGTCCTATCACCACGATGATTCCTCACGCGGTACTCGCGGGACTGCTGTTAAAAGTGGGTGTTGATATCATTGATTGGAGCTTTATCCGCCGGGCACCGCGCCTCTCACCTCGGGCAACAGGATTGATGACGTTGGTACTCGTCCTCACGGTGTTTGTGGATTTAGTAACGGCAGTGGTGGTGGGGGTATTTATCGCCAATCTGCTGACGATTAAGAAGTTTACTGATGTTCAGAGCGATCGCATGAGGGCAGTCAGTGACCCCACCTTGGCAATGGGCTTAAGTGAGGAAGAGAAGGAATTACTGGCTCAATGCCAAGGGGATATTTTACTGTTTCAATTGGGGGGACCCCTAAGTTTCGGCGCGGCTAAAACCTTTTCCCGACGGATTAGCATTCTCAAAAATTATCAGGCTTTAGTCTTGGATTTGAGCGAAGTCCCCACGATGGGAGTAACCGCAGCTTTAGCAATTGAAACCATGCTGATAGATTCCGAACAATGCGATCGCCAAGTGTTTGTTGTCGTCTCTCCCGGACAGCCCCGGCGACGTCTCGGTAAACTCAATCTGGAGCGATTTTCCTGCGTTCACCTCATAGAAAGTCGCCGCGATGCCTTACAATCTGCGGCTGATTTAGTCTCGAAACATTCCCGAATTTTATAAGAGAAATGGGGGGAATTGGTCTAAAAATAATTCCCCTATTTCTTGATAACAAATCTAAATTTTAATGACAAGAGACTTCCTCAACCCTTACAGCAAACTCTAGGATTTCCCTTGTTTTTTTAATATCCATTCCAACACAATGGGATTGACCACTTCGGGGGCTTCATCTTGGGGACAATGACCTAATCCCGGTAAGGGAATAAATTGGTCTACGGTGGGGATTTGGGCAAATTCTTGGCCGAGGGTGAGGGGTTCCCAGGGGTCATCGCTGCCCCAGAGGAGGAGGGCAGGGCAAGGTAAAAGAGGCAGTAAGTCTTCCGGTAAGGGGCCTTGCGAATAGCGGGTAAAGGCGACAAAAACATCTACGGCACCGGCATCCCGGGAGGGTCCGAGAATAATCTCGACGAGTTCATCGGTGACGGCATCTGCTCGCCGATAGGCTTGCAATAAAATGGAGCGGACTGTTTTTGCGGTGGCTAATCGGCTAAAAAAGAATTGAGCAATCCACTTGACAGATAATATTTTTTGTGCAATTGGTGGGCCGATGCGTTGATACCAGGGTTTCAGGGACCGTTTGCGATCGTGCAACAGGCGCAGGGAACAGTTAATCGCGACAATGCCTTGGGCGAGTTCCGGATGATCCACCGCAGCTTGCATGATGGCAATACAGCCAATGGAATTGCCTACGAAGAAGGCAGGACCTCGGACGATTTCGCGGCAAAAATCGGCGAGTTGTTCTCCCCAGGTTTCAAAGGTATAGGCGATCGCCTCCCCGGGAGTCGGTTTCGCGGAGTAGCCAAACCCAATCAAGTCAATGGCATAGACTCGACAACCTGTGGCTAAGTCTGGAATATTTTTGCGCCAGTGTCCGCAGGAGGCTCCAAATCCGTGGACGAGCACCACTGCCGGTCCCGCCTCTCCTTGCTGTTGGTAGCATATCGGAAACCCGCGCCAGGTCCAGGTTTGGAAGGGCAAGAGGGCGCTAGGGGAAGGCGGTGAAGGGTTGGAAGGAATCAGCGTCATGATGGGGGGAGAGAGGGAATTCAGGCCGATCGCCCCTGAATATCAAGAGGTCGGCTTAACATCAGGTTACAATTTTTTCCCGCTCTTAGAAGCATCAAAATATTGCACTTGGGAATTTACGACCGGCTCTTAAAGTGCATAAACTAAGGGTAGAGCAAGCATGAAATCCCAACTGGTCGGGAAGATGCTACGACCCGATTAGGCGCTCGCTATTGTTGAATTGCTCAGTCCATACCACAGAGAACTCAGTATTTATGGAAATGATAGGGACTGCTATCGGAAGCCATGCCCCGGATTTTGAATTGCCGGGAATAGACGATCGCGTTCACCACTTAGCCCGGTATTTGGAAGAGTATCGGGGAGTGGGCGTAATTTTCTTAAGCAATCACTGTCGTTATGTCCAATCCTATCTCGATCGCCTCAAACAGATCCAGATGGATTTTAACGGCAAGGGCTTTACCCTGATTGGCATTAACTCCAACGATGCCAGCCAATATCCTGAAGATAGCTTTGAACAAATGAAGTCCTTCGCCCAGGAAAAGGACCTCAATTTTCCCTATCTGCGGGATGCCACCCAGGATGTAGCCCATTGCTTTGGGGCCACAACGACCCCCGAGGTGTTTTTGCTGGATGGGGAGGGAATTCTGCGTTATCGAGGCGGAATTGATGAACAGCCCGATCGCCCCGAAGGGGTAAAGGTTGCCTATTTGAGAGAGGCGATCATATCCCTGCTATCCGGGGAAGCGATCGCCATCGAGTCTACCGAAGCAATCGGCAGTTCCATCAAATGGCATCAGAAAGGACCCTAAACCCGAACAGTCCCTGACTCCCCTTGCCGTCTAAGGGCCATAGACCCAAAACCGCCAAGATTAGACCCCTATCCCCAGCATTTCAGGGAGCCCCCAAACAACCCCGGGATGATTTCTGGTAGAATGCGTCGAAAAATGCCGACATCCTGCTATCTTATGGGGGAGGCAAATACAGTTGGGAAAAGAGTGAGCTGATGGGGAGAGTGTACCAGCGAGTCTTACTAAAGCTGAGTGGCGAAGCATTGATGGGCGAGCTAAATTATGGCATCGATCCCATCGTGGTTGAGCAAATCGCGCAACAGTTGGCAGATCTGATAGCTGATGGCGTAGAAGTGGCAGTCGTTGTCGGTGGCGGTAACATTTTTCGCGGAGTTAAAGGCGCAGCCGCTGGCATGGATCGGGCGACTGCGGACTACATCGGCATGATCGCCACGGTGATGAATGCCATGACTTTGCAGGATTCTCTCGAACGCATGGGCGTACAGACGCGGGTGCAAACCGCGATCGCCATGCAGGAAGTGGCTGAACCCTATATTCGTCGTCGTGCCATTCGCCACCTAGAAAAAAAACGGGTGGTTATTTTTGGGGCTGGATCGGGAAATCCCTTCTTTACCACGGATACCACCGCTGCCCTCAGAGCCGCCGAAATCAATGCTGAGGTGATTTTTAAGGCCACCAAAGTCGATGGGATTTATGATAGTGACCCCCATCTTAACCCGAATGCGAAACGGTATAATAGCCTGACTTATGGTCATGTTTTAACGCACGATTTACGGGTGATGGATAGTACCGCGATCGCCCTGTGCAAAGACAATAATATCCCTATCATAGTATTTGACCTATCGGTACCGGGTAACATCCGCCGAGCGGTCTTGGGAGAAAACGTCGGAACGATTGTGGGAGGTTTTTGTGAAGTTAGCTGAAGTAGAAGATCTGATGAAAAAAGCGGTTGAGGCAACTCAACGCTCTTTTAACACTATTCGCACCGGCAGAGCGAATACCTCTTTGCTGGATAAAATCATGGTTGAATATTACGGGTCACCCACCCCATTGAAATCGTTAGCAAGCATCAATACCCCCGATGCCAGTACGATTTCAATTCAACCGTTCGATCGCAACAGTTTGGCGATTATTGAAAAAGCGATTTTAACCTCGGATTTGGGCTTAACTCCGAACAATGATGGGGCAATTATTCGCTTGAATATTCCCCAGTTAACCAGCGATCGCCGTCAGGAACTGGTGAAAGTTGCCGGAAAATACGCCGAAGAAGGTAAAGTTGCCATTCGCAATGCTCGTCGGGATGGCATTGATTCCGTCCGCAAGCAGGAAAAAAATAGCGACATCTCCCAAGATGAGTCGAGAGCGTTGCAAGATGACATTCAAAAACTGACGGATAAATACGTCGCAAAAATCGATGAAGTGCTGGCGGCTAAGGAAAAAGACATCACTACTGTCTAATTTTTCTGACCGTTTTCTCAAGCCTAGCGAGTTTGTAATCAACTAAAAAACCCAGATAATTCTTCAGGTTATCTGGGTTTTTCTGCCATCTATTCGTTACAGTTTGTCAAGGAGTCCTGGCCTTTCCTCTGCCTGATGACAGAGGCGCGATCGCCCAGGGCGTGCCATAAAATCAATTCAATTGAGACGTGAAACTTCAATCATTATGTTCGACTGCATTATTGTAGGAGCGGGTCCCGCTGGCGGCAGTGCCGCCTATCATTTAGCAAAACGAGGCCGATCGGTTTTAGTCCTAGAAAAAGAATCTTTGCCGCGATATAAACCCTGTGGAGGCGGTGTCTCTCCCGCGATCGCTCAATGGTTTGACTTTGACTTTTCCCCGGCGATTTCGATGAAAGTCGATCGCCTACGCTATACCTGGCAGGGAGAGGACCCCGTAGAGGTCCAACTGGAAACTCCTGAACCGATGTGGATGGTCCGCCGGGATATCTTTGACCAATTTCTCATCGACCAAGCTAAACAACAAGGGGCCGAAGTTCGAGACAAGAGTGCAGTCACTCAAATTGCCTTCAAAGGCGATCGCTGGCAAGTCACCACCGCTACCGACACCCTAGAAGCAAAATATCTCATCGCCGCCGATGGAGCCAAAGGGCCAATGGCGAAAATGCTAGGCTTTAAAGAGCGCGATCGTCAACCTGCCGCCGCCGTTGAAATTACTTCCCCCAACCCCAATGCTCTGATTCAGTTTGATTTTGGCCGCCTCAAAAAAGGCTACATTTGGAACTTCCCCAAAGCCGATGGTTACAGCCTCAGCATTGCCAACTTACAAGGGGGCACCAAAGAAAAGCTGGATCAAATCTTAACCGAATATGCCCAAGCCAATGGGTTCCCCCTCTCCACCCAAGTGCATCAGGATTTTCTCTGCTTATGGGAAAAAGAGCAAAAACTCCACACCCAGAATGCCATCCTCGCCGGGGAAGCTGCCTGCGTCGTTGACCCCTTAACCGCTGAAGGAATTCGGCCCTCCATGTTTAGCGGCGTTAAAGCCGCAGAATCCATCGATGCCGCCCTCGCCGGTTCCAGCAATGCCTTAGAACAATACACCCAGGTGATGAATGAAGAATGGGGAGGGCAAATGGTTTGGGCTTCCCGCGTCTCCGGTTTGTTCTACAAAATTCCCAAAATTGCTTATAAAGTAGGGATTAAGCGTCCCAGTGCCACCCAGCGCATGGTAGAGGTATTGTGTGGAGAAACCAGTTACGCTGATATTGCCAATAAGGCGATCGACCGTCTCAAGAAAAACCTGATTCCTGGTTTCGGAGGCTAGTTAGGTTTAAACCCACTTCCTAAAGCCTGGGCATAGGATGAGATCCCCAGGACAAGAAACCGGGTTTCTGGCTGAGATTGGTGATGAATGGGCCAAACTTTTGTCCAAGAACCCGGTTGTCTTCCCCCTACTATACCGACACCCTCTATACCAAGTCTTGATAGCATCCTCTGCCCATGCCCGAGGGCGCTGCTTTCACCAGATAGATAATAGAATTAAGCAGGGGGAGCCGGGTTCAAGGGATTGAGATGAGGGGATATTGAGTAAATCTTTAAGATGTTTATGCGTAAATAAACTAAACTATAGAAATGACAATTTACTTTTACAAAGTTGACGAACCCTACGGCTGTTTTTCTAATTTTTCCCCCCACGGAATTCGTAGAAAGGGCCTGCATTGGCCGACAGTCGAGCATTATTATCAAGCTCATAAATTTATTGGGGTAGAGGATGAGTCGATTATTACGGAAATCCGGAATGCGCCGACTCCCGATGAAGCAGCCAAATTAGGACGCGATCCATCTCGGACTGTTCGCTCAAACTGGGATTGGGTCAAATTGGGGATTATGCGAGAAGCGGTATTAACAAAGTTTTTGACCCATTTAGATATCCAGGCTATTCTTCTGGCAACGGAGGACCTTACCATTGTTGAGGATTCCCCGACTGATTATTTCTGGGGCTGTGGTGCCGATCGCACGGGTCTAAATCATCTCGGGCAGATGTTGATGAGTGTCCGGGAAGAAATCCGAGGACGGCTTCAGGAGAAAGAGTCCAGTTAAGTAGGCAATTTGGGAACGCGGCGTTGATTGCCTCTGGGGGTTTTCCCCGATGCGAAAGGAAACTGTACACAACATATAAAAACCAGAGGGGAGCGATCGCCCCCAAGAGAGAAATTTGGGTTGGGGATAGCGGGAATTCGCTATCTGCCGATTTCCTGGTTTTTTCTCTCCGGGGGATTTGTTCCAATCCCGAATCCCAACTCAGCCCTCGCACAGGGCGGGTCATTATATACTCTACCCTAGAATTTTTGTCAATAGCCGGAACGAGCTGAAGGCACTATAAGTCATTCCAACTCTACACCCCTGGAATATATTAAGATTTTATTGATATCATGTTGACAAAGGCATCAAGATGGGGGTTTTGCCGCTCATACCCGCCACCGGGAGAACAGGAACTCAACCCTGACCAGTGTGCTAGAAACTCATACAGGGGAGTTTTAGCAAATGTCCATCCTCATCGATCACTAAGTCAGTAAAGACTAGAGCGGGTCAGCTACCGAAAGAGGAGGCATCTAACCCTGTCTCGTTCGAGCGGGGGATTAACCAACTGGCACTCATCAGGTGACGAAATAATTCGAGTGGGTGTAGAGGACTGGGATTTGTGCCGCTCAACCCTGTAATTTTTCGAGAGCCTTAAAATCTCATTTAGTGGAAGGAGGCTTTTGAACCTTCCCGAGGTCAAAACATCTGGATTGGAAGAAGGCGAATTTTTTATGACACTCAAAAATAATAATACAAATACCGCACAACCTGTCCAACAAAGACTCGATCGCGAAGTGTTGTTGCATCGAATGCTCAACCGAATTCGCCAATCTCTCGATTTAGAGGAAATTCTCACCGCTACGGCTGCTGAAATCCGGTCCCTCTTAGGAACCGATCGCGTCATGGTCTATCAATTCAATCCCGATAGTAGTGGGAAAGTGATTGCCGAGTCCATTCATGAAAATCGCCTTCCCTCCCTCAAAGGATTAAATTTTCCCGCCGATGATATTCCAGAACGCGCTAGAGAACGGTTTACCAAAGAACGAGTCTGTTCCATCGTCGATGTTGCCAAGCAGCAAATCGGGGTGAGTTCTCGGGAGTATGCCTCTGCCGACTCAGTAGGGGCGGGCCATAGCATCCGCTATCGGCCTGTAGATGAGTGTCATTTAACCTACCTGCGAGCAATGGGAATCAACTCCTCCTTAGTGGTCCCCATCCTCCATCATCAGGAACTCTGGGGTCTGATTGTCTCCCATCATGTCGAAACGCGCCCGATTGCAGAAGACGATTTGCAGTTGGTCCAACTTTTGGCGGATCAGGTATCGATCGCGATCGCCCAGGCTACCCTCCTCCAAGCGACCCAGCAGCAACAAGCCCGAGAAGCCACGATCAATCGGGTAGCCGCCTTACTTCACGCTCAACCCAGCATCGAGGTCCAAGCGGCACTCGAAGCCACCGTCAACGCCCTGAATGGATGTGGGGGTAGGCTCTACATCGGCGCGAAACACAATTCTATGATGGGTAACCTCGATAACTCGGTCAGTCAACTGTTTACCTTCGGGGAACAACCGCTTCCCGTTAAGTCTGAATTCTCTGACATCCTGGAAGAACACCCCCTCTGGAAAAACTGGATTGAAACCGCCCATTCCAGCCCCGATTTAGAACAATCTCAGGATGGTTCTGTCAGAGCGATTCCGGATATTTATAAACCCTTTCACATTAATGGGTTTACTTCCGATTTTCGCTCCACGCGGATCCGCAGTCTGCTGGTTATGCCCCTGTTTTATCGCCAACAAAATCTCGGGTATTTAACCATTTTTCGCAATGAAATCGAAACTGAAACCTTATGGGCGGGACGCTTTAATAGTAATCTCAAGCAATTAATGCCTCGGCAATCCTTCGAGGCGTGGCGGGAACGGAAAACTGGACAAGCTCAAGACTGGAAGCCGGAAGAACTTGAAATGGCCCGAGCGATCGGCAAGCATTTTTCAATGGCGATCGAGCAGTATTTACTCTACAAAGAAGTAAATTCCTTGAATGCCAACCTAGAGCAGCAGGTCCAAGAACGCACGGAGGAACTCCAACAGTCCTTAAAATTTACCCGCATCCTCAAACAAATCACGGATCAAATTCGCAGCACTTTAGATGTCAGTACCATTCTGCAAACCATCGCCCAGCGCGTGCGAAATTTACTGAATACCGATCGCGTGGTGATTTATCAGTTTAATGACAGTGGCACGGGAGAGGTTACGGTAGAAGATTTGCGGGAAGGTTGGCAATCGGTTCGCGGGGTGCGCTGTCCCGGATGTATTCCCTCGGATGTTTCTAACTTGTATTTAAAAGGCCGGATCCGGGCAATTGATAATGTGGCAACGGCGGAATTAAGTGACTGTCATCGGGAGTTTTTAGACAGCATTGAGGTCAAAGCTAATTTAATTGTCCCGATTCGCATGGGTTCAGATTTGTGGGGATTTTTAATTGCCCATGAGTGCGAACAACCGCGCCTGTGGCAAGAGCAAGAAATTGACCTGTTGCAACAACTAGCGGATCAGGCTGCCATTGCGATCGGTCAAGCGGAACTTTATCAACAAACTCAAGCGGCGGCGGCGAAAGCCCAAGCCCAAGCGGTGGAGTTAGAACAGGCGATCGAAGATTTGCAAAATGCTCAAACCCAACTGATTCAAGGGGAAAAAATGTCCAGCCTGGGACAGCTTGTGGCTGGAATTGCTCACGAAATTAATAATCCGGTTAACTTTATCTATGGCAATCTGAATCATGCCACCCAATATGCCGAGGATTTGTTAGAGTTGCAAAAACTCTACCAATATCATATCCCGGAACCTCCGTCAGAAATTCAGGAGTTTATTGAAGAAATTGATTTAGATTTTCTGATAGAAGATTTGCCCAAAATGTTGGCTTCCATGAAGGTTGGGGCGGACCGTATCCGGTCGATTGTGCTGAGTTTACGGAATTTCTCGCGCTTGGATCAAACGGATATGAAAGCGGTGGATATTCATGATGGGATTGATAGTACCTTGATGATTTTACACCACCGATTTAAACCCAAAGGCGATCGCCCCGGAATTGAAATTGTCAAAGAATATGGGCAACTACCGCCGGTGGAATGCTTTGCCGGACAGCTTAATCAGGTGTTTATGAATCTATTGAGCAATGCCATTGATGCTTTAGAGGACTGGGATAAAGAGCGATCGCCTCAAGAACGCCATCACCACCCCAGTCGGATTACAATTCGCACCACCCTGACGGGGGAGGATGAGAAAAAAAATGCGGCGATTTGTATTTTTGATAATGGTCCGGGCATTCCTGAACATCTGCGATCGCGCATTTTTGAACCCTTTTTTACCACAAAAGAGATTGGCAAGGGAACAGGAATGGGTCTTTCTATTAGTAAACAAATTGTGGTGGATAAACACGCCGGAACCTTTAACTGTATCTCGGAACCCGGTCAGGGGACTGAATTTTGGATTGAAATTCCGATTATTCAGGGCAAACCCGCTTTGACGCCGGAAATCGAGGTATCAAACCCCACCCATCTACCCTCTTCCCGATAGCTTCCTCAACCTGATGGCCGTTTTTCCTCAAGGTGGAGGGAGGGGGAATTTTAGTTTACCCTTCCCTCTGGAATGAGGGTTGAAGGCTGAGGTTTGATAGCATAATAAAAAGTTATCTTCCCAATCAAATGAATTGATAGTTTCATTGAGAACCACTCCCGGTAACGATTAACAACGATTAACCGAAAAAATCAGGGCAGACACACCGACTCAAAACAATTAGACCTCTTATAATAAGAAATAATCAGGGAAGTTTCGGGATATCAATTGGCCTCAGAATTAGTTCGCGCATCTACTCAATTCAATCCCTAAAGGAACAGTCAGCAGGGTGGAAGAGCAGAATACAGGATGGAGTATGAGCAATGGAACGTTTACTGAGAGTCACCGCGATAGAAATGGACGTCTCGAAGCGGGGAGGTTGTTTGATGAAGTCACACCGAAGAACAGCGATCGCCCAGGGTACAACGGAACAGTACACCACTTTATCTCGAGCGATCGCCCGCATTCGAGAATCCCTGGATTTAGAAAATCTCTTTCAAGCCACCGTAACGGATCTACGGCACTTATTAGATGTGGATCGGGTGGCGGTCTTTCGCTTATGGCCCGAAGATCAGGGGAGTTGGGGACAAATTATTGCCGAAGATGTGCGATCGCCAGCCTTAGCCGCTTTAGGGACCGAATTAGGCGATCGCAGCTTGGCGGAAGACTGTAATCCCTACTATCATCTCGGGGGTATTCATGTCATCCCGGATCTTTCCCAGTGTCCTCTCCCCCTGCACTATCAGGATTGTTTAACCCAATTACAGGTCAAATCTCACCTGTGCATTCCCCTCCATCAACAAGATAGGCTCTGGGGACTCCTCTGGGTCCATCAATGTTGCGGAAAGTGTCCTTGGGAACCCAGCGAAATTGAGTTTTTGCGCCTCATGGCTTCTCACTTGGGTCTAGCCCTTGAATGGGCGGAAGAACAGGGGAAATGCCAAGCCCAAACCTCACAATTAGCCCAGGCAGCTCGCCGAGAACGAGCCTTAGCCACAACTATTGAGAAAATCCGGCGATCGCTGGATATCCATACCCTCTTCCAGACCACTACCCAAGAAGTGCGCCAACTCCTAGAGGCCGATCGCGTCGGGGTCTATCGCTTCAAACCCGATTGGAGTGGCAACTTTGTCGCGGAAGCAGTTTCCCCCGGTTGGAATCCCCTCATGGGAAACCTGCCGGATATTGCAGATACTCACCTTCAGGAAACCCAAGGCGGACGCTACCGCGAGAATCAAGCCCTCGCCGTTCATGATATCTACAATGTAGGCCATGCTCAGTGTCACATTGAACTATTAGAAACATTTCAAGCCAAAGCTTATATTATTGTTCCCATCCTCGCCGGAGAAACTTTGTGGGGATTGCTGGCGGCTTACCAAAATTCCGGGCCTCGTCATTGGTATGAGTATGAGGTGGAGTTACTCAGTCAAATCGGCGCTCAGTTTGGAGTCGCCTTGCATCAAGCTGAACTGTTCGAGCAATTGAAGCATCAAAAGGAAGAACTCTCTCTCACGTTGCATAACTTACAACAGGCCCAAAGTCAACTGGTCCAAAGTGAAAAAATGGCGAGTCTCGGTCAGTTGGTGGCGGGAGTGGCCCATGAGATTAATAATCCAGTGAATTTTATTTATGGAAATCTCACTCACGTGACGGATTATACCCGAGATTTACTGGAATTAGTCGAACAGTACCAGGAACACTATCCTAATCCCCATGAGGCGATTCAAGAATTGAGTGAAACCATTGAAGCGGACTTTTTAAAAGAAGATTTGCCGAAGATTTTAGCTTCCATGAAAGTGGGAGTGGAACGGATTCGGGGGATTGTTTTATCGTTACGAAACTTCTCCCGCTTGGATCAATCGGAGAAAAAACAGGTGAACCTTCATGAAGGGATTGATAGTACCTTATTAATTTTGCAACATCGCCTCAAGTCTAAGGGGGATCGGGCGGCCATTCATTTGATTAAAGAGTATGAGGAATTGCCCTTGGTGGAGTGTTATGCGGCACAAATCAATCAGGTTTTTATGAATATTTTGAGTAATGCGATCGATGCATTGGAAATGAGCGATCGCCACCGGACTCCGGAAGAGATTCGTGCCAATGCCAGTTGGATTAAAATTAGTAGTGAATGGGTAGAGAAGGATGCCTCTACTATCAGTCTAGGCGATCGCCCTTCTAATAGTCACAAGAAGCCAGACTTGACCCAGGAAAGCAGCGTAGTGATTCGGATTGGCGATAATGGTCCGGGAATTTCTGATGAAGTGCGATCGCGAATTTTTGATCCATTTTTTACCACGAAACCCGTCGGGTCTGGAACGGGTTTGGGCTTATCCATTAGCTATCAAATCGTAGTCGAAAAACATGGGGGTTCTTTGACCTGTCTTTCCCAACCCGGACAAGGGACCGAGTTCCGAATTGAAATCCCGATTCAGCCGCTGGCGATGACATCTCAGGCGGCATAATCTCCCGGTTCAGCCTCGATCTGCTCTGAAAGCCTCGGTTTAGTCGCAAGGGGAACCCCTGCGGCCTAAAGCCAGCGCTTCAGTCTTGATTGTATTTTATATACACAAAGCGGGTTTAATGTCAATCGCATCCTCTCGGATTTTTACCGAGCTTGGAAAAGTTATCCTCCAAATTAATTCGTAAAAATTTCTCAATAAAAATACATGATTCTTGATGTTAGAATTTTTCGGCTCAATTTTCTAGGGTTTTACTGCGATCGGCAAAATTAATCGTTCCAAATATCCGCTGAGTTGCCTAAAATTAGAATATAGACCGGCACGGGTGAACAGGGCATCGTCCCTAGAGAGGACCGCAACCACCCACCCCCAGACAGAAAGCCGCTTAACGGAACTGACCGGGACAGCAAACTAAAGACCCCATCCCATCACAAGGAGTATTGTCTGATGGTAGTATCTACCAACAAAAAACCGGCTGCCAACTTAGAAGCGAATCGTCAGCAAAAGCAGCCCCCAAAGCACAACCACTATGGCTTTCAGGATTTCTTTTCATTTCACCCCGATACCGGGATTGTCACCGACTGGAATGAGGGCCGAAATACCTTTACCAGTGAAGACTTTATTATTGGCTTAGTCGAAGGGTTAGAAGAAGAAGTCGGCAGTGCTGCCTCGGTGATTATGTACACCATTGGCTGCGAATGGGGGACCAAAGATGCCGAATTTTTCAAAAAGTGGTTTGAGAAAGAATATCAGCGGGATATCCGCCAAGCGAACCTCATGTTCCTCTTAGAAACCTGGTGGTGGCCCTTTACCGCCCAAGGGTGGGGACGTTGGGAAGTCGATCTGAGCGATCGCAAGCATGGATTTATGTTTATCAACCTCTTTGATTCTGCCGTCGCTCGCACCCTCGGCGATGTCGGCAAACCCGTCTGCTACATCTATGCCGGGCTCTTCGCCGGATTCTTCACCTGCTTGGTCAACAAACAGTTAAGCTGCATCGAACTGCAATGTTACTCAATGGGTGAAACCTATTGTAAATTTTTACTCGGCAGTCAGGATCGCATCGATGCCGCTGCCTTCTGGCAAAATGAAGGAGCCACTGCGAGGGATATTCAACAACGGTTAGAAGCCGGAGAACGCTTGCGATGAATAACGGCAAATCGTTATTACAACTTTCTGTCCAAGAGTATTTTAGTCAATGTAACTGGCAAGGACAACCCCTAACCCAAGGTTCTAACGGACAGCCAACCGACCCCGCCTCCCGGTGGACCTTGGTCGTTGCGGATTATTTCCGTCTCCTGCCTTGGGAAAGAGCCCCAGAAGTCGGTTCCTTTCCCAAACCTTCACCCTCTGCCGGGACCGCCTCCTCATCACAAGAGGAAGTAACCCTGATTGATTTACTCGAAGCCTTTTAGGTCTTTCCCCCGTGACTGAAGTTACAACTCCAAACCCCGACTTCAGTCACACTTCAGAAACAGCTTTTCTGAAAATTATCCCATCCTCAAATTCAGGTCAGAAGACAACCATGCACCCCGAGATTGCGCGACTGCTGGAGCAAGCTGAACAGCGTTATTTACAGACCAATGAACTCGAACTCTTTCGACGCTATGCGGTCTCCTTAGCGAGACGCATGGAGGCTTATGAAATCCTTCGAGACAAAGAAGAACAGATTTTTCAACCCGTCGCCGATCGCCTGGTTGCCGCCTTTCCTGATGAACGCCAGGACCTCCTAGAGCGTGCCCTTAAACATTGGCTGTTAATTAGTCGCTACTGCGGGACTGCGATGTTATTAAGTGACCCCGACTTTCTCGCCTTACGCCTGAAAGATTGGATGACGGGTTTAGTGCAAACACACCAAACTCAAACCATCGAACGCAAACTGTACGAGTTATTACTTCAAGGGGTCAAAGCCGAACTCTCCGATAAACACTTTCCCCTGATTCAACCCTTATTTGACAAAGCCAAAGCGATGTTATTGGAGGAAACTCAACCTCAGTAGTCCAGCCTTCAATTCATCGAACATATATCCCCAACCGCAAATTCCTAAGCATAACCCTATGATTTCTATTTCCAATCTGCTGAAAGAACAACAACTCCCGGGCAATTATTTTGCCTATGACGTCTATGTGAAAGGTGACTTAGAACTCGGACTCCTAGAAAATCGCCGAGGCGATCGCCTCCTTGCTATCCCCGAAACCTTAATTTCTGCCATCTATAGCGGACTCGAACATGAAACCGGATCCGCCGCCCGCCTCGTCCTCTTCAACTGCGGTAAATGGTGGGGAAAAAACTTTTATGTGAGATTTTGCGAAGAAATTTCGGATTACTATGGAAAACCCATCTCCCAAATGGAAATGGTGCAATTCATTCAATGCTTTCAACAATTTTGGAAAACAATGGGTTGGGGAAGTTTTGACTTAAATCAAGACCATTATCAAGATGGATTCTTGATCATCCTTGCTAAAAATTCCCCCTACGCCGACCAAGCCCCAAAGTGGAATCGCCCTGTCTGCTTTTTAGAAGCTGGAATATTAACCTCATTTTTCAGCCAATTAACAGGTAGAGACCTCCTCTGCCTCCAAACCACCTGTGAATCATTAGGGTCCGACAGCAACCGCTTCATCCTCGGCTTAAGCGATCGCATCAAACCCGCAGAACCCTGGGTCCTAGAAGGCCAAGACCACGAAACCATCCTCCAAAACCTCTGCAAACCCCCTCAATAACTGCGCTATTCATAGTAAAAATTTTAGTCGTTTCCTTTTTGTCCACCTTACTACTGAAGTCTTGACGTTGAATAAAGTCCTATTCTGGCTGTAAAAAGATGCCTAATCCGTTGTGGATGCGAGGGATGATGCGGGGGGGATGTTCTAGGAGTTGACCGCCTAGGAATAGGGTGGTGGAACCGCCTCCGTCTAGGTTGAGGGCGTTGACAGACCCTAACTGTTGCATGATTTGAGCCATTTCGGTGAGGGTGGGTCCAGGTCCGTTGGTGCGGTGGTGAACGATCGCAATCACTAAGCGGCCATCCTCCGTTTGACCGATCGCACTTCGGGAGGCTTTTCCTTCAATAAAGTTTTGATTGAATTGTTCCGCCTCCGGATCTAGCACAATCCAATTATTATTAAGTAAGACAGGTCCCGCCCCTAAAATGTGAGGGTAAACATCAAAATAGGAGGGGACGGTGACCCGATTAATTAGGACGGAGGTGCCGAGGGGAAGTTTAGGTAAGGCGGATGCGAAGGAGCGTAAAGTAAGTAAAAACCCAGTTTCGGGGATGGCAAAGGTATTTTCTCCGGCTTTTTCTGCTTGCAGGTGTTGGGTAACTTTGCCCCCCTCCACGACGACGATGATTTCGTTATCAATTAAGGTTGTATAGCTGTCTCCCCACTCTGGGGTATAGCGAGAAATTCCGGCTTTGACATAGCCACTATTTAAATATAAAATAGGTAAGGCTTCTCCTTGGGCTGTTGTGAGAGTTTCCTCTAAGCTGAGACGCCCGATAGTCGCGCTTCCGGAATCATTCCAGGCGATCGCCCCTCGGTTGAGAATGGGACTGGATAACCAGCGTCCATCTTCGCGGATGGCACCCAAGGGGAGTTGATTGTTGCGATTGAAAAATCCCCCGTTAATGGCAGCATGGGCACCGAGGCGACTGGCAATTTGACTGAGTTCGGCAATTCCGGGTAAACCGGGATTAGCGGTAATTGGTTTGAGAAACGTGCTGGAGGCGTTGCGATGGTTGAGTTCTAACCAGACGACGGGAAAACGGCTGTCGGCAACTTCGATGAGTTGTTGTCGCCATCGGACTCCGGATGCCCAGAGGATGTTACGCTCACTAACTACATCCGGTTGAATGTCAATCATTAAGCGGTTAGGATCGCGATCGGTCCAGACTCGGGGTCGCCACATCTGGGGAATCTGGAATCGTAATGTAGTGCGATCGCCGCTTGTCTCCATTAATCCGGCAAATCCAGTCTGTCCCAAGGTTAAAGCAATGGTTCTTTCCCCTGGGGAATCCGTCTGGGTTGTGAGATTTTCCTTAGCGATCGCCCTGGTATTGAGGAGTTCCTCGGTGAGAGTGGCATCCAGGGTAATTACAAATTCTTGTAGTGGCAAGGTAGGAGGACGATCGCCTTGCACGCCATCGGGATTTGGATCTTCGTCTTGCGGAGTCGGTTCAATCGGCGTAGAAGAAACCGTAAACAAAGGAGTACCCTTGAGGTCCAGAACGATGCGATCGCCCCAGGGTTGTTCTTCTTGTTCAATCCCTTCCACCGTCGCCCCCGGTGAGGTTACTTCCAAGATTTGTCCCGCTTCTCGCAACTGCCACCCCACTTGCTCTGCCAAAGGCGTAATATCCAGATATCGTCTGCCTTGACTCCAGACTACAGGTAGGTTCAACGGTTGCAATTCCGGGTCGGAAAACCAACGCACAGGCTGAATTCGGGCATCATCGGTATTTAAAAACTCTACCCCCATCTGTTGCATCAGGTCCGTCTCCGTAAACCCGTAGCGAATTTGGGTCGGGTTCCCATCTGGGGACCAGGCAATCCAACTCAGCGATCGCCCTTGTCCATTCCAACTCAGTTCCCTCCCCTGGCGAATTAGGCGGTGGCGATCGCCCTGTGCCACTGTAGAGACCCCTTTTTCTAAGTCAGAACTCGTTGACATCTCCTCGGGACCGGAGGAAGAAAGCACAGGGGTAGTATTTCCAACTGCGGACCCCATGAGAGACAGGGCGAGACCCAAGAACAAAGAAACCGCCAACCCCCGACCCATTTTCCGGGGGTTGCCGGGAATGGAAGATAGGGAGTCCGGAAGTTGAATTAAGCGATCGCCTTCTCTCCCAGGACGGAATAAGGACAGCAGCATGATTTCAGGGTGTTTGCGAACCACAGTTATCCTCGACAAGTAGATCCCTCGAATAGGAATTGACTCAATCCCCAATTATAGCCCCCTCGTTTCTTAGAGATGGAACGGTTAGAAACCGGATTTCTGGAGAAACGGGTTGCTGACTTGGCAACCCATTGGGTACAGAAACCTCGTTTCGGGTCCGGGTTATCTCATCCGGTCCCCATACCCGAGGTAGATTCAAACCCACCCCTGTAAAGAGAAGAAGCAGGCTATTTCTACATCATCGGATCACTGTGAACCCCTTAAACACCTAATTTATCTATTTTGCGATCGCACCTGGGGCGCTGCTGCGGCCCCATAGTTGACCCGGCAACCAATATTAAACAAACTGGAACCACATTCCAACGGCACTACCTGCCCTTGCAACATCGCACTGCAACTGACATATCCATCATTATTGGTATCCTGAATCATGCATTCAATGGGGGTCGCATTGGCACTAGAGGCCCAGGATTTCATTCCCATCTCGGCTAAGGTATGGTGCCAAAAGAACAGGAATGAGAATAAACCTAGGACTGCGAGTCCGACCACGGATCCAATCAGCCCAAATTTGAGCCGCCAATCCCCTAACAGTCTTTGGAACACATTGGGGGCAACGGGTTGCACCTCAGTGGGGTTAGTATTATTTTCTATTTGTGGTTCTTGCATAGTTGTTTCCGACAGGTTTTGCTCAATTGTCTCAATTTTATCGTGGGTTCTCAGGAAAAACCCTCCCCCCATCTCAGTGAAATGTCAAAAATACCGAAGATAATGACTGAAGTCGTTACTACAAACGAAAATCAACCCTCTCCCCCGGTTCGTCGTAACGACTTTAGTCCTCTCCCCTCCCCAACCACCGAAACGCCCGTCGCAATTCTGCCATACCATTCCTGTCATACCAGCGACCATGAGCGAGAATAATTTTATCCGGTTCCCAAGCCAACATCTGCTTAAACCCGATATGGGCTAAATCTTTCCGCCCCAAAAATGTCAGTTGCAAGTCAAACGGTGTTTTACCATCGGGGTCAACAATTCCCCCCAACCGTACCAACATTTTATACGATTTGGGTACTTTGTGTAATTCAAAATTTTCAATTAAATCGGTGAGGATTAAAGTGCGACTCCGGCGGTGAAAAAAGACCACTTCATCCATAAAGCGACTCCCCCGAACAATCACCTGATCCAGGTCATCTTTCCACTCAGGGGGTACTTCATCGCGCAAATCCGCATCAAATCTCACTTGAATGTGCTGCTGTGCCGCTCGTTCTCGCACCCCTGGGGAAGCCCAGGCGGTGGCTTCTGGATAGAGTTTGGCCCAACTTCCTATGTGAGCATAATGAATTTTATTGGGAGAAATCAGATAACGCAGGGGACCGATCGCATCGATTTCAGCCTGTAAACCCTCCGTCATGGCGATCGGGGAATGACACCATAAATCGCCATTCTGGAGACGCACTAGAGTCATCCGAGTGGGGAAGGGAATAGAATTGCCATACATCGCCATTTTAACAATGGGTCCATCAGCAATCCAGATATTTTCATGTACGGGTTTCAGGGTACTAATCGGTTCATACAGGGCAAAATCTGTCTGATTCATCTTCTAAAATAGGCGTCAGTCCTGTTGGTTTGGAAAGCTTGCTTAAAATTAGGGGGTTCAAGCGGGGGAAACGGGATTTATCGGAGTTGAATCTCAGCCCCAATTACCCGAGTGTCATCTAATTGGTTACCTACGACCCTTAAAGTTGGCGCTTGGGCGGTGTTATGAATATCATACCGCTGATTGTTTTTAAAAGTATTTTTGCCCGAAACCGTGTCGGTTCCTAAATCCGGCTGGGATTCCCCGATCGCCACCAATCCATCCCGGCTGTTGTTGGAAATTGTATTGTCTCGCAAAATCGGACGGGAAGAATGAGAAATCACTAACCCATCAATATTATTCAAAATCTGATTATTTACCACTAAGGGAGTAGAATTTCCCCCGATCGCCAAGCCAAAGCCGGTATTTTCTATTACATTATCTCGAATTTCTCCCCCGGCTTCATGGGTGAGAGAAATCCCATTACCGCCATTTTCAAAAATGCGGTTATTTTCAATTACCGGCGTTCCCGTTCCCGTGATAAATATTCCTTCGCGGCCACTTTTTGTCGCGGTACTATTGCGAATTTTGGAATGAGTGGATTCCACCCAAATTCCCGTTCCCGATTGATGAGGATTAGTGACGGTAACTCCCGCGATTTCCGTGCGATCGCCCGGGAGAAGGGTGACTTTTTGCTTCCCCCAAGTCGGACTAAGGTAATCGCCGCCTCCGATAATTGTCACCCCTTCCCCCTGCTGTCTTTCATTACCTCGGAGGGTCACTCCCGGTTTGATTTTCAACGGGAAGGTTTCCCCAGTCTCTTCACTATATTCCCCCGGCGCTAATTGGATCACCGTCCCCGGAGAGGATTGGGATAAGGCATAGGCGATCGTCCGGAAGGGTTGGGTTTCTCGCTCTCCTGCGGAAGGGGTATCAGTTCCCTGAGTTGAGTCTACATAAAGAATCTGCTTAAATGCCGGAGTGCGTTTGGGAAACGAGGCAGATTGTCTGCCAATGGAAGGATTTTCTATCTCCGGTCCTTCATTGGGCTTAACGATGAAAATACAGCCACTTAGAGACAATGCAAATAAGGCGAGGGCGATAGGTTTGACTCGATTCAACATTTTTCTTTACTTTTCCTTAAACGATTAATCAAAAATTTCAATTGACCCGATAAGCGGGGGTTATAATCTGGACTATTTTAAGAGATAAAAAGTTGCTTTCAGTGGCACTTAAGGGAGCTTTAACACGTCTGGAAAATCGGAAGGGCAAGACGAGGAAACCCGAGGGGAATCCCTAATGGCACAATCCTAGCATCAAAAAAGCGCCTGACCTTTTAGCCGTGATGGCGATCGCCCGAGCCTGTGTTGCAAATCACAGAACATTTCCGACGGCGATCGCAAGTTGAATTAGATCTCGATCGCCTAACACTCTTTAAAAAAGCTTCATAATAAAACTATGAATTGAAGGAATAAAATGCTATGCATCCCTCCATTAAACTTCTTCCCCATGCAATTTCCGAACTGATGGCTCAAGTGAGCGCCACCCGCAAAATTACCCTAGCCGATCGCTATGGATTGATGGCAGCTATCTTAGAAGAATCTCTGGAGGAGGAAGATAGATTCTCCATTGATCGACTTCTGCGGGCTTTACGGCGAGGGCGACTCCAAATCGTTGATGAAATTTCTTCTTTGCTCTGTAGTGGGTGAGGGTAGGCGATCGCCATCTAGCATTCTTGCCCTTTCCCGTTGCGGGTCATCTACCCTATCAAGTTTTAGCCTGAAACCCATCACCCCTCCGTTTATTCCACTGCTTTTTCTAACAGTTGAATTATTCCTTGATTCGCATCAATTTCCACCTCAACTCCCACAGGAATCGTAAATTTATCTTTAATATGACCGATCGCTGACCCATACCAAGCCGGAATTCCCAGGGGTCGGATCCAATCCGATAACACTTGGTTTAAAGTCAACGAAGGTTCATCGCCTTCCCCCGCTTCACAGCGAGTACATTCAGCAAAAATAAATCCCGAAATTTTATCGAGAATTCCTGCTAATTTTAATTGCGTTAACATTCGGTCGACCCGATAAATATCTTCCCCTATTTCTTCGACAAATAAAATTTTATTCTCCCAATCCGGTAAATAAGCCGACCCGACCAGTGCGCTTAAAACCGATAAATTTCCTCCCACTAATTGACCTCGGGCTTTACCTCCTGTGATGGTTTGGGGACGAGTCGAGGGAGGATTTTGCATCCGCACGGGTTCGGCATCTAGTAACAGGCGTTGAACGTAATTGATTGAAAATGGATTCCAAGCTGACGTTGCAACGGGACCATGAAAGGTAATAATGCCACTGCGAGCATAAATCGCCAGTAATAACGAAGTAATGTCACTGTAGCCCATAATAATTTTGGGGTTTGCGCGGATAAGTTCATAGTTTAATAAGGGCAAAATCCGACTACATCCCCAACCCCCGCGCATGGTTAAAAGGGCTTGAACCGAGCGATCGGCAAACATGGCATTTACATCCGCAGCGCGATCGGTATCTTGACCCGCGAGATAGCCATATTGATCGAGTAAATGGGGTGCTAACTTGACATTTAAACCCAAAGCCCGTAATTCTTTACGAGCATAATCGATATCTTCTTGTTCAATCGGACTAGAAGGATTAATCAAACCCACTGTATCCCCAACTTTTAGACGCGGGGGTTTTAGGATAGAGGGAGAGTTAGCAGTAGCAATTGTCGAACCGGGGATCGCAGAGGCGATCGCACTCAGTCCGCAGAGTGTGAGAAAATGACGGCGATTCCAAAACACTTAAAAATCCGCTCAGTTTTATAGAAGGAAAACAGATCCTGTTTATTATAAAGGATTGCGATCGCCTTCAGGGTTCAGGGTCCTTTGACCCTCGTTCCCCATCGTGATTGGCGGCTTTTTCGTGCCGGGGGACTTCAAAAATTCCGATGATAAACCACCGACTTTACCCCTTGGATCCCTCGCATATCGGGGCTAAACCCTGGGATTTTAGTACCCTTGACAGCAGCGAATGCTTGAAAATTGCGCTTTACTCTTGTCAATCATCCAGTTTCCGATTATCCTATTTTAGCTTTGAGCAATTTAAGGTAGAATAACAAGGAGGTCTCTGGGTGAATAAGTCAGTTTTTACAGAAAAATATACGCGGTTTCGGCGACTCCTAATCGAGATTCGCCAATCGAGTAAGTTAACCCAGGTGCAAGTCGCTCAACGACTGCATAAACCCCAGTCTTTCGTCTCGAAGTACGAACGTGGGGAACGCCGTTTAGATGTGGTCGAGTTTCTGGAGGTTGCCAAAGCACTAGAGGTTAATCCCTCAGAGTTGCTGACACAACTTGATCGCCCAACCGTAGAGCAAGGTTCCACAAACCTCAGTGAATTTTGAAAGCCGCGATCGGGCAGTCGCCGGACCTTAAATGAGTCACTTGTTCAATCTCTAGTCAAGTTTTCAGGGATTTGAACATCAGGAACTTTTTAAGCATAGCGATTCGGGAATGAGGCGGGGTGAAGCACAGAGGCAGCCCCAATTCCACCGGATTCTATAGAACAAGACTGAACGGCGATCGCACTTAACCTCTGCACAATCCTCACTCATTCTATAAAAGACAGAGGCGATTTTATGTTAAACCCGATTAAAAGAGTAGTTCTTCCTTCTGGAATAAAAAAATCTTACATTCTTTTATTTTTAATCCTATTTTTGAGCATATTTTCTTCTTACTCTTGTATTAATGGCTTGTGGATAGACCGGGAAATGTGCGGCGTTTGGCTGGAGGAGCTTTCTATCAACTTAATTGCTGAAGTGGCAGGAATATTACTGGTTCTATTTTCGGTCAATAAAGCGGTTAGAGAGGGGCGGGAGAAAGAAAAAAATAAATTCAAAGAAATTGCTTTTAGACAATTAAAATTTACCATTAGAAAACAAATTTATTTATTTTTTGAAATCCTGAAGGCTTCAACCCCCCAAAAACCCGACAAAGCCTATAAAAAATTAGACGATTTATTTGATGAGACATATTTTCGGGAAGTTCAAAACTTAGATCTATTAACAATGGCTCCAGTTTTAACCCCAGCCGGAGAACCGATGGACTGGCTCGATTACCTCGTTTATGAAAGCCTAAACCTCCGCAGTTCCCTCGGGCGAGTCGTCGATCGCTATGCCTTTTACTTAGAATCAGAGGTCGTTGATTTAATGGAAGAAATGACCGATGCCAGCTTTATTCGCTTCCTCACCTCCCTGTGGGAAGCGAAACGCTTAAACGGATTAACTTCTAAGGGAGATTTATTGTTTGCCTGTGAGGATATGTTCCGCGAGTATGCCGATTCTTTAGTGAAGTTAGTTCAATTTTACAATGAAAACGTCACTGGCGATCGGCAAATTATTATTGATGAGCAGCAATGGCAAGAATGGTGGAACCATAAAGGTAGACCCCAGTTAGGAGATAGCCGCATCAAAATCGAGATTCAGTAATGGGATTGCGATCGCCTCTTAACTCCCCCATCTACAAAACCTAGGGGGTATCCGTTGTAACCCTAGTCACCACAAAATCAGGGGTAGAGGAGTGGATTTGAGCAGATGCCGTGAGTAAACCGTCCTCTCGATGTCATCGGGTACTGATGCGCTGGCTTCCCAATGTAGGACCTGCTTTACTCTTGAGCAACGGATTAGGACCAGATATCCAATTTTTGGTCCTAATTAGGGACGGATAACCCAGAGTTTAAGGGGCGATCGCACCCAATGGAGTCAAAGTCATGGTGTTGACTCCAGTCCGTATCTAAGTTAGCCGTTAAAATCTGCGGCAAGTTTTTCATCGGGTTAAAATTGATACAACTTCACTTTTTTTCTGCAACTATAACTAATAGATGTCGTAGCGTTCAGGTTAGTGATATGGCCGGAGTCCTCAAGCTCGATATCCGAGAAAGTATTGAAGAACTTAAAAGCCTTCTGGCTAAACAAACCACAGCGAGAGGTCGGGAAAGAGTGCAGGCTTTATATTTATTAAAAATCGGCCAAATTAAAACCCTCAAAGAGCTTTCTATTTTATTAGGACGAGATACCGCGACTATTTATCGATGGTTTCAAAAATACAAAACCCACGGCTTACCCGGAATGCTGTCTATTAAAAAAGGCCAAGGCCGAAAACCAGCAATTCCCCCGAATACTATTGAACGATTAAGACAAAAACTCCAAGGACCTGAACGATTTAACAGTTATGGAGAAGTTAAGCGATGGCTTAAGGAAGAATGTGGGGTGGAAGCTTCCTATAAAGTCGTGCATGAAACGGTCCGTTACAAACTGAAATTTAAACTCAAACCCCAGCGCAAAAAACGCATGAAGGTATTGAATTAAAGGGATAGTTGGACCCGATTTTTATCCAAGTGACTGGCGGAGGGATGGTCGGATTATCCCTTGCCAGTCCGGGGATTTTTATCCCGTTTTAGGTGTTACCCTTCTGAATTCATCCCGGCTATAAATCCACGTCGGGCGTGCGATCGCATATTATCTTCATGGAGTTCCATCAAACAAACTAACTCATCTCCCTTCCCATAGTCCGGATTGCGGTCTAAAAAGTAGCGGACATCAGGTTTATCTTCATATCCCTCTTTAATATCCGCCCAACTTCCGCGCAGATGTCCTCGGGAGATGGGAAATCGAATGAGTCCGGTTTCTGGGTCATAATCTTGCCCAAATTTTTTCTCAGCTAAATAATCCATAAGCCGTTGTATTTCGGGAGGCGTCGGATACCGATAGGTCGGATAAAATTGATGAGCAAATAAGGGTAAATATCGATAAGTTCGGTAGCCTTTAACAATTAGAAACCAATATAAAGGGACTGTAGGCGCTTGAGCTTTAATTTGACCCGCTAATCGACACCACGCTAGAGGGAGCGTTTGTTCGCCCCAATAGTCGCGATGCACAATGGTATCCCCTGAAAAAATAGCTCGTTTAGCTTGTTCTTCAAACTGAAATTCCCAAAGCGCCACTGTAGAAAACCCCTGCAATCTTTTTTCGGCATCCCACAAGGCAATCACATAATTTTTATGATTCAAATCTTCATGAAAAATCTCGGGGCTGGTACTTTCATAATAAAGTTCATATAAGTCATACATCGTCTGGCGTAGTTTTGCATCGAGATGATGTTGGCAGATAATTTCTGCAACTAGCTTGCTCATAAGGGAGTGATTCAATAAACGATAGAAAAATAAAGCGAAAAAGCTGGGCAACTGTAGCCGGAAAAATTTAGAGTTACCTTTGATCGAGAAAGAGGCTTAATCTCCTTCAGAATGCACCCTATAAGTTTATCAAAAACCCTGGGATATGCTGGAATAGCGCGGGATAGCCGGTAAAACCCGGGGTGCGATCGCCTCCTGACTTCTCCTGGCTAGGGGACCCACTGGAAAAGGATTCCCCAAACCGGACTCCAGAGATAAGAGTAGCTGGGGAAGTTTTGGGCAAACGGCTACTCCCCTGACTCGGATTTAGGGATACAATTTAAAAGCAGCATGGAAGCCCTTAGCTTTTGCCAGAGTAGATATTCGGAATCAGGATGTGATCCACGGGGGTAGAACCCCGAAAA
Organism: Laspinema sp. D2d; assembly: GCF_025370755.1. GTDB lineage: Bacteria > Cyanobacteriota > Cyanobacteriia > Cyanobacteriales > Laspinemataceae > Laspinema. Next base: position 239,155 of record NZ_JAMXFC010000001.1, on the reverse strand, counting down.
AGCAAAGTTGAACCGTTTCAAGGGAAGGAAAAAATCGGGCAACCCTTACCCTGAAAGAACTTGATAGAATAGTTAAAAGTTCCAGATATTGAAAAAGGGTTCAAATTGGATCAAAACGGACAAATCAGGGTGACACTGAAGAAGTTGAAAATTCAGAACTTGAAACGTCAATGAAACGGGTCGCACTACTAATCGGAATTAGTCAACATGAAGCGGGAGAGGACGAAGACCCTGGTCTACCCCCCCTGCCTACAGCGAAACAGGATGTATCCGCGATCGCCCAAGTATTGCAGCATCCCGAACAGGGCGGTTTTGCCCCTGCCGATGTCCAACAACTCATCGATCCCGACCTGCAAAGTATCCGCTGTGGCTTGGAGGTCCTGTTGCGCGATCGCCAACCCGAGGACTTGGTATTGCTGTATTTTTCCGGTCATGCGATCGCCGACTCCACGGGATCCCTGTATTTTGCCACCAAGAACACGACCTGTAAACACCTCACGAATACAGCGATCGCCGCAGAATTCTTGCAGGCACTCTTGTACACCAGCGTCGCCCAGCAACAAATTATCATCCTAGATTGCTATTTCAGTGGCGGGACTGGCTTGGTCGATGTCAAACAGCAATTGGGAGGGTATGGCAAAGCCATTCTCACGGCCTCCACCACCTTTCAATCCCTGAACCGTTGGGGCGATCGCATCGCGCATCCTAATCCCGCCATCAACTGTCTGGACTATTCCGCCAAACAGCATCATTTAGGACTCTCCATCTACACCGGCTATTTTATCGAAGGCATCGAAACCGGGGCCGGGGATCTGAATCGAGATGGTACAATTTCCCTGGAAGAATTGCACCACTATGCCAGTCAAAAAGTGCAAATCCTTGCTCCCGCCTTGCAACCGGCGATCTACGCACTCCCGGAAATCGGTGCAGTCGCCCTCGGGAAAGCCCCCAAAGATAACCCTCGCCTGACCTACCAATTAGCCGTCGAAAATTTTCTCGGACGCAGTGGCGGCACTCTTTCCTTACTCAGCCTCCGTAGCCTAGAAATTCGCCGAGAAAGCCTCGGTATTTCCGCCACCGATGCCCTAATCCTTCAAGAAAATGCCCTCAAACCCTATCGGCACTACAAAACTAAATTACAACTTTATAAAACCGTCGTTAGATCCGTGATGCAGCTTCAGGACCTCCCCCTGAGTCCCGAAATCGAGCAAGATTTGCAACATTTACGCCGGGATATCCTCGGCTTGGGCGATCTCGATGTCCGGGTCATTGAAGAACCTCTGTATCCCTCAGAACTGGAGAAAAGTTTTCCGACTTTGATGGTTGCCTGGGCGAGTATAACTCTCATCCTAGTTTTCGGCAGTTATTCTATATATAAGTACCTGACCAACCCAGTTCCCTCCCCCGCCATCTCGACCTGGCTGGAAGCGATCCCGATCCCTTCCTTTTCCCGGACGACTCCTGACCCCAGTCCCGAACCGGAACCGGAATCCCCAACTCAATCAGAAACTAAACCGGGGCGACCCCAGAACAAAAGAGTCAGACCTTTACCACCGCGTCCCCAGGCCGTCCCCTTTCAGGTCCCAACTCAGGACCCTATGGTACTCACGGGTCATGTCGGCCCGGTTCAGGGACTGGCAATCGACCCCCAAGGCCAACTCTTGATTAGTGGAAGTTGGGACAATACCCTGAATATTTGGGATTTAGAAACTGGGGTAGTCCGAGAGACCCTGAGATCCGAAAGCCCGAGTGTGATTCGAGATGTGGCCCTTGACCCCTATAGCCAACGCATTGCCAGTGCCCGGGATGACGGAACCATCGAGATTTGGCAACTCGATCGCCAAGGGTCGGATCTGAATGTAGCTTTAGAACAGCGCATTGCGGCTCATTTTGGGCCGGTTTACGCGATCGCCATCAGTCCCGACGGACTCACCCTAGCGAGTGGGTCTCAAGATAATACGATTAAAATTTGGGCTATAGAAACCGGGGATCTCCTCCATACCCTCACGGATCATCAAGGACCCGTGCGATCGCTTGCCATCACTCCTGATGGACAAACCCTGATTAGTGGTGCCGGAGATGCCACCATTAAAATTTGGAACCTGGAAACCGGAGAGTTGCAAAATACCCTCACGGATCATACGCGTTTAGTCCGAGGACTGGCGATCGCCCCCGATGGCAAAACCCTCGCCTCGGCCAGTTGGGACCGCACCCTGAAAATTTGGGATCTCACAACCGGCGAGTTACGCAATACCCTGATCGGGCATACCGATTCAGTCGTTTCTGTGGCAATTAGTCCCGACGGTTCCACCCTCGTCAGTGGCAGCGATGATGACACGATTAAACTTTGGGATTTGACCACCGGGGAAGAACGCGCTACCTTCACCAATCACCGCAGTGATGTTTTTTCCCTCGTCTTTAGTCTGAATGGCAAAACCCTCGTTTCTGCCAGTTGGGATCAAACTATCCAAGTCTGGCGATCGCCCTAAAAATAACAGAAAGCTCATACCCATCCGGTTGTTCAAAGTCGGTTTCTTTCTTAGCCTGCGTAGGCGGGCTGATACACAAAATAGATTTTTGAACTCCGGATTTGGTATGAGATGCTCCTAATCCTCTTCTATTTTCTCTCGATTTGAATCGTATTGGCGGCTAAAATTTGCTTGAATTCATTCATATCCTCTGGGGTAAAACTTCTTTTAGGCAGCGTATAAGAAGCCTTGAGTTTATGAAGAATAAAAAACACCTGGTTGGATTCAAGCACCTGCTGTACTGCACTCCATTCAATTTCGCTTTTCATCACCGCATTTTTGTAACTGAATCCTGAATCTTCTATTTGAACAAAAACAGGCTCTTTTAAAAACGGTGCAACTTTCCACATAAACCAAGTCATGGCTTTGTGCCAAACTCTAAGATTGCAGAACAGAACAAAACCGGCAGAAATCAACAAGGATTGGTCTACCCTTTTTAAAAAATAAATATCATTATTAATTAAAGCATAAACTTTTAAAAATGCCAAAAACCCAAATAATATCAGGAGAATGTAAGTCAGTAAAATTCCCAGATACCGCAAATAGGGCTTGGATTGGGTATAAATCATCAGGCTTTCTTCAAAATCTTGACGCTTTAACGTAAATTCCAGGGAAATTGCCATAAATTCACTTGATTAATGAGATAAAATTGAGGGGGTAAAGATAGACAAAAGACTCCTCAATCGATGCCTTAACTAAGCCTCAACCTTCAAGAGTCCTTCTTAAGCCAGTGGGAAGATTTTTCTAGTGTAGATCATCGGACTATAAAAAATTAGTCAGGGGTCATGGGTCGATAGAGTATTCACCCCCGTAAATTACAAATGACCAATCACCAATCACCAATGACTAATCCCTAATGACCGTGGGGAATAAGGGAGACACACCATAGATTAAAATTAATCAAACACTCATTAATAACAACATCAGGAGACATTGACCTTGGCTACACTTGGGGTTAATATTGACCACATTGCCACCATTCGACAAGCACGGGGGACCGTAGAACCGGATCCCGTAGCAGCAGCCACCTTAGTCGAACTTGCCGGTGCCGATGGGATTACGGTGCATTTGCGTGAAGACCGCAGACATATTCAAGACCGTGACGTTCGTCTGTTGCGTGAAACCGTCCGGACCCATTTAAACCTAGAAATGGCGGCGACGGACGAAATGGTAAAAATTGCTCTGGATATTAAACCTGATTATGTGACCTTGGTTCCGGAACGACGAGAAGAACTGACCACGGAAGGCGGACTGGATGTCGCTGGACAACGCGATCGCATGGAAGGAGTGGTAGATACCTTACAATCAGCAGGAATTCCCGTCAGTTTATTTATTGATGCCGATCGCGCTCAAATTGACGCCTCAGTTCAAGTCAAAGCGCAATTTATTGAACTGCATACCGGACAATATGCAGAAGCCAAAACCGAAGCCGAACGCGATCGAGAATTAGCGATTTTAAGCGAAGGTTGTAACCAGGCTATCTCTTCCGGGTTGCGTGTTAATGCCGGACATGGACTGACTTATTGGAACGTTTATCCCATCGCCCATCTATTAGGAATGGAAGAACTGAATATCGGTCATACCATTATCGCACGCGCTGTTTTAGTCGGATTAGAACGGGCGGTTCGAGAAATGAAACAAGCCATGCAAGGCCATTAATCAACCCTAGAAAACAAGCAATTTTAGGGGATTTTCCGAGATAAAGAGTAGAGATTGGGATGAAATTTGAGGGGATAATCTAATCGAGGCAAGGGGGAAAAACCCTCAGCGATCGCCCGGGGTCCGGATCCGACCTCTCACCGAACCCCGGGGATAATTTTGAGAAACTTTAGCCAGAAAATCCTCTAAGTTTAAGGTTCGGCATTGATTTTTGTTCCGCGTGAGTTACTTTAATGTTGTACGATACTCGATCGAGACTTGTACAAGCCAACAACCACCATGCAAACTTATCACTACGTTCTAGCAAGCCAAAAATTCTTATTAGAGGAAGAACCGTTTGAAGAGGTACTCAAAGAACGGACTAGACATTACCACGAAACCGAAAAAGAGATTGATTTTTGGCAAGTGAAGCAACCCGCCTTTCTGGAAGCGCCAGAAATGGCCGAAGTGAAAGCCAAATGTCCTCAACCGTCCGTAGCGGTGATTTCGACTAATCCGCAATTTATCACCTGGTTAAAATTGCGTCTGGAATATGTGCTGACCGGCCAATTTCAGGCCCCTTCTGCGTCGATTCCCGATCCATTAGCCTCCCAAGGGAGTTAAGGAATCCATTAAACTGCCTGATTAATACTTGGAGAGAGACCCGGGATCATAAACTATGCGGCTATCCCTAAGAACCTGTTTGAAGCGATCGCACTCCTGGTTGAGTCCAGCCTTCCTCGCCCTGAGTGGGTTAACCCTGTGCGCCCCTTATGGTCATGCTCAACCGACCTATCCAGCCTGTCAACCCCCCCTCCCAGACGAGTATCTGGTCCTGGTCCCAACGGCAACCCTGACGACTCAGGAAGAGATTCGGCGATTGCTTCCCGGGGCGATCGAAACCACGGTTTGTAACTATGTGAATGAAACCGTCACCCGTCTTGGGGGGTTTGGAAATGCGGACCAGGCCCAAGAATGGGCGCAGTATGTCAATTCTCAAGTTGGAATTGCCGCTTATGTCGTCCGTCCTGTCGGTGTGGCGGCTACCCCCAGTCCTCTCCCGGTCATGCCCTCAGCAGGGGCCTACAATCCGCAACCCCTGGGAAACGGTTATGCCGTCTTGGTGGATTTTTTCAGCAATCCCCAAGTTGCTGGGGAGTTGTGGCAAATCTTGAGAAGCGATATCGGCTTAGTATCCTATGGACAACGGCCTTATCTGTTAGCTGAAGTGACCCGTGAACAAGACAAGGCCAATCAGATTTTGCAAACCCTGAGCGATCGCGGTTTTTTTGCAACCGTTGTGGATGGCAGTAACGTGATTTTATTAGACAACGCCGTTCGCTTGGACTAATGCACGCCCCGGTCCCTTCCCCCAGACATCGGGGAGGGAACCGGACGTGCCTCAAACGGGTTTAATCCGCCCCATCGGTTCGGTTTATTCAATAGGTTTGACCTGCAATATAGGCAATACAAACCCCTAAAATTGCCCCGACAATCACCTGAAACGGAGTGTGACCGAGGAGTTCCTTCAAACGGGCTTCATTTAACTCGTGGTCATCACTAAAAAACTCATCCACAATTTGGTTGAGAATCCGTGCTTGCTTTCCCGCCGCTTGTCGGACTCCGGCGGCATCATACATCACGATTACCGCAAAAATTGTTGCCAGCGCAAACTCGGTACTATTCCAACCTGCCGTTTGTCCGATGCCCGTTGCTAACGCAGTTACCAAGGCAGAATGAGCACTGGGCATTCCGCCGGTTTCCACCAGAATGCGAAAATTAAACTTGCGATTTCTCGCCAATTCGATCGCTAACTTCGCTGATTGAGCGATCAAACAAGCTAGAGTTGCAACCAGCAGCACGCGGTTGTCGATGATATTGCCGATCTCCTGCATGGTGTTTTACGCCTTTTAATTATTGCGGTTGGTGATAAAATCCGCGAGGGTCAGAAGAGGTATCGCTTTCGTGCCAAAACTTGCCAGTTCTGCCTTAGCTTGCTCAATTAACGCTTGAGCCTGCCGAGTCGATTCTTCTAATCCCCAAATACTGGGATAAGTCGCCTTTTGCGCCTGCAAGTCTTTTCCGGCGGTTTTGCCCAACTCTTCCTGAGTCTTGGTAATATCGAGAATATCATCAATGATCTGAAAGGCTAACCCAATGTTTTGGGCATAGCGCGAGAGTTTTTGCAAATCTTCATCCGAAGCGCCTCCCAGAATAGCCCCACAGACTACACAGGCTTCGAGTAACGCCCCAGTTTTATGGGTATGGATAAAATGGAGAGTTTCTACCGTGGTATCTAGCTTGCCTTCGCATTGGATATCGACAACTTGACCCCCAACCACGCCATCAGCACCAAACGCATGAGCTAAGTGAGCGATCGCCTTTAAAACCCGAGGTGCCGGAACATTCTGAGTCTGGGTTGCCACCACTTCAAAGGCATACACCAACAACCCATCCCCGGCCAAAATCGCGATATCATCCCCGTAAACCTTATGATTCGTCAGCTTACCCCGACGGTAATCATCATTATCCATCGCCGGAAGGTCATCATGGATTAAGGACATGGTATGCACCATCTCCAAAGCGCAAGCGGTTGGCATCGCCATATCCACCGTACCCCCCACCAGTTCACAACTGGCTAAACACAAAATTGGACGCAGACGCTTACCACCCGCCAACAGGGAATAGCGCATCGCCTCATAAATTGTTTCCGGGGGCTTGATCGGCAGAGATTGGTCCAGTGCGGCTTCTACCAAAGCCTGCCGTTCCCCTAAATACGTTGATAAATCAAATTCGGATTGTGTCCTTACGGAATCCGTATCATTGGTTAAAACCATCCCTTCCTTCCTCGTACTTGTCTTATGAGCTGACGATTCCACCGCTGGAGGCGGTTGGTGTTGATGATGAGCTTACGCTGCTTTTGACCCCCGTTACAAGTGATCTAGGCGACGGACCCTAAACCGGGTAACCGGGGTAACTTTGGCCGCTTGCACTGCCTTGAGTCTCAACCTATTGTAAGGGTTTGAGGTATTTTTCCCACTGGAATTTTTGAGAAAAAAGATACGCGGAAAGCGGGAGTTCTGATAGGCTAATTTTTAATCAACCCCTCAAAACCCCCGCTTTCAAAATCTCGTTTTTACCCGAGTCCCAACCGCCGAATATAACTTTCTACCGTATTTTGCAGCAGGAGTGTGACCGTCATCGGTCCCACCCCTCCTGGAACTGGGGTAATAAATCCGGCAACATGGGTGGCTGAATCATAGTTCACATCTCCAGTTAGTCTAGATTTCCCTTCATAATCGGTGACTCGGTTGATGCCAACATCGATAACAACGGCACCGGGTTTGACCATATCACCAGTGATCAGTTCCGGACGTCCGACGGCGACGACTAGGATATCTGCATTGCGGGTAATTGCACCTAAATCCGGCGATCGCGAATGCGCCATTGTGACGGTGGCATCCGCTGCCAATAACATTAAGGCGATCGGTTTCCCCACTAGGATACTGCGCCCGACAATTGTCGCCTGTTTGCCTTTGGGATCAATCCCATACTCTCTGAGTAGGGCCATCACCCCAGCCGGAGTGCAACTACATAATCCCGGTTCCCCGCGCATCAACCGTCCCAAATTCACCGGGTGCAATCCATCCACATCTTTATCGGGATGGATATGATTAATGGCAGCAACCATATCCAGATGGTTCGGTAAGGGGAGTTGCACCAAAATTCCATCTACGCGATCATCTTCGTTGAGTTCGGCGATCGCCTCCATTAATTCTTCTTGAGTCGTTTCCTTGGGGAAATGCCGTCCGTATGAGGCGATTCCAACTTTCCCACAGGACCGTTCCTTATTACGAACATAAGCAGCAGAGGCAGGATTATCCCCCACCATCAGAACCGCCAACCCAGGTGGGCGACTGGCTTTCTGTACTAACGCCTCCACCTGCGATCGCAGTTGGCCTTGAATCTTTTCAGCGACGGCTTTCCCGTCTATGATAACGGCTGTTTTGGTCATGGTTAGGCTTGGGAGTTGCTCGAACACTCCGGCTACAGCGGTGAATATTGCTTTCTTGATTGTCTCATAGTCTGGATCGGGGAGATGGGGAGGTTGGGGGAGATGGGGGAGATGGGGAGGTTGGGGGAGATGGGGGAGATGGGGAGGTTGGGGGAGATGGGGAGGATGGGGGAGATGGGGAGGATGGGGAGGATGGGGAGGATGGGGGAGATGGGGGAGATGTTCGTAGTAACGACTGAAGTTGTTCTTTTCCTTTTCATAGCCCAAGAAATCTTGCATCGCACTAACTAGCAGGGTTTTAAAACCCTGCTAGTCTGCAAGACTTTTTAATTTTTATTAATCCACGCCCTCAATCGGTGCAAATCCTTGCCGCTGGACGTTTTCGCTTACATGACGGGGTTCTAAAAATTGTAACAGGTAATCCGGTCCTCCTGCTTTAGAACCCACCCCAGACAGCTTAAATCCACCAAAAGGCTGCCGCGCCACGATCGCCCCGGTAATGCCTCGGTTAATATAGAGATTGCCTACTTCAAACTCAGCGTATGCGCGTTCAATATGAGAAGGAGTCCGGGAATATAACCCGCCCGTTAGGGCAAAATTTGTCCCATTGGCAATCTCTAACGCTTCATCGAAATCTTTAGCGCGAATCACCGATAATACGGGACCAAAAATCTCTTCTTGGGCGATCGCAGCATCGGGTTTCACATTACTAAAAATCGTCGGTCCAATAAAATACCCTGTCTCAGGAACCGCCATTTCTAGGACTAATTCCGCCTCGGCTTTTCCTTTGGCAATATAACCTTGAATGCGATCGCGCGCATTGGCATCAATCACAGGTCCAACTTGGGTACTCGGTTCCTCTGCTACCCCAACATTCAGCGATCGCGTGGCTTCTACTAACCGATTCACAAAGGTTTCATAGACGGGTTCTAACACAATTACCCGTGAACAAGCGGAACATTTCTGTCCACTGTATCCAAATGCTGATTGCACTACCCCTGCCACTGCTGGATCGAGGTCCGCACTTTCATCGACAATCACGGCATTTTTGCCACCCATTTCGGCAATTACCTTTTTCAGGTGTTTTTGTCCCGGTTGCAAAATCGCCGCTTCGGCATAAATTTGACAGCCAACTTCTTGGGATCCGGTAAACACAATGGTATTGACATCCGGATGTTTCACTAAATGAGAACCCACGCTTGAACCTTTACAGGGAATATATTGAAAAACTCCCGATGGAATTCCCGCTTCCACTAAAATTTCTGCAAATTTAGCCGCGATTACCGATGAAACTTCCGCCGGTTTTAACAAGGTGCAATTTCCAGCAACTAACGAAGCAACTGTCATCCCAACGGGAATGGCAAAGGGGAAATTCCAGGGAGAAATAACAACGGTAATTCCCCGGGGTTGATAATGATAGCGGTTGGTTTCTCCGGCGACATCGTAATTCACCCCGCTATTGAGTCGTTCCATTTCATCGGCATAGTAACGACAAAAATCAATTCCTTCGGAGATTTCTGCATCACATTCCCGTAAGGGTTTGCCGACTTCTAATACCATCCAAGCGGATAATTCATGGCGGCGTTTTTCCATTAACTCTCCGGCTTTGCGAAGCAAGTTTGCCCGATCGCCTGCGGGGGTGGTACGCCATTGAGTTAAGGCGGATTTTGCAGCAGCGATCGCCTGATCCGCTTGTTCCACAGACATTAACCCAATTTTGCCAATTACTTCGCTGGGATTGGAGGGATTAACAGAGTTTACGGTATTCGGTGCATTAACGCGATCGCCATTAATTAAAGGCAAATAAATTTTACCCAATTGTTGACGAACCGAGGCTAAAGCGGCTGCTGCTTCTTGCCGTTCTTTGGTATCCGCAAAATCGCGATCGGGTGCAGCATTGGGTAAGGCTTTATTGTGAATAGCGATCGCCTCATCTCCGTTCGCTTGCGGGGGTCCGATTAAAGTTTCAATTGGGCGATCTTCCTGACTTTGCCGTACAAATGAACTATTTGCGGTATTTTCCAACAAGCGGCGAATGAGATATGCCATCCCGGGAAGTAAATCCCCATAAGGACAATAAACGCGCACTCGATATCCTTGTTGCACTAAGGCTTTTGCGAGTTTATCTCCCATCCCGTAAAGCACTTGCATTTCAAAGCGACGGCGCGGGATATTCAGAGTTTGGGCAATGGCGATCGCATGGGCTTGCGATCGGACATTATGAGACCCGATTGCGGCATACAAATAGTCATGATTTTCTAGCAGCAATTCGGTCATTTGTTCAAAATTAACATCGGTTGCTGCTTTGTCGTTATAAACAGGTTGCGGCCAATGTTTTTGAATTGCTTTAATGGTTTCCTGGTCCCAATACGCCCCTTTAACCAGACGTACCGTAACCGGATTTCCCCGTTCTTTCGCCCAGTCAATCAAGCCTTGCAAATCTTGTTTGCTATCGCGTAAATAAGCTTGCAAGGTAACTCCGATATCTGTGCGACTGCGGAATTCTTCTTCCATTAGCAATCGCTTGAGAATGGACAGGGTGAGGTCTTTATAATGATACTGTTCCATATCAAAATGGACCGCTGCCCCGACTGTTTTAGCGTGACGCAGGAGGGTCCGAATGCGATCGATAACCCGCGCTTCACTGCCCTCAGCATCAATCGGGTCAAATTGGGAATAAAATGCCGTTAATTTGACAGAAACCTGCACTTGGGGAATAGTTTCCCCATCCGCTTCATCAATTTGAGGAACTTTAGACCATTTCTTAGCTACATCGGTAAGCTGAGTCATCAAATCTAGGTAGCGTTCCAGATAAGATTGTGCCTCTGCTTCCGTAATTACCGCTTCCCCAAGCAAGTCCATTGTAAACGCCATTTTGTCTTTTCGCAGACGTTCAATGGTTTTGAGGGCTTGCTTAATATTTTCCCCAGAAATGTATTTTTGCGCCAAGGTTTCTACAGCCGTAGATACGGTGGTGGCTGCAATTTGACCCGGAACTGAGTCCCCTCCACTAAACCCAATCAGTTTTTTAAGGGTGTCAGGGAGTTCAACTTCTTCGACGGTTAAATATTCTTGTAAGTGACGGGCAATTTCTGGTTTGCTTCGTAATGCGGGGAGACAGTCAATAAAGCGAAATAGCTGGACCCGTAAACCGGGGTTGCTCATCGCCCAATCGAGTATTTTATCATCCCAACGCATTTGGTCTTGCAATTGGGCAAAAAACGAGCGCTTTTCCTGAGTTGCCGCCAGGAGTTGCTTGGCAATTTCTTGAGTTTTGGCTTCGTAGGTTGTGTTTTTGGACGCTTGTACTACCACGGCTGACTTTACCCTTTTTTGAGGCTAGATGATGGGTCAGGTCTCCGACGCGATCGCGCCTTTGACTGCCAAACTCAATATTATAGCTTTTTTTGAAGTTTTCTTCAAGAAAAATTCCAGTTGAAAGATGAATGTTTCTAGCATTTCTACTCAGGTTAGTAACGAATTTTAGCCCGATTTCATGCAATAAATTCGTGATAATTTTTGAAGATTGAAGATTATTTTTTGCAGTCCCCTAGCAAGGGACCAGAAACCGGGTTTCTTGCGGAGTTTTTGCTAATTATCACAAAGGGTAGGAAAAAACCCGGTTTTTTCAACTTGTTAGGAGGACCAAAAACCGGGTTTCTTGCGGAGTTTTTGCTAAGTGTCACAAAGGGTAGGAAGAAACCCGGTTTCTTAACTGGGTACGGGACTAAGAACCTTAAAATTCTTTGAAAGGGAGTGATTTTGTAAGAGGTTACCCCCCATATTCAAAAAGAATTTCATTGCGTTGCACGGCATCTAAATGTCCTTGACTAGAATATCCGTTAAACAGGTTGTGGACTGCTGACGGAGGAAGGAGAGTGGTATGCCAGGTCTGCAAAAATTGGGTTAAGAGTTTATCTTGTTCTTGTCGAAATCCTTCTAAATAATTGCCTCGATTGAGAATCGCAAAACAAATCCAGCCTTTATCTTGGGTGGGGAGGATTCCAGCAAGGGCGCTGACATCCCATAAAGTGCCAGTTTTCACAACTGCACCGCCTGGAATCTCTCGGTAGTCCATTGTTCCGCCATCTCGACCCGCGACGGGAAAAAGGTCACTTAAATTGAGGTTTTGCGGTTGTAAAAGTTGTTGAATTGCCATAAACATTCCACAAGCCGCCCGGGGAGAAATTTGGTTTTCTTGTCCTAAACCGGACCCATTAATCAGTTGAATTTCTGATAGGGGAACTCCGGCAGCTTCTGAGGAAAGTTTCCGAACTTGGTTGACACCGCCCAAGGCATCAGCTAACATTTGGGCCATGACATTGTTGCTATAAATATTCATTTGTTGCAACAGATCACGCAAGGGCAAGGACCGATGGCGGACTAAGAGGGTTTGGTTGGAAATGGGTTGGGAGGCGATCGCAATTTGTCCGGCGATCGCCACCTGGGGTTTCGGCGTCCCCGGTGCCATTTGCCAATAGGCATGGGCCGCCTCCTCAGTCCAGAGACTCTCATTGATTGCCTCTCGCAACATTTCAGCACTCACCTCGGGATTCTCATAAAAATTCATCGAAAAGTTGCCGGTAATAATTAAATTACCCGTCACTTGACGAATTCCCATTTGATTGAGGGTATTTCCCAGGACGATCGCCTCTTCCCAAATAAAAAAGGGGTCATCTCCTCCCGTGACAATCAAATCCCCTTGCAAGACCCCATCCACAATTTTACCCTTGGTCCCAATCAGGATTTCAAATTGGTGATCAATATCCCAAGTTAATAAAGCAGCTAAAGAGGTGGCGACTTTCGTAATTGAAGCAGCAGGGAGGGGAACAGTCCCCTGGTGATTGGCGAGGAGTTGATGACTCGATTGCACCCAGACCCCTTGACCTTCAGCCGGGAGGCCCTTGGTGACCAATCCCTGCAAGTATTGCTGTACCTGTTGTTCGGTGGGTGGATCGCCGATTTCCGCCAGAACATGGCCGGGAATCGCGGGTCCTAGGACTAACTCCACGGCATTTTCCCGAGGGAGTTTTAGCCCCGTCATATCCAACCACACCGAGAGCAAACCGGAACTAAGTAAATCCAGCATTACCACAAATTCGTAAAGCGTTCTTTATCCTTTTTACAAGGTTTTGTACGCGATACCCTAAAAAGACGCCTGAAATCATGGGGGCGATCGCCACCGGATTAAAACCCAGATTTCGCTTCTAAACTAGGATTTCTAAAGCTGCACCCCGTAGCCCCTTGCCCCCAGGAATCCCCTGAAAAAAAATTATCCCCAGAAACGATTCAGAAGAGTTATGCGATGGTTTAAGGCTTCTGGTAAAATTTGTAAGGTTTCTATGACTTCGATCAATGGGATCTTCACGGGCACGGATCGCTATAGATGCTATGGGCGGGGATAATGCCCCTGCAGCAATCGTTACGGGTGCGCTTCAAGCCGCCTCTGAGTTGGACGTAGATGTTATTTTGGTCGGCGATCCTGAAAAGATCGACTCCTGCATCAAAGAACATCAAAAAGACGCCAATTTCCCCAATCTGAATCAGGTGGAAATTATTCCGGCTGATGAAGTGGTGGAAATGCACGAGGAGCCTTTAAGCGCTTTAAAACGGAAGCGCAATGCTTCCATTCGAGTGGCTATGGAATTGGTGAAGAAAAACCAAGCTCAGGCCATTGTTTCAGCAGGGCACTCCGGTGCGGCAATGGCAGCGGCCCTATTACATTTGGGGCGGCTGCCCGGAATTGACCGGCCAGCTATTGGTGCCATTTTTCCGACTATTGTTCCCAATAAATCCGTTCTGATTTTGGATGTAGGGGCGAATGTGGACTGTCGTCCCAAGTTCCTGGAACAGTTTGCGGTAATGGGAACGATTTACAGCCAATACGTTTTGGGGGTAGACGAACCCAAGGTCGGACTCCTCAATATCGGGGAAGAACCCTCCAAGGGCAACGATCAGGCCGTTCGCACCCATCAGATGTTGGTTGACAATCCACTGGTTCCCTTTTTTGGGAATGCGGAGGGTCGCGACATTCTGTCGGGTAACTTTGATGTCATCGTCTGTGATGGCTTTGTCGGCAATGTCGTCTTGAAGTTCGCTGAAGGGCTTGGGGAAATTGTTTTAAACATTCTCAAAGAAGAGTTGACCCAGGGCATCATGGGGAAAATGGGGGTTACCCTGTTAAAACCGAGTCTGAAACGGTTTAAGCAACGGGTTGATCACGTCGAACGGGGTGGGGGCTTATTATTGGGAGTAGCCGGAATTTGCATTATTACGCATGGGAGTTCCCAAGGCCCCACGGTTTATAATGCGATTCGCTTGGCAAAGGATGCGATCGATCACAATGTGCTTGATCGGATGCAGTCTCAGTTTGAATCCCAAAAGCAGCTCACGACAGTACCCGAACCGACGGCTGAAAGTTGATGGCTGAACGTTGAGGGCACCGATCCGGCTGCGATCGCGCCTTTGGATACTCTAAACAACCGCGTATGACTCAAGAACCGACCGAGGGAGAATCAGTTTGAAAGAAATAGGGGTAGGCATTGCAATTACAGGAAGCGGTTCAGCGACTCCAGCGAACGTCCTAGACAATCAAGCGCTGTGTCAGATGGTGGAGACTTCCGATGAGTGGATTGAGTCTCGCACGGGAATTCAGGCCCGACGGGTGGCTTCTGTGACAGAATCCCTCACGGAATTGGCGACTCAGGCGGCATTCAAGGCAGTCGCCATGTCGGGTCTCCAACCCACGGACCTGGATTTGATTGTTCTGGCGACTTCGACGGCAGATGACCTGTTTGGGAGTGCTTCCAAAATTCAGGCCAATCTAGGTGCAACTCGGGCCGTCGCCTTCGACCTCACCGCTGCCTGTTCTGGGTTTCTGTTTGGGATGGTCACCGCTGCCCAATTTATCCGCACGGGGGTCTACAAAAATGTCCTCGTTATTGGGGCAGATATCCTCTCGCGCTGGGTGGATTGGGGCGATCGCCGCACCTGTATTCTCTTTGGCGATGGCGCGGGGGCTGTGGTTATGCAAGCCAATACCACTCGCGATCGCCTCCTCGGTTTTGAGTTGTGCAGTGATGGCAGTCAAAATGACTGTCTGACTCTGGCTTTCCAACCCCAGGAAAAAGCCCTCACTCCTACCCTGTCCGTCGGCCAAGGCTCCTACCAATTCATCGAAATGAACGGCAAAGAGGTCTACCGCTTCGCCGTTAAACGAGTGCCGGAAGTGATTGAAAAAGCCTTACATCGCGCCGATATCGACGTCGATCGCGTAGACTGGCTGTTGCTCCATCAAGCCAATCAACGCATTCTCGATGCCGTCGCCGTCAGACTCAAGATTCCCACTCATAAAGTCCTGGGCAATCTCGCCAACTATGGCAACACCTCCGCCGCTTCTATCCCGATCGCCTTGGATGAAGCCGTGCGCGAAGGCAAAATTAAACCCGGCGATGTCATTGCCGCTGCCGGTTTTGGTGCGGGACTGACTTGGGGTTCTGCCATTTTTGAATGGGGTTAACCGATCAAGTTCTACCCCCCACACCCAGGGTCGCGTTCCATTCGCAAAGGCTGGAGGCTTTCCTGCGAGGGGATCAGAGCGGATTAGGAGCAAACAGACTTTTAAAAACCAAATGGGGTATGAACCCAGTTCTTTACCCTACTCTTTCTTGACCTAATAACCACGAAAAATTGACGAATGACGAAAACAGCATGGGTGTTTCCGGGACAGGGTTCCCAAGCCCTAGGCATGGGTGTAGATTTAGCAAACCTACCCATTGCTCAAGAAAAATATGCCGCCGCTGAGACGATTCTCGGCTGGTCCGTTTTGGACATTTGCACCAACGCCGAAGATAAACTCAGCAGCAGTCTCTACACGCAACCGAGTCTCTATGTTGTCGAAAGCATTCTGGTTGATTTAATGCGCGATCGCCAGCAACAACCCGACCTCGTTGCCGGTCATAGTTTAGGCGAATATGTCGCCCTCTATGCTGCCGGTGTCTTTGACTTTGAAGCCGGTTTACAACTGGTCAAATATCGCGCTGAATTAATGAATACCGTCGCCGGGGGTCAAATGACGGCCCTCATAGGCTTCAACCGGGAACAGCTTGATGCTCAAATTAGTGCCACTCCCGATGTCGTCCTCGCCAATGACAACAGCGATGGACAGGTAGTCATTTCTGGGACTCCCGAAGCGGTAGAGTCCGTAATTGCCGCCATCAAAGTCAAACGGGCAGTCAAATTAAATGTCGCCGGGGCCTATCATTCCCCCTTCATGGAACCCGCACAAGCTCAATTCCAAAATGCTCTCGATGCGGTTCCCTTTACTGATGCCCTAGTTCCGGTTCTGTCCAATACTGACCCCACCCCGGAAACCAAAGCTGAGGCGTTAAAACAGCGTCTCTCCAAGCAGATGACAGGTTCGGTGCGCTGGCGGGAAATCATGTTACAACTCCCCCAAGAAGGCATCGAAAGCGTGGTCGAAATTGGACCGGGCAAGGTTTTGGCTAATTTAATCAAACGCGCCTGTTCCGATTTAGCCGTCGAGAATGTCAGCACAGCGGCTGACTTACCGGCCTAATTTCCTCCAAAACAGACGCAGTTTGTTTTAACCCGCACCCTGAAGGGTGGGGAGGAAAGCGGAGGAAGCCTGCGCAGGCGGGCTAATGGAGAAAACAGGTCTTTGACAGCCGGATTTTGTATTCATTCCTCAGTTCCCATTCCTCATTGTTGATTGCTCATTTCTTGTGGAAAAAACCCGCGAACCTGTTTCCAGCTTAATTCTGTATAACTTGTTGAAGTGGTCTGTGATTAGCCCCATGCTGCATACCTACTTTTGGGGGCGGATTTATGGCGCTCAAAATGTGCCCCTGTCCGGCCCTCTGGTGGTGGTGAGCAATCATGCCAGTGATTACGACCCTCCGATTCTGGCTAGCTGTATGAATCGTCCCGTTGCTTTTATGGCAAAGGAAGAGTTATTTCAGGTTCCGGGTTTAAAACAGGTGATTTCTTTGTATGGGGCCTATCCAGTCCGTCGAGGAGAGAGCGATCGCGCAGCCATGCGATCGGCATTATCATCCCTAGAAGACGGTTGGGCCACGGGGCTATTCTTAGACGGCACCCGTAGTCCCGATGGTCGCATTCACAACCCCAAACTCGGCGCGGCCCTGATTGCAGCTAAGGCTAAAGTCCCTATATTGCCCGTGAGTCTCTGGGGCACTCAGGCGATCGTCAAAAAAGGGAGTCTCATTCCCAAACCCGTTCCAGTGACCATCCGCATTGGCGAGGTGATCCCCGCCCCCTCTTCCACGAAGCGAGAGGAGTTGGAGGCGATCACCCAGCACTGTGTTGAAGTGATTCATGGGTTACATGATTTAGGTCGGTGAAGGGAGAAGGGGGATGGGGAGGATGGGGGAGATGCTTACAACAGTATGTTTTTTACGTGCAAGGGGATTCTCATTAGATTAATTCCATCTCCGGTCCCCTCCCCTTAGCAAGGGGAGGGTTAGGGTGGGGTCCTCCTGACGGGGCGCAGGCCCCGTCAGGAAGAATTAGTGGGTGAGGTGCTCGTGACGTGGCAAGATCCAAGTCACGAAAAAAGAGGTTGGACCAGCACCCATACAGGCACTTAATCTTTAAACAGTGCGTTATGTAGCGATCGCCCAAAAAGAACCTCACCCTAACCCTCCCCTTAGCAAGGGGAGGGGACCGGAGATGGAGTTAAATGTAAAAAACCTATTTTTGTAAGTCTCCCCCATCTCCCCCATCTCCCCCATCCTCCCCATCCTCCCCATCCTCCCCATCTCCCCCATCTCCCCCATTCCCACTAATCCTCCCCCTGGGCGGGGGCAAAACTGGCCCCGGTATAGCCAGTGGTGACCCACAAAATGGCGCGGGCACCATCGCGAATGGTTTTTTCGATGGGTTCAGGCGATCGCCCCGAGGGGACAGGTAGGGGCTTGAACGTAATTCCCCGACTCCCTAAGACAATCTCCCCAATCACTTGGGCGCGGCGCATATGATCATCTGAGGTAATCAAATACACACTATCAATCCCTTGGGACTTTAATTGGTCAACGAGGGTCGTAAAGTTGGTAACGGTATCCCGGGCTTGATAGTCTAAATGCACCCGTTCTAGGTCAATTCCCGCTTGGGAAAAGACCCATTCGGCATATTCTTGATTGCTGCCTCCAGAAACCCAGATTTCTAATTGAGGATTTTTTCGGGCAAATTCGGCGGCAAATTCTTCTCGCTCTAAAGCCCCCCCCAAGACTAACAGGGCTTGGGGGGTATCCATATAATTTCTGATTTGTTTGTAGGCGATCGCGCCTACCAGGGACAATCCCAAAAGCAGCCCTACCAAAGATCTGCCTGGGGACTGCCTCGTTTTTGCACTCCCGTGAAGTCTTCCTTTCAGACAGATCTTCAACAACATATCTCAAGTTACCAACTATTGATTCAGTAGTCACCGAACGAGCCACCCGAGTTCGTGATCCACGAACCGGGTGCAAGTTTTCGTACTATAGACTAACAGAGAACGGGACTGGCCGGATTTGAACCGGCGACCTAGCGCTTCAGATTTGTGTGAGTTTCCTCACTCTCTGGACTATTCCTTCACCTTAGACTGGAGGTCCGTAGGTGGTGGCCGTTACGTTTGAGGAGGTTTGTACTTTATAGCGTAGATTGTCGGGAACGTAAGGGGTGATGAACGCGAGAAATCGTTTTCCTTCTTGAGTACCCATTCTCAGTCGATAACCATCCGAGGTTTTACTCAGCCCCCACTTAAATCCCCAAATTTCTGAAAAATAATCAATAATGATTTCATTTTCACTTTCGGAGAAGGTGTTGTTTAAATACACTTCTAGGGCGTGAATTTTTCCATTCCTTTTTTTAAAGGACTTGGACCCTCGGTCTAAAAACCATAAAGCAATTCCAGTGGGGGTTAAGAGGTTTAGAAACTTAGCCGTAACGGTTTTAATCCCGCCGCAATAGAGTTTCTTAACCAAGACCCGAGTTAAGGGAATCAACTTCGGTTCTAAACAAAGGAGTTCCTCTCCCCGGTTGGTGGTTCGAGGTCGGATGCTAACCGGCTGTTGGGTGATTTGTTCGAGAAGTTGTTTTTTAAACCAAACGTAATTCTCTTGGGTGGCCCGATGGGAAATATAGAAATTGTTTTGATTTCTTTTTCCCTGACCCAATAACATCCCCACTAAAACGCCTCGTTGTTCTACTTTGGATGCGACATTAAAGTCCATCTCTAATGGCTCTCTCAAACCAGTCTCTGCACCTTCCTTTGACAGCTAGAATCACAGGAGGACCGGATCAAACATTAATTCTTTCCGATGTCTGCTGTTGTTTAGCCATTCAAAGGCTTGGCTCAAGATTACCTTATCTGTGCATTAGCTTTGATTGGAAAGCTGAATTCAGACTTAGGCTTTCTTGAATTTGACCACATTCACTCCTGGAGTTTCCTCCAAGGTGCCCGATGCTTCAGGAGGCGCTTGCTCTATCCAACTGAGCCACAGCCCCAAGACTAAACTAATTGTAGCAGAACTGGGGACAACTCGTCTGCTTTTTTGCGGGTTTAGAGAGTTTTACTGGGATGGGCCGATCGCCTACAAATCCTTGATTTTTCATGGATTCCAGGTCTGAACCTAGAAGCGGGCGGGGCGATCGCCTCGTCCCAGCGAGTGTCCTTGATCCCCGCCAATCCCCTCCCCAAGGAGGAAGAAATCTGGGTCGATGGGAAGGTAACAAGGGATGGGGTTGCGATCGGCATCACATCACGAGTTTGGTTTCGTCACCTGAAAACGGGAAAACGCCTCACTACCCAGGGGAGGAAACATCACATAAATCAGGAAATACTCGTCACTGAGAAGCTTTGAGCAAAAGGCGATACTACAGTCATCAAAGGAAAGAAGAGGGAACCTGACTATGATTCGTATCCGGGACATCGTGCAACAAGCCTTGACAATGGGTTATCTGACCATAGAAGCTGAAGATCAGCTTAGAGATCTGCTGAGTACCAAATATGATTTGGAAGACTTGAATGCCTTTATGACCCTACAGCACGCCAGTATGTCCGGGCGAATTAAGCAGCAGTCTAGGGTGATCCGCTACAAGACCACCGCTGAGGATAGGATAAACCAGGCATCTCGGCAGGCAGGATAACCGATAGGGTTCCGCCCTATTTGGGGGCGGCGTTGATTTCTGAGTGCAAAAACTCGGCTGATAAAAATTGCTAATTAAGGATTGCAGATTTGCCAGAATCGCCACATCAAGGGATCCGGTCAGGGTGAAGCGGCGATCGCCACCCCTGGAAGTTTCCTTAAACTGGATATGCTATCATTTTTAGAATTTTTTAAGGAATCCGGCTAGAGCAGCTTGATATTGGAGATTGCTCTAAAATTCCGGACCCCAGTGCCATCGGTGGTGTCTTGTGGAAAAAAATCCAGTAAGGGGTAAAACCCCCAAAGGATTAGACCCATCACCCCCTATAATACCGGGGATAACCGAGGGGCTTATTCGTCCTAGCGTGCATCAAACTCAGGAGAACTCACGGCATGGCATATATCATCTCAACCATCAATATGAAGGGGGGCGTCGGAAAAACAACCCTAACCGTTAACTTAGCCGCCTGTTTAGCCAAATATTATCACAAACGAGTATTAGTCGTGGACTTGGATACTCAAATTAGCGCCACCCTCAGTTTAGTTGCTCCTCACGACTTTTCTAAACTGCGGAAAGAAAAACGGACTTTAAAGCATTTGGTCAATGATTTTATTCAACCTCTTGACCAAAAATCTTTGCCCATTCAAGATATTATTAAACCCTATATTGGCACCGTTAAAGGATTAGATTTACTGCCCGGAGACCTGGAAATTTATGATGATTTTATGGTATCCGAAGTTCTCCATCGCAAAGCCTTGCGTCTGGGAAAAGATAATTTTGAAGAAGTCTGGACTAAATTAGAGCAAATCTTAGTCCGAGGAATTTTGGAGCCGGTCATGAAAGATTATGATTTCATTATCCTAGACTGCGCCCCCGGTTATAACTTATTGACGCGCAGCGCCTTAGTTGCCAGTGATTACTATCTTCTCCCCGCCAAACCCGAACCCCTCTCTCTGATTGGAATTCAGTTATTAGAAAGAAGAATTAACCAACTCCGAGAAATTTACAAAAACGAGAATCCCCTCGATTTAGAAATGGTCGGAATTGTCTTTACGATGTCTGGGAATTTACTCACCGGGAGATATTACCGGCAAGTGATGCGCCGGGTCCATGATGATTTTGGAGAAACCAAAATTTTTAAAACGAGAATCCCAATGGATGTCAATGTCTCAAAAGCAGTGGATAGTTTCCTCCCCGTTTTGCTCACCCATCCCACTTCCATTGGGGCAAAATCTTTTTCGCAATTAACCGATGAGTTTATGCAAAAACTTCAAATCATTGTGGAGATGAAGGAGCAAAAAAATAAATTAAACTTAGTCAATTTAGACTAAATTCATGAATTTGAAAACTGCGTTTTTGGCTGGAGTTGTTCTTGCTATCTGGGTGCTGATGCCTGCCTTTTCCCTTGTTTTCCAGTAGTTCTGTTTTTGGGAATGGCCTATCCTTACCGCGATGAAAGCTCCCAAATAATGGCCTAAATCGAAACCGTAATTCACCTCTAGCGATTCCCAAAGTTATTCTACAATTTTGGGAGTGCGAGGAAAATGATCGCACGCCTCTGGTGGCGCTTATCCCCAAATTATATCAAGTCCGTTAGATTACCCTAAAAAAATAGTTCTTCTTCTCCCCCTTCCCTTGCAGGGAAGGGGGCTGGGGGGTTAGGTCCCTGTGCGTGAGCAAGCCAATAGGATATTTTTATACTAAATTCCACCCTAAAAAGTCGTTTTTTTATATTAAGTCCGCCCAGGTAGATTTTAATTATATAATTGCACGCTTAAGGGTAAGAGTTGGTGCAACAACCTGATTTCTCACCTTGAGATAATGGCCTAGGACTAGAAACAGGGGTTTTTGAGATCATCTTGGTCCCGTGGTCAGAATTAGGATTACTATCTCTCTCGGGGCGATAAATCTGGTAAAGTAAAGTGACCCTAACAGAATGCAACTATCAGATGAACATTCGGATTGGCAATGGTTATGACATCCATCAACTCGTGAGCGATCGCCCGTTAATTCTCGGGGGCGTCAGGATTCCCCATGAATTGGGATTACTCGGTCATAGCGATGCGGATGTGCTGACTCATGCGATTATGGATGCCATGCTTGGGGCCTTGAGTTTAGGGGATATTGGACTGTACTTTCCCCCCAGTGACCCCCAATGGGCGGGGGCAGATAGTTTAAAATTATTAGCGCAAGTTCATCAACTGATTCGAGAACGGGGATGGGAAGTGGGGAATATTGATTCGGTTGTCGTAGCGGAACGACCCAAATTAAAACCCCATATTTCCGCTATGCGCGATCGCCTCGCTCAAGTCTTGAATATCGAAGGCGATCGCATCGGAATTAAGGCCACCACCAACGAAAAACTAGGCCCCGTGGGACGAGAAGAAGGCATTGCTGCTTATGCCGTCACCTTATTAGTCACTCAAGCCTAAACCAATCGCTACAATAAAACATAACCCGAAATTCTTAAAATACTGCCGAGGAGAACGTCTCAATTATGGTTAAAAAATATTGGCAACAGGGAGTGGCGATCGCCCTGACTATTTTACTCGGAATTTCTTTATCCTCCTGCAATCCAGCCCAATTAAAAACCTCCGCCGCTCAAACTCCCTTAGTATTGAGTATTCTTAGCGACCCCAAAACCTTTAACTACGCCCTGAGTGAAGAATCGCCTAATATTTTTGGATATACTTACGAAGGGTTAGTCACTGAAGATCCGATCACCGGAGAAGTCGAACCCATTCTGGCGGAATCCTGGAAAATTTCCCCCAATGGATTGCAAATTATCTTTACCTTAAGAGAAAATTTGCGATGGTCTGATGGTCAACCTTTGACCGTTGATGATGTGGTTTTTACTTATAACGATATTTACTTTAATGAGAAAATTCCCAGCAGTACCGCTGACGTCCTACGGATTGGCGAAAGTCGGGCCTTTCCCACTGTCCGAAAACTCGACGATCGCCGGGTAGAATTTACTGTCGTCGAACCCTTTGCCCCCTTCCTGAGAGCCGCCGGATTAGCCATTTTGCCCGCCCATGCACTGCGGGAATCCGTGGAAACCTTAGATCGAGAAGGAAATCCCGTCTTTCTCTCCACTTGGGGCATTAATACTCCCCCAGAGGAAATTATTGTTAATGGTCCTTATAAACTTGCTACTTACCGGCCTAGTGAACGAGTTTTCTTTGAAAAAAACCCCTATTATTGGCGTAATCCTCAGCCTTATATTGAGCGAATTTCTTGGGAAGTAGTGGAATCTCAAGATACTGGGGTTGTCCAATTTTTATCAGGAATTTTAGATAGTATTTCCGTCAGACCGGAAGATTTTTCATTACTGAAAAAGCAAGAAGAACGTAATAATTTTAAAATTTTATATGAATTAGAACCGGCTCCGGGAATCACCTTTATGACCTTTAACTTGAATAAAGGTCGGTTGGAGGATAGCAATCGTCCCGTAGTGGACCCGATTAAATCCCGCTGGTTCAATTCTGTGAAATTCCGGCAGGCGATCGCCTATGCAACGGACCGAGAAACGATGATTGAGAATACCTTCCAAGGTCTCGGCAGACCGATCAATTCTCAGATTTCTGTCCAAAGTCCTTACTATCTTTCCCCCGAAGAAGGTTTAAAAGTTTACGATTACAACGTAGAAAAAGCTCGCCAACTTTTGGAAGAAGATGGATTTACTTATAACAACAGAGGCGAACTCTTAGATTCTGATGGCAACCGGGTCCGCTTTACCTTAATTACCAATGCCGGGAATAAAATTCGGGAAGCAATGGGCGCTCAAATCAAGCAAAATTTGAGGCAAATCGGAATTCAAGTGGATTTTCAACCCCTCGCTTGGAACGCCGTAATTACCAAATTATCTGATTCTCTGGATTGGGAAGCCCTGATCATTGGATTTGGAGGCGGAACCGAACCCCATTGGTCCTCGAATTTATGGTTACCGGAAGGGCGACTTCATATGTTTAATCAACCTCGCCAAGTCGGGCAAACCCCGTTAGTCGGACGAGAAATTGCCGATTGGGAACGACGCCTGGGGAATCTTTATATTCAAGCTTCTCAGGAAATTGATGAAGCCAAACGCAAAGAACTCTATGTCGAAACCCAGCGGATTACTCAAGAATATTTACCCGTGATTCAGTTAGTCAATCAACTGTCAATCACAGCCGTGCGGAATCGGGTGAAAGGGGTGAAATATTCTAGCCTAGGGGGAGCATTTTGGAATATTTATGAATTGCAACTGGAGGAATAGTTGTCTGGTAAAATGGCAGTTCTTAGGGCAAAAACCCTTAACTCAATCGCACCGCACGCTTAACACCCACCCATGAATCCCGAAACGCTCCAATCCTTATTAGAAGCCGTTGCAGCCGGTCAAGTGAGTCCATCCACTGCGGTAGAAGAGTTAAAATATCTCGGATTTGAGCCGGTGGGGGATTTTGCCCGCATCGATCGCCATCGGGCTTTGCGAACCGGCTTTCCAGAAACCATTTGGGGTCCAGGGAAAACACCGGAACAAATCGCCGATATTATACTTTCCATGCGGGAACATCATCCCGTAGTGATGGCAACCCGAATTACTCCGGAGGTATTTGCAGAGATTGAGGACCGGGTACATGGGTTGTATTATTATCCCACGGCTCGGATCTGTTCCACAGCGATCGCCTCCGCCACGGCGAAATATCCGGGCAAAATCGGCATTCTCTGTGCTGGGACAGCGGACCTCCCCGTCGCCGAAGAAGCGGCGATCGTTGCCGAACTTTCGGGGTTTGAAGTCAAACGGTATTGGGATGTGGGAGTTGCCGGAATTCATCGGTTACTCGCCAGTTGGCGGGCGATCGCTGAGGCAGATGTTCTGATCGTCGTCGCCGGGATGGAAGGCGCATTACCCAGCGTCGTGGCAGGTTTAGCCAATGCACCCACCATCGCTGTTCCCACCAGTATCGGCTATGGAGCCAGTTTTAATGGATTAGCGCCCTTGTTAACCATGCTCAATTCTTGTGCCGCCGGTGTCGGAGTGGTTAATATTGATAATGGCTATGGTGCCGCTATTTTAGCGGGACAAATCCTGCGAACCGCACAACGAGTAACCGAAAATAACAATCCTTGAAACAGGACCAGAAACCGGGTTTTTGCATGAAGTTAATGCAACTTAGCAGAAACTTGGAAAAAACCTGGTTTCTAACCCTCACTGTACTGGCGTGATTTGATACACCTTAAATCCTGAACCTCTAGGCAAGGGATTTCCCTCGATATCTGTAGGATAAGATTCCATTGGACTTTCTGGGACATAAGGTTGAGCCGCTATATATTCCCCCGAAACTTCCACAGGACGGCCCACAAATTCCTCAAATTGTGCCAATGATACGGCATCAGAAGGACGGAGAATGACCCCTTCCTCTGCCGAGCGATCGCCAATTTGGGTATCTCCCACATCTAACACATAATAATCCCCACCGCCAGCATTCCAAGATTCAATATTTTTTGTCCAAGGCTTTTTAATCACCACCCCAGATAGGGTTACGCTGTCTGACCTTTGTTCCTTACTCATGCCGATGGTTACCGCTTGGGTTTCCTCCAGTCCAGTCCCAACACAACCGGCGAGAGGAAGCAGTAAGACGAGGGAAAATCCGACGAGCGATCGCATCTTAAAGCTCTGAATTTTACTAAAGATTAGTAATCTGTTGAGCGAACCATTGAGCCGCTGTGCCATTGGTTTCGTGAGTTAAGCGTTCTAGGGTTTGGGATAATAAGGCGATCGGTAATCCCTCAAGGGCTAATGATTCATTCACTTGTTCATACTTGCCATTTTCCTGTAAGCAAAAGGCAATCACCCGGTTTCCTTGAATATCGATCGCCCAATATTCGGGAATTTTTAAAGCCGCATAAAGCTGTTTTTTTTCATCCAAATCCGTTGCCAACGTGGAATCGGAAACTTCACCCACTAAATCGGGAACCCGCCAGACATCCAGATTAATCCGACGTCGTTCCCCGGCTTGCCATTGGGGAGATCCAGCCCCAATATAAACCAGGCGATCGGGTGCGGCCCCTTGCTGGTGCGGTTTTTCCAAAACACAGCCGCCTAAATCATCCCAAATTTGCCCGCGCTGAGAAAACCAGAGAAAAAATAGCATGGCAAATAGATTATTGACTCTGGCATGATCAATGCCTTCATTCCCCATATCAATCCACAGATACCCTTGATGATAAAAAGCTCGCCCGTCCTCAAAATTGTCAGCATCACAATAGGCTAAATAGTCCTCCCAGGTGGCGGGTTGCCACTTGGGAAGATCAGAGTTTAAATAGGATGAACTTAAAATTGCAGGATTCATGTATATCCGAGAGTTTATCCCTACTTTCTCTTAATTTAACAGCCATAAAAATAGCCCGCAAGGGCGGGCGAGGGTTGGGGTAGTGCCACACCAAAACAGGGCGGTTATCTTAGGCCCACTGCGTCACCGGCAAGGGGCGCTCTTGTAAAATCTCTTGATACATCAGTTCCAACTGGGAAATATTGCGACTCAGGGTATAGCGATCGAGGACGCGCTGACGAGCTTTTCGACCCAGGTGGGTGATAAATTCTGGTTGGTCCTTAAACAGAGGGAGGAGAGTTTTGAGCTGAGTGGTCACTCCTTGAGCAGACAACACCACCCCAGCCCCCTCAGCAAGCACTTCTCCATCGGCACCCACATCGGTGGCAATACAGGCTAAACCACAGGCCATTGCTTCCAGTAGGGACAGGGAAAGTCCTTCCACTAAAGAGGGCAAAATAAACACATCTGCCCCTTGCAAAATCTCAATGCGGCGCTGTTCATCCGCCACATATCCCAACCAAATCACATTGTGTTCAGCCCCTGCATAGGCTTGTAACGAGGGAGCCAGGGGACCATCCCCAACGATCGCCAACTTGCAACTCGGACCGAGGTCAGCTTGCTTCCACGCCTTCAGAAGCGCTTCCACATTTTTTTCCATTGCGATCCGGCCCTGGTAGACAAACAGACGCTCGGCGTTGAGTTCAGACTTAATCTGAGAATATCCTGGGGAATACTTCTGGACATCCACCCCATTGGGAATCACCGCCACTTGGTGACTGGGGACCCCGAGTTTACCGAGTAACTCCCGCTGAAGCTGGGAAAACACGATGGTTTTGTCGTAGTTCGGCAGAAATGGTGCGTACAGTTGATAGGTTAGATGTTGCAGATGCTGCCGTCCCGATCGCAAGGAGCGGTGGTGCGCAAAGGGTGGATGAAACGTTGCCACCAACGGCAAATTTAACTCTTCACAAATCTCCGGCAGGACAAAATCTAGCGGGGACAGGGTAAGGGAAGCATGAACCAAATCCGGTCTAAGGTCCCGTAATGCCTGCGTCAACACCTTCCGAGATTTGGGAGTCGGAATCGTGTAGATCGTGGACTTATAAAGACAAGGTAACGAGACTTCACAGGCGGCAACCGGCCAGCCATTCCCAGCCTTGAGGGCCAGATTTGACTCCAATTGATGCAGGTTTTCCGCCTCTTCTACCGCTTCTTGTTGAGCGAAATGGAAAAAACTAACCTGATGTCCTCGATCTAGGAGGGCATTGGTGACTTCACGAGAGTAAGTAACATTGCCACAGAAAGGGGTTTTTTTTCCAAGCCAAGCGATATGCATTTGGGTCTGGGGATTAACGATTAGTGTTAAAGTTAGCAGCTAATGGTGAGAAAGCCGATCGCCCTCGGGGAATGAACCCAATACTCTCCCTAACCTTTAGCCCGTCGCTAACCGCTTTATTCCGGGTGTTGGTTGGAAGGATGGGGTTCTGTTTCGGAAATATACCAGCTTAGGACGCCTCCGGCTATGGCGATCGCCCCCAAACTTAACAGCACCACTTTTAACCCAAACATGGCTTCCGCAACTCCCGCCAGGGCCAAAGGCAGGGTTAGGGCAATATTAATGGCATTATTCTGTAAGCCAAACACCTTACCCCGCATTTCTTCTGGGGTTTCTGCCTGAATTGTCGTTTGCATGGGGACTCCGACAAAGGAGGCAAAAACTCCCAATACGGTAATCAACCCTAATGCTGCCCAAAGTTGGGAACCGAACAGGGAGAGACCCCCCAAAGACAGGGCCATCCCAATTGAACCAAACAAACTTAACCGCCGATGGGAAATATGCTGTCCAAAATGGCCGAGAAGGGCAGCACCGGCCCCCATTCCCGCCCCGGCTGCCGCCAGTAAGAACCCAAACTGATCCGTACGCAGGGTGGGAATAATTTCTGCGAGACGGACGGCTAACACCGCAAGGGCTGCAAAGATGGAAAATAAAATAACAAGCTGAATTAGAGCACTCTTGATCCGCTGATGATTACTTAGATAATGCCACCCATCGCGGATATCTTCAAAAACATGGGGATATTCGGTATCCGGGGGATTGGGTTTTTCTCCCGTTTTCATCATTAATAACAGCAGTCCAGCAATACAATAACTGCCGCCTACAAGTAGTTCTTTCCCAATGCCGAGTCCATGCCCAATCTGAGCAAAGGTGCGATCGGCGATCGCCAACAGGGGTTCTCCTACGGCAAATCCCACAATGACCGAAGCCATCATAGTAGTGGTGTAGAGAGAATTCGCCGGGAGCAACAACTGTCGTTCTAAAATCAGAGGAATGACCGCTTGTTCGGCAGGGGCAAAAAATTGGGTGAGGGTGGAGACACAAAATGTCACCATCAGCATTAAAGCAAATCCCAAGGGGACCGTTCCCAAATGGAATCCTTCAGATAAAAACAACAGGAGTGGCAGGGATAAAACGAAAATTCCCCGCACTATATTGGTCGAAACCAATATTCCTTTTTTGGACCAGCGGTCAGTTAAAGCACCGGCGAGGGAGCCTAATAAAACCGCTGGAATTGTAAAGGCAACCATAATCGCGGAGACCCATCCGCTAATGCTTTGACCCTCGGCTTGAAAGCGACTCGCCACTAAGCCAATCATCAGAACTAAATACACTTTATCCGCTAACTGGGAGAAGACCTGACCACTCCAGAGCACTAAAAAGTTGCGGTTTTTTAAGACCGGCATAAACCCACGTTCCGGTTCTGGCGGTGAAGGGGGTTGAACATTTTTTTCCATTGGGCCAGAACCATTTTGAGAGAGATGATGTTCCAATTCTGGCGGTTGTGATGTCACAGGGGGACGAGGTTTACCTGGGGAGTTAGGCGATCGGCCATTGCTATGCCCCGGTTGGCGGTTGTTGCGGTCAATTTCCTCTAGTTTTTCCGCCTGAACCGGACGGCGATAGTGGTTTTGATGATGACTTCCTCCCCGTTGGCTGTTATTTTTTTGAGGAGAACTTGAGGGATTCCAGTGGGGAACCTGTGTTTCTAAATTTGAATCAGATAATGGCATTATGGGTAAAGTTAAAATCGGCTATCTTGAAGGCTTAATCTCAGGGACAAATGTTTATGAGTTCAGGGATTAACGGGCAAGTTAAAAACTCCCCTTTGATGAATGGATATAGGTATCCATTAAGGTAGCAGAGCGGATGGATTGACCATAATGATACTGGGCATAATGCCGTAACAAATGTTCAATCGAAACCCACACTTGATCAACCGATGGCCGCTCACCCATCATGCCTTGTATCTGTAAATTTAGGTAGGTTTCTGGAGGGAGTTCGGCAGCGGTCAGTTGTTGGAGAATGGCTAACTCGACAGCATTTAATTGGCGATCGACTTTTCGGGGGAGAGTCTGAGCCTGTACTGCGGGAGATGAGCGAGAACTGGGTTCTGATTTAGGTCCAACACCCGAATTTGAAGGACGATGCTCGTTGGCTAAAATCACCGTTCCCCCGGCACTGATACTAAACCCAACTCGCCAGTTTAAAGATTGAAAATCTGGAGTCAGAGGGCGTTGAGTCAGGCAACAAGCATGAACTTGGGGAGCAATTCCCCCTAAAGCCAATAAGTGATAAATGCCCTGGGTGAGTAAGGGAAGAACTTGCGTGGTACTGGGCCGATCGCCAGTCATGAGCAACCCCTCAATTCGACTTAAATGTTCACTAAGTAAACTAAATAATTCTTCTTGGGGGTGGTCACTGAGGGCTTGGCAGAGTGCTAATTCTGCCAAATACTGCCCAGCGGTCAATTTACCCAAATCTTTGCTCAATCCGGGATAGGATTCCAAGGTGTCCGCTTGGGTGATGCGATCGAGCGATCGCCCCTGAGTGAGTACCAACTCGTTCACCACAAATAATCCCGCCCGTCCCCCTAACTTAGATTTGGGTTTCCGAACTCCCGGTGCCACTGCCCGAATCAAACCACATTCCCGAGTCAAAATCGTTAGAATCCGGTCGGATTCACCCAAGGGAATACTTTTGAGATTGATACCTGTGGCTTTGTACGTTCGACTCATGTTGTTTGCTTCTCGTTAGAGGGACCTGAGTTGGGCAGGGGCGATCGGTCATCGGTCCTCGTTTGACTCTGCATCCCCTGGGGAGGATAAACCCAAAAAGTGAGGACCCCAAGAAGTCCCTAAGCGAGTCGCACCGGCAATGATTAAATCAATCGCTTGGTCTACGGTACGGATTCCTCCCGAAGCTTTAACTCCCACCTGTCCTCGACCAATTTTCTTGAGCAGTTCCACATCAGCAACGGTAGCGCCACCGGCAAATCCCGTACAGGTTTTTAAATAGGCAACCCCGGCATCCATGCAAATCTCCGCCGCTACTCGCTTCTCTTCATCAGTCAGCAGGTTCGTTTCCAGAATCGCTTTCACGGGTCGATCCGTCTTGTCACAAATCGCCGCAATCTCATCGTGAACGTCGTTATTTTTACCCGCTTTGAGCCAGCCAATATTGATCACCACATCCAGTTCGGTGGCTCCATTATCTACGGCTTCTTGGGCTTCATAAAGCTTCGTGGCTGAAGTGCTGCCTCCGGTGGGAAAGCCAATCACGGTGCAAACTTTGGGACTCTTGCCATGAAGGTAGTCGGTGGCTTGACGAACGTAGGCGGGATACACGCAAACCGAGGCAAATTTGAATCGGTCTGCTTCTTCACACCACTGTTCTACCTGTTTTGGGGTAGCGGTGGGATTCAGTAGGGAATGATCGATAAGCGGAGCAATATCAATATCTCCCTGATTGACAGCCATTACGGTTTCTCCCTGGTATGTCTGTAACTATTGTAAACTTTTATCAGAATTTTCATGAAACTTAAACATTCTGAGGGTAGAATCATGCTAAATCTGGCTCTCCTCAGTAAAAACCCCCAGCAAAAATCCGCACCCGCACCCTAAAGGGTGGGGAAAAAAGCGGACCAAGCCTGCCTCCGCAAGGCTAGTCAATATCAAGTATTACCAGAAACCCGGTTTCTGACCCCTACCTCATACGGAATCCGGTTGTGATAGGTCTATAAAAACCCACACCCTTTAGGGTGCGGGTTAAAATTTAACGATTGGTGCGGACATAATTTAAGATGCCCCGGGCGATCGCCTCCGCCATCTGGGTTCGTTGTCCCGCATCAGACAAAATCCGGGCATCGTCTGCACCTGTCACAAACCCAACTTCCACCAAAACCGCAGGCATATTAGTATGGCGCAACACATAGAACCGCGCCTGTTTAACTCCCCGGTTTGGCATGGAGGAGAAATCCTGGAGAATACTACTTTGAATCGCCTGGGCCAAATTGCTGCCACTGGCATAATAGTAAGTTTCTACTCCATTGACTTCTGGACGGGCTCCATTGACTGCATTAGCATGAATGCTGACAAATAAATTAGCATTGACCCGATTGGCTAATTGGACCCGAGGGGCGAGGTCAATGGTGCGATCGTCCTGCCGCGTCATAATGGCGGTAATTCCCTCTCGTTCCAGAATCTCGGAAACTTGACGGGAGATATCTAGGATCACCTCTTTCTCTTGCAGTCCCCCAATGCCGACGGCACCGGGGTCACTCCCCCCATGTCCGGGATCGATGACCACTGCAATTCGTCCAGCAGGGATAGGCGGAATTTCAGGCTGAAGCTGATTTTCGGGGGATACGGATGGGCTAGAGTCTGGATCGCTGAGGGGACTCAACGCCGCGTTAGGATCCGTGGTGACCATCTCGGTGGATTCTAACTGGATCGCGAGGCGATCGCCGGATTGTTGCTGCACCCCCGAAACTCTTACCCCGGCAGCGGGTTGGACCAAAACCACAACGGTTTCCGGGTCTTCCTGAGTGGGACGCACCCATAATACCGAAGAACCCCGTTCCGGTTGTAAGCGGTTGACATCATTCCCTAGGAGGGAGGAGTACAAAGTCAACCGATAGGCGAGGGTTTTTTGGTCCCATTCGGTGTTGTATTTCAGAGTGCGATCGGCCTTCACGACGACTTGATTATCAACCAGTTCGATGCCGTGAATGGTGGCTAATCCTGATGTCGCTTGAGCAGTAACTTCGGGAGGCTCTTCCCCCCGAGGACCGGATGAACCCGGGGCGACTGGGGATCCGGAGACCTGGGGGTCCGGTAATTGGACGGTCCATTGGTTCGAGGAATTGCCCTTAACTTCAACTTGTTCGGGGTCAAGGGTGTAACCAGCGGCCAATTCCACTACAATTCGGCTGTTTTGATTATTAACTTGCCCAACGCGAATTTCCCGAATCGTTCCCCCTACCGGCTGAGTCACGCTCTGACGCCCTAGGGTCGTCCCGGGTAGATCTATCACTAATCGCGTTGGATTTGACAACAGTTGAGCGGTGGGTTGCACCCCGCCTGTAGTTGTAAAAGAGAGTTGGTTGCGATCGGACTCAAACTGCCAGGTTTCTAGTTGAGCAGCTTCCACAGGGGGAGCAGCCAACAGAAATGCACTGATCAGACTCGGGAGTATCCAGTTGTGGAGTTTAGCTTTTCTCAATGGGCTGTTTTGACGATAGGGGAAATCGATGGTTTGGGTCACTTTCATACTCTGCTTGCCAACTCTACGCCT
The DNA here is from genome assembly GCF_025370755.1 of Laspinema sp. D2d. Taxonomy (GTDB): domain Bacteria; phylum Cyanobacteriota; class Cyanobacteriia; order Cyanobacteriales; family Laspinemataceae; genus Laspinema. Next base: position 205,861 of record NZ_JAMXFC010000001.1, on the reverse strand, counting down.
GATTTGAGGCTCCCTCGCTATCCTTGAAAGCATTGCACCCATAACTATTTCTTGAGCAGGTTTGGTGCGGGGAGCCAGACCTTAATTGTCATGACATTTGTCGCTATCTTAACAAAAGTTAAGAATGTCCGAAGTATAGCATAGGCTGTTACAAAATATGAAAGCCCTGATTTATTTTTTCAGCCCCTGGATTTACGCCTTTTGCAGTTTAGCGACCCTCTCGAATATACTGTAAGATTCCTTGGGCGATCGCCTCGGCCATGCGCGATCGCTCTGTTGGATTAGCAAGCATTCGGGCATCATCGCGACCTGTGACAAACCCGGTTTCTACTAAAACTGCGGGCATATTGGTATGACGCAACACATAAAATCTCGCTCGTCGGACGCCGCGATCGCGCATATTAGTAAATGACCGCAACATACTCCGGTGAATGGTCTGCGCTAACCGCTGCCCGCTATTGAAATAATAAGTCTCTAACCCATTCACATCGGGACGGGACATACTAATTGCATTGGCATGAATGCTGACAAATAAATTAGCATTGATGCGATTTGCCAATTGGGTTCTGGGGGCTAAATCAATGGTGCGATCGTCTTGGCGTGTCATCACAACGGTGACCCCATTTCGCTCTAAAATTTGCGAGACTTGTCGGGCAATATCTAAGACAACTTCTTTCTCCCGCAATCCGCCAATGCCGACGGCACCAGGATCACTGCCTCCATGTCCAGCATCAATGACGACGACTCGGCGGCTGGTGGGTACTCGGGGAGTTGAAGGGGCGGGAGTTTGGGGCGCAGGGGCAGCCGTTTGGGTGGCGGGGGGTGGAACGGCGATCGGCACACTCCTTTCCCCGACGGCAACGGTTGGGGGAGTCTGCACTGGGGCCTCCGGAATGCTCTCCGGTTGCAACTGCACCATGAGTCGTTTCCCCGAGGGTTGACTGATTTCCCCGACTCGAATCCCTGCGGCGGGTTGCACAAGGACGACGACAGTTTCTGGGTCCTCTTCAACGGTCCGCACCCATAACAGGGAGGATGGGGAGGGGGTTCTTAATTCCCGAGGGGCTTGGGCCAGTTGGGATGAAAAGAGGGTGATTTTATAAGCGAGGGTCTCGATATCCCATTCGGTTTTGTACCCAACGGGGCGATCGCTATTGACGACAACGGAGGTCCCATCATTCGCCAGTTCCACGGAGTTAATCGTTGCTAATGAGGGGAGACTGGAGGAACTGGGGGGGGTCTGACCTTGGGGCCAAATCACGATTTCACCCAAATCAGTAACTTGAGCTTGCCAGTTGCGACGGGTGTCGTTTAAGTTCAACAACACGCGGGATAACAGGGGGGAATCGGAGACTTGAATTGCTTCTAAGCGGTTGACCCCAAGGCGATCGACGCTCTTTACCCGTTCTGTGATGTCGGGAGAGAGTTTCACGCCAGGAAGGTCCAGGGTTACCCAGGTGCGATCGGTACTCCATCGCAGGTCAATTTCCGGAGTGGGTCCCGAGGTGCGCAAAATAAACCCTTCATCCAGGACCTCAATTCCTTGAAGTAGGGTGCTATTGACGGTAACCGCTGGAGGTGCAGGGATGGGGGTTTGAGTCGGTGAAATGGCGACTTCCCGCTGTGGGGTAGGGAGTTGCACCGTCCACTGACTGGGGGAACTGCCTCGAAATTGGACTTGATCCGGGTTGAGGGTATAGCCTTCGGCGAGTTCGACCACAATTCGACTGGTTTGACGCTCAAACTGCCCGACTCGAATTTCTCGAATGCTGCCCCCAACCTGTTGTCGGACAGTAGTTCGGCCTAATGTGGTCCCGGGTAGGTCAATAATTAACCGGGTGGGATTAGACAGGAGTTGGGCTTTGGGTTGGACGTTTCCGCTGGTTCTAAAGTTGAGTTGGTTGCGATCGCGCTCAAACCGCCAGGAGTCTAATCGGGCGGCGACGGCAGGGGATGCGGCAAAAATCGAAGCGGCGATCGCTAAAATCACCAGCATAAACCGCAATTTTCCGGTTCTGTTCGCACGGTTTGGACTCGGACTAAAATCTAATTGTTGGGTCACCTTAGTAATCTCTAGCAAACGACAGTACGCAGGTTTCTGATGCCCCCACTCCCCTACCGGGAAAGAATCAATGTTGTAACTTGTTGAATTTTTAACCCGGTAGGTAGTTGGTATAGAATGCAGTTGATATCCCCGATGTTTCCCAGGCTGATGCCCTAGAAATTAAAGGATTCCTTTTTATGTTTTTTTAGCTAGGGAAATTGATTTTGGGCAGAATAAATCCGTCATGCTGTTACCAACAATTTAAAAGCAAATCCTCTATACAATCTTTCTATTTTGCGGGTATGGAGGGTAATAAATAAGTCTAAAAACCCGCATAATGGTTCCAATTATTAGCCAAAATTTTAGGGAAAAGGATGGAAAATCAAAAATTTACCCCGAAATTTTAAGTGCAAATACAGAGCAACTTGGGATAATTGGATCCATAAAATACCGGCAAAATAGAATAGTTTAGGACTGTACGATTGTTGAAAACCCTGATCAGGATTAGAAAATAGATGGGTTAGAAATAGACCGATCGCTGTTGAAATCCCGGATCAGCAGGGTGTTCCCTGATACTCAATCAGCTTGCGTGCGATCGTCTCTTGCCCTTCCGGGTTAAAAAATTTAAAATCCTACAACCCTACGGTGTAAAATACTGAAAATTCTTCCACAAAAGGACACAATAGAATCATTTCTTTTTTATATTAGGGAAAAATAACCCCTGAAAGTTTACCCGGAGAAAAAACCCATGAGTCATCACCCAGTTCAGGTAGCTCTCGCAATCCTGCATCAAGAGGGTCAGTTTCTCTTGCAACTGCGAGATAATATACCCGGTATCGTTTATCCAGGATATTGGGGTTTATTTGGAGGACATCTTGAACCCGGAGAACTCCCGATCGAAACCTTGCAGCGCGAATTACAGGAAGAAATTACTTATGAAGCGAAACAGGTATCTGAATTCGGGTGTTTTGAAACTCCAGAAGTCGTGCGTCATGTGTTTAATGTTCCCCTGACTGTGGATATTGGGGAGTTGGTTCTTCATGAAGGATGGGATATGGGATTTTGGACCCCGGAGGATATTCGTCGGGGTAGTCGCTATTCGGAAAAAGCTGGTGAAGTCCGCCCTCTGGGAGAGCCTCATCAACAAATCTTTTTAAAGTTTATGGCACAGGGATTATTGTAAGCGTATCCGGGGCAGTTAAACTAGATTGACCCCTTATTATTGATTCCGAGAAACATGAGCGATCGCCCTATAACCACCGTAGTTCTTGCCATGAGTGCCGATGGCAAAATTTCCGACTCCCTGCGATCGCCCCTCCTGTTCGGTTCCCCTGCCGATAAAAACCATTTAGAACAACAAGTCGCCGCTGCCGATGCCGTAATCACAGGTGCCGGAACCTTCCGAGTCAAAGACACCGCTATGAGAGTGGTGAATCCGGACCGAATTAACCAACGAGAAGAAGCCGGAAAACCCCCGCAACCCGTGCAAATCGTCGCCTCTGCCACCGGCAACCTGCCGCGCCATATCCCCCTATTCCAACAACCCGTTCCGCGCTGGTTAGTCACCACTCGCGCCGGTGCCGAACCCTGGTACAACGATTCCGGCTTTGATAAAATTCTGGTCAGCGAAACCCCCGCTGGTGGCGTAGACTGGCAAAATGCGTTCCAGCAAATCGCCACCCTAGGCATTAAAAAATTAGCCGTGCTCGGCGGAGGAAACCTAGTCGCCTCCTTACTCGCAGAGGACCTCATCGATGAACTCTGGCTCACCATCTGCCCCCTCCTCATCGGTGGCACCAACGCCCCCACCCCCCTAGACGGAAACGGATTTTCCACGCAAACCGCACCCCGCCTAGAACTCTTAGAGGTCAAAACCATTGACGCCGAGGTATTCTTACACTACCGCCTCCGCAGACTAGAAAATTCTACCTCCCCCAGTTCGTAGTAACGCCTTCAGGGGTTTCCCCAAATTCCCATCCACCCATCCAAAGTCCCTCCCACAGCATCCCAAGAATCGATTACCCTAGGAAAGTGAACGCTCTACCCTCAACGGTTGGTAATGGTGGAACAGCTTAAGCCTCAAATCTCTGTTGCCTGGATCGACAACATCGCCGAAGTCCCCCAATCCGCGTGGGATGCTCTCGCCATCCCCTTGCAAACCCCATTTTTTGAATGGAACTGGTTGCACAATATGGAAGCTTCCGGCAGTGCAACGGCAAAAACGGGATGGTTGCCGAATCATTTAACTGTGTGGCGACAAGGAGAACTCATCGGTGTTGCACCGATGTATCTGAAAGGACATTCTCGGGGAGAGTTTGTCTTTGATCACCAATGGGCGGATTTAGCCTATCGCCTGGGTGTGGAATATTATCCCAAACTGTTGGGGATGAGTCCAGTCACGCCGGTAACGGGATATCGGTTTTTGATTGCACCGGGAGAAGATGAGGAAGAAATTACAGGAATTATGGTTCATGCGATCGATGAATTTTGCGATCGCCACAATATTTCCTGCTGTAATTTCCTGTATGTGGATCCAGACTGGCGATCGCTGATGGAACGCCTCGGTTATACACCCTGGTTACACCACAGTTATATTTGGCAAAATACCGGATTTAATACCTTTGATGATTACCTAAACGTCTTCAATGCTAATCAGCGCCGCAACATCAAACGGGAACGCAAAGCCGTCGCTACAGCCGGGATTGAAGTCAAGGCATTACATGGGGATGATATCCCCCATACTTTGTTACTGAAAATGTATCAATTTTATAGCGACCATTGCGATCGCTTTGGCTGGTGGGGGAGTAAATATTTAACCAAACAGTTTTTTGAACAACTCTATCACAATTTTCGCGATCGGGTCTTACTGATTGCCGCCTATCCCGAAGGCAATGATATTCGCCATCCCGTCGCCATGTCCTTTTGCCTCACCAAAGGCGAACAACTCTATGGCCGATATTGGGGGTGCAATTACGATATCGACTCCCTCCATTTCGAGGCTTGCTATTACAAACCCATCGAATGGGGAATCGAACATGGTATTCAATCCTTCGACCCCGGTGCCGGAGGACAACACAAAAAACGCCGAGGCTTCCCGGCAACTCCCAATCACAGTTTACATCGCTTTTACAATCAGCGTTTTGGGCAAATCCTTCGCCCTTATTTGAAAGAAGTAAACCTGATGGAAGAACAACAAATCGATGCCATTAATGAGGGATTACCCTTCAAGGAAACCCTGCCCGAGTTGAAGATGTAAGATTGAGCCGCCCGGTTTCAACCGGGCGTTATAGGATGAATGGGGCTGTTTGTTGACTTTAATTGAGCGTTAAGAATTGCTCTGGAATGGTCTTTCGTAATTATCAAGGCTAATGAAGTTTCTTGGCTCAAACCCTTCGAGACCCCTGCGGATCGCCTGTTGCTGGTCCTCGGGTAAGTCGGTAAACTTGACAATCTGCTCAGAATCCTCTGTTGGGGCGTACCAGCAGATAGTTGCATTCGTTGCATTAATTTTATGAAGTTCTGTTTTGGCACGGTCCCTAATTTCCCGGGGGGTCAAGACTTTTGGGGAAATTTCCAGGGTGGTTAGTTCCATTAATTGTGCCGCTTAAACTCTACTTTCTGGTTTTTGCCTTGGATTAGGTATCTTGACGTGAACCTGATAATCAAATTACAATAAACAGCAAGAGCACCTGGGAGAAATCCCCCAGGTGTTCTACTCATAGCGGGTTGCTTAAACTACCCACGCCATGAGCATATCCTCTTTATTATTAAGGAGATAAAAGTCATGGCGAAACTCTATCAGTTTCTGGCTATCATTTTGACTTGCTACCGCGTTGTGTCTGAGGGGCCTGACGCCATCACAGACGAGGCCACCATTTTGATCATCGCGACCCTATCTCTGATTCCGCCCGCTCCCCCTTCGGGAGGTCAGCGGACATCCAGCCATCCCCGGCTACCCCGGAAATAAGTAGCAGTCCCATCCTAATTGATTCACGTTTAGTTTTAGGGTTAGCCGCGCGGCAACGCTGCTGCCCTTTTTTATGGCTAGGAAAGTGGGGTCTAAGTTTGGTTTCTCAGAAGACGCGGCATCTTTGAGCCAGGTTATGTCTCTAGGATGCAGTGCCCAGGTGACACATGGCTATGGGTAGTCACCCAAACTTAGAGTACGCAAACCCACATTGATAATACGCAGTGACAAGTTTTGCGGTATCCTAGAAGGTATGAATTACCAGCAGTTCATTCAGACACTCGAAAAGTTGAAACGTGCACCGAAGCGCGAAGCGGTGTTGTGGATGCTGCTGCGTGGACTGACGGCTGAGGAGATTGCGGATGAGATGGGAACCCATCATGGAACCGTGCGGAAGCAAATCTCCACACTGTATAAGGACTTCGGTCTGAGTAGCAATGACCTCCCCGGCGATCGCTCCCGCAAACGCGACGATCTGATCGACTTATTTAAGAAGTACAAACCGGAGTGGGTGGAGAACATCACCCCCGATTCAGTGAAAATCCAACCCCTGACCGGAATTGTGCCGTTGGATTCGCCACTGTACCTACCTAGGGATGCAGATGAGATATGTCGTGAAGTTCTGACGGCAGATCGCAGAGATCGCGGTTCTTTGCCGTTCATTCGGATTAAGGGATCCAGTGGCATGGGCAAATCTTCCCTGCTCGTGAGACTGCGCTATTTTTTGGAGCGAGAGGAAAATCAGGTGGTGGGTTTTGTGGATCTAGCGGATTTAGCAATGGATCCAGAAATCTTTGAGGATCTTAACCTGCTGCTCAAGCGGTTTACTCAGGCGATCGCTGATACCTTTAGGGAGTCAGTGGACAAACTGAACCCAGCGCCTTTAGAAAAGAATTGGCAGAAGGAACGATCAAGTGGATTGAACTGCACCAATTATCTCGAAGATTTTATTTTTACTCCCATCCAGCAGCCAAAAACGCTGCTGATTGATGGGATTGATGAAATTTTAGGCCCAGATAAACCGCAGAATCCATTTTTAAAGCTGCTGCGATCATGGAACGAAAAACGGATGAAGGTGGTAAGTCAGTCGCCGATTGTCTGGCCGAGTATGGCGATCGCCTACTCCACTGAACCCTATCCCGAATTGGATATCAAAGGCTCTATCCTGCAAAATGTGGGATTGGAGGTGGAGTTACCTGAATTTAATGCCGAAGAAATCCTCAAACTGTCGAGGAGATACCGCTTGGAGTGGAGCCTAGAGCAAGTGCAGCCGCTGATGGAACTGATTGGTGGTCATCCCACCTTAGTTAATCAGGCGCTCTACAAAATCAGTCAAGAACAGATGAGTTGGTCGGAACTGGAGTCTCAAGCGACTTTACCAACTGGACCATTTGGAGACCACCTCCTGAAAAAATTCTCGATCGTTTACGAAAATACAGATTTGAAGCTCTGCTTTGACCAACTTTTGCGAGGAGGCACCTGTAATGATGAGATCGCTAAATTTCAGCTTGAAAAGGCAGGATTAATTAAAATTGACAATGCCGGAGTTCAAGTTCGATTTAAGTTATATCAAAAATATTTTACGAATACTTTGCAATCTTAGGAGAATTCCTAAAGAGGAGGCTATGTCTATTGTTAACTCTAAGAGTTTCTATCAAACCGAGGGCGGCACCTTGCCCCTGGACGCACTCACTTATGTGGAGCGCGAAGCAGACCAGCAACTCTATCAATTTGCCCGTTCCACTGAGGGAAATAGCCGGGTTTGTTTTGTGCTGGCTCCTCGTCAAACTGGCAAGTCTAGCTTGATGGTGAGGACCGCCAAACGCCTTATGGAAGAAAATTTAATCTGTGCGCGGATCAATATCCATGAATTCGCAGGCGTTGAGTCTGAGCGGGTGTTGTGGTTTAGCCTTCTGGATGAAATTTGCAAACAACTTCCCCTACCGGAACTCAACTTACCCGAGTGCCTCAAGAAATTGTGGAATCGAAAGACTGATCTAGCGCCGGGGTTGCAATTTAAAAACTTTTTGCTTGAGGAAATTCTCAGCAAAATGGCAGCAGAAAAGTTAGTGATTTTTATCGATGAGATCCAGGATTTAGTAGATTTAAAGCTCCAGAATGTATTTTTTGGCGTAATCCGAAACCTGTCAGACCAGACGGACAAACCAGAACTTAAGAAATTAGCGTTTGTGTTGCTGGGAGTCGCCAAACCATCGGACTTGCTGACCAGCACCAGTTATACTCTCAACTTAGGCGATCGCATCGAACTGGGAAGACTAACCACAGAGCAATGTAGACCCCTGCTTCTCGGTCTGGAAAAAGTCACCACCGCTCCAGCCGCTACCCTAACGCGGATTCTGCATTGGACGGGAGGTCAACCTTTCTTGACTCAAGTTATTTGCCATTTGGTCGCTACAGGGAACAGAATCGAAGATAGCGCTCAAATTGAGGCGCAGGTTGACCGTGTAGTAACTGAGAAAATTATCACCGACTGGAGGCGACAGGATAGACAATCCCATTTACAGGAGATTGAAAACTGGTTCACTAAAGTGGAGAACAGCCGCAAGCCCGAAAAGCTAAAGACCCTCGGACTTTACCGGGAAATTCTCGCCCAAAGCCCCATAGACTTTTGGCAGAATGACCCAAGGCACTGGGATTTGTTAATTTCGGGTCTCGTGACAAAAGAAGAAAATCGATTACAAGTTGCCAACCAAATTTACACCCAAGTCTTTGATCGCAATTGGATTACCAAAACAGAAACTTTACTGGAGGATAATATGCCTGAGCCATTTTCCACTATCTACGATCGCGATGTGTTCATTTTAATCGACCAAAGTGCATCTATGAGGCTCAGAGATGCGGATACCGAAGACCAAACTCGTTACGAGTATTTGAAAGAAGTGATCATGAGTCATGTAGGCGCAATCCTTTCAGAGCAAAGTCCAGAGAATCGAAATCAAGCTATTTGCGATGAAGTAACAGCGTACTTTTTTAGCAGCAAAAGAAATATAGTGGGGCCATATTCAGTAAGGAATGTTGAGCGCGTGAAAAGCTTATTTTTGGAAAATCCACCAAAAATGAAAACTTTTATTGCACCCACCCTTGAAAAGTGTATTGACACTTGGGTTCAAAAGGGTAAGCCTGCGGGTCGGGGAGCATTCTTCATCATCTACACCGATGGCCTGTTTGACGATGAGAGAGAATTCATTGAGTGCATTAGCCAAGCTTGCCAAAACATCAACTCTCATAAACAAGCGAAATTTATAGTTTTAGGATTGGGTCAAGAAATAGACAAATTTAATTTTTTAAATCTAGATTTCAACACAAACAATGCTTTACCTTTTAATGTCTTGGTTTTTGACTTAATTAACGAAATAGAAGATGGAATAATTGAGTGTTTAGAACGTCAATTAAGAGAGGATCCAATTGATGCGGACCGAGTTCCAGAATGGGTCAAAATGGAGTTTCCCGACTTCGTGGAAAAACTCAAGCAGGTTCGCAGTCAAAACGCTTGATGCAGAAGTGAGGATGTGGAGGTGCTAATTTAGAGGAGAAGGGGCGATTGGAGGAAAGACCGATCGCCCTCTGTCATTTCAAACCAAGCGATCGCCTCCCCTCATTCCCAGACGCGATCGCCTGTTATTGACTCAAGGCGATGGGAAGCGATCGCCTAAACAGTTTCGGTTCCGGTAAGGTTTCTCCGTTGGCGATCGCGGATTCTATCAACAGTTCCAACACTTCTTCCGCATTATTTAACGCCTCTTCATCGCTAGATCCATGCGTGTGGCACAACTCGCCCCACTCCGGCAAACTGACCACAAAACACTCATCTTCGTCAGACCACTGAATGACTATCGTATAATGAGATTTCATCGGTTTGAACTCTTGAGTGCATCGGCAAAGGTGCAATACTATTTTAGCTTACCCCTTGGAGGCGATCGCATCTCTACAATCTAATGCGCCTCCCTTATCTGTGCCTCTCCAGTAGCGCAGGTTTATCGGGATAAAATTCTCCGATTTCCTGGGGTAATTCTATCTTTTCCCCATTGTACGCCTGTGCCGTCAGTTTGTACAAGACTTGCGCCAAATGTTGATTAAATTGAAATAAATCCCAGAAAATTTTGTCGCCGTTAATCACATTAATTTGGCGATCGGCTATTTTGTCCGTTTCCCCTGTCATGGCAAACTCATGGCAATTGTCTCCAATTGACACCACCAGTTTAAATTTTCCAGGCTTTGGCTTCGGTTCTATCGAAAGCAGTTTTGCGTTCATTGCCTCCTCCAGTAAACACCTGTCAGGTTTCAGTATCGCCGAAAGTCCTCTCTGCTCATTCTATACCTCGTCCTCTCCCAAGGATGGCGAATTAGAAGGCTGCTGCTTTAATTTTTGGACTTCCTCAAGGCTTAAGCCAGTGGTTTGGGCGATCGCCTCTTCATCTAATAAATTCAGCAACCGTTTCGCAATTTCTCGCTGCTCCTCATTCCTGGCTTGTGACACGGCTTGTGACACGGCTTTTTGAATCGCATTTCGCTGGTCGTGGATAAACATTTCTCGATGTTCTAAGTCCTCTAATTCTTCTCGGCTCAGATTCGCTTGACTAGCGATCGCAAAGGCTTGCTCAATTTCGGGGACGGCGCTCATGGTTTCGGGTACGGTGTCTAAACTACGACCCTTTTTCATAAAGTAGAGCCACTTATCTGTGAGGGTCTCTAACTCTTCCAGTTCTTTGGTGAATTTGGGTAACTCTACAAAGACTAATTCTAAATCATAACTCAAATAATCCACCAGATAATCTTTCTCTTTCAAAACGAAGTGGGAAATCACCGAGTCAAATTCTGAAAACATTTCAAAATCAACAATGGTCAACGCAATCACTGGATTTAATAATTGGTAATCTTCTCCAACATCTAGTTGAATGGAATAGGATTTAGCGGCGTTATAGAGGATACGCTTTTCAAAACCCGCTACATTCAACACTTGCATTTCAACGATCGCTGTTTTGTTGCCGGTGATTTTGGCTTTGATATCTAGGTAAGTTTCTTTGACTCCTCGGATGCGGGGAGCAAAATAGGGGTTGAGGATTTCTAAATCTTCTATAATGGGCTGGCCTTCATAGAGCATCGCATTTAAAAAACTGATTAAAATCTCTTTACTCTGTTCAGACCCAAAGATTTTCTTAAAAGCAATGTCGGTCTTGGGATTAATAAATCTCATGGATTTGCCTCCTCAATTATGCTCTGATTTTACCCCATTGTATCGACAAGGCAGAAAAAGCAGTCGCTGTTCTAATTATACTCAAAAAATCATCAACGGTAGAGGCCATTTACAGATTGCCTCTACCGTTGATAATTGGTGAATTGCGCTTAGGTGGTAGCTTGTTCCCAACATTCCAAGGATTGACCGACGGCGATGCGGGGTAGGCGATGTTTGAATCCGCACAGGATTTCCCAGGAAATGGTTCCTAATTTGTCGGCCCAATCGTCTGCGGTGATTGAGGTGTTGCCATCTTGTCCGAGCAAGGTGACGACTTCTCCGAGTTCCAAGTCGGGAATGTTACTCACATCTAACATCATTTGGTCCATTGTAATGGAGCCAATTTGTCTCACTTGCTTTCCCCGGATCAGGACTTGCATTTGGTTGGAGAGGTTGCGGGGTACGCCGTCGGCATAGCCAATGCCGATCGCCGCGATTCTCATGTCCCGATCGGCAATATAACGATGACCGTAACTGACGCCGGTTCCGGCTGCGATCGCCTTAATGTGAGTGACTCGGGCTTTGACTTGGAGTGCCGGTTGTAATTTCAGGCGCGATCGCAGATGTGGGGCAGGATATAATCCGTATATGCCTAATCCCACTCGCACCATATCGTAATGCAACTGGCGATCGCTTAAAGTTGCGGCAGAATTAGCAAAGTGCAGGCGGGGTAAAGCGATGCCCGTTTCCTGAACTTGCCGAATTGACGTCTGGAAGCGCTGATGTTGCAGTTGCATTACCGTGGGGTCTTCACTATCCGCTGTAGCTAAATGGGAATAAATGCTAGACAATTCCAAATGAGGCAGGCGATCGACTAATTTTACGAACTCTGCCGCCTCTTGCCACGGTGCGCCCAATCGTGACATTCCGGTATCAATTTTCACATGAACCGGCACGGAATACGCATGATCACTCAGGGTTTCTGAAAACACGAACGCTTGTTTTGGGGTGCAAAGGGTGGGTTCCAACCGCCAGCGAACCATTGCCCGGATTTGGTCCGGGGTGTAGGTTGCCCCTAAAACTTGCACGGGGGCCGTAATTCCCGCTTCCCGGAGTTCGATGCCTTCGGGAATGGTGGCGACTCCCAACCATTTCGCCCCTGCCTGTAATACCGTTTGGGCGACGGTAACGGCCCCATGTCCGTAAGCATCGGCTTTAATCACTGCCATGAGGTCAGTTTTTGGGGATAACAGACGCTGAATTTCGCGGACATTCTGGGCGATCGCCCCAATATCCACCTCTACCCAGGCGCGATCGCATCGCATTGATGAAATACTCTGACTTTCCTCCCAACTCAGCATTTCTACGCACTCCTCAAGTCACTCACACCACAATTGAACTATAAATCGAACCCTGACTCCGGAGATTTCCCTAAAGTTCAACCGAATTTAGATTTGCCAGGGAGTATTTAGAATAAAAACAGGGCTAAATCTCGATCGGGCAATCTGACATCGGGTGATTTTTGGCAAAATCCAGAGAACAAAAAATGAAGCCTTCCAGAACGTTCTGGGCCCTTCATTTTTCCCAGTCCTCAACTGACCACTTCCCAGCCTGACCTATCAATTCCAGAAGAGAAGGTGTCCCAACCCATGTCTCAACCGCCTAAATCCCTGAAACTCCCCTTCCCTTCCTTCGGACTGAGGGGACAAATCCTGCCGATTATTGGGGCCACTTTAATGGGTTTATTGGGGGTCATCTATCTCTCTTCCTCTACCCTGTTGCTGGCTGGATTTGCGAAATTTGAGCAGCAAGATACCGCCCGCAATGTTAAACGGGCGGTGGATGTGTTATCCGATGAAATCGCCAAATTGAGCTTCACGGCGAACGATTGGGCTGCCTGGGATGACACCTATGCCTTCATTGAAGATGAGAACCCGGACTATATCCAAACCAATCTCAATGATGCGACGATCGCCCGTTTGCGGTTGGATATGATGCTGTACATCCATCGCAGTGGGCGAATTGTTTTTGGGCAAAAATTCAACCCGGAAACAGGAGAACGAGTCCCGGTGGAGAAAAATACCGAGGCGATCGCCTCCTTACGTCACTACCTAACTCCCGATAGTCTCCTTGTCAATCATCCCGAAACCACCAGTCTGATTGAAGGCATCCTCCAGCTTCCGGAAGGCCCTATGGTAGTGGTCTCCCGCCCCATTCTCACGGGAGAAGCGGAAGGACCCATTCGCGGGACCTTGATTATGGGGCGCTATCTCAGTGTTGAGGAAATCAAGCGTCTTGGGGAACTCACCCAATTATCGATTACCGTCCAGGAGTGGGATTCCGCTGAACTTCCCCCAGATTTCGCCGCGATTCGCCAGGGGATTAAGGAAGATCCGCCCCTCGAACCTGCGTTACTGCTACCGGACGAAACTGGAATTTTTGTTAAAGCATGGGATTCCCAAACCATTGCCGGTTATACTTTAGTGAAGGATGTTTATAAAAAGCCCGCTTTGTTGTTGCGAGTGGAACTCCCGCGTGAGATTTACCAACAAGGTCAACGAACGGCTAACTTTATCCTCTGGGTGGTACTCGTCGTTGGGGTGGCGTTTTTAGTTCTCACTTTGCTGCTGTTGGAAAAAGTGGTGCTGTCTCGACTTTCCCAGTTGAGTCAGGATGTTAATCACATTGGTAGCGATCGCGATTTGGCCGTTCGTCTCCCAGTGCAAGGGGTGGATGAACTCTCCCAACTGGCTACCCGCATTAATGAAATGTTGGATGCGTTAGATCATTCGCAGCAAGTGCGCCATGAAAGCGAACAGCGATATCGGGCTGTCATTGAACAAACCTCAGAAAGTATCTTTCTGATTGAACCCACAACCCAACGGATTATCGAGTCTAATACCGCCTTTCAAAAGCTGTTGGGTTATGACAGTGAAGAAATTCTCTCCCTGACTTTGGGAGATTTTATTGATCATGAATCCGAAAGTATTGCTTATAATATTCAACGCACTTTATCGGCCCAATCTTACCATCTCGGAGAACGCCGTTACCGTCGTAAAGATGGCTCGCTTGTGGAGGTAGAAGTGAGTGCTAATAAGATTTATTATGGGCAACGAACTGCCATTTCTGCTGTGGTTCGTGATATTACCGAACGCAAGCAAGTTGAACGAGAACTCTACCAAGCCAAAGTGACAGCAGAATTGGCGAATAAGTCTAAAAGCCAATTTTTAGCCAATATGAGTCATGAATTGCGAACGCCTTTGAATGCGATTATTGGGTATAGTGAGATTTTGCAGGAAGAAGCAGAAGAACTAGAACCGGAGGAGTTAAATGCTGATCTAGGAAAGATTGAATCTGCTGGTAGGCACTTGTTAGGACTGATTAACGATATCCTGGACCTGTCTAAAATTGAGGCGGGAAAAATGGAGTTATATTTAGAGTTTTTTCAAGTCCCGGATACCCTTCAGGAGATTGTCTTTACGGTGCAACCCTTGCTACAAAAAAATGGGAATCAGTTACAAGTAGACTGTGAACCTGAGATTGGAGAAATGTATGCCGATGTAACAAAAGTGCGTCAAATTTTATTCAATCTGTTAGGGAATGCCTGTAAGTTTACTAATCAGGGTACAATTTTTCTGCGGGTTTGTCAGAAAGAAGGAGAAATGATTATCTTTGAGGTGAGAGATACGGGGATTGGGATGACTCCCGAACAGCTTGATAAGCTCTTTCAACCCTTCACCCAGGCGGATACTTCCACCACGCGCAAATATGGGGGAACTGGGTTGGGATTGGCGATCGCCAAACAATTCTGTCAAATGATGGGGGGTGATATTACCGTTGATAGTGAACTCGGCAAGGGTTCAACTTTCACCATCCACCTTCCCCTAACGGTACGCCTCTCGACTCCGGAGTTAGTATCTGAGTCCATTCAATCCTAAAGGAGTGAAGTCGTTACGACAAACAGTCGGTAGAACTCACAAAAAATAGAGTGACTCATTCCTCTCCAGGTTTTGTTACTCTAAGTTTATAGGGAAACCTTCCGAGTCGATTGAATATCTGGGATTGGGACCAGCATCTTGGCATCAGGGTCAGTTGTTGGGGGAGAATGGGAACAGCACAGGGGTTGCCCTCCTCAAAACTCCCATCCTCCATGCTTTATCTTTTGGGAAAGGGTGCGATCGCCTGCTTGCTGCTGTTATATCGGGTGCTATCTGAATTCTCCTAAATTGTTTTAAACACAACGGATAAATCGATGCTTAATGGATTCACCTCTATGTTCAATTTGCTCAACGCTCGTTTATCGCGTCGCATTGCTTTATGGGTATTTATTAGCATTGTTGTGGTGGAAGCCCTGATTTTACTCCCTTCCGCTTATCGCCGTGAACAGGAACTCATTCAACATTTAGAAGATGTTGGAGTCGCCACTATTTCTCCCTTACTGCGGTTGTGTGGAACCCAAATTACCGCTCCCAAAATTCACCAAGTCGCACAGCAGTTAATGTTAGAATCTCGAGTGGCTGGCGGTCACGTTTATACCCAGGAAGGTGAGGCGATCGCCTCCTTTGGTGAATCCCCGGAGTTGAACTTTAATAATGTCATGAATACTCCTGCTGTGCGCCTCCGTACAGCCGATGGCAACCGTTATGAAATGGCGATGTGGACCCAAGCCCAAGGAAATCCCTATCTGGTCATTGTTCGCCTTGATTCTTCTCAAATCAAGACCGAAATTAAAGCCTTTATTATCCGAATTTTCGGCCTAGTCATTCTGATTTGTATTTTTGTCACCCTGGCGACTTTAGCAGCCCTCGCACCGGCGGTTATTGCTCCTATTTTGAAACTGCGGAAGGCGTTGATTGCGGTGGGAGAATCACCCGGAGCAGTTAGGGGAGATTTGGATTGTCTGGCCCTCGCCAAAAATCGTCAAGATGAATTAGGGGATGTGCTGATTGATTTTAACCGGATGAATCACCAAATCAATCAATATTTCCAAGAACTTCAAGAAAACAAAAAAGAACTAGAAAATTTAGTAACCGAGGTAGAAATTGCCCGAGACAAATCGGAAGAACTTCTATTAAATATTCTCCCTCCTACCATTGCGCAACAATTAAAACAGGGAGCGTATCCGATTGCTGAAAGTTTTCCCAATGCTACGGTTTTGTTTGCTGACTTGGTGGGATTTACTCAGCTTTCCACGGAAGTTCCGGCGGTAGAAGTGGTGGAATTACTCAATAAAATATTTTCCATTTTTGACCAACTTGCGGAACTGTATGCGGTGGAAAAAATCAAGACCATTGGCGATGCTTATATGGTGGTGGGAGGACTTCCACAACCGCACCCTGATTGCGCCAAGGCGATCGCCCAAATGGCCCTGGATATGCAGCAAGAGGTTCGCCAACTCGCCGCAGAAACCGGCATACCCTTAACGATTCGCATCGGCATCAACAATGGTCCCGTGGTTGCTGGGGTGATTGGCATTAAAAAATTTATTTATGATTTGTGGGGGGATACGGTCAATACCGCTTCCCGTATGGAATCTCATGGCATTCCCGGCCAAATTCAAGTCTCTGAGGTCACCTATTTCCTCCTACGCGATCGCTTCCAATTCGAGTCTCGCGGGGCGATTAACGTCAAGGGCAAGGGAATGATGAAAACCTATCTCCTCCTCGGGTTGAAGGAGGAACCCACACAGGAGATCAAGGTCACCGCTTCATCCTCAACGGGATCAGCTGATACCGCCTCCAGTTCTCAAGGCCCTTAAGTTTCCCAAAAAAACATTGAGGAATTTTACACAGTCTGGTCAAGCTGTGCTAACATCTGTAAAAATCTTCTTTTTATATAGAGACGCAATGGGCAAGGTTCTAGTCCTTAACGCCTCCTACGAACCGCTCAACATTACGAGCTGGAGGAGGGCCATCGTGCTATTGCTGAAAGGGAAAGCCGAGCAGGTCGAACACAACGGGAAGTTTATCTATTCCGATGTTCCCCTGCCTACGGTGATTCGGCTTCGGCATTATGTCCGCATCCCGTATCATGAAATTCCTTTGACCCGGAGAAACATCCTACATCGTGACAGCCATACTTGTCAATACTGTGGTTATTCCGGAGATGAATTGACTTTAGATCATGTCATTCCGCGATCGCGAGGGGGTCCCGAGAGTTGGGAAAATCTCGTCTCTGCCTGCGTCCGCTGCAATGTCAAAAAAGGAAACCGAACTCCGGAGGAAAGTAAAATGCCCCTAGCCAGAATACCTCGCCGACCCTACAGCAGCCTTTATTTTGAGGTGAGTAAGCATCTCAAAAGCGGGCTACATCAAGAGTGGCAAAAATATGTAATTGGTGCTTAAAACCCCTTGTAGTTGGTTCAACTATGAGGGGTTTTTGCCAAGAGTTCCTGACCTGGGCGATCGCTTACGGCACTCGAAGCGCTATCGTAGAGTTATTCTATAAACGCAGGCAATAACCTCAAAACGGTTAGTCGTCTGCGATTGGCCGTACAGTGGATGCACCGAATTGAGGGGAAAATTAGTGGAGGAATCGAACACCGACCTCGGTCCAATAGCCGTTCGGGATGGAACATTACCGATCCTTTCTGGCGATAGTAAGCAATGGCTAGATCCTCTAAGCGCCACGAAAGCCGAAGCACTGCGGCAGGTTTTGCAGCAGCATGGCGGCGATCGGCACTTAGTGGTTCTCCAAGACTTCCCGGACCCCGACGCTATGTCTTGTGCTTGGGCTTACAAATTAATTGCTGCCCAGTATGATATAGAATGCGATATTGTCTATGCCGGAGCGCTTAGTCACCAGGAAAATATTGCCTTGGTGAAACTCACGGGATTGCCTGTGCAGCGCCTGCCTTTAGAAATCGCTAAAACCAAGGATTGGTCTATCTACAACGGCTGCGTGTTGATTGACAATCAGGGAACGACTTCTCAGCTCTTTTCCCTGTTAAAAACCGCAAATATTCCCTTGATTGTGGCGATCGACCATCATACGATTCAGGATGAATTAAGCGCCAAATTTCTGGATATTCGCCCTCATATTCGAGCCACGGCCACCATTTTTACTCAATATTTGATGGCCGAATTGCTCCGCCTAGATATTAACGTCAGCGATCATGTCAAATGTGCCACGGCGTTGATGCATGGGTTGCGATCGGACACGAATCAACTGCGCCAAGCCCGGGAAGATGATTTCATGGCAGCGGCTTATTTAAGCCGATTTTATGATAGTCAATTGATTAGTTCAGTCTTACAAGCCTCTCGGTCAAAACGGGTGATGGATGTCATCGAGCGATCGCTGAAAAATAGAATCGTTCAAAATAATTTCTGTATTGCGGGTGTCGGATACCTGCGTTACGATGACCGGGATGCTATCCCCCAAGCGGCAGATTTTCTCGTCACCGAAGAAAACGTTCATACCGCCGTTGTCTATGGCATCGTTCATGATGAAGACGACGATATTGAATTAGTTACCGGGTCTTTAAGAACCAATAAATTAACGTTAGATCCAGATGAATTTATCAAAGAAGCCTTTGGGAAAGATGCTCAAGGGCGCTTCTTTGGCGGAGGGCGATCGCAAGCAGGCGGATTTGAAATACCAATGGGATTCCTGTCCGGCAGCAACGATAGCAAAGATTTTGCCCGCATGAAATGGGAAGTCTTTGACCTTCAAATCAAACAAAAGCTGCTAAAATTAGTCAGCCCCAAAGATGATTTAATTCATAGCACTAATTAACATCAGTGGGATTAGATAACCAACTCTAAATTCCATGAGAAAACCCATCATCGGCATCATGGGTCCCGGTTCTCATGCGACAGAAGCCGACCTAAACCATGCCTATCAACTCGGAAAACTCATTGCCGAACAGGGGTGGATTCTATTAACTGGCGGTAGAAAAGCCGGAGTCATGGATGCCGCCAGTCAAGGAGCAAAATCCGCCAAGGGATTAACCCTTGGCATCCTCCCGGGAGAAGATAAAACCGGCATATCTGATGCCATTGATATTGCTATTCTAACCGGCATCGGTAGCGCCCGAAATAATATTAATGTCCTAACGAGCGATGTCGTCATTGCCTGCGGAATAGGAACCGGAACGGCTTCAGAAATTGCCCTAGCATTGAAGGCGGGTAAACCAGTTATCTTATTAAATGATAGCCGAGAAAGTCATCAATTTTTCAGCTATTTAGAGCCGGAACAAGTGATAATTGTGCAGAGTCCAGAGGAGGCTATATCCCGAGTTAGGGAAATTGTATCGCGTCAGGACTGCTAAACTAGAGAAAAATTTAGCAACTGCCATTACACACTATGAAGTAATAGAGGGCGATCTAACCGATCGCATCCAAATCAATCCCCAACGCCGCCAGTTGTTCCGTAGAGAGCGATCGCAGTTTCTCTTGCAACTCTTGCCGCTTTCGCCGTTCCAATTCCTTTTCTTGTCGTTCTTTCTGCGCTTCTTCCTGACCGATAAGCAACAAATTCCCCTCTAAATCCCACCAGCGCAACCATTTTGGGGTTTGATTTTGATAGCTTCCTTCCCAAACTCCTAACTCTACTTGCATCGGCGGAATAGGATAATGGCCGCGCTCGTTTGGTGTCATCTGCTGATAGAATCCATCAACGTGGTGATACACCTCCAAACTGCTATCTCGGATCGAAAAAATCCCATAATAAGGTGCCCGAATAATCTGCTCGTACACCCAAAACTTACCGGGTTTTGTCACCGCTCCCTCGTCACTCCGATATAATGGGGTGCGATCGCGTTCCTCACTGCCATCTCCGGACGCAAATTCTAACACGATTCTCGGCGCAATATGTTCTCGCCAAATCACATAAGAACGCCGATACTGTCCCTGTAATTTTGGGGGAACATTGCCCACGTAAAACCAATCGGGAGCCTCGGCACCCTTTTCCGGGGGTTCGGTTTCACGCCAATAAATCCCGCAATCTTGACCAATGCAATAATATCCATCGGGATGCAGGCGTTGGAGGGTGGAAGTTAGGGAGTCCGTGAGCAGCAGACTTTGGGGATGTTCTTGAAAATTCTTCACAAACGTACCATCAGATTCGGGTAATTGGGTGTGGTCTGGGAAAAAGGGTGGTAAATCGGTTTTGGTTACTGTCTCAGTCATAATATTTTTTCATAAATTTGTGTTGATTTTGATTATAACTCATACTAATTGACTAAGGGGAGAATTAGTATTCAATGATGTCATCCCCTTGAAATTCTCGCCATTCTACCGGACTTTCTTGGAAATAGATATTCAACACATCTGTTTCGGGATTGTAACTAATGTTCATTGTTCTACCCCAGAAAGTTTGCGTGATATTTTCCTCGGGTTTGGGAACCCGAACTACCGATCGCAATCGCTCTAGGTTTAGCCCTCTCTTCCCTGCGATCGCCCAATGCTGCCAACGGTTTGGCCTGACTTTCCTCCATTTTATCCCCCAGGGTTGCCAAAAGCGATCGCTCAGAAGGAACGCCTCGGAGAAAGTTGCAGTTAGGGCGATCGCCCCTGCAAAACTGCGATCGCCCTAACTGTAACCCATGCAAACTCAACCCAAACATCGGCACAAATTCTGCAATTTGCCCTGTCGTCTTCTGTTGCTAAGGGTCACGCGGCATCAGATTTAACCCAGCAAAATAGCGCTACCATCCGCCCAGGAAAGGCTATAAACTAATCAAAAAAAAATGCATGATTAAATCTTACCCTGCTTTTTAAGCTCAGACAAGGCATTTTCAGCCGCTTGCTTTTCAGCCTCTTTCTTGCCACAAGCTTTGCCTTTTCCATAGGGTTCATCATTGACCGACACTATAGATTGATATTCCGGTGCATGATCGGGACCTCCGATCCGTTTTGTGGTGTATTTGGGCAATATTGAGCCAAAAGTTGTTTGGACATACTCTTGCAGCCTATTTTTGGAATCAATGTTAGAGCGAAGTTCAACAATTGTGGGAGATACCGAAACAAATAACTCCTCGATAATGGGACGAAGTACCTCCATCTTGCGATCGCAGTCTAAATAATAGGCTCCAACCACCGCTTCAAAGGTACTACTCAATAAATTAGGACTTTGATAACCCCCATTCCGAATCATCCCTTGACCCAGACGCATCCGAAAGGTTAACCCCACTTCAGTGGCAAATTTGGCAAGTTGCTTTTCATCCACTAAAGCCGATCGCCGTCGAGTCATTTCATCTTCTGCCATTTCCGGATGCCGACAGTACAGGTATTCGCCACTAATAAAGGTCAGGATAGCATCCCCTAAAAACTCTAGGCGTTCATTATGCAATTCGCCCGAATTTTCATTAGCATAAGAACGATGAGTCAATGCCTGTAGCAAGAGCTTTTCATTGGTGAATTTCAATAACTTATGGTCCATTTGTCTGAGTCTCTAAATTATTTTTACGGGCCAATATTATAGCATTTTTATGCCTGTGAAAAAAGAAAAAGGCGAATTAATTTTCGCCTTTTACAAATTGATTACATAACTTTTAGCTATGAATTAATGAAGCTATTAAATTTCAAATTATGAGCTTCCAAATTCTCGCTCAATGTAATCTAAAAAGTAAACTTTATCGACTATTTTTTGTAGCCTCACACTGGTATTTTTCTCGGAACGACTTATCAACATTACTTGGATGCCTCGCACTTTTAGCTTTCGGACCAAGGGAATAAAATCCCCGTCTCCTGAAACCAAAACTACTGTAGATGTATCGGGGTCAGGGAGAATATATTGCTCGCAGTCAGCGTTGATTTTCTTGTCTGCATCATTTTTATGAAATCGAGACTCTTGAACCCAACGACATTCAATACCAAATTTGTCCAGAATAATAGCCGATTTTTTCAGTTCTCTGAACCCAGCGTATGCCTTTACATAGGACGGGTTTCCAAATTCTGTAGCAAATTGCAATAAAGCTCCAACTTGCTGTTCGGACTGAAAGGGTACATTCTGAGTATCACAAAAAATCGCTACTTTACCAAGAGACACTTGACTAGACATTTTTTACCTCAGTTGTTACTTGAGGCAGCTTTATGAGATATATCTGTACAGTAAAACTACAGATACATTCTGGAACTGTTAGCTCTATTCGGTCGGTTGTCGTCTTAATATCACAGGACCCTTGTACGTTGAATCATTATAAAGTTATTACATTGCTCTCGTATCAAACTTAGCCAGACACTCAGCGTGAAGAGATGAACAGGAGTTGAAATGAATGCCTTTAAATCAGGTATTCATCACTTCGTATCTCTTACCTGAAAGGCTGGCTAAATTTGATACCAGACCAAGGTAATAACTTGATGATGAGTCAATGTACAGGGGTGCTGCTCATAAGACGAGAACCCAAGCGTAGTGCTTGCGTTGTTCTCTGAGCTGCTTAACATTCATTGATACCACAGCCTTGGGGTTTTTGTCAAGGAATTTTGCAAAATTTCTTGATCCGCCCCTCATCACTTGCTAGAGTCCCGAGGGCCTATACCCATTTTCCCATACCTAGCCTCCCTGGGCGGGCTACTCTGCACCGAAGCGGCTGGGACCTCTACGTTCATGGAGCCAGACCCTTCCGGGTCTCAGTCAACATCACCGGCATCGGTAGGGCCCGAAATAATATTAATATCCTAACTCAAGAACGACTAACTGGAAAAATTTTGAGAAGGGCGATCTTCTAATGCAATCCGCCGCTGAATTGCCTCCTCAGAAATGCGGATGGTTTCTTCAGTTAAAGGTGCCGGATACCAGGTGGCCTCCGAATCAGAACTGCGACGATTCACTAAAGCATCTAATGCTTCTAAATCATCTCGATGAGCTAAGAGGTAGGCTTTTAATTCCTCGCGGGACATTAGGTCAAATTTCGGGTTCATAAATAAACCTCCATTCTCCACTGTTGGTAACAATCACTTCTAAATTATTCCCGACCAAAATGTACACATATCCCTTTTGCGGGTTATATCGAAATAAATGGATATCCCTAAATCCATTCGATAACATTTGGCAAACTCTCAGACAGGCTTGGGCTTGCTCGTTTGTTGGGTTAATCGCAGTTTCCTCCATTATGACATAAAGGCTAGGATAGCAGAGCTGGGGATATGGGGACACCGCAATATCTGCCAGAGGAACTGGGCGATCGCCTTTTCCAGGAAGAAGATTCCTGCCTTGTAGAGAGTACCTGGACTCCATGCTGAATCAGTGAATTGCGATCGCCTCCCCGCTTCACCCCTCCAACAGCCAACTACTCCAAACCCTTCCTAATTTACAGCCTCCAACTAGACACCAGGATAAAAATGATTTAAACTAGGGATTAGCCTAAAAAATACCATGAGTAAATCCTTGAATAAGGAGCCATTCCAATGAGCCAGCCCTTCGCAAAACAATTAGGTTTTGATGAAGTTTTGGAGGTAGTAGAAACTTTATCCACCTCAGACCAAGAAGTGTTAATTGACCTGGTTAAAAAACGTCTAGCGCAAAAACGCCGAGAGGAAATTGCGGCCAATATTGTGGAGGCCACAGCGGAATACAAAGCGGGCAAGGCTCGACGGCTAACCGTTGACGAATTCATGACAGAGTTAGAAGAGTTATGAATTTAATTTTCGCCTCATCTTCGATAAATACCTAGGTAAATTCGCTTCCTGAGTCTATTAGATAAAATGGGCGCGCCTAGTCTAAATACTTCCGCACAATTTCTACGATTTTTTCTGACGCATGACCATCGCCAAAGGGATTGACGGCAGTTGCCATTTTTTGATAGGAATCCTTGTCTTTTAACAAGGCACTGGCGGCTGTAAAAATCTCCAGGGAGTCGGTGCCGACTAATTTGGCTGTTCCGGCGTCGATCGCCTCGGGACGTTCTGTGGTTTCTCTTAACACCAAAACAGGTTTCCCTAATGCCGGTGCTTCTTCTTGCAATCCGCCGGAATCCGTTAGTAACAAATAGCATCGTTGCATCGCCCCGACTAATTCCGCATAGTCTAATGGTTCGGTTAAAAACACTCGGGGATGATTGCCTAACATGGCTTGTAATGGTTCCCGCACGGTGGGATTTTTATGCAGGGGTAACAGCAAGGCAGTATCGGGAAATTCATCCAAGGTTTTGAGAAATCCTTGGGCAATTCCGGTTAGGAGTTCTCCCCAATTTTCGCGGCGGTGAACTGTGGCGAGGAGCACGCGATATTGTTGCCAATCTAATCCGGGGATGGGACAGTCAGGATGGCGCGAGGCAACGGAGAGTAAGGCATCGATGACAGTGTTTCCGGTGAGGTGAATCTCTCCGGTGACGCCCGATCGCTCTAAATTTTCTACCGCTTTTGTGGTGGGGGCAAAATGCAGTTGCGCCAGTTGGGAAATTAACCGGCGATTGGCTTCTTCGGGATAGGGATTGAATAGCTCATCGGTCCTTAAACCGGCTTCAACGTGACCGATCGCAATTTTTTGATAAAACGCAGCTAAAGCGCCAGCAAAGGCGGTGGTAGTATCCCCTTGGACGATCAACAAATTCGGGGTCGTCTCTTGCAAAAACCCTTCAAGTCCCTGTAAACTCCCACAGGTGATATCCGTAAGGGTTTGCTGATGTTTCATAATACCCAGGTCGCAGTCGGCTTGCAAGTCGAACAGATGCATAACTTGCTCGACCATCTCCCGATGTTGGCCGGTTAAAATAACTTGGGTCGTGAAATCGGGCGATCGCCGGAATGCCTGGATCACCGGGGCCAGTTTAATCGCTTCAGGACGGGTTCCCAGGGCAATCAAAATTTTCAGGGGAGCGTTTAGCATGGGGCGCTTTATCAGCAGGTGAACAACAGGCGGAACCCACCCATTCTGTTAAAAGATGTCAAGTTTTGGGAAAACTCTGACAAAGATAGGGGTGAGTTAGATCTATCTTATTAGAATACATCCACGATAGATAGACCTGCGCGATCGCCTGGATTCCCCATTCCCTAGACTGACCCAACTGCGCAATTTTTAATCCCTGTTCGTTAAAGAGAGAGAGTCATGACCCAATCTCAGCGTCCACCTATTCCACCACCGCCCCCACCGCCACCGGGTCGGCCCCCAGCAGCCCGCGCCCCTGGAAGTCCTCCGATGCCACCACCGCCCCCGCCACCAGGTCGGCCTCCAGGTCCCCCGGCGGGTGCAGCCCCTGCCGCCCAACCGGCAACTCCGGCGGCCCCCGCAGCCCCCAAAGGTCCTGGCCCGAGTCCTGGACATCCGACCTTGCGGGACCTCGTGGTGCAAGCCAATGAAGAAGGGATTTCCGATATTCATCTGGGCGTGAATGAACTGCCGCGCTTCCGCAAGCGGGGGGATATTACCGAAGCGGGCTATCCCGTTACGGATCTGAATACGTTTATGAGCTGGTTGCGGGAGTGCATGAGCACCGAAGAAATCCAGCAGTTTCAGGAAAACCTAGACTTTGACGGGGCGTTTGATTTTGGCTTTGTGCGGGTCCGGATCAGTGCGTTTGACTCTTTGGCGGGTCCAGCAATGGTGTTGCGACTGATTGCGGCCAAAATCTTGACAATGGAGCAATTGGGTTTACCCGAAGTATTTAAAAAAGTCTGCCATTATCACAAGGGTTTGGTGTTGGTGACGGGACCGACGGGTTCGGGTAAGTCTACCACAATGGCGGCGATGATTGACTACATGAATAAGAATTTCGCCTATCACATGATCACCATTGAGGATCCGGTGGAATTCGTTCATGAAAGTAAGAAATCCCTGATTAAACACCGGGAAGTGGGTCGGCACACCCTGAAGTTTTTCAATGCGCTCAAAGGAGCATTGCGGCAAGACCCGGATATGATGTTGGTGGGAGAAATTCGGGACAAGGAGACGGTCGGGATTGCCATTAAAGCGGCCTCGACGGGTCACTTAGTTATGGGAACTTTGCACACGAATAGTGCTGTTAAAACCCTAACTCGGATTCTGGATATGTTCTCAGCCGAAGAACAAATTTCAATTCGGGTTTCGCTCTCAGAAATTTTGGTTTCGATTATTGCTCAGTTGTTGTGTAAAACAACCGATGGAAAACGAGCGGCGTTCCATGATATTATGATTAATACGGACGTCATCAAGGAATATATCCTCAAAGAACAGTATGAAGAGATTCAACAAATCATGCTGAAAGATACTTATGAGGGGATGACAACGATGAACCGATCGCTCTATGAGTTGTATCAAGAAGGGCGAATTACGGAAGAGATTGCCTTAGAACAGTCGCCAACTCCGAACGAAATGGCTCAAATGCTCCGAGGTCGCATTTAAAGGTTCAGATACTCAGGTTTTGATGTGATGCGAACAGTTATGAATGTTAAGGGGTCCAAACTGGGCGATTGCTTACCCTTCATAACTGGGGTTTCCCACGGTGGGTTTCGTCCTGTACGGTTTCTCAATCGCCTATAGCAACCCTCAATGAGTGGTGTCATGGAGCCAAAGTTAAAAGCCTTGTAGCCTGTCAAACCTAAGCCATCGATTTGCTTAATGCTTTTTCCTGCCGTGGGAGCATCACATCTGGCTCACTTGGTTTGTTACAGTAGGACAAGCATCTTGCTCCCTTGGTTTGTTACACAAGATTTAGGACTGCTATATTCCCCCTCTAATATCCAATCGATCGCGATTTGTTGAAAAACCCATCCTCTTCTCTTCCTCCCTTATTTAAAGGGATTGCTCTGTTTACTCCTGGTGGAGATCTAATTTACTGTATTGACCCGAGCAAAAAAAATCGGTGGCATCTGAATTTATGTGCGGTCCTCCAAGAATGGCTGGGGCTAATTGAACCCCCCCATTTCCTAGTTCCTTGTTATACCGCAACGGTGGACCGCTGGCTTGATCCCTATACTGGACAAGTCCAAACCTCCGCGATCGCCTCGGCTTCAGTCCTGCGCTATCAAGCCTTGCTGAATGCTATCTTTGAAATGGAAGACGTGACTTGGGCGATCGCGCCTTGGTCCGAAGAGTTATGTCATCCAATGGTGTTAGCCACCTATCGTCAGCAGTTTCCCCAACTTTGGGAAAATCATGAGCTGATTGTCCGCTTGGAATCAACCGCAGACGAGGGCAGCGTTCACCCCCCGAATTTATCCCCGAAGTTGAGGTTTACTTTGTCCGAACAAACCCCGACTCAAGGATATGTGCTCCGGTTATTTGTTTCGGGTCATACAGGAGCAACGGAGAGAACCCTTAAGACCTTGCACCAGCTTTTGGAAGAGTCTTTAGGCTATCCCTATACCTTGAAAGTGATTGATGTTTCTAAACATCCAGAACAGGCAGAACAGGCTCATGTTTCCGCTACACCTACCCTGGTCAAAATGTGGCCCTTGCCCGTGCGCCGCATTGTCGGAAATTTAGAAGATCAAGATAAAATTCTGAATCTACTGGGCTGTCTGAAATCTTAAGTTGATCCGATAAAAATTAGGGATGAGTGAGGGAAATTTTAACCTCGCTTCATCCCGGGTGAGTGATTAAAAAGGGCGCACCCTGTGCGCCCCCTTGTTTTGCTAAGGGTTGGGTGAGGGGTTGGGGGTGAGGGGTTCGAGGGTCTCGAATAATAAGGCGATCGCCGGTTCAAGCTTAGAAGCAGCCACATCCGTTGCGGAAATGAGCAACACATAGACACTGCGATCGCGCTGACGGACCAAAATTGTCCCCTGCATCGGCGTCTTATTATTGAAAATCCCGGTCCAAGGGACGAGCACCTCTCCCGAGGCGATCGGTCTAAACTCATCGGGGCTAAATCCTTCCCCGCGCTTAAATTCCTCAATGGCAATTTCTGCCAACTCCTCATTACTCAAAGTTCGGGCTGTCGCCAGGGGTTGAACAATCACCGTATAGGCTAAATTTCCATCAGGAGATTCGATTAACGGAATCCCCGCTGAAGACCCGATTTTATAGGGTTGCAAAGGTCCTCTTTCCGCCGTTTCCTCTTCTTCATTGTCCGCTGGTAAATATTCTGCCAGCAGTCCCACCGTAAACCGTCCCCCGGGGTCTTTATAGGGTTCTTCACTCAACTGGACCGGACTCGCCTCTCGTTCTTCCTCAGAGAGACTCGGGGCCGCAGTCGGAGTGGGGGCCGATTGGCGAGAGGGGGAAGCGGGGGAAGATTGTCGAGAGGGGGGGGTTTGAGCGCTTCTTTGAGCAACTTGAATCCCCTTCAAAGGAGCCTCTGCTGCGCGAGCATTCAACTGTAAATTCGAGAGACCCACTTGGGACTGTAGGGGAATGGCCCGATCGTCGGCCATCATCAGGGTTAGGGCCGTTAACAGCCCCAAACCGAGCAGCCAAAGCCGCTTTCGTTTCATGTTGAGCATCCTCGTTTTGATATGAGAGTGATTATCCAGGAAATAGGCGATCGCCCAGGGTATCGATACCCGATGGGTTAGAAACTGGGTTTTTGCAAAACAATAGGAGTTAATCAATCCCCCCGCAAGAGCGAGCCAACCCAGTTTCTTATCCCCGTGACGATACCCACCTTCTAGCGGCCTAAAACAGCAGCGTTACCGATATCAAATAACCCCGCCATACATCCGGTCATTAATGTAGCTAAAGTACCTGCCCAAAGCGCTTTAAAGCCCAAGGAGGCGACTTCATTGCGACGTTCAGGGATCAACCCGGATAACCCTCCTATAAAAATGCCGTAGGAGGCAAAATGGGTAAACCCACAAAGCACATAGCTGACGATTAACAGGGCGCGATCGCTGATTTCCCCAGTCTGGGAAAACACCCCGAGGGCTTGATAGGGGGGAATATTGGTTTCAAACAGCCTGCGGCCAATCAACAGAGAACAAGTCCACAATTCCTGCCAATCGAGGGAGACCCCGGTTAAAAAGGTCAGGGGTAAAAATAACATTCCCAGGAGATTGGCGAGAGGATTAGCAAAGAACTCGGTCACCAAAGAAGTGTCACCCGCTGGAGAGGCTCCCAGTACGAGAGTGGAGATTCCACTAAAAACCGCATTAATTAGGGCAACCATTCCCAGAATGGCAATAATTGCAGCAGCAATTCCCACGGCCATTTTCACCCCATCCAAGGCCCCGCCAATTAAACTATCCATTGGGTTGGCACGTTTAGAGGAGTCACCGGTTTTGTCGTCAGGAATGTGACCGAGGGTTTTCGGTTCGCCGGTTTCGGGGATTAACAGTTTAGAAATCACGAAACAAGCGGGAATGGTCATAATCGAAGCGGAGACCAAGTGACCGGCAATGGAGGGAAAAGTTGGGCGCAATAAACCGGCATACAGGGCCAAGACTGAAGAAGCGATCGAGCCAAAGCAACTGGTTAAAACCGCGCAAAGTTCGCTTCGGGTCATATCTAACAAAAAGGGTTTGATGGCGATCGCCGATTCAATCCCTACAAAAATATTAGCGGCCCCTGCCACCGCTTCAGCCCCACTGATTCTCATGGTTTTTTGGAAAATGACCGCAAACCACTTCACCACCGGCTGAATAATATTCAGACGATACATGAGACTGACCAAACCCGAAAAGAAAATAACTTGCGGCAAGGCGCGAAAGGCCAGAATATAAGCAAAACCGGGATTGAGGTTATCTGGACTGAGGCGATCGCCCGCCACCGCAACGAAGGGATTGCCTACAGTTCGAGCAATCCAGCGACCCGCTGGCCCTGGACCTGCGGCAAAATTGGGGTCTGCTACCAACATCGAAGCCGGTCCTCCAAAGAGGAATTGCGCCCCAGCTTCCGAGGCATCCAAGACCACATTGAGCAAGTCACTCAGTCCTTCAACGAGATTGCTCCCCAAGCCAAACACAATTAATCCCACAACCATTTGTAGGCCAATTCCCCAAAAGATAACCTTCCAAGGAATAATGCGACGATCTTCGGAACCCAGCCATGCAATAAAGCATAGCCCCACGATTCCGAGTAATGAGAGTAAATTTAATATCGGGTTCATTTTCGATTGACGTCTCCCGCACGGTAAACGGTGTGGTGATCCACTGTAAGCCAACTGGACTGGTTGAATGCTCCCCCATTCCAACCGTTTGGAATCAGAGGAGGTGGGTGCGTTTTGTCCACTTCTCTTGAGGGGTAGCCAACTGGGTTTGAACCTTTAAGAAAAAAGTTGACTCAAACCTATAACTGTTGACTCTTTATATCAAATGCGAAAGTGAATTTCAATTTAGACGTCCCGGGCCAAATTCTAACGTTATCTGGGCAGTCCTGTCTAGTTCTGCCCTCAAAAAATTTTTTTAATTCTCTGGGTGTCGGGATAAAAAATAAAATCCCCTTTTGGGGAGGTTATTTCGGGGTTTTATTGACTGGGCTTCAGACCGCCTGTCCCTTTTTTTGAAGCAATCTGAGCCTTGTGCTATAGTAGTTAATCTTTAGCTGAATTCTCAGGAATACACAACCCCGGGGCACATAATCCAGTCAACTCTAGGGTGGTGACAGTTAAAGTATCTAAAGTGACCCGTCGGATGCGATGGTTATTGGTATCAGCAATATAAAGGATACCTGCATTAATACTTAAACCCCCGGGTTCAAAAAACCGGGTAGCGGTATTTTTCCCGTCTAATAATCCTGGGGTTCCATCTCCTAGAACCGTTTTGCACGCTCCCGTTTGAGGATTGACCGTTTTAATTTTATGGTTGTAGGTATCTGCCACCCACAGCACTCCCTCACCATAATCAATCCCGAGACAATGTTGAAATAGGGCCTCTTCTGCCGTCCCATCGCGATCGCCAAATCCAAACAAATCCCCACTGCCGCAGAGGGTGCGGACCCGGGGTTCATCCCCTAACCCAATTCCCCGAATCGAACTAATTTCACTATCGGCCACGAACAGTTCCTCATCATCGGTGGTCATGCCGCTAGGTTGCGCAAATGCTGCCTCGTCGAGTTCTCCATCCATGCCAGCTTCTGCACCGATGCCACTGTAGGTCCCCACTGTACTATCCATCAAATCCAGCGCCCAAATTTGGTGGGACCCGGCCATTGCAATGAATAACACTTCCCCACCAATCAGTTCTAAATCCCAAGGGGAATTTAAGGGCGTCTCTAACCCATGACCTCCTTGAGGACCCAAGGTGCGATTTTGTTCACCCGTTCCGGCGAGGGTTTGCACCTGTTCCGTGGTGAAATCGATTTGCCGAATGGCATGGTTTTCGGTATCCGCTACATAGAGACACTGACTCTGAGCATTCCAAGTCATGCCTTGAGGTCCAAAAAATTGGACTTCAGAAAAAGCCCCATCGGTGAATCCTGGGGTGCCATTGCCGATGATGGATTGTACGATGCCATCGAGGGTGGTGACAATGATGCGATGATGTCCCGAGTCGGCAATAAATAGGCGACTGCTGGCGGCATCCGCGAGGACTTTTCCAGGAAAGGCTAAGGGGGTCAGTAAAGGATTTTTCTGTTTTTCTAGGACCGGGTTGAGATGGGGAATTGAGACTGAGCCTTGAGCTTGCTGCTGGGCGATTAATTGAGCGATCGCCTGATCTAATTCCCCCCGTTTCCCTTCTCCTGAAACCATTCGCACTACATATCCAAGAGGGTCAATTAAAATTAAAGTCGGCCATGCACGCACCGCATAGTGTTGCCAAATTTCAAACTCCTGATCCACAATCACTGGGTGTTCAATATCGTACCGGAGAATCGCTTGTCGAATATTTTCTGTTTCCTTTTCGTTCTCGAATTTAGCGGAATGAACACCGATTACAGTGAGATGTTCAGGATATTTTTGCTCTAAGTATTTTAAATCCGGTAAAATATGCAGGCAGTTAATACAGCAATAGGTCCAAAAGTCTAGTAAAACAATTCGGCCTCTTAATTGGCGGAGGGATAAGGGGCGATCGCAATTTAACCAAGGTTGATGGGAAGGAAATTCTGGCGCTCTCACCCGAGGAAGATTCATAAGATTCACTTTAAGAAATTTACTAAATTATTTTAGTAGGCGTTGGGGCAAAAAATATCGCAGAAACCAGGTTTCTGCGATATTTTTTCGGGGGGTAAGAAACCCGGTTTCTTTGATCCATTTAGGCAATGAAACAACAATTGTTGCAGAAATGAGGGTACGGGGTAAGATGTCACAACGATCGCGATCGCACAATTGAGGAGAGGATACTCGCGCTCACATTTAATCCAACTCCTCAGCCAGCGCCTCTGCTTCGGCTTTTCGTGCGGCTTTCAGAGCTTCTTCCGCCTCCGAGAGAATGGCACTCGCTTCCGCATCCCGCTTGGCTAACTTGAGTGCTGTACCCACATGATTCAGCGCTTCCCCTCGATAACCATCACCACGGATGGAGTAGGCCAATGCCGTGGCCTCAGATAACTGTCCACAACGAGCCTGCGCTGCCACAATTTCACAGAGGGCCTTTTCCTGCCAACCCCCATAGCGCATGGAGCGCGCGGTTTCTATGGCCTCAGAAAAACGTCCCCGTTGTGTGAGTGCCGGTGCCAGGTACTTGAAACTATTCTCTCGCTGCACCTCATCGCCAAGAGAATAGGCGATCGTTTTTGCTTCAGTCAAAACGGCATCGGCTTCCTTGGGTCGGTTTACTTGCTCCAGCGTTGTCACCACATCAAGTAGAGAATAAACCTGCAAAAAGTTCAAAGAACGAGCCACAGAGGCGGCTTCGGCGAATATAGCGCTGGCTTCATCGAGGCGATCGCCACTCTCCAATGCTACGGCCAACTCTAAAAACGCACTGACTCGCTGACTACCTTTGGTAATCGAACGAATCACATTTGCTGCTTCCTCAAAGTGTCCTGCTTGAGTCAAGGCCGTTGCCAAAGTCCGCAGCGCCTTGATGGACGCTTGTTCCCCTTTCAAAGAAGCAGCAATAGAGCCAGCTTCACTAAACTGTCCTGTTTGCGCCAACGCTGCCACTAGCTCACTCAGAACATTTTCTTGACTAGAAGCAGGCCAAAGGGACTGAACAATGTGGGGGACTTCGGCAAACAGAGCCTGTGCTTCATCATGACGGTTGGCTCGGTGAAATGCTGCGCCTAACTCGCACAACGCAATGGCTCGACTGGACATTTTACGAATAGCGCGAGTCGCTGCAGTTGCCTCGACAAAAACTGCACTCGCTTCACTGTGACGATTGGCGATCGCCAACTCTACAGCGCGATCGCTCAATTCTTTGGCTCGTTTAGTCTCTACAAAGTGCATACAAGAGGCCACCTCCATGACCGATTGAGAATGCTGAAATGTCTATTTAATCTTAATTATCAAGATGAAACATCCAGACTTAAGCTAAACCTAATACCAAATCTCTAGCCAATATTTAGACCTCTTGTCAAATTCCGGATTGATCCCCCTCCCGTCCCCCTTAAAAAGGGGGAGGCCAGAGGAATCAATGCTGACTTGTTGGGGGAAGCCAAAGAAATCAATGTTTATTAGACCTCTTGCAAAATTCTTTAAAGCCCCCCTTAATAAGAGGGGTTGGGGGGATCAATCCTTAAAGCCCCCCTTAATAAGGGGCTTGGGGGGATCAATCCTTTTTTTTGCAAGAGGTCTATTTAACGGGGGAATCCAGAGGAATGAATGTCTATTGATCGGGGGACTTAAGACAATTCTGCAAGAAGTCTATTAATGCAATTGGTATTAAGCAATGGAAGAACAAGGGTCGCAGAAACCAGGTTTCTGGGTTTGGGGTAGGGGGATGAAATTTTACCGAGTCGTTGCGTACCAATCAACAATTCCATCAGCAAGGGTTTTGGCTAATTTTTTTTGTTCCT
The DNA here is from genome assembly GCF_025370755.1 of Laspinema sp. D2d. Classification (GTDB taxonomy): domain Bacteria; phylum Cyanobacteriota; class Cyanobacteriia; order Cyanobacteriales; family Laspinemataceae; genus Laspinema. The sequence goes on along the minus strand of NZ_JAMXFC010000001.1, from coordinate 171,964 downwards.
GTTCATCTACAATCCACTCAAACTCAACAGGATTAATCATAAACCCGAGTTCTAGTAAAATAGATGGAGCAATCGTGGGACGAGTTAAGGCTAAATTATTCCAAAACACGCCATAGGAGGGGCGGTCTAATTTCTGCACTAAATAGTTATGCAAAAACACCGATAAATCATGCGCTTGGGGATGATACCAAAACATCCCAATTCCAGCGGTATTGATGGCATCACCGAAGTCAGGTAAGGCATTATAATGGACGCTGAGGGCGAGGTGGGGTTCGTTTTCTTCGATTTGTTCCACGCGATCGTGCGGCCATAAATCTTCATCTCCTTCTCGGGTCATTAACACTGTAGCGCCGCGCTGTTGTAGCTCCTCTCGCAGGAGTTTGGAGACAATTAAGGTAACATCTTTTTCGGGATACCCGTTGGGTCCGCGAGCACCAAGGTCCTCGCTGCTGCCATGTCCTGCGTCTAGGAGAATTCTCATCCCTGCTAAGGGTTGATTGCGACTGCCGGTGACGGTGGGGGGATGACGCAGGGAGAGAATGAGGGTTGTGCCTTCATAGCGCAATTTATATCCCCATTGATGTGAGGGTTTGAAGTGAAATGTATATTCTACCCGATCGCTGCCCAAGGGTTGCCAGTCCATGCGTTCTACTAGGCGATCGTCATTGAAAGCGATGGTATCGGTTTGAGCGGTAGTATTATGCAATGTGAGAACGAGGTTGCGATCGCCCTGGGTAACGGTAACGGGTACAGCGGTTTGTAGGGGAAATCGCACTTCGGTCCAGCCGGGAATCTGTTGCGATCGCACACCGCGAATCGCCGATCGCGGAGGAATCCCGGCTGATAAAATTTGGGCTTCCTCGGCTTTAATCCAAGCCCCGTAATCTAACCGAATCCATTCGCCCTCTCGTCCCGTTACGGTGGCGCGAGTCCCCTTGGGTAACGGTGTGAGACGGGAATGGTTGGTACTGGGTCCGGTGCGGGCTGTCGCGGCCTCGGCAGTCACCTCAGCCACTGTAATTTGACTGGGGGAAACAATCTCAATCTTACCCGCTGCCATTTGGGTTGTTGTTTGTCCATTCAGGGACAATTGATAACGCGGTTGACCCCAATTGGCTGGATTTTGCGGTGCAGTAGTACAGCCTTCAAAATTACCCGCTTCCCGAGAAACATTCGGCTCGGTAGTTCCGGTTAAAACTGCTAAATTAGAAGGTAAAGACACCGATTCTCGATTGAGCATCAACGGAATCGTGCGATCGCCAACTTGCACAGAAACGGTTGCATTCGGTGGCGCAATTGCTCCAAAACAAATCAACTCTCCGGGCATTCTAGCAATATCAACCGTCGGCGTTAGAGAACTCTCCACAAAGGCCATCCCTTCAGGAACCGGAGGCAAGCTAGACTCTCGGGTAACCTTGATTTGGAGTTGTTGGTTTTGATGGGTTAAGGTAAAAACATTTTCCCCTAATTCTAACGGAAAACTTGGCGCAAAATGTCCAGCAGGACTGCGGTCAATTCGTTCACCATTGACTAAAACTTCCCCATTCGGTGCAGAGGTTCCAATTAAGAAAATGCGGTCCGAGGTCGTTTTGTGTTCTGGGGGTGGATAAGCAACAAAAAGCTGTTGTTCGGCAGCGGCAGGAGTGGTGACCATAATAGATGCAAGGGCCGTGGACAGAAAAATGTTTCGCATGGGTTTAAGTCGAATCTAACTCGAAATTCTTCCAGAATTCCAAAGGAAATTGACCGGATAAATTTAGTCAATTTCCCTTGTAATCCTTTACAAAGAAGGTAAGGTATCCGGGCGTGCAGGCCGGGTATCTAGGGGACGGGCGACAATAATGCCAATTTGACCGTCCACCGCTTGGACATAGGATTGTAAATCCGGAGAAACGGTGACTTGTCCACTGGGAGAAGCATGAATAAATCCCATTTTCCCATCTTTCGATTGATAAACCAATCCCGTATGGGTGACATCGAGTCCTTCGATATCCGTAGCGGTGGCGATGATGTCGCCCGGTTGCAGGCGATCGTAAACGGTAGAAATTTGGTCTTGGGGAATATAGGTGAGAGATACGTCCTTGAGCTTGGCTTCCACTTGCCGAATGCAGTTGTAATTCTCATCATCGGCGAGTTGGGGATAACTTTGACGATTTTCCGTCATAAAGTTTAAGGTTTGATTCAGCGGAATTCCGCCGAGGGATTGGGTGATATTTTCAACGAGGCCGCGTTTGCTATTATCATAAATCCAGTCTGAGAAATAGTGGAGACGACTACAGTAGTCGGTGAGTTTGCCATCACGATAGCGTTGTTCTTCAACGCGCTTTTCTAATCCCTGGTAGGTGTAATCCTGCACCGCAATTCCTCGGGCGATCGCCAGGACAGTTTCTATAAATAATACACAGTCAAAGCCAGCGAGGGAAATCACCAGGGTTTCATCGGAGGATTGATCTAATAAACCAGCAACGTAAGGAGTGCCGATAAATTGTTCCGCTACCACGGAGATAATCTCACTTAGAGGGCGACGGCTCAAATTTTTGGAACGGGCCCCTTGCATGATTTGTTCAAACTTCAGGTCCTCGGATACAGAATCAACCGGGTCCTGGAGTTGACCCTCAATCGGGTCATCCGCATTGGGATCAATCAGGGGTAATTCCCGAGGTTCCTGAGTCTCCTGGGCGATCGGGACCTCAGCAACCTGGGGAATAAAAGTCAACAGGGTTTTAGGCGTTGTACCCCCAGTTACAGTCCCCCCAAGGGTCCCAAATGTGGGAAACACCGTCAGAGATCCAATAATGACCAGGGGTAAGAGTTTCGGTCGATTGCTAGACTTTTCCATGTACTGTTCTATTTGCTCATACCCATCAATAATGTTCACGATGGGGACACTCCATAGAAGGACTCACTCCAACAGGATTCTCTCCCTCAACTTGTCCCCATCATTCCCCTGCACCCTAGCACCGAAAGTCCTGGGTTTGAACCTCGATTGTGCCAGGGTAACATCTGCCCTGAATTGTTCAAGTTTAATAGACACAACAGCAAAATACCGGATTGATCCCCCCGCCCCCAATTCAAGGGGGACTGTTTAGAATGTTGCCAGAAGTCTGAATCATGGGGTTTAAATCCTCACGGTAGAATCAGTTGGGCATGATCCGTCCGACGGTTTCCGATCCAAGGATGTCCGATGACCTGAACAGAAAAAGGGGCATTCTCTGCTTAAGCGTTAGGATTCAAGGTTCTAGGACTCAGATCAAGGGTACTCCTGCCGTAAAATGTGGCACAATGAACCCAGGATATAGGCGCGTAAATCAGAGCGTTGGGTAAATTTTATGACTAAGTTTGTGTTTGTAACGGGTGGGGTGGTTTCCAGTATCGGAAAAGGGATCGTCGCCGCGAGTCTGGGACGTTTGCTTAAGTCCCGGGATTATTCCGTCTCCATTTTGAAACTGGACCCTTATATTAATGTTGACCCGGGTACCATGAGTCCCTTTCAGCATGGTGAAGTTTTTGTTACCGAAGATGGCGCTGAAACCGATTTAGACTTAGGACATTATGAACGCTTCACCGATACGTCCATGTCTTGTCTCAATAGCGTGACTCAAGGTTCGATTTATCAGGCAGTCCTGAATAAAGAACGGCGCGGGGATTATCAGGGGGGAACGGTTCAGGTGATTCCCCATATTACGAATGAAATCAAAGAACGTATCAAACGGGTGGCTAAAAATACCAATCCGGATGTAGTGATTACGGAAATTGGCGGGACTGTGGGGGATATTGAATCCCAACCCTTTTTGGAAGCGATTCGGCAGTTTCGCAAGGAAGTCGGGCGCAATAATGTTTTGTACATTCATGTCACCCTTGTGCCTTGGATTAGTGCTGCTGGAGAGATGAAGACGAAACCCACCCAGCACTCGGTAAAGGAACTTAGAGCGATCGGGATCCAACCGGATATTTTAGTCTGTCGATGCGATCGCCCTCTGCCTGCGGGACTCAAGGAAAAAATGTCAGAGTTCTGTGACGTTCCGGTGCAATGCGTGATTACCTCGCCCGATGCCAGCAGTATTTATGAAGTTCCCCTGATTTTAGAGCGGGAAGGACTGGCTGAACAAGCCTTAGATTTACTGCGACTCGATCGCCGTCAACCGGACCTCAAACAATGGCAAATTCTGGTAGAACGGTTGTATGGAAAGGGTAAACCCATTGATATTGCGATCGTTGGGAAATATGTCCGGCTGAGTGATGCGTATCTCTCGGTGATTGAAGCGATTAAACACGCGGCGATCGCCTTTGGGGCTGAAGTGAACCTGCGGTGGATCAATTCCGAAGATATCGAAGCTTATGGACCTGAAAAATTTCTCAAAGATGTCCAAGGGGTCTTGGTTCCCGGGGGGTTTGGTATTCGCGGCGTGGATGGCAAAATTGCGGCGATTCAATATGCCCGAGAACAGCAGATTCCCTTCCTGGGGTTATGTTTAGGAATGCAGTGCGCGGCGATCGAATGGGCGCGTCACGTTGCTAAATTAGCCGATGCCAACAGCGCAGAATTCGACCCGGATACCAATAATCCCATTATCAACCTCCTCCCTGAACAACAAGACGTAGTTGATTTGGGTGGAACTATGCGGTTGGGATTATATCCCTGTCGATTAATTCCGGATACCCTCGCTGCCTCGGTTTATCAACAAGAGGTCATTTACGAACGCCATCGCCATCGCTATGAGTTCAATAATGCTTATCGCAACCTGTTTATTGAAACGGGATATGTGGTGAGTGGAACTTCCCCCGATGGACGACTGGTAGAAATTATCGAACTGCCTTCTCATCCCTTTTTCATTGCTACCCAATTCCATCCTGAGTTTCAATCTCGACCCAGTAACCCCCATCCCTTGTTTAAAGGCTTTATCCAAGCGGCATTAGGGTCCCTATCTGATGATGATGCCGAATCCTCGGTTTCATCGGAGATTTCGACTGCCATCACTCCTGGGCGATCGTAACGGGTAACTGGGCTGTAAAGGGGATTGAATTGCCGAGTGAGGAGGTTTTGTGGCGTATTGGGTCAAATTCATTTATGACAGAGAGACATACGTCGTCGATTTAGCGCGGATCGGGGCTTTTTGTCGATCGCCAAACGGAAAGATTGCCTTTTGGTTGCCTCAAAGTCGCACTCCTGTTGTTATTCATCCTCAGAGTAATACCGAGGCTTATCAAACTGTGGTCAATTTCATCAACAAAACCGTACAATACTCTCTCGGCTCTCATTGGGTTAAAATTCATTACGAGCGCGAAGAATACGATATCGATTTGAATCGAATTAGTTCGTTTTGTTGCGCTCCCGGTAATGGAAAAATTTCATTTTTCTTACCGGATAGTGGGATGAGAATTATCATCCATCCTCAAAGTAATCCGGATGATTATCAGAAGGTAGTAGACTACATTGAACAAACCACAGGTCATGATTTAAACGGATAGAAAGGCTGTTCCCCGTGACGAAACCTTTGCCAAGTAGATGATTCAGCTTTCGTCACGAGAGCAATCCTCAAAGCCTAAAGTTTTAAAGGTTATCCTCTAGGGTTTGCCATGCTAATTTAGCTGCCCCTACCATACCGGCTTTGTTGCCTAATTCAGCGACTAAAACTTGCAAATTGGGACGACAAACCGGCAGGACGCGACGTTCAATTTCTGCGATCGCCGCTGGAATAAAAAATTCCGCACTCGCACTAATTCCGCCGCCAATAATAATCGCCTCTGGGGTCAGCACATAAATTAAACTGGCTAATCCCGCCCCCAGGTGATGTCCATACCCTTCCCAAAACTCCAACGCCTGCCGGTTGCCCGATCGCGCCGCATGACCAATTTCTTCTGGAGTCGTCCGAGTCGCCCGTTGAATCGCTTGCACTGAAGCATACTGCTCTAACGAGCCTTTATTGCCACTATTACAGTCAGGACCATACAAATTAATCGTAATTAATCCTAACTCCCCGGCGGCCCCGGTATGGCCGGTAAACAACTTACCATCCAGGATAATAGCACCGCCAACCCCGGTCCCTAGGGTGAGCAAAATCAGATTGCGAAACTGACGCCCGGACCCTAACCACGCTTCTCCCAATCCAGCGCAATTGGCATCATTGGCGAGAATCACAGGTTTCCCGGTTTTTTGGGATAACCATGAACCCAGAGGGACATCCTGCCATCCATCCAAATTAATGGCAACTTTGGCAATTTGACCCGTAGCATCCACCGGACCCGGTGTCCCCACCCCGACTGCCCGACATTGATTCTCTGGGTCCACTTGAGCGATCGCCTCCAGAAGCACTTGTAAAACTGCCTCGGGGGTCGCCGGTTTTGGGGTGTCTACAGACCAAGATTCATTACAGGTCCCATCCGCTTCAAATCGTCCTAATTTAATCGCCGTCCCACCTAAATCAATCCCGATGACGAAGGGATTATTGTCATTGGTCATTTGTTCTGTATCCTTGGTCATTTATTCTGGTTCGCCGAAAAATCGGGCTATTCCTTCCGCATTTTTGGATTCACAAATTCGTTTAATCCTTCTCCCAAGAGGGACAATCCCACCACCATTAAGGTCATGGTACAACCGGGGAAAAAGGCAGTCCACCAAATGCCTGTTGGTAAGGCATCAAGGGCTTGACGGAGGTCATTTCCCCATTCGGGCACTTGTTCAGGTAGTCCTAATCCCAGGAAGCCTAATCCGCCCAGGATCAAGATGGCATCAGCGGCATTGAGGGTAAAGAGGACGGGGACGCTTTGAATCACGTTTAAAAACAGGTAGCGGGAGAGGACGCGCCAGGTTGAGGCCCCCATTGCTTGGGCGGCTTCGATAAACAGTTCGGTTTTAACGCTGACGGTGTGATTGCGGACGACGCGATAATACTGGGGAACATAGGCAATACTCAGGGCGATCGCCGCATTAAAGATGCCTCTGCCAACAACAAAAGCTAAGGTAATTGACAGCAACAATCCCGGCAAGGTGTAGATTGTGTCCATTAAGAATAAGAGGGTCCGGTCTAATTTACCCCCTAAATAGCCACTGACTAATCCCAGGGGAACCCCGATCGCCATACTCAAAGCGGTGGCTAAAATCACGACTTGCCAAGCGACGCGAGACCCCATCAAGGTCCGACTGAACACATCATATCCAAGGCGATTGGTGCCAAACCAATGGTCCCAGGAGGGGGCATCATGCATGGGATGGCTGAGAAATTCTGTGGGGTCTGTTAGCCATCCCCAGGAGATCAACAGGGGAGAGAATAGGGCAATTAAGACGAACATCAAGGTAATCCCTAATCCCACTCCCATCATTTTCATGGATAAGTTGGGACCGTGGGACGATTGCATGAATCGAGGCAGTCGAAGTTTCTGGGTTGTCATGAATGAGAGTGGATGGGTAACGGAAGGGGGACTGTAAGGGGTTGTATTTTTTACGCTTAACCGTATGTATCTCCGGTCCCCTGCCCTTGGCAAGGGGAGGGTTAGGGTGGGGTCTCCGGTGAGTTGGCTTACGCCACCTCACGCACTTCCCTACGGGATAGCGCCGCTTACCGCGCCTGTATGGAGGCTGGAGAAACCTCTTTCTTCGTGACGTGGCGATCGCCACGTTAGAAGAACCCCACCCTAACCCTCCCCTTGCCAAGGGCAGGGGACCGGAAGTAGGGGGGCGTTAAAACTCAAACCGCTGGCGATCGCTGGACCAACGTTGCAAGTTGTACCCATTGCTCCCTTCTACCACTAAGACGGGGAGTCCGCCAGTGGGTAGATCGGCAATGCCGGTAATTGCTTGGCTGTCTGCGGTGGAGAGTTCACTGTAAATCAGCGCCCCTTGGTCATCAAAAATTAAAGTACGGGTCCGGTAGGCGGCATGGGAAAATCCGGGGGAGGGCACTAAAGCATCACTGCGCAGGGTAATCACAGCATCGGGCCAGTTATTTCCGGTGAGGTCCGTGGATTGGACGAACCATCCGCCCAGTTGGGTCAGCATTTGTGCCGTGGAGGGAACGACACCCTGGGGGACCTGTCCAGTAGTTTGCAACTCCTGCCACAAGGAAGGCAGTAGCATCTCGACCCATTCCGGATCATCCTGGTGCAATTGTTTGAGGGTTTGGGGTGCAGGCGATCGCCATTGTAAAGCAGCCGCTGTCAAACTCAAGGGTTTAGACACCCCTGACCCAATTTCTGGGGTGGGAATCGCATCGCTGGTGGTCAGCAGGAGTAAGTTTCCCCCGACTAACCGCAATCCCTTGACGGTCCCTACGGTGGTTTTTTGCTCGCCATTCGGCATCCAAACGCCGATTTGAATCTGAGGGTCGTTGTGTAATCCCAACTCTTTCCACAGATGATTTCCCAGGGCGGATTTGGGGAGATTAATATCTTTGAACGGGGCTTGTCGCCAGCGACGGGAGTCGTTAAACCCACTGACTTGCACTTGATACCACACTTGTCCCGATTGCAGTTCTAAGGGTGGGCTGGCTTGGGGGAGAATCCAGTCCTGGGGATTGACTTGGGACAGCATGGAGGCAGTCCCGATGATTTGACTTTTATGGGTTTTGAGTTTTGCGGCGTAGGTACTGGCATTGGCGCGGGCATCGAGCAAATTATAAATGCGATCGCGCAGTTGGGCCGTATTTTGGGCTTGTTCTTCAAACCAGGCAACGGCTTCGCTGTCATTGTAGCGGGCGGCTAAGACCAATGCCCCCCAGGCTTTAGCGTCAGCTTGGCCGGGGTTGACTTGAACGGCGGTTTCGATGCGATTCCACAAGATAACTTTCTCATCGGTGAGCAAGCTTGCCATTTCATCCCCCATTTTAAGCTGTAACTCATATACCTCAAGGGCTTTTTTCCAGTTGCCATCCATCAAGGCGGTGAGGATTTGCTGGGGGGGTTCCATCCCGGTGGCGTTGGCTTGGTGTTGGGTGATTTGGGCATGATATCGGATTACATCCAGTTGGGCTTGGGCGGCTTGGGGCCAGCTTGAACCGGAACTGTCTTGTTTGAGGGAAGCCATTAATTCCCAGGCGGCAGACCATAAGCCACTTCTGGCTAGGAGGAGGGCGTCTCGGTAGGCGCGAGACGAGAGGACAGGTTCAATCAGGGAGATTTCCTCTAGGCGGATGGGGTTGAGGAAAAATTGGACAGGTTTGATTTGATAGATTTGGAACTGGGGTTCCATGCCGATGGTGCGATCGATGACCAGTTCGGGTTCCTCATCTGCGCTGATGTCCTCCCAGGAGGGGAAATGACCTTCGGGACTGACCCATTCGGTCATTTCGCTGAGGTGAAAGGTTTCGGGGTTGTAGTGAATGATTTTCCCATAAGCGATTTTGCGCTTGCCAACGGTGCGATCGCTATGTAAATTAAACCAATTTCCCAGTTCTGGCGACTTTTCAAAGGCGTCTAATCGGGTCAGGGGTTGGGGACCCACGCTGAAGGTGGCGGCTTCACTGTCGGTTAAGGTGGGAACGATCGCCGAGGGGTCGGGTCCGCTGACTTCCAGCTTGTTGAGGAGTTGATAGTAAGGCTGGGGGTCACTGGGATTGTCGGGATTAAAGACGGGGCGATACACCCGGAGTTCGGCCACCGCTTGACAAGGGGCGGCATTGGCTTCTGGAGTCCCAGGACAGGGGATTTCCATCATCACCGGCATCAGCAGTTGTTGTTGGGTTTTGGAAGGGGTCAGACTTAAGGTCTGGGGTGGGGGATCCAGGGAGAGGGTGGCTGCGGGAATCAGTCCAGCTTCTCGAATTTGATCGGTGATTGCTTGGAGGGTTTGAGGCGCTTCTTTGTTGGCGATCGGGACTTGGGAGGCGGCAGGTAACCAGGATTGCACCCAGTTGATGGAGGCCGGATCAACAATGAGGCGAATGCTCAACCAGGCCCCGCAGAAGAATAAGGTTGTACTGCCGGTGATAGCGGCGATCGCACTCAATCCATTCCCGGGTTTGGGTTCCGGGGGGCGATCGCGCTTCTGCGATCGAGAGACTTGGGGCGGTTGCTGAGGCGGCGACACCCGATCGCTGCCATTGGGTCGCGTTCGCGATTTCCCAGCAGGCGCTACAGGCACTGGTTTGCGCGTTGGCCGGTTCGCGGTGGCCGGACTCAAAGGTGCTCGCTTGCGAATAGGGTTGTTCATCCGAGATCTCAAAGGTAAGGGGGATAGGTTTCTAGGACGCTGGATAGACCCAATCTGAATTGAAGGTGTTGCTATCCTATCAGGATTTGCTGGCGGATAACTCGCTCAATAAGCTGGAGTAGCGACTTCCGGCCACGTCCCAGGTATAGTCCCGTTCTACGAGTCGTCGGGCATTTATCGATAATTGGTCTCGCAGACGTCGATCTTCAAATAAACGACCAATTTCCGCCACATATTCGGTGACTTCGTTGGCCCGTAATGCGCGTAAGGGGACATTGGGTCCCTCTACGGTTAATCCTTCTAATCCGCGATCGCTGGCAACCACTGGGGTTCCTGCGGCCATTGCCTCTAGGGTTTTATTTTTAATCCCATATCCCGTTCGCATTGGAATCACGCAGACAGTCGCTTGGTGCAAATATTCGGCAACGGAAGGGACTTGACCTGTGACGGTTACTCCGGGCTGATTTGCGAGTTCTTGGACTTCGGGTACAGGTCGGGACCCCACGAGGGCCAGGGTGGCATCAGGATACCGGAGGCGGACTAAGGGAAAGACCTCTAAGGCTAAAAATCTGACCGCATCAATATTAGCTAATATATCCATTGCCCCCACAAAGACGAGGCGATGTCCCCCGGGATCGATCTCGCGAACCGGAAACATTTCTAAATCCACGCCATTGGGGATAACAGAAATGTTGGCATCGGGAGTTAATTCTTGGATTTGCTGTTGGTCATCTTCGGTGGTGACAACAACCCCAGAGAATTTAGAACAATAGCGTTGTTCATACTTTTGCAAAAGAGGCAATTGCAGGCGATCGCGCAAGGTATTTTCTGAGGTATTGGTTTCCAGCAACTGCCGACAGGTCCCGTAAACGGAACTATGGATATCTACCACACTGGCGATCGCCTCGGACCACTCCGGACGGACATAAATCTCGTTTACACTATGCTCGCAGGTAATGGCAAATTCTGAATTCTGACCTTTAGCCATCACCGATTCGACGTAATGATCGACCCAATGCTGCATTTTGGCCGAATACCGGGACAGGACGTTCGGGGGGGTTCCTTGGCCCAGAAATTTAGCAAAGCGCTTCACTTTTCCTAACTTTCCCTGTCCTCCAGTTGAACCGGGAGAGGGAAAAATCGCCACATCTTGCACCCACTCGCGCAACCGTTCCACCTCGGCATCGGTGACATCGGGCGATCGCTGGGTCACTAAGATGACATGATGGTGCTGACTTAAATATTTCATTAAGTTAAAGGTCCTCACATGGGTTCCCCCGAGTGTGGGTGGATAGGGAAAGGTGCAAGATATCATTAAAATTTTCATACCATCATGAACCCTTAATCCGGTAAACTACTATAATAATCAAACGATAACATGGGTTATTCTCAATCTTCCTTTGCTTGGGTTTATTCTGAAATTCGGCTCTCCATGCAGCTAAGGTAAGGGTATCGGCATTAAACCGATTGGTTGATTATAGCGAGTCTCAATCCTTCCGGTTAGTAAACTTTCCAAATGACCCTTAATATTCTCCCTAAAAAGACTGTTCCCGAATTATCCCACTGATTGAGCCTCGTTATCCTAGTCCGGAGGTACTTCATGGGGAAGACAGTCCAGTTTGTTGACAAACCCTGTAGAAATCCTCCCTAACTATCTATAAATCTAGGATCGCACCCCAGTTTTTTCTCCCTTTTATGGAATACTACTGTACACCTCCATTTACCCAGGCAACCTTCTCTACAAGCTGGAAAATTTTGCCCTCAATTAAGCAGTAAATCCTCCATCAATCACTAATTCTGCTCCGGTTACAAATTGCGATTCATCCGAGGCTAAATACACAATGGCTAAAGCAATTTCCTCGGGCTTTGCAAACCGTTTTAAGGGGGTATCAGCGGCTAATTTTTCCCATAATTCGGCTTCTCCTCCCGCTTGTTCTTTAAAGCTTTCCCACCCTTCCATACTCGACCAAAGGGGTGTCATGACGCCCCCGGGTAGCACGGTATTTACCCGAATCCGGGGTTCAGTTTGCGCCGCTTCTAAGGCGGCACATTTGGAAAATAACCGGACTCCGGCCTTACTGGTAGAATAGGCTGACGCACCGGGGGTCGCTTTCAGTCCCGAGGCGGATGAAACGTTGATAATACTGCCCCCCTTGCCCTGCTTCATGGCGATTATCCCATATTTTGTCCCCAAAAAGATGCCATCTAAATTGACAGACATCACTTGCCGCCATCGGGCTAAGTTCATGTCAGTAATAGATTGGGCAACAGATATCCCAGCATTATTTACTAAAACATCTAATTGACCCCATTCTGTTAGAATTAAATCTAAGCCCTGTTGCCACTGATTTTCATCGGTAACATCCAGTTTAAATGACAGGGTTGAATATCCTTTTTCCCTCATTTCTGTTGCGGTTTCGGCTGCTTTTTCTCCCTCAATATCGGTGACAGCAACCCTTGCACCTTCTTGTCCCAAGGCGATCGCTGTTGCCCGTCCAATTCCCGAACCCCCGCCCGTAACCCAAGCCACTTTGTCCGCCACTCTACCGCTATTTCCACGATTTGTCATCTCTCCTTCCTCCTTGTTTATCATCTCCCCATCCTCCCCATCTCCCCCATCCTCCCCATCTCCCCCATCATCATTTCCCCTTCCCTTCCGGGAACATCGGACGATTTTGATAGGGCATTGGAATATACTGAACCGTGGGACGGGCTACTTTAGCTTGGGGATATAAATCCATTAACTCATAAATAGAATAAGGTAAACCAACAGTTATGGGTAAACCCATTTCTGTTGCTTCTTCTACGGTAATGGGATAATCATGCGTCACTTGACCTGTGGTGAGTTTCTCAATGATGGTATCAATATCTTCTGGGTTGATTTTTTGGACGGGAATATTATCTTCTAAAAGGGTGCGAACAAACCGCTGGACTTGGGCGATCGCCTTGCGGGCAATATCGGCCATAATCAGGGTTTGGTCATCAATTTCTGATATGGGTTTTTCTTCTAAAACTTTGAGAATACTGGCCGCTGGTGAGGTTCCCAATTGTGGATCAACGGGACCGAGGACGGCATTTTCATCCATAACAATTTCATCGGATGCCAGGGCCAGCATAGTCCCCCCACTCATGGCATAATGAGGAACAAATACGCTAACTTTTCCCTGATGCCGTATTAAAGCCCGGGCAATTTGTTCGGTGGCTAAAACCAGTCCCCCTGGAGTATGTAAGATTAAATCGATGGGAACATTGGGGGGAGTCATGCGAATCGCCCTCAAAATTTGTTCGGAGTCTTCAATGCTGATATAGCGTGACAACGGAATTCCTAACAAACTAATGGATTCTTGGCGGTGAATTAGGAGAATGACCCGGCTATTTCGTTGCCGTTCAAATTCGGATATGGCTTGATAGCGGCGGGTTTCAATCTGACGTTTTTGCCAGAGAGGTTGCAAGGAAGCGAGTAAGACAAATATCCAAATAAAATCTAGGAAATTAAAGTCCATATTCATGAATAAAACCCTTAAAATAAGCTGCTCTTACTGGTATTTTAGTGTAAATGCTGAAAAATGCGACCCGTGGGGCGATCGCCCTCTTGGAGTCGGGTTTGAAATTATCACCAGTTTGGATGGGATGATAGATGGGTAAGGGTTCCAGGCGGTTATTTCCCCTGGGAGGCGATCGCCAAGACCATTCTCGCAGTTTTCTGGGTCTCCCTGCAATTTAAACTGGTATTAGACGTTTTGTCCTTTATTGTCGTTGCCAATCCAGTTAGGGGGAGCACATGGAAGTGCAGGAGCTCAAGTTTCTGCTAGATTTACTAGGGTTTCCCGATTATCGGGCAGCCATCACCCAGATTAAACCGAATCCGAAAACCAAGGCGGCGGAACGCGATAGCATCTGTCGTACACTCGCCGATCGCGAGTTAGTCGGATATGCGGAGGAGATTTTGACCTTTGCAATTTCTCCGGCAGGAAAGTCGCTGCTGCAACTCGATCCCACCCGATTGCCGATCGCCGAGACGGAAGTGGCTATCTTAAGGGCTTGTGCTGAGTCTACCATCACTCCGGCACAAACCAACCTAGCACCAACTGGGCAATCTGTGATTCAAGGGTTAGCAGAAAAGGGGTTAATTAAGGCGGAAAAAACCCAAATTACCGAGGTCTGGTTGACCTCCCGAGGGCAGGAATATCTCCGGGAAGAGTACAATCCCAGTGGAACGTTACCTGTTGTTAGTTTGGATATGCTAACGAATTATTTGCGCTTTTTGCGGAAATCGTTGCGATCGCCTGAAGAGTCTGTACCCCCCCATTCTTCCCCCACAATACCCCCTCCGTCATCCTCGGAAGTTATGGTATCTCAACCCTTATCCGATGATGAAATTGTGCGTCTAATTCAGCAGTTAGATCGAGAATTAGCAACCGATAACTATTTGCCGATTTTTCATCTCCGGCAAAAGTTACAACCGCCCTTGTCCCGGGAAGAGTTTGACCGCACACTCTATCGCTTACAACGCAACGATCGCATTGAGTTAAGTTCTTTACAAGAGGCCATTTCTTACAGTCCGGACCAAATAGAATTGGGCATTCCCCAAGATATTGGCGGTCCTTTGTTTTTTATTATTGTAACTCAATAACCCGAAAACAAACCCATTTTTCATCCTTCATTTTTCTATTGAGGAACTCTTATGGCAACACTCGAACAAATTATTCAGCGTGAACCGAATCCTTTTGATGCCGAAACTTTTTGGTCTGGCAACTTTTGGCAGGAAAAACAAAATCCGTCTTTTACCGTTGATTCCATTCACCAAGAGGCCATTTCCCAAATCGAAACCTTACTCAATCAGGTGGCGGAAGACCATCGCACGCGGACTGTTTTATTAGAAGGAGAAACTGGATCCGGCAAGTCCTATTTATTAGGCAGAATCAAGCGAATTCTTAATCGTAAAGCTTTTTTTGTGTATATCGAACCCTTTACCGCCAGTGACTATATTTGGCGGCATATTCTTCGGTACACGGTAGATAGTTTGCTGGAAGTTCCCGAGGGCGAACAAGATTCTCAATTGATTTTGTGGCTGAAAGGGTTATCGGAGTTTGAACATCGCAGTATCATGGATATGATTCGTGGCGATCGCCAGGTGTTTATCCGGAATCTTAGAGATAACTATCCCACGGGAATCTATAACGCTAATGAGTTTTTTGGCGTCCTCTATGACTTGACCAATCCTAAATTTTCTAGTCTTGCCTGCGAGTGGTTACGCGGGGATGATTTAGATGAAGAAAGTCTCAAACTCCTCCGAGTGCAACATTCCATCGATAGCGAAGATGCCGCCCAAAAAATCCTCGCTAACTTTGGCCGAATTTCCGCTGAAACTCTCCCGATTGTTCTGTGTTTTGACCAATTAGATAATATTGCCCGATTAGCCGATGGTTCGATTGATTTACCCAGTTTATTTGGGGTAAACTCCGTTATTCATACCCAAAAATTAAAAAACTTTCTGGTGATGATTAGCATCATTACTGATACTTGGAAACAAAATGCGTTTCGCATCCAAGCAACAGATAGAGACAGACTTGATGCGATCGTTCAACTCAAACAAATTAGTTTGTATCAAGGGGAAGCACTTTGGGCGAGTCGTTTGTCTATTTTGCATCGGCAATCTGCCACCCAACCCCCTTCTAATTTGTATCCCCTTACCCGAGAAAAGTTAGAAGATAAGTTTCCTGGGGGAAAAACTCGTCCTCGGAATGTCCTGATGTTAGGAAGACAGTTATTTCAGGACCATAAATTAGAATTAATGCGCGATCGCCAGGACTATATTGATGTAGCATATACCCAAGTGCTGGATCAACAATCCTCCCATTCTCCTGAACCTGCGATCAATGTCTCAGAAGTGCCAACTTTACCCTCAACTGCTGAACCCAAAGCAGATTTATTGGCGGCGTTCAAGTTGTTATGGTTGCGGAAATTTACGCAAACTCAGGAGAGAATTTCCCGAATTCGACAGTTTTCTTCCCCGGAATTAATCGCCATGTTAGGGGAAGCATTAGAAGCATTATCCGTCCCCGAGGTTCAGCTTCGCTTTTTGGATAGTCGGACTTATAGCAGTTATTCCCTAAGCTATCAATTCCCCGGAACTTCCGAAACCGTAGCAGTGGCATGGAGTGAAGATGCAAACCTGACGAAATTCTGCAATTTTATGAAAGTTTGCCAAGAGGCGATCGCGGCGAAACACTGTCACAGGTTGCATCTGATTCGCGAAGAAAGTATCGGTAATCCCAATAATACCGGATACCGAATCTATAACGATATTTACCGAAATTCTCGTCATCAGCATCTCAAACCGGACTTGATATCTATTCATTATTTAGTCACTTATCATAGTTTAGTCAATGATGCCTGTGGCGGAGATTTAATTGTCGGCAATGCTACCCCCAATTTAACCGAACTGCAAACCCTGATTCGGGAATCTAAAATTTTACAATACTGTCCCTTGTTGCAAGAATTAGAACTGGTCCCGAGTCTTCCCATCGGCGAAGCAACGCGGGAATTGTGGCAACCCGTGGAGGATTTTTTGTTAAATCGGGCCATCAGTCAACAATGTATGGCCCGCCAACGGTTATCCCAAGAAGCCATTTTGCAATTTTCCCATATTAACGAATCCCAAGTTCATCATTTAATTGAACATCTTTGTGAAAATTATCCTGAAGTTGCCATCCTGAATCCTGATGCAAAACTGGAAGATCAGTTAGTCTATTTGGTGAACACCAAGCGATAACTCCACTTGCGATCGCCTAGAAAATTGCGATCGCCTCTGGACGAAATTGCAACCCTATTACCCCCTGTATTCTCTCACTGAGGAGTCCGCCGTGGCATCTATTGACCGCTTGATTCAAGAATCCGTTAACCCCTTCGATTCCACCACCTTTAGACCGGGCAATTTTTGGCAAGAAGACCAAAATTCCGCCTTTACCGTCGATTCCATTCATCAAGAAGTCTTAACTGAAATTACCTCTGTTGTTGAACAGGTTACCCAAGACCATCGAACTCGCACAATTCTCCTTTCCGGAGATTCGGGTTCGGGGAAAAGTTATCTCTTAGGACGGATTAAAAGTACCCTGAATTCTAAAGGATTTTTTGCCTATATCGGACCTTGGCCGGAAAGCGAATTTATTTGGCGGCATACCCTCCGCAATACCGTCGATAGTTTGATGTATATTCCCCAGGGTCAAACCGAATCTCAACTGTTACTCTGGTTAAAAGAATTAGCCGCTTTTCAAGATAAAAGTCTCATGAAACGGGTATTTGGGGAACGGCAACTGTTTATTCATAAATTAAAAGGAACCTATCCCGCTGGAATCTATAATGCGAATGAGTTCTTTGGCGTTCTCTATGACTTAACCAATCCCAAATTATATCCCCTCGCTTGTGAATGGCTGAAAGGGGATGATTTGGACGAATCCAGTTTAAAACTATTGCGGGTCAAACGGTCCATTGATTCCGAAAATGCTGCCCAGCAAATTTTATCTAATTTTGGTAAAATTGCCTCGGCCACTCAGCCGATGGTTTTATGCTTTGATAATTTAGATAATATTGACCGAGGCATCGATGGATTAATTAATTTACAGGCATTATTTAACGTTAATTCTATTATTCATAACCAAAAACTGAAAAACTTTGTTATTATTATTAGTATCATCACCAACACATGGCAGCAAAACTATAAACGCATTCAACCGGCAGATTTAGCCCGAATTGATACAAAAATTCGCCTGAGTGCGATCGACCTCCATCAAGCTGCTGGATTATTGGCAATGCGATTGTATCCCTTACACCAACTCTCCCAAACTCCACCCCTATCCCCCATCTATCCCATCACCGAACAAGATTTAGAGGCGAAATTCCCCGGGGGAAAAACCTTACCTCGGTTTACACTCCTCCTCGGTAGACAACTGTTCCAAGAGGCGAAACAGCAGGAGGGAACAAGAACCGAAACAGTCATCTCACCTTCCCCCAACGAAGTCACTGCTGCCTTTCACCTCGTTTGGGTGAAAGAATTTAATAAAACCCAGGATAAAATTACCCGCCTGCGCCAATTTTCTGCCCCAGAATTGATGCAAATGGTCCGAGAAGCCCTGGAAGCATTAAATGTGAGTGGGATTCAACAAAAACTCTTACCCAGTGCCACCTATGCCAGTTATTCTCTCAGCTATCACCTGCCTGCACAACTGGGAAGAATTGGGATTGTCTGGACAGAAGACCCCAATCTAGTCAGCTTTTATCATATCATGAAAGCCTGTGAAAAAGCCCTAACCATGCAACGCTGTAAAACCCTCTATTTAATTCGCGGCGAACGCTTAGGAACGCGCAAAAACCTGGGCAATAAACTCTACTCCGAAATTTTTACAGGACATCCCCATCGCCACATTTTACCGGATATGGTATCCGTACATTATTTAGTAACCTATCATAGCTTAGTCAACGCCGCTTGTGCTGGTGAATTAGTCGTGGGAAGTCTCACCCCTAATTTAAAAGAATTACAAGAAATGATTCGTCATGCCCAAATTTTAGAAGACTGTCCAGTATTACAAACTTTGGGAGTATTTGCCGGATATACCCGCATCATCGGAGTCAGCGATAATAAACCCAAACAACTCGGACCCGCAGGCGATCGCAGCAAAGCCTTAAAGCAAGCCAAAGAGTATTTACTCGCCTTAGTTCGTACTCAACAAATCATGGGCCGAACTGTGTTAATTCAGAATACCTTAGACCAGTTTAATGATGTCCAAGAGTATCAAGTTAAAGAGTTACTCTTTCAGCTTTGCACGGAAAATAAACTATTTATTTTAGATGAAACAGTACCCGAATCTGCCCAGTTAGTTTGTGTGTTAGAAGCTTTTGGCAAGAAGGCTAAACTTTAGTTTTTTACAAGAAAATTTCACCCCTGTGCAGGCTAATTATGACCGGAGTTTTTAGTTAGAGAATTTACTATGGATGACTTGATTGAGTTTTTGCCTGTTCAATGATATTTATGAGTTCACCTTTGTTCATTTTTGTGATACCTTTCAACCCCATATTTTTTGCTATGTCCCTTAGCTGTTTTACAGTGGGTCCGCTATTTTTCGTATTTTCAGATACTGAACGTTTAGCGCTTGTCTTAGCTTTCCCAATCTTTAACTCTTGCTGAAGTCCTTTAAATTGCTGCTGCAATAGCGCTTCAATGGCAAGTATCGGATCTTTTTCTTGCAATCGTTCAATTTTCCGGGTTAAACCATCTACCCGACTGTTTAAATTGCTTTCTAACGTCTGAATAACACTTTTAAGTTGTTTAATTTCTTCCGTTAAGGGGGTAAGTTCTAGGGTAGGGTCGATAGGTTGCCGATCGCCTTCGGGTTTTGACAAGACGGGTATCGGATTTACAGCAGGTTCAGCGGGAGGATTCAGGGGAATCACCGCCTGATTTCCTACCTGTCTCAATAGTTTGACTTGTTCGAGTAAGACTTCCTCATTCTCCGGTTCCAGAAGAAATGCTGGAATCATTTCTCCTTTCATCGGTTCTAGTTCTTTCGCTTTGACTGCTGCATAATATTCAAAATGTCCATCGACAACTTCATAGGATTGCATACTGGTTCTACGAAGCACAATGGGATTAATTAACCCACTTGCCTCTAAACTCAGTTTCCCCAACTGTTCTAACTTCAATTCTGAGAAACTTTCGCGAGGAACTGAAGAGGTAATTTTTTTTACTGCTACTAGAGAAGGTAATAACTTTTTCATCAGTTCATTCCAATCCGATTTAAAACTTCTAAAGCCAAATCTTCAAATTCTTGTGCGGCTAATGAATCTGGTTTAAAATCAAGGACAGACATAGGATCCGGTACTTCAATATCTCCGACTATTTGTATCTGTTCGGCACATTTTGCTAGATCGTCTCTGTCATAAATAACACTGTTCATCACCTGAAGCCCATAGCGACTGGGAATTAAATTTTTTCGCTTTTTAAAAGTGGATTGCACAAATCGAGCATTGGTGGAGATTTTACAAGGCAATACCCCGAGAACTTCTAAAGGAACTTTGTTAATTTGTCGCCGAAATCCATCAATAATTTTAATGAAATTTTTTACATTATTTAATCCTTGATTGGCGAAAGGTTTTAAGTCGGAAGGGATTAACACATAATCCGAAGCAATTAAAGCGATACGAGCATAAAAATTTAAAGCCGGAGGAGTATCAATTAAAACTATATCATATTGATTTTTTACTGCATTAAGTTTATCTACTAAAATTAATCGACTATAATCGAGTTGATTTAGTTCAGTTTCATATTGCATTAAATCAATATGAGCCGGAACTACATCGACCTCTGGGCTATTATAAGCAGAACTTCTAGCCACTTCGGAAATTGAGTAATAGTCTTCCGATTGTAACACTTGCAGAATGTTACAATCTTTAATATCGTCTAATTCTTCATCATCAAATTTTACTAATCCTAGAGCAAAAGTCGTGTTAGCTTGACTATCTAAATCAATCACTAATACGCGTTTTCCTTTTTTTCTTAAAGCGGCGGCTAGATTGGTTACTGTAGTGGTTTTTCCGACACCGCCTTTGTTGTGATAAACTGAAATGATTTTCACTATAGATTTCCTCTCGGTATTAGAATTTGGTTTGACAATAGGTTCGGGAAGCGGTGGCGTAGGAGGGAATAGTTCCTCGGGAAACTCGATAGATAACGGGATTGTTTCTTCTGCTGTTTCAGGAATTGACTCCTTCTTAATTTGAGGAAGATTAGAATCGAACTCCGCTGAATCCAGGGTTTGTCTATGTTGACTACTTTCTTTGCCAATTAAGGCATTTATTTCTTCAATTTGTGTCTCAATTTCTTGTCCTAAACATTGAAAGACTAGCTGTATGTCCTCCCCCACTCGTTCATAAATTCGCATTTCTTTACCATTCGTCAGGACCCCATATTTAACTTGTAGTTTCGTTAAATATCGCTTAAACTTTCTCAAGTGTCGGTCTAGGTTTTGTTTGGGACTTTTTGCCTCCATCACGACACTCAGGGGGGAATTGGCATCGAGGACGAAGGGAACGGCTTGGATGGCGAAGGCTAAGAAATCTAAACGGATGCTACTAAAGGCCACTTCTTGATGCCAACTGTCTGGGGTGTACCCTAATGCTGGCAACAAGTAACTGACGATTAGTTTGCTTTCGACTTCGCTTTCGTTTCGGCAAAGGTCTGGATGGAAACTCAACGTTTTACCCGGATTATCCGGTGCCTTACGGAATCGTTTTATATCTTACCTGACCCCAGGTAAAACTGGAACAATATCTTAATATTTTTTAACAAAAAAAAACAATTGCCACTGAATGAAAAGGGTGCGTTACTGTAGATTGTCGCGCACCCGATGATCATTGCGCTAACTATTTTCAATTTGCCGATCGCTCTTTAGCACCGGAAAAACTCTCTTTCAACTTGGCGATCGCCCCTTGGATAAAATTCGGCTGTTTTTCTGGAGGACGGACTGCTAATTCGATGGGATCTTCCGCATATTCTTTCCCTTTTAAGCGATACCCATATTCCAAATTCTGTTGATTTTTTCGCAGAATGGGGAACAAGCGAAATCCGCCTTCTCGTAAGTCTTCCTCTGTATCAAAAATCGCTTGATTAATCTTACTGGTTCGATTCACCATTAAGGAACCCACGGGAAACCAGTTTTTTTTGCCTTGTATCCGCATAAAAATATGAAATTCGGGCATATCCCCTTCTTTCATTTTCTCATACTTCTGTGCTGCCTCTTCCCGCTTGGCGGTGCCTTTGCCAGTTTTTTTGCGCGGTTGCACGTTCCCAAATCCCTGTTGTGTCGTCACTTTGGCTTTCTCCTGGGTGGTATTTACAAAAGTTTACAGTATTTCTCAGAATTCTGCAATGCTTTTTGTTGTTTGTCCTTGGTTGTTCATCCTTGGTCCTTCTGGGTTGCTTGCAGAGGGGGACCCCACCCTAACCCTCCCCTTGGCAAGGGGAGGGGACCGGAGATGCCGTCAATTGCTAAATGTAGGGTTGATTCGCGAATCAACCCTACAGTTTGGAGGACTCAGGTGGGCTAGAATTATTCATCCTCCGGGGGAAGGATTTTTAACTGCACGGTTTCCGAGGTTTCAACGGACATGGGGAGGCGATCGCTGACGGCATCCAACTGAGTTCGCATTTCCTTTGTCAGAGTGAGGACACAATCAAAATCTAGCTGTTCCTCTTGCACCAGTTTCGCCAATTCTGAAAACGGCGTTTTATACGTTGATCGCTCATAGCTGGAGAACTTAACCCGATCCATTTGCTTGACCCGTTGAGCTTGCATCGCCGATTTGAGGCGATGTTCCACATAACTCAATTCCGACTCCAGTAACGCTACTTCGTGCTTTAATCGGGTATATTCTGCCGCCAGGACTTGGACGTTATCCGTTGCGGGATCGCGCTGAGTCATGCGTTCAATCTCCATCAGACGGCGATGCACATAAGCTAAATAAATCGGGTCGAGGGTGGCATATCGGATTTGAGTCTCACTTAGGGGGCGGATTCCCCAGTCACTTTGTTGCTCTGAACTATCCGGATGGGGTAAACCGCACAATTCACAAGCTAAGGTTTTCAGTTGAAAATTGGAGGTGTCCACCATAAACAAGGGCAAGCTTTTCGCCAAAACTAAGGTACAAGTTACATTTTTAGCTTGGCTTTTTCCTAAAAACCTCAGATCATAACTGGCATTGTGAAACACTTTTTCAATGGCCGAGTTAGTCATGATAGTTTTGATAAATTCGGCAGTTAATTGGGGGAGATTCAGCACATCTAAGAGATAAACCCGGTTCATTAACAGGTCCAGGGAGTTCGGGAAATCGCCGGTGAAGTCCGGCAAAATCTGAATCAAAGAAAGTCGGGGATTTTTGGTGCGATAATCTGCCACTTCTGTATCCACCCAAAGGCGTTGAACTTGGGTACAGGTGGCGATCGCATCTTTAATATCCGTGGGATCCGTTAAATAGGGCATCGTGCTAACTTGGGGTGATTATTCTTTATGGAGGTTAAATCTACAGGGTACTAGGAATTTAACCCCGAGTGAAGGGTAACTCATCTTGGAAATCATGACTTAGCTGATTTAAGCTATCTTTGAAAGAGTCGAACTCTTAAAATGTTAAACAATAGACGGCGAACTCATTTATGAAAAAAGCGCTCATTTGTGGAATTTCTGGTCAAGATGGAGCCTATCTAGCCCAATTACTCCTCTCCAAGGGCTATACGGTTTGTGGCACCTCCCGAGACGCGCAAATGTCATCCTTTCGCAATTTGACCCGCTTAGGCATTCGCGAACAAGTCAAGTTAGAATCTATGTCTTTAAATGACTTTCGCAGTGTGTTACAAATTTTGACAAAAATTGAACCCGATGAGGTGTACAATCTAGCGGGACAAAGTTCTGTGGGGTTATCCTTCGATCAACCTGTGGAAACTTTAGAAAGTATTGCCACCGGGACACTGAACTTGTTGGAAGCGATTCGATTTACGGGAAAAACGATTAGATTTTATAATGCGGGGTCCAGCGAATGTTTTGGGGATACGGGCGATCGCGCGGCGGATGAAACCACCCCATTTCGGCCCCGCAGTCCCTACGCTGTCGCCAAAGCTACCGCCTTTTGGGAAGTCGCCAACTATCGGGAAGCTTACGGATTATTTGCCTGTTCTGGAATTTTGTATAACCATGAGTCTGCCCTAAGACCCGAACGGTTTGTCACCCAAAAAATTATTGCGGCTGCCTGCCGGATTGCCGGGGGGAGTCGCGAAAAAGTAAACCTCGGGAATATTTCTGTGCAACGGGACTGGGGTTACGCGCCGGAATATGTAGAGGCGATGTATTTGATGTTACAGCACCCAGACCCGGATGATTATGTGATTGCCACCGGGGAAACCCATCGGTTAGAGGATTTTGTTGCGATCGCGTTTTCTAGTGTGGGATTGGATTGGCAGGAGTGGGTCAATATTGACACCAGTTTATATCGACCCACCGATATTGCGATCGGTCGAGGTAATCCAGGGAAGGCGAAAACAAAGCTGGGATGGGAGGCACGGTCAAAAATGCCCGAGGTAGTTCGACAGATGGTGGAGGCAAAAAGGCAAGGGATTTAAGCCGCAATAACCGGCGGGTTTTAAACCTGAGCCGGTTGTTGCCTTCAAATGTCAGGGTTTTGTAACAGGTGGATACTCAATTGGCGACTTTTGCTCCCCCTGAGATTGAAGACAAAAATCGACGTGAAATTTAACATTTGAACCCCACAAAATTTGACAAAATAACAATGCCACCAATCTAGCCTGAACACGTTGTTGTCTAGGCAAGAATCATTATGTAAATTGGAGATGAGATCGTGGCTATTGCCAGTATCAACCCGCTGACGGGAGAAACGATACAAACCTTTACCGCCCTAACCGATGCCGAAATTCAGGCTAAACTGGAAAAATCGCAACAGGCTTTTGAAAAATATCGGCGGATTCCCCTGGACCAACGGGCGGTATGGATGAATGCTGCAGCGGATATTTTGGAAAAAAATAAAGCGCACTACGGGAAAATCATGACCCTGGAAATGGGTAAAACCCTTGCTTCGGCGATCGCAGAGGCGGAAAAAAGTGCAGTGGGTTGTCGGTATTATGCAGAGAATGCCGCCCAATTCCTTGCAGATGTTCCCGGAAAAACCGACGCCAGTACCAGCTTTGTGCGCTACCAACCCATCGGCCCCGTTTTGGCGGTGATGCCCTGGAATTTTCCATTTTGGCAAGTGTTTCGCTTTGCGGCCCCGGCACTGATGGCAGGAAATGTGGGTCTACTCAAACACGCTTCCAATGTACCGCAATGTGCCCTTGCCATTGAAGAGATTTTTACCGAGGCGGGATTTCCCGAGGGTGTGTTTCAAACTTTGTTAATAGGTGCTGACAAAGTAGGGGACGTGATCGCCGATGATCGGGTTCAAGCGGCAGCTTTAACGGGATCGGAGTTTGCAGGTTCTAGTTTAGCGGAAAAAGCCGGGAAATATATCAAGAAAACTGTCCTAGAATTAGGAGGGAGTGATCCGTTTATTGTGATGAAGAGCGCGGATCTGGAAGTTGCCGCAGCAACGGCAACCACAGCGCGAATGATTAATAATGGACAATCTTGTATCGCCGCAAAACGCTTTATTGTTGAAGAAGCGATCGCCGATGAGTTTGAGCAACGCTTGATTCAGCATTTCAAAGCATTACGGGTGGGAGACCCAATGGATGCGGCAACGGATATCGGACCGCTGGCAACCCGCTCAATCCTAGAGGAATTACACCAACAAGTGTTAGCTTGTGTGGAAAGTGGAGCCAAAGCAGTGACTGGGGGCATTCCTTTAATGGATCGTCCGGGAAACTTTTATCCTCCGACGCTCATCACCGATATTCCCCTCGGAATACCGGCAGAACGGGAAGAATTTTTTGGACCCGTTGCCTTGTTATTTCGGGTTGCCAATATTGACGAAGCGATCGCCCGGGCGAACGATATTCCCTTTGGTTTGGGTGCTTCTGCTTGGACAAACGAACCCCAAGAACGCGATCGCTTTATTGAAGAACTCGAAGCAGGTGCTGTCTTTATTAATGGCTTAGTCAAATCCGACCCGCGCCTGCCCTTTGGTGGTATCAAACGCTCCGGATATGGACGCGAATTAAGTATTCAAGGCATTCACGAATTCGTCAACATCAAAACCGTTTGGGTCAAATAAACCCTAACCTTACCCCGACCGATTGTCATCGGTTCTAAACTCATTGAACCTTTCGGGAATCCTCAAAGGTTCACATTTTTCCGACCATCATTAACCCAGCATTTCTCTGAGGTAACACAAGATTATGGGTGAACTTAACACCGCTGAATTATTAGTTCGTTGTCTGGAAAATGAAGGTGTTCAATACATTTTTGGACTCCCTGGAGAAGAAAACCTCGCCGTTTTAAAAGCGCTGAGTAACTCTTCTATTCAATTTATTACCACCCGTCACGAACAAGGCGCGGCATTCATGGCCGATGTTTATGGACGCTTGACTGGAAAAGCCGGAGTCTGCCTCTCCACCTTGGGTCCCGGTGCCACCAACTTAATGACAGGGGTTGCCGATGCCAACTTAGATGGTGCTCCCCTTGTCGCCATTACGGGACAAGTGGGGACCGATCGGATGCATATTGAATCCCATCAATATTTAGACTTAGTGGCAATGTTTGAACCTGTCACAAAATGGAACGCGCAAATTGTCCGTCCCAGCATCACCCCGGAAATTGTTCGGAAAGCGTTTAAACGGGCCCAAACTGAAAAACCTGGGGCGGTTCATATCGATTTACCGGAAAATATTGCCGCTATGTCCGTTGTCGGTGAACCCTTGAGAAAAGATAAGCAAGAAAAAAGCTATGCATCTTATCAAGGATTAAATGAAGCCGCTGCCGCCATTTCTCGGGCGAATAATCCGCTCATTTTAGTGGGAAATGGCGCAATTCGCGCTCATGCTGGGTCTGTGTTAACTGAATTTGCCACTCGCCTGCATATTCCAGTTACCAATACCTTTATGGGGAAAGGCGTCATTCCCTATACTCATCCTCTCGCTTTATGGACCACCGGATTGCAACAGCGGGATTATATTACCTGTGCGTTTGAGGAAACGGATCTGGTGATTGCTGTTGGCTATGATTTGATTGAATATTCCCCGAAAAAATGGAATCCAGAGGGAAAGATTCCCATCATTCATATTAATGCCACTCCGTCAGAAATTGATAGTAGTTATATCCCGATTGTCGAAGTAGTGGGGGATATTTCTGATTCCTTAATGGAAATTTTGCATCGCGCCGATCGCCAGAGTAAACCCACCCCTCATGCTTGCGAACTGCGCGCCGATATTCGCGCCGATTATGAACAGTATGCTACGGATGATGGATTTCCTATCAAACCGCAAAAACTGATTTATGATTTGCGGCAGGTGATGGGACCGGATGATATTGTTATCTCCGATGTGGGTGCGCATAAGATGTGGATTGCCCGTCACTACCATTGCGATCGGCCCAATACTTGTTTGATTTCCAATGGATTTGCAGCAATGGGAATCGCCATTCCCGGCGCATTAGCCGCTAAATTAGTCTATCCTGATCGCAAAATTGTGGCCGTAACTGGCGACGGCGGATTCATGATGAACTGCCAAGAATTAGAAACCGCTTTGCGCGTCGGAACTGCCTTCGTAACGATTATCTTTAACGATGGCGGATATGGACTCATCGAGTGGAAACAACAGAACCACTATGGCGAATCTGCCTTCATCAAATTCACCAATCCTGACTTTGTGAAATTTGCAGAAAGTATGGGATTAAAAGGCTATCGGATCGCATCCGCAGCGGATTTAATTCCCACCCTAAAAGAAGCCCTCGCCCAAGATGTTCCAGCAGTGATTGACTGTCCCATCGACTACAGCGAAAATATCCGCTTTAGTCAAAAATCAGGCGGATTGAACTGCACTATCTAAATTAGCAGGAGTTAGGAGTTAAGGAATAGACTTCTTGCAAACTTCTGAAAAGCCCCCCTTAAAAAGGGGGGTTGGGGGGATCTCTCCAGTATTTTGGAAGCGGTCTAATGAGGCAAAATGCGGTACAATTAACCCCTCATCCTTAATTCCTAACCCATGAAGATAGCGACCTGGAACGTTAACTCGATTAGAACTCGATTAGAACAAGTAACCGACTGGTTACAAACCAACCCCGTTGATGTATTGTGCTTGCAAGAAACAAAGGTAGTGGATGCAGATTTTCCGCGATCGCCCTTAGAAGCATTAGGCTATCACCTTTATATCTCCGGCCAAAAATCCTACAACGGGGTTGCTTTATTCAGTAAAATTCCCCTAACCGACGTCACCATCGGTTTCACCCCAATTCTGGGTCCAGAAATGACCGAATTAGACGAACAAAAGCGCGTCATTACCGGAGTTTTCGGGGATATTCGCATCCTCAATCTCTATGTCCCTAATGGTTCATCCGTCGGCAGCGATAAATTTAGTTATAAACTAACCTGGCTGAAAACCCTAGAAAATTATCTTAAAATCATTCTTGACAAAACCGATAAATTATGTATTTGCGGTGACTTTAATATCGCCTTAGAAGCGATAGATATTCATCGAAAAACTACCCCAAATGATATCATGGCCTCCCCCGCAGAACGGGCCGCCTTAACCAACATTTTAGAACTGGGTTTAACCGATGCCTTCCGCCTCTTTAATCAAGAAGCGGGACAGTTTAGCTGGTGGGATTATCGCGCCGGTGCCTTCGCTCGAAATCGCGGCTGGCGCATCGATCATCATTATGTCACCCCGAAGCTGAAAGAACGGGCGATCGCCTGTACCATCGACACGGAACCCCGTAAGTTGCCCAAACCCAGTGATCACACTCCAGTTATTTTAGAATTAGGGTAAATTTAGGCTATCATACCGGCCTAACCTAGGTACGGTATGATAAAATTGAAGAGTGTTCTAAGAAATGCCTGTTTAGGAATCATCCTAACTAGAGAATGGACAAGAGGTGGGACGCCATTATTGAATCGATTTGTGCCCAATGTCTAATTTGTGGAGGGCTAATTCCTGCGGGTTTGCCCATTCCAGAATCCGGTCGAAAGAGCATTTAGAGTGATAGAATTATAAAACTTGAAGCGGAAGCTATTTAACTAAAAAGTAAGCGTAAATGCCCATCCCGTCAGAAATTCAAGCCCTAATTGCCAGACTCAACCAAGAGTTAGAGGAGACTGAACAAGATGCACTTTATGGACTGAACTTAGTTAGCCAAAGGTTAGATCTTTTTCCGGAAAACGAAATATTGATGCAGTTTTTCGGTGCATTGAGCAATCTTCTTTTTTTCGTGGAGATTACCCGAAGTCGAATTCACAATATTATTGATAGACTTGCACCGGATAATGTACCTGCTCAAATTATTCAAGAAGCTGGTGAAGATTTAGGATTTATTTTGGGAAGGGTATTAGAAGCTAAAATGAATGCGGGTCAACTTAAAAATCGTTTGGAGGACTAACCGTGGTACAACACCCCTCTATGAGTGACGACGAATTAGCCAAAATGACAGAACTGCTCGAATTGGCTAAAATTACAGAACAACAGATGAAAGAGTTAGCTGATTTAACTTTGGAGATAGACCAAAAATATGAAAAACGTTTAGCTGAAATTAGAGTGGCCGAAAAAATGCAAACCCTGGGGATTAAATAGCAGAAAATAGGGGGACCCTACCCCCGACAATAGTTTAATATCGCCTTAGAAGCGATAGATATTCATCAAAAAATTACCCCGAACGATATCATGGCCTCCCCCGCAGAACGGGCCGCCTTAACCAACATTTTAGAACTGGGATTAACCGATGCCTTCCGCCTCTTTAATCAAGAAGCGGGACAGTTTAGCTGGTGGGATTATCGCGCCGGTGGCTTCGCCCGAAATCGCGGCTGACGCATCGATCATCGTTATGTCACACCGAAGCTGAAAGAACGGGCGATCGCCTGTACCATCGACACGGAACCGAGGAAGTTACCCAAACCCAGTGATCACACTCCAGTTATTTTAGAATTAGACTGATTATCAGGTTGTAGGGTTGGCAACCTGTTGAGGATTGAATTCAGTTACATTAGCGGACTAGAAACTCGCACTAACAACAGTTTGGGTTAAATTACTGCCCAATTTAGATGTTGTTTTTCTCTTTGGCTCGTAGCTAGAAGTTCAGTGGTTTTAAATTTTCGCCTAATAATGGAGGCATAAACGACTGAACTCCTTGCTACAAAATAAGTAGAAAATGAAACTCGAAATGACTGTAGTCATTACTACAAACTTGGATAATAACTTAGGTTGAAGGTGGATTTTAGGGATGGGGAGGGTTTTCCGTCCCTCCCTTTTCGGGAGAACAAGCTAAAATTGCAGAGAGACTGATTCATTTACCCATAAATAAAGATGTTCTTAGTCACTGGAGCAACGGGAAGTTTAGGACGGCGTGTGGTGCGGGTTTTGACTGCGAGACAAGCACCTGTAAGGGCTTTTGTGCGGTTGAGTTCAGACTACAGCGAGTTAGAAAATCGAGGTGCAGAGATATTCATTGGCGACTTGAAACGGGAGCGTGATATACAAAAAGCCTGTGAAGGGGTTAAGTATATCATCAGCACTCATGGCGGGAAGGAAACTGGAGGTGCACAGGCGATCGACTATCGGGCGAATATTGACTTGATTGATTACGGGAAAGCAGCAAGAGTCGAGCATTTTGTCTTGATTTCTGTCCTGGGTTGCGATCGCGGTTATGTGGATTCCCCAGTGTTTAAAGCTAAACGCGAAGTCGAAAAATATTTAGAAAAAAGTGGTTTGACTTACACCATTTTACGTCCTTCTGCTTTTGATTCGGCTTTAATTCCTTTTGCACAACGATTCAAAGAAACGGGGATTTATTTAAGTCTTGGAGACTTGAAAAATCGCACCTCCCCGGTGAGTACCGATGACTTAGCTAAAATCGCAGCAGATTCGGTTTTAGTCTCCGGTGCAGCGAATCAAATTTTCCCGGTGGGAGGTCCAGAAATTCTCTCCCGCGTAGAGATTCCCCAGATTTTTGGCCGCATTTTTAATCGAGAACCTCTGATTATCAACCCCCCGATGATGGTCTTTGATGGGGTCCGTAATGCGTTGGGATTGGTGAATCCCAGTTTACAGAAATCTCTAGGAACTGTGCGAGTCTTGGTTTCTAATGAGTTTTTCTGCACTGTGCAAGAGATAGAAACCTTAGAGTCAACCTTTGGGATGAAAATGGAGTCTTTAGAAAGTTTTATTCGCCGGTATGTGAGTGCGTGAGTAAAGGGTTTCCCAAAATTATAGCGGTTCCCACAGCTATTCATACCTCATAAGTCCAGGAATCTCTATAAATCAAAAGGGGGTGTCTGGATAAGACACCCCCTTTGTTACTGAGTAATATTCAGTTGTCAGATTTATTAATTTTTGCTGCATTTAAGCTTTTCCCTGGCTTACTAGATTTAACCCGTGTATGAAGCGAATTGAAACGATTAAGCGCTACGTTTGAGGGAACCATCGGAGTATAATTCCATTGGTACTAATTCTAATTTTCCGTTGACTTGCACTTTCGAGTAAACCATTTTGACGAATTGCGCGGTGTGGGTCCGATAGCGAGGTAACATGATTTTGTCCTCCGATTTGCTTCTTCTTTTCTTATACTCCCATTATCTCTCGGTTCAGGATAAATGGGGGTGATATCAAGCTGAACGGATGGTGATAGATTTCTGACCCAGAGGCGATCGCCCTCATCGGTGGCAGTGATTTTAAACACAGTTTTGGATGAGGACGAAGGAGTCTAAATTACTAAGAATTAAATCTCCTATTGTTAATCAGGGATTCAGTATAAATTTGACCCGTCTCCCTAAGAAACTTCCCCATTACTCCCCCGAGAAGGACGATGAACCATAAAGGTTAGAACGGTTTCATCAATGCCCTTTAATTGCAGGGAACCGAACTTAACAATTTCATCATCATGAAGATAATCGGCCACCGCTGCCGACACCAGAATTGTACCCGGGTCCGCAGCTTCTTGCAAGCGGGAAGCAATATTTACACTAGGACCGATCGCCGTATAATCCGATCGCAAATTGCCGCCAAACATCCCCACCACAGCGGTTCCTTGATGAATCCCGCAGCGGAACTGGACCCGAGGTAAACCTTGTTCCTCCCAGTTCTCATTTAAGCGATCTAGGGCTTGTAACATTTGTCGGGCGGTGGCGATCGCCCGTCTCACTTGTTCATTCGGGGTCAAATCCTCTGGTGCACCAAACATCGCCACGATCGCATCCCCGACAAACTTATCTACTGTGCCGCCATTGTCAAACACCGCCTGAGTCATTTCCGTTAAATATTGATTCAACACTTCCGCCACCCGGCGCGATCGCAACGTATTCGCCAACTGAGTAAACCCAACGATATCGCTAAACAAAATCGTAATCAACCGAGGTTCCGGACGTAAATCCAGAGATAACTCCCCAGAGGCCGCTTTTTGGACCATCCCAGGGGGTAAAAAGCGCCGGAGGACTGATTCGGTTAAGTAAGTATTCAACTGGGCTACCCGGCGCTCATTTTCCTTAAGGGCGAGTAAATTTCTCACTTCTGCTAATAACTCGCGATCGTTAAAGGGTTTCGCTAGATAGGCATCCGCGCCCTTTTCCGCGCCTTCAATGCGCGTATCCTCATTCACTTTTGCCGTGAGCAAAATAATCGGTGTTCCCCGTAACGACTCATCCTCTCGAATCATCTGGATCATATCCAAACCCGAGACTAACGGCATCATCAAATCCGTAACAATTAACTGGGGACGATGGTTAATCACCACATCAAATCCTTCCGCCCCATTCCGGGCCAAAATGACGCGATATCCTTCTTTTGTGAGAATGCCGGAAACATAATTTCGTAAATCTGGATTGTCATCCACCACGACAATTGTCGGGTGGAGGGTGTGAATGGTTGAGGGTTGTGCTGGTTGCACCAACCCTCCGGGACCGATAAACCCGACCCCATCCTCTTCCATCTGCACATCGGCCAATTCTACCGAAGCCCGGGCCGGTTCTACCCCGGTGGGTACTTCAATAATTTGGTCCGGGGGTAAGTGAGAATTGCCCAGGGGTAACCAGACCATAAAAACCGAACCTTCCCCATAATTCGACTCAACGGCGATGGTTCCCCCATGTAGTTCGACCAATTCTTTGGCTAAGGCTAACCCTAACCCACTGCCTTCATACGAGCGATTCGCAGACCCTTCGGCTTGACGAAAGCGCTCAAATAAGTGGGGAATTTGATCCGTGCGAATGCCAATTCCGGTATCTTTAACTTGGAGTAAAGAATAATCCCCCGCCTGTTCCAAGGAAACCATAATTTTACCGCCAGAAGCGGTAAATTTCATGGCATTGGACAGGAGATTGTAGAGGACTTTATCAAACTTTTCCAAGTCCAAATAAAGGGAAGGACAAGCTTGCAAATCCGTGGTGATTTCTATACCTTTTTTCTCGCAATAGGGGCGAAAAATTTCTACAGTTTGGGAGACAAAGGCGAGTAAATCGCAGGGACGAAAGGTGGGCTGCATCCGACCAGCATCGAGGCGTTGCAAGTCCAAGAGTTGATTGACCAATCGCAGGAGGCGGCGGGTATTGCGCAGGGCGATCGCCGCTTGTTCCAAGGGTAAATCTTGGTGATGTTCCACCGCCGATTCCAAAGGACCCATCATCAGGGTTAAGGGCGTGCGGAACTCGTGGGAAATATTTTGGAAAAATTCCGTTTTCAGGCGGTTAAGTTCCAAGAGTCGTTCCGCCTGCTGCCGAGTTTTTTGGTAAAGACGAGATTGATGAACGGCGATCGCCCCTTGTGCCGCCACCGCTTGGGCGAGATCAATTTCCGAGGGGTGCCAGCGGCGGGGGGATCGGACTTGGCGCAGGGTAATGCTGCCGATAATTTCGCCATCGGAGATTAAAGGCACGAGTAATAAAGCCCGCGCAGGCGATCGCAGGGGTAAATCCATGACATTCCATTCCGGCTGCTGTTCCAAGTCATCCACCACCACCGGAGCCCGAGTGGTGAGGAGTTCTTGCAACACCGGATTCCCGGCGATCGGCACCACCGATCGCGGCAATTCCCCGGAATTCAAGCGAGGTTCCCCTTTGACTTCCAGGAAGGGATGGGGAGAAGACATTCCCCCCGGTTGAGAGTCTTCATCCTGCAGTTGTTCTCCCTCCGAAGCTTCCACCGCTTGTAAGGCGGCATCATACAATCCAACACACTGAACATACTCATCTTCCTCAGTCCATAACGACAGGGCACAACCGTCCGCCTGTAACGCTTGGCCGAGTTGTTGGGCGATCGCTGCAAAAATATCTTTCGGATTCAGACTCGACCGAATCGCCGTAGTAATCGTATTCACCAGGGCCTCACGCTTGGCGAGGGCCTGCATTTGTTCATACGCGCGGGCCTGGGACAGGGACAACACCGCCTGATCCGCCACCATAAACACCAGTTGCACCTCATCATCCTGCCACTCCCGCCCGGATCCACATTGGTGTAAGGCCAAAACGGCCATGAGTTCCAAGCGAAACATCAGGGGAACCACTAAACTCGACTGAATATCTGCCGCTTTTAACATCTGTCGCCGTTGCTGGAGTTGAGGCGTCTTTCCCTGTAACCGTTCATCGGTTTCCACATCATGGATCACCTCAATATCATGGGTTTCCCAAACCGTTTGGGCCAACCCTAGGGGTTCGGAAATCGGACCCGAGGGAGCAACAGGCAGTTTTGGCCCTTGACCATTGGACTTGATCGTGCCCAGTTCCCGCTTTTGATACATAAACCATTCATCAATAAAGCGGCCATCCTGATAGGGACGGAGAATGCAATAACTCACTTCAAACATTTGGCCGAGGGTATCGACAATGGTCTGCAAAATCTGCGCCTCAGTCGTGCGCGATCGAATGGTATTCGTAATGGCATTAAGCAACGATTCCTGACGCAGGGTGCGGCACAGTTCCCTTGTCCGCGCCTTCAAAACATTGTGGGTATCTAATGCTTGTGCGACCAATGCCTTGAGTTCATCGGCATCCCAGGGTTTGGTGACATATTTAAAAACCTTCCCTGCATTGATAGCATCCACCAGGTCCTCGACATCGGTGTAAGCCGTCAAGATAATCCGGATCGCATCGGGGTACTGAGTCGCCGTCAGACTGAGTAACTCAGTCCCACTCATTTTGGGCATCCGCTGATCGGAGATAATCACCGCCACATCCCCCTCCTTTGCCAGAAGCTCTAACGCTTGCGAGGCATTTTCTGCCGTCAGCACGTTATAGTCCCGATAAAAAGTGCGATAGAGCAAGTCGAGGTTATCTGGTTCGTCGTCAACGACCAGAAGTTTCGGCTTACTATATGTTTCGATACTCATGCACCGCGCTCCTACAATCAGGGGGAGTTATATCCAATTTCTTATGATTCTTGCGACTGGTTTTTAGGGTGACCGAACCAACGAGGCAGACTTAACCCCTCCCCAGGTTCGTGAGTAGGGGTTATTCTGAATGTACACTACTTAACATAATCCCGATGGGTTAGGGGTCAGGGATGAATATCACGCGCCTCATGAACCCTAGCAGACTCGCCCCTTAATTTGCATCCTGATGTAAAAATTGCTGAGGGCGATCGCCCGTCGAAGGGGTCGGAATTATTGGGAATAATGACGATATTCTACTGGCAACCGTCGGATCCTGCATGAGAAATTTCACCGATTCAGAATCGCGGTCCTTCGTTCTGGTTTCAGTCAGGGTTTCCTGGGATGGAAATTTTCCTTGTTCAAAGGTCCTGTTTTAACAGATATTGGGGGTCCAAAAAGAGCCTGCTTCGGGTTTTCCCCTCCAGAATTGGCTTCTGATTGTTATTAACGGGTCAGGGAAGGTTGAGCGGATCTCGGGTGGATTGGGTCTTTAGAAATAACAGGTAACTCAATAATAAATTCGCATCCCCCTTCCGGTAGATTTTCAAAACTCAAGCGGCCATGATGTCGGTCTACGATAATTTTATAGGCGATCGCTAACCCTAATCCTTTGCCAGTCCCCACAGGTTTCGTGGTAAAAAACGGGTCAAAAATTTTAGTTTGATGTTGGGAGAGAATGCCACATCCCGTATCTCGAATCCGAATTTGCACCCACTCTCCGGGAGATAGGTTAGGGGTTTGAGGGGGGAGGGGGGTATCCAAGGGGAAATGAGCTTGAGCAATCACTTTAGTGGTGATGGTAATTTGCCGATCGCCCAAATGATTCACCGGGAAATTTGCCCCAATAACCCCTCCATCCGGCGGTTCAATGGCATCGATCGCATTGGAAAACAAATTCATAAACACCTGATTGAGTTGTCCCGGATAGCAACAGAATCTAGGAAGATTGCCATAGGATTTAATCACCTCGATATCATGGAGACGATGGGCTAATAAAATCAGGCTACTATCAATCCCTTCATGAAGATCCACCCATTTTAATTCAGCTTCGTCCAAGCGAGAAAAGTTGCGTAAAGTCACCACAATTTGCCGCACCCGTTCCGCCCCTTCTTTCATAGAATGAAGGATTTTTGTTAAATCGGTCTGAATAAAATTTATATCAATTTCCGCTTCAAATGCAGCAATGGATTGGGGAACCGGGTTTAACTGTTCCCGATAGCGCTCTAGGAGTTCTAAAAGCTCATAGCTATAGTTGGCAATGTGAGGAAGATTGCCATAAATGAAATTAATCGGATTATTAATTTCATGGGCAACCCCAGCAACCAATTGACCTAAACTAGACATTTTTTCGCTTTGAACCAATTGAAATTGAGTGTCATGAAGCGAAGCAATTAATTTAGTTTTTTCATCCAGGGCTTTTTTGAGTTGTTTAGCTTGCGATCGCGCTTGGCGCGCTTGGTCCTGGGTACGTTGATATAACTGCGCCTGAGTAATCGCGATTCCTAGGTGTAACGAAATCGATTCCATTGCGGAAATTTCATCTTCATTCCAATCATAAGGTTGAGGTTTGATAGCCGAAACATGACCTAATAAGCTTTCACGATGCCAAATCGGAACACTTAATAAGCTCCCCACTTGTAATTGTTGAAATAGGGTGCGATCGCGTTCTCCAAAATCAGAATTTTGAGTATTAGAAATAGCCGTTACTTCTTGTCCCAATAAACTTTGAATCAACCCAGATTCAAACTGAAAAAGCTTAATTTCTATCCCCACACCGAGAGGATGTTCATCTAAGAAACTGGATTGACTGGGGCGACAGACTCGGTGAGTAATGCGCAGCGATCGGCAAAGGTGATGGATACTTTCTATTAAAGAAGTCGGGATGGAAAATAAGATTAAATCCGCTTGGGTGAGAGTTAATAACTCCAATAATGCCGTTTCAATCGTGCGATCCAGATTTAAAGAAGTGCGAATTCTTCCCGCAATTCGGTTAAGAATTTGTTCCCGTTGGGCGTGTTTTTGGGCTTGGATATAATGCCTGATATTTCCTAGGGCGACTGCACCCTGTTGGGCCACCATTTCCGCAAATTTCATTTCTACCGAGGTCCACAAATGACAAACCCCGGTATAACTCAAATAAACCGTCGCGATCGCTTCATTGTGGTAGAGAAGGGGCACCATTAAGGTAGATTGTAATCCGGCATCCAACAACAGCAAGCGTTCTACCTCGGGCATTACTGCTGTTTCTATATCCCCTACCACCCAAGGACTTTTTTGCGATCGCAACGTATTCCACTCTTTTAATCCCTCCACTCGCAAAGGCACACCCATCGCCCGAGGGTGAAGCGGTGACGCTGAAGATGCCTCCAAGGGATGATAAACCACTCTTTCTATCAAAGTTTGTCCCTGGAGATCATGGAAAATTAACCCGGCACAGTCTGCCTGAAAGACATCACACAATTGCTGGACGATCGCCTCATAAATCTCCGTTTCATTCAAGGACTGATGAATAACCTTGGCGATCGCATTTAAACCCTGTGGCGAGAGCACCTGTTCGCCCTCCCCGGCAAATTCTTCAGGGCGATCGCAATTTTTTTCAGCAAGATTTCGAGGCGCTTGTGGGGATTTTATTTTTTCAGAAATTGCTTTTAGGAATGGAAAATTTTCTAGTTTACTCTTCCTTTCACCCCCTGTATTTTTATGGAGAGATCCAGAGGTAGAAATCTCCTCCCAGCGGGATTGTCTTTTTTCATAACAAAGTTGCTTGACTCTAGCAACTGTCCCTCGGTCGATTTGGCCCAAAAACTCTAAACAATCCAGCCAACCGGCAGTCCATGCGGCATTTTCAGCCTCGTTATCCCCTCGGTGCAACTCAGTTTGTCGCCCCAGGAGTTCGGCGATCGCCACTCGTCGCGATGTTCGGTTCGGAGAACCGAGCTCATGGGGGTCAAATGGAAAAATATCTGCATTCATCAGGATTTTACCTCATGCTATCATTGATAATGATTATTTATGTTGTGCTGCTTTTTGTCCACTTTATATTTATTTTATATTTGAGCCCCCTCATCAGGTTATGTTATAAGAAGAGAGGGTTCCCTTCATGTCAAAACCCATCCGTTTCAAACCCTCTTAATGTGAATCCCTCGTGAACTCCTCTTTCACGTCCCCAACCCATCGTGATACCCCTGCCTCTGAGCCATCCTCGGGAGGTGCATCTCGCTTTTCCATTCGGGCCGCCCAAGGCAAAGATCTCAGCAGCCTTGCCGAGATTTTAGTCGATAGCTTTCATTCCCGCGAAGGAATCGGGGCTTGGCTGTACCCGATCGTACGCCTCGGCATTTATGAAGATTTGCGCGTGCGACTGCGATCAAACTCGACCCATTCTATCTGCTTGGTGGCTGTCGTTTCCCAATCCGAACCGCCTTCCTGCTATGAATCCGCCCTGGACTCCCCAGAGGGGAATTGCGTGATTGTAGGTACGGTAGAAATGGCCTTGCGCTGTATCAACCCTTGGACCTTCGGTATGACTCAGTTTCCTTACTTGTCCAATTTAGCCATCGGTGACCTTTATCGCCGCCAAGGGGGAGCCCGTCAATTGCTACAAGCTTGCGAAGGCATCGCCCTAGATTGGGGCTTTCAGGACCTATACCTGCACGTTCTGGAAAATAACCGACCGGCAAGACGACTTTATTACAAAGCAGGCTATCGCATTCATTCCATTGAGTCAGGTTGGGGTCCTTGGTGTTTCGGGCAACCCAAACGAATGCTGTTGCACAAGGCACTCCATCGCAGTTGAGGGCAGGCGATCGCTTCATTCTTCATTAAAGATCACCCATCAGAAGTGGGAAGACAACTGGATTTTTGCCCACAATCTATCAGGATTAGCAACCATTCTGGACAAACAACCCGGTTTCTACGCCTAGAGAGTGATAGCAAATCGGGTACCGCTAGGTTTGCAAAAACTCAGGGCAACTCAAGGGTGTGGCTATCCAGAGCAAACTGAAGGTGTCATGACTCCGCCTTGCTGATTAAAAAATTGGGCTTTGACATCCTGATTGAGGAGGAATTTTCTACCCCAGTCCTCGTGAATCAATGCCTTTCCTATTTTGAGTAAACTGGAAGCAGACTTTAATCCCCTCATTTAAAAAATTCCAACCTGAGCGAGTTTATCTTGTTTTTCCGGCGCTCCCCGGCCTGTTTTTGAATAAGGAGACTAAGGCTTTTCAATCGGTAACACTATTTTGAACGCCTTGAAACTGACTTTTGAATAGAAAAGCACGTTTATCTGTGCCACCCGGGAATAATAAACTTGGGGAAAATTTATTCCTTAAATTTGGGGAGTTTTCTAACCCCCTCTTGTAGTCAGGAGTTGCCCGGTTTAGATGTAGTGATTTTCGGCATGAGAAGAGAACCCTCAAATGACTCAACACAAACATGAGGACCGGAACCAAAATCGAGAGGCCCAAGGATATCATCCCTTGGGTCCCCTTCCGTCTGACTGTCCCGATCGCCCCACAGCCAAGGGCGAGACGGGCAATCCTTCTCGTGCCTTGATTAAATATGCCCATAGTGCTCAAATCTTGACCCAACTCAATAGCGGTCAATTGTTTGTGGTGGACAGTCGCCGACGCTGTGGATTGATTGTCTACAAGCGCTTTCATGCGGAATTCGTGGGTCCCGGGGCCGCCGTTGGAGGCATTTTTGATATTGAGTGTCAGCAAACGATTCCCGTGGGGGATCTGGTGTTGCTCTATCCGGAAAGCTACGAGGAACGGCAAAAAGCCTTTGCCATTCGCCGCCATTGGATTCGATTAATGGAACAGCTTACAGTCCAGCCGGTATCCTTGCACCGGACCCAAATGCTGCTCACTCAGTTTCAGCATTATTTCGATCGCGAAACCGTGATCCGACTCCCCGATGAGGCGATCGCCCGATTGGTTGGGGTCCTGCCTCAAACTGTGCGGACCATCCGACGTTTAGAAAAGAAGTCCCCGGTTAAGGTGGCGGCAGTTTAAGACGGAATCCGCTTGTAAAAGTCTCCAAAACCCGCACCCTGTTCGCGTAGCGTTCCGTAAGGAAAGGGTGGGGCTACAGGGACTAAGCCCGCCTGCGCGGGCTCAAGAGAAAATCGACTTTTAGCAACCGGATTGGGATCTAATCTCCAAAATTGAATTCCTGCAAGCGGGATAAGGTGCGGTGATTTTCCTCCGGTGTGCCGAGGGTAATTCTTAAACCGCCTCCCGTGTGACGAATCAGGGTCCCTTGGGCCTTGAGTTCCTCCGTGATGCGAGTCAGGGTAGGGCCGATCGCCGATGGGTCCTGGAGATTCGGGCGCAGGTAAATAAAGTTAGCTGCACTCCCCCACAGGCGAAATTTTTGTAAGGGTTGCAATTGTTCCAGGAAGCGATCGCGCTCGGTTAAAATTTCGGGAATAGTGCTGAGGAGTTCCTGACGATGGGCGATCGCCAGGGATGCGGCAATTTGGGAGAACGCCGGGAGATTGTACGGTAGGCGGACTTTTTCCAGGGTAGCGGTGAGTTCCGGATGGGCGATCGCATAGCCCACCCGCAGGGCCGCCAAGCGAAAAGCTTTGGAAAAGGTCCGCATAATCACCCAATTCGGATGCTGGAGTAACTCACTCACCACACTGGTTTGACTAAATTCAAAATACGCCTCATCGATCGCCACCAAAATATTCGGGGGCAAACTGCGGATCCAATCGAGTTCAGCCGAAGTTAAAGCATTGGCGGTGGGGGAGTTGGGATGAACCACAAACACCACCCGAATCGGGGGATTTTGGGTATTGGCGACTGCCGCCTGTGCGGCGGGGATGTCGATTTCAAAGTTCGTTTCGTTGCGCCCGACTTCCACCACAGGAATGCCCAGGGTTTGGGCTAAAATCCCATACATAGAAAAGGTAGGATGGGCGACCAAAACCGACCCTTCACCACCGAGACAGGTAGCAATGAGTAAAGAACGAATCAGTTCATCGGAACCATTGCCGAGGGAAATATGGCTGGCGGTGATAGGGGAATCAGGGAGTTGGGCTGATTCGTTCACATATTCCGCGATCGCTTGCTTTAAGGAGGCATGACTCCCGTCAGGATAGCGATTGGTTTCGATCTCCTGTTGATAGGTCCATGCCAGCTTTTCTTTAAGGGCCGCAGGTAAGTCGTAGGGACTTTCATTCGTATCCACCCGATCAATTTGGGCAGGTTTCCCCCCAGGGGAATCGATAGTGCCCCCCGGGTGGGGAGTATAAGCAATCAGTTGAGCCAAATCTGAGCGAATAAAACTCAGCATAGAATTGTAGAACCATTACAAAGCCGCAATTGGGTGACAAGCACCACTGTCTTTAGTATGGGTGTTTGGGTCTACTTCGGGCAATAGGCTTTTTTGCATCAGGGGTATTTTGGGGTCTGGATCAGGCAGTGGAGGCGATCGCCTCCATTGGGGAACTCCTATCTGGGTTGTTTTAATATTTCAGGGCATCAATCAGTTAGGGGAAAGGGTATGGAATCATTCCGCAGTTCACAATCCTTGCATAAATACTCTAAAATGTTCAGGAAATAGCAAAAGGCTATTCTCTGAGGATGGAGGGTTATGGATCCGGTCTACCCAACCGGGGCTGGGCTAACCCTGATCAAGACAAAGCTGGTTGGAGAGAACAACTTCGGAGGCAGCCCGGTTAACCCCCCTGATTTTCCCTCCGTTAGTTATGTTATTGTTAACGTTGACAATTTCGACAAATGCAAGTACACGAGACGGGGACTGATTGTGGAAAAAATTAAACTAGCGATCGTAGGCGTTGGTAACTGTGCTAGCTCCTTGGTACAGGGAATTTACTTTTATAAAGATAAGACTTCTGAAGAAGCGATCGGCTTAATGCACTGGGATATTGGCGGTTATAAACCGAACGATATTGATGTGGTTGCAGCTTTCGATATCGACCGTCGAAAAGTCGGCCAAGATATCTCTAAAGCGATCTTTGCTGAACCCAATTGTACGACAGTTTTCTGCCAAGACATTCCCGAAATTGGCACGAAAGTCAGCATGGGAAGAATCTTAGATGGGGTCTCCGAACATTTAGTCAATTATGCAGACAAATATACCTTCATCCCGAGCGATGCCCCCGAACCAACCCGAGATGATGTCATTGCTATTTTAAAAGAATCCCGCGCTCAGGTCCTCGTGAATTATCTCCCAGTGGGGTCGGAAGAAGCAACGAGTTTTTATGCTGAATGCTGCCTAGAAGCAGGGGTTGCTTTTGTCAATTGCATTCCGGTCTTTATTGCTAGTAATCAGTTGTGGGCGGATAAATTTGAGTCGCGCAATATTCCCATCGTCGGTGATGATATTAAATCCCAGCTTGGGGCGACAATTGTTCACCGGATGATTACTGACCTGGCGAAAAAAAGAGGGGTCAAAATCGAACGGACTTATCAACTCAATACCGCAGGAAATACGGATTTCTTGAATATGTTAAATCGCACCCGCTTAAAGTCTAAAAAAGAATCGAAGACGGAAGCGGTTCAGTCGGTTTGTGAAACTAGACTGGAGGATGAGGATATTCATGTGGGACCGAGTGATTATGTCCCCTGGCAGAAAGATAATAAAGTTTGTTTTATTCGCGTGGAAGGCAAACTCTTCGGGGATGTGCCGATGAACATTGAAATGCGCCTGTCTGTGGAGGATTCACCCAACTCCGCCGGGGTGGCGATCGATGCGATTCGCTGCTGTAAATTGGCCCTCGATCGCGGTAAAGGCGGCGTACTCTTTTCTCCCTCTTCCTACTTTATGAAGCATCCGCCCAAGCAATATCCCGATGGAGATGCCTACCGGATGACCGAGGAATTTATTAACGGATTTAGAGAGTATTAATCAACTCCCCATCGCCTCATTCTTGACGAGTGAGGCGATAATTTTTGGAAAAATTCCCTAGTTTAAGCCTAAATTTTTTACTTCCCGGTCTTACCCCAATCTTGTCTAAATTGTCGAATGTTTGATGTTTGTGTCATCGGTCATGTGACCCAGGACCGGATTAAAATTGATGGAAAAATTGTCCAAGAAATGGCGGGAGGAACAGCGATTTATACGGCCATCGCCTTAAAAACTTTGGGGTTAAATGTGGCAGTATTAACCAAAACCTCTGCTTCAGACCGGAGTCCTCTGTTAGAAGAATTAAAAAATCGGGGCATTGCTGTTTTTTGGCTTGAAAGCCCCGAAACTACCCAGTTTGAAAATAGTTATCAGCGCGATCGCCTGGATAGTCGGCAACAACGAGTCCAGGCTATTGCTTCCCCCTTCACTCCCCCAGACTTAGGCCAAATTCCAGCCCGCCTCTTTCATTTAGGCGCACTCACTAATCAGGAGATGTCCCTGGAATTTCTGCAAGCAGTTTTTGCAACCCAAGCTTTAATTTCTTTAGATGGACAAGGATTTTTACGGCAAGTCATTCATCAAAAGGTCCAGGCAATGGACTGGGCCGAAAAAGTCTCTGGACTCGCTGGGGTTCATATTTTGAAAGTGGATATCGAAGAAGCACAACTGCTATCGGGAAAAACAGACCTAGAAGCAGCGGCGATCGCCCTGAATCAATGGGGAGTTCGAGAAGTTTTAATCACCGCTGGAAGTCGAGGATCTTGGGTTTATCAATCCGGTACTCTGGAGCAAATTCCGGCCTTTGCACCGACTACCTCCGTTGATCCAACTGGCTGCGGAGATACCTACATCGCCGGTTATTTATATTCTCGATTAACCGGAGAACCTTGTCATCTTGCTGCCCGATTTGCCGCCCAAGTTGCCACTCGCAAACTCGAACAGTTCGGTCCCCTGCGGGAGTGGCAAACTCCCCAATCAATCCCGAGTTCATAATAGTTGGGGGATTAATAAACCGACAGATCGGCTGATCTGTCGGTTTATTAATTCCTACGAAATCGGCATTTCTGAGGAGTCCTCTACGGGATGGGTGACCCGATAAACATGAATAATCCGCTGTAAACTGGTCAATAAACTAGCGATCGCCAGGACCGACAACGCGACAGGCAACTGATCCACAATTAACCCCACTGCCATTATAATCACCCGAGGCAGTCGCGGAAACCACCCCACCTTGCACTCAATTTTCAATCCTTCCGCCCGGGCCCGGGTATAACTGACCATCTGTGACCCCAGCAGGGCTAACAAACAAATCGGAATTGAGGGATACTCTTGACGGTGAATCAATAAAATCGTAATGCCAATTAAAATGGCCCCTTCAGAAAATCGGTCTAAGACCGAATCAAAAAACGCCCCAAACGCATTCTGTTGATTGAGTAATCGGGCAACGGCCCCATCGATCGCATCTAGGGGCATCGCGATCAATCCCATTAACAATCCCCCCCACAACGGTTGATCATTGGCGATTACCCCTGCCGCCAAAATATTTAACAACAAACTCAACAGCGTAATCGTATTGGCAGAAATGCCCAGTTTGGCAATCCCCTTGGCAATGGGTTCA
The DNA here is from genome assembly GCF_025370755.1 of Laspinema sp. D2d. Taxonomy (GTDB): domain Bacteria; phylum Cyanobacteriota; class Cyanobacteriia; order Cyanobacteriales; family Laspinemataceae; genus Laspinema. The sequence continues at coordinate 127,266 of NZ_JAMXFC010000001.1, read as the reverse complement.
ACGATAAATTTCGTGCGATCGCGCGCCCAAGTCTCCACAACTACTTACCCTTTAGACTGAATTTTGATTTAGTTATGTTAACCTTCCCGACGAAATTCCGGCGAAAATGAGGACGGATAAATCAACACCCGTTGCAAGGGTAAGTTTTTTACGCTTAAGATCACGTCCGGTCCCCTCCCCTTGGCAAGGGGAGGGTTAGGGTGGGGTTCTTCTTGGGCGTCACTCATTAGGGTGGGGTTCTTCTTGGGCGTCACTCATAATGAGGCGATCGCGCCTGTACGAGAACTCTCCACCCACTCATTCCTCAAGAGGTGCGATCGCACCTCTTGAGGACCCCACCCTAACCCTCCCCTTGCTAAGGGGAGGGGACCGGACGTAAAAACCTACTTTTGGAAGTAACCCCCACCCCCCATCCAATCAAAACCGATCGCGTTTACCCTAGATACTTGACTCAACCCTCAAACCGGATCATGACTCAAACGAATCCGATTGTTTCTGCCGAATGGCTATTTCAACACCTAGACGATCCACAAATTGCGATCGCCGATTGTCGCTTTTCCCTCGCTGATCCTGAACTGGGACAACAACAGTACCTCCATAACCATATTCCCGGTGCTCACTATCTGCACCTCAATCGCGATTTATCCTCTCCAGTCCAACGACATGGCGGACGACATCCCCTCCCAGATCCCGAACTATTCGCCCAAAAATTAGGGGCCGTCGGTGTCACCTCTCCAGAGGTGTTACTCGTGGTTTATGATGATTCCCGATTTGCCTTTGCCTCCCGACTCTGGTGGTTAATGCGCTATCTGGGACACGATCGCGTTGCCATTTTAGAAGGCGGATTTAAAGGGTGGCAAGCTGCCGGATATCCCCTCACCGATGCCATTCCCAGACCCAGCGAAGGCACCTTTATCCCCCAAATCCGGGCCGATCGCCTGGTAGATATCGAAACAGTCAAAACCCGGTCCCCCTTGCCTGAAGTCGCCCTCATCGACTCCCGAGAACGCGATCGCTACCTCGGGAACCATGAACCCATCGACCCGATCGCGGGACACATTCCCGGTGCACTCAACTATCCCTGGCAAGAAGTCACCGACGAGAATGCCCTAGTTAGACCCCACAGCGACCAAGTGCAACGCTGGGCGGATATTGCCGGGTCCGATGAAATTATCGTCTATTGCGGGTCCGGGGTCACCGCCTGCGTGAATCTCCTCTCCCTGGAAATGGCAGGAATCTCCAACGCCAAACTCTACGCCGGGAGTTGGAGTGATTGGTGTTCCTATCAGGTTGAAGACTCATCCCCCAACCCGTAAACCTCCCCTGCCTCTGGTGTCTTGCACCAGGGAATGTCAAAATAAAGCTAAATTAGCCTCAAAACTGAACTGAATTATGACCATGATTCCTGCTTTAGACCGTGCCTTTCAACAAGGACGTGCCTTAAAAATTATCACCGGATTGACCAACTTTGACGCCGATCGCGTTGCTACCGTGGTTCGGGCCGCCGATCGCGGGGGCGCAACCTTTATCGATATTGCTGCCGATCCGGCTTTAGTCAAATTAGCCAAACAGTTGACCGATTTACCGATTTGTGTGTCTGCCGTTGAACCGGAAAAATTTGTAGCCTGTGTAGAAGCGGGTGCAGATTTAATCGAAATTGGTAACTTTGATGCCTTCTATGCAATGGGTCGGCGTTTTGAAGCCGCTGAAGTGCTGCAACTGACGCGGGAAACCCGCGCCTTACTGCCGAATATCGTGCTTTCCGTCACTGTTCCCCATATTTTGGAACTGGATCAGCAAGTGGATTTAGCCGAGGAATTGGTGAAAGCGGGTGCAGATATTATCCAAACCGAAGGCGGGACCAGCAGCAATCCCGTACACGCTGGTATCTTAGGGGCGATCGAAAAAGCAGCACCCACGTTGGCGGCTGCCTCCGCCATTTCCCGGGCAGTTTCTGTGCCGGTTCTGTGCGCCTCGGGGATTTCCACCATCACGGCACCGATGGCGATCGCCGCTGGGGCCGCTGGAGTGGGCGTTGGTTCCGCGATTAACCGCCTGGATAACGAACTCGCGGCGATCGCTGGGGTCAAGAGTCTCGTTGAAGCCTTATCCACCGTTAGTCGTTCCACCATCCACGCCTAATTCTGGATTGAGTTGGGTTAGTTACGATAACTCCTAAAGAAACGACTGAAGTCGTTACTACAAACCTCAGATAACGACTAAAGTCGTTTCTTTCGTTCGTAGTAACGACTTCAGTCGTTATCCGATGTCCGCGCTAAATATCCACTACAGTTGGTTTGGGTTAGAACTGAGTTAAAACCACAGGGTGATCGGCTTGAAATGTCAAACACTTTACATTTAAAATCCGCCCCATGCTTACCGAGTCCTCTCCAGCCCCCATCCCGCCATCCATGAACCCGATTCCCTTGAGTCGCCCTTGGTTCCAATCCCTAGGAAAATTTCGCCTTCGCACGGTTTTGGTGGTTCCGTTTATTATTCCCGTCTTACTCTCAACGGGACTGGTGGGGTGGCTGTCCTTTCGCAGTGGACAGCGAACGGTGAATGAACTTGCCAGTCAACTGCGCGGAGAAATTGCCCAGCGCGTGCAAGAAGAGGTGCAGCGTTATTTAGATCGACCTCATTTGGTGCATCACCTAAATGCCCAAGTGTTTCGCCAAAATGGAATTGACCGAGAGGACCCGGACGTGCTACTGGAGTATTTTTGGGAACAAAGTCGTGAATTTTTGGACCTGGGGACGATCGCCTATGCCAATGAACGGGGGGAGTTGGTAGGGGTCAACCCTTTAGAACATTATCTCGTGTTGTCTACTGAGCAAACCGGGAGGAGTTTGCGGCGCTATGCTCGGGGGGATGATGGGAAACCGGGGGAATTGCTTCGGGAACGCCCTAACTATGATTCCCGAACTCGCGGTTGGTATCAACAGGCGGTGCAGGAGGGGAGGCCAATTTGGACAGGAATTGAACCGAGTGCGATCGGGCAACGGCTGGATGTTTCTGCGGTGTATCCTGTGTATGACCGCGATCGCCGTTTCCTGGGGGTGCTCTTATGGGATGTCCCCCTCTCGGGAATCAACCAGTTTTTAGAAACGCTCAAAATTGGCAAAACTGGAGAGGCATTTATCCTCGAACGCAATGGGTTACTCGTTGCCACCTCCACCCAAAAACCAACTTTGATTCCAGGACTTAATGGGGAGGAACCTCAACGTCTGCCTGCCACTGAGAGTCAAAATCCGCGCTTAAATGCGGCCCTCAATGCGTTAACCGATCAGTTTGGGTCTTTGGAGAATATTAAGCAATCCCAAGGGGTAGAATTTTTCCTGGAAGGCGCAAAACATTTTCTGCAAGTGATGCCTTTTGAGGACGATCGCGGAATTGATTGGCTGATTTTAGTGGGGATACCGGAAGCGGATTTCATGGAGGAAATTCATGAAAATACTCAGCAGACGGTGGTGCTCTGTTTCCTAGCCCTAATGGTTTCAATTTCCTGTGGGGTGGCGATCGCTCAATGGATTTTACGGCCTATTCTGCGAGTGACGCAATCCTCAGAAGAAATCGCGAAGGGCCAACTGGATCGCCCGGTTTATGCCCGAGGCATTATTGAACTGGAAAAACTGGCGGATTCTTTTAACCAGATGGTCGATCAGCTTAAAACCTCATTTAGGGCGTTAGAACAGGCAAACCAAGACTTGATCCATCATGAACAAGAATTAGCCGCCTCTAAAGAACAGCTTGAGGCGGTTTTAAATGCGGTTCCCGGTTCCATTTCTTGGATTAATTCCCGTGGAACTTATCTGGGGGTGAACCGTTATCTGGCCGATAGCCTAAATTTAAAGCCCGAAGAAATGGTCGGTCAACAAATTGGGTTCGCGCAAAATAGTCATGAATATGCTGATTTTATGCAGCAGTTTCTCAACAGTTCAGACCTCGGGGCTTCCCAGGAAATTAGAATTTTTGTGAAGGGGAAGCCTCGGTATTACTTAATGGTGGTTCAGAAATATCAGCAAGGGACGGCGACTGTATCCGTGGGGATTGATATTAGCGAATGGCGCTATGCTCAACAAGAGAGCGATAAGCTCAAAGGGGAAAATATCCGGATGAGTGCCGAACTGGAAGTCACTCAACAACTTCAAAAAATGCTGTTACCCCAACCGGAGGAATTAACCGCTATTGAAGGGTTAGAAATTGCGGCTTTTATGGAAAGTGCAGAGGAAGTTGGGGGAGATTATTATGATGTGCTCAATTATGATGGGGTGGGAACGATCGCCATTGGTGATGTGACTGGACATGGACTGGAAAGCGGGATCCTGATGGTGATGACTCAAACAGCGGTCCGCACCCTCAAAGAGAGTAGGGAAACCGATCCAGTGAGGTTTTTAGACACCCTTAACCGGACGATTTATCAGAACGTCCAGCGCATGAAAACGGATAAGAATCTCACTTTAGCTGTGTTAAACTATAACCAGGGCCAAGTGAGTATCAGCGGACAACATGAGGAAATTCTGGTGGTCCGTGGGGGTGGTCACATTGAGCGGGTGGATACAATAGATTTAGGGCTACCCATCGGATTAGATGAAGACATTACAGAGTTTATTGCTCAGATTTGTGTGAAACTCAAATCGGGAGATGGCATTGTTCTTTATACCGATGGAATTACGGAAGCCAAGAATAGACAAAAGCAACGATATGGCGTGAATCAATTGTGTGACATTATCAGTCAGCATTGGCACCAATCCGTTGAAGAAATCCAACAAGTGGCGATCGCTGATGTCCAACGGTACATCGATGGTCAAAAAATGCTGGATGATATGACTTTGGTGGTCATTAAGCAAAAATAGGTTAGAGAAGGAGTTCAGACGGTCATGAGTGAAATATTTGGAGACTTTATTCACGATTTACCTCCCGGGCATGATTATTTAGATATTGGCTTTTCGGCTAACTCTCGCCCGATTAAAGACCGCTGGCGGAATAATTTATTATCGGCTTATTTTGTAGCCGATTATCTGGCTACTTTTTTGCCTATTGACGATAATGACCCCCAGGCTAAACGGCGTCTAAAAGATTACAAGGGTTCAGTCAGCTATGTTGCCAATGAACTGTTAGAAAATACAATGAAATTTCATAGCCCTTCGGATGAATATCCGGTGAGATTTGGAATTCATTTTATTGAAGGTCCGAAAAAGACAATTGTTTTAATGTCCAGAAATACGGTGACCCTAGAATCAGGCGATCGCTTTAAAGCCTTTATTGAAGAACTGCTTTCTTCAGACCCGCAAGAGTTATATATGAAACGGGTGGAAGAAAACGAGGAAGATTCCGGACTGGGATTTCTCACCATGATTATTGACTACTCCGCAAAATTAGGATGGAAATTTGATCCCATCCCCAATACTCCCAATCTCATGCTGGCAACGACCCTCGTTCAACTGGTTTTATAAAGTGAGGGATTGATTTTAACCGTCATGAGTCCAGTTCAGGTAAACTTTAACCAGAGCACCTGCTCCGGAGGCAATAGAACATGAATTTTCAAGAAATCAAAGGTGAAGACTACCGCGTGCATTACGTTCCGGAATCGGTAACGGTTAAAATTGAAGGGGAACTCAGTCTCACGGGCTCAGCGGATTATGCTCCGATCGCCCAGTTACTTAACGAGGTTGCGGAACTCAATCCCCCCACTATGACCCTAGACCTTAAAAAGCTGGAGTTTCTAAATAGTTCGGGGATTAGTATGCTCTCTAAGTTTGCGATCGCCATGCGAAAAAAGAACACCATTCAACTGGCTATCATCGGTTCTGATGAAATTTCGTGGCAACGCAAGTCGCTACAAAATTTTCTGAAACTTTGTCCTAACTTACAGTTAACCCTAGAATAACCCCTATTTTTTGGAAAAAATACCCTCAGCTTTTATGTCGAACAATTCAGAAAATAAAACCCGCTTTAGCGGGTTTTGTTCTCTCAAGGGGTCACATAGACTGCATACTTTCATTCCGAGAGAGATTCCCCTCCCATTCACAATTTTAAGGGGGAAGCCAGAGGAATAAATGTTAGTTACCTAACCCTCCCGTCTCCCTTAAAATCGCGGAATCCAGAGGAATAAACCTCTTGCCTAAATCTCTTAAGCCCCCCTTATCAAGGGGGGTTGGGGGGATCAATCTGGAAATTTTTAAGAGGTCTAATCAATGTTAGTGAGATCCCCCTCCCGTCCCCGTTAGATCCCCCTCCCGTCCCCCTTAAGAAGGGGGAAGCCAGAGGAATAAATGTTGACTTAACGGGGGAAGCTAGAGGAATAAATGTTGACTTAACGGGGGAAGTCAGAGGAATAATGGAAACTTACCCCATTATTTGGTTTTCGCTTCCAAATGTTCCAACCGACTGCGAAGTTCTTGATTTTCTTTCTTAATCTGATCCAGTTCTTGGCGTAATTGCTTCACTGCTTTATCAGATCCGATATTTTTCTCAACCTTAGAAACTGCTTCTTCAGCAACGCGACGGACTCGGCCATCGGGGGTGGCATCGGCTAAACTTTGTAGAATAGCGATCGCCTTGGGTGTTTCCATTTGTCCCAAGGCGGAGGCAACCGCAACTTGCGTCAAGAAAAAGGTTTCTGCGGATAAGTCTGAAAGACGGTCCAAAATTCGCTCTAAATTGCCTGGAGTTTGACCTGTCGAAATGCCACCCAGGGCGCGAATTGCCGCTAATCGCAAGGGTTGGGGGACACCATTGCCGGTATAATCCAGAATGATATCGAGGGCATCTTCTGAAGTTTTGAGCTTACTTAAGCCGGAAATTGCACCACTGCGAACCACTTCATTCCATCCGGCGCGTTCATTTAAAACCTTTTGCAATCGGGCGATCGCATCTTTTTCGTCCAGGGGTTCATTCCGTTTTCCGGCACAGATTGAGGCGACTGCTCTTGCCGCTGCCGCTTCCACATTATAACTCGCATCTCCCTGTTCCAAAACTTGGGCGATCGCCTGATAGCTTTCGTGGGTTTTATGCTGTGCTAATGTTTCCACCACCGCATATCGAACCCGCGCATCTTCATCCGCTAACCCGACGATTAATTCGTCAAAGGCTTGATCTAATTTAATCTTACCGAGTTGTTTCGCAACTTCTAAGCGCACTCCCCAAAACCGTTCGGTTTTTAAGGCAGAACCGAGGGCTTTCACCGCTTCTAATCCGCCTTTTTTTGCCAAGGCAACAGCAGCATAAATCCGCGATACGGGGTCTAGATCGTACTGTAACTGGGCTTTCAATTCAGCGATTGGATATTCTAAATGGACCGTTTTGAGGGTGGCATTTCCCACATCAAAGCTGATATAACTCGGCTTTTCCCCAACGGCGAAGTAGAAACTTTGTTCGCGCTGATTCACACGCACCGTAAAGGTTTTCAGAGGTTCGCCAGTCTTGTACCCAAATCCAATGGGAATTTTAAGGTCAAATAACTCTTTCTCATTCCCTTTTTCCCCGGTGGTTTTGACATGACTTTGGGTAATGGTCACTTTGGCTAGTTTGCTATCTCCATCCCAGTTGTAAGAGACTTTATAATCGGGATGACCGCCGCGATAGACATATTGGTCAAACAAAAACATCAAATTTCGACCTGTGGCCTTTTCAATGGCCCGCAGTAAGTCCACAGTCTCTACAGTTTGATGGGCATTATCATTAACAAAAGTATGAATTGCTTTAAAAAACAATTCATCCCCTAACTCCGCCCGAATCATGTGATAAACGCAAGCGCCTTTTTCATACAAGTGGCGGTCATAAAGCTCGATCGCCTCCCGATAAACGTGAGTGACAATCGGTCGCCGATAGCGGGTTTTATCTTCATTCAAATAACTGCGTGCTTCATTGAGTAAATAATAAGCCGCATCTTCTGGACCATATTCTTCATCAGTCCATAACACCTCGGAATAAGAAGCCATTCCTTCTTTAATCCAGGCATGAGACCAATGTTTAATCACGACTAAATCCCCAAACCATTGGTGGGCAAGTTCATGGGCAACTAAACTTTCGGTCCGTTGGTTATCTAGTTGGGCGCGTTCATCTAATAGACAGCGATCGGTCAGTAGGGTAGTTGAGGTATTTTCCATGCCGCCGAAGATAAAATCTTCGACGCAAACTTGGGCATATTTAGGATAAGGATAAGCATAGCCAAACGCTTGACTAAAATATTCCATCATGCGCGGGGTTTTGCCCATGCTGCGACGGGCATCTTCTTCGCGACCTTTTTCTACATAATAAACTACAGGTTTGCCGTTCCATTCATCACAAATTTCGGCAAAATCTCCCACGGCTAAGGTCATTAAATAGGTGGGATGTACCTGTTTTTGGAACCAATGATAAATTTTATCGCTGCCTTCTTCTTCGGTGGAAATCAGTTCCCCATTAGAAATGGCGAGGTAGGGTTTAGGAACTCGAACGCGAATTTCTGAGGTGGCGAGTTGTCCGGGGTAGTCAAAACAAGGAAACCAGAAGCGGGAATCTTCATCTTCCCCTTGGGTCCAAACTTGGACAGATTTTTGGGGATAGTGGGCATCTGGGGCGATAAAATAGATGCCACGCTGGGGCTGTTCGACCCCGTAGGTGATTACGAGGGTGAGGGGATGTTCTGCTTCCGTGGGTTGGGTGAGGTGAATTTCTAACCGTTCCCCATCATAATCAAAGGGTTGGGGGGTATTGCTGATGGTGACGTCATGAAGATTCAGGTTGACGGCATCTAACGTCAGGCGATCGATGCCGGTTCTCACGGGCATCAGGCGAATGCTGCAAGTCCCTTGATAGCTTTGATTTGCCAAGTCAAGGGCCAAATCTAAGCAGATATGTTCGACTTGTCCGGGGCGATCGGGATTGTAATGCGGTTTGGCCCCCGGAAGTTCAAAGGTTTTATGACCGTTGTTTTCTGTATCAAAATAAGAGTATTGGTTTGACATGGTGATGAATCTATCTTTAAGACTGAATTTCAGCAATTGAGCTCATGAACGCTATCTTATACAGGGTAACGTTTTGCGGTGATAATCACCACCCTGGATAGATGGCAGTAGGGGTAACCCGGGTATTGTCGCGACTCGGGGGCGGGGAGTTTTTGCGCCGGTGGCGGTGGGTTGTGGATATCAGGTTAGGGGGTTAAGAATTGGGAATGAGGGATGGGATAAGGGATTCAGAGTTTAACGATAGCACAGACTGGGTGTTGGGCATTGATGGGGGAGGGACCAAGACTGTTTGCCTGGTGATGGATGAAACCGGGACGATCGCCGGACGGGGTGAGGCAGGTCCCTCGAATTATCAAACCATTGGGTTGGCGGCAGCATCAGAGTCCATCTCACAGGCGATCGCCTCAGCGGTGAAGGAACTCCCAGGGGTAGCGATCGCCGGAATTGGCGTGGGATTAGCGGGGGTGGGCCGTCCGGCAGATGTCCAGGTGGTGCAAGGTTTGGTGGTGGAGTTGTACCAGGAAAGTCCCCTACCAATTCGCTGGAAGGTGGATTCATCAGGGGTGGTGGTGACTCATGACTGTGCGATCGCCTTGGTGGGAGGGACGGGATCCGCTTCTGGGGTGGCGATCGTGGCGGGTACGGGTTCGATCGCTTATGGGTGCAATTCCCAGGGAGAGAGTAAACGCGCAGGCGGTTGGGGATATCGATTTGGAGATGAAGGCAGCGGGTATCAGATTGCGATCGCCGGGTTAAGGGCGGCGGCGAGATCGCAGGATGGGCGAGGACCCAAAACCTTACTCACGGATGCTTTCCGAGAGTCTCTCAATTTGAACCAGTTAGAAGATTTAATCGAAGTCATCTATCGCCGGGGATGGGGGGTGACGGAAATTGCCGCATTATCTCCTCTCGTCGATCGCACTGCTGCTGCCGGAGATGCGATCGCCCTGCAGATTCTGGAGGATGCAGCAGGGGAATTGGTCCTGATGACTCAAACCGTTGCCTCGGCCCTCTTTACCCCAGAACAGGCATTTGAGGTGGTTACCATTGGCGGAGTCTGGCGCAGTGTCTGCCATTTGGGCGATCGGTTCAGGGAGTCCCTTCGCACCCAATTTCCTCGGGTTCAAGTCATCTCCCCTCGCCATGAACCCGCCTATGGTGCCGGTTTATTGGCCCTGGAACGACTCGGCAAGCGGGTACTATAGCATTTATTCAGGGATTGAGGTCCACTTATTATCGGATCACAGTCCCCCTTAGAAAGGGGGATTTAGGGGGATCGTTCGCCGTTCAGGCGATCGCAAACCGCTATATCCTCTGCACAAGGGTAAATGTTGATCAGGCGTCTTGCAGGCCGTTTGTCATCACAAAAGCGAGTAAGATTGGATGCCTAGGGCATAGCTGATAAGGAATCTAGGTTTTATAGACCTTTCAAAACCCGGCCAACGGGAGTGGGGTTTAAAATAACACTTAAACTACGTTTCCCACTCTGGATTGGGTTGAACATGAACCTAGAACGAGATTCTAAAGCGGTGTATCGACAGATTCGGAATTATCTCGTGGGTCGCTTCTTAGGTGCAACTCGGGATGAAACTTTGCTGCAAGAAACGATTAAATGCTTATTTTGCAAGCTGTATTTTCAGCAAAATCCGTCTTTATTTGAGCCAATTCGTGACCCAACAAGTGTCGAGGCGATCGCCCGTCGATATCAGCAATCTTTTGCCCAATTGTGTCTACTTTTGCCGACCCTTTTTCCCCCATATCAAGGCTTGCTTCTTGACCCTCAAAGTTTAGCTCAAATTGATAGTCTACTGAATAAAGCTGACTTGGATACTCCGGTTCATGACCCCTTTGGGGATATTTATGAAGTGTTTATGGGTTCCCAGATTCGCGGCCAGGAAGGGCAGTTTTTTACGCCGCTGAATGCGATCGCCTTATTGGTGGCTTTAGTCAATCCCCGTCCTGGAGAAACTCTGATTGATCCAGCTTGTGGGGCGGGTGGATTTTTAAGTGTGGCGGCTCGTCATTTAAAAGCATCCGGAGCCTCGGTTGACCAAATCCTTGCCACCGTTTTTGGCCTGGATAAAGACCGCTATCTCGCGGGATTAGCCTCGACCCGTTTATCTTTATTGACCCTCAAATCGGCCCAGGTCTTTTGTGCAGATTCTCTCGCTTGGAAACTAGAATCTTCTCCTCCCCTTTTTGCCCCGGATCCTGATAAAAATTCATTGAATTCCCCGACTTTACCCTTACAAACTCAGGCCGGTGAATTTGATATTGTTTTGACAAATCCGCCCTTTGGCAGTCGCATTGTGGCCGCATCTCCCCAGGTCCAGGCTACATTTGAACTGGGATATCGCTGGCGCTTAGAAAAAAATAGTCAATCTTTTGAAAAACTCCCTAAATTACAACCGTCCGTACCGCCCCAGGTGCTATTTATGGAACGATGTTTATCTCTAGTTCGGCCCGGAGGTCGGATTGGGATGGTGGTTCCTGAAAGTTTGATTTCTAGCAAAACCTATCGGTATGTGGTTGATTATATCCAAGCTCATTCTATCATTAAAGCCGTGATTGGAATGCCCGATGTATTATTTAAAATCTCGGGAAAAGGGGGAACTCATACCAAAACTTGCCTCTTGTTATTACAAAAAAAATTGGGTCCAAGAGTAGAAGATGAAAGCAATCTATCTATTTTTATGGCGGAAGCTCAATGGTGCGGACGGGATAGCCGGGGACGCCCGATTGACCGGGATGATTTACCGGAAATTGCCGCCCACTACCGAGACTATGAACAAGGACGTTTAACCAAACCGAGTCAGTTAGGGTATTGGATGAGTTGCGATCGCATCCAAAATGGCATTTTAGCCCCGCATTATTACAACCCCGCAGCTATTTCCGAATTAGGGTATCTCCAAAATAGTCACGACTTTATTTCTATGGGAGATTTGATATCGTCCGGGATGATAGAGGTCAGCAGTGGTGATGAAGTGGGAAAGTTAGCCTACGGGACGGGAAATATCCCCTTTGTGCGCACTTCGGATATTTCTAATTGGGAAATTAAGGCAGATCCAAAACATTCGGTGAGTGAAGAAATTTATCACTCTTTAGCGGAAAAACAGGACCTGCGAGAAGGGGATATTTTGATGGTACGCGATGGCACTTATTTAATTGGAAGTTGTGCGTTGATTACTGCCGATGATACCCGGATTCTTTATCAAAGTCATTTCTATAAATTGCGTGTTCGGGAAACCTGTCCTTTTGGGTGTTATTTGTTGTTGGCGGCCTTGAGTTCTGAACTGGTTCAAAAACAAATCTTGGCAAAGCGCTTGACTCAGGATATTATTGATTCGCTGGGGAATCGAATTCAGGAGTTAATTTTACCGATTCCCAAGGATAGAGCGCGTCGGGAGAACATCGCGCAGATGGTTAAGCAGACCATTCAACACCGAATAGAAGCTAGAAAATTGGCCCGCCAAGCTTGTGTAGAAATAGTTGCCGGAGGTGACCCCGATTTATGGCAGAAATGATGCCTTTGACGCCTCAAGAGACCTCCGATGGGTCTTTTACGTTTTATTCACCGGAATTTGGGGAACTGTTTCATTCGTACCACGGGGCGCGCCAAGAGGCGCAGTGTAAATTTGTAGAACCCACGGAGTTAGCCCAAAAAGCTGAAAAACCCCGGCTGCGATTGCTTGACTTGTGTTATGGATTGGGTTACAATACCGCATCAGCATTAGAAACGATTTGGTCAATTAATCCAACTTGTTGGGTGGAGTGGGTCGGGTTGGAATTAGATGCCGCTATTCCCCAAGCGGCGATCGCCCAAGGGTTACTGAACCGTTGGCAATCGCCTATTCCCGAACTTCTAGCCGGACTGGTTAGCCCGGAGGCAGACGGTGAACCTATTTTCCCGAGAGTCGATCCCTCGGTCCTGGAAGGGCAGGGCAAATCTATCCGATCAAAAACTTTGACGAGTCCCCAGTTCCAAGGGACCTTATGGCTAGGAGATGCCCGAAAAACCATTCAACAGGTGGTCAATCAAGGGTTTCAAGTTGATGCCATATTTTTAGACCCTTTTTCTCCTCCCAATTGTCCGCAACTGTGGACGGTTGAATTTTTAGGGTGGGTGGCGCGCTGTTTGAGTCCGACGGGAAGATTGGCAACTTATTCTTGTTCGGCTTCGGTGAGAACGGCTTTAATGGCTGCGGGATTAAAACTTGGGGCCACTGCGCCGGTAGGACGGCGATCGCCAGGAACGGTAGCGAGTTTTTGCGATCGCGATTTACCACCCCTTTCCCCCCAAGAACAGGAGCATCTACAAACTCGGGCGGCGACTCCCTATCGAGACCCCAACCTGTCGGATTCCGCTGAGGAAATTCGGCAACGCCGTCAACAAGAACAAGACTTATCCCCCTTAGAACCGACTTCTAGTTGGAAAAAAAGATGGGCCAGTATTGCAGAAAAATAGCCAGGGATCAGCGATGGGGGAGGCGATCGCTTTAAAGGGGCAGATCCTCAGCCGGTTAGGTAAGCCAGCCCTAGCTCAACCTCATCGGTCAGCTATAATCAAGAGGGTGATGAAGCTCAAATTTCATCTTAAGTCAATGAGAGAAACTTTACATTTTTTAAAAAAGATGGGCCCGACCGGAAAAACTCCGGCATCCTTTATAAAGTCTGTGTAAAACACAGACTTTTTTAAACAAACCCGGTCCAAATAATGTAAAGATAGTCAGAGATAGTACAAAAAGCGATTAATTTACTCAGTCGCTTGACGCAGAACTAGCTAATAGAAATACTCAGAGCAAGGTGTTTGTCTGTGAACTTCCTTGATGCAGAACAGTCCAAAATTCTCGTCGTAGACGATCATCCAGCCAGCCGGATGACGGCAGTGGCTCTTTTGTCCGTAGAAGGGTATGAAATTCTGGAAGCTGACAGCGGCCCTAGTGCCCTGGCTTGCGTGAAAGAAACCCAGCCCGATTTAATTCTGCTGGATGTGATGATGCCTGGAATGGATGGATTTGAGGTATGCCGCCATCTGAAACAAGATGAGCAAACCCGCCTGATTCCCATCATTTTCGTGACCGCACTCAACGATCGGCGATCGCGGATCCGGGGGATTGAAGCTGGAGGTGATGACTTCCTGACTAAACCCTTTGATCATCTCGAACTCGCCGCCCGAGTCAAATCCCTGGTCCGCCAAAAACGGCTCAATGAGGACCTCGACCATGCGGAACAAGTCCTCTTTTCCATTGCCCGGACTGTGGAAAGTCGAGACCCGAATACTGGGGATCACTGCGAACGTTTAGTCTCTCGGGGACAAGCGTTTGGTGAATTTCTCCACCTCTCCCGCAATGAAATCCGCGATCTAATGTGGGGGGGATACCTCCATGACATCGGCAAAGTGGGGATTCCCGATGCGGTATTACTCAAAACCGGAAAACTCACGGCCCAAGAGTGGGAAATTATGAAACAGCACGTGGTGATTGGGGAGAAAATTTGTCTACCCCTGCGAACCATGCGCGGCGTCCGTCCCCTGATTCGCCATCATCACGAACGATGGGATGGGACAGGATATCCCGATGGGTTGGTGGGGGATGAAATTCCCTACATTGCCCAAGTGTTTCAAGTGGTGGATATTTATGACGCCCTGACCAGCGAACGGCCCTATAAACAGGCATTTACTTCAGAAAAAGCCCTGGAAATTATGGCGGAAGAAACGGTCAAGGGATGGCGTAATCCCCACCTGGTAGAACAATTTACGACTTTTATTCGGACGAGGGAGATGGGAGAACCGGCAAAGGCTGTCAATCGCATCCACCTGATTGAATCCGAGGAACCCGCTGCGATCGCCGGAAGTTGGCGCATTGCCAATGGCTAGGCCCCGGTTTTTCCCGGGGCGATCGCCCGTCAATTGTGGCGATCGGGAGGTCATTGTGGATGAATTTTCTTCAATAAGAGCGGAAACCGCGCTATACTCCGTTGAGATTAACGGGCTGAAAGAAAATGGTAGCAGTAGCGATTTTAGCCGCTGGACGCGGGACACGCATGAAATCAGACCTACCCAAGGTCTTACATCCTTTGGGGGGGCGATCGCTGGTTGAACGGGTACTCGATAGTCTCTCGGCAATTCAACCTTCCCGACGTTTAATTATCGTCGGCTATCGAGGGGAACTCGTCCAAAACGAACTGATCCAACGATTCTCTAATTTAGAATTTGTCGAACAAACGGAGCAATTAGGCACGGGTCACGCCGTCCAACAAGTCATTCCCTATTTACAAGACTTTACCGGGGATTTGTTGGTCTTGAATGGCGATGTCCCTCTCTTACGACCTGAAACAATTAAGGGGCTGCTGAATACCCACAAAGAACAAGGGAATGCCGCCACCATTCTGACCGCGCAACTGCCCGATCCTAAAGGGTATGGTCGGGTCTTTTGTGACAATGAAAACCTGCTCAAGGAAATAGTTGAAGACCGGGATTGTACCGCCACTCAAAAGCAGAATCGGCGCATTAATGCCGGGGTTTATTGTTTCCATTGGCCGGATTTAGCCCAGGTTTTACCCCAATTAAAATCGGAAAACGATCAGGCAGAATATTATCTGACTGATGCGGTGAATTACTTAAATCCTGTGCGGATTTTAGATGTGGAGGATTACCAGGAAATTCTCGGCATCAACGATCGCAAGCAATTATCAAAAGCTTATCAAATTTTGCAAACTCGGGTCAAAGATGATTGGATGGCCGCTGGAGTCACTCTGATAGACCCGGATAGCATTACCATTGATGATACGGTCACCCTCGCCCCGAATACCATCATCGAACCCCAAACCCACCTGCGCGGCCAAACCACCATCGGTTCTGGTTCTCGCATCGGTCCCGGGACGCTAATTGAAAATAGTCAGATTGGGGATCAGACAACGGTTTTATACTCAGTCATCACGGATAGTACCGTAGCTTCTGGAACCCGAGTTGGACCTTATGCTCACTTACGGGGTCAAGCTCAGGTGGGAGAAGGCTGCCGGATTGGTAACTTTGTAGAATTAAAGAATACAAAGTTAGGTAACCGCAGCAATGTATCTCACTTATCCTATTTAGGGGATACCACCACCGGCGATCGCGTGAACATCGGGGCGGGAACCATTACCGCCAATTACGACGGTGTAAACAAACATCCCACAGAAATCGGCAGTGGGACGAAAACGGGTTCTAATAGCGTCTTAGTTGCGCCCGTCAAAATTGGTGAAAATGTCACCATTGCCGCCGGTTCGACGATTACCGAAGATGTGGAAGATAACACTTTGGCGATCGCCCGTGCCCGACAAGTTACCAAAAAAGGCTGGAAACTGAAGGCGAAAGAGTAGGCAACCCGATACCCAACGAGAAAAAACAAAGTAGAGACGTGAATTTTTGCGTCTCTACCCCCTGCGGTTGTTCACCCCGGGCGGGCATTAGGGAACCCCCAAACTATTGTTTTCTATAGTCGATTCCACCAGTTGTACGCGATTGCTATCATTGGATAAGTGGATAAACTCGTTGTTAGCGATCGTGCTATTTTCCACGACGATTGAAGTACCTTCGTCCCCAAACCAAAAGAAATAATTATTATCAGCATTGTAATCGGTGATGCGGTTTTCAAAAAATTGACAGGTTTTAAACCGCACATCCCCCCGGAGATTTGTTGCCCTCAGCATCGCATCATAGGATTCATTATGATAAAATTGGCAATCCTCCACTAAAAGATTCGTGAGGGATTGTAGCGCCATAATTCCATAGGTGCATTCTTTAATTGTAGACCCTTTTACCTGGAAATTGCTGCTATTTTGTGCCAAAATCCCATAGATTCCGCATCCAAAGAGAATACATCGGTCTAGGATGATATTGTCACAATCCACGAAGCTAAAAACGCTGCCACTACAAAAAGATTTTTTAGGCCAATGTCCCGATTCTATATTCGTTATCGTAATATTTCGGCAATTTCTGAACGTGATTACATGGGGATAACCCGCTTCAAGACTAATCAAAGAAGCGGTGGGATTGACTCCAATTAAATTCAGATTTTCTACGCCCGAAATCACCAATCCATATCCATCAAAATCCTCTTCCATAAAGGCATTCGCCCAATTTAACTCCGGACTAAGTTCTGATAAATTGTAGTGAAGTGAGATGAACTTCAAGGTCCGGTTAGACCCGATGTTTCTAAAAAATGCTTCGGGGTTACTCACTTCGATTTCACGCCGGACTTGGGCGGTTGTCTGTTGCCCTTGTACCATTGCCCCAGTCACCCCCATTAAACCTAATAACCCAGAGAAAAACTTACGCCGTTTAACTGTTCCCATCTGAATTTGAACCTGAATGGTAATATTTTTCTAGTAAGCTAACACGACGATTAGAGTTCTGCCAACTGGATCAACTTCGAGACCCTGATTTGAGGAGATCCGATGGAGGGACAGGAAGTGATAAACCCGAGGAGTTAGTAAAGTGGGTGAGGCGATCGCCAAGTCTTCATCACGCTGAGGGTCCAGATACCCAACATCCCGAGAAACTCGATACACTAGAAAAGGGCCTATTGTCTTTATTCTGGAGTCACATCATGGTTTGGTTATTCTCGCTCTTTTTTGTTCTCCTGTTAATTTCTGCAACCCCCTTACTGGGAACCTTAAAGGTTAAATGGTCCTTTGAAATTATGGTGGGATTGTTCGCCTTTTTTGCTGTGGCAGGTTGGGCACTGTTTTTGGGGTATTCTCTGTTGTTTCAGTAACCCCCACTTAATCATAATCCCGCCAGAGAAACTCTGACGGGACTGATTCGTATAATTGGTTCTCTATAAGGTATCCAGACCTTCTGTCAATTTAAGATGACAGCTTACTCGGTCGGTCTGAAGTTCAGCACCCAACTTTGTTTTGATGCGCTTGAATCTATATATCTACTGTAGCGAATCTGTCCGCCGCAGTGGTCTGTCTGAGGGGGGAACTGTCTCTCTACCTTCTGTGAGAACTCGCGGAGTAGATTGCTCTACTCATTGATAGAGAGAGATTCCTTGTGGGAATATTCCGGTCTCAGATTTCGATATATATGGGCGCACACACTCCCATTTTTTTATGGTACGTCAAGATGCTACGATTGTCAACACTTCAAAGCGAGATTTTTTGGCAACCACAGTTTCTAGTCGCCTTCAACTCACCTAGGCAATGCCAACCCCCATTTCTGGACTCATTTCCAAGGCATCACCGATGCGATCGCCGGTGTGATAGGCAGCGAGAATCACCTCACAAGTTTTACCCCACGCGATCGCACCTGTGGCATCAATCCCGATCGCCCCAAAATCTCGCTTATTCCGTTCCGCTTCTGCAAACGATCGCTCAAAGGCATTCATTAACGATAATCCATCTGTCACACGCACCACAATTCGCGCCGCGAGACACTCATCGATAATATCTTCCCCAATCCCCGTACAACTAATTCCCGCCTTGGGATTGGCGTAATTTCCCGCAGGCATTGCCGAATCACTAACGCGCCCGATCCGTTCAAATCCTTTCCCTCCCGTAGAGGTTCCTGCGGCAATTTTCCCCTCGCGATCGAGTACCACCACCCCAATCGTTCCCCGTCCCGAGGATTCTGCAACCACATTCGCCATAGTGCGGGAAAAATTATCCTTGCGTTCCTCCATCCACTCCTGCAACCGCTTATCCGTCAGGGGATTATGAATCGGCAGTTGTAATTCGCGCAACAATTCTGCTGAACCCACATCCGACAACACGCGATCGGGAGACTTTTGTAAAAATAGAGCTAAATCGATGGGATTTTTAACCCGAGATACATTAATCGTGCCGCTAAAGCGTTGCAACGTGCCATCCATTAACGCCGCACTCATCCGAATTTGTCCATCCGATTGCAACACCGAACCTGTCCCCGCATTAAAACGCGGTTCATCTTCCAGGAGGTGGCATCCATGTACCACCGCTTCTGTAGCAGAGGCCCCTTGCATTAACATCCCATACACTTCTTCTATAATGGCATGGAGGGAGCCGCGCACCGCTTCAAGTCCACCTTTGTCTTTAAGAGAGCTACCCGCGCCACCGTGAATGATCAGCTTGGGTTTTACCGCACCCGTTGTCATGAATTCAGCCTCTGCCTTCGGTTAATATCCAATCTTTCATGGTAGCCCAAAAGGTACTCTTTGCCAGCCACTAATTGGGGCATTTTTGAGAAATTCCCCGGGTTATTCGATGGGTTGAGCTTGGGAACGGCGACGGCGACAGCGTTCCGAGCAATATTTTACTTCATCCCAACAATCCGCCCATTTTTTCCGCCAGGTAAAGGGGCGTTGACAGACGGGGCAGATTTTTTCTGGAAAGTCAGCTTTGGCTCGGACGCGGCCCATATAGGTTCATACTTACGGAGGTTTGAAGTTGTATTATAAGCGATTTTTCCCGGCTAGAAAAGCCGAGTCAGACTTAAGGCAGAGTAAGAGAGCGATCGCCTGAATTTACCACCATTCAATCCCTTTAAAATTAGACTATCTTTCGCCCCTACCTTCAGATGGATATTTTCGGTGATTCCCGGCATAAATTCAACAAAATGTATTTTTTGATTCAGCCTGCTGGTAGAGGGCTTTTATTTGAAACTTTGATTTAATTGAATCTATTGTAAAAACTCAGTAAATTAGGAGAATTAATGATGGCTTACCAAACCCGAGAAGATTTGCCCAATGATGTAAAAGAAAAACTACCTGAAGGCGCGCAAAATATTTTCTTCACTGCTTATAATAGTGCTTCCTCCAATGGAATGAGCGATAGTGGAGCTCTGGATGTGGCTTGGAATTCCCTGCGGAGTAGCTATGAGGAAGGAAGTGATGGTAAATGGCATCCGCGTCCCCAAGTTGGTGCTCATCGCAGCCCCACGGGAACTATGCCCGGAGCCTAAACTCGGAATTTAGAGCGACTCAATTACGGATGCGATCGCCTGATCGCAATTAGGTTTTCATAAAGGAAGGACAGGGGAATGCCCTGTCCTTTTTTACAATTTTATGGAGGTGTAATACCAAGCTCGATCCAGGTGCAATTTAAGGAGTTTCTATGATTTGTGGTACTTTTATTTTCAATACATTTTGACAGTTGAGAGGGTGAGAAAAATCAAAGGGAACCTTCAAGGTTTCCTGAGCTTTCGCGCAGATTTAATGACTCTGCGGTGATTGCTACAATTCCGCCTTATTTTTGTCGGATTTTATTTGAATCGGTAATGGACTCTAACCCGATTGGCAATGGGGCCTTCCCTTCTATGGATCCATTGCAACCGACAAGGATTCAATCCATGCGAATAAACACTCAACACTCAGGGAATCAGCCAGTGGTTGCCCATAGGAGGGTTCATAAATCGTGATATCATATCACCAAATCAAACTAACAGGGCCTGATTGCTCGGAATTATTCTATATATAGTATTGTAGATAAGTTAATATACTATATATGGAGAGAAAAAATATAAATGTGTTTACCCTGGGGCTTCCGAAACACCCTTAAGTTTATTATTCCTTGTAGTCCACTTGCCCTATAATGACAACATGGTGATCGAGTTCAGGCCAGTCTGACTAGGTACTTGAGTCGAAGCTAGAGGGGTTAAAGTTAAGATAAAATACTGATCCCCGACTATTAAGACCTCCATTCCCTTATATAGCGACCCTAAATGAATTTGACATAAAGATAGCGAGCAAGATGCTCGCACTCCAAGACTTTCAGTCTGGGAGCCATTGTCAAACTGATTTAGACTAGCTATATTGGGGCATTTTGTTTCTAAATCGCCACTGTCCGAATCTCCTTCTACTTAATCTACATTATGATGCTAAAAGATTTGCCGACTCTCAGTAGCGAAAAAATCATCCACCTGACTGAAGTTGCTGTTACTAACTTTCCAGTTTCTAGCCGCTATAAATACAAATGCAGGGTGCAGATCACCCCTCACAATGAGGAGGTTATTTTAGAAAAAGAATTGTTTGCCCGGATGCAACCGAGTTGGTTGGTAGAGTTAAAAATAGCGGAGACTGCACGCTCGCCATCACGCTCTGTTACCGGGAAGGAGATATTAGTAATCCCTGGCAGGATGTGGCAACGGTGGAAGCTAATACAGCACACTGTTTAAATGGCGAACTCAATGCCGACTTGGAGTTTCCAATCACGACATGGATCCAAGCGCCACAGCTTAAATTAAAACTCCGTCTAACCCAAAGTAGCAGTGAGGGTTCTTGCAACAAGATTACCCTATTTAACCCCCAAAATACGGTGCATCGGCAGACTAACAGCACCGCAGAACAAGCAGAATTTACGCCGCCTCCCCTGATATGCCTGACCCCACAGGAGGAAGTAATTGTCAAAGATGTCTGGAACAAGGTGCGGGGGTTTAAAGAACTGCAAATGGAAAAATTCTTCAAGCGGTTGCTCCTGGATGAGCCAGAATTAGAGTATCTGTTTGGAGAAGCGATCGACAGCATGAGCGACTTCTTTTATGGGCTTTTTGACTGTGCAGTTCACCAGCTTCAACCTCACACTCAAATTATCCTAGCCGAAATGTTAACCGGAGTTCCCCCGGAACCCGAATATGGGTTTAAAACGGTTTCGGAATATGCCCGTTTCTTTGCCGATACGGGAATGCGTCCCCGTCATTGGATTAAGATAAGGCAAGTCTGGATGTGGGCGATCGCCTCTACTCCCTTAGACGAATACGATTACGAAGATTTGAGCAAAGGCGAAAATTCGGCCTTCTATAAGTTCTTTAATAGCCATATAATTTTACCGATGATCGAGGCAGTGCAGCAATATGAAGCAGCTTTGCCACGGGAATTGGTAGAAGAAATGGCGGCTTGCTGGGATGATTTTAACCAGAGTAAGCAACAAATGGGCCGGGAATTTTATCAACTTCTTTTTGAAAAATATCCCTTTGTTCTGCCCCTTTTCGGACGGTCTGATATGGATTATCTATCCCTCCATTTATTTCAGGCATTGGAATTTTTGGTGGGCTGTTTGAAAAGTGGCAGCAGTGAAGAAATGTTGCAATCCCTGCGTTTTTTGGGACAGATTCATAGCTTTGCTGATGTGCCCACCTGTGCATATCCGGCGATGGCAGATACCCTGTTTATCTTATTTGAGCGTTACCTGCCCAACTTTACCCCAGAGTTAAAACAGGGGTGGAAAATTTTGCTCGATCGCGTGGTTAACGTGATCAAAATGCCCATGCTCAATCACGAACGGGTGCTCAAAAAAGCTAAGGAATTCCTGGATGTCATTTCCTCCGAACAAGTTTGGGAACCGGAAGACAAAGAGCGTCGCTGGAAAGAAATTAAGGATGAAGTAAAAGCGACGGGAACCTATACGCATACTTACGAAGAACTGGCCTATGGGACTCAAGTAGCATGGCGCAATGCCTCCAAATGTGTGGGACGGATTGCCTGGAATAACATGGTGGTGCGCGATCGCCGTCATGTGAGTGAACCTGATGAGATGTTCCGCGAACTTCAGGAACACGCCCAATTTGCCGCTAATGGGGGTAACCTCCAAATCACGATGACCGTGTTTCGGCCCAAACTGCCCAAGGAACGCTGGGGACCGCGCATTTGGAACTCTCAACTCTTCCGCTATGCGGCCTATACCCAGCCCGATGGCAGTATTTTGGGAGATCCGGCCAATCTGGATCTGACCAACGCTATTATCAAATTAGGCTGGCAACCTCCGCAACTGCCAACAGCGTATGACATTCTGCCCGTCGTGATAGAAGTTCCCGGTCAAGCCCCCCAGATGTATCACTGGCAGCGTGAGGAAGTGCTAGAAGTAGAAATTGAACATCCCACAGTTCCGGAGTTCAAAGCTATTGGAATGCGCTGGTATGCCATTCCCGCCATTAGCAACTTCTCGGTTCACATTGGCGGTGTGACTTATGGCTGTATGCCGTTTAATGGCTGGTATATGGATACCGAAATCATGCGGGATTTCCTGGATGAAACTCGCTATAACAAAATGGAGGAGATTGCCCAGGTCCTGAAACTGGATACCAGTAGTGAGCAAACCTTGTGGCGCGATCGCGTCGCCTTGGAACTCAACATCGCCATCCTCCACTCCTTCCAAAAAGCAAAGGTGACAATGGTGGATCACCAAACCGCCTCTCGTCAATTTCTCACTCATGATTTGCGCGAAAAGAAAGCAGGACGGGAATGCCCCAGCGAGTGGGCCTGGGTGGTTCCCGCTTCCGGTGGCAGCACTTGTCCCGTGTGGCATCATGGGATGCGAGACTTCTACCTCGAACCTGCCTATCATCTTGCGGCTGACCGTTGGGCCGTCGAAGATGGATTAGATTTAGCACAACAGATGGCCCTAGTGGATGAAGATGGGGAAAAACAAGACCGAATTCTCATTCTGTATGCCTCTGAAACCGGCACTGCGGAGGGATTTGCTCGGAAAGCTGCCCGTCAACTCAGCCGGTACCGGCCCCAAGTGATGGCGTTAGATGAATATAACACCAGCACCCTAGCTTCGGAAAAGCTGTTGCTAGTCGTTACTTCGACCTTTGGCAATGGTGAGATGCCCAGCAATGGGAAGCGATTTCTCCAATGGTTACAGCAACAGCCCAAAGGTTCTTTTACGGGATTGAATTTCTCGGTTTTGGGAATTGGTAGCACGGTGTATGAACACTTTTGCGCGGCGGGAATTTTAATCGAAAAAGCCCTCAAAAAAGCCGGTGCAAATTCTATTGTTCCCCTGCATAAAGGGGATGAAATCAAAGGACAAGCGGATACCTTTAAGCAATGGTTGGGCTTAGTTTCTCGGGTGTTGGGAGACGATACAACGGCGGGGAGTACCGCAACGACTACCCCCAAACTAACGGTTACTTTCTTGGAAGCAGCAACCCTTCCTCCGGCTTCTCGCGATCGCGGTATCCCGGTTCCCGTTACGGCCAATCAAGAACTACTGCAAGATATGATTCCCGGGAGTCGTTCTACACGCTTTATTACCTTAGATCTGGCTCAGACCGAACTACACTATGAAACCGGCGATCATGTTGCCATTTATCCTTGCAATTCACCGGAGTTGGTGCAGCGATTATGCGATCGCCTCAACTTGGACCCGGAGACTTACTTTACTGCTCAATATGCCCTGTCTAGCGGGGAATTGTTGGAAGATTCTCCTCCCATTGCTGTACCGGCGATCGTCCGTCAAGTCTTTGCAGAAGAACTGGATCTCGCCTTGCGAGAACCCTTTAATGAACTGCTGACTTATCTATATTCAGTTACCGAAAATCTTCCGGAAAAACAGCGCCTAGAAACCTGGGTAGAAATTTTGCGCCTGGGAGATGAACAGCCCGATAGTATCGCCCTCAAAAAGATGATTCTCGATAACTTCATCACTGTGGTGGATTTGTTTGAAGAATTTCCTTCAGCGGCGATCGCCCTTGCACCTTTGCTAGAACTCCTTCCCAAACAAAAACCCCGTTTATACTCCATCTCTTCCTGTCCTCTCTTGCATCCCCGGGAGATTCAAATTACCGTAGGGGTGCTACAAATTAACACCGATAGCGGGAAAGTCCGCCCCGGAGTCTGTTCTAATTATCTGGCAGGATTACAAGTCGGTTCCTCTGTTCGGATTGGAGTTCGGACTTCTACCTTCCGCCCTCCCACCGATTCCCTCGCCCCGATTTTGATGGTAGGACCAGGAACAGGTGTTTCTCCTTTAATTGCCTTTCTACAGCATCGAGAAGCCCTCCAAAACCAAGGAATCCCTTTGGGTGAAGCAAGCTTATATTTCGGCTGTCGCAATCACAGTGATTTTCTCTATCAGCAGCCGTTGCAGGAATGGCGCGATCGTCAGATTCTCACCGGACTCGAAGTGGCTTTTTCTCGGATGGGAGAACCCAAACAATATCTGCAACACCTGATGGAACAGCAACCCGAAAAAGTCTGGGCAATGCTCAGTCATCCCCAGTGTTATTATTATGTTTGTGGGGATGCTAAAATGGCCGATGATGTCTTGACGACAATGAAGGCGATCGCCCAGAAACAAGGGAACCTAACTCATGACGAAATGGTGCAATTCTTTGACCGGATGAAACAGGAAAAGCGCTTAGTTAGCGATGTCTGGGGGGTAACACTCAACTTCAAAGAATCGATTCAGCAGGTTCAAAAAGCCAACTATTCCAAAGCAGCAGTCTGGCTTGAACGTCTCAAAGATTCCGAAAAAATCCACAACACAGAGCAACCCCAACTCGTCAATCAAACCTGATTTAAGGGTTTGTAAAGGAGTCGCGACTGATTCCGCGATTCCTCCGGCATCAGTCGAGGGTTTTGACAAAGACGCGCATTCCATCAACCTTGAGGAAATGCCGGTTTCCTCCTCTTAAGCAAGGGGAGGAAACTAGAACAACTGACAAGAAAAAGGGGTGAACCCAATTAACGAAATTTTTGGACTTATCCCGCTTTAATTTGGTTCAACAAATCATAAAAGGGCTGCCAATTATCCTCCTGCGCGATCGGTTCCCAGATGGCCTCAATTTTGGGTCGGAGTATCACCCTTTCTGGATTATATTTAGCCATCCGTTCTCGCATTCCCTCTAAATCCCCTGTTCCCACAAACTGTAATAAATGGAAATAGGCTCGCTGCCAAGATACAAACAATTCAGAATCGGTTTCCATCGGACCAAAAATAGAATCACTGTTTTCCCGCCACTCCGGAGAAAACTGCTGTCTGAGTTGCCAAAAGAACTCCGGATACTCTACCTGAGACTCACCCAAGAGTTGCAAAGTTAATTGCACCAACTCAGTTGCTGCCTCTTCCGGCATTTCTTCCCCAAATCCCAACTTACTCAGCATCAGTTGGCGATATTCTCGGTTATAATGGTCATAATATTCCTCTAAGGCAGCTTCCATGTCCGCCTCATTAATCATCGCTTTTAACGGAACTTGCAACATTTGCAGATTCCAACGACAGATGGCGGGTTGATTGCCGTAACTGTAGCGACCATAATAGTCAAAATAGGCGGCTGTAAACTTTAAGTTGTAAGTAGGAATAAAGGCAAAAGGCCCATAATCGAAACTTTCTCCCGTTATGGACATATTGTCAGTATTTAACACCGCATGACAAAATCCGGCTGCCATCCATTGTGCCGTTAAGGTAGCCACCCGCTGCACCAGTTCTTGATAAAATCGGGCATATTTCTCTTTCGGGTTTCCGGTACCCGAGGAAATCAAGGGCGGTAGGGTATCATTGAGATGCGGATAATAATGAGTAATAACCCAATCTAAGAGTTTTTCGATTAAATCTTTTCGCCCTAAATAGTGCAATCGTTCAAACGTGCCAAATCGAATATGAGATTCACTAAAACGGATCATCACCGATGATCGCGTCGGAGAGGGTTCATCACCTCGCCACAATTGTTCGCCGGTTTCAACTAAGCTTAAACAGCGAGAAGTTCTAACTCCCATCCGATTCAACATTTCCGCTGCTAAAACTTCTCTAACCCCTCCTTTCAGGGTTAACCGTCCATCGGCATGACGAGAATAAGGGGTTCTGCCACTACCTTTGGTCCCGAAGTCATAAAGTTTCCCATCAGTCCCTCGCACTTGCGCATAAATAAAGCCCCGTCCATCGCCTAAATTGGGGTTATATTCTCCAAATTGATAGCCATGATAGCGCAGCGCTAAAAACGGACGCACGCCCTGAAAATAACCAAAAGCTTCAATAAAATCTTCATCAGTTACAGTGGAGGGATGTAACCCTAATTGGGTTAATAATTCGTTATTACGAAACCGGAGAATATGCTGAGGAAATTCAGCAGCCGCCACAATATCATAGTAGTCTTCCCCCAAAGATTCTAGGGCTGTTTCCAGGTTGAGAGACAGAAATGGATTAGTGCGTTTGGGTGCTTGAGCGGAGTCAATAACAGTCATAAAAGCAATGGCTCTTTACAGGGTCTTATTTTATTTTAATCTATTTTAATATTTTGGAATAATAAATGAGGTGCAGTCCCAATGAAAGGCTATCGAGGCATCGTTTTTGGGGAGGTGAAACCTTTTGCAATAAAGTGTTACGGTTATTTACACCCCCAAGGTGGGGTGGTCAAGCTACAATACAACTATGAGGTTTGCTCGAAGGAATCGACTAGAGTCGGATGCTTGAGAAACCTATTAATTTTTGGATGAGGTAATCCGTCATGGCTCAAGTTTTAACTAGAAACCAAAGGCTCGCAAATACCCGGAATCATGGGTCAAATTCCGAGGGGAATCAAAGCAACTTCATCCCCCTGAGCCTACGCATTGAAATGGCACGGGACGAAGCCAGGGCGATCGCAGCAGCCAAAGGCATTGAATCTCCCGAAAGCGCAGTAGCGTGGGATATTGTCGAGGAACTCCTCAGCGTCGCAGCACACAGAAGAACCCAAGAACCGAAATCGGCTTTTGAACGCTACTGTTTAGAGCATCCAGGTGCTTCTGAAGCACGGATTTACGAGGTTTAATGTTTCACTAAAATAGTTGATTTAGTAGCCTCATCCTACTCTAAGGATTGGGCTTTTTTCTGGGGATTTTTTGATTAAAAATTATTACAATTTTGTACATTTAGCCCGAAATGCGGTATGGAGGCATAGCTTTTGGCCTCAACTGCTGGAAACTCTGTTGTCAGCGATCGCCATCGAAGTAAAGTATGATCTCGATCGCAGGGTACCCTTGAAGGCGATCGCACCCAAATTCCACCCTTGCCGCCAGAATTGAAAGAATTATTTACTAACTCTCTTTAACCGTTATGAAAAATTTGGATATCAAGCATCCCAAACCGCTGGAAGAATTATTTGGTGATATCTTGTTCTCTGGCAAGATGACTCGGAGCGATCGCTATCGTCTGCGGATGGCAATCTTACGCAACTCTCTGAGTGAGGAACATCAAGATATAATCAATCGCTTGATCTACAGCACTAAACGCGGCAGACTTCGCATGATGGATTAGTCAAAGTCTCACAGTTCAATAATTCCGATATCAGTTTCTAAGTTTGTAGTAACGACTTCAGGGGTTATCCAGCGGAACTCAGGTGCATCAGAGAATCAGTTGAGCAATGGAATAAGTGAGTGATCCATCTGGCGCACCTTGCCGCTTTCGGTTTATGTTTACACTTGCACTTATTCAGTTGGTTTTTCAGGGATCTCGGGAACTGGGTCATATCCTCCCGGATGTAAGGGATGACAGCGCAACAGACGGCGCAGTGCCATCCATCCCCCCCGCCTGGGTCCAAAACGGTCGATCGCTTCTATTGCATATTGGGAACAAGTGGGCTGAAATCGACAAGTAGGCGGAAATAAGGGAGAAATTAATACTCGATATCCTCGAATTAAGCGAATCATCAGCCATTTCATAACTTAACCGAATAGGGAATTACAAAGGTTTATTTATTGTGACTTGTTCGGGGACTCACAGGCAAATTTTTAATTCTTTCCTTGGATAGGTCAAAATTTGGGTTCTTCTCCTCATCGCGGCAATAAAAACCCGGTTTCTTCCTCAAATCTAGGCTCAAACCCTCAAATTTGGACTAAAAACCCGGTTTCTTGTCCTCAATCCCGGTAAGTCCTAAATTTTTTACAGATGGACGATCGCCCGATGCCCGGAATCCCCTACACTCAGAGAAACCTTTAAGATGTTTTAGTCATTGAATTCTGTGTTAACTTCTTTATTCCAATTAGAATCTATTTTACCCCTGGGGTTACAAGTCGCAGCCGTTGGTTTATGGTTAGGGTTGCTACTGATTTTTGCTGAGGGGTTGCATCGTTTTACCCAAACTGATTCCGAAGTGGTTCGCAAGGTTGTTCATATGGGCACCGGCAATGTGATTTTGTTGGCATGGTGGCTACATATTCCCGGTTGGGTGGCGATCGCTGCTTCTATTATAGCCGGGGCGATTGCCCTGATTTCTTACAAGTTTCCGATTCTCCCGGGAATTAATAGTGTGGGACGCCAAAGTTTAGGAACGTTTTTTTATGCCATTAGTATTGGTATTTTGGTGGCCTGGTTTTGGCCGTTAGAACTTCCTCAATATGCGGTTATCGGAATTTTAATCATGACTTATGGCGATGGTTTAGCCGCTTTAGTCGGTCAGCGATTTGGTCAGCATCCCTATCAATTTTGGGGAGAAAAGAAGAGTTGGGAAGGGTCTGCTACAATGGCTGTGGTTAGTTTTATCGTCACAGTTTCTATCTTAGCTCTTGTAGAGGGAAATCTATGGAATATTGGGTTGATTGCCCTGGGGGTAGCTGGGGTGGCAACGGTCTTAGAAGCGTTTTCTAAACTGGGAATTGATAATCTGACGGTTCCTATTGGAAGTGCAGCCTTCTGCTTTTTCTTGCATCAAATTTTATAAGAGTTTTTCTTGGAAACTCTTCTTCGATTGGAGAAGTTTATTGGTAAAATTTTTCATAACAAGAACCCCATCGGGATCGATAGGGTAGGGATGGGGTTCTTTTTAGGTATTTCAACTAATTTCAACACTCAGGTTTTTTTTACACTCCTGTCTTACTAAGACCTATGACCATTCTTCTCCTCGGTTGGGCTCGCCGTCAAAGGGTTGAACCCCGGTTTCTGGATATTTGTCATCGTTAGGTCCAAAGATTCGAGCGGCTGCTTCTGAGACGTGTTGGAAAAAGTCACCAATGGTTTTTGAAAGATTCATGATAAAACTCCTCATCAGGTTCATTTAGGTTAACCGAGTCAGCGATCGCAATCCCTAAACCTCGTTACTTTTTACTTTACCTGAGTTCCCTAGGGAGCGGTCACTTTTGCAATATTTTTTAGGATAACTTATTAGTTCGCAATAGTTGAATCCCGGAATTAACGGCAATGGGGCGCAGGGATGAGTTTACAATTTGTTACGATTTAAACTCAGTACAAATCCGCATTAAATTATAGCATATTTGTTGTTAATCCAGTCTGGTTCTCTCAATCCAGCTCAGAGGAATGCCCTCGGTAAAAATATTGGAGCGGAGATTTTTAATGAATTCCACCATAACCCCGGGGTAAAAATTGCCGAAAATACCGGAAACTGTAGCCGATCGCCGACCTCAATCGGAGGATTTCTATCCGGACCTCGTGACAAATTTTGGTAAATGCTACTATAATTAGACAAACCCCTTTCAGCAAGGAAGCTGGCACATGGCAACTGCCACTGAACCCAATGATCTCAATCCGCAACCCCTTTCCCAAGCGGGTAAAGACGGATCAGAACTGACTGTTGTCCCAGAGGACTATAGTCTGTTGACTGATCTCTATCAATTGACAATGGCCGCCTGTTACACCGGGGAAGGTCTGGACGGCAGAACCGCCAGCTTTGAGCTGTTTGTTCGCAAACTTCCTGAAGGCTTTGGTTATTTAATTGCAATGGGGTTGGCTCAAGTCTTTGAGTACCTAGAGCAATTCCGATTTACCGAGGTGCAGATTGCCAGTTTGCAGGCTACTGGAATTTTTTCTAGGGCCTCTGATAAATTTTGGTCACTCCTGGCCGATGGACGGTTTCAGGGTAATGTTTGGGCGGTTCCCGAGGGAACAGCGGTGTTTGCCAATGAACCTTTGCTGCGGGTGGAAGCGCCCCTGTGGCAAGCTCAAATTGTCGAAACCTATTTACTGAATACGATTAATTATCAGACCCTTGTCGCGACGCGATCGGCGCGCATTCGTGATGTCGCCGGTCCCGAAGCCTCCATTTTGGAGTTTGGTACTCGACGAGCCTTTAGTCCTCAAGCCTCGGTGTGGGCCGCCCGAGCGGCTTTGGCCGCTGGAATGGATGCCACCTCCAATGTGTTGGCGGCACTTAAATTAGGTCGGAAACCTTCGGGAACAATGGCTCACGCCCTGGTGATGGCCCTCTCAGCAACAGAAGGGAGTGAGATGCAGGCGTTTCGAGCGTTTCAGCATTATTTTCCCGGTTCTCCCTTACTCATTGATACTTATGATCCCATTGAAGCGGCCCGGAAAATCGCCGATCGCCTCCAAGCGGGAGAAATGGAAGTCGGAGGAGTACGCCTGGATTCTGGGGATTTAGTCCAATTGTCTAAACAGGTCCAAGAACTGCTTCCCGATGTCCCGATTTTTGTGAGTGGGGATTTGGATGAGTGGAAAATTGCCGACTTGAAAGCCTCCGGTTGTCCGATTGATGGCTTTGGCATCGGGACTAAGTTAGTAACCGGATCTCCGGTGAATGGGGTTTATAAAATTGTAGATATTGATGGCGTGCCGGTGATGAAAAATTCGAGTGGCAAAGTTAGCTATCCCGGACAGAAGCAGATTTTCCGACGCTATCAGGAGGGACAGATTGTGGGCGATCGCCTGGGATTGGTCAGTGAGGCCATTCAACCCGGTGAAGTGCCCATGATGCAGCTTTTGTTCAAAGAGGGAAAGCGGGTTCATCCTCCAGAAATGTTAGAGGCGATCGCGGAAAGAACCAGGCATTCCGTGGAGTCTCTTCCCCCAGAAATTCGCCGGATCAATCGACCCAGTGGC
The DNA here is from genome assembly GCF_025370755.1 of Laspinema sp. D2d. Lineage (GTDB taxonomy): Bacteria > Cyanobacteriota > Cyanobacteriia > Cyanobacteriales > Laspinemataceae > Laspinema. Next base: position 95,809 of record NZ_JAMXFC010000001.1, on the reverse strand, counting down.
GCATCGGTAGAGATTTCCACTCCCTTACAAACCCTGACGGCGGAAACCTTACAAAATTATAAAATGTGAGTCAGTTTTGTGATCGCCCACTTGTTTAAACCGTCTGGGTGCACTATCGGCGAATTTTGCCTTAACCCTCAATTTCTGTTTTTCTCCGGGAGTGTTGAGGAATGTCTTCATCCACTCGGGTGACTTGCAAACTTAGCACTCTAGCCTTGATAGATTTTGATTTTGTCGTTCTCACCCCCTCATCTAAACATGATTACCCTTGCACTCTTTGGTACCAGTGCCGACCCCCCGACCAAAGCCCATGAAGAGATAGTCAGTTGGCTGTCTCAAGAGTTTGATGCCGTGGCGATTTGGGCGTCAGACAATCCGTTTAAGTCTCACCAAACTCCCTTGTGCCATCGATCGCAGATGTTGCAGTTGCTCATTGAAAACCCGGACAATCCTCGGGATAATCTCTACTTTGATGCCGAACTCAGCCAACCCCGGACCTTAGAAACGGTGCGAATTGCCCGCCAAAAATGGCCCGAGGCTGAACTGTATCTCGTCATCGGGTCAGACTTAATCCCCCAATTACCTCGGTGGTATCAGGTGGAGGAATTGCTCTCTCAAGTCAATCTGTTGGTTGTCCCCCGACCCGGAGCACCCATCCAAGAAGCAGAACTAGACCGACTCCGGGAACTGGGTGCATCCGTGGCGATCGCAGACTTGCATCTTCCGGATGTTTCCTCCACCGTTTATCGTCAAACCCAAACCTCACAAGTTCTCACGCCCCCGGTCGCCCGTTATATTCAACGGGAAAACTTATACGCCTATCAGGATGTGAGCTAAACCAATGGCAGCGTCTTTGGGCCTTCCACTCAACTTTAAAGTGGGAGTCGATAATGCAATTTTCTCAGTCGATCCCGCACAAAATCGCTTGCTGGTTCTCCTGGTCATGCGGGAAAGTGAACCCTTTCTGGGGCAATGGAGTTTACCCGGTACTTTAGTTCGTCACGGGGAATCCCTGGAAGATGCGGCCTATCGGATTTTATCGGAAAAAATCCAAGTGCAGAATCTCTACCTAGAGCAACTGTACACCTTTGCTGGACCGGGACGCGACCCCCGGGAACTTTCCGACTCTCAACCCTTGCGCTATCTGTCGGTGAGCTATTTTGCCTTAGTCCGGTTTGAAGAAGCTCAACTGATGGGAACTGGAGTCCGGGGGATTGCCTGGTATCCCCTGGATGAAGTGCCGCATCTGGCTTTTGATCACAATCGCATGGTTGAATATGGTCATCGCCGCTTACGAAACAAACTGGAATATAGCCCGATCGCCTTTGATGTGCTGCCGGAATTATTTACATTAAGTGAACTGTATCAACTCTATGCAACCGTTTTAGGGGAAAATTTCTCGGATTATTCTAATTTTCGGGCCAAAATTCTCAAACTAGGATTTTTATCCGATACAAAAATGAAAGTATCTCGGGGTGCAGGGCGGCCCGCCGCCCTTTACCGCTTTGATGCCGAGGCATTTGCTCCATTGAAAGATAAACCTTTAGTGTTTATTTAGGGAGACTTTTAACCTCCTATTTTACTCATTTATCCCCTAATTATTTCCTCACTTGTATGAAAATTGCGATCGCTCAACTCAATCCCACCATTGGAGATCTCCGAGGCAATTCCCAACTGATTCTGCAAGCGGCTACCCAAGCTGCCGCCCAGGGAATTGACCTGATGCTGACTCCAGAACTCTCTTTGTGCGGTTATCCCCCTCGGGATTTGCTCTTGCGTCCAAGTTTTATTGAAGCCATGTCCTGGCAATTACAACAACTGGCCCGGGAATTACCTCCGGCGATCGCGGTCTTAGTCGGAACTGTGGAAACTCATACCCTCGCCCCGACTACTGGAGGCAAATCTTTATATAATAGTATTGCTTTACTCTTCAATGGGAAAATTCAACAATATTTCCATAAACGTTTGTTGCCCACCTACGATGTATTTGATGAAAATCGCTATTTTGAACCCTCCTATGTGAGTAATTATTTTAATTTAGGAGAATTCGGCATTCCCGCTAATCCCGAGGTTTCCACCCCCATCCGCATCGGGGTAACGATTTGTGAAGACTTATGGAATGATGAAGAGTTTTGGGGAAAACGGCAATACCCGAGTAATCCTATTGCCAACTTAGTCGAAGAAGGGGCCGATATTATTATTAATTTATCCGCCTCTCCCTACAGTGTAGGGAAACAAAAACTCCGAGAAGCCATGCTTAATCATGTTGCCGTCCGGTATCACAAACCGATTATCTATGCAAACCAAGTCGGTGGCAATGATGACTTGATTTTTGATGGATATAGCGTTGCTTTTAATAGTGTGGGAGAACGGGTCGCCCTCGCAGCAGGATTTCAAGCGGATTTAGTCGCAGTGGAGTTAGACGAACAAACCCGAGAATTACGTCCGCTTTCCTTCAACAGTGGGGGGATAAAACCTGTCACCCCACCCCCGGCAAAACCCTTGAGTCAAGCGGAAGAAATCTGGTCCGCCTTGGTGTTAGGTGTGCGAGATTATACCCGCAAATGTGGATTTTCTAAAGTGGTGATTGGGTTAAGTGGCGGGATTGATTCGTCCCTCGTAGCAGCGATCGCCAGTGAGGCGATCGGACCCGAAAATGTGTTCGGCGTCCTCATGTCTTCCCCCCATACCTCCCAACAATCGGTAATCGATGCACTGGAACTGGCTGAAAACTTGGGCATGAAAACCTACTCCCTTCCCATTGCCGATTTAATGGAAGGGTATGACAAAACCCTAGAAGAGTTGTTTGCCGACTCCCCCCGGGATGTCACGGAAGAAAACCTGCAAGCGCGGATTCGGGGCAATTTATTAATGGCAATCTCCAATAAATTTGGATATCTGCTGATTTCCACTGGAAATAAATCAGAAATGGCGGTGGGATATTGTACGTTGTATGGCGATATGAATGGCGGATTAGCCGCTATATCTGATGTGCCAAAAACTCAAGTGTATGCCATTTGCCAATGGCTCAATTCCCGCGAACCCGGGAAAATTATTATTCCTGAAAGTGTTCTCAGTAAACCCCCGAGTGCCGAACTCAAACCGGGACAAATTGACCAAGATTCCCTACCGCCTTATGACATTTTGGATGATATTCTCGATCGCCTGATTCACAATCATGAATCGATTCCCCAAATTGTCGCTGCCGGATATGAACCCGCCTTAGTCCAGCGGGTGGTGAAGTTGTTAAATGGGGCGGAATTTAAGCGCCGACAAGCCCCCCCAGGATTGAAAGTCACCGATCGCGCCTTTGGCACAGGGTGGCGAATGCCGATCGCCGCCAAGGTGCCCCAGCTTCCCCTCCTGGGGGAATAACGAAAAACCGACAACCGGCAAGGGTTCAAACCCTTGTCGGTCTTGTTTTATTGATCCGCCAAGTCTACAGACACCCCCAGGATGGAGCGAGAATTGGGGTGGGAGAGGGCGTGATGATGGATAGGAGCAGTCTACGGTGTTTCTTCTGGGATAAAAATTTGTAAAAGTAGATGCACGAGCGTAGATGCAATCAACTCGATGGCAGAGTTATTTAATAACCATCACTAGGGGTTCTCGGGCTCCCAGGTTCGATGGATGAGAATGCCGTTGCGGGGCAAAATGGTCAGAACCGCTGGCAAAAACACTGAGTATTAATGTAATGATCACCGATAAAAATAGTTTTTCCCACATGATTGGCTCACCTTCCTTGTCAATGGCCGATTCAACTCCTCTATTAGTAGAATCCCTGATTACCCAGCACCCGTGAGTGATTCAGATCGCACAGGATGGGTGAGATTTGAGCAAATGGGAATGCGATCGCGATCGCACTCCCTGCGTAAATTCACCCAAAATGAGCAATCCCAAGCCGGGGATCGCCCAGTGTGCGGTAAATTCGAGTTATTTACCCCTAGGCTGGTCAACTCCAAAAGCTCACTATCATCCACAAAGTTTAAGCTGTTGAGCATTTCAATTAGGTACTTCTAGCCAAGCTCAATGCTCACACTCCCCGAGTTTCCTAATTTTCTGCTTTCCAAGTTCGAGAGTGAACCACCTATAACATTAATCGGAGCAACAGAACCCCCATTGAACCGACAAACCGCATAAAACCGCCCCCCCCTGCCTCGGCTTCTTCTGGATTTTGAGCCGCTTCAATTTGAGCAAGTAGGACTTCTGTGGCTTCAAAAGCCTGAGTATTGTTTTGAATGGCAAACAATTGTTTTGCATATTCTGCATCCCCCTGAGCACCGGAGAAATCTCCCGTATCCGCACGAACGATACTGCGTGCGAGATAGGCTGGGGCAAATTCCGGATCCAGGACTAATGCCTGATTGAAATAGGCGATCGCCTTCTTATGATTATTGCGCTGGGCTTCAGCAACGCCCCAGTTATAAACATCCTCGACCGCTAAGGCAGTCCTAGGAGCCCCGATCGCCCCTTGGAGATTTGCCCCATCCAATTGTGCGCCGGTTAAGTTCACATCCACAAGATACGCCTCGCGCAAATCGGCACCCCTGAGATCCGCACCCTGGAGATTTACCCCCATCAAGTTTGCCCCAAACAAAGATGCCCCTTGGAGGTTCGCACCACTGAGGTCCGCCCCAGTTAGTTGCGCACGACTCAGATTCGCCCGGACCAAATTAGCCCCACTCAGTTGAGCATTCGCCAGATTTGCCATAACCAAACCCGCATTACTGAGGTCACACTGGGGACATTGCTTGGTAGAAAGCAGTTGTTGAGTATGTTGAACATTTTCAGCAGTGGCAACACTTGTCAAGCACAGAGTGCTGAATAAGACGGCAGGAAGGAGAAATTTTCGGTTCATAGTCGATCCTTAATGGCTACAGAAACACAGGAATCTCGCCCTGGGAAAAACCCGTGGAATCAATGCTGGAATCAACACCTTGACCCCAGAGGTCACTTGCTTATTTTAAAGGGTTTGGGGAGTTGCCAACGGGTCAATCCCGGGGATCGTCGGGGTGGCGGTGGGTGTCTCTCCCGGTAGCCCTGCGATCGCCCTCACTGAGTTTGGTAGATTTCAGTCACAGGTTACACCCAGGCGGACTCACAGGACCCCTCGCCTGCGATCGCTGCATCAGGAAAACTTTTCAGCAATATTAGTTATATTAATGATTGGGAAATAGCTATGTCACCTTCGCCTTACTCCGGCCAATCCCCAGACCCCAAGCCGCTGTGCGATTTGAAAACCCGTTTGCTCCACACCGTGGGCAACGAGTTTCTGGCCCCCTTAGAAATCGTGCAACAGTCTACTTATTTATTAGCCTGTTTTGGCAATACTTGGGAAATCACGACCTGTATTCAACATTTGCATCGCATTCAAGAGGCAGTTGAACAAATGAATACTGTATTAGAAAAATGTCTGGAGACTGAGAGAAAAGGGGACTGAATTCAAGCGATCGCGATCGCTATTTTTTTGAACTTTCTTCTACTTTGTATTCAATTTAAGCCTTGGCCGTTGCTTTCTACTTAGCTATCTTTCTAATTTTTTATTCCCGGGATCAGCATCCCATTCAATGTTTTATGAGCCAGACCTCGGGGTGTTGGCTGGCTCTCTCTTTTGGATTGATGACTCTTAAAGCCCAAGACCGATCCAGCTCGGGGATCAAGTGAGTTAACTCTTTTAAAAGCAGTGACGTTGCTGAATCAGCAAGGCTTGTAAACCCGTTTAATGATTTTCAAGAATTTAATTCCCGATTCCTTTCACTATTTGAGCCTTTTAGTGTGTAAATCTTAGGATAAAATTAGAGATAAGCCGTTGCCTCTCTAAATTGGAGATAAGAAGATTCTGAAACCCTTAGAGTGTAAGCATCTGGTTCGCAATCAGCCTCCAGTTTAAAGACTCAACAGCTTATACTTCTGCGGTCAAATGCAGTTGAAACCCTGATCCCTCGTTGCCTGAAACGACGCCAAATCGTCATTCTGCCTTAAAGTGACAGATAGAGGAAGAGATGGAATGTTGCCGATCGCCTTTAGGACAGCCCTAAGACGACATTGCATCAATCGACCCTAAACAAAACTATCCCTGGAAAATTTCATGGAGAATCCGTGACCTAACTTTTAGCAACCCAGTGGTACGCTTAAAAAGGCAACGGTAAACACCGCCCTAGACCAGGCGGTGATGCAGGAGACCAAGATCAGTTCCTGTGGAGCTATTTGCTAAAGTCCCAGAGGCGATCGCATTGTGTTGAGCGCCCAGGAGAAGTAACCGCGATCCCCAGTTCATGTCGCATTTGCAAGGCGATCGCCACGGGATCGGTATGGGTTCCCTGGCACAACCCTAAGCTAGGACCTGATCCCCAGACCCTCCCAGAGTTCCTCAATGGGAGATCCCAAGGCGATCGCACGGGTTGAGATCCCAGTCAGCACTTCTGAAAGAGTCCCTCATCAGGGAAATAAGTTAAGAAGGTCCGGCGATCGCATCATTCAGGCGATCGTCTCAAAAAGTAGACTCAATCTCTCTTCGCAGATCTCCCCATCAAAGCTCAATTCAAAGATACCTGGCTCCGGCAAACCCTCCCGATCTTGATAGCCTCAATCGGTACTATTTTAATAAACCTTGGGGCGTAATCTTTTTTCTCGTTCTCGTTATTTACCTGCATTATTATAGACGGGCATCTCATGAAACCTAAGTGGCTGTTTTTTTTAGCAATATTAACCCTCTTTTTCTTGGGAGTTCGCGAGGTGACCCCAGTCCAAAAAGACGGGATTCCCCCTGCCCCTGTCGCCACAGAAACAGAGCGCATTGATTTTCCCTTGGTTCCAGGAAGTTACTGGGTTTATGAAGGAATCACTCAGTGGATGCCCACCAATTCAGATCAAGTCAACCAAACCGCGATTACCTGGAAAATGGAAGTGGTAGATACCTTTGAACGCGGACCTTTGAAAGTTGGAATTTTAAAAGGATATCCCGCTGATGTCGCTTGGTATAGTGAAGGAAAAGAACGGGGAGAGCATCTAATTATTGAAGTATCGCCGGGAAAATATTATTTAGTTAGTGATGAAAGAGCCAGACTGGTCTTACAACGGTTAACCGATGAGGCAGATGTGTTAGTCAACCTACTGGAAGATGTAGAACTATTGCTAGATTTGCCCTTAATTCCGGGGAAAGTATTTGGTTCTTCAGAACAAATTACGCGCCTAGATGGGGGATATCGATGGAACGTTGAGACAGCGGAGCAGGTGGGATTAGAGGCGGCGGGAATTTCATCAACAGAGAGTCATATTCAGTATCATTTAACCTTCCGAACTGCACCGGATATGATGAGTCTTGATTTTGTTCCCGGCATTGGTATTACTCGATATCAATATCAACATCACGGGGCGATCGCCGAAACCGACCTAAAATTAATTGAATATTATCCGGGAAATTAAGGAGCTTTAGAAGGCCAGAATCACCATTAAGTTTAGGCGGTGCGATCGCCTTCATATTAAAGCCGTTTTCAGCGGGATATCGGGGCAAAACCCATTGATATCCATCGGGACGGCCTTTTTTTTGTGGTAATACCGTGATTTTTGCAGAATTTAGAAGTTCAGAAATTGAAGCTGATTCTTAACTTGGGTTGAGTTAACTGAGGCCAGATTTCTCAAGAGGCTAGACTAGCTGACTGCGGGAGCAGCGACCAACTGGGTTACCCCTCTACTCATTTTATAACCGTGGGATTGACTCGGAGAGACTGAAAGTTCATTGACGCGCTGAATCACATCTAAAAAATCTTTGACCTCGGATGGAGTCCGCAGAATAAACACGCGTTTATCTCCACAACATTCATCAATTTTTTCACGGACTAAGGAACGCTCTTGTTTCATATAGTTCCAAGTCTGCATCACCCCTTGTAAAAACCCATATTCCTGGATATTTCCCGGGTAATTACTTAAGAAAAACTTCCTCAATCTACCCTCGGGTTGAACCAATCTTTTTAACAGTCTCCAGACACAAACAGTCTGGGGCAAGTCTAACCATATAATTGTATCAGCCGCAGCAAAACGCTGCTCGTAAATAAACTCTGGATTCGTAGGATCTCCATCTCCTTCTATAATCCAAGCCGGTTGCTGGAGATAGCTCTCTAAACGGGTTTTCCCCTGAAATTCATTGGTTCCACTCTGGCCCGACTGACCCAGGATGGCATCGGCATGAATGACCTCTACATTCACAATTGAACAGAGGTGATGAGCGAGGGTGGTTTTTCCCGATCCTTTAGGCCCGATAATTGCTATCTTTTTCATATTTCTATTATTGTTCATGAATTGGGTAGTTGCCTCAGCTATTAACTTTAAGTTTAGTTTAAGATTTAGGAAAGGATGCTCTACCTAACAGCATAGATTTTTTGAGTCAGTTTGAACGAATCGGTGAAAGGGTAGATAGTTCAAAAAATCTATTTGAAATTAAGTTAGGACAGTTATTAGGACTCCATTCCCATGAATTAACCTTCGGAATGAGCGAGTTATAGTCTACTAACTTCATGAATCCTGACCTATAGGATTAGGAAGACTTAAAGTTTTTTCCTCCTCTTAAACTAGGGTAAAAACCTGTCAATTTAGATACAAAACTTAGAAGATTTTGAGACCGGAGGAAGAACGGGCTGCCCCCTGGCGTCTGAAACCCCAGTTGATAGGTATGTTAAAGCCTATTTTGGTATTTTGAAATCTACCCAAATATATATCTCAGTATATTCCGCAGGTTGTGGCTACAAGTCGGAATACTCCAGTTAGTCACAAGTCTTTTAGAGTCGAAGGGACGGGTTTCTCTCCTAGTCATCTAGGTTTCAGGGACTTTGACCCGGATACCATTGGGAGCTCTGTTTTGGGATCTGTCTCTGGAGTTAGCTTAACCGACCCAGCTAGTCTTATGAATCTGTCGGATTGTAGATTTGTTAAGATATCTGTATTTTTACGGAGTTTAGCGCCAGAGAGAACAAGGGGAAGGCAAGTCCAGATTTTTGACCCCGACTCTGCTGATTGAGATACCTCCGGTCCCTTCTTCTGTGTCTTAAGGAGGGCGATCGCATCCCAAACTATCCCCAAACTCTCCTCAAACTATCCCACCCAGACGAGTATGATGAACAAGACTGGCGATAAGGACTCCCAGGGGGAGTTCATAAAATTTAACAATCAGTCGATCGCGATTGGGGAGAATGTTGGAAAGGTAGCGGGTATTGATGACGATCGCCCCGGGGATCGAGAAACCCCAAAGCGGAACTGCGATCGCCTGCGATCGGCCAAAGCCTTCCCACCGGAATTACCCCAGACAACCCAAGGATTTTGTCCCCGTGACCCCAGCAATTGCAGCGATCCCCACCGCCAATTCCAGGCAAGTAGTGCGGTAGTCTATATTGAAGTACCGTATTCGGCATAAGCCACTCTACCTCAAGATTATGAACTCTACTGTTTCCGGTCCTCCCCTCACGGTTCATATTGGATCGAGAAAAAGCCAATTGGCTTTAGTGCAAACCCATTGGGTGCAAGAACAACTCCAAAAACATTTTCCCGATCGCCGGTTTGAAGTTCATACCATGAGCACTCAAGGGGACATCATCCTCGATGTCGCCCTTGCCAAAATTGGAGATAAAGGACTGTTCACCAAAGAATTAGAAGTCGGAATGCTACAGCGAGAAACCGATCTCGCCGTACATTCCCTCAAGGACCTTCCCACCAATCTACCGGAAGGACTAATCCTCGGATGCGTCACCGAACGGGAAAATCCTGCTGATGCGCTGGTGGTCCATGAGAAACACAAAGATAAACAACTCGAAACCCTACCCGCAGGGGCCGTGATTGGGACCTCTTCCCTGAGACGTTTAGCGCAATTGCGCCATCACTATCCCCATTTGGAATTTAAAGACATTCGGGGAAATCTCAACACCCGATTAGCCAAACTGGATGAAGGACAGTATGACGCCATTATCCTCGCCTTCGCAGGATTACACCGCCTGGGAATGAGCGATCGCATTCATCAAGTCATTCCCCCTGAAATCTCCCTTCATGCCGTCGGACAAGGTGCCCTCGGCATCGAATGCCGCGCCAATGACCCGGAAATCCTGGACCTGATCAAAGTCCTGGAACATCAGGAAACCGCGCAACGCTGTCATGCAGAACGGGCTTTTTTACGCAGATTGGAAGGCGGTTGCCAAGTCCCGATCGGGGTTAATACCCAGATTCAAGACAACACCCTCACCTTAACCGGCATGGTTGCCAGTCTCGATGGCAAGCGACTCCTGAAAGAGAAAGTAACGGGTCCTGCCACCGACGCGGAACAACTCGGCATCCAACTCGCCGAAACCTTGCGTCAAATGGGTGCCCAGGAAATCCTTGATGAAATCTTTGCTCAAATTCAGCGCAGTTAATCCAGGTAAGGGAGAAATTTTATCGGGAGAGTACGGGTCAGTACCTTAACCGAGTGAATTTTAGTAGAGACGCTACTCTTGAATGCGTCTCTACTTCACCCTTGCGATCGGAGTACCCAAGACGTCAAATGACTCATTCCAATAACCCGTTTGCTACTGCGCTACAGTTTACCCTCAAATGGGAAGGCGGGACCGGACACCCGCAGGACCTCGCGGGTGCCGTCAATCGCGGAATTAGCCAAGATACCTATGATACCTATCGTCATAACAAAGGCTTATCGGTTCAATCGGTCCGTTTGCTGACTGACTCAGAACTGGAAGAGATTTATTTTCACAGTTACTGGAAACGGTCCAAAGCAGATTTGATGTGTTTGCCCTTGAGTATTGTGCACTTCGATACTGCCGTCAATTTTCATGTTCCTGGCAGTATTGAATTTTTACAAGAAGCGATCGGGGGGTTAAGCATTGACGGCAAATTTGGCCCGAATACCCAACGCGCTTTGGAGAAATATAACAATCTGGAAACCGCTAAACGGTATTGTCATAGTCGGATTGCCTATCGTCATCAGCGGGTTAAAGCCGATCCCAGTCAGGACATATTTTTAGAGGGATGGTTACGCCGCGATCGCGATTTACTCGCTTATATTGAGCAATTGTCTCAATCCGCCACCGAGACGCCATCGGAGAAATCTCCCATCTTATCCTCCCTCCCCCCATTGCCGGAGATAACCCCAGGGGAGGAACCTCCAAACCCGACAACATCGGAGCAAAAATCAGAAGAAGTCTTCAAAAAACTTCAGCAGGCGATCGCCTTGCTGCAAGATGTCGTCGATACCCTCAAAACTACCCGATAGCCGTCATTCGCCAAGGGCCACCCCGGAAGCATTGACTTCCTCGCCATCCCGTTTTTCATCCAAACATCTCTTCCCTGTCCCAGATTTACGATACCCCTCCACAGGTATGATGGCGGTACGGATAATTTAAGGGAACTACGCGAGTGAAGTTAAAAATATTATTTGTTGCCGCAGAAGCGGCTCCCATTGCTAAAGTGGGTGGCATGGCAGATGTCGTCGGATCCTTGCCTAAAATTCTCAGAAAGATGGGACATGACGTCCGCATCTTTCTTCCCTACTACGGCTTTCTCCCGGATAAAATGGACATTCCCGAGGACCCCATCTGGTCCGGCTATGCCATGTTCCAGGATTTTTCCGTCTATGAAAGCGTCCTCCCCGGAACCGATGTCCCCTTGTATTTATTTGGACATCCCTCGTTTATGCCTCGGCGGATTTATGCCGGGGAAGATGAAGAGTGGCGGTTTACCCTGTTTTCCAATGGTGCAGCAGAATTTGCCTGGAACTACTGGAAACCGGATTTAATCCATTGCCACGATTGGCATACCGGCATGATTCCAGTTTGGATGAATCAATCCCCAGATATTGCCACCGCCTTCACGATTCATAACTTAGCCTATCAAGGACCTTGGCGCTGGAAGTTAGAGCAAATGACCTGGTGTCCTTGGTATATGCAAGGTCATAATACAATGGCCGCAGCGGTGCAATATGCCAATCTGGTTAATACCGTTTCTCCCACCTATGCCGAGCAAATTAAGACCCCGGCTTATGGCGAAACCCTAGAAGGGTTAATGTCTTTTATCAGCAGTAAATTGGTTGGTATTGTCAACGGGATTGATACCGATTCTTATAATCCCGAAACGGATAAGTATCTGGAACAAAATTTCACCGCTGAAACCATCGAAAAACGGAAGGCCAATAAAATTGCTCTGCAAGAAGAAGTCGGTCTGGAAGTCAATAAAAAAGCTTTCTTAATTGGGATGGTGACCCGATTAGTCGAGCAAAAGGGTTTGGATTTAACAATTCAGATTCTAGATCGATTTATGGCTTATACGGATTCCCAGTTTATTTTGCTGGGGACTGGCGATCGCAACTATGAAACCCAAATGTGGCAACTGGCGACCCGCTATCCCGGACGCATGGCAACCTATTTACTCTACAATGATTCCCTGTCACGTCGCATCTATGGCGGAAGTGATGCCTTCCTGATGCCGAGTCGCTTTGAACCCTGTGGAATCAGCCAACTCTTAGCCATGCGCTATGGTTGTGTTCCCATTGTTCGTCGCACTGGGGGTTTAGTGGATACGGTCAGTCACCATGACCCCGTGAATAAACAAGGGACAGGTTACTGTTTCGATCGCTATGAAACCTTAGACCTATTTACCTGCATGATTCGCGCCTGGGAAGGCTATCGTTATCAGGACTATTGGCAACAACTCCAAATCCGAGGGATGCAGCAGGACTTTAGTTGGAATAAATCGGCGAAAGAGTATGTCAAGATGTATCATTCCATCTATGGCATTACCGAAGAACCCGACGCCCTAGAAGCAGCAGAAACCGCTTAATCTTAGGCGATGATGACCTGATGATAAAGTCATGACCAGAAGCCGGGTTTCTCTTCCTAATTTAGGGCGGTTCTTGCCAAATTTTTGGCAAAAACCCGGCTTCTAACGGTTCCCTTATCGATTAAATCCTAGAGCATTTGAGAGATTACCGCCCTAAAATTTGAGCGCGGATGAAATCTTCGGGATTTTCTGCCACCCATCCCTCCTCAGACGTGGCGCGAACTTCAAAATGAAGATGGGGTTCAGTGCTGTCCGGATTGCCGGTGTAACCAACCCGGCCAATTTGTTGAGACTGTCGCACCTGTTCACCCACTGTAACAGCGATTTCATTCAAATGGGCGTACCGAGTTTGCTTACCCCCAGCATGATTAATCACGATCAGATTGCCATAGGCACCGCGATCGCCAGCAAAAACAACTACCCCATCATCCCCCGCTAAGACTGGAGTGCCGATCGCCGCCTTGTAATCAATCCCCGAATGAAACTTCGGGTCTCCACTGCCTGAATTTAACCGAGTATAGCCAAATCTTAACATCGGTTCCGCTTCTACCGGCAGGGGATAACCGGGAATAGGTTTTGCCGTCGGGTCCACAACAGATGTCACCGTTCCAGACCCTTCGGGATTGGTACTGGACCAGATGACTCCCGGCACAAAAACCACCAGCGGAGGAGACACTAAACAGCCATTATTATCAAAAATTGCGGCTGCGGGTATCTTATAAATGGCTTCTAAGTCGTTCCAACTTTGTCCCGGTTGTACCCGCACCTCTATCCCATCAAAAGGCGCAATCCGAATGGATGTTCCTACCGGCGCTAAACCGCTTTGTAGCGGCGGATTCATTCCCATCAGGGTTTCTGGTTTAAGTTCATATTGGGCGGCAATACTTTCCACCGTTTCACCGTTCGCAATCTGATGACGTTGAATGCGATCGAGTGCCGGAAGTCCCAACATGGCAGGACAATTATTCGTCTGGGGTTCAGTATTAGCGGTGGCACTCCAGGGAGTCAAGGTTAAGGAGAGAAGGGTAGGCAATAAAATCAGCCAACGGGATAACGTCATAGCAATTCCAGGGTAATAATTGAGAGTGAACCCTATCTCAAAGTTCAGGCTAATTTTGGAAAATCAAGGTTTTTGGCTCGATTTTAACATGATTTTTCAGGCATGGCATTCCCCCAGTCGGTTCCCATTCCCCCACTTCTGTTCTTGATAACCCATCAACACCATTATTTTCTGACCCTTGGAAAAGGTTAAAAACTAAGCTGTTTCAATCGGCCCAAATACTAACAATCCCGTCTGAATAACTCAAACGGGATTGTCTCTTATATAGATTATTAAAAAGGCCAACGGCCTGTCTTATGAACACCTGAAACGGTGCGGTTTGTTATTGTTCTACTGTATCTGAATCCTGGGGTGAAGATTATCCCCCTTTGGATAGAACTGCTGGAACCAGGAGAGAGAGACTTATTGGAGAAGGTCCCTGGATTGTTGCTAGTAAAGGACTGGATTTAGCCTAAAATCCCGGCAATCATGCCCGCGAGTAAGACAAATCCGATCCACACATTTTGACCAAAAATCTGGCCGTAAGTGCTTCGGGGAATGTCTTTTTGGCGCAGTTGCAGATATTCCCAACTCCACAGCACAACGGCGATCGCCACGGCAATCCAGAAGGGTAAGGTCAGATTTAACCGGATCCCCTCCCAAATCAATAATCCAGCCGTTGCCAAAAAGAACAAAGCAACCGCTTCAGCGGCCCGATCGCCAAAAAATAAGGCGCTAGAGTTGACCCCCAAGCGGCGATCATCCTCGCGATCGCTCATGGCATACACGGTATCAAAGCCCAAGGTCCATAACACCGTAGCCCCCCATAAAATCCAAGTGGCGGTCTCTAAGTGAGATGCCGCTGCACTCCAGCTAATCAGTACCGCAAATCCCCAAGCAATGGACAAAACCAACTGAGGAACGGGAAACACTCGTTTTGCCAGCGGATAGCCAATAATCACCGGAACTGCCGCCACGGACAAGCCAAAACTGAGGGGATTGAGATACAGTGCCAAAATCCCTGCACAGGCAAAAGCAACGATCGCGACCACAATCCCAATTTTGATAGACAGTTCCCGGGATGCCAACGGGCGATCGCGCGTGCGTTCCACTTGCGGATCAATATCCCGATCCCACAGATCATTGACCACGCAACCGGCGGCACTGGTTGCCAAAGACCCTAAAATAATCACCCCAACAAGCAGTACCGGGGGCGTTCCTTCCGCCGCTAAAAATACGGCCCACAGCGCCGGAATCATTAAAATCAGGCGTCCGGCTGGTTTATTCCACCGTAACAGCCGGATAACAGCTTGCCAAGTCGGTTCGCTTGGGTTGGGTTGTGACGTCACCATTACATTTACTTAAATTAATTCGCGAGATGTTTCATTAATACGATATCGTTATCTTGGGTTCAACAGTGGAATCGATCCCTAACCCCGGGATATCGGTTGGATGCATTCTCGTCATCCAGAGCGAAAATTTGTCAATGCCTTAATTAGCAACCTCCGGGTGAGTTAAGCCAATCCAACACAAAGAATGCAACAGTTGCCTCTTTGACCGGAGATATTCCTCAATTCCGGTTCGATTCCGGCTTGCACCCCAGCTTTAGTCACGCGATCGCCGCCTTAATTTCCTGGAGGGAAAAACAATGACCTTGAGCCAATCCGTTCCCCTTGTGAGGATTCCGGATCCCGATATCGGGAAACACCCTATTCTCGCTGCGATCGATATGGGAACGAACTCCCTGCACATGGTGGTTGTCAAAATTGACCCAACCTTACCCGCTTTTACGATCATGACCCGGGAAAAAGAAACCGTGCGTCTGGGCGATCGCGACCTCAAAACCGGCAACCTCAAACCGGAAGTCATGGCACGCACCCTCTCAGCGTTGCGACGCTTCCAGAAACGCGCCGAGAGTCTCAATGCAGAACAAGTGGTTGCGGTTGCCACCTCCGCCATGCGTGAAGCCCCCAATGGACGGGACTTTCTCAAAGAAATCGAAACCGAACTCGGACTCCGAGTCAGTTTAATTTCAGGACCGGAAGAGGCGCGACGCATCTACCTCGGTGTTCTCTCGGGAATGGACTTGAACGAAGAACCCCATATCATTATTGATATTGGGGGCGGTTCTACGGAACTCATTTTAGGGGATGGTCATGAACCCCGGTCCCTGAGTAGTACGAAAATTGGGGCGGTGCGTCTGACGAGCGAATTTATTACCACGGACCCGATTAGTAACAGTGAGTTTGACTTTTTGCAAGCCTACATTCGCGGGATGTTAGAGCGTCCCGTCGAGGAGTTGCAAGCGCAGTTGTACTTGGATGAACTGCCTCGGTTGGTGGGGACTTCGGGAACTATCGAAACCCTCGCCGTGGCGATCGCCCGGGAAAAACAGGGACTTGAACCCTCTCCCCTGACCGGCTATCAATTCAAATTAAAAGACTTATCCGATTTTGTCCAACGCTTGCGGAAACTCTCCTACCATCAACGGTTAGCCATTCCGGGGATGTCGGACAAGCGCGCCGAAATTATCCTGCCGGGGGCTTTAATTTTGCTCGAAGCGATGACCTTGTTAAAGATGGACTCCCTCACAGTCTGCGAGCGATCGCTACGAGAAGGCGTCATCGTCGATTGGATGCTTACCCACGGGTTAATTGAGGACCGTCTGCGCTACCAGAGTTCGATCCGGCAACGCAGTACCCTCAAAATTGCCCAAAAATACCACGTTAATCTCGACTCTGCCGAACGAATTGCGGGATTTGTTTTGACCCTATTCGATCGCACCCAAGGGGTACTCCATGACTGGGGTTTAAATGAACGAGAATTACTCTGGGCAGCAGCAATTTTGCACAACTGCGGCATTCATATTAGTCATTCAGCGCACCACAAACATTCCTATTATCTGATTCGGAATGGGGAGTTGCTGGGATATACCGATACTGAGGTAGAAATCATCGCCAATCTCGCCCGCTATCACCGTCAGAGTGCACCGAAGAAAAAGCATGATAATTATCGAAATTTGACCAGTAAGCAACATCGCAAGATGGTGAGTCAATTAAGTGCCTTTTTACGGTTGGCGGTTGCCCTGGACCGCCGCCAAGTTGGGGCGATCGCTCAACTCGGTTGCCGCTATTTCCCCAACACCAAACAACTCCATTTAATCCTCCATCCCAGCGAACCCGATGACCCCTGCGTATTAGAACTCTGGAGTCTCGATCAGAAAAAAGTCGTATTTGAAGAAGAATATGATATTCAAGTCATCCCCAAATTAGAAGCAGTTCCCGTTCCCTTACGTTAATCGTTTTATAGCCTTTCTCTTGTGGGTGAACTACATTAGAGATCCCCCTAAATCCCCCTTAAAAAGGGGGACTTTCCAGATTTCCCACTTTCCCAGGTAGGAGGGACTTTCCAGATTTCCCACTTTCCCAGGTAGGGGGGACTTTCCAGATTTCCCACTTTCCCAGGTAGGAGGGACTTTCCAGATTCCCCCCTTTTCAAGGGGGGCTAGGGGGGATCGAATCGATGGAGATCATGAATATAAAAATTGCGATAGTCCTTCATTTTGCTAACCCTTGAATCCGGTGTCTGCAAGCTATGAATCTTTCTTTTTTCCCCCGGTATCTTCACAGCTTAAATCGGTATAAATGGATCGTTCTGGCCCTGCTGACTGCCGGATTGGGCATCGGAGGTGTCATGGCTTTGCAGATAGAACCCATTCCCAAATATATCGCTACGGGTTCTTTACGGGGGAATGAACCGACGGATTCATTATCGGAAACAACTCGGCAAATTATTAATCAAGGACAGCAATTTTCTCAGCCCGAAGAATTGGTCCGGTTGCTGTTGGCAGATAATGTGATTCAAGCGGTAGCAGATAATGTGAAACTGTCCCCGGTGGAAGTTCGCGATCGCCTATTATTGAAACTTCCCAGTGCTGAAACTGCCGGATCTCTCCGGGTGATGTACCGCGATAATAATTCCCAACGCGCCCTCCAAACTGCATCGGGACTAATGGAAGCAATGGTCCAGCAGAGTCAATTGATTAATACAGCGCGTCTCAATGGCGTGGTGGAACAGCTCAATCTCCGCCTCTCCCAAGCGCGTCAAGAACTCCAGTCCGCCCAACAAAATTTGGATGAGTATTATGGAGTGGATGAGGCCGAGCGATCGCAACTGCAACAAGAAGTAACCCTTAAACAAGAAAGACTGACTCAAATCCAAACCGCCGTGACGGAAGCAACCCAGGCAAAAGGGGAAATGATCAGCAGTTTGAAGATCGCCGAATCCCCCCACGTTGCCGAAACCAACGCTAATCAACCATTTATTCAAACCTTGGCCCTCGGTGCGATCGGTGGATTAGCCCTCAGTGCTCTGGTGATTTTAGTCTTAGCTTTAGTCACGAACCCACTCCATTACAAAGCCTTTCGCCGTCAGTTATTGGCCGCTTATAAAGGACGATGCCCCATTACTGGCTGTGATGTAGAAGCGGCCCTGGAAGTGGTTCATCTCGACCCCAATCAGCTAACCCGTTCTAGTGATATCTGGAATGGCTTAATTTTACGGGCGGATATTCAACGCTTATTCACCGCCAAACAAATCGCGATCGAACCGGGAACGTTACAAGTCCTACTTTCTCCCGAATTGGGCAAAACCAACTATGGCAAATTAGCGGGACGGCGGCTGACTGTCCCCGAGGAGGAAGCGGATCAACCCAACCTAGATGCCCTTGATGCCCATTATCGTCAATGTCCGTGGATTACAGGTTTTACTCCACCACCGAAAGAAACCGACGATTTAAAATCAGTTTAAATCCGGGGATATATTCTCGGTAATTCCACGCATAAAATCCCTACTTTGCGGGTTCTTAATGATTGAGTTGTGTGCCGTTCATGTCAACTATTTTTGTAAAGAAAAACCTAGAAACTGCCAAAACTTTATCAAAACTTCATACAATTCGGGAACTCTTTAAAAATAAAATGCCCCCTGACTTCCCGGCCAGATAAAAAGTTCAATCTTTTTAAAATTGGGGGGTGTAAAGGGGGATTGAATGCAAAAAATAAAGGGATAAAATGGTCTGAAAACCTTCTGTATTCCTGCCTTCTGGAGGCACAGACCCGACCCATCTTAACCCCCTACAAAAACAATTTATTTTTTCTATCTTTCTTGTCCAGATAGAGCATAAGGAATGCGTATTAGGGAATATCAGTTATCCTAGGCAATTCCTTTATGCGCCTCTCTACTATTCTTGTTCTCTCTACCCTCTTATTTGCCAATCTTGCTCCTAGTGCCAAGTCTTACTCGGTAGACCATTTGCCGACCTCCAGTGAGGGTTCCTTTTCTCATGCCTCATTAGGACGCTTCACCTTACCCTCGGAAAACAGCCAGATTAACCCCTGCGAAACCGAAGATAGCAAACCAGGTTGCAGCCGCCGGGACTTCCGCGCTTCTGGAGGAGAACAGTCCCCAACGGATACCATCCTGCTGGCACAAAAGCTCATCAATTCTAGCCAAGCTGAACCGAACTGTCCGATGATGAAAACTCATCACCAAGTTGGGCGCGGTAGTGGGCGATGCGAACCCTAAATCACGAACAGACTTTTCCCTCACCGCAAACATTCCTATCCATTAGCCTTTTCCTCTTTGGTGTAGCAATGTTTGAGTCCCCCCATTAAAAGCCGGTAGTTACGTTGAGTGCTACCGGCTTTTGATTTGGGAGATGGGGAGATGGGGGAGATGGGGAGGATGGGGGAGATGGAGGGTTTATTCGGGTCCCCGGAGGTTTTGATAGCGGTATAAGGCATAGGCATCAAATAAGACTCCGACTACGCTACAGGTGAGCCCAATAACAATGGCCCCTTGGAGGGGATGACCACTGCCAAAGGTTGCTAAAAATTGTAACAACTGCTTAACAGCAGATTTACCTAGGTTGGTCAATCCGGGAAGGTGGGCGATCGCCTCGGCAAGGGCTAATCCACCGGCCAAGGTTAGCGTCGGGACGGCAAAACTTAGTAAACTGGTTAATAATAGCGATCGCAGAAAATGAGGAAAACTATTCATAAAATCAAAACGGGATACCGATAAACTGTCGAAATCGCCTGAATCTGAAACGCATTTGATTTATAAGATAGGCCCGATCGCAGCCCTCAAACAGTTCTGTCACAAATATTAAATTTTGATTAAAAAAGTTGTTTAAAATTTGTAAACAACTCCTCCCTCCCCTGTCGTCACCCCCCTCAACACTCCTTTGACTCAAACTAAGTCAACCTCCAACTTAAGCCAGTGGTTTCAACGATTGCTCTCGGCAGTCGTTCTCGCTGGACAGGTCATCTTTCACCTCGTTTCTGGAAAAATCCACCGACGGAACACCATCGAACAAATGGCCCTAGTCGGGCCCGATTCCCTCTTTATCGCCCTCCTCACCGCCAGCTTTGTCGGCATGGTGTTCACCATCCAGGTGGCGCGGGAGTTTCTCAACTTTGGGGCTGGAAGCGCCGTCGGTGGGGTGCTGGCGATCGCCTTGGCGCGGGAACTGGCCCCGGTTTTAACCGCGATCGTTCTCGCAGGACGCGTCGGTTCCGCCTTTGCCGCAGAAATTGGCACCATGCAAGTCACCGAACAAATCGACGCCCTCTATATCCTCAAAACCGACCCCATTGATTACCTCGTTATTCCCCGAGTCCTCGCCTGCTGTATCATGCTACCCGTGTTGACCCTCCTCTCTTTCGCCACGGGAATGATCGGGGGAATGCTGATCGCCACCAATTTCTATCCCATTTCCCAAACCGTCTTTCTCGATTCCGTCCGGAGCTTAGTGCAAACCTGGGATTTAATCACCGCCTCGATTAAAGCCTTATGCTTTGGCGGATTAATCGGCGTCATTGGCTGTAGCTGGGGCTTGACCACCACCGGAGGGGCCAAAGGCGTGGGACAATCCACGACAACTGCAGTCGTCACTTCCCTTCTCGCCATCTTTACTTCCAACTTTTTTCTCTCTTGGCTCATGTTTCGCGGCATGGGGAGTGGCGTCTTCTAATCGGATTCCGTGACTGAGCCTCTAAAATAGAAACATTCAATTCTTGATTAGCCTCGATCGCAATACAGGGTACTGTTGTGACCACACCAATTTCCACCTCAAAAACCACCTCAACCTCAACCTCAACCCAAGAACTGGCTCCCAGTTACGTCCTGCCTTGGGCCTTTATCATCGGCAGTATTCCGCTGTTGGCGGTGCAACCTTTGGCGAGTTTACCCCTAGCCGCCTTCGGGTTATTTTTAATGGTCCAAGCGGCAACCATTCGCCTGCAATTTACCCCGAAGGCATTAGATGTTTATCGCTCAGGAAACTTGATTCGATGCTTTCCTTACGCCGAATGGATCAATTGGCGAATTTTCTGGCCTGGAGTTCCAATTTTGTTTTACTTTAAGGAAGTGAAAAGCATCCATTTTCTACCCGTTTTGTTCGATCCCAAACAACTTCAAGCCTGTTTGGAAGAACGCTGTCCCCGGATTTAAGAGCGATCGCCCTCCTGATGCCACCCCTTCTTTTACCCCCAGAAAACCCACCTTATCCCCCCACCTAGGGCTAGAGGTGCGATCGGGCCCTTGAATGGTTCATTGACAGCACAGATCCCCGCCTTCCTAACTCCCTGATCGGCTCTGGGTCATCTCTAAAGTTTAAAATATTTTGCCATGAATGCAGACGAAACCAACAATCCAGAACCCTTAGAAACTCAGGACCAATCCGACTCCTCAGAGCCGTTTGAGGCTTCCTCCTCCGAATCAGTCTCAGCGGATTCCACTCAGGGGATCAATCCCTCAGAAGACCTCTGGAAAGAACCCGAACCCTATGTCCCCGATGAAGCGGTATCCCCTCTCCCGGAGTTGACCCTAAAAGAGCCGGAGTCCCCGACAACCTGGGAACCGGCAGCCGAACTCCCCGTGGAACCCTCCGAACAACCGGCAGAGGAACAACCGGCGGAAGAATTCACGGCTGAAGAACGACCAATGGATGAGAGGGTGTCTCCCCCGTTGGCGATTGAGGATGAAGCGGTATCCTTGGGGCGACGGGTGGCGCAATTACAGGAGCAAGAACGGGAACTCAAAGCCGCTATTGTGCAATTGCAAGCGAATCGTGCGGAACTCCTGCAAGAACAGACGGAAACCCAAGCGGCGATCGGTCGTTTGGTTCAAGATGCCTTAACCGAATTGGAACAGCGCAAGCACAATTTACAAATCTCCGTCGAACAACTCGAACGCCGCCAAGAACGCATCCGCACGGAAATGCGCACCACCTTTGCTGGAGTGTCTCAAGACCTGGCGATTCGGGTTCAGGGCTTTAAGGACTATCTGGCGGGCAGTTTGCAGGATTTGGTCAATTCCGTGGAACAACTGGAGTTAACCCCTCCGGAACCGGAACCGGCGAAGATGCCCCCTAAAGCCGCCGCAAAAGGCGGCGATCGCACGGGCGCACCGACTCCAACCTTTGCGGAACAGCCGTTTCAAGACCGGGCGAAACAGATTCGCCGGTTGTTGGATAAATATCGCACAATGCCGGATTATTATGGTCCTCCGTGGCAAGTTCGGCGCACCTTTGAACCCGTACACGCCGAACGGCTTTCCAACTGGTTTTTTAGCCAAGGTGCAAGAGGCGCAGTCCGAACCTTGGGGAGTCGCTTACAAAATATTTTGGTAGCATCGGCAGCCATTTCGGTCCTGAAGGCCCTCTATGGCGATCGCCTCCGCACCCTGGTTCTCGCCAATTCTCCCGAACGTCTCGGCGAATGGCGCAGGGGTTTACAAGACTGCCTCGGCATTTCTCGGATTGATTTTGGTCCAGAAGGCGGCGTAGTTTTATTTGAGGCTCCCGAAGCCCTCTCCCAAAAAGCGGACCGCTTGCTCAAACAGAAGCAAGTTCCGCTAATTTTGATTGATGAAACAGAAAACCAAATCAACCTTTCCCTACTTCAATTCCCCCTCTGGTTAGCATTTGCTGCTGACCCGGAATTGCCTACCCTTTAACCCTTTGGGTCTTTGGTCCTTATTTAAGGACCAACCCCAACTTGACTTTAAATAGCTGAAAACTGAGGATAAAAGTTTATGACTTTGTGGCTACTTTTAAATGGGCTGTTGTTACTTGCTGCCTACCTCTTTGGTTCATTCCCTACAGGTTATATTGTGGCTCGACAGTTGAAGGGAGTTGATATTCGGGAAGAAGGGTCAGGGTCCACCGGGGCCACTAATGTGCTGAGGACGGTGGGGAAAGGACCGGCGCTGGTGGTGTTTCTGGTGGATATTTTAAAAGGGATGGCGGCGATCGCCTTGATGCGTTTCGCTTACGCTTTGCCAGCGGTCCAGGAACTCGCCGCCAATCTCGGACCCGCTACCCGTTGGTTGCCTTGGATGGTCATCCTCGCTGGATTAGGGGCGCTACTCGGTCATACCAAATCAGTCTGGATTAATTTCAAAGGTGGAAAGGCGGTTGCCACCAGTCTAGGGGTGCTATTTGCCCTTAATTGGCCGATCGCCCTCGCCGGGTTTGGCGTCTTTGGAATTGTCCTCGCCTTTACCCGCATTGTCTCTCTCAGTTCTATGTTAGCCGCCCTCGCCCTACCGGGGATCATGTTTGCCCTACATCAACCCCTGTCCTATCAAATTTTTATGTTAGCCGCTTCGATGTATGTCATCTGGTTACACCGCAGCAATATCAAACGCTTACTTTCAGGCACCGAACCCCGCATCGGCCAAAAGTTACCGCAACCCTCGGAAAGTATTCCCTCTTAGGATGGGGTATTGGGAGCCAGAAAACGACGGGATTGGTTTACAAAAATGCGGGTAATTGGCAATAAATTCCGTTGTTAAAATTCGGTTTCTTGTGTATCTAATCCTATTAAAATGTCCTAGGAATGGATAAAATTTTAGTGAGTTCCAAAGAACAAGAAACCGGATTTCTGACAAAGATTGGTGACGAATTGCCACAGATTGTCTCCAGAAACCCGGTTTCTAACCGCTAGGTTACTCCGAGACTAGACGCAGATGCCTAGTTCATTTAGCTTCCCAGTTGGCGCGATCGCTCCGTTGCTGCTTGGACGGCTTCGATGCAGGCGGACCGAAATCCGGCTTTTTCTAATTGAGCGACTCCGGCAATGGTGGTGCCTCCAGGACTCGTTACTCGGTCTTTCAGTTCTGCTGGGTGGAGTTGGCTCTCTTGAATCAGGGTCGCTGTTCCCAATACAGTTTGTAAGGCGAGTTGGGCGGCAATGGCTCGGGGTAGACCCGCACGAACACCGCCATCTGTCAAGGCTTCAATAAAAATTGCGACATAAGCGGGTCCAGAACCTGAGAGGCCGGTGACGGCATCCATCAGGGACTCGGGAACCTGAACCACATCCCCCACGGCTTGTAACACGGTTTTGGCCCGGTCGAGGTGTTCGGGTTGGACCTGAGTTCCCGGGGCGATCGCCGAAATCCCCGCGCCGACAGTAGCGGGAGTATTCGGCATAGATCGGACAATCGGGGCACCGGGAAAAGCCCGTTCTAATTTACTTAAGGGGACTCCGGCTAAAATAGACAGAATGACTGGCACTTGACCATTCTGGCCGAGGGAGGGTAAGGCAGCGGTGACGGACTCGAAGACTTGGGGTTTGATAGCAAGGAGCAAGACTTCTGTAGCTGCCGCCACTTCTGAATTGTCGGCGGTGACGCCTACTCCATACTGTTGTGCTAAAAACTCGCGGCGCTGCTGCACGGGATCGCTAATCAAAATTTCCCCAGGCTGGTAAGCGGCACGAGCAATTAGGCGGGATAGGAGCGCTTCTCCCATGACCCCGCCTCCAATAATTCCTAGTTTTACCAACAACGGTCGTTAATTTCCTGTAAAGGGTTTCCAGGTCCTTGGTCAACTTGGCTATAAGGGCGATCGCTGACCAAGAACGGTTTATTTACTGGGCCATCCGGACTTGTTCCGGGGTCCAGCTTGTTTGAACAGAGGGGGGACGGGCGGTCCGTAGGTGGGGTTGCAGGACATCGTGAACCACACCGCTTTGAGTGCTGACTTGAACACAGCTGGGGGTAAACAGGAAGATGCTTTCCCCAATTCGTTCTTGATGCCCATCTAAGGCATAAGTCCCACCAGCAATAAAATCAACGGCTCTTTGAGCTTGGTCCGGATCCATCATCGTCAGATTGAGGACGACGGATTTGCGTTCCCGCAGGGCTTGAATGGCTTGAGGCATTTCCTCAAAGGATTTCGGCTCCATTACCACCACTTCAGAAATGCCGTTGGCGGCTCCAGGTAGACCGATCACGTTATTGATAGCATTCATACTTGATCCCATTGCGCTTTCTGCTCCCACCATTCCCATTCCGGTTGGGGTCGTCCGCAAAGGGGGGCGATTCCGGCGCGCTTCTGCTTCGGGAGAGGCTGCGGGTTGGTCCTGGTAAAGGTTTTGGTATCCTTCTCCTTCTATTTCGTCGTACTCATACTCGTAATCCACGGATTCGTTGAGTCCGACCATATCTCGTAGCTTAGAAAAAATCGTATTCACGGTTTTTGCTCCATCAAAACTAGGGTAACATCAGGGCATTCTCTCTAAAATCCCCATTCCAGCCCAAATCAATTTTGGATGTTAGTTCGGTATAGACTCAGGTTCCGACTCAATCAACCCCTAATTCAGGGTGGAGTTCCAACGACTGAGTGCGGCTTAACCCTTGGCTCCCGCTTCGGTTATAGATGCCCTTGAGCGTGACTGAGCGCCGGGGTAAACCCCGTTGAGGAAGGAACTCTCTCCTAATAGGAAATGCACTCCATTCGCCATGCCCAACCCTACCCAAGTTATCAGTTTATTGTATATTGCCATAAGTTGCCGATTATGCCCAAAATTTTCCAGACTTTTTGTCGGGAATTTGGTGCAATCGGGGGCGGTGGTTGATCACTATAATTGAAAACTGGATTTGAACGGGATTTGAATGGGATTTTTGGGGGGTGGAATCCGGAGAAAAGCCGATCGCGATTGGACCTGGACTAACGCGGGTAAGGGAGAATGATTCGTCCATCTTTTCCTCAATTCTAACGGTCCAAGGCTGGATTTTACGGCGATCGCTCTCCAAATAGGATTGTCCCTAGTCTGACCATTGTGGACCCGGCTTGAACAGCTAAATGATAATCCCCTGACATTCCCATTGATAATTCCTGCATGGAAATCTGAGTCCAATTTTGGGCCTGGATTTCTTGCGCGAGTTGACGAGCACGCTCGAACAGGGCCAGGGTTTTTGCTTCATCCAATCCCAAGGGAGGAATGGTCATTAATCCTTTGATTTCTAAGTTTTTACACTGATTTAGGGTCGCTAAATCCTCGATGAGTTCAGGAATCTGCCAACCCGATTTGTTGGCGTCGGGTAGGATTTTTACTTGGAGACAGACTTTTGGCTTAACTTCGAGTCCTTCCGCCAAGCGATCGACCCGTTGCGCTAATTTCAAACTATCAATAGAATGGAGCCAGTGAAAGTGGTCTAAAGCGGGTTTAACTTTATTACTTTGCAGGTGTCCAATCAGGTGCCAGGTTAGACCGGGCAGGTCCCCGAGTTGCTCCGATTTCGCTTGGGCTTCCTGAATACGACTTTCCCCAAAATCTCGAATTCCCGCCTGATAAGCTTGCATCATGGCATCCACCGACACCTGTTTGGTGACGGCAATCAGTCGGACTGATTCGGGTAAGTGGGTGCGGATCTGAGCAATCCGTTGGGCGATCGTCATTGAAACGTGCGTTTGTGAATGAGCTGAAGTTCCGCAAATTCCTGAGTTTGCCCCATTCGTCTGAGCAATCGCAAGCGGTTTTCAACGAGGAGGCGAGCATCGGCACGGGTCAGCGGCTCAAATCTTAACCCTTCTAAGCCAGAAAGCGCTAAAAAAAATAGGCGTTGGGCATAGAGGGTCGTGAACAACTCCTGATTTTGTTCGATCAGACACACCCGATAGAGCAGACCAAAAGTAGGATGATTTAAGTAAGTTTCAGTGTTCATTCAGGTTCAGATGAGTACCGTTAATCATAACGGTTATAGAGTCACTAAGGTCCCCCTGGCGGAGTCAGCTCCTATGGAGTTTCGGGATGTGACCCGGTTCCCCCCTAAGTTTTTGCCGCAAGCTTGGACGGGGACAATTTTATCAGAAATCGCGGAAATCCCCATGCTCTTAGGCTAGGGACCGATCATAAATTTGATGATTCTTCCCTGGAGTGGCAGTGTCTCGTTTTCTGCTAATCATCACCGAGGGAGATGCTCCCTCTCCTCAATTTTCTAGTCTAACTGCTGCCCAATGATTTATATTCCTGTTTTAATCAGGCACTCGATTCTCATCTTTGGCATAGCCTTCAAATGGAAGCGATTGCTATATTAATCATGAGCATTTTTATAACAGAGGGAGCAAGCGATCGCCCCGGTTATGAACCTTCCCGGACTGCGATCGCCATCTGCAATGCCGCAAGTTGGGCGCGGGCTTTATCTAGGGACTCATACCATTCTTTTTCCGGTTCACTATCGGCAACAATTCCGGCCCCCACTTGTCCCCAAACTCGATAGGTTTTCCCCTCATTTTTGGCCGTTCCTACTGTCTCAGGCGCGAATAATAAGGTCCGAATCAAAATATTCAAATCAAGCTGCCCTCGCCAATCTAAATAGCCACAGGAACCATAAAACAGACTGCGGCGCACAGGTTCTAATTCTTCAATAATTTCCATGCATCGCACTTTGGGACAGCCGGTAATGGTGCCACCGGGAAAGGTGGCGCGAATTAAATCAATACTATCGCGATCGCCCCGGAGAGTACCCAAGGCATTACTCACCAAGTGCATGACATGACTGTACCGTTCAATGGTCAATAATTCGTTAACTTGTACCGTTCCCCATTCACAAACTCTCCCTAAATCATTCCGTTCCAAATCCACCAACATAATATGTTCGGCCCGTTCTTTCCGGTTGCCAAGTAATTCAGTAGCGAGTTGTTCATCTTGTTCTGGTGTTTTCCCTCTAGCACGAGTTCCAGCAATCGGACGAGTCTGGGCAGTTTTTCCTTGTAATTGTACCAATCTTTCCGGAGAACAACTCACCACATCTCCCCAGGGAGTTCGCCAATAACTGGCAAAGGGAGAGGGATTAATCGCCCGCAAGGTTTGATAAACATCCCAACTTTCCTGCGGAGTTGTCGTTTCAAATCTCAAGGATAAATTGGCTTGAAAAATATCCCCGGCTGTGATATATTTTTGGGCTTTTCTGACCCGTTCTTCATAGTCAAATTGCGACAAATGAAACTGGGGATAAGGGGGAATAAACCCCTCAGTTTCCGGTAATTTTTGAGGAGAATTTGCCCGGATACAAGAGCTTTCTAATTTCTGTTCTAGGATATCCAATTCAGCGCGATCGCTACTGGCAATCCACAACTGTTGTTGATGATGATCCAGGATCGCAAAGTTGGCGGGTTCATACCAGTAACTCACCGGAAAGGGTAGGGGATCATCGTTCAAATCGGGGAGTTTTTCAATTTCCCAGGCTAAATCATACCCCAACCATCCTAACCATCCGCCGGTGAAAGGAAGCGCATCCCAGTTAATCCGTTGCAGGGTGGCAAGTTCTTGAATCGGTTCGGGTTGTTCGGGCTGTTTTCGCTTAAGCAATTGCCGCAAACTAGGCAGAATTTCTCCAACTTCTGGAGTCCACAATTGAGGGTGGTTGTCAATCCATCTCGGTGCACCAGCACAGATAGAATATCTCGCTTCAGGAATGGGGGTGGGAGTTGGATAAGGACTTTCTAGGAGGGTGGCGATCGCCGCTTCCGGTTGCTTATTTTCAGCTTCAGGAATCAGAAACAATGCCTCAAATATTTGAGTACCCGTCCGCTGTTTTAACGGTAGCGATCGCCAATACCAAGGGGCGACGGGTTGCTGATTAACTTGGTTCACACTTGCCATCCCCAGATGAAACGCATCCCCCAAAATCCCACCAAAATGGCGATCGCCACCCAGTCTCCATTTCTCAGTTTTAATGGATGCCATTGCACCCGATGGGTATTCGGGCTAGTAAATCCTCTCACCTGCATCCCTCCCGCAATTTGTTGCGCACGCAATAGCAAATTTTCTAAAAGTCTTTCTACTACAGAAAACCATACTTTTGTTGTTCCTCGCAAGCCCAATTTTTTCCAATTAATAGCCCGAGTTCTCACAGAACGAATTAAGTTTTGAACTTCTTCTAATACTAAAGGGATAAACCGCAGGGAGAGGGTTAAAGTCAAGGCAATTTCTATGGTGGGAATATTAAACCGTCTCAGGGGACTCATTAAATCTTCAATTCCCGCAGCAATCTCTTCCGGGGCCGTAGTTAGGAGGTAGAGATTGGTGCTATAAATTAAGGTAAAAAATAAAGTACCAATCCGGATTCCTAAATCGAGAGAACGACGGGTAACCGTAAACCGCCCTTGCTCAAAGAGAACATAACGGTAATCGGTTGGTTGGGGGAGTTCACTCTCAATTGCCTCCTCGGGTTCGGGAGTTTCTTGACCCCAGCCCAAAGGATTGTACCACGGATTTCTGATGGGTGTGGGAGGGAGGGTGAGGGGTTGGCGATCAAAGGTGAGTTCTTGAGAAGGAAGGCGGGGTTGGTGTTCCACCGGGAGTCCATCAGGTGCGATCGCTGTAATTAGGCAAACTAACAGAGAGAGGCTTAACAACCACCCCATTTGTTTGCGCCAGACTCGCAGGGGAATCAAGGCACTAATGGTAATCAAAATGAGCAGAAAAACCAATGCAATCCGCCAGATTGGATTCGCTAAGACGGGCGCAATTAAAAAGCTCATCAACCACAGCAGTTTGACTCGCGCATCTAAGCCATGTAACCAGGTAATAGGTTGTTCTAAATACAAGCCGATAGGCAGCGATCGCAATAAATCCATCGGATTCGAGAAAGTAAATGTCCAAAGCGTCTAAAACCGCTGTCCCAGGGGTTCGGGTTCACCCTGTCTTTTTTGTAGGGGAATTTCATCAATTACCCCCACGTCGAATACCCAGTTATTGGAATAACCTAAACCTTAACGGCTCGATTGGTGGTATTATTGTCCTCAAAGTCCCGAGCTT
Organism: Laspinema sp. D2d; assembly: GCF_025370755.1. Taxonomy (GTDB): domain Bacteria; phylum Cyanobacteriota; class Cyanobacteriia; order Cyanobacteriales; family Laspinemataceae; genus Laspinema. The sequence continues at coordinate 65,845 of NZ_JAMXFC010000001.1, read as the reverse complement.
TTTTCCCACGCCATAGCAACCGTAATGGACTCCCCGTAAATCCCAGTTGTTCACGGAATTGACGCTCGATATAACGGCGATAATTATCGTTAAATCGTTTCGGGTCATTCACAAATAAGGCAATAGTCGGAGGTTGACTGGTAACCTGCGTCCCATAATAAATTTTTCCCTGTTTTCCTTGACGACTGGTCGGAGGACTATGCCAATGCAAGGCATCTTTTAGCACTTCATTAATCACTGAAGTAGAAACTCGCCGACGATGTTCTTCCGCCGATTTATCGACTAAATCCAGGATATTTTCTACGCGTTTTCCGGTGACGGCACTCACAAAAATTGCTTCTGCCCATTCTAAGAAATAGAGGCGACTTTTGATATCGCGTTCATAGTCATAAATGGTATAGGAATCTTTCTCGATCGCATCCCATTTATTAATCACCATGACACAGGCACGTCCATCTTCTTCAATGCGTCCCGCCAGTTTTTGGTCCTGTTCCGTTACCCCATCCACTGCATCAATGACCAACAGCACCACATCCGCCCGACGAATCGCTTTAAACGCCCGGTTTATCCCAAAAAATTCAGGTCCATATTCGACATTTTTCTTTTTCCGAATGCCTGCGGTATCGATAATTCGATAGCTTTTTCCGTTCCGTTCCACAAAGGTATCGATACTATCGCGAGTCGTTCCCGAAATTGGACTGACAATCGCCCGTTTTTCTCCCAGAAAGGCATTGAGTAAGCTGGATTTGCCAACATTAGGACGTCCAACGATCGCCACTTTAATTTCCGGCATTTCTTCAATTTCGGAAGTCGGCGGCAAGTGGGTAATGACGAGATCTAATAAATCCCCGGTTCCACTGCCATGAATGGCAGAAATGGGATAAGGTTCACCCATGCCTAATTCCCAAAATTCTGCCGCTTGGGTTAATCCTTCCATTAAGGATTCACATTTATTCACGGCGAGTACAACGGGGACTTTTTGATGACGCAACCAGTTAGCAATTTCGCGATCGGCTTCCGTGACCCCTTGTTGTCCATCTACCACAAATAGCGCAACGCTTGATTCAGAAAGCGCTGTCATGACTTGTTCTCGAATTAAGGGTAAAAATTCGGTATCATCATCAAAGACTAATCCGCCCGTATCAACGATCTGAAAGTCTCGGTCTTGCCAGAAGGCATTTCGATAGGTGCGATCGCGGGTGACTCCCGGTTCATCATGGACGATCGCCTGTTTACCCCCAGCAATCCGATTGACAAGGGTTGATTTGCCCACGTTAGGGCGTCCGATAATAGCAACTATAGGTAAAGCCATAGAGGTGAAGGTTCCTGGGATTGAGCGAAGCAATCATATCTGTTTATTTTTTTATTATAGCGAACCGAGGCGATCGGCACGCTCATTAATTAGCCCACATTTTTACCCGGGGGCTTCCCCTCTCCAGCTAACTCGGAGTCTTTAATGGCTTTTCGTCTTACCGACAGGTCAAACTTTCATTCACCGCCGCAAAATCTTGGCTGCTTTCTTTATCAATCAGTCGCTTATAGTGTGCTGGGTTTTGAATCAATATGACTCGGGCCGTATCTAAGTCCGTATTTCGATAGGTTAACTCTCGTCTCCCTGAGAGTTCAATCGTCTGATCTAGCATTTCACTTGGGTCCGGTTGATAAGTAAAAACCGTATTTCCCTCTTGTTCTCGAACCTTGAAACTCGCTTGTTCCCCTAATGGGTTGGGTTGGCCCGCAGCCGGTGTATATTCGCAAATTCTGCCCGTTGTCTGTTGAGTACAGCCGATCAGTCCGATTAGGGATAATAAGCTCAAACCCTGGAATATTGGATTGATTTTCATGAGTATTTTGAGAGGTCTAACTTTATACTTTTACAGTTTCTTATTATATCACATACAAACGGTCTAATTAATTATTAACTTCACAAAAATCCACCAATTCCAAAGTCTATCTGCGGAAAAATTTTGATAAGGTAGGATTCATCTAAAAGTAAGGATGTATCATGGAATTTCGGTTCAATCGAAGTTTTGAATAAAAAAGCGCTCCCAATCGGGATCCCTTTGGGTTTGTGGATTCATACAGATGCACGGGCGATCGCCTTAGATATCCTCCTCCGCATCCGGGTCAATTCCTAGCGATCGCAGGCATTCTGCTAATCTGCCACTTTGCTTTCTGCCGCTTCTGCTCGCTGCTTTTCCTCTTCAGAGCGTTTTGAACCAATCAAGAACAGATTCCCTTCCAAATCCCACCCGCGTAACCACAATAGGTTTTGATTTTGATAGGTCCCCTGCCATAATCCCAACTCTACTCCCATCTACTCCTGGGAGTTGCGTATGCTCAGGGAATGGGGCTGAGCGATCAATATCAGTTACTCCTTCGCTGATCAAAAAATTTTCCCTTAGCTTTGATTGGTTATCCCAACTTTTGGGGACTGGCGGTTCTCTACCCAAGCCCACCTATGTATAGAAAAGAGTAAATAAGTCATGCTTATCAGACGTATCAGAATTGCTGTGGTCTCAACCCCTTTACAAATCGTTACAAAGCCGTTAATCTAAAAACATCATAACTACCTCGACAAACCAATAGCAATCATAAAACTATGACCACCACATTACAGCAGCGCGAGAGCGCCAATCTGTGGGACCGCTTCTGCGAATGGGTCGCTTCTACCGAAAACCGCCTCTACATCGGCTGGTTCGGTGTGTTGATGATCCCCACCCTCTTAAGCGCCACTGTCTGCTACATCATCGCCTTCATCGCCGCTCCTCCTGTGGACATCGATGGAATCCGCGAACCCGTTGCCGGTTCTTTGCTGTACGGAAACAACATCATCTCTGGTGCGGTTGTTCCTTCTTCTAATGCCATCGGTCTTCACTTCTACCCCATCTGGGAAGCAGCCAGCTTGGATGAGTGGCTCTACAATGGTGGCCCTTACCAGCTCGTGATTTTCCACTTCCTCATCGGCATCTTCTGCTACATGGGTCGTGAGTGGGAACTCTCTTACCGCTTAGGGATGCGTCCTTGGATCTGCGTTGCTTACTCTGCACCTGTTGCAGCCGCTTCGGCAGTGTTCTTGATCTACCCGATCGGTCAAGGTTCTTTCTCTGATGGTATGCCTTTGGGTATCTCTGGAACCTTTAACTTCATGTTAGTGTTCCAAGCTGAGCACAATATCCTGATGCACCCCTTCCATATGTTGGGTGTTGCCGGTGTGTTCGGTGGTTCCTTGTTCAGTGCGATGCACGGATCTTTGGTGACCTCCAGCTTAGTTCGTGAGACCTCTGAAACCGAATCTCAAAACTACGGTTACAAGTTCGGTCAAGAAGAAGAAACCTACAACATTGTGGCCGCTCACGGTTACTTTGGTCGTTTAATCTTCCAATATGCTTCGTTCAACAACAGCCGTTCTTTGCACTTCTTCTTAGCTGCTTGGCCGGTTGTGGGGATCTGGTTCACCGCTTTGGGTGTGTCCACGATGGCTTTCAACTTGAACGGATTTAACTTTAACCAGTCCATCATTGACTCGACTGGTCGTGTTGTGAATACCTGGGCTGATGTGATTAACCGCGCTAACCTGGGTATGGAAGTGATGCACGAGCGTAATGCTCACAACTTCCCCCTCGATTTGGCTGCTGGTGAAGCAACTCCCGTTGCTTTGACTGCTCCTTCTATCAATGGTTAATCTGATAAAAGATTAAAAAAAGCGCCTCCAATTTGGGGGCGCTTTTTGTTTGGGGCTAGACAGAGTTAGGTTGAATCACTTATTCACCCACCAATCTCGGGACTAATCCAAGAAATGTTAAACTTTGGCCGGATTAGTTTTGCTGGCGATCGCCGCTGCTTTGCCGTTTTTGGTGTTACCATTGCCATTGCGGGGCTGGAGAACGCCGTAACCGCCGTGGTTGCGTTCGTAAATCACATTAATTTCACCCGTGTCGGCATTGCGGAACATATAGAAGTCATGATCCACGAGTTGGAGTTGTTCCAAGGCTTCGAGAACACTCATCGGAGGCATGGCAAAATATTTGGTTCGCACCACTTCCCCTGGAAGTTCGGGGGTGCGTTCGCCGATCAGATCCTCGACAAGGGGTTGCTCTTCGAGAAGTGCTTCATTGAGCGTGTCTGGCGCTTGAACTTTCTGAGCGTGACGTTTTTCTTTGTACTTACGCAGTTGGCGAGCGATTTTATCAGCGACTAAATCGATGCTTGCGTACAGATTTTCACTGCTCTCCTCAGCGCGAATGATCGTACCATTTGCAAAAATGGTGACTTCAGCAGTTTGTTTAGAATTGTTCCGAGGATTTTTTGCCACGGACAGATGAACGTCTACTTCTGTGGTCAAATTTTGAAAGTGACTCACTGCTTTTTCAACCTTTTGGTTGACGTACTCGCGAATGGCCTCGGTTATTTCAATATTTTTGCCGTGGATAACAAGCTTCATATCAATCTTCCCACTGAAGACTCCATCGTATTAAGGTTTTAGATGTTAGGGTTTGGAGGGGTGATCAAAAAAGCGAAATACGCATCTCCAAGCCTGATTTCTAAGAAAATAGACGGAGGGAAAGCGGGGCGGGTAATGCCGCTTTCCTAACATTAGTTCTTTTGCCCGTTTTTGGCGTTTCGCTCGCTTAAGAACGGAGCCAAAACTTATCAAGGTTGACTACGCTTGAAAGGGTGGAATTACTCTGCCCTGAGTTGCCCCGAGATTACGGCAGCTCTTTCAGGGATCGCGGTTGGGAATTGGGTAGAACGATCGCCTTTCAGTCACCGGAGTCACCTGGGACTGTGGATCACTCGTCATCAACTGCGATGGCACGAGCTTTAAAGTCTAATGTGCCAGTTGGTGAGCAGGTTCTGTCCATAATTGAAGATGATTATAGCAATCAAGATCCAAAATTGTAAGTTTTGGAGACTTGAGTGGGAGGATTCCAGAAATCTTGTCCTCGGGGACAAGGCCACTTAGCCTACGGGAACAGTCAACTCAATGGTGTTGTAGGTTCTATAAATAGATGGCTGTTGGGAAACCTCTCCTGTGCTGCAATTCAACTCCTTACCTTTCACACTACCACCTTGTATTGAGAATTACACCGAATTTTGTTATCTCTTTAAAATTCGTTGCAATACGTTACGCAATGACAATCCCGCTACCCTGGGCTATAGTAGTTGTCCGGATTCCAAACCTGATATTTGTCTAAATTTCTACCAAAAACCCCTTGCTTTTTTGGATGATATATAGTAAAAGTCTAGCCAATCCTGTTGAAATCAGTTCCCCTCGGCGGCGTTGTGGGTTCTATAATCTCGATCGCCTCCCTTATCAGGAAGCTTGGGCCTGGCAGCAGTCTTTAGTGAGTGCCCGAAGGTCAAACCCAGATTTAGAGGATGTCTTCATTTTGTTGGAACATCCTCCGGTTTATACCTTGGGAAAAGGGGCGAGTTTAGAATTTCTCAAGTTTGACCCCACTTGTAGCGAGGTGGAATTGCATCGGGTGGAGCGTGGGGGTGAGGTTACCTATCATTGTCCCGGTCAAATCGTGGGTTATCCAATTTTGAATCTACGATATTACCAGATGGACTTGCACTGGTATTTACGGCAGCTTGAAGGGGTGATTCTTCAGGTGTTGGCAGAGTATGGGTTAAAGGGCGATCGCATTCCGGGGTTGACCGGAGTTTGGCTGGAGGGGCGAAAAATAGCGGCGATCGGTATTAAAGTCAGTCGATGGATTACCATGCACGGTTTTGCGCTCAATGTTTGCCCGGATTTGAAAGGGTTCGAGCAAATTGTCCCCTGTGGAATTGCCAACAAACCCGTGGGGAGCTTGGCGGAATTTGTAGAGGGGATTAACCCCGATCGCGTGCGTCAGCAAATCGCCACAGCGTTTGCGGATACTTTTGCCGTTGAATTGAGTGAGTTAAAATTGCCTACACAGGCCGAGCAGATTTAAAAGAGATCGACACAGAACGAGTGCGATCGCTCTTTTTAGGGGTGCATCAACACAAAAAACTCAGAGAGGATAAGCGAAAAGCGACATTTATCCATCCAGTCCGAGGCGGCGGCATCGTCAAAGCCAGGTTACCCGGGGAGCGATCGCCTGTTCCCCGAGAGCTGATGATCGCGCTTTAAACATTAAGAAAGGATAAAGAATTCCCCAGCCGATCAACCGGGTTGTCATTCCGATTGCCAATGACTGCCTATGATTGTCGCTCCCTCTCTTGAGCCACTCTCCCATCAGTTTGATTGCACATCCGCGCACCTGATTCAGGGTAAGCGCGGGAATTTTAAAATCCCTTCCCCAACTATGAGTTCATCTACCAACTCCAGGGATCCCTTTCTCGCCCAACTCATTGAATTTAGTAAAAAGGCCGCAGTCTCAAAACCATCCAGAACATGGCGGGATTTTTTACCGAGCCAAATTCAAACCCTAGCCGACCTCAATAGCCCGAGATCTGATTTTACCGCCCATTCCTTTGATTTCTTCACCGAGGCAGCCGAACCCTTGTCTGCCCTCAAAGAACGAGATACTCAAGCCTTAGCCGAACTCTTCGAGGACGAAGAGATCGAAGCCATCCAAGCGGATGTTCTTCTTTGTTTGAGCTTCCTCTCTCCCGCACCCTGTTGGGATGAGCAAGCCTTTGAGTTTTTAAAAGAATTCCTTTAGACCCCAGATTTTTTGCGTTATAATAGCAAGATAAAGCATTAAATCAAACCCCAATCCCCAACTACCGGGGCGATCGCCAAGCGATCGCCCTATAACCTAATTCCTAATATTCCCCCCAGTCAAAAGCAATGTCCTTTATCAAACCTTGACCCCACTCCGAACAATCGATTCCAGTGAAAAGACTGAAAACCAATTCACCCTCCGCCAGAAAGAATGGGTAGCACTTCCTCCAGTTCACGACTACAATAACAAACAAGCCGAGGGATTTCTAAATCATCAACCCTTAAGTAAGGAATAGCCACTTTGCCCTAAATAGATTTAACCCCCAGGGAACAAAGAAAAAGAAATTTAGACTTCTCCATTCACAATTTACCGAGAAAATTTCTTTATTCTCTCTTTCCATCCCCCATCCTCGGTTACTCAACCCCCGTTACCTAACCCTTGTTTATCATCATTCTTTTGATATGCCTTCAATAGCCCGAAAAAACCTATTTGAAGATCTGCCGCGCTTTTTGGTCGCTCAAGCAGGCATCATGTTTGCCGTCAGTTTGATTACCATCCAAACTGGCATCTTCAAAGGGGTCATGCGCTCAACCGCCCTACTGGTGGACTATTCTCCAGCGGATATTTGGGTCAGTTCGCAGGATATGGAAACCTTAGAAATGACCCTCCATATGCCCTACAAGCGATTGAGTGAGGCTCAAAAGGTTGAAGGGGTCGCCCAGGCGGAAGCGCTGATCGTTCAGGGGACCTTGTGGCGAGATTCAACCGGGCATATCAATCATGTTCGGGTGTTTGGATTTGACCCAGATGCGGAACTCTTTGTACCAGGGCAGATGGTCAGAGGCAGCTTAAGCGACCTCGAAAAACCCTACACCATGTTTGTGGATGAAGCGAGCTTTGATACCCTCAAGGTCTCATGGCTCGGGGACAAAGTGGAAGTCGGGGCTTTTTCCGCCACGGTAGTGGGATTCACCCATGACACTCAATCAATTGTGGCGAGTCCCTATATTTTCTCTTCTTTAGATAATGCCAATGCCTTCACCACGACTCGTCCTAGTGAGGAGGCGGCTTCGGAAGAACAAGAGGCTCCCAAACCCTTAAGAGAGGATGATCCCATCACCTATATTTTGGTGAAAGCTGAACCGGGAGAAAATTTGCAGGAACTCAAAGAGAGACTGCAAGATGCATTGCCCTATACCCGCGCTTATACCCAGGAAGAAATGGCCCAACTCAACCGCGTTTATTGGCAAGAACGGACGGGAATTGGCTTTGTGCTGAGTTTGGGGGCCGGGGTGGGGGTGATGGTCGGTATGGTGGTTGTCGGACAGATTCTGTACGCTTCCGTCTCGGATCACATTAAAGAATTTGGAACTCTGAAGGCAATGGGTGCTTCCCAGAGCGTGATTTATGGGGTGATTATTGAACAGGCGCTGTGGATGGCTGTGTTAGGATACCTGCCAGGAATGCTGCTGTGCTGGGGGATCCAATCGTGGGCGCTGGCGGCGCAAGGATTGACCATCTTGATTTCACCGGCAACGGCTGTGGGGGTATTTGGGATTACGGTGGTCATGTGTGTATCTTCTGCAATTTTTGCCATTCAGAAAATCAATCGAGTCGATCCAGCGATTGTTTTTAAAGCGTAGGTTGCAATTATGGGGAAGATTGGGCATAATTACTCAGACCGATTGGGGGATGCCGATTTTAAAAGTGGCACAGACAATGAGAGTAGAGGGACGGACAACTGCCAGAATGCGATCGGGCATCCTGTTAACTTCTAAATCTGGATTGTTTTGTTCTCACAGCCTACCGTCTATAGCATATTCACTAAACATTGAGACGAATGACTGCTTCACTAAACTTTAATGAATCTATGGGAAATCTCTCCACTCAGGTGATTGCGCCCTCGGTCGTCGCATCCACAGCGGCAGCACCGACAACAATGGGTGCGATTAAAGCTAGAGGCGTCAAGATGGTCTTCGAGTCTGGTTCCGAAGAGTTTCATGCCCTCAAAGGGATTGATTTAGAAGTCCGTCCTGGAGATATTCAACTGTTGATGGGACCATCGGGCTCGGGCAAAACGACCTTGCTCTCAATTTTGGCTGGGATGCTCACCCCAACCTCGGGAACGGTGAAATTACTCGGGGAAGAAATTACCTGGATGTCCCGGGCTGAATTGTCCCGGTTTCGCCGAGATAATATTGGCTTTATTTTTCAAGGTTTTAATTTATTTCCGGCACTTACTGCAACAGAAAATGTGGAAGTTGCGCTAAATTTGAAAGGAATTCGGGGCCGAAATGCTCACCTGGAAGCGCAGCATCTTTTAGAACAAGTCGGGTTGGGAGCGAAGGTTCATCAGTTACCTCGGGATTTATCCGGGGGACAAAAACAACGGGTGGCGATCGCCCGCGCTTTAGCGGGTCATCCTCAGTTGATTATGGCGGATGAACCTACGGCAGCTTTAGATTCTCATAGTGGTCATGCCGTGATCGAACTGCTTCGCCGATTGGCAAAAGAGGGAGGCAGTACCGTCCTCATGGTTACTCACGATCCGCGTATTCTGGATGTGGCCGATCGCATTCTCTATCTGGAAGATGGAGAATTGCAAAAGCCTACGTCCGCCTAGCTTGAGGTAATATAGAGCCCATCTTAATCCGGTATCTCTATAGAAGAATTGAGAATTCAGCAAAGGGAGCAAAATGCTCCCTTTGCTTTGGCTTGATTTTAGCCCCAATTCACCAAATCTTTGAAAAATTATTAACCCCCCAATAGATGAACAAACCCAACCCAACTATCCAGACTGGAATCAAGGCTAACAAAGTCTCTGGAGAGAACCATTGATTCAAGAAGTTACCCTGAATGTGATCTGCCGAAACAGTGAGTTCGGGACCGACTTGAATCTGGGTTCCAGTTCCTGAAAATCCAATTTGAATGCCTGTTTTAGGATTTTCTTCGGGACTAGAGGGGACAAATGCAAGACTATCAAGTTTTTGAATCTCTAAGTCCGTTGCTGTTTCTCCCTTCAAAAAATCGTCTTGTGATATTTGAAGTGATTGCCTTGCCATCCGTATCTGACCAGCGATCGCAGTAGACTGGTGGATTATTGGTGTATCTGTATTTGTATCTGTATCTGTATCTGTTGGTCTTCTTCGGGTGCGGTAAAATCGCACATCTTCAACATTCAGATTACCTGGTATCCACTGAGGCGAGGGTTGTGGAACGATCGCCGCGATCGCCGCCCGATCTCTCAAGGTTAAGGTTAGTTCTTTGTTCTCGGGAATCCAAGTAAATTCTAAAGGAGTATCGGAGTTGAGGCGACTCCTCCCCGACTGAAGTTCGGTAATTTGATATCCTCGTAAACTCACTTGCAACGGCTGATTACCCCAGTCAAGTTCTAGCACATTGGGGCGAATTGCCGGTTGTAAGACAAGTTGGAGACGATCGCGATCGTAACTGAACTGTTCGACTAAGGTATGTTGTCGTACCCACAAGCGTTTGAGGGTCAGTTCACTCGGAAAGTCGCCTTCAACTGGCGTGATTTCCCATGCACTCTCGGCAGCGGTTAGATCAACTGTGAGACTGGATAAGCGATTTAAGCGCGGATCGGTGGCATTTTCAAACCGTCCGGTTAACGTGAAGCTTTGTTTCCCAGCGATCGCCATCTGATCCAATCCAGTGATTTCTTCAAATAAAACAAAACTTTGGGGTGATTCTCCATATCTAAAGCTCAGTTCTTCTACCAAAATACTGCCTTCAAAGGGATGGGGAAAGGGGATGAATGTTACCAAAGGAAGAACCGCTAGGCCAATGGCAATTACCGCGATCGCGCGATATAAATCTTGGGGTACTCTCCCTTGTTGCTTCCTCGGTGGATTCTCCGGGGGAATTGACTGTATCCTGGGTTTAGAAACGCCCGACTTACCCATAGAATTTCCCAAGGGTGGAACGGTTCGGGCTAATGTTGGCAAATGGGTCATATACCAGACCATCAATTCAATCAAATGGAGCAACACCCAGAAGCTTTGAACGGCGAATTGCCAAATCCCCAGCAGTAGCCATTTGAAGGGAGAAAGTAAAATCAGGAAATCTCTCTGGGCGATCGCTTGCTTGACTTCCCTGAGCGATCGCTGTATCCACATCTGGAGTTCTGAAAATACCCACAGCAACAATTCAATCAACTGAATCCCCAGCCAAAACAGGTTAACCAGCAGGCTCCAGATTTTCACCAGAACCCACCGCCCCAATTCCTGCACCGCCTTAAAAATTAGTCCAATGGTTGGTTTCACAGATGATTCAAGGCTTTGATTGATTTAAGACAAGAGCATCATACCATTTTAGATTTTTTAACCGGACTTGAGGCGATCGCCTAGGGTTGGCTAAGTCCAAGGGCGGTTTACGGGAACTCCAAAGCCTAAAATCTTCCATCCCGTGACCCACAAAGCACGGCCCCTGATGGTTCGGGACTAGATCCCCTCGCAAAGGTCTAAAGTCTAGTGAATTAGTGCCCTTTTTGATCCCCTATCGTATGGGTTCTCGGGATAACACGACCTAAAACTGGCTTAAGAACCGCAACCTAGTCATAATAGAGGATCCAGGAACTAGACCATCCAGTTAGTAATGCCTGTCAAAAGAAGCTAGGACAGATTTCTGCATTGGGATTGATATCTGCCTGAGAAACCCTAGGGAACTTACCCTACTACCCTCTATACCGACAGGGGAGAGAAAGGACTAGGTATCTCATCGGTCGTTTTGGGGAGTAGTGGAAAGTTAAATCTCAAGTTTACAAGGGTTGTTTTAGGAAAATCTATGCCAATAGATAGAGGTTATTTTCTGCTTTTTCCTCTTGTTTTCCTTTTTCAAGCGGGATTGATAAATTTTTCTTTTGATTCACAAGTATTTTAGATGAATTATATCATTTTAGTTGATGGCGATCGGTGTAGTTTTTTCGGGAGAACCTGGGTAAACTCATGTATAGAGAGTTTCTCACGCGATCAACTCTCTAGCAGGACGTTTTATCCAAAGGAATGCAGGTGTTTACAAGCTGATGTAAGAAGTTTAAGCCTGAAGCTCGCCAGCAGAAATCAGGGATTCTACCATTGAGACTGATCCTTCTGTTCAGAGGCTTTGGCTGTAAAAATCAATCGGCGATCGCTGTATGCGTAGGTTTCTGTCTACCCTTCTAAGTGTTTTTGCTGATTGCCAAACTTGTATTATTGTTGTAACATGAAGATAGGGGCTTGCCCCTAACGAAGGAACATCACTCTGTAGAGAGGGACAGATGCTCTTTGAGTGAACCCTACACCTTCAAACCCAGTCCAAAAGGAAAGGAGACTCATACACTCACAGCGGTATGCATTTGCGAAGAAGCTAGACTTAAAGTTTTTCTAAAATTTATACCCTTGCCTACTCCCACAGCAGGATTCAGGTCAAGAAAAGTAGATGGTAAACTCAGTCTACCAAGTAGCAAGCTCTCTCATTCAGTGGGGGAAACCCCCCGGTTACCCGGGTTTAAAAGTACGGAGATTGCCCTGCTTAACACGCTGTCAAAAGCGAGTGAAAGGGTGCACGATCTGTAAATAGAGGAGAATATCGTGGAAGTAGATTGGCACAAAAGACCTAAAACTAGAAACGCGATCCTAGAGGGTTTCAGGGTTAAAGCCTATCCCTTAGTTTCTCAGTTGAAATCTTTAATCCCTCGTCTTTCACTTCCCTTAGATTGGACCGCTCAAATCCTCGTTGACCCGGGAAACGGGAATATTAAGGAAACTTTAATGTGACCAGGACTGACTTTCATCTCAATAACCCTTTACTCAATTGTAGATCTGACATAAGATAGAAGAAGTCAAAATCATAACGACTTTGAGTTGACTAGGCATCACCCCGGTCTGGTGCAGCGAAGAAGCCCCCCCGAACAGGCATCTGTAAGGCGCTGACCCCAATCCCGAGGAGGATGTAACCCAGTCAGTGAGACCAAACCGCGAAATGCTACCCGTTGAGTGGGGCGAGTGCTTGCTACGCATAAGAATGTATTTCGTTTGGAGAACTGCAAAATGCCCACAATCAAATCTCGGCCAACGACTGTTAAGCAAACTTATATGGGCGCACGACAAAGCGATTCTACGGATACCATTCGTTCGTATTTACATGAAATTGGTCGTGTGCCACTGCTGACCCATGAGCAAGAAATTGTCTTTGGGAAGCAAGTGCAGCAAATGATGGCGTTTTTAGAAGCCAAAGAAGCGCTAGAAAAGAAGCTCAAACGCGAACCTACGGAAGAAGAATGGGCCGAGGCGGTTGGACAAAGCGTCGCAGAGCTCAAGAACTTGGTCAAAATCGGTCGGCGATCCAAGCAAAAAATGATTGAGGCGAACCTGCGCCTGGTGGTGGCGATCGCCAAGAAATACCAGAAGCGCAACCTCGAATTCTTGGACTTGATCCAAGAAGGAACCCTCGGATTAGAGCGCGGTGTAGAGAAATTCGACCCGATGCGGGGATATAAATTCTCCACTTATGCCTACTGGTGGATTCGTCAGGCGATTACTCGGGCGATCGCCCAGCAAGCGCGCACCATCCGCCTGCCCATTCACATCACCGAGAAACTCAACAAAATCAAGAAAGTGCAACGGGAACTCACCCAGAATTTAGGGCGGAGTCCTTCTCCTTCCGAGATTGGCGAAGCACTGGAGTTAGAACCGGCACAGATTCGGGAATATCTGTTAATGGCACGTCAGCCAGTTTCCCTGGATCTGCGAGTGGGAGATAACCAGGACACCGAACTGCAAGACCTCTTAGAGGATGCAGAAGCTTCTCCAGAAAATTACATCACTCAAGAATTGCTGCGGGAAGACTTAGAGAGCCTTTTGGCCGAACTCACCACTCAGCAGCGCGATGTGATTATTTTGCGATTTGGGCTGAAAGATGGCCGGGAATTGTCCTTAGCTAAAGTCGGCGAAAAGCTTAATCTCAGTCGCGAACGAGTGCGCCAACTAGAACATCAAGCTCTCGCGCACCTGCGGCGCAGACGAGCGAATGTCCAAGAGTATTTAGCCAGTTAATCTATGGCTAATAGCACTGGGCTATTGGCGTTGAAGATGCGGAAGGGGATCGATTGAAGGTCCCCTTCTGTGTTTTTTTGGGGAGAATTGGGGGATGGGGGATGGGGAAGATGGGGGAGAATTGGGAGAATTGGGGGATGGGGGAGAATTGGGAGAATTGGGGGACTTACAAGAGGAGGGTTTTTACGCTCATGGTGATTTGCCTTATTATTAAGTACACTTCCGGTCCCCTCCCCTTGGCAAGGGGAGGGTTAGGGTGGGGTTCCCTCCGCTTAAAATGTAACCCGATCGCGTAAGCGTTCTGATAGAGTGGGACCAATGCCGGAGACTCGTTGCAAATCCTCCACTGAAGTGAACGGTTGCTGCTGTCTGGTGGCAATAATCCGAGCAGCTAAAGCAGGGCCAATTCCGGGTAACTCTTCTAACTCCTGCTGAGTCGCTCGATTCACATTGATTCGCGCTGATGGAGATAATGCGGGAACCGGACTGGGGGAGCCACATTGCTGAATCTGCTGTTGGATTTTGGCCTCTTGGTGGGTGGGTAACCCTAAATAAGCGGTACTATACAGTCGTTCAAACTCTCGTTTGAAATGGGCAGCAACGAGGGGAGAATCAATGACCAAGAGGGTCTCATCATTGCGAGAATTAGCGGCGGCGGACCAGTTATGAGACCCGGTGATTACGATGCGATCGTCCAAGAGGCCAAATTTATGATGGAGGCGATCGCCTGGAGGTAACTGGGGAACCCCCACCGTATCCAGAGGAGTAGACCAAGGTTGGTTGCCCTGATCATACTGACAATTTTGATTGGGTAAAGCCACCCCCATCATGTCCAACCCTTCGCTATAACTGCGATAGGCAAAACTCGAATCAATCAGAGCACGGACCCGGACCCCAGTGCGATGACGCGCGTACAGTGTATCGCTTAACTGCTGTTTTGAGAATACAAACAGGGCGAGATCCACGGATTGAGTAGCTCGGTTCAATGTATTGGCGATCGCCCCATTGACACTCTGCGCCCAAGGAACTCGCGCCCCCGTCGGGGCAAATTGCACCCCCACGGAACTGGCCCCCAAATTTACTGACTGCTTGGGGCGAAAGGGTTTTTGCACTCCAAAGAGACTATCCGGGTTACCGCCTGGGCCATCCCCCCACATGAGGTTAAACTCTTTTTGGAATAAACCGGCTAATTCGGGACTGTCAATTTTGAGTAAATTATTAGGATTGCCCCGACTGGTATCTGAGAGAAAATCTCCGTGGATGTCACTGGTGGTAAAATTAGCCGAAGTAACAATCACCGTGCGACCATCGGCGATCGCAAATTTGTGGTGCATTAACCCGCTGCCCTTGGAACCATCTGCCGTATCATCAATTCTCGGCACTCCAGCATTTTTTAACAGGACTAACGCATCGCCTTGGGCGATTTCCTCTGGACTGAGGGAACCATCCTCGTTGCGATCAATTAGGTGACGCCACTCTTCATACCGAGCTTTGCTGCGTTCATCCAAACGGGCAACTTCCTGCGTTGTCAACTCACTCAGGGGTTGGTTATAGGTATTTTCCAAAATCACCCGGACCTTAACACCTGCCTGATGCTTAAGCGCGAGGGCCTGGGCAATGTGGGGTAACTGCAATTCCTGAACTGCCACATCCACCGTAGATGTCGCGCCCGTGATTGTATCTACAATTAACTGTTCTAAATTATCCCCCGGTCGAGTGATCCCTCGGTAAGGCTCTGGGTACTCCAGGACCTGATTCTGGTTAAAATAAACCGCTACAAAGGGATCTTGCGGCAGGGGTGGAAGTCGATGGAGGATGGGTTGAATTTCTTTGCAACCGCTTCCGCTCAGGCCCAGGGTCAGCAGAAGCAGCGCCCGAAGAAGGGCTAAGAATCTAGGGGATTGTGGGGTTTTTAGTAGGATCAGCCGTAGGAGCATAAGACCCGACAAAGGAGATGGGGGAGAATTGGGAGATGGGGGAGAATTGGGAGATGGGGGAGACTTTAGGAAAAAGTATTGGGGGAGAGTAGGGAGGGTTAACGCATGGTAGAATTGCAATCTGTTGAAAAAGATTTGTCCATCGTCTTCGCCCTCCTTGTCCGGCATCATAGCATTCAGGATTGGTTATTCAACCCTTTCGAGGGGAGGATCCATGTCAACAAATTTTTAAAGGTTCAATTCATCCGTTGAACGTGCAGGGATTTGGTTGACTTAACGGATGTCTGGTGATGGCATAGAAATATGGCCGAAATTAGGTTTCGACTCGGGGATGAGGGTAACATCCGAATCTATGGCTTACTGAAGAAGTTCGTGCAACGGGAAACAGTTGGCATGGACCAGAGGCTATGGGTGGAGGATAAGCTCTCATCGCGAGTTGAAGTTGGAGGTTTGGGCCAGACAAACCAACACCAGTGTTTTATGCCGAGAAGAAAAAAAATCTTTCCATGCGGTCACAAGGGTTATGGTCAAGTTTGTCACCGTTGCGCCCAAGATCAAGAGGCCGAGGAGCAAGCGGTACGTTCGCTGGCGGAAAAACGACAGCAAAAAATGGAATGGGAAGCGTCTTTTGACCATGACCCGATTGATTTGAGAGAGTTACCCGATTACGTGGTTCACAAAGCCCGAAATATTATTGAGGGACTCAATGAACGGCGAAATTATCGAGAGTTTGGCGGAAAGCGCCTCCGTCACAATCGCTGCATTATCAGCATCCCAGTTACCCGAAACTATCGGATGATCTGCCGAGAGGAGGGGAATGTTACGATTCCCGAATCGGTATTGTCACATGAAGATTACAATGTGTGCAAGCCAGGGAGTTAAGGGTGCTGAGGGAATGGAGCGTGAATTCTCGATCGCACCTTATGAAAAGATTGATAAACTGCTTAGGTGACGATCGCCAGTTCTACCGGGTTATGGAGTCAGGCTCTTAGACCGATGAAGAGGCGATCGCTCCCTCAGTCGCTGCTGGATCAAGGCTCACGAGAGATTAGCCCTGTAGCGGCTTATCCTCAAGCTCAGTAACTCATGCAAATCTATTTAGATTACAGCGCCACCACCCCGACGCGACCCGAGGCGATCGCCGCCATGCAAGACGCCCTCACCCAAAATTGGGGCAATCCTTCGAGCATTCATGAATGGGGACAAAGAGCGGCAACGGTGGTGGAAAAGGCTAGAATGCAGGTCGGAAGTCTCATCAATGCACCCGCAGAGGGGATCAGTTTTACGGCGGGAGGAACGGAAGCGGACAACCTGGCTATCATTGGGGTGACTCGTCACTATCAAACCCCCCAGCATTTGATTATTTCTAATGTGGAACATTCGGCGGTGAGTAAAACCGCAGAGTTGCTAGAGCAATGGGGATGGCAGGTGACGCGGTTGCCGGTCGATCGCCTGGGACGGGTGAATCCCGAGGACCTGAAATCTGCCCTACGCTCAAATACGGTGTTAGTGTCGGTGATTTATGGACAAAGTGAAGTAGGAACGGTGCAACCCATTCAAGAATTGGGGGCGATCGCTCGCGCTGCTGGGGTATTATTTCATGTGGATGGGGTGCAGGCTGTCGGGCGATTGCCGGTGAATGTGCAAGAATTGCCGGTGGATTTTCTCTCCCTCTCTAGTCATAAAATTTATGGTCCTCAAGGGGCGGGGGCGCTGTATGTCCGGGAAGGGTTAGAACTGGTTCCTTTGCTGACGGGAGGGGGACAAGAATCGAATCGGCGATCGGGGACTCAGGCAGTACCTGCGATCGCCGGATTTGGGGTGGCAGCAGAATTAGCAATGGAAGAAATGCCAACGGAGACCCCGAGATTAATTCAATTGCGCGATCGCCTGTTTGATTTATTGGCAGATACCCCGGAACTCATCCCAACGGGCGATCGGCTACACCGCTTACCGCACCATGTTAGTTTCTGCCTACGGGAGGATGCTCATAGTCGAGGGAGTCACCCCATCTCCGGCAGGGCGATCGTCCGTCAAATGAACCTCGCAGGAATCGCCATCAGTTCCGGATCCGCCTGTAGTAGCGGGAAACTCAACCCCAGTCCCGTCTTATTAGCAATGGGATACAGTCCCACGGAAGCCACCGCTGCTGTGCGCCTCACCCTAGGACGACACACCACCGCAGCCGATATTGACTGGACTGCAATAGTCCTCAAGCAAGTTTTAGCCCGACTAATGCCCGAATTAGCCTTAGCTAGACTTTAATTTCTCGGGGTGATTTTTTCTGCCTTTTTAAACGGAGAAAACTAGGATTTTGTACAACCCTAAACCTTAGAATTTTGGTAAAATTCTCGATTGATCCCCGCAAGTCCTCTTTTTAAGAAGGGCTTTTTAAAAATTGATAAAAAGTCTATAATCAAGCCAGGTAAAAATCATGTTTATAGGGTCGATTGTTCACCTTAAAACTTTGAGTTGTGATACCCAATCCGCTAAAAAAAAGTCATTGGTATAGACTAGCCCGCCTGCACAGGCTTCATCGGGAATACCCGAACCTTGAAGGGGTAGGGGTGTTCTGTATAAACGCTTTTAAAGACCTCTGGCGTTGATTGCATAGAGATTTTCCTCGAATGAGGGATAGTGAAAAATGCGGGATAGTTTTTATTTTTTAGACTTGGGATTAGTTTTAATTTTAGAGTGTTGCTCCGTCACATAAGCCAAGGTTTTTTGGGCATCAGAGGCCAGGGTTTTCTCGGGGATATCTGTAATATGCCACCAGGCATAGATGAATCCTGCGGCTACACCCCCAACCACTCCAAATAAAATACTCAAAGGAGTGGAATACCCCAAAAAACCAAACATCACCATAAAAAATATCCACATTTTAACCCCAAAAGATATTCCTTTTTCTTTGGGTGATTTGGGCGGTTTTTTGAAAGTTGCTGTTGCTTTTTTATCTTGCAAGTTTGTCATACAATTGCTCCGAATTGGGAGAGGTGGAAAGGTGTAAAATTAGGAATTGATGTGGGTGATAAGTGGGTTTAATTGAGCCTCGATATCGCCGGTAGTGTCGAGGGATGTAACGTAGGGAAGTTCGTCCTCACAAAACGGTTCGGCAGTTTGTTGCTGAGTGTCGAGGAGATCCGCAGTGGCATCGGCGATATCGTCTTGGCGGTGATTGAGCCGATCGCGCAAAACAGCGATCGGGGCGGTACAATGCAAAATCGCCAAGGGCAATTTACCGTCTCTCGCAGCAGCGATCGCCGTTCTGCGCAACCCTTGCCGGTCATATTTGGCATCCAAAATCACCGTCCATCCCTCACTTGCTACCCTTATCCCCAACTCCAACAATCTTGCATAAGTCTGGGCGGTCATTTCTGGTTTGTATATCTCACTACTCCCCGGAGATTGGAGGGGAATCCCCGCCAAATGCTTTCGGACTGCATCTGAGCGGATATGAATCGCCCCAGTTGCTCTAGCCAATTGTCGGGCGATCGTGCTTTTTCCCGAACCGGATAAACCAGACATTAAAATCAATCGCCCTTGGCGAGGTTGGGTGTACTGCCATGCTAATTGATAATAATCGGCGGCTGTTTGCCATGCTTTTTGCTTCTCATCCTCCGCAATGTTGGCATCATCTAACATCAACGAGGTCACTTTAGCGCGGACATACGCCTGACGACTTAAGTATAATGATAGCACTTGCAACCCTTCCCAGTCGCCGGTTTGTTCCAAATAAGTATTTAAAAACCCATTGGCGAGGTCCTGCCGTCCCCGGGCTTCCATATCCATGACGGCAAAGCCGATATCATACATCACATCCACAAATCGAAAGGCTTCGTTAAATTCAATGCGATCAAAGAGCAGAATCTGATCATCCCATCGGGCAATATTTTTTAAATGTAAATCCCCGTGACATTCACGAATTTTATCCGTTTGCATTCGCTGCTCAAAGTCAGAGTACCGTTCAGCAAAAAAGCGATCGCTGTAAGCTTTAGTATCTTCAAATTGCTGACGGGTTTGGGGTCCATCGATATAGGCTTGAGATTGCTGATAATTATTTTCGATCGCCTCCCGGATTTTAGCGACAGTTCCAAAACGTTTAATATAATCACTCGTCGGCGTTTGCTGATGGAACTCAGCCACAATTTTGCCTAATTGTTCCATTTGTTCTTGGGTGATTTGATCCTGTTCAAATTGATTAATTAATAAAGCTTCTTGAGGGAACTGCCGCATTTTTAATGCATATTCAATCGGTTCCCCTTTGCCATTCAGTTCTAGGTGACTGCCGTTTTGAGTTACTGCCACAACTTCCAAATAGAGCTGAGGGGCAATCTGTTGGTTTAATCGCAACTCTTCTAAGCAAAAATGATGGCGTTTTTCCAGAGTGGAGTAATCTAAAAAGCCAAAATTAACCGATTTTTTGACTTTATAAACATAGTACCCCGTCAGCAACAGAAATGAAGCGTGGGTTTGTATCAAGATGATGGGTTTTTGCACCGGATGGGGGTAAAAGTCTCCCTGCATCATTTCGGCGATCGCCTGGGGAAGTTTAACCTGACTCATGTTGTCCTCCATTGGGCTCAATTCTGCGCCGGGAAAGCGGAAGGACAAATGCTTTCAGTTCATCCTTCCTGCTTTTGCGATTATCCTTCTAGGAGCGATCGCGTTTCTTCTTTCGATAACCGAGGTCCGTAGGTGGTGACAATCCGCGCCGCTGCTTTAGCCGCTAATTGTCCCGCTTCGGCATCACTCATGCCATGAGTAATCCCATATAAAAAGGCTCCAGCATACATATCTCCCGCACCAACAGTATCGATCGCCTGGACAGAAATCGCCGGAATTTCAATGAGTTTTTCTCCATCAAAAATGATAGAGCCTTTTGCACCCAGGGTAATTGCAAAGCGTTTGGCGAGGGTTTTTAAATGGGTGACTGCCCCATCAATGGTATCCGTTTCCGCCATTGTTAAAGCTTCACTTTCATTGGCAAAGATAAAATCAAGGCCGGGTCCAATCATATCCAACAAACCCGATTTAAAGAACTTCACCATATTTATA
Source organism: Laspinema sp. D2d (assembly GCF_025370755.1). Taxonomy (GTDB): domain Bacteria; phylum Cyanobacteriota; class Cyanobacteriia; order Cyanobacteriales; family Laspinemataceae; genus Laspinema. The sequence continues at coordinate 45,139 of NZ_JAMXFC010000001.1, read as the reverse complement.
TCTGAGAGTGATAGGGCAGTTTTCACTCCCGCTTGACTGGCAATTTCTCGGGCTTGAATCGCCGCCGTTTGTCCTGTGGGGGAACTGACGAGATAACCTTCAATGTAGAGATATTCCGAGGAAGCAATCGCCTCGGGAACCAGTTCCGTGGTTCCAAAACTGCCCGTAATCCCTAAATAAGTATTCATGGTGCGATCGGCATCCGGGGTGACGAACACCAGACATTTTCCCGTTACTCCTTCCGGGCGAGTTTGATGTTGTAAGTTGGTCTCTACCCCGTTGCGCAGGAGGTCTTCCAGATAAAACGTACCCGTTTCATCATGGGCAACTTTACAGGAATAAAAGCCTTTACCCCCAAATTGACTGACCGCGATAATGGTATTAGCTGCTGAACCGCCACAGCTTTTTTTACAAGGGCGATCGCTGAATTGTTCCAGAAGGGAATGATGCCGATCTTCCTCGATTAAGGTCATCACTCCTTTTTCGATTTGCATCTGGGCCATGCGTTCGGGGGATATTTCATATTCCATATCCACCAGGGCATTCCCAATACCATAAACGTGATAATTGCTCATGAATTTGTTAGTTTTTACGACGATTAGGGAGAATAAATTTTGGCTTAAACCCTACGATACAAAGCAAAAAGGAAAAAGGCAACAGGGAGTAACCTGCCTGCCTTTTTCCTTTTATAAAATCAGAGGTTGGATTGTCGAAACCCCTAGAAAGGATGCGATCGCCCCGGATCTGCCTGCCGCCACGGATAAAACCGTTGCCTTGGGCGAAGAATATCTAGTTCCAGGGACTCGCCAAAGAGCACAGACTAAAATAGAACTACGCAGTGGCTCCTTGTTCAGCACCTTCTTCGTCGGTGGATTTATCGGTATTTCTGGTTTGGAGAATCGTCAAAACAATGCGATCGCCTTCCACATGAGCCGTTACCCCTTCCGATAAGGGAAGTTCGCTCACGTGCAACGCATCCCCTAGTTTAAGGTGGGTAATGTCAATTTCAATAGAATCAGGGATATTGTCCCGGGTGCATTGAATGGGGAGTTCGGTCATCACCACATCTAAGACGCCCCCTTCCTGGGTGACCCCATAAGGTTCTCCCACCAAATGGAGAGGCACCACCAAATCCAAGCTGGTTCCTGCCGACACGGCAAAAAAGCTGATGTGGTAAACCGAGGTTGATTTCCAAGGATGAGTCTGAACTTCTCTGAGGATGGTTTTGCCTTTCCAGGAAAGGTCAGGGATATTGAGATCCACCAAGGTATTGTTGACTGAGGCTTCTTTGAGCAATTTCTCAGCAACTTTGGCAGGAATCGTCAGGCTAATGGATTCGGTGCCTTGATGACCATACAGGGAAGCCGGAATCAATCCTTCCCGTCGCAGGGCCTTGGGTTTGCTTCCTTCGTGGCGTTTTTGGCATTCAACGATGACTGTCATGTTAGGTGTTACTCGTTAGGGGTTAGCGATCAATGATGGATCGGACGTTGTTCACAGTTTAACCCGAGGGTCCGGGAAAAACGCTGCAACCTCCTATTTTATCAACAGCGGGGACAGATATTCAAGCCCGCTGGAGATATTGGTAGGTTTCGTTTTCTACACAGCGGCGTAATTCATGCAGTTTTTTCAAGGGATAGGTCAGTTTTTGATAGTCCTCTTTAGATGGGGTCTCTCCCAGGTTTTCAATGATTTTTTCACTTTCTAGGATAATCGCATCCCGCAGAAAATACTTGAGAAGCTGGGAATTTTCTGGATCGAGTTTAATCAACAACAGTTCTTCTTTTTCTTCTATTTCAATCACCGTTGGGTCAGATTTGCCTATCCTGGAAAAGTTCGTATGAGCCAACTACTCAAAAAAGTCTTCTTTCATCTCTATCGTATGCGATTCTTGACCTTCTGGGTAAAAGCTGATATCTAACATTAGCTTTCCTCTTGAGATGTAGATTCCATAAACTCTGTTTCTGGAACATTTTCAGCCCAAGCTATCTGCACTTTATCCAATAATTGTTTGATATTGGGTGAAATAGTTAAGGAATTAGAATCGTGAGAATTGCCCTTAACAGAAAAAGGGGGCTATCCCCCTTTTTCTGTATTTTAGATAGTCAGGATTGAGGATGTCAAACTGGAATTTAGACCGGAGTGCCGTTGGCATCCAAAAGACCGCGTTTGGGTCCGTGGATGGGGTCCTCAACGATGATGGTTTGGTCGCGACTGGCCCCAATGGAGACCACAGCGATCGGGGCCGCCATCAATTCGGCTAAATATTTGAGATAGTCTAACGCTTGCTTGGGTAAGTCTTCCAAGGTCCGACAGTTAACGGTAGATTGCTGCCAACCCGGAAGAGTTTCATAAATGGGTTTACACCGCGCAAACAGACGAGAACTGCTGGGGAAATTATCGCAGCGAGTGCCATCAATTTCATAGGCAACGCAGACTTTAATTTCGTCGAGTTCGTCTAAAACATCGAGTTTGGTAATGGCGAGACAGTCGATGCCGTTAATGCGGACTGCATAGCGACCGATGACCGCATCAAACCAGCCACAGCGGCGTTTTCGGCCTGTTGTTGTTCCGAATTCTGCACCGCGATCGCACAGGACATCTCCGATTCCCTCGGTCATTTCTGTGGGGAAAGGCCCTTCACCCACCCGGGTTGTGTAAGCTTTCGCGACACCAATCACGCGATCAATCATTGTTGGGCCGACTCCGGCTCCCACACAGGCCCCACCCGCTACGGGGTTGGACGAGGTAACATAAGGGTAAGTCCCATGATCGAGATCGAGTAGGGTCCCTTGCGCTCCTTCAAATAAAATATTACGCCGTTCCTGAACCGCGTCATAAATTTTTAGGGAGGCATCGACCACATGAGGGCGCAGGCGTTGAGCGTATTGCTCATACTCGTCGATCACTTCTTCCGGGTCAAGCGGAGGCAGATCGTACAATTTTTCCAAAATCACGTTTTTATAATTAATCGTCCAATTGAGTTGCTTGCGCAGCCCCTCGGGATCGATTAAATCTAAAACCCGAATCCCAATCCGTTCGGATTTATCGGCATAAGTCGGGCCAATTCCGCGCCCGGTTGTCCCGATTTTGTGGTTTCCCCGACGCTCTTCCGATGCCTGATCGATGAGGCGATGGTACGGCATGGTGACATGAGCCGTCTGGGAAATCATTAGGTTCTGGGTAGAAATGTTGAGCGCTTCGAGGCGATCGAGTTCTTCAATTAAAGTTTTTGGATCGATTACCGTTCCCGAACCAATGATACATTCGGTTTCTGGATAAAGGATACCAGAGGGAATCAGGTGCAGTTTGAAGGTTTGGTCCTTGACTACTACCGTGTGACCGGCGTTGACCCCCCCTTGGTAACGGACTACAACATCTGCCGATTTGCTCAACAGATCGGTAACTTTGCCTTTTCCTTCATCGCCCCACTGGGCACCGATTACAACGACGTTAGCCAAGGGTCTTTTTTGCTAAAGTTTACACAATCGACAATTATCACCAGATACTGTATCTCTTGTCAAATTAATTTTTGTTAAATTTCCGTTTCCAAAAAACCACACTAAAATATAACGTAATGGGCTTGACTCGGAGTGCATCTGTTCGATAGGCTAGATCTAATTAGCTCTCCGAATTCATTGACCCCTCACCTATCCACAAGAGGAGAAGCTGCTGTGGCTTTATATGCTGAACTGCACCGACATCTAGGAGGTTCGGTGGTGCCTCGTGTTCTGTGGCGATACTTTCAGCGTCACGATCGCGAACTGGCGTTACGCTTTCCCGAATATCCTGTGTTTGAAGCGTTTTACACCAAACCCCGGGATACTCTCGATGAGTATTTAGAACTCCACACCCTCGTTGAAAGTGTCCAAAGCGTCGAAACCCTCCCCTATTTTATCTATCGGTTGATTCGGGGGGCCTATATTTTTGAAAATCTGGCCTATTTAGAACTCCGTTATACCCCGTACTTGCGGACTCCCCATGATTTGAGTCAATCTCAGCGGATCGATCGCATGGCAGAGATTGTGGAAGTTGTCGGCAAGGCGTCTCAGTTACCCGAATATCCCATCGTCACCCGCCAAATTCTCTGTATGCATTCGCGATTACCCGAGGAGGTGAATCGGGCGATCGTGGATTTAGCGAGTCAGATGCCTTGTTATGTCTGTGCGATCGATGTAGCGGGAGGGGACAATCATTATGGCGATCGCCTGGATGAATTTGTCAAACTCTACGCCTATGCCCGTAACCTGGGTATAAATACCACCGGCCACCTCTACGAAACCCCCGACGGATGCCATCCGGAACTCCTCCCCTACTTAATGAGAATCGGACATGGAATTCAAATTCCCTTAAAACATCCGGAATTATTACCGGAAGTCGCCCGTCGGGGACAATGTTTAGAAGTCTGTCCCACCACTTATTTTAAAACCGGAACTCTCAAGGAGATCCAGGACCTCAAAATCATCTTTGACCGCTGTTTTGATGCCGGGGTTGATATTGCGATTTGTACGGATAATGCTGGCTTACATGATATGCGCTTACCCTTTGAGTACGAAAGTCTATTAACTCAGGATATTATTGATTTTCACCAGATGCAAGCCTGTCAGGAAGCGGCGTTTCGTCATGCTTTTGCATGGCCTTATCAGCACCCTCCAGCCGAAATGTTAACGGATTTGTTGAAACCGGAATCTATCCCCGTCATGCCCGTAGTTTAAAGTCAAGAATTTCCTTCTAATTCAGGGTGGACTCTTCATCAATTAGGCCCCAATCGGGGCTTTTTTGTGAGTCAATGAGTAGATTGACGGGGGTGGGTGAGTTGCGTAATTGGCTAAGGTCTAAGTCTATCTTGACAAAGGAGCGATCGGCCTCTTATCATTAAAAATAGGGGAGTTAGGGAAAAATTCCGTCAAATTCTTTCTTGTTAATTACCAAACCTTATAAAATCAGCCCCTTTAAAACTCAATCAATTCACTCGAACCTAACGGGTTAAGAGATCATGGCTCGCGAAAAGAAACAACCCAGTGGATGTGGATGTGCAAGCATTCCGTTTTCGGTAATTCTCCTAATTTTAGGGGGTGGTTATTTTTTATTCACCCAGCGGGAATATTTGATTAGTCGATTGATACCTGATGATATCAGAGAACAGATTTCCGTAGAAATCAGTCGATTTATTCCCCAGGATTTACAACAAAAAATTCCTTTTCTGAATGCCTCTAAGCCATCGGATGAAGTGACTCAGAATTTGCCCGAGGCTACCCCAATTTTAGAAACCTTACCACCACAATCCCAGTTACCGACAGCCCCAATTTCTAATCCATCTCCTCCAACGTCAACTGCTGCCCTTAAACCGCCAGCCAATTTACCCGAAAATCCCATAACCCCCTCCACTCCTAAAAGTCCTTGGGAAAAAAAAGCGATTCGAGGCATTTATTTTAGTCGCTATCAAGTTACCAATAATGCGACGGAAGAAACAATTAGAGCCAGGGTGCGGTATTATCGCGATCGGGGAATTAACACCCTAATTCATGGGGTTTGGGGAAATGCCTGCACCATGTACAAAAGTGCAGTTATGCAGGCCAAATTTGGCTATGAGAGTTGTCCCAATGAGTTTGAGGATAAATGGCTGGATTGGCTAATTGACGAAGCGCATAAACATGACATGGAAGTTCATGCGTATTTTGAGAAAGGCATTAAAATAGACGAAAATAGTCCGGCCTTCAATTTAGCCGTTCAGCGGGGGTGGATTGTTCCGGGAGTGGACCGCACCCATCCCGGCGTTGACCATTATGTTTTGAATGTTGGCATTCCCGAAGTTGCGGAATTTTTTACCAATATTTTGGTCGAGTTTGTCACGAAATATCCCCAAATTGATGCGGTGCAGTTGGATGATTATTTAGGGTATCATGCTGAGTTACCCGGTCAAGTCGATCGCACCCTGGAATTAACTAACTTTGTCAAAAGTGCGATCGCCGCAACAAAAGCCGCCAATTCTTCCGTGAGTTTTGATATTTGTCATCATAATCCCTATTGGGCCAAACGCTACTTTGCAGCAGATTGGGAAAACTGGGGAGTTGATCGGGTGTTTATTCAAGTCTATGCCGATGAAAATTTCGCACAGGAACTCCCCTATGTAGAAGCTTATGATGGCATTTCCATTACCGAACGGCAATTTAATCGCTTAGAAGAATTAGTCAGAAATCCGAAAGTTGACAATATTTTGTTATTTCCCCTTTCAGGGCAACCGGAAAAAATGGCCGATGAGGTCAACCGTTTGACGGGTAAGATTAAGTAGGCAAGAACAGAAGGTAGTGTTTCCACTTCAGCGAGATTCACAGCGTACAAAAATATTCGCCCCATTTCAGTTGAACACCCGGTCCCGAATCAATGCATTCAAAGGTTTGAACGCGCCCATTAATCAAACCAAAAACATGATGCCATCCGGAGTTATTAGAGGCTAGTTTGACAGCACTTACGGTTTCACAATTTTGAATTAATTGGTCACTGATATTTTGCATGAACTCGACTGAAGACAGAATTGTACGCTGTCCGGGCCCACCCACTAACACAACCAGTTCATTCGGTCTGGTTGCGAGAGGAGATAGAGCGTTATTTTCGAGAATTATTCGCGATATAAAAGTGTTTGGGACATTGTTTAGGGTATTTTTGACTTCGGATAAACTTTGATGGCAAGCATTACTCACCGAGTCGGTGGTTTGAATGAGAAAATCCCCTCGGACCCAACCGACTGCGCCGGATTCAACAAAGCGAATTTGATGCCAGCGATACTTGTAAATATCTGAATAATTTTCGGCTTGTGAGTCTAAAAGTTCCACGCGATCGCCGACCACCCCATAGTGCAGCGCACTATATTCTATCCCCGGACCACTCCGAATATTAATTTGAGTTCCTGGGTTTGTCGTCAATAGCCCCATTTCAGGCAATTGAGCCAGGTAAGAGGGCAAATTAGATGACGAAAGAGGGGAAGAAAGGTTTTTAGCCCAACCTAAGTCAGCAACTGTGCTAAATATCAATCCGATAAAAATTGGGATTCCATATTTTAATTTTCTGGTTATCATTCGTTTCATTCCTTTTGGTTAATGAATCGGCTGTAAATTCTCAGAATTTGATACGGAATTCGGTTGTAACGGCTTCTGCCTGCCCCAATCGCCAGGGTTGGGTACAGCCTAGGGTAATCCCAACGGCGATCACCAAGGTGATGACTCGGTGGATTTGGGCAATATTTCCCTGGCGGTAGGGACTGTGGGAACTGAGTTTTTGAGACTTTAAATTCCTCTTCACTCTCTCTACTTTAAATGATTCTTATCATAATTCACCTCTTAATTCAGGGCAAGGGTAACTTGGCTCATGCTTCTCATCCCCTTGTCCGGATCTCTCAACTGGGGAGAGTCGGACCGAGAGGAAATAGGGAAAATTCATAGGATATAGAGTGCCAAATTTTATGGGTTTATTCGGGATGAATGGGGAGGGAAATCGAAAATTCTGTTCCCTTTCCGGGGATAGAAACGCATTCGAGTTTTCCCCGATGTTTTTCTACGATGATTTGATAGCTGATGGATAAGCCTAAGCCGGTTCCGGCCCCGACAGGTTTGGTCGTAAAAAATGGGTCAAATATTCTTTGTCTAATTTGCTCAGTCATGCCGGTGCCGTTGTCGCAAATTTTGATTTCAATTTGGTTTATCCCCTTGCGGGTTGTTTGAATTAGGATGTAAGGAGCAGAATAGGTGGTGGCGATGGTTGCATCGGATTCTGGCTGAGTGGCACTTGGTAAAAAGGCTGGATTTGGTTTCAGGTTATTGTTTTTTAAGGGGCGTTCTAAGGCATCGATCGCATTACTAATCAAGTTCATAAATACTTGATTGAGTTCGCCGCCATAGCATTCGATTAGAGGTAAGCTATCGTAGTCTTTAATAATTTTAATCTCCTCCCGTCCCGGTTTAGCTTTGAGGCGATTTTGGAGAATTAACAGGGTGCTGTCGATGCCTTCATGAAGGTTAACGGCTTTCATTTGCGATTCATCTAACCGGGAGAAGTTTCTTAAAGATAGGACGATTTCGCGGATGCGGTTGGCTCCGACTTTCATGGAGGATAAAAGTTTGGGAAGGTCATCAATGATAAATTCTAAATCGATTTCTTCTATGACGTCTTGAATTTCGGGGACGGGTTCTGCATAGTGGGTTTGATATAATGCTAATAAATGGAGTAGGTTGTGGATATATTCGTTGGCGGGTTCAATATTCCCATAGATGAAGCTAACGGGATTATTGATTTCGTGGGCGACTCCTGCGACCATTTGACCGAGGCTGGACATTTTTTCGGTTTGAATAAGTTGGGTTTGAGTTTTTTGCAGTTCTCGTAAGGTGTGTTGGAGTTCTTGAGCTTTTTCTCGGGCATGGCGGGCGGAGTCGGTGGCGCGGGTGTAGAGTTCGGCTTGGGAAATGGCGATCGCCACTTGATTGGCGATCGCTTTGAGGAGTAACAGTTCGCGATCGCTCCATCGCCGAGGTCCCTGACAGTGACCACAACTGACTAAGCCAATTTCCCCATTCAGGGTTTGAATGGGTAATGCCACAAATGCCTCATAACCCCAGGTTGTTTGTAATTTTTGGTAGTCGGGATTCTGGGATTGCCTCACGTCGTCTACCTGAATGGTTTCCCGGTTCAACAGTTGAGCCATTAGGGAACTGTCTCGATCGGTAGGATAGTATCCTAAGAGGCTGGTTAAGTCCGGGGTGTGAGATTCTTTGACGACTTCCCAGCAAGGGGACAGGGTAGGAGTTGCACCATTGTGAGAAGCCGGGGAGGTTCCTAACCCTTGAGGACGATACCAGATAAATAAACAGCGATCGACCTGCAATAAGGACCGGATTTCGCTCACGGCAGTTTCCAGAATGGTATCGATTTCTAGGGAGTTCCGGATTTGGTCTGTGAGTCGGTTAATTAAGGCTTCTTGTTTGGCGAGTTTCCGATAGCGTAATTCCGATTTCCGTAATTTAGCGTCTGCTTGTTTGCGATCGGTTATATCGCTGGCGATGCCATCGATCCGTAGGGGATTGCCGTCGCGATCGCGGACTACCCGGGTGCGTTGCCGTAACCAGCGGATTTCTCCTGATGGTCTCACAATGCGATATTCTAAATCGGTAGTGCCGGTTTCCAGGCTTACTTTAAAAGCTAAATCTACCACGGACCGATCCTTGGGATAAATTACTTCTTGCCAAAGATTGATGTTTTCAAAAAAGGCTGAAGAAGGTCGGTGGTATATCGTTTCTACTGCGGGACTCAAATAAAGCACTTCTGAGGTGATTCCGGAAACGGACCAGACGACATCATCGATGGACTGTAAAATGCCATTGAGTCGTTCTTGGCTTTGATGCAGCGCCTCTGCAACTAACTTACGTTCTAGGGATTCCCGTTGCAATTGTTCTAATGCTTGCCTTAACTCAAAGGTCCGATTTTGGACCCGCGTTTCTAGTTCGTCATTGGCTTGTTGTAAAGCCTCCTCCATGCGCTTGCGTTCGGTGATGTCGGTAATGGTTCCCACATAATCCCTGCCGTTGCAATCTTTATCACCTTGGCAGACCGCTTGGCCCCAAACCCATCGTTCAGTACCATTTTCATGCAAAAACCGAAACTCTGATTGGAAGGGTAATTGCTGTTTTACAGACTGATTCCATTCCTGGATCACCCGATCGCGATCGCCCGGATGAATCGCCTCAAACCAATCCCCGATTTTAGCTTGGGTTTCCGTGAGTCCAGTAATTTGAGATAACCGCTCATTTAAGTACAAAAACTGACCCGTTTCACTCATGCGGAAGATGCCCACAGGAGAAATAGAGGCTAACATATGATAGCGATATTCGCTCTCTCGTAAGGCAGCTTCGGCTCGTTTTCGCTCCCGAATATCTTGGGCTAAACAGACGATCGCCTGAATTGCCCCGCCTTCTTCTCGCATCACTGATGCAGAGAAATAGACGGGGATAATCTGTCCATCTTTACTCAATAATTCTACTTCTTTTCGACCAATTAAACTATTGGCTACTCCGGCTTGAGTCGCCAATTCATCATAGGTGATCCGGTCTTTCAAAAGAGTGCTGATAGACCGTCCTAATAGGTCACTGTCATCTTCGTAACCCAGCAAAAATAAAGTTGCAAAATTAAAATCTCGAATCGTTCCATCTGGGTTTAAAATAATTAAAGCATCAATCAGAGATTTGAAAATATTATCAACATAGTGCTTAGATACTGTTTTTTTGATGATTTCATCGGCCATGTGATTAAACGCATTGGCTAAAACACCGATTTCACTGCTACTGTTGATATGAACGCGGACATCTAATTTACCTTGTCCAATGGCAATGGCGGCATTTTTGAGCTTAATAATCGGTTTGGCAATATTTTCGGCTAATAGCAATCCCAAGCTAATCGCTAAAAGTGCAATTAAAATAATTAAAGTTAAATTAACAAAATTTGCTTGAAGAGTTTGAGTTTTTATTGATTGTTTTTCTTGTCGAAGTTGCTCAATAGATTGAGTAATTTCATAATTAATTTTTTCAGTAAAAATATCTTCTAAGTTTTCTAGTTTTTCATAGTTTTCCAAAATTAACGGGGTAGCTTGTTCTTCAGTAATTAGCTGAATAATGTCTTGAGAAATCTGGTTAATTTCATCTGTAATTTTATGAATTTCATTGAGAAACTCTTTATCCTTTCCAGTAAAGAGAGTTACTTCCTCTAATTGCCCAATCCAGGTTTTTAGATTTTGATAGGCTAGTTGATACTCCTCGGTTTCTTCCTCTAGGAAACTAGAGGCATTGTTCGGGGGTTGACCCAGGCGTGCTAATTCCGATTGGAGTAAAGCGTAGGAAGTGACTTCAGTGATCATTCGCAAAGAAGTGACTTTGATTTCCTCAAGGGCCACAATTCGGGGAATTTCATGGGTAGAAATTTCCTCGATTCTTTTACTGATCTGTTGGTTGGATCGGACATGAGTAATGCCTAAAAGAGCGACAACGGCGGTTAATCCCAAAAAACTGGAAACTAATTTGGTTTGTAACTTCATCTTTTTTTGAACGAAGAATAAAAATAAAGGGAAATATACGAAGCATTAATCTAGGAAATGGACCCAACTGGGCGAATGAATTGATCCGAATCAAGGTCGGCGATCGCTCTGGGGCCTCCCCGGGTAGAGTAACCGGCAAGGCGCTTTTATAGATACACCTGGGTATAGCAGAACCAAGAGACAGCTTGGCGATCGCGTCTCTATTTGTGGTGATGCCGAAGAACTCCTCCCTTGATTCAGGACAATTGCCTAAGAACCTGAAAAGGGGTTCATTCATCCTTCCTGACTCAGAAGGGGAGAGGTGGTTGGTGCTACCCTATTCTAAGAGTTCCCGTTTGACCTGTTGGTTTGACTAGAATGTTTTTATTTCTTTCCAAGCTGCTTCCTGTCTTCATTTACCCCCTCGGACTCAGTTGCTTATTGATGTTGGTTGCATTAGTAACCCTCTGGAAACGTCCAAAATGGGCATCGGTGGCGATCTCCTCAGCGTTGGTGATTTTGCTCTTGAGTAGTAATGGATGGGTTGCCAACGGTATTGCCCAATCCCTGGAGTGGCAGAATCTACCCTCTGGGGAACTCCCCAATGCATCGGCAATTGTTGTATTAGGCGGCGGCATCAAACCGGCAATTTACCCTCGTCCCTGGGTGGATGTCAGTGAAGCAGGCGATCGCGTCCTTTATGGGGCCCAACTCTACAAGCAGGGAAAAGCACCTCTCGTTATTCTCTCCGGGGGTCGCATTGACTGGAAAGGCGGAGGACCACCGGAAGCCGAAGACATGGCCTACATTGTAGCCGCAATGGGAGTCCCAACTTCCGCAATTCTCCTGGAATCCAACTCCCTAAATACTTATGAAAATGCGGTGGAAGTCCGGAAACTCCTAGAAGCCCGAAATATTGAAAAACGGGTGTTACTCGTCACCTCCGCCACCCATATGCCGCGATCGCTGAAGATCTTCAAACGTCAAGGGATCGAAGCCATTCCTGCACCCACGGATTTTCTCATCTCCCAACAGGAACTCGATGAACTCACCGAATCCTGGCAATCCGTCACCCTGAACATTCTCCCCGATGCCTCTCGCCTCCAACAAACCACCCAATCTCTCAAAGAATATATTGGCACCCTCATCTATCGTCTCAAAGGTTGGCTCTAAAGCCACCCCTTGTCAGGAATTGCCGAAATTTGCCCCCCTGCCGGTCCTTTCAGCCAGATGTTAGAATACAAAAACAGTTGTCCTAGAGCATCGGTACTATTTTAGATTCCAGGGACAAACAACCAGGTTTCTAGCCCCAAGTTCAGTTACGAATTCCCCAAAATTTTGTACAGAAACCCGGTTGCAAACCCTTGAACTACCGACAACGCCCTAGGATATCGGAATTGTGCTTAGAAAGCCGGGTTTTTTATAAAATTCAGGCATTTTTTGTAAGCCATTAAAACAGAAACTTGGTTTCTAGTTCCCTGAATTGAATACTAATCCGAAAGGCTTGGGGTGATAAAAAAGATTTAGGTAAAAATAATTATGATGCTTCCCAACGAGTTTCCCCAGGGTGCGCCCATTCCCCAAGATGTGGCTGAAAATTTAGAATCGGCGCAAGTCACTCGGCAATTTTATCATGAACTAGAATATCGTCAAGCCTTTGAGGGATATTGCCAGTGGTACTACCAAACCGCCGAACGTCATCGCCAAGAGGTGCAAAAAATGCGGGGCGATCTTAATATTCTCGGCTGGTTTAACCGAAAAAAATAAGCTTCGTTGTTTTCAATTCCCCCTTAGCAAGACCGCTAAATGCTAAGGGATTTTCCTAAAAAAAGTTCTGGATTAGAGGTCTTAACGAATTGCCAAAGCCCCCCTTGTCAAGGGGGGGTTGGGGGGATCTCTGATAGAAGATGTTATGTTTTGGAGTTCCCTAATTCAGTCAGCGGAGTTCACACCGAGTCAGTTGAGCTTTTATTCAAGGGCTTCTATCTCATCTTCGCGGAAATGGGCTTTAAACTTTTTGTCAAACTGAACATAGACGGGCAGGTTAGCACTAACGGGTCTCCCCTGCCATTCCGTAACAATGCCGATAACTTCGCCTTCTTGACCCTTGACATCATAGGGTTCATTGCGATGTTCTGGACTGTGGTAAACGATAACCGACTTTGTGATGCGGACGCGATCGCCAACTTTCATAGATCTCTCAAATTCTAATGTGCTTCTCTTCTCTTTCCGACTGCACGGACCAAAAGTGCAGGGTTTCAGTATCTTATCAAACAGCCTTTCCCTTTGGGAGATGGGGGATGGGGGATGGGGGAGAATTGGGGGATCGGGGAGATGGGGGAGAATTGGGGGATCGGGGAGATGGGGGAGAATTGGGGGATCGGGCAGATGGGGGATGGGGGAGAATTGGGGGATGGGGGTTTTATTCTTGTTGTTGTGGGAAGATTCTTTCGCGGAGTTGGGTGAGTCCTCCTGAGTCGATTTGCCACCAGGCGGCGAAACCGATCGCTGCGCTGATGAGGGTGACGGAGGCTAGGAGGGCGATGGTTTGGGCTAACGTTAATCCGGTGCGATCGCCCTTGGACTGGCGACGAGGGCGGCCCGGGGATGGGTCTTCCTCTTCATAAAGGAGGGCTTTAGAGGCATCGGAGAGTTCATCCTCAGATAATCCCGCCGCAGGGAGTTGATTGGGGTCGAACAAGACCAGTTTTTCTGGGGAGATGCGGCAATAGGAGAGGACGACGGAAACGTTATCGTGTCCGTTCTTTTCATTGGCGAGGTCTACCCACCATTGGGCCGCTGTTTCGACGGAAATTGCCCCGCTAAACAGATCATGGGCACAATCAGACCAAAATTGTTCAACGCGATCGTTATCGCTTAATCCATCGGAACAGAGTAGCAGCAAGCCATCTTCTTCTACGACAAACCGCTGAATTTGGGGGCGCAATAGGTCTCCTTCCCGGGTTCCGAGGGCTTGGGTAAGCGCCCCTCCGTCCCGTCTACGCACGGATTGGGAATAAGGGGCGCGACCGAGGCGGACCTCCCGGGAGGCGACATCATCATCGACCGTGAGTTGTTGACAAGAGTGGGGCGTAATCCAGTAGGCGCGACTATCGCCAATATGAACAACATAGAGTTCATGGGCGTTGGCAAATTCTTGACCCGTGGGGGTGGTGACTTTTTGGGGAAGTTGCAGGGTCATGACTAGGGTGGTCCCCATGCGCTGTCGTGACGCCCGTCCTTGTTTGTCATTTTGGGCGGCGATCGTGTTGTTGACGACGCGCAGAATGGCTTCTAGTTGTTCGCTGACGACTTCGGGCATGGCGAGGCCCGGTTCTTCGGCGATTTCCCGCATGAGGGCTTGAATGGGCAGTTTGAGGGCTTGAACGGCCAATTGACTGGCGACTTCCCCGCCTTCATGTCCTCCGACGCCATCACAGACAACGGCTAAGTGATGGAGGAGGGGATGGGTATGGGGTTTATCAATTTGGGCGATGTCGTGGAGGGTGGGATAGCAGGAATCTTCGTTATGGTGGCGATTGGGTCCTGAGTCGCTGACTCCGGCGACGCGCACACGGAGGGGGAGTTGGGCGGTGAGTTCGAGGAGGAGTTGGTTGACTTGGGGGGCGATCGCCTGGAATTCGGCATTAGGACGGCGCATTTGTTTCCCAATTTCTTGGAGGCGATCGCCCACTGGGGCGGCCACTTTTCCCGCCCAAGTTAACCAGTGATAGCCTAAATCTTGTAAATCCGGTTGGGTAATTAAACTGGCATCACCATAGAGTTCACGCAACCAGACGCGCGACCCTTGGACCCGGATATTATCGGCTTTGAGTAAGCTAGAGGCGACGCCTAATTCGAGTAAGGGTGTCCAGAGTTGCAGAATTTGCCATAACCAATAGACTTGGCGAACTGGGGCAGTCTGGGGCCAGAGTTCCAACATTCCCGGATAGAGGGTGGCGGTTTTTCCATCAACAGGGACATTATCGAGTAATAACAAATTGGCGGCGTTGGGTCCTTCCCCGAGGGGACAAAACCCATAGACCTCGGGAATATGAAGGCGATGGGGATATAATTTAAGATAGGCCACAATCGCCTCGGGTAATGTCTCTGGAACGAAGGGGGCCAAGGCGGGTTGAGTATCGAGCCAAATTTGGGGACTCACCACACGGTAGCGATCGCCGATGAGTTCGCCAATGGGATACCCGGCTGCTGCGGAACCCACCGCCCACAAGTAGCGATACAGCAAGGGAGTTTGACAAGCATCACAGAACCGATTTCCTACTGGGTTTTCGGGCTGGGTACAGGTTGGATTTAAACAATAGAGTGGCTCAGAACTGCTCATAATCTCTGCGTGCAATGACAGTATGAAAAGAAGTCGATCGTTCCTGGCGATCGGTCCAAAGCCAGCCTACACTGGTTGTAGCTACTCCAAACAGCCTCGACCGCTACAATACCGCCAGTCGTAGAACGCCTATGGCGAGATTTTTAGGACTGGATGGACTAGGGGTCGGTGGATTGGCAAGGAAGACCCCATTAATTTTATCCCGAACCCCGTCCAATCGGCGATCGCGACCGGAAGACAATCTCGTAATCTATCTTAACCTTGGAAGAAGACGCTATGGCACTTGACCCCATCTCTGCCATTCTCCTGTTTTTCAGCCAGCTTAATCCGGCGGTTTTATGGTTAGCCGTTGGCATCATTCTCTGTGCAATGGAACTGGTTCTCCCCACTGCCTTTGTGGAATTTCTGCCCGGAGTCAGCGCCTTAATTGTGGCGGGACTTTCTCTATTTATCCCCAATTTTTTCATTCAGGTGGTGTTATGGGTGATCCTTTCGGCTGTCTTTATTTTCCTTTCTAGCCGGTTTTTGTCCAAACAAAAAGTACCCCACTCTCTAGCAGAGGCACAGGAGGCGCAAACTTTAACGGCAATCCCTCCGGGAGAGGCAGGACGGGTGATCTATGATGGGAACTCTTGGCGGGCTAAATGTTCGGATCCCGAACAGGCGATCGCCCCCCATCAACCTGTGTTCGTTGTCGGACGCCAAGGGAATACTTTGATTGTCATTCCAGAGCATCTTTTACAGTCCTAAATTCAGCCGAAATAGACGGGTAGGGATTTTCAATTCCCCAGTAGCAATCAGTCAGCATCACTCAGAGGCGATCGGGTTAACTTGACCGTTCCCTTTCTCCCTGACGGGATGGTTTCAATTTCATCCAGCTTCAACTTTAACTTGGAGGTTTACGGTGGAACAATTTATCTTTATTATATTTTTGGCCCTCGGCGGTTCTGCCCTAGCCGGTAGTGTCAAAATTATCAATCAAGGAAATGAAGCCTTGGTTGAAACCTTGGGAAAATATAATGGCCGAAAATTAGAACCCGGACTGCGATTACTCACCCCCTTTTTAGACAAAATCGTTTACAAAGGCACGATTCGGGAAAAAGTATTAGACATCCCCCCTCAACAATGTATTACTCGGGATAATGTTTCCATTAGTGTAGATGCGGTGGTCTACTGGCGGATTATGGACATGGAAAAAGCCTACTACAAAGTAGAAAATCTCCAGTCGGCAATGGTCAACCTAGTTTTGACTCAAATTCGGTCAGAAATGGGTAAACTAGAACTCGATGAAACCTTTACTGCTCGGTCGGAAATTAATGAGATTTTATTGCGAGAATTGGATATTTCGACTGACCCTTGGGGGGTGAAAGTCACTCGGGTAGAATTGCGGGATATCGTCCCCTCCAAAGCGGTGCAAGATTCAATGGAATTGCAGATGGCAGCGGAACGGCGCAAACGGGCTGCAATTTTAACCTCGGAAGGGGAAAAGGAAGCATCAGTTAATAATGCCCGAGGCAAAGCAGAAGCGCAGGTTTTAGATGCAGAAGCTCGTCAAAAAGCAGTTATTTTGGATGCAGAAGCGCAACAAAAGACAATTGTTTTGAAAGCGCAAGCAGTCCGCCAAGAGCAAGTTTTGAAAGCGCAAGCAACCGCAGAAGCCCTGCAAATTATCGCCAAAACGCTCAAAACTGACCCAGATGCTCGGGAAGCTTTACAATTTTTAGTCGCTCAACAATACATGGAAATGGGGTTAAAAATTGGAGCCAGTGATAGCAGTAAAGTGATGTTTATGGACCCGCGCACCATTCCCGCTACCTTGGAAGGAATGCGATCGATTGTGAGCGAACAAGAACGGTAAGTCTAGAGGGAATAGGATTGGTGGATAACGACTGAAGTCGTTACTCCAAAGACAAAGAAGAATGACTGAAGTCGTTCCTACGAACAAAAAAGTGAAATTTTCTAGGTTTGTCGGGGGAAAAACTTCAGTCTTTATTTCTATGAGTCAGACTTAAACTCCGCCATTTTGTTGCAATACATGACATTGAGTGCAGAGTCCAAAAAACTCTAAAGTATGGTAAAATATCTTAAATTGATGAGCCTTTTGGAGTTCCACTTCTAACTGATGAACTGGACATTCATCGAGGGGAATTGATATCCCACATTGTAAACAAGTTAAGTGGTGTCGGTCCTGTTTTTGGCAACTATAAAGGGACTCTCCATTTGCCAAGGTCCGCACCTGGACCACTCCTTCCAACTTCAACCCTTCCAAGGCGCGATAGACGGTGGCAAGACTGACGCTTTGGTTCCGATGGCGCAACTCGACATAAATATCTTGTGCGGAAATGGAATCGTTGAGGGTTTTGAGGAAATTGAGAATACGTTCTTGGGACCGGGTGCGTTTGACTGTCATGATTAGATTAACATCGGTATGGGTTCGTCTGGCTTACGTTGGAGTTAGACGAGGGTGAGGATTTATCCAAGCTTAGGATGCCGGTTCACGATGACACACAGAGGACCGGAAACCAAGTTTCTGGACTAGATTTGTTACTCAGCAGCAAAGCGTTTCTAAAGAAACCGGGTTGCTAATTTCTACTATACCGACGTCCTCCGGTGTCAGTTTGGGGATTAAAATAAAAGATGCTGTGGCATCTAATGGCATTATCACCAGAAGTTAGGGCGGATTGTTGTGACTTTAAAGAAATATCAGGCTCATATCTATGTTACTCTGCGGCCTTCGGTTTTAGATCCCGCAGGAACTGCCGTCGAGTCGGGACTACAGAAAATGGGCGATCGCAATGTGGAGGGGGTCCGCATTGGCAAGTATGTGGAATTGACGATTACTTCCGAATCCCCAGAAGCGGCAACCCAGCAACTCGATCGCATCTGTGACCAACTTTTAGCTAATCCGGTGATTGAAAACTATCGGTTTGAGTTGGTGGAAGTGGCAACTGTCATGAAGGCGGGGGCATAATACGGTGAAATTTGGAGTTGTAGTGTTTCCCGGTTCCAATTGCGATCGCGATGTGGCGTATGTCACCCAAGGATTGTTGGATCGTCCCACCCGGTTAGTCTGGCATCAGGAAACGGATATCTCAGATTTGGATGTGGTGGTGTTACCCGGTGGGTTCAGTTACGGGGATTATTTGCGCTGTGGGGCGATCGCGCAATTTTCCCCTGTCATGCCGGAAATCATCAAACACGCCGAACAGGGTAAATTAGTCCTGGGAATTTGTAATGGGTTCCAAGTCTTAACCGAAGCGGGACTCCTCCCAGGGGCCTTAATTAGAAATCGTGACTTGCACTTTATCTGCGATCGCGTCCCGATGAAGGTGGAAAATACCCGTCTGCCTTGGACTTCTGAATACCAATCCGGAGAAATCATCACCCTCCCGATCGCCCACGGGGAGGGCCGCTATTATGCCGATGCGGATACCCTCGCCCAACTGGAAGACAATGGACAGGTGGTATTTCGCTATTGCAGTCCCCAAGGGGAAAGTAACCCCGAAAGTAATCCCAATGGGTCCTTAAACCAGATTGCCGGGATCTGCAATTCCCAAGGGAATGTTCTCGGCATGATGCCCCATCCTGAACGGGCATCCGATCCCATGTTAGGGGATACCGATGGCATGAAATTGTTTGAAAGTCTCTTAAAAGCTGCGATCGCCGGAGTCCGATAACGCTTTAGAGTCAGGAATCCTGCCCGGGGATGTTCCAGAGGACCTCTCCCCCCCCTTACAAGAGTGGGTTCTCATAGCCCTCCCCTTGCCAAGGGGAGGGGTCTACCCATTCCGCAAAAAAAGGATTAAACCTTTTGTAGTCCCGGGGATTGGACCCCACCCTAACCCTCCCCTTGCTAAGGGGAGGGAACCGGAAGTGCGCTTAAAGCGGTTGTCCTCTTTAGAAACCGGATTTCTTGGGAAAATTGGGACTAATTCGTGCTAAATCTGGGGCAGAAACCCGGTTTTTTATCCCTTGGAGATCAAGACTCTCCGGATATAGCAATCCTAAATCAGTTGTGGAAGACCCTCACCCCCAACCACTCTCCCAGAACGGGAGAACGGAGAAGAATATGTTATAAATCATTTAGGACTGCTATATGCTGAATTCAAAAAACAATTCCCACAATACTACCCTTAGAAAGGGGATCTCAGTTGCGATAAGCTAGGATTGTTTTTCCCGAAGACAGGAACGGGAAAAGGAGTACATTTGGACCGGGCGAACAAATAGGATTATAAACGTCATGGTTACGGGGAAACGAATTCACAACTGATTCAATCGTGAAACGAACCCAGGAAAACCCAGTTGTTCAGACTAAAGAAGGGAGGGAGATCGTGAGGTCACCTAAATTAATGGGATGGGTGTTAGCGTTGTCTGTGATGATAACACCTCAGTTAGCCGTTGGACAATCTATTGAAGAACTCTCGCAACAGGGTAATACTGCTTTTACGGCGGGAAATTATGCCCAAGCGGAACAGATTTGGCGTCAGGTTGTGACGATGGATGCCAATAATTCAGGGGCTCATATTTGGTTAGGGTTATCCTTATTTTATCAGGATAAGGTAGATGAGGCGATCGCCGCCTATCGACAAGCCTTGGCATTGGACCCGAATAATGCCAGTGCGTATAATAATTTGGGAAATGCCCTCACCGATCGCCAAAAACCCGAAGAGGCGATCGCTGCCTATCAGCAAGCATTACGCCTCAATCCGGATCAAGCGCAGACCTATTTTAATCTAGGGGTTGCCTTAACTGCAATGAAGCGAGGGGATGAGGCAGTTGCAGCGTATCGTCGGGCAGTCGCACTTAATCCGAATGATGCGGAAGCGCACATCAAAATTGCGAATTTGCTGGTTCGGCAGAATAAGTTAGACGAGGCAATCGCTGCGTATCAGACGGCGATCGGACTCAATGGGAATGATGCCGAGGCACATCTGAATTTAGGGTTAGCTTTCGCCCGTCAGGATAAAGTGGATGAGGCGATCGCCGCCTATCGGCAAGCATTAGATCTCAATCCCAATCTCGCCGAAGTGCATAATAATTTAGGCGTGATGTTGCGACGGCAGAATAAGTTAGACGAAGCGATTACTGCTTATGAACGGGCGATCGCTATCTCACCGAATCTGGCTACCGCGTATAATGGGTTAGCTGGAGTATATCGCGAACAGGGCAACCTAGATGAAGCGATTGCTACTTATCGCCGTGCGTTAGCCCTCCCCGATCGGCCCGCAAATCCAGCCAGTGCGCATACTTTAGCCTATAATGGATTGGGGCTAACCCTGCAACAACAAGGCAACATTGCAGAGGCGATCGCGCAATTCCAACGGGCGATCGAGATCTCCCCCAATTACGCCCCAGCCCAATATAATCTCACTCAAGCCCAACAGCGATCCAATTAATTCACCCAAGGGACGCGGCAATACCGCGTCCTTTTGAACGGGTAAGATTTTCCTACTTTAACTTAAAAGCGGGAATATAGGATTTAGACAGCCAGCCCACTTGTTCTAGTAAAGAAGCGCGATCCCAATACAATCTTTCATAGGCTATTTTGCCCTCCCGAAATCCTACCACAATGACAATGAGCATTTCAACTTTTTTGTGAGTAATGGGAATATTAGGCAGAACAAAGATATCCTGGGAATGAGTAAAAGAAAAGCTTTGTTCATCTACAATTTGGTTTTCTCCCACGGTTCGAGAAATTAATTGTGCCTGAGTATCTGGGGGTAGTTTACCAATGAAGTAGTTGGCATAAAAGTTTTCAATTTCTGCTTTTCCCGAGGCGATCGCAGAAAGGGGAACCAGATTAACATAAGCATCTTCAGTCATGGTTTCTAGGGCGGCTTTCACATCATGATGGAAAAATTCAGCCGCTTGATGAGCTTCCCAAATTTCTACTAAATTTGGGTTGGAGGGTAGGGAAGATAAAGATTTTGTTTCCATCAGTTTATTGTTTAACGGTTGGGATTGCGAGCGCTATAGTTTTCCGTGCAGGATTCCTCAGATAGCACAAGAAACCGGAGTTTTTGCCTAGATTTGCGGGTAAATGCTACCCATTTTGTGAAATCCCCCGGTTTCTAACCTCTCTTGTGCTTGATTCCTAGTTTGTTGAGTCAAGGCTCTGTTCTGCTGAATGAAACCCGTCTCTAGCTGACGTCTGAGGCCCTGTAATAATTGCCAATCTTTATAAATCGATAACAGCTTATGCCCAACTCAGGCTAATTTAAATCTATCTTTTGGTAGAGATTATAGGCGGTGATTAACATTTCAAGGTATTGAGAAATGTTAATAAAAGTTACAAAAACAAAGCCTGATGCTTCTCAAACTGCCTGAGAGAGGATAGAAATAAAAAGAGGAATCCGATCTATCTTCGGGAGGAGAAGGATAGAAGGCGATCGCCAGGAAACGTTTGCGTTAAAATTACGGCTAGAAGGCGATACATCCGCAGGGTTAGATACCGTTCTGCCTCTGATGTTTGAGCCGCTTCCAACCACCATAAAAAATCAACCTTTAAAATTCATGGAGTAGTTAATAAATGCAAACTGACAATGAAACCCCGACGATTTATGAGGCGCGCACTTCTTATGTGTTGATGTTGGCACTCGTTGCGGCTTTAGGCGGATTTTTATTCGGGTTTGATACGGCAGTGATTAATGGTGCCGTTAGTGCATTAGGAATTTCATTTGAAGCGAATAGTTTTCAAGTAGGACTAGCCGTTTCTTCGGCCTTACTGGGGTCGGCTGTAGGCGCTTTTTTTGCAGGGCAAATTGCCGATCGCTACGGTCGAGTTAAAACCATGATTGTAGCAGCAGGTTTCTTTTTAATTAGTGCGATCGGGTCAGGGATTGCCGTCTCGATCGCCGATTTTATGATGTGGCGATTAATCGGCGGTGTAGCAGTGGGGACAGCGAGTGTAATTGCTCCCGCTTATATAGCCGAAGTCTCACCGGCACATTTGCGGGGACGCCTGGGTTCTCTCCAGCAACTGGCGATCGTTACGGGCATTTTTGTCGCTTTACTCTGTAACTATTTTATTGCCGTAGGAGCAGGTTCTGCCATGTCACCGTTCTGGTTTGGAATACCCGCTTGGCGGTGGATGTTTTGGACTGAAATTCCCCCAGCTATCCTCTACGGAATTGGAGCATTAAGAATTCCTGAATCTCCTCGATATTTAGTCGCACAAGGGCGAGAAGCCGAAGCAACTCCGATTTTGGCAAAGGCGATCGGAGGGGATGTGGCGGCGAAAATTTTGGAGATTCGAGACACTATATTTCAGGACCACAAACCTCGGTTATCGGATCTATGGGGTAGGGGTGGATTACTTCCCATTGTTTGGATCGGAATTGGGGTTTCGGTTCTGCAACAATTGGTGGGAATTAATGTTATTTTCTATTACAGTAGTGTGTTATGGCAAGCCGTGGGCTTTTCCGAGGCGGATTCCCTGTGGATTACAGTGATTACCAGTGTCACGAATATCGTAACGACTTTGGTGGCGATCGCTTTTGTGGATAAATTTGGCCGAAAACCCTTGCTGATTGTCGGTTCAATTGGCATGATGCTCACCCTTGGAACCCTCGCCGCCGTCTTCGGAAACGCCTCTCTGGATGCTGCCGGTAATCCCGCTTTAACAGACAGTGCCGGAATCATCGCACTTTTAGCCGCTAACTTATACGTCTTTTGCTTCGGCTTTTCTTGGGGTCCCGTCACCTGGGTATTACTGGGAGAAATGTTTAACAATCGCATTCGTGGATCAGCCCTATCCGTCGCTGCTACGGCACAATGGATTGCTAACTTTGGGGTATCTACAACCTTTCCCGTCCTTAAAGATATTGGATTGGGCTTTGCTTACGGTTTATATACCACCGCAGCGGCAATTTCTCTGTTCTTTGTGCTACTGTTGGTCAAGGAAACCAAGGGTCGAGAATTGGAAGAAATGTAGTAATCCAGGACGGGAAACCTGTCTGAATCAAGTCCGGTTATTTCATCAGAATTCATCCCTCTGCTGTTTTCCGGACTTGAAATTTTAAGCGATCGCATCCTGAATCGGCACCACTTTCCGAGTTCCCGCTGCCTTCACCAACGCCTGAAAAATCCGTTGATGAGCGATATCTTCGGGGGACAATTCGGGATGCCACTGGACGGCGATCGCAAAGGAACAATGTTGATGTTCTACTGCCTCAATCACATAATCCCCCACCGACTCTGCCACCACCCGCCAACCCGGGGCTAAATTTCTCACCGCTTGATGATGCCAGGATACCACCTCAATCTCAGTTTTCCCAATAATCCCACCTAACCGACTGCTGGACAGAATTCTCACCGAATGCTTTGCCGGATACAGATGACCCGGTGCCGGGACTAACCGATGTTGCACCGCCATCCCATACTCATCAGGAACATGAGTCACCAAAGTTCCCCCACAGGCAACGATCGCCACCTCCATGCCACGACAAATCCCCAAAAACGGCAGATCTTTTTCCAAGCACAACCGGGCTAATGTGAGTTCAAATTCATCCCGTTCTGAGTCAATATTATAAATACTCGGATGAGACGAACCCTGATAGGCACTCGGGTCAATATCCCCACCCCCAGATAAAATCAACCCATCGATCCGTTCCAAAACTTCAGCGGGATTGGGTTCTCCCGGTGGCAGGAGTACCGGCATTCCACCGGCGGCGCGAACTGCATCCACATAAGTCGCCGCGAGGGAAAAAGCGCTGACCCCGTTTCTGCCATAAGTGCTAATGCCAATCAGAGGTGCTTTCAGAGATTTAGTCATAACAGGAGAGTAGGAACGTAGGAGGGTATGAAAGAGTCTCCTTTTATCTTCAACGTTTCAAGTAAAAAAGCAGTATAAAAAATTGCAGTTTAATCCCATTGGATAAACCGTCCATTCTCCTCTTTATGATCGGCTTCCCACTGCCAAAAACCCTCGCCGTCTACTATTTTCAACCCAAAGGTTCTGGATTGACATCAAGAGGAGGGTCGGGGGTGGAGAATATCAACCGAGGAGAGTTGAGCGCTCTACTGTTGTAGTTTACCCAAAAAAAAGCAAGCGATCGCCATCGTTGAAAAAAAAATTAAATCGTCTTGACGGGCTTCTTGCAATCAGCCTTAAAGGGGCAATTTTAACATTAAAATTGTGATGATATCGCGTTGTCCACTCCGTTGAGGGAGAGAGTGTCTGGAGTGCAAACATCTTACTGGCGGTGGAGTTTTTCCCTGGGTACAGCCAGTTTTGCAGCAGGTTTGGTAAACTCAATCATAGGCGATCGCCTTGCTCATCTGGTCCAGTCCACCTCTAGGGATAACAACACTGAAAACATTGGAAAGCGTAACTGATTCAGCACTGAGTCCAAGTCTGCAACCCAAGGACCTATCATGGCCCTTTTGGTTAGCAATGCCTCTGTACCCCTATGGCAGAAGGCGCACCCTCTGTCAAGAAGTGGTCAAAGATACCCTCTGGACTTTTGAGCAGATTCAAGGCATTCTGTATGTAGTGGTTCCCATTCGCATGACAGTGGTCCGATTGGAACGGGGAGGATTATTGGTTTATGCCCCGATCGCCCCAACGCCAGAATGTGTGAGGCAAGTTCAGGCATTAGAGTCTCAACATGGTCCCGTTAAATATATTATCCTCCCCACGGTTTCCGGGCTAGAACATAAGGTATTTGTCGGTCCGTTTGCGCGGCGGTTTCCCTTGGCGCAAGTGTTTGTAGCGCCGTCTCAGTGGAGTTTTCCCCTGAATTTGCCCTTGAGTTGGCTAGGGTTGCCGCAACGACGCACCCAAGTCTTACCCCGGGATAGTAGCAAAGTTCCCTTTGCCGATGAGTTTGATTATGAAATTTTGGGTCCGATTGATTTAGGATTGGGACGATTTGGGGAAGTGGCGTTTTTCCATCGATCATCGCGATCGCTGTTAGTCACGGATACTGTGCTATCTATCCCCGAAGACCCCCCGGCAGTCGTGCAACTTGACCCTTATCCCCTGCTGTTTCATGCGCGGGATAATGCGGCGGATGTCCGAGAAGACACGCCCGCTAATCGTCGCCAAGGATGGCAGCGTATCTGTTTGTTTGCCTTTTATTTTAGCCCTAGCACATTAAATACTCTGAAACTCCGACAAGCGTTTCAACTGGCACGAAAGGTCAGCGATCGCTCTAAAAAAGCCTATTTTGGCATCTTCCCGTTCGACTGGCAACCGGACTGGAAACCATCCTTTGACCTCCTGCGCGGCGATGGCAGACTGTTTGTCGCACCGATCCTCCAAACCTTGATTCTCAACCGCGCCCCCAAAGAAACTCTCACTTGGGCTGATACCGTTGCGCGGTGGCAGTTTGAACGAATTGTTCCCTGTCACTTAGACTCGCCTCTGAATATCGGTCCGCACGCGTTTCGGCAAGCATTTAATTTTTTGGAATCGCCGCCAGATACAAGTACCGATACAGTTAGGGGAGAGAATTCATCGTTAAGCGATCGCGATTTTGCCACCTTGCGAACCATCGACGAACTCCTTGATCGCTGGGGAATTACACCCCCTCGTCAGGGGAACTTACAAAAGTAGGTTTTTTATGTTCAGGGGAATTTTTCTCACATTTAACTGTACCTCCGGTCCCCTCCCCTTGCCAAGGGGAGGGTTAGGGTGGGGTTCCCGTGAGGTGACGATCGCCACCTCACACACTCTTTCGGGCTTAATCCCCTGTCTGGAGACTGGGAAACCTCTTCTTCGTGAGGTGCGATCGCCACCTCACGAGGATTCTCCACCCACCCATTGACCGCGCAAGTGCGCTTGCACTTGCGCGTGGACCCCACCCTAACCCTCCCCTTGGCAAGGGGAGGGGACCGGAGGTGTAGGTAATAGAAAGGCAAATAAACGGCGATCAGTCTCTGTCATCTATCTCAAGAGAGAGTTCCCTTAAAACGCCCGAATTGTTAAGGTTCGATCGCCACCCCATCTCCTTTTGTAGCCCTCCCTCAAAAAACTTCATGAAGTATTGTAAAATTTTTAATACACTTGAGAGGGACAACAAAACAGCCAGAGGACCGTCTCATGCTAGAGTTATATCAATTTGAACTGTCGCAATACAGCGAAAAAGTCAGACTCATCCTGGATTACAAAGGATTAGAGTACCGCAAAGTGGAAGTCACTCCCGGAGTTGGACAGATCGAAGTGTACCAACTTTCCGGGCAATCCCAAGTCCCCATTCTCAAAGATGGGAGTACGGTAATTGCCGATTCAACTAAAATCGCCAAATATTTAGACCAAAAATACCCCGATCGCCCCATTCTTCCCACCGATCCCACTCAACGCGGATTGTGCCTGATGATGGAAGAATGGGCAGATGAATCTATCGGGACCAAAAGCCGAGTCGTCCTATTTCAGGGAATCAGTCAGGATCAAAGTTTCCGCAGTGCATTGCTGCCACCGAGTACCCCAGATTTCCTCAAAAATCTGATTGAAGCGGTCCCGTCGGACCTTCTTAGAACCCTCGGGTCCGGTCTCGGGGCCTCCCCTGATGCGGTAAAATCCGCTGAAGACGCGATCAAGCAAGATTTAGAAGCCCTCTGCCTGATTTTGCAAGATCGTCCCTATTTAACCGGAAATCAGCCCACCCTGGCCGATTTAGCCGTAGCTGGATTATCCATCCTGCTCAAATTCCCTGCCGGACCCTATCTGAATATTCCCGAAAAATTGCGGGGTAAAGGCGTGATTGGAATTGCGGACAATCCCCTGTATGAACCCTTTTTCACCTGGCGCGATCGCCTTTACACCGAATTCCGCAAACCCTTACCCTACACCGCGACTACTCCTATTGGTACAGGTCAAAAACCCACCTCCATTGAAATAGAATAAGCGATCACTCCCGTCAAAAAAGTATGTATGCGCTCAAAGCATACATACTTTTTTTGTGGCTTTTTAACGGAGGCTGCATGAATTCTGTGCTATTTTTTCTAAAGGATGAACCGGAAAATAACCTTGACGAGACTAAATCATGTAGAATTTTTCATCAAGGTGTTGAAATAGCAGCATTTCCTTTTCCTTTCCCTTTATAAAAATTGCCTTATGAATTCCGATCGCCCATTAGGTTCTGTTATCCAAGGTTCTCTGAGTAAAGGTTTAGAAGTCAAATTACATCCCGATGTCTCCGTCGAAGAGATGCGGGTCGGAAAATTTTTAGTGGTTCGAGGTGCGCGATCGCATTTCTTCTGTTTACTCACCGATGTCTGTTTAGGAACCACCAACGACCGCATTTCCATGAATCCTCCCCACCCGGAAGATACTTTCATGCAAGAAGTGCTCGCAGGCAGCAGCACTTATGGAAAAATCGAACTCTCCCCCATGTTAATGCTCACTCCGGATACCGATGAAGGGGGATGGAGTCCGAATTCTCTATTGAAAACCTCAGCAAATAACGGACTCAAAACCAACGGATTGGCCTCTTACCAAGCTAATACCACGGGAGAAATGCAATTAAGGCCGGTTAAAACCATTCCTAGTCACTTCTCCCAAGTTCATGACGCCAGCGAGAGGGATTTTCGCCTCGTCTTTGGTTGGGAAGACGACCCCCATCGCCGCAACTTTGCGATCGGTCAACCCCTGGATATGGAGGTTCCCGTTTGTATCGACCTCGATCGCTTCGTCGAACGCAGTAACGGCGTGTTTGGGAAATCTGGAACCGGCAAATCCTTCCTCACTCGCCTCCTCCTCTCCGGCATCATCCGCAAACAAGCCGCCGTGAATCTTATCTTTGATATGCACTCCGAATATGGTTGGGAAGCTGCAACAGAAGGTAAAAAATTTAGTACCGTCAAAGGCTTACGGCAACTCTTCCCCAACGAAGTTGAAGTTTATACCCTTGACCCCGAATCCACCCGTAGACGCGGCGTTCGTGATGCTCAAGAATTGTATCTCGCTTATGACCAAATCGAAGTCGAAGATATCCGCTTAGTCTCACGGGAGTTAAACCTCTCCGAAGCCAGTATCGAAAATGCGATTATTCTGCGCAATGAATTTGGCACGACTTGGATTACTC
Organism: Laspinema sp. D2d; assembly: GCF_025370755.1. Lineage (GTDB taxonomy): Bacteria > Cyanobacteriota > Cyanobacteriia > Cyanobacteriales > Laspinemataceae > Laspinema. The sequence goes on along the minus strand of NZ_JAMXFC010000001.1, from coordinate 16,713 downwards.
AACTGTTAGCTATGAGTAATGAAGACATCCAAATGTTTTGCGATGAAAAGCGCGGGAATAAAGCCTCCATCATGGCATTACAGCGCAAACTCGGACTGTTGGATGAACTCAAATATATCCGGAATAGCTGTCCCCAAAATTACGTCAAGCAGATTTTGGACAAACTGAATGCCGGTAAACATTTAGTCATTGAGTTTGGGTCACAATCCAATATGCTCTCTTATATGTTGGTAACCAATGTTCTGAGTCGGCGGATTCATCGGGCTTATGTAGAAAAATCCGAGATATTTTTACAAACCAAAAACCCCAGCGATCGCCCGAGACAATTGGTAATTACCATCGAAGAAGCGCACCGTTTCCTAGATAGCGCCACCGTTCGCCAAACCATCTTTGGCACGATCGCCCGAGAAATGCGGAAATACTTTGTCACCCTCCTCGTAGTCGATCAACGGCCCTCGGGAATTGATAACGAAGTCATGTCCCAAATCGGCACCCGCATCACCGCCTTACTCAATGATGAAAAAGACATTGATGCCATTTTCACCGGCGTTTCTGGGGGACAAAATCTCAAATCCGTTCTCTCCAAGCTAGATTCTAAGCAACAAGCCCTCGTTTTAGGTCATGCCGTTCCCATGCCCGTCGTCGTCCAAACTCGTGCGTATGATGCCAAATTCTATCAAGAAGTCGGCGATATGGATTGGGAAGGCATGGAAACCGATTTACTATTAACCGCTGCCGAATCAGCTAAATTGGATTTAGGGTTTTAAAAAAGGGCGCGTGAGAGAATTTCCAAGCCTAATCTCTTTAGGATCCTTCTTATTCCGATGCCAGACTAAGCGCCTTTATGAGAGCGTCGGTACTCCCTTGGGAAGACCAACCGGGTTTCTTGTGCCTGTAATTTTAATACAGTACCCAGCCTTAGTCTGAGAGTAATTCATGGGTTAGAAACCGAGTTTCTTCACCAAAAGGCTGATCATTAGCAAGCAATCGGGTGGAGAAATTCGGTTTTTTGTCCGATCGCTTGAATCTCATCCCGCTACACTAGGGGCCATTTCCCCCATAAAGGTTGCCAACTGAATCGCCGAGGGGATAACACTCCTGAGCAAACGCCCGATCGCCAGCATCTGTTAAGTTTTGCGATCGCTTTGCTGTAAATTCTGGACTCGTGACTCGATCCGGTCTACACTGATTCTTATAACTTTGCTTCTCACTCCTCAATTTCACCGCTGTATTTAGAACGGTCAAACCCGGCATTTTTGTCGTGATTTGGCAATCCTAACTCAATTAGAACTGTGGAATCAATCGGTTACGACGATTTCACCCAGTTTAGAATGACTCTTCTTCCTACAGAGGGATAGTCACTCGCCAGATGCCTGTTTAGTATGGGAATTAAGGCACTTCCGAAGATTGTAAACAATTATAAACAAATTCGGTAATCCAGGAATGTGGTGCTGGATCTACTCAGTAAGAAATATCAATTCTTTCTCTTTTCTCAAAAAAAATCACTGATTTAAAATTTAAGTATTTAGGGGGAAATGTAGGGTGCTTAATAAATTTTTTTGCTCCACTCTTTCAGAAACTCAGCAGAATGCAGCGACCCAAACCCTAGGGTCTCAATGCCTATCCGCATTGAATAAGTGGGCTGCTGGCAGCGTCTGTACGTTAGTGGCTACAGCTTACTCTATCTTAGGCGGGGGAAACCTAGCTGCCCTCGCCAATCCGGTAGCGGTGACCGCGCAATCCGGTCCTTCTGCTGCTTGGGTTGCAGATGCGGCAACGGTGACGAGAACCCACAATTTACCCGATGGGGTTTATCTCTATGGAGAATCCTCTGAACCGAACCAACTGGGACGAGCCTATCTCGTTTTTGAAGTCCGTTCTACTCAACTGATTGGTGCATTTTATATGCCCAGTTCGTCGTTTGATTGCTTATATGGTACGGTGGAACCGCAACAGTTAGCCCTGACGATTGTGGATACCTACGAGAATGCTGAGTATTCTTACGCAGTGGGAATTGAACATTCTCCGATCGCCTCGGCCCAAAATCCTGCCCGAGATAATATCGTTCGCTTAGAAGGATTACAATCCATCTCTACAGTTAGCGAGAATGATCAGCGGATTTTGAATGTTTGTAAAGAAAATTATCAAGAAAAAGTTTGGCCCCAATAATCCTGGGGAAGCAAAAAAACTGACACCCGATGGGGTGTCATTACGGGAACTCAACTGTACCTACAGGCGCTCACGTTCAAAGAGCGGTGTCAAAATCAGCTTAGTTCGATGATCCTGGGATTAATATTCAATCCCGGGCTGGGCTTTAACACCTTGTTCCCGAAACGGATGCTTGATCAAAGTCATTTCCGTTACTAAGTCAGCACGTTCGATCAGGGGTGCGGGTGCGCCTCTGCCGGTGAGGATGACATGAGACGCCTCGGGCTTTTGCTCTAAACCCGCCAGGACTTCCTCAACAGGCAGATAACCCAGCTTAAGTGCGACATTAATTTCATCAAGCAGGACCAGTTTATAGTCGGGGTTAGTGATAAAACTTAAAGCTTTTTCCCAAGCTTGACGGGCTTTTTGAATGTCCCGATCGCGGTCCTGGGTTTCCCAGGTGAATCCTTCTCCCATTGCGTGGAATTCCAGGCGATCGCTAAAGTGGCTTAAAATTTCCTTTTCTGCGGGTTCCCAAGCGCCTTTGATAAACTGGACGATCGCCACCCGAAATCCATGTCCGAGCGATCGCAACACCATCCCTAACGCCGCCGTAGTTTTTCCCTTGCCATTTCCGGTATTCACCACGATTAATCCCTTCTCAACCGAAGCAAGGGCCACCCGTTGTTCTTGGACCTCTTTGCGCCGCTGCATCTTTTGTTGATACTGACTGTCGCTGAGTGAGGATGAGAGGCGATCGCCCCCAGTCTCTCCTCCCGATAAATTTTCCCCTGACACTAAATCAGCATTGCTTTCCATACCTGGTTCCTCCCTTGACTACCCCTCTTGCAGAATTCAGGAAACTCCCTCACGGGGTCACTCACCCCGACAAACGCTCCTCATTCATTAAAATGATGCAAGAAGTTTCCTCTCTAGGGTAGATCCCTATGGGGAGATTTCATCGGAAGATTTCTGGTTGAAGCCCCTGAGAGGAGGGTGCTACCGTAGCATTCTCTAATTTCTGAGAGAGCAGGATGGAGAAATGACGTTGAGTTTTTCTAAGATTAAGAATAGGTTAAAGGATGTAACTTAAAAAATAAGCAGGTTAAATGGGGGTCAGAGGTTTAGACCTCCCTCCCCAGATAACCCCTCACCAACGGCCCAGAAAAACACCCACCTGGATCCGCTTGGGTCAAAGCTGCTAATTGTTGATTCCGGAGGAAGCTATGACAGACAAATCGGATTTTCTCTATCCGCGCAGTCGATACTATGGTAAGTTTTCACCTGAAAACTTAGCCTTTGATGCAAATTTACAGGAATTTGCTCAAAAAGTGAACTACATCTGTGGTTTGGAAACCGGCGGCAAAATCTCCCCGGATCAAGCCTACGAAGACATTAAGGGACTCTGGAAACAGCTTAAAAAATCTAAAAAAGAGCTAGGGATCGGAGAACCGCCGATCCAACCAGAGTAAGACGGCCTGAGTGAAACAGCGGAATTGAGAATTAAAACGTTAAAGAATTAAAGATGATTAATGATTAACTATTAATTCTTAATTCAGGTTTCCCTGACCCTGACTTGGGCAGGCATGGAGTACCCAAACCCGATAAACTGACTTCATCCGTTTGAAGGGGTGATTGATTGTCCATGTTGCCGGTTAAACAAGCAGAAGAAGTCATCTTAGGGTTAGTGCAACCAATGGATCCGCTTGAGGATCACGAACAGGTCGAGTTGTTATCCGCCCGGGGGCGAGTTTTGGCAGAATCCGTGGAGGGAAGCTTAGATTTTCCCCATTGGGATAACTCTGCGATGGATGGATATGCAGTGCGTTATGAAGATGTCGCCGAAGTTCGTAGCGATCGCCCCGTCCAATTGGAAATCATCGAAGAAATTCCTGCCGGGAAACCCCCTCAAAAAACGATTGATAAGGGACAAGCGGCCCGAATTTTCACCGGGTCCATGATGCCACCGGGTGCGGATACGGTGACAATTCAGGAAGAAACCCAACGCCAAGGCGATCGCGTGGCAATCTTATCCGCCCCCTCGCAACGGGGAGAATGGGTGCGTTATCAAGGTTCCTTTTACCAATCTGGAACTCCCCTGTTATCCCCCGGAATCGTCCTGAGTGCGCCAGATATTGCCATTCTTGCCACAGCACAAATTACCCAAGTGCCAGTGTACCGCCGTTGTAAAGTCGCTATCTTATCCACGGGGGATGAGTTAGTTGCTCCGGGCCAACCTTTACAACCCGGACAACTGGTAGACTCTAATCAATATGCTTTAGCCGCTGCCGTCACTGCCGCCGGGGGGGAACCCTTGCTGATGGGAATTGTGGGCGATCAACCCGAGGCCCTGCAACAGGCGATCGCCAAAGCGTTAGCAACTGCCGATATGGTCCTCTCTACAGGCGGCGTCTCCGTGGGCGACTATGATTATGTTGAACAAATTCTGAGCCAATTAAGCGGCAAAATCCACATCAAAGCAGTAGCGATTAAACCCGGGAAACCCTTAACCGTTGCCAGTTTTCCTCGGAAAGATTCCACCTCTTCTGTCCTCTATTTTGGTTTGCCAGGAAATCCAGTTTCCGCCTTAGTCACCTTCTGGCGCTTCGTACAACCGGCGATGCGGAAGTTCTCGGGGTGGAAGCAGGGATGGGAACCCCAGTTTTTAACGGCGCGATCGCAGCAAGAATTACGCGGAGGAGGACCCCGAGAAATCTATTTATGGGGGAAAATCCACTGCATTGATGGCACTTACCAATTTGAATTAGCCGGTGGCAGTCACAGTTCAGGAAATTTGATTAATCTCGCCCAAACCACTGCCTTAGCGGTGATTCCTGTCGGAATTGCCACCCTTGCACCCGGTGACCCTATCCAAGTGCTGGCGATCGACCATTAATGCGGTTTGGAATAGCGACAACCGGCGGGGGTTCAAATTCCCGCCTCATCGCTTTAGTTTGTCGTAACGACTTGAGTCGTTCCCCCCAGCCAGAAAAACCCCGATCGCCCTATTCCTCATATTCATAAACCCGAGGGCGTACTTTAACCGGCGTGCGCTTTTTCAAGGGAGGAACTGCTAGAGGTTCCATTCCTACCCCAAGCTGTTTACCCGGTTCGATCGCTTGGAGTCCATCGAGAACTGCATCGCGAACCAGAGATTCAGTTTCCCGAGACAACATCAGGCGAAAATAGTCAGCGATCGCCCGTCGTTCCGCAAGGGGGGTCATGGGTAGAGATTTAGTAATTTGGCGAACCGCAATCAGACGCTTGAGGGGGTCTGAATCGGTCAAATTCATCACCCTGGCATTCAGATGAGTTGCCTCAGAACTCACTTGATGATTTAGCCCTTGCCAGAGGAGTAAAATTAAAGTTGCGAAAGTCATGATTCCCTGGGCGATCGCTGCGGTTGCTAACCAGGGACTGGGGGATTCCAGCCAAATCGAGACTGCCATGTAACTTCCCAGGGTAGCAAGTCCTCCGGTCCCCACGGCGATCGCCACCTGACGGTTTGCACCGCCAAGAGACTGATTCAAGCGCGATCGCACCTGATGCCAATTCCATCCCTGGATCATGTAAGTCGCCAACATGACCAGGACCCCGGCCCCTGTTGCGACTAAGAGTTTCCAGTTCCAAATCAGCAAGGCGATCGTCACTGTCCCCCCGAACAGCCAAGTGCCGCTTAAGCGGATTCGCATCGGTGAGCCAGTTTTGTCAACAAAGCCCTGCTTCAGTAGAGGGGACGCCCTCCATAACTCGTTGACCCATTGTTGCCACTGCGATAACCCCTTTGCCACGTTATTTTACCTATTTCGTCTGAGTCACAGAAACAAGATGGATATAGTTTACGCTCATACGGCGTTTCTGGGAATATCTTTGGATAGAGATTCGCCAGATTGATGACATTGGGGGGATGGGGGAATCGGTTGCCTATTTAATCGGATGGAGGAAAAGAAGGGGGTAGAGCCTCTGATTGGAGGATGATGAGGCAGAGCCTGGGAACGCGTAAAAAGTTGATTAAGATATTGAATTGTCGGATTTGTACACTTTTTTAGGGACAAATATCTCATTTTTCCCCTTTTTGCAACCGGGTTTTGTATTATAGGATAATCTAAATCTACAAGATACAATATGAATTAATTAAAGTTTTAAAAAATAGTTAGAACCAAATAAATTCAGGAATTAAAATATCCAGCACTGCCCGCTAAGTTTTTGGTTTTGGTTGCTGCAAGTTTTTCTGTTATATTAGCGCCTTTCATTCAGGTTGAGAACCTTACTATATATGAGAATAAAAGGCGCTAAAGAACTGAAGTTTATAGAATTTTCCTGACTAAATAGCAAAGGAAAACTCCGCTAAGGTAAGATGACCATCAAAGGCATAAAACGTGACTCGATGAATGTTTGGAACATTGAGAATGAGTTCAGTATTGGGAGGGATTAAAGAGGGGGAACCAGCTAAATTGGGTCCTAGGGTTTCAACTTCGGCTATTTGTTCGCCTTGTTCATTGTATGCACAAAGAACAGTGCGCCGGGAACTGGTTACGAGGCTATTGACAAGGTGAACGGGTTGGAGAAAGGTGACTTCGATCGCCCCGCTTTTGGGTGCACCCATGATGACAATGCGCCCTGATTTGCTGGGAAAAGCTGGATTAGAAGGGGCCAGCGCGATCGCATTGCTGAAAATGACACCTTGATTCTCAAATTGACGTTCTACGACTTCAAAACAGTTTAAGGTTTCTAAATCTAAAATGATCGGCCCGAGTTCCGGTTCAACTAGACTTAACTCGACAGTTTCAGCGGCTAAATTATCGGCAAAGGAGGCTAAGGTGGGAACTTGATTAAACTTGATCACCGAGTCCAGATTCCGCTTTTTGGGGAAATCACGGCTATCGGAATTAAATTGCTCTACCATTACTGCACGTTGACGCATCATCATGATCGGTCCCTATTAAAGTTACTTCTGGCTAATTCAGATGAACCCACCCTTAAGTGTTTGAACTCAACGGGGGCGATCGTCGCACCCCATTCGGTCATATCCCGGCAATAACGCCCTTGCATCACTCCACAAGGGACTCCATCACCTGTTGAGTTGCCACCGGGGGTTTTCCCCGGTTGGTAAAGATGTTCACCCCAGAAATATTCTTTCGGGAAAAATTAACCCCTATTTCCCAAACCGATCGCATGAGCCAAAACCACACCCTATATCCGGCTTGACTGGATAGCCCCATCCAGTCATCGGTCATCAGATTGGGTTACCGACAGTCCCGAGCAAGCATGAGGGGTGACACCCCACACTGTAAATTATGTCTGATCGCGGCGATTTTAACAGTACCCTGGGAAAATTATATCGAGACCTAAAACGCCTCCCAAATCCTTTCAGCAGAGGCGTTTTAACCGGCTATAGCCGGATTTAAGCGGATCCGGAACTTTATGGAAACTTTATAAAATTAGATTAGGCTTGATAAATCCTTTGCATTGGCAACCCGTTTTCCGAAAGATGGCTCAGGAGAGAGGGCCTGAGAGTGTAAAGCTCGATCGCCTCGGAACGGTGGAGATTGTAGAGTCCCAATGAAAGAATCATCATTTTGATATCAGGAGGTAAATTGATGTTTATACCCCCCGGTTTTGACCAGGGTTCAATTGTGACCTCCCTGGGTCGCATGGTTTACTATACGAATCGCCCAGAGTTTTGGCAGGGTGGACCCTCGGAAAGGGGCGATCGCCCCACCCAACCGACCTTACTCTTCCTGCACGGATTTGGTGGGGGGTCTTCTGCTTATGAGTGGTCGAAAGTCTATCCCGCATTTGCCCGAGACTACCGGATTCTCGCCCCAGATTTAATCGGATGGGGACGTTCGGAACATCCTGAACGCAATTATCAAATTGAAGACTATCTGAGTACCCTCACCCAGTTTATCGAAGAGACTTGTCCTGAACCTGTGGTAGCGATCGCCTCTTCCCTGACGGCTGCCTTCACCATTCGAGTGGCGATCGCCCATCCCGAATTCTTCAAAAGCTTAATTTTAACCACCCCCTCGGGACTCTCCGACTTTGGGGAAAATTACAGTAGCAGCTTTTTCGCCCAACTGGTGAAAACTCCCATCCTAGACCAACTGTTGTATCGGACGGGAATTGCCACAGAACCTGGAATTCGCGGTTTCCTGCAAAGCCGACAATTTGCCAATCCGGACTTAATTTATCCAGAAATCGTTCAAGCGTACCTACAGTCGGCCCTAGAACCCAATGGGGAATATGCGGCCCTGTCCTTCGTACGCGGGGACCTCTGCTTTGATTTATCCCGGGATATCCCCCAACTGACCACTCCCACCGCCTTTATTTGGGGACGCGAGTCCCAATTTACTGGACCCGAACTCGGCAAGCGTCTCGCCAGTCTCAACCCGTCGGCGATTCGGCAGTTCATCCAGCTTGAAACCGTGGGATTAACGCCCCAATTGGAAGTTCCTGCGGTCACTATTGGTCTAATCCGTAGATTTTTGCTGGAACTCACTGAGCGATCGCCAGAATTTGCCCGGACTTAAGACATCAGTTTGAGATCCCCAAATTAAGAAACCGGGTTTCTTGCCCAGATTTTTGACAGATTGCCAAAAATGGGATGAAGAAACCCGGTTTTCTTTTCTTGACTCTCAGGACAAGGCATTACATTTGGAAACGCTTCTAAAATTGAGGCGATCGCAGCTTAGGGAATCCGCACGTCAATTACACTGGCATTAAAGTTATAAGTAGTGCCTTCCAGTTCCATCGGCGTGCCGATTTTGACTTTGCTATTGCCGAGAACTGGACCATCCTCAGTAATTTTGGCATTTCCCTTCAAGGTCATCAGCAAATTAGCGCTAAATGATTCTTCTTGCCTAGGGTCGGGTAATGCCTTAACAGAACCATCGGGTTGGGGAACGGCTAGGGTTCGGGTGAGAAGTTCTACGGATTTGACGTCAACTTGACCATAAGGCTGATTGCGGATAATCACATTCGTTTTGCCCTTTTCTTGAAATTCCCGAAGTAGGGCTTCCGGGTCCCGCACACTCAGTCCCCGAACGATCAAGTCAACCTCAACAGGTTTCGTGGTTACCCCACCAATTTGGGCAACAGAACCGGAAGTACCGGGAAAGAAAAAGATGCCGATGATTACCAGGAGAATGACCAAGGCAGCACCCAGGTCAAGAATGCTGATTTTGCCAAATAAGCGGCCTTGGCGATCCAAAATCTTCATAAAATCAAGTCGTCCTACTTTAGCGAGACAGAACTGAGGGGTGAACTATTTTCCCTTTTCAAGGGTTTGAGCTATCTGTGATCCATCCACCGAACAGAAAGATGGGGATAGGTGGATATCTGCTGTCAGATTATCATAAGAGTTAGAAGTCTAGAGCAGTCCTCCAGAGCTTGGGGAAGGGGTGCAAGGTTGAAACCCTTATCGTGTGAGCATCTTGCTCACTTAAGTTGTTACTACTAATTTGAGACGGCTGGCTTAGTGGGGATAAGAATGCGATCGCCGCCGTTACCGGAAAATTTGCAGTATCAAGGGCGCAAAACCTGCGCCCTTGGAGATTACGGGCGACAAGTAGCCTTATGGAAGTGGGGAATGGAGATCACACTTAAATCCGTGGCATCCCGGCGATCGCCCTGGAGTTGGTGTGGGAGTACAAACAGGGCCGCTTGGGTAGTTTTGGAACTATTTTTAGCGGCATTCAGGATAGATTCAGCGAGTTTGTCCCGGGCCGAATAGGGAATGGATTGATTCGGACTCGCGTTGGAACAACCGGCTGGATCTAATGGTTGCATGAGGGCCGGTAGCGAAAAAAAGAATAAAAATAGGCTAACCCTGCCTAAAAACTGGAGGTGCATCCCTGTTCTCCTAACTCATTGGGTAGGCATGGACGCTATACGGATCCTCATGTACAAAGTCGGGATGAATCAATCGAAAATTTTTAGGCAGGGCGATCGCCACTTCGGCGATCTTGATGGCAATGAATCAGTGTTGAAGTTGGCGTAGACTTAGGGTTTAAATCGCTTGGACTAACACCTGATCTCCTTCTATTTTGACTAAATAGGGCGGGAGATTTTCTTCAGCAGGACCTTTGAGAAGCGTGCCATCAGGAGAATATTCGGTCCCATGACAAGGACAGATGTACTTACGTTCTCCACCGTTCCAATCTACCAGACAGCCTTGATGAGTACAAGTCGGATTTACGGCATAAAGGAGTTCAGAATCTTCTGGATTGCGCGTTACAGAAATGGCTCCATTTTTAAAATTTTCATTCAGAATTTGACCCTCAGCCTCTAATTGAGCGACTGTTCCGACTGCCTCAAATTTCCCTGGCGTAGTCGATACTTCTGCTCTGGATTCGCCCGAGGTGGTACAGGCAGCGATCGCCAGGGGTAAAAAACTGGCAACCCCACCGACACCAACCCAGCTTAAAAACTCTCGACGCTTCATAGGCTTAACTCGTGAAGAGATAAAGAATATTTCTATAATAGACCGCTTGACAAAATCTACCCAGGGCCTTTTTTTCTAAAGGAGGGTTGTGGGGATCACGATTTCTGGCGATCGCTTTTGTCCAACGGACTTGATATGATTTGACTATTCTGGCGCTTTGGGGGGAAAGCTCATGGAACGCTTAATTTCTCTGTTGGGATTAATTACATTTGTCGGGATATCTTATGCGTTTTCGGTCAACCGACAAGCCATCCGGTGGCGAACGGTCCTCTGGGGAATTGGGTTGCAACTGTTCTTTGCGCTGTTTATTCTCAGGACAACACCGGGTTTCGCCCTCTTTAAGTTTTTAGGCGATCGCGTCAATGATTTTCTGAATTTTGCCGATGTCGGAGCGGTTTTTGTCTTTGGCGAAAACTTCAAAGAACATTTTTTTGCCTTTAAAATTTTACCTACTATCATCTTTTTTTCCGCCTGCATTACCCTCCTTTATCACTACGGAATTTTACAGCGGGTTGTCCAGGGTATTGCTTGGGTGATGATGCGAACCATGAAAACTTCTGGTGCCGAATCCCTCTCTTCTGCGGCGAATATTTTTGTAGGACAAGTGGAAGCCCCGCTGCTGATTAAACCCTATCTTGCTGACATGACAAATTCCGAACTTCATGCGGTGATGACCGGAGGATTTGCCACCATTGCTGGAGGGGTATTAGCCGCCTATATTTCTTTCGGAATTCCGGTGGAACATTTGTTATCCGCTTCGGTGATGTCTGCACCGGCCTCTTTGGCCGTTTCTAAGTTATTGTATCCGGAAACTGAAAAATCTTCCACCGCCGGTCACATCGAAATCAACCGCGAAAGTCCTTATGTCAATGCCATTGATGCCATAACGTCCGGAGCCATTGAAGGGTTAAAATTAGCCTTAAATGTAGCAGCGATGTTGATTGCTTTTTTAGGATTGGTCGCCTTGTTAAATGCGGGATTGGGCTGGATGGGCAGTTGGGTGGGATTTCCTTCCCTGTCTTTTGAGTTGATTTTATCCTATTTAATGGCCCCCATTGCTTGGTTGATGGGAGTTCCTTGGGCTGATTTGGAAGCGGTAGCAATGCTGTTGGGGAAAAAGACAATTTTGAATGAGTTTATTGCCTATTTGGATTTAAAACAATTGATTGAAAATCAGGCAATTTCTCCCCGTGCGGTGGTGATTGCAACTTATGCCTTATGTGGCTTTTCTAACTTGGGTTCGATCGCCATTCAAATTGGTGGCATCAGCGCGATCGCCCCCAATCGCCAAGGGGATTTAGCCCGCTTAGGAGTTAGGGCAATGTTCGCCGGTTCCATCGCCTGTTTTATGACCGCTTGTATCGCTGGACTGTTGTTATAAGTCCGGCTGTTCAATTGATGAGGATACGAGCATCTTATTCACTTCAATCCTAGCGAGCAAGCGGCTTGCATTCCAAAACAAGCCTCCTGCGATCGCCCGTGGTAAAACCAGGGGTGGAATGGGAAGGACGGAAAGGAAGGCACAGGATTAGACCGAGAATCCAACCCCATTCGATTTACAATGAGAGAGACTAGGGCATCGGTACAGGATGAGATTCCCGGGACAAGAACCCGGGGTTTTGGCCTAATTTGAGGGCAAATCCCGCAGAAACGGAGTGAACAAATCCGGTTTGTCTTCCCGTTACTGTACCGACTTGCCGAGACAGAAGAACCGATGATTCTGTCGAACCTTCAAGCGTAAAAATAAACCCGTTGATAATTGAGAGATTAATGCCTGAACTACCCAAAGATTTAGATGAGGCGATCGCCCAAGCAAAAATAGCCACCAAAGCTGCCCTAGAGGATGGATACCGGCTGGTACAAGTCGAAATCGGGATCCCGGAACTGAAAGTTCAACCGATCGCCGAAGAATTTCTCCCCATATTTGAGGACTTGTTTGGCGATCGCTTTAAAGTGTACTTTCCCGATGCGGGGGCCGCTGCCTTAGCCCGTCGAGATTGGGGAGAAAGGCCCTATATCATTCGCGGATTGAGTGAACCCAAGGGACAAATCCAACCGGAAGACGAAGGATTTCTCTTTGTGGAACCTTCTGCGGTGGAAGTCAATACCCTAGAGAAAATGTGCGAACAAGCGGGCGATCGCCCCACGGTGATCCTCCTGCCGAAGTTGGAAAATGTCGCCATTATTGGCATTGGTTTAGCCGGAAGACAACTTAGGGAACGATTTCTCTCCACCATTGAAACCTGCTACCACATCCAACCGAAAGAAGGATATGCTGTCTTTCGCTGCTATCCCAGTCCCTGGCAAGTCTGGCTAGAAAAGGGCGACACCTACGAACTTATTTCAGAAACTGCCGCCAAACCCGTCGGGGATGACTTAGAACGATTAATTACCCAAGCGACAGGAACTGCTGAAGAATCCACAGAGGAAGGCAGCAATACGCCCTTAACTGCCCCCAAAAAACCCGGCTTAATGACCAATATGAAGCGCTTTTTACGGGCATTAAGTCAATAAGCTGGGAATCAGGGAATAATAGGAACATGACTCCAGTGCGTCCGAGTCTTCAGTTGGCATAGGGACGGACTGGCGTCGTTTTCTTTAACCCCTAGCAGGAATAGCCCAGCTTGTTTACCCAGGCAACTCATGAGCAAAATTAACTACCGACGCATTGCGATCGGGGATGTCCACGGTCATTATGAGGCACTCGTCAAACTCCTAGAGGCGATCGGTCCCACCGCAGACGATCGCCTCTACTTCCTTGGGGACTTAATCGATCGCGGTCCCGATAGTGCCTCCGTGGTTAAATTAGTCCGGGATAACAAATTTACTTGCCTCCTTGGTAACCATGAACATCTTCTCATCAACGCCTGCGGCAATGGTAAAGTGAACCAAGCTGCACTCCAAGCTTGGCGCTACAGTGGGGGACAAAATACCTTAACCAGCTATCCCAAACTCTACTCCCATCCCAGCGAAGCCCTGTTAGAAGATGTCGCCTGGATGCAAACCCTTCCCCTCTACCTCGATTTGGGCGACGCCTGGTTAGTTCATGCCGGGGTTCATCCCGATCTTCCCATTCACGATCAAGGGGCGGAAGACTTTTGCTGGATCCGCGCACCCTTCCACAATATCCGTAAGCCTTATTTTCCCAATAAACTCATCGTCGTCGGCCATACTATCACCTTTACCTTTAAAGGGATCAAACCCGGACAACTCGCCAAAGGGAACGGCTGGCTGGATATTGACACGGGGGCTTATCATCCCATGAGTGGCTGGTTATCCGCCTTCGACCTCACCCATCGCCAAGTTTACCAAATCAACCTCTTCAAAGGCAAAGTGCGAAAATTGTCTCTACAAGAGGCAGTAGTTTCCATTCACTCCAAGCAAGGGGCTGTTTGTCCCTAGCCCTCACCCTTTGACCCCTTCCCGTTTTAAAATAAAGCAACCCATGAATGGATGCCACAACAAGCAGGACAAGAAACCGGGTTTCTAACCTTACTGTATCAACACCCTGCCGGGACTGCTATATCTAGTCTTCCCATCCCTTCATTGCTGCTGTAATAGACTCTCAATTGTTTGAAAAAATGACGCAACCCAATATCTATTTTGTCTGCTATCCAGACACTAACGTACCGATTGGCGGGGTGAAAATGCTCTATCGGCACGTTGATGTTTTAAATAAACATGGATTTTCTGCGTTTATTGTCCATGATGATGAAGGCTTTCGATGCGATTGGTTTGAAAATCAAACCCAAATTGCTTATCTTCCTAAAATTAAACTCAAAGCTGATGACTTTTTCGTAATGCCGGAAACAGCAACCCCCAAAAGTGGTAATCTATTACCGGGCCTCCGCAAAGTCATTTACAATCAAGGTTGCTATAATACTTTTAATGAATATTCTTTCGACAAATATAACTTAGAAACCCCTTATCAATCTCCCGATGTGGTCGCGGTCCTCGTTGCCTCCGAAAATAGTTTAAATTATTTACAGTATGTCTTTCCTCAAACCCGACTCTTTCGGATTCATCATTCTATTGATACCGACCTGTTTTACTATCATCCCATTAAGAAAAAACAAATCTGCTGGATGGACCGAAAAATGCAACGAGATGCTAAACAGGTGATTAATATTTTAAAATTTAGAAATGCTTTAAATGGATTTGACCTCATTCCTATTGAAAAAAAACCTCAAAAAGAAGTTGCCCAAATTTTTCGAGAGTCTTTAATCTTTTTGAGCTTTTGTTATTCAGAGGGGTTCTCCTTACCCCCCGCTGAAGCAATGGCTTCGGGCTGTTTAGCTGTCGGGTATCATGGATGGGGCGGGAAGGAATATTTTTTACCCGATTTTTCGTTTCCCGTAGAAAGTGGGGATATTATTGAATTTGCTCATACCGTGGAAAAGCTAATTGGAATTTATAATACCCAACCCCAGCTTTTAATGGAAAAGCATAAAAAAGCAGCAGATTTTATCCATAAAAATTATTCTTCAGAACAAGAAGAACGGGATATTTTTACCGCTTGGCGAGAGATTATTAAGCTCAAAAAGGGATAAGCTGTTGAGTCTTGAAAGGGGAGACTATTATGGAGTATTCCTCATTGGGAAAAGGGGAGGTTTTTGCTACCAGAAATCATCCTAAATGCGGGGGGTACAGACTGGATTGATTAGATCTCTTGCCAAACATGGCGATCGCCTATGACTGGGGTCTCTGGCATCACAACAGGTTAGGGAATCTAATTTTCAGGCATTAGCGATCGCCTCTCATCAACCTAACGGGGAGTTCATGAAACTCACAGATTCTCTCCCATTCCATCCCTCTATACACATGGTTTTTGTTCTATTCCATTCTCTCCCTTAAAATTATACCCTAAAACAATGAGCAAACGGTCTAGGCCCAATATGTGGTCGCAATTAAATAATTATAAACTCTTACGCTACTTGCTCTTATTAACTTTAGCTTGGGCAATTATTCAAGTATTCGGATACTTTCAAACCGTTATTGTGATTTTTATTTTTGCGGCTATTTTAGCATTTTTGCTGCATTACCCCGTGAAATGGATTCAACGATGGTTTCCCCATAATATTGCCGTAATTTTAGTCTTTTTAGCCAGTCTCCTCCTGTTCGGGGGACTTACCATTACCCTAGGGGTTGCCGTCTTATCCCAAGCTCAAGAATTGCTGGAACAATCTCCTGAACTCTTACAGGGTCTTTTGGATGTATTAGACTACATTCAAGAAGTCTTAGCTCGTCGAAATTTAGAGTTGGATTTAACAGCCATTGAAGACCGTCTGAGAGAGGAAGCTTTGGCAGGAATAGGGGTGGGATTAATGACAATTCAAAAGATATTAATTAACTTTGTAGATTTAATTTTAATCACAGTGGTAGCATTTTTTATGCTTTTAGATGGCCCACAAGTATGGAATTTGTTTCTCAAGGTTTTTCCCTCTCATTGGCGAAGTGATATTACTCTGGCTATTCAAAAAAATTTTCTAGGATTCTTTTGGGGCCGGTTAATTTTATCCATATTTTTTGCCGTGTCTTGTTTTGTGTTGTTTGTCATTTTTGATATTCCTTATGCTTTAATTTTGGCAGCAGTCGGAGGGTTTTTTGATTTAATTCCCGGAATTGGGGCAACATTAGGAATTAGTTTAATTTGCCTGGTTTTATTACCTCAAGGAATTTGGCTCTGTCTTAAGGTTTTGGTAACTTGTATTCTGCTTCAGCAGGTTGAAGAAAATTTACTGATGCCCCGAATTATGAAGAATTCTATCAATATTAATCCGGTTATTATGTTTTTGGCTTTATTAATTGGGGCGAGGGTTGCAGGAATAATGGGAATATTTTTAGCGATTCCCCTGAGTGGAGTGTTAATTAGCTTGGGGGGAATTGATGAAATGAAAGGAGATAAATAAGGTTAAAATTAAGTAAAATCCCGGCTTTTAGTAGAAAAAACCGGGTTATAATACCCGGTTAATCTGAATTACAAGATAAGTGTTCTAGTTTGGAGAATAACCGTCCATCGCTTCAGGAAGTACAGATATTTAGACTTACGGTTCGCTCATTTTTGACCCTACTCCCTGAGATGGGAAACCATAACAGAAGGCTCACTGGAAGTGGAAGGG
>NZ_JAMXFC010000050.1 GCF_025370755.1 Laspinema sp. D2d | reverse complement strand
CTGCTTCCCCTGCTTCCCCTGCTTCCCCTGCTGCCCCTGCTTCCCCTGCTTCCCCTGCTTCCCCTGCTTCCCCTGCTTCCCCTGCTTCCCCATCTCCCCCATCCTCCCCATCCTCCCCATCCTCCCCCATCTACCCATCCTCCCCTCGCCTGGTCTGCCATACTAAAAGGGAAAACCACCACAGGCAGTCAACCTCAACTATGTTAGGCAGTTTTCAACAAGCTCATCTGAGAATCGAAGTGGACGCACCAGAAACCGTGATTCGCGACAGTCTCCTACGCCGCGATCGCCTCCAACAATGGTTATGGACCCAACGCTTCTCTACACCCCTGCCGGAAGAGTTGCACTCCGGTGTCACCTTTACCATTTCTCTCGGTCCCTTGACGATTCGACATTTCGTAGAACGTGCTGACCCAAATTGTCTGCGACTATTGTTGAGTGGCGGCATTGATGGATTCCACGAATGGTACTGGGGGGAGGGGTGGGTACAGTCCCGCCTAGAAGGGGTCTCTTTACTCCCGCTGAATTTAAGCCATACGATGAATTTATTGCGTCTGCGAGAGTTTGTCGCTCAGACTAAGGCTGTTTCCCCGTCAGGGAACTCCAAAAAATAAAATCTTCCATCATAGATCCCCCCAACCCCCCTTCAAAACGCCAATGGGCTTTTCCAGTTCTGCGAAATCTTTCATGCAGAACTTTTTTTATTTTTATGGAAATCCCTAAAGCCTCCTTTCAGTCATCCCAGAAACCGGGTTTCTGGGCAAGAAATCCGGTTTCTTATGTTCCTTGGGCGGGTAAGACGGGCTTAACAACTAGAACAGAACAAGAGGCATCCGTTACCACTTGAGAACTCACAGAACCTTGTAAAATTCGATTCATTCCGGTTAAGCCTCGGCTGCCAATTAAAATTAAATCAGCCTGGTAAATATTAGCCAAGCGGACAATTTCTTCAGCGGGATCTCCGGTAACAATTTCGAGTTCAGTTTGACAAGGAATTTTTTCTTGATAGGATTGAAGTTTTTTTTCAATAGCCCGATACGGGATATCTTCCGTCTCGACTTGGGGTCTATCCACCACTATATCTAAATCCGATGTCGGCTTGGACATTACATTAGCCAGAATGACTTGAGTCATGGTTTCAAGCTTCAGGTTATGCAAGGTCGCAATGACTTGCTCTGATAAATCCGAACCGTCAAGTGCTACAAGAATGGTACTAATCACAATGCCGCTCTCCTAATTCGCTATTGGCAACCTTCAAGTTTGGGCAACCGGCTTCAATGGTACGGGAAAAAAGATTTCAGCCGAGAAAATCGCCTCAACGCTTAGTTTAGCGGCATTATAGTGGGAATGCTGAGGGAGAAACAATCGGAATTGTTTTTAAATAGGCCCGGTCATGTGGGAAGGGTTCTGGTATGACCGGAACAAAAGGGCGATCGCCAGGGTTGGGGGCGATTCATCCCATAAAAAAGCCGACCTGTGACGGTCAGCAGAAAATTATCTAACGGATTTAAAGGAGATAGAGTCGATGGTTCGGGTTGTCCAGAGGCGATCGCCCCTGGGGTTGGGGTGAAAACCATCGACGACAAAAGTTAGGGGCCATCTTGGACGCGCTTGCGGACCGAATCCCCATGAGAGGGTAAACCTTCGGCTCTGGTGAGCACATCGATCGCACCGGCCACCTTTTGCAGTGCCTTGGGAGAATATTGAATCAAACTGGAGTGTTTCATAAAGGTTTCCACCCCCAAAGCTGAGGCATAACGAGCCGATCCCGAAGTGGGAAGGGTATGGTTAGGGCCTGCGAGGTAATCGCCGACAGCTTCAGGGGTGGAGTTCCCGAGGAAGATGGCACCAGCATGACGAATCGACTCCAGTAAATCCCAAGGGTCGCTGACTTCGAGTTCTAGGTGTTCTGGGGCAAATTCATTGGAGAGTTCGGCGGCAATTTGCAGGGAATCAACCACAATGACAACACCGTAATGGGCGATCGCCTTTTCGGTGAGGGTCCGACGTGGGTGATCAATCAGTTGGTCCTCGACTTCAGCGACAACCTTGCGAGCGATCTGAGCATCGGTGGTAATCAGAATGGCGGCGGCGAGGGGGTCATGTTCAGCTTGCGCCAGCAAATCCGTGGCGATATGAGCCGGATTTCCTTGGGAATCGGCAATAATCAGGACTTCCGAGGGACCGGCTAAGGAGTCAATGCCCACGGTTCCAAAGACCTGCTTTTTCGCCAAGGTGACATAAATATTGCCCGGTCCGGTAATCACATCCACTTTAGGGATGGTTTCGGTGCCATAGGCTAAGGCGGCGATCGCCTGAGCGCCCCCCACTCGATAAATTTCCTGGATTCCCGCTTCTTGGGCCGCCACCAGGACTGCTGGGTTCACCGTTTTTTCCGGTCCCGGAGGGGTGCAGATCACAATCCGGGGGACCCCAGCGACCTGAGCCGGAATTGCATTCATCAGCACGGTACTGGGGTAGGCGGCCCGCCCCCCCGGAACGTAAAGCCCCGCTCGATCTACGGGGGTATAACGTTTACCCAGCACCACCTCATCCTCCCCAAATTGAACCCAAGATTTGGGGACACGCTGACGATGGAACGCTTCAATGTTCTGCTTTGCCAAGCAAATGGCGTCTAGGAGTTCTTTTGACACCTGCTGATAGGCGGCATCCAATTCGGAGCCGCTCACGCGCAGGTCTTCGGGCTTTAAGGATTGCCCGTCGAACTCAGCCGTATAATGCAAGAGTGAGCGATCGCCTTGGCGTTTGACCGCTTGGAGCACTTCCCGAACCGTTGCCTCTTTATGGAGAACTTGGTCGTCGTGGGTGCGATCGCAGATGCGCCGGAGTTCAGCTTGTGCCTCAGCCCGCTGTGTAATAATTCGCAGCATGGAGTTAGGAGATAATCGACAGGTATTGCCCTTGAGGAGAACGGGTCGCTCGCCACATCAACCGCGACTACCGATGCTTTTGCTTTGGCTTACCCGTCCCCGTCTTCTCTAGCTTAACCTGGATTTTATTCAACGGAAATGCATTTTCCCCTTGATTCGATGGTATAGTGTTTTCTCAAAAACATGACGCTAGAACACTCTCATTCTTTTAGGATGAGCTTAACTCTTGCGCCTTAACTTGCTTTCTGTGTTAAAATTCCTTTCTGTGTTAAAATCTATTGGGTCGCTGACCAGCCAAGGCGCGAGGAAACAGGGTTAACGTCCTACTCCGCAACTTGGAAAGCCGAACCGTCACTATCCGTAAAAAAACTGGGAGACCCTGCGGTCAGGACGGAAAGAATCCACTAGCGTGGGGCGCACGCGAAGTCAAGCTTGGGGAGTAGCCTTTAAGTGGACGATGTGAAAGCATCCGTTCTGGCTAGACATGAATGTGTAAGACCGAAACTGGATCTCTCAGTGTAGGCCACGTTCAGCCCAAGAATCTCCGCTCTTTTAAGGTGGAGAATCGTCAAAATTGTTCCCGTATTGAGTTCTGGGCTTATCGACTGTGGCTAACATTAAGTCTGCTATCAAGCGCGTCCAAATCGCCGAACGCAATCGCTTGCGTAACAAATCTTATAAATCAGCGGTCAAAACCCTGATCAAGAAATGTGTGACCTCTGCCGAGCAATACGGCAGCAATCCCACACCGGAGTTGAAGGAAGAGATCCATAATCGGCTTAATGCCGCTTACAGCAAGATCGACAAAGCAGTAAAATGCGGTGTTCTTCATCCTAACAACGGCGCTCGCAAAAAATCCAATTTAGCCAGAGTTGTTAAACAACACGAATTGGCGCAATCGGCTGCTTCGTAGGGATAACCCTCAAGGCAGGGTTGAGGTCATGGACGACATCGGGAGACCGAGGGCGTCCTTGTTGGTTGGACTAAAAGCCTGAAAAGCCCTAGTCCAACCCCATTCCCCCTGCTGATTTTTCATTCGTTAATGCCCTGGTTCAAAGACGTGAAACTTCGCGGCTTTCAGCGGTTAAATCTTTCCATCCCAAGAGCGCGTCGATTCCGATGCAATTGATAGATACGCACGTTCACATTAATTTTGAGCGGTTTGACTGCGATTTAGAAGCGGTCCGCGAACGTTGGCATGAAGCCGGGGTCGTGCATCTTGTGCATTCCTGCGTCACGCCGGAAGAATTTGGCAGTATTCAAGGACTCGCCAATCGGTTTGGGGAAATTTCCTTCGCCGTGGGCTTGCATCCTCTGGAGGCCCATCAATGGTCCTCCCAACTTGGCGATCGCATTGAAGAGTTAGCCGCATCCGAGGCGCGAGTGGTCGCCATTGGAGAAACTGGGCTAGACTTTTATAAGGCCGAAAATCAACAGCAGCAACAAGAAGCCTTTATTGCCCAGCTAGAAATAGCCCAGCGGCTGAATAAGGCGGTGATTATCCATTGTCGGGATGCCTCCCGGGAGATGGCTGAATTATTGCGGGGTTTCTGGTGCGATCGCGGTCCTGTTCCCGGGGTCATGCATTGTTGGGGCGGAACTCCCGAGGAGACCCAATGGTTTCTCGACTTAGGCTTCTATATTAGCTTTAGCGGGATTGTCACTTTCAAGAATGCTCAAAGTATTCAAGAGTCCGCTCGTCTCGTCCCCAGCGATCGCCTCCTGGTCGAAACTGACTGTCCGTTTTTGGCCCCGGTTCCCAAACGCGGCAAACGCAATGAACCCGCCTACGTTCGCTACGTGGCGGAACAAGTGGCGACCCTGCGCGGGGTTTCCTTTGAAACCTTAGCCGCCCAAACCACAGATAATGCTTGTCGCCTCTTTCAACTCACCCTGGGATGAGTGGACCTTTAGAATAGAACACCCTGCTGTGCGATCGCACCCCTAAACCCGACCATTTCTTGACGCTAAAAACGAACGAAGCTATAATAATGGGTTACCTGAAAAAAATGCAAAAATTGCCTAAATCTGAATTTCACCGCAATGGCTATCCCTTGATGGATAGCTTAAATCGTTGATTGGGAGACCCATAAAGTTGCTAGAAAAAAACCTATCTTTAACCCGAGAACAGTGCCAAGCCACAACGGGAGTTTAAACTAAACTGCGTCACCAAACAGCACTCTTTGAAACAAAAGCACCAGAGAGACGAAGCCTGAAAGGTGAATCTGTAGCGGTTCATTCTTCTGTCCCAGGTCTTTATTTTCTCCTTCCCTAAACTTGCGTAGAATTCACAGCGTAGAGGCGATCGACACAAATGAATAATCCGACCTACCCAGCAGCAACGGCATTTACCCTTCCCGATCTCGTCGAGATTCAAAGGGCGAGTTTCCGTTGGTTTCTTGAATTAGGACTGATTGAAGAACTCGACAGCTTTTCCCCCATCACTGACTATACGGGAAAACTAGAATTACATTTTATAGGGAAGGACTACAAACTCAAGCGTCCAAAATATGATGTAGATGACGCAAAACGCCGGGACAGTACCTACGCGGTGCAAATGTATGTGCCAACCCGACTCATCAACAAAGAAACCGGCGAAATCAAAGAGCAAGAAGTCTTCATCGGCGACCTGCCCTTAATGACCGAACGGGGAACCTTCATTATTAACGGGGCCGAACGAGTCATCGTTAACCAAATTGTTCGTTCTCCCGGAGTGTACTACAAATCCGAGACCGACAAAAATGGCCGACGGACCTACAATGCCAGCCTGATCCCCAACCGGGGGGCATGGCTGAAATTTGAGACGGACAAAAATGATTTAGTTTGGGTCCGCATTGACAAAACCCGCAAATTGAGCGCCCAAGTGCTGCTTAAGGCCCTGGGACTGAGTAATAACGAGATTTTCGATGCCCTGCGCCACCCCGAATATTTTCAAAAAACCATTGAAAAAGAAGGGGAATTCACGGAAGAAGAAGCCCTGATGGAGCTTTACAAGAAGCTGCGTCCCGGGGAACCCCCCACGGTATCGGGAGGCAGTCAGCTTCTGGATTCGCGCTTCTTTGACCCGAAACGGTACGACTTGGGACGGGTAGGCCGCTATAAGCTGAATAAAAAATTGCGCCTGTCGGTACCGGATAACGTCCGGGTATTAACGCCCCAGGATATTCTGACGGCGATCGACTACCTGATTAACCTGGAATTCGACGTGGGACAAAGCGATGACATTGACCACTTAGGCAATCGTCGGGTGCGATCGGTCGGCGAACTCTTACAAAACCAAGTCCGAGTCGGACTCAACCGCTTAGAAAGAATCATCCGGGAACGGATGACCGTTTCTGATGCCGATTCCCTCACCCCCGCCTCCTTGGTCAACCCCAAACCCCTCGTCGCCGCCATCAAGGAATTCTTTGGGTCCTCTCAGCTTTCGCAGTTTATGGATCAGACCAACCCCTTAGCGGAACTGACCCACAAACGCCGCTTGAGCGCCCTCGGTCCAGGCGGTTTAACCCGGGAACGGGCTGGATTTGCAGTCCGGGATATTCACCCCTCCCACTACGGACGGATCTGCCCGATCGAGACTCCAGAAGGTCCCAACGCCGGATTAATTGGTTCCTTAGCCACTCACGCCCGCGTCAACCCCTACGGATTTATCGAAACCCCGTTTTATCCCGTCGAAAATGGTCGCGTCTTGCGGGAACGGGGTGCACTGTTTATGACTGCCGATGAGGAAGATGATCTGCGAGTTGCACCTGGGGATATTACCGTGGATGAAGGCGGTTATATCCAAGGTGAAACCGTCCCCGTGCGCTATCGCCAGGATTTCACCACCACCACACCGGATCAGGTGGACTATGTGGCGGTTTCTCCCGTTCAGATTATCTCCGTGGCTACATCCCTGATTCCCTTCCTGGAACATGACGATGCTAACCGCGCCCTGATGGGTTCTAATATGCAGCGGCAAGCCGTGCCGCTGTTACTGCCAGAACGCCCCTTAGTCGGGACCGGCCTGGAAGCCCAAGCCGCCCGAGATTCTGGTATGGTTGTCGTTTCTCGGACTGATGGGATCGTCACCTTTGTGGATGCCACCAAGATTCGCGTCCAAGACCCCAACGGTCGGGAAATGGAATATCAGTTACAGAAATATCAGCGGTCCAACCAAGACACCTGCTTGAACCAGCGTCCCCTGGTCTTTGAAGGGGATGATGTAGTTGCCGGACAAGTCTTAGCGGATGGGTCCTCCACGGAAGGAGGCGAGTTGGCCCTGGGTCAGAATATTCTTGTGGCTTATATGCCTTGGGAAGGATATAACTACGAAGACGCCATCCTAATTAGTGAGCGTCTAGTTTATGACGACCTCTACACCTCAATTCACATTGAGAAATATGAAATTGAGGCACGACAAACCAAGCTAGGACCGGAAGAAATTACCCGAGAAATTCCTAACGTCGGGGAAGATTCCCTGCGTCAGTTAGATGAAGGGGGAATTATCCGGATTGGGGCCTGGGTTGAATCCGGGGATATCCTGGTGGGTAAAGTTACGCCCAAAGGGGAGTCCGACCAACCCCCAGAAGAAAAGCTCTTGCGGGCGATTTTCGGGGAAAAAGCCCGGGATGTACGGGATAACTCCCTGCGAGTCCCGAACGGGGAAAAAGGCCGGGTTGTCGATGTGCGGGTGTTTACCCGGGAACAAGGGGATGAACTGCCCCCCGGTGCCAACATGGTCGTGCGGGTTTATGTGGCCCAGAAGCGGAAAATCCAGGTCGGAGACAAAATGGCCGGTCGTCACGGGAATAAGGGAATTATTTCCCGGATTTTGCCCCTAGAAGATATGCCCTACCTGCCCGATGGGACCCCGTTGGATATTGTGTTGAATCCCTTGGGTGTGCCTTCGCGGATGAATGTGGGCCAGGTGTTTGAGTGCCTCCTGGGATGGGCCGGACAAAATCTGGGGTCCCGGTTCAAAGTCGTGCCGTTTGATGAAATGCATGGCAGCGAAAAATCTCGGGAAACCGTGCACGGCAAGTTGCAAGAAGCGCGCAATAAGACGGGTAAGGATTGGATATTTAACGAAGACCACCCTGGGAAAACCCTCGTTTATGATGGCCGGACGGGAGAGGCATTTGACCGCCCCATTACCGTGGGTAAGGCGTATATGCTCAAGCTGGTGCATTTGGTGGATGACAAGATTCACGCCCGTTCTACGGGACCCTATTCTTTGGTCACCCAGCAACCCCTCGGCGGTAAAGCGCAACAAGGGGGCCAGCGGTTTGGAGAAATGGAAGTTTGGGCCTTGGAGGCATTTGGGGCCGCTTATACCTTGCAGGAATTGTTGACGGTTAAGTCTGATGATATGCAGGGACGGAATGAAGCGTTGAATGCGATCGTCAAAGGAAAAGCGATTCCTCGTCCGGGAACTCCAGAGTCTTTCAAAGTGCTGATGCGAGAGTTGCAGTCGCTGTGCTTGGATATTGCGGTGCATAAAGTGCAGACCCAGGAGGATGGCACGTCTCGGGATGTTGAAGTTGACTTAATGGCGGATGTGGCAAATCGTCGCACCCCCTCCCGTCCCACTTATGAATCTGTGTCGCGGGAAGCTTTAGAGGAAGAGGAAGAGTAATTTCTTCTCCTGGAGATGGGGGAGATGGGGGAGATGGGGGAGATGGGGGAGATGGGGGAGATGGGGGAGATAGGGAAGAATAATCCTCCCCACCTTCCCCATCCTCCCCACCTTCACCACCCTCCCCGCCTTCACCACCCTCCCTGCCTCTGATTCCAAATGACCAAGGACCAAGGACAAAGTTTACAAGGGGATATCATCGAATGCCAAAGATTGAGCAACGCTTTGATTATGTAAAGATTGCGATCGCCTCCCCAGACCGAATTCGGCAATGGGGTGAACGAACTCTGCCGAATGGTCAAATTGTCGGCGAGGTCACTAAACCAGAAACCATTAATTACCGCACTTTAAAACCGGAAATGGACGGTTTATTTTGTGAGCGGATTTTTGGTCCTGCGAAAGATTGGGAATGTCATTGCGGTAAATATAAGCGAGTTCGCCATCGCGGCATTGTTTGTGAGAGATGCGGTGTAGAAGTTACTGAGTCTCGCGTGCGTCGGCATCGCATGGGCTTTATTCGGTTAGCTGCACCCGTTGCTCATGTTTGGTATCTCAAGGGGATTCCTAGCTATATCGCTATTCTCCTGGATATGCCCTTGCGGGATGTGGAACAAATTGTCTACTTTAATGCCTATTGTGTTCTCAGTCCCGGAAATGCCGATAATCTGCAATACAAGCAACTCCTGAGTGAAGATGCTTGGATGGAAATCGAGGACCAACTCTATAGTGAGGATACGGAACTCATCGGCATTGAGGTCGGGATTGGTGCCGAAGCGCTGCAACGGTTATTGCAAGACCTCGACTTAGAAGCAGAAGCGGAACAGTTGCGCGAAGAAATCGCTAACTCCAAAGGTCAAAAGCGCGCCAAATTGATTAAACGTTTGCGCGTTATTGATAACTTTATTGCCACGGGATCTCAACCGGATTGGATGGTTCTGGAATATATTCCCGTGATTCCGCCGGACTTGCGCCCGATGGTGCAGTTGGATGGGGGACGGTTTGCCACGAGTGACCTGAATGATTTGTACCGTCGGGTGATTAACCGGAATAATCGGTTAGCCCGCCTCCAAGAGATTTTGGCCCCGGAAATCATCATTCGGAATGAAAAACGGATGTTGCAAGAAGCCGTGGATGCCTTAATTGATAATGGTCGTCGGGGACGAACTGTGGTGGGTGCTAATAACCGCCCGCTGAAATCTTTGTCCGACATTATCGAAGGGAAACAAGGACGATTCCGGCAAAACTTACTCGGAAAACGGGTGGACTATTCTGGACGTTCTGTGATTGTGGTTGGTCCAAAACTGAAGATTCATCAGTGCGGATTGCCTCGGGAAATGGCGATCGAACTCTTCCAACCCTTCGTAATTCACCGCCTGATTCGTCAGGGTTTAGTGAACAATATTAAGGCGGCCAAAAAGCTAATTCAACGGGCTGATCCGAGTGTTTGGGATGTGTTGGAAGAGGTGATTGAATCTCACCCCGTGCTGTTAAACCGTGCACCTACTCTGCACCGTTTAGGGATTCAAGCCTTTGAGCCGATTTTAGTCGAAGGACGCGCGATTCAATTGCACCCGTTAGTTTGTCCGGCATTTAATGCTGACTTTGACGGAGACCAAATGGCGGTGCACGTTCCTCTAGGTTTAGAGGCTCAAGCCGAAGCCCGGTTGTTGATGTTAGCTTCTAACAATATTATGTCTCCGGCAACGGGACGGCCTATTGTTACTCCCTCTCAGGATATGGTGTTGGGTTGTTATTATTTGACGGCCCATAATCCTAAAGCACATAAAGGTGCAGGCGGTTATTTTGCCTCATTACAGGATGCCATTATTGCTTATGAGCAAGGGTTAATTGAGTTACACGCTTTGATTTGGGTGCGCCTAGATTTGGACTGGGATATTGATTCAGAAACGAAAGAAACAGAACCCGAAATCACCAAACATTCCGATGGAACGGTGACCAAACTCTATGCCGATCGCCGCCTCCGAGAAGATGCCAATGGCAATCTCTTGTCCCAATATATTCACACCACTGCAGGCCGAATTATCTTCAATAAAACCATTGCCGATGTGTTGAGTTAAGGCGGTCAGTAGATAGGGAAGCAGGGAAGATAGGGGGGATGGGGAAGATAGGGAAGCAGGGGTAGATAGGGAAGCAGGGGTAGAATAATCTCCTCCATCTCCCCTATCTCTTCAATCTCCCTAATCCCCTCAATCTCCTCTCATCAGTCAAAGGACAACGGACTAATGACTAAAGTCAAAGGACAAAGGACAAAAGACTAATGACTAAAAATAAGTTCACTTTCTACAACCGAGTTATTAATAAAGGCCAAATTAAAAGCCTAATTTCCCGAACTTTTGTGCAGCATGGGACGGCCCGGAGTGCCCAAATTGCCGATCGCCTCAAAGATTTGGGATTCCGCTATGCCACAAAAGCCGGGGTTTCTATTAGTGTGGATGACTTGATGATTCCTCCCTCCAAGCGAGATTTATTGATGGGGGCGGAACGGGAAATCACTTTAACCGAAAGCCGCTATGCCCGAGGGGAAATCACTGAAGTTGAGCGGTTCCAAAAAGTTATTGATACTTGGAATAGTACCAGTGAATCTCTCAAAGATGAGGTGGTGCGTCACTTCAAAGAAACCGACCCCCTGAACTCCGTCTATATGATGGCCTTCTCTGGGGCGCGGGGGAACGTCTCTCAGGTGCGGCAGTTGGTGGGGATGCGGGGCTTGATGGCAAATCCCCAGGGGGAAATTATTGACTTACCCATTAAGACTAATTTCCGCGAAGGGCTGACCGTTACCGAATATATCATCTCCTCCTACGGGGCGCGGAAAGGATTAGTCGATACCGCGCTACGGACGGCGGATTCCGGCTATCTGACTCGGCGTCTGGTGGATGTCTCCCAAGATGTGATTGTCCGGGAAGTGGACTGCGGCACGACTCGCGGGATTCCGATGGAGTCCATGAAAGATGAGGACCGGATTCTGATTCCTTTGAGCGATCGCCTGTTTGGTCGGGTCACCGCTGAGGATATCATTTCCCCCCAAACTGGGGAGTTGATTGCCGCCCGCAATCAGCCAATGGATGATGACCTCTCGGAAAAAATTATGAAACATGGGGTAGAACGGGTGATGGTGCGATCGCCCCTCACCTGTGAAGCCTCCCGTTCCGTCTGTCAGCTTTGCTATGGCTGGAGTCTAGCGCATGGCAAACTTGTAGATATGGGAGAAGCCGTTGGGATTATCGCCGCCCAATCCATCGGCGAACCCGGTACTCAACTTACCATGCGGACCTTCCACACCGGAGGGGTCTTCACCGCCGAAGTCGCCCGGACCGTAATCGCCGCCTTCGCCGGGACCGTCCATTATTCCCCCACCATGCGGGCGCGGGCATTCCGGACCCGTCATGGGGAAGATGCCTTTGTGGTGGAAAATGCCAAATCAGAAATTACCCTGCAAGCTGAAGGCCGCAAAGAAGTTTTTGATGTCTTCCAAGGCACGGTTCTCTTGGTTCCTGATGGGGCTAAAGTGGAACGGTTGACCCTGCTGGCGGAAGTCCCCCTACCGGGACGGACTCGCCGAACCACGGAAAAAGCCACCAAGGACGTGGCCTCCGACTTAGCCGGGGAAGTGGTCTTTGCCGACTTAATGCCAGAAGAGAAGAAGGACCGCCAAGGCAATGCTACCCGCACTGCCACCCGGGGGGGTCTGGTCTGGATTTTATCCGGTGAGGTTTATAACCTACCCCCAGGGGCTGAACCTGTGGTCAGAAATGGCGATCGCATCCAACCCGGTGGCGTCCTGGCTGAAACCAAACTCGTCACCGACAATGGCGGGATCGTCCGTCTGCCGGAAGAAATGGAAAACCGACCCTCTTCCATGCCTCGGGAAGTTGAGATTATCACCGCGTCCGTGACTTTGGACCGCGCCACGGTTTATGCCACCTCTACCGGAGGTCGAGACCATTACACCATTGAAACCGTTGGCAAACAGTTATTCTCCCTGAAAGCCACCCCGGGAACCAAGGTGTTGAATCATCAGGTGGTGGCTGAATTAATTGATGAAACCTACCGCACCCACAGCGGGGGGATTATTAAATATGCCGGAGTGGAAGTCCAGAAACGGGGCAAAGCCAAACAAGGCTATGAAGTCGTTAAAGGCGGCACTTTGCTCTGGATTCCGGAAGAATGCCACGAAATCAACAAGGATATTTCCTTGCTGCTGGTGGAAGATGGTCAATTTGTCGAAGCGGCGACAGAAATCGTTAAAGACATCAAATGCGCCAGCAGTGGGGTGGTGGAAGTCACCCAGAAAAATGACATTCTTCGGGAAGTGACCATCAAGCCCGGGGAATTGATTATGATTGAGGATCCCGAGGAAGTGGCGATCGCCAATGGCAGTCTCGTCAATCCCGGTCAAGAGATTATCCCCGGACTCATCGCCCAGGAATTGCGCTATGTGGAAATCCTGGAAACCCCTGAAGGTCCAGCCTTGTTGCTGCGTCCCGCTGTGGAATATCCCGTCTTAGATGAACCCGCCATTCCCTCTCAGGAATCCCTGAACAATGGGGAAGAGGCCATGATTCAACTGCGCGCCGTCCAGCGCTTGCCCTATAAAGATGGGGAACGGGTCAAATCCGTAGAAGGGTTGGAATTGCTGCGGACCCAGTTAGTCCTGGAAATTGATAAAGACGCCCCCGGATTAGCCGCCGATATTGAATTAGTGCCGGTGGAGGAAGAAGAACTGCTCTCTTCAGAAGAGTTAGACCCTTCTAAAGGTGCA
The DNA here is from genome assembly GCF_025370755.1 of Laspinema sp. D2d. Lineage (GTDB taxonomy): Bacteria > Cyanobacteriota > Cyanobacteriia > Cyanobacteriales > Laspinemataceae > Laspinema. The sequence goes on along the minus strand of NZ_JAMXFC010000050.1, from coordinate 24,769 downwards.
CCCATGCGCTTACAGTTGGTGATTCTGGAATCCTTAGTCATTCGCCGGGATGTCGTTGCAGATACCACCCAAGGCAGTACCCAAACTCGTCTGTTGGTGAAAGATGGCGATCGGATTCCCCCTGGGGCCGTTGTCGCCCGTACCGAAATTCTCGGCAAAGAAGCCGGTGAAATTCGCGGGATTCGCGAAGGATCCGAGGCGATTCGCCGGGTCCTGGTGGTCCGAGATGATGATGTCATTACCGTAGACTCGAAGGAAGAACCCACCGTCAAAGTGGGAGATTTTGTGGTGGAAAACACCGAAATCGCCCCCGGGGTGCGGATGCCGGATTCAGGTCAAGTCATCGAAGTGAACGACCTGGAGCCTTCCGATGACTCCGCCTTGTCCCAGGGAAATTACCACATGAAATTGCGTCTGGCTCGTCCTTACCGCGTGTCCCCCGGGGCCGTGCTTCATGTGGATGATGGCTCCTTGGTGCAACGGGGGGATAACCTGGTGCTACTGGTGTTTGAGCGTACCAAGACCGGGGATATTATTCAAGGGTTGCCCCGGATTGAAGAACTGCTGGAGGCCCGTAAACCCAAGGAGGGTTGCATTTTGGCAGCGTTACCCGGAGTGGCCCAAGTGGTCTATGGGGATGATGATACCGTCATTTTAAAAGTGGTAGAAGAGGATGGGGCCGTTACCGATTATGAAATTGGCCCCGGTCAAACTCTACTGGTGAGTGATGGTCAACGGGTCAAAGCTGGGGAACCGCTCACCGATGGACCGAGCAATCCTCATGAGATTTTGGAGATTTTCTTTAATCTGCCCGGGGAACGGAATTATGAGCATACGCTGTTGAGTTTCCAGCAGGTGCAAACGTTCTTAGTGAGTGAGGTGCAGTCGGTATATCTATCCCAAGGGATTGATATTAGTGATAAGCACATTGAGGTGATTGTGCGTCAGATGACGAACAAAGTGCGAATCGATGATGGCGGAGATACGACCATGCTACCTGGGGAGTTGATTGAACTGCAACAGGTGGAACGGGTAAATGAAGCCATGTCGATTACCGGCGGTGCACCGGCGAAATATACCCCGCTGTTGTTGGGGATTACAAAGGCGTCGTTGAATACGGATAGCTTTATCTCGGCAGCTTCCTTCCAGGAGACAACTCGGGTACTGACTGAAGCGGCGATCGAGGGCAAATCGGATTGGTTGCGCGGGTTGAAGGAAAACGTGATTATTGGACGCCTGATTCCTGCGGGAACTGGGTTCAATGCCTACGAAGATATGATGCTCCTGCCGGATGATAGCGCATACGACGGGGTGCTGGAGGAGGAAGAAGAGGAGTTTCCCGATGTCGTCCTTGATGACCATACCGCCCGGGCTTACCGGAGTACCGGGATGGAGTTAGAGGAGGAGATTTTGACTCCTGATGATGAAGATGCGGACGATGAGTTTGCTCTACCCGATTTGGGCGTGAAAGGGGCCAAAGACGTGCGATCGCTCTCCATCCTAGAGGAAGACTTCGAGGACGATGATGATTTTGATGATGACGATGACATTGAAGATGACTTTGAGTAAGGTTGTCCGACACCGTTAGTTCTCATCACACCAGAAACCGGGTTTCGAGCAATCCAACTTCTTGTGAGAAACCCTGCTTCTAACCCACTCGATACCCATGAAGTAAAGTGAGCCATTATAGCGCACTTGCTAATCAGTAAGTGAGATAAAACTCCCCGATTGGAATTTGATTCTAATTGGGGAGTTTTTTTATCTCACATTACGGCTAAACAGCTAAACAGAAGTGGCTTTCGGAGGGGGTGTAGGCGATGCGATCGCCCCCAAAGACCTAGACAAAGCTATAATATCCTCAAACAAAGCCCTCCACCTCGATTCACACAGGCGATCGCAGTGGAGGGAGTCAAACGAAATTTTCGTAGTTGGGAGCCAATTTTCTGATGATTACCACCCCCAAAACCAAAGCACCCACCCCAGGCAGAGTCTTACTCCAGAATATTACCTGGGAGACTTACGAACGCTTATTAAATGAAATAGGAGATCATCGCAACATTCGCCTACATTATGACCGAGGATTATTAGAAATCATGACCCCATTATTTGAACATGAGAATCCCAAGCGAATATTAGAAAAATTCGTGGACGCGTTAGCAGATGTCCTCAATATTGAAATTGTGAGTGCTGGTTCAACTACCCTCAATCGCCCAGATTTAGCACGCAGTTCAGAACCCGATTCCGGGTTTTATATCCAAAATGAACCACAGATAAAAGGCAAACGCACCATCGATTTAAAAATCGACCCACCACCGGATTTAGTTATCGAAATCGAGGTTACCAGTAGTTCCATTAACCGAGAGGGGATTTATGCGGCAATGGGAGTACCGGAAATCTGGAGATGCGATCGCGGTGAGGTCAAGTTTTTACAATTGCAGTCCGGCAACTATGTAGAAACTGAGCATTCTCTAGCTTTTCCAGTATTACCCGTTACCGAAGTCGCCAAGTTTTTAGAACAAAGCCAAACCGTAGGGGAAACTACGTTATTAAAAGCTTTTCGCACTTGGGTGAAAGAGCAAATTCAATCCAAATCTCAGTAAGCGATCGTTGGAGGAAATTTTATCATGATTACCACCCCTAAAACCAAAGCACCCACAGGAGGCAGAGTCTTACTCCAGAATATTACCTGGGAGACTTACGAACGCTTATTAAATGAAATGGGAGATCAGCGCAATATTCGCCTACATTATGACCGAGGATTATTAGAAATCATGACCCCACTATTTGAACATGAGAATCCGAAAGAATTAATCACGGCGCTTGTGGGTGTGTTAGCAGATGTATTAAATATAGAAATAATTAGATCGGGTTCCACTACATTAAAAAACCCAGACTTGGCTCGCGGTTCAGAACCCGATTCAAGTTTTTATATCCAAAATGAGACTGCTATCAAAGGCAAACGGAACCTCGACCTGAAAACCGACCCGCCGCCGGATTTAGTTATCGAAGTGGATGTCACCAGCAGTTCCATTGACCGAGAAGGGATTTATGCAGCAATGGGAGTACCGGAAATCTGGAGATGCGATCGCAGTGAGGTCAAGTTTTTGCAATTGCGATCGGGCAACTATGTAGAAACCGAGCACTCTCTAGCCTTTCCCGTATTACCTGTTACCGAAGTCGCCAAATTCCTAGAACAAAGCCAAACCGTAGGGGAAACCACCTTATTAAAAGCCTTTCGCGCCTGGGTGATAGAGCAAATTAAAGCAGACAACTCCTAGCAGGTAAATCCCTCTTGTCCTAAAGTTCTAGCAAGGGGATGACGTCCGCCTAAATTTGCTCCTATAATCATAGTGGGAATGATCGACTGTTTTTATTTGAATAGGGCAAGCCTTCATCGGCAAAGCAATTGTGTTGAACAACAATTCACTCATTCACTCAGGAGTAAAATTATGATTACACTGCGAAAGGGCCACGCTACGGAAATCATATTACTTGCTTTACTGCTGCTGGGGGGAGGGGCTTGTACATTTTTTAATGAAATTCGGACCAATGATGCCGATGGTTACCACCGTCGGGGTCTTACCTACTATCAACAAGGGAAATTGAGTGAGGCGATCGCAGATTTTACTCAAGCCATTAACCTTAATCCCCAGGATGCTATTGTCTACTACAACCGGGGAATTGCCTATGGGAACCAAGGGAAATTGAGTGAGGCGATCGCCGATTTCACCAAAGCGATTAACCTTAATCCCAAGGATCCTACTGTCTATCACTATCGGGGTCTTGCCTACTACTACCAAAAGAAAGTGAGTGAGGCGATCGCCGATTATAACCAAGCTATTAACCTAGATCCTAACTTTGCCAAGGCCTACGTCAACCGGGGGAATGCCTACTCCGACCAAGGCAAATTGAGTGAGGCGATCACAGATTATAACCAAGCCATTAACCTGAAGCCTAACTATGTTAGTGCCTACTACAATCGAGGTCGTGCCTACTATGAGCAAGGGAAGTTGAGTGAAGCGATCGCGGGTTATACTAAAGTCATTGACATAGAACCCAATCATGCCGATGCTTACCACGGGCGGGGGATTGTCTACTATAAGCAAGGGAAATTGAGTGAGGCAATTGCGGATTATACGAAAACTATTGAAATTAATCCTAACCATGCCCGTGCTTACTACAACCGGGGTCTTACCTACTCTGACCAAGACAAATTGAGTGAGGCGATCGCGGATTATACGAAAGCCATTAACCTCTATCGTAACTATGCTGATGCTTACAACAACCGGGGGAATGCTTACTATGACCAAGGGAAATTGAGTGAGGCGATCGCGGATTATACCCAAGCTATTGACCTAGATCCCAATGATGCCAAAGCTTACAACAACCGGGGGAGTGCCTATGACGACCAAGAAAACTTGAGTGAGGCCATTACAGATTATACTAAAGCTATTGAGATTAATCCTAAGTATGCCCGTGCTTACTATAACCGTGGGCCTGCTTACGAAAAGCAAGGAAAATTGAGTGAGGCGATCGCAGATTATACCCAAATCATTAATCTTGATCCCAACGATGCCGATGCCTACACTTTACGGGGGAGTGCCTACTATGACCAAGGAAAATTGAGTGAGGCTATCATAGATTATACTAAAGCCATTAATCTTAATCCCAAGGATGCCGACGGCTACACTTGGCGGGGAATTGCCTACTATGACCAAGGAAAATTGAGTGAGGCAATCACTGATTATACGAAAGCCATTAGTCTTAATCCGAACTATGTCATTGCTTACAGCAGGAGGGGTAGTGCCTACTATGACCAAAAGAAATTGAGTGAGGCGATCGCGGATTATACTAAGGCTATTAACCTTAACCCCAACAATGCCGATACCTATACCTGGCGGGGGATTGCCTATTATGATCACGGAAAAGTGACTGAGGCGATCACAGATTATACCCAAGCCATTAACCTTAACCCCAACTATGCCATTGTTTACAGAAAGAGAGGGAATGCCTACTCTGACCAAAAGAAATGGAGTGATGCGATCGGGGATTATACTAGAGCCATTGAACTTAATTCCAACGATTCCCTTGCCTACAAGAACAGGGGGATTGCTTACCATTATCAAGGGAATTTGAGTGAGGCGATCGGGGATTATACTAAAGTGATTGAACTTAATCCCAACGATGCTCTTGCCTACTACAACCGGGGGATTGCTTATCGAAAACAAGGAGAGTCCAAGAAAGCTATCGACAATTTTCAAAAATCAGCTAGTTTATATCAGCAACAAGGAAAAATAAGCGACATGGAGGAGGCCCTGAACCAAATTAAAAAGTTAGAGTTATAACTTATTGACACATCCCCGGCTATAAATTCTAGTACACAAAACCCAAACCCTAACGAGTGATTTGGATGCCTATTAACCTCCATCTCCATCAGAGATAGACTTGATCAACCCTGGAACTTTCCCACGAAGTCAGTAATCAGCGGTCTAGTTTTACAAACCAAACTTCTCATTCTTACTCTAAGAAATCTGTGCGTAAGTTAGTTCAAGTCCCAGGTTTTTCCGTGCTTGGAAGAGGAGTTATTTCATTTGAAAACTCTCTTCAACTCGGCATTAATCTCATCCAAATTGGCTTCCTCGGGGTCAAAAGAGCCACCAACCCATTCGAGCATTTCTTCATGGTCCGTATGCTTTTTATTTTGGATAGCTTCTAGGAAATCTTGATATCCCCCAGGACCGCCACAGTCGTCGGGGGGACAGGCTCTTTTTGCTTTGATGCAGACTGGATAGGTGGTATCCGGATCTGGTGGCAGGACTTTCTCGACAAGGATGTCATGGTCCCAGGAATCGCCGAAGTCGTAAAGGTATGAGAATTTAAACTTTTCTCCGGGGATGATTTTGCTCAGTTTGACGGGGGTTTCATTTTTGATTTCCATGTCAGCAAAGCCAAAATCATCATCCATTGGCATTGCGTACTCTTCCTCTTGAATGGTAAATGAATGTAGATGGGAATTACCCCAACCCATTGCGACTTGAATTACTTCGTGTAAGTCGGCTAGGGTGTAATCGCTACTTACTTGCACTCGTCGCCAAATTGGGGGGCGGATCTCGCTTAGGGTAATTTTTAGTTGATAGATGGATTGAGGTTTTTTTCGAGTTGGCATTTTAAATGGGGGATAAACATCAGGAGTCTGAAACTTGTTAGGTTTCCTGATCATAAATGAATTGAGCGAGTTTAACAAGTTCAAGGTATGTTATTAGAGTTAGCCCTTTTGTGATTGTTTTACGATGTCTGAACCCCCGATCGCTGTTACGGTAAAACTATTTGCTGCTTATCAAGAAGCTTATGGCGTTCCTGAGTTAGTGTTGGAATTTCCGCCAGGGACTCCGGTGGTGGCAGTGCGCGATCGCCTGATTGCTGAACACCCGGAACTCGACTGCTGGCGCGATATCACTCGCTTTGGGATTAATCTCGATTTTGTTGACCCCGAAACTCCCTTACAAGCTGGGGATGAAGTGGTGTTGATTCCCCCAGTCAGTGGGGGGTAAGGGTTATCGGTTCAGTGGCAGATCTAATGGTTGCAAGTTTTAGCAATAACTGGCGAGGGTTCAACCCCTCGCCGGTTGTCTGGAGGTAGAGTCTCCCGACTTGCGCGACTTGTGCGTAAGCTTTCGTCACGAAGACAAGTCGTTAATATGTGACGTCGGTTCCCTCAATTTCTCCTTGAATTCGATTTGCCCAATCTAAGGCATTATCTATTGTTAAAATAATCCGCTTAAAGGGTTCATCGCGTAATTCCAGGGTGAGATAATCTTTGTCTCGGGTGACATACCAAAACTCTTTTCCCCCGGTATTGTAATAAGTTCCAGCTTTAATGACTCCCGGTAAAAACGTTCCTGGCGCCCGGATTTCCGCCCAATTACTTTTGGGTTCTTCGGTGGAGACATTAACAATATGACTTAGGGGAGTTGTCAAAACTTTCTCAAAGCTGAATGCCCAGAATTGCTCCCAAAAGTCTAATTCAATTTGTAACGTATCATCCATTAAATTGAGCTTCATTGGGTTATCCTATAAAACACTTCAAGAGGTTTAAAGCCTTCCTAAAGGGGTGACTACAACAACCGTTTGTAGTGACTCCTTTAGGAGTCATCTTAGTCCAACAAGCTTAACTGGGCTGATTTCTTAGACATATTGTTCGGGTTCGGGAGAGGAAACACTCAAATAAACAAGGGTTTCTTTCGGTTCGAGTTTGATTAACCGATCGCCTGCGTCATCTTTGCGCTTAGATTTCACAGATTGAACCGGCAACCGCAAGAAGCGATCGCTACTGGTGAGTAACTTTAACTCGGCATCCGGAAGCGCTGCCACCATTCCGACTAACCCATCCGTCTTATTTTTAAACATCATCGACTGAGTACCCAAATCTCCGGGTTTGGCGAGTCGGACTAAATCCATTGGCAAGCGTTTTCCGTATCCCAATTTAGACACCAGCAACAGTTTCTCACTCGGACTGAGTGCGACACATCCGACCAAATTCTCACCCTTGCCTAAGCGCAATGCTTGTTGTGGCATGGAGGCGCGACTGGTGATGGGGAGGTTGTCATCATCGATCGCAAATCGGAGTAGTCTTCCCCCAGACGTGGCGATCGCGATATCTTGTCCCACTGTCGCTAAATTGGCATAAGCTAACGCATCCCCTTCTTTTAGTTTAACGGCTGTTAATCCTCGTGCGGTTAAATTGGCAAATTCTGACAGCGGTAAGCGTTTAATTCTCCCCCGTTCCGTCAAGAAGATTAAATCCAGCGTTTCGGGATAATCGGAGAGGATAAATTGCGTGGCGATCGCATCGGGATTCCCATGCACTGCTGGGGGAAATAAACTCACAAACGGCGTTTTCTTTGCGCCTCGTTTATTCGCTGGAATATCCCCAACTTTAATCGAGAATCCCTTACCATCCCGGGTCAAAATCAGCACATCTTGATCCGTAAAAGCAACATGAGTTTCTACTACAAAATCCGCCCCCGCTTCGAGGGTTTGAACCTCGGGATTTTCCTCCTGTTTCTGTTGCTGACGCTCATAAGTAGACGGGGACAACCGCTGCACATACCCGCGTCGGGTAAATTCCAGAACTGTTTCTTCTGGTTCTGGGGGAGTAGCAAATAGCGGTAGAGAGGGTGCAACTTCTTCGGGAATTGCTGTCTTTTTGCCTTTGCGGGATTTAGTTTGGCTGGTTTCTTCCCCCGAGTCAGGAGTTGCCACCAGCACTGTCTCACGATCGGGAGAGACGCTGTAAATCCGGGTGCGCCTAGGGTCGCCAAATTTCTTTTTGAGCGATCGCAACTCTTTCTTTAACCCTTTGAGCAATTCCCGGCGATCGCCCAGTAACCGTTCCAACTCTTCCCTCCGGGTATTGAGTTGATTCCGTTCATCCTGCAATTTTTGCCGTTCCAATCCGGTAATCCGGCGCATTGGCATCCCTAAAATTGCATCCGCTTGGTTCTCCGTGAGTTCTAATTCGCTTTGCAATTCAGCTTTTGCCGTAGTGCCATCCGGGGCATTCCGCAAAATCTCGATGAGTGCATCTAAATTGTTCAGCGCCTTGAGTAATCCTTCGACAATTTCCAAACGCTGCTGGGTGCGTTCCAACTCATGGGTGTAGAGACGATTGAGCGTCTGTTCCCGGAAGGTTAGAAACTCTTGCAGCATTTGCCGGAGGGATAACTGGCGCGGTTGTGCCTCTACCAGTGCTAACAGAATCGCACCGAAGTTATTTTGCAGTGCGGTTTGGTGGTAGAGATGTTGCAGAACTACTTCCGGATTGGTTTCCCGTTTGAGTTCAATGACAACGCGAATCCCATCGCGATCGCTCTCATCGCGCAGATCGGAAATCCCATCCAACCGCCCATGATTCACCAAATCCGCGATTTTTTCAATCCAGGCGGATTTATTCACCTGATACGGCAACTCCGTCACCACGATCGCCTGACGCCGATGTTTACCGCGTCCCCCTTGGATTTCTTCCACCCTTGCCACCCCGCGCAACGGGATAATTCCCCGTCCCGTGGTGTAGGCGGATCGAATGCCTTCCGTGTCAATAATTTCCCCGCCAGTGGGGAAATCGGGACCGGGAATGAGGGTGAAGAGTTTTTCATCGGATAAATCCGGGTTATCGATTAAAGCAATCAGTGCATCCACCACCTCCCCTAAATTGTGGGGAGGGACATTGGTTGCCATACCCACCGCAATTCCCGAACTGCCATTCAGCAGCAGCATGGGTAATTGTGCCGGTAAAACGATCGGTTCTTGCTGGGAATTATCGAAATTTCCGATAAAATCAACCGTCGCTTCACCGATTTCCTGAAGCATGGCATCGCTGCCAATTTCGGCAAGGCGCGTTTCCGTGTAACGCATTGCCGCTGGGGGGTCGTTATCTACCGAACCAAAATTGCCATGACCCGCGAGGAGGGGATACCGACTGGAGAAGTCCTGGATCAACCGCACCATCGCATCATAAACCGATTGATCGCCGTGGGGGTGATATTTACCCAGAACATCCCCAACTACCCGAGCACATTTGCGATAAGGGCGATCGGGAGATAATCCTAACTCGTGCATCGCGTATAGGATCCTGCGGTGGACGGGCTTTAAGCCATCTCGGACGTCAGGTAACGCCCTCCCCACGATCACACTCATGGCATATTCAAGGTAGGACTGTTGCATTTCAACGTGCAAAGCAGTCGGGATAACCTGTCCAGTAGACAGTAGGTTCAATTGTTTAGCCATGAGTTTCGTTCCTTAAACCAAACCAACTTCCAACAGTGTCCTGCTTTTTTGCGCTCAATAACGCTATCGTTAGCGAAGAGAAGAAGAGCGGAGGACACTTTGTCAGCGTACTATCATTCCTGACAGTCTGACGATAAAGCGCATCCGATTGATTAAATGAAAAGGAAAGGGATATGAGAACCGTTCTAATTGTGGAGGACGATCTGGTCAACGCTAGGGTTTTCTCTAAAATCCTCACCAAGCGGGGTGGCCTCAATGTCAAGCATACCGAAAATGTGGAAGAGGTGATGCAAATTGCCCAAGCCGGTGAGGCGGATGTGATTTTAATGGATGTGTCCCTGTCTCGCAGCGTTTACCAAGGCAAGGCAGTGGATGGCATCAAAATTACTCAAATGCTCAAAGCGGACCCCAAAACCTCCTATTTGCCGATTATTTTGGTCACGGCACACGCGATGGCGGGGGATAAGGAAGCTTTTCTGGAACAGAGTGGGGCCGATGGCTACATTTCTAAACCCGTGGTAGATCATCAGGAGTTTGTTGACCAGATTGCGGCCCTACTGCCCAAAGAGGAGGGATGAGGGATGGAGGATGAAGGATTAGGGTCTTAGGGATGGAAGATAGATTTACGGGGTGATTTTCATCCTTGAGCCTTTATCCTTCCCCTTTTATGGGATTCAGTCCAGGATTAATTGCTGTTGGGAGTGGGTTCTAATTGCGCGAGGGTTGCTTGAATGCGCGGAGTTTCGAGGAATTTTTTAGTATCTTCCACGAGGCGACTACCCCAGAGATTTTCCACCAGAAAATCTACTTCCCCATAACGCGGATCAATCCGCAATGCTGTTTCTCCGAGGGATAAACCCCGTTCTCGATTTCCTTGAGCATACATTGCCACCGCGATCGCCATCATCGGTTCCGCAGCTTCAGAGTCGATGCTGAGGGCTGTTTCCCACTGCTTGATCGCCGCAGTCGCATTCCCTTGTTCATATTCGACTAAGCCGATATTGTTAATGGCAGGCCAAAAGGTTTCATCCTGGGCAACAGCGCGTTCATATTGGGCGATCGCCTCTCGATACTCTCTCGTCATGTAGTAGGCATTGCCCAAATCGAATAAAGCCCCGGTGACATCCGGTTGGAGTTTTAATCCCGCTTGCAGGGAGTTAATCGCCTGCTGGTAATTTTGTTGCTGAAAATAAGCCGAACCGAGGGCAAACATCACCACATGATTCTCCGGATCCAGCGATCGGGCTTGTTCCAACGCTGCAATCCCCTTCGGTAACTCCTTCGACTGGAGATACAAACTGCCTAAAATCCCCCAGGCTTGGGGCGCATTCGGCGCAAGCTGGGCCGCCAGTTCCGCACGGGCTAAAGCCAGTTCAAATTGCTGAAATCTCGCCAACTGAGCCGCTTCTTCCGCCAGAAACAACCCTTGCTGTTCCAACTGAGTCCCATCAAGCTGGAGAGTCCGAGGCAATAAAGCCTGTCCCATCACAGGTGGAGCCACCGTAAACAAACCAAGGGCGATGGAGAAAGGAATCAAAAAATTGCGATTTGGCACAGTACCACCTTCCAACAAGACTAAGGGTTTTCATGGACCTTACAGCTTATTTCAGTGTAACTGGCAAAAATTCCAGGAAACCACCACGGTTTCACAGAAATTCAGGGGTCTGGCATCATATCTCGGAGATATACCATAAAATCTCAGTTTTGTCAAGGGCTGGTGAGGATTTAACGTTTGTAGTAACCCCTTCAGAGGTTGCCCTATCGTTGATTATAATAAAAAATAATCAATCCAAAACCCAGGGGCATTGACAGAAACAGAAATTGAAAATGTTGTACAAAGTTCGAGGCGAGTTCGGGGAGAAACTACAGAAGGTGCAAGAGCGATCGCCAAAAAACGGGGACACTCCCTCTCAGGAGGATACATTTCAGCCTTTGAAGGAATTTTTGCTACCCAACAAAACGCCGAAGTATTAATTCAAAATATCCTCACCAACCCCCACCGAAAGTTTATCGGTGATAAAGTTATCGACATTTATAACGCCCTAGGTCAGGGAGTCCGATTTGAAAAAAATACCTACAAATTTATAACATTTTTAGAGGAGTCACTAGCAAGCCAATGAATCATATCCTAATCGAAGATTCAGCCCATCATCCGCAACTTTTTGTATGGAATGGTGCGATCGCCGCCAACCGCTTACAGACTTGGCTAGAAAAACGGAACTTGAAACTCCCCAATGACTTAATCGAACTCTGGGAAATGACAGGAGGTGGAGAGTTGTTTGAGTCAGAAACAATTTTAAGTCCGTTTGGTGATGCCCATTTGGGAGACGATATTGATAGTGTGAATGAGTTGCACCATGCTCAAGGTATGGCGCAGGAGTATCTCCTGTTTCATATCGGAACTGGACTGAGTGCAGTTCGGTTAACCGATGGGCGCTACGTTACCCTTAGTGACAGCTATCAAGAATTGTCTAAATTTGTGACATTAGCCGATTGGTATCGGGATGAACTTCGCGCAGAATATGGGAGTCGGTATAAACTGGATGCTTTGTTAGTATAGCTGGGAAAGAGGCGATCGCATTCATCTTCATCCGATGCCCCCTTCACTCCTATTTTTTCCGCAGAACAACACTAGCAGATGCAGCAACAGATTGAGCATCTAAAGGGTAGGAGAATTACCGCAACCCTCTAATTCCTACCCTTGCCCGACCCTGGAAAATTACTGCTAGAGGCGGGTTGTTATTTACGCCATTCTTTGATTGCTGTAATCAGGGCGGCTGTCTCAGATATCAACAAAGCGATTGATTTAATGATATCGGTGGGACTGCTTCCATCTTGGTTCCAGGTATGGGGACATTGAATGAGTTCCTCTGGCAGAGGCACTTCTTCAATGGGTTGAATTTGGCGAATTTCTTGATTTTCCGGCATCTTTCGTCTCCTTTGTTGAGATTTGAGACCAATGTAATCTTGCTTTAGATAAAGAATCTAGGCTTGCCTAGTCCGAACCCAACTGCCAGCGGATCGATGCGATACTTCAAATCTGCCCAGATCAGAGTAAAATCGGAAAATACTTCTAATGTCCTGCCATCATTACAGATAAATCAATGGAACCCGTGGAACTGACCGCGATCGCGATTTGGGTACTAACTGCAATTGCTCAAGGAGGGCTTGGAAAAGTAGGAGAAAATCTCCTTGACAAAGGTGGTAATCTATGGAATGGGATCCAAGCCAAACTGCCGAAACTAGCTGCTGATCTGAAAAAGCCTAACCTAACCCCATTAGACTATGGTGAAGCAGTCCGGGAACTGAAAGCTGCCGCACAGGAAGATCCAGAAATTCGTGAAGCAGTCCAGGAAGTCGCAACTGAGGCTCAGGCAGATCCAAACATTGATACCCAAAAGCTACTAGAGGAAATTAAAGTATTATTTGAGGGAAATACCATTAGTGGTGGCTTCCAGGGAAATAACATTTCTGGTGGTGTCCAGGCAAATACTGTTAATGGAGTTTTTCAGGGCAACAATAATAATATTGAAGGGGGCATTCACTTCTGACTCCAGCCACCGGAATGGGATCCGGTTAAGTCAACTCCCCCCGACTGGCGCGAAGTCTGCGAAACCATGCTTAACCGCAGACTCAGCAGCAACCTCCTCACCGCCAACGAGGATATCAACTTTAACCTCGATGACATTCACGTTCCCCTGGCGCTGGTGGAACGACGCCAGCGTGACAAACGCCCTGGGGAGACTCGCGCCGAAGAGGGTTCGCAACTCTACGAACCCACGGGATATGAAGAAAAACAGCGCTTTGAACATGATCAGTTTTTGCAAGATATCCTCGGCAAAGGGGAAGGCAAAACCAAAGGGCGGCAGATTGCCATCATCGGCGAACCGGGTGCCGGAAAAACCACCCTGCTGCAAAAAATCGCCTTTTGGATTTTAGAGGAACGCTCAGATTTGCCGATTTGGATTTCCTTAGCTGACTTGCAGGGACGGGAACTCGGCGACTATTTGCGGGAAACTTGGCTAAAACAAGGGATTCCCTCATCGCGCCTGAGTGAACAGGTGCGAGAAGACTTTCTGGCGCAACTGGAACAAAGGCGGGTGTGGTTGCTGCTGGATGGGGTGGATGAGATGGCGAAGGAAAGGGCCACCGCAGGATTGCCACTCCAGCAAATCGCCACCCAACTGAAAGGCTGGATCGCCTCAGCGCGGGTGGTTCTAACTTGTCGGGTTAATGTCTGGGAAGCGAATCTCAATGCTTTGGAAGCGTTCGAGACTTATCGGATGCTGAATTATAACTATCCCTCTAATGTGCAAGAGTTCATCCGTAAGTTTTTTGTAAAGGACCCCGCCAATGGTGAAGCGCTGCGCCAGGAATTAGCCAAAGCCGAATATCAGCGCCTTCAGGATTTAGTCAAAAATCCTCTGCGCCTGACTCTGCTGTGCATGACTTGGCAAATCTCCAGAGGATTGCCGAAAACTCAGGCAGAACTTTACAAAAGATTTGTGGATCAATTCTATATATGGAAAAGCAACAGCAAAAACAAGCGTTTTCATACTATTAAAACTCAGCGTGATGAGCTTAATAAAGCATTTGGCGAGTTAGCGAAGCGCGGAATCGATGATCCCGCCTCTCCGTTTCGCCTGCCGCATCGGTTGGTTACCGAGGTATTGGGCGATCGCGATGATGATAACTCTCTGTTTGCTTTAGCCCTGGAACTGAGTTGGTTAAATGATGTCGGAGTAGCAGTAGAAGACGAATCAGAGAATGTTTACGCTTTCTATCACGCCACGTTTCAGGAATATTTCGCAGCGTTAAGCCTTGAGGATTGGGATTTTTTCTTGCCTAGAGAACATTGCGATCGCCCGGTTCGCGGCAAGAAGTCCTATCGCATCTTTGATCCCCTGTGGAAACAGACGATTTTGCTATGGTTGGGGCGCGAAGATGTACTGAAGGAAAGCAAAGAGGAATTTATCCAGAAGTTATTTGATTTTAAGGATGGATGCATAAATTTTTATTCCTACAGTGCTATTTTTTTAGCCGCAGGGGGACTTGCAGAATGTAATAGTTTTATATCATCTAATATTTCCGATCCTATTATAGAGAGACTAATGATTTATGCTTTTGGATATTGGAACCCACTAAAAAATAAGTGGGAAAAATTTTTAGATTCAATTGAACAGGCAGCGAGATCAACACTACAGGAAACAAATCAAGAAAAGGCTCTTCAATTCTTAGAAAAACAGTGCTATATTTTTGATGCCTTAGAAAAAGACTGGGAATCACAAAAGAGGAACTCTAAGATTTGGAGTCAGTTAAAAGTTCAGGTGGGACAGACTTTAAATCGCATTGCTCCCACTCGCTCCATACCTGGGCTAAATCTAAATTTTCATGAATTGCCGCCTGTCATTTGTCCCCCAATAGATATTCCTTGTAAATTTATTAATATTTCTTCAGCTATAGAGCATCTTTACAAAATAAAAGATGATGTGGAATGGAAAGAGCCTTTTTTATTTTTACAACAAATTGGTGATCCACGCCCTGAAGTAATAGAATGCCTTATTTTTGTCCTAAAAAACAGCAAAAATGAAAAAATCATTCATTACTCAAACTTCTTGATTCCTCTTCTGAGCAAGAAATCCGTAGCAAAACCGTATATAGTTTAAGAAGAATTTTAGCAACAACAGAACAAAGAACCCTAGTCGTAACAGGTTTAAAAAGTTACTTGAAGGAGAAAATTTATCCCGATGATTGTCAGCACTTTCTGGATTGCTACGAACTCATCTGGGATTGCGCCGAAAACCTACCCTATCCTAAATTCCATCGCGCTTGGCAGGGTGACGAGGATGAAGTAGAACCAGAACCAGTCTCCAATTTACCCCAGCGCCTTTATGCCAAACTGGAAGAAATGGGATTGTCTTCATCCCTCCAGTTAATCTACATCGATGGCAGCAAGTTTATCGATAAAGATAATCCTGCTGCTAAAATCTACAATGAAATGCGCCGCACTAACTGTCCCAAAAGTGCAGATGGTACACCGAAAACAATGGCAGATCTGCAATCTTATTGGGATGAATTGACGTTAGAATCGGAACAACCTATCATTTTAGTGTTTTACGAAACTCTAACTGCACCGGAAATGTCAGGATTTAGTGAGAGATTTCTCACGGATTTAAGCAAATTTGATGGGGCGATTTGCGTGGTGACTGAGGCGCGAGTCAGTGGGTTGCAAACGTTTTCGCCGAATCAAGGGAATTGGCTTGCAGAACTGGTCAATTGGATAAAAAATTGATACTTTTCGGATTATTAAGGTTGGCTCCCTTCTGGGAAAAATTGCGGGTCTTGTGACAATTTTTCCTAGTTGTTGCGCTTCCACAACTCAGAATAGGTCATTCCTCCGGTTCGATTCCCGCAGCACGAAGTTGAGCCGCTAATCGTTCAGCCCGTTGCTGTTCCTGTTCGACCCGTTCTGTACCCCATAAGAGTAAATTCTCATCTAAATCCCACCAGCGTAGCCAGTATCCGGCCCGATTGTCTCGTTTTCCTTGCCATACTCCCAAGAATAGCTGCATTTCGGGTAGCCAAAACCGGCTTTCTTCATTTGCAGATTCTAGTTTATAGCGCTTGTTTTCCCCTAACCGATACAGTTCTAATGTCCCCGTTTCTAAGTCAAAAATGCCATAGCTGGGAACTTGCAAAATCTGCTCGTAGTAGTAGAATTTTCCTGGGGGATAGGTTTCTTTGATGGAATATTCTCCCCCTTCCGTTTCTGATAAAAACTCCAGAATGAGGGCGGGAATTTCTCCTTGGAGTCGGGGGGTATAACTCCGCTCGACTTCCGAGCGTTTAACTGTAATATGGGGAATGCAGGCCCAATCTGGCGCTTTGACTACGAATTTGCCATTGAGGGTGGCACAAATGCCGTAGTTGGTGGTGGTGAGGGCGGTTTCTGGGAGTTTTCCCGCTAACTGTAGGCTTTCGGTTAAGGCTGCCGCAAGAGTTGGTTGATTGATATTATCCACTGGGTCATCAGGCAGCACAAAATCATCGGGCAACTTTTCCCAAGTGATCCGGTAAGTGGGGGTGGTGGCTAACATGATGATTCCTGCCGAAGTAGGGTTTATTAATTACTCTATCATAATCAGATTGATGAGGTTGTGCCACCCTGTCATCGGGTCACCCCGTTTTTAGTCCAGGGGTACAGAATGGGTTAGAAACAGAGTTTCTTCAGAACATTCCGGCTACTGAGCAACAAAGGGCTAGAAACCCGGTTTCTTGTCCTAACTCTGTCGTTCACTTACAAATAGGGTTTGAGAAAAACTAGGCTGCTATACAAGTGAAAAGCCGGATCCCAGGGACTCGGTTGCACTCGGAACAGATGAATGTGAGAGGGGATGCGCTCTAGCATATCTGCTTCGGCAAGGGTGGTTTCGGCGAAGGGGGTAAAGTCGGTCCAGGTGGGGACTTCTGAGAGGTGTTGTTTGAGGACTTTAATCAGGGTTTGCCATTTTAAGTGCATACTCATGCTGTCAATGCTGTATTTTTGCTTTTTCCCCGAGTTGTCTTGTCCCGGAATGAAGGCATATCCTTTATCAAATTGATAATGTTCTTCGCACAGACGCAGGATGCAGCCTCTCCCGGGTATGTGCAAGTCTTTCATGCCGACATATTCGTGCATTTCTTGTTTATAAGTGACTTCCGTGCGGCGATGGTTTTCGACGGCAACTTGTTTGAAAATGGGGAGGTTGCCTTCAACTTGTTGGCTGACTTCGGACCAATTAAAGGCGATTTGACCCACGCGATCGCTCTCGTCTTTGCAAATCACCACCGCCTGGGGTGCGATCGCTTCAAAATGAGTGATGCGAAACACCCGCACTTGATTAATTTCCTCTAAGGTGGCACAAAAACAATTAATTCCCGCTTGTCGCAGTTCCGAGACAAACACTCGCAATTCCCCGATCGCCCCAGTTCGGTACATCCGCCAGGTTCTCGTCGGCAGCAACAGTTTAGCGTTATAGGGTTGTAGCTGCATAATCCGCGCAAACTTGGTCACCAGTTCGCTTCTTTGTGCCACATCAATCGGTTCAATCACCAGCAACCCGGGTTTAAGCTGGGATGGATCACTTTTGACTTGGGCGATCGCCTCTTTAACTCGTTTTTTGGGTTGGGTTTCGATGCGCTTTAACCCCTGCCGTGCCTGAGACACTATCTTCGGATTGGTTACCTCGCGCAATACCCGTCGATAGGCTTTCTCTGCCTGATCTAGTTTCCCGGTTTCTTCATAATATCGCCCCACATAAAACCCCACCCAAGGATTCTGGGGTGATTCTTCACGGAGGGCCTTGAGTAATTTTGCCGCTTCTCGATAGTCTTTGCAGTCGAGCGCATTCACGACTTCTTCAATGGCAATCATAAATCGCGGGGGGATAAAACCAGGGGTTAATCTCAGGTTTCCCGATTTTACCGGGTTTGATGTCACCGGAGGGGCGATCGCAACTCCTCCGGTCCCCTCCCCTTGGCAAGGGGAGGGTTAGGGTGGGGTTCTTCGTTATGTGGCGATCGCCACATAACGCACTCTTTCGGGTGTAAGCGCCTGTATGGAGGTTGGGGAAACCTCTTTCTTCGTGACTTGTTTACGCCAGTCACTGCCGACACCCTCTATCCACACATTGCTCTTGACTGGCTTGCGCCAGTCAAGAGGACCCCACCCTAACCCTCCCCTTGCCAAGGGGAGGGGATCGGAGGTGCATTTCTTTGTTCGTGACTTGCTTGCGCCAGTCAAGAGGACCCCACCCTAACCCTCCCCTTGCCAAGGGGAGGGGACCGGAGGTGCAGTTAAATGTTAGGCAAATCCCCCTGATCGTAAAAAACCTACTCCCGGTTTCCCATCCACCGCTACCCCTGCCTAATTTTAGACAAAAAAAAACGCCCAAAAGCTTGGGCGCTTGCCATCAGGGTGCATCTACAGAATTTAATATAACACGGTGAATGGGGGGTGTCACCCCTCACTCCATAGTTTTTTTGAAAGAATTTTCAGCTAGAGGATTTTGACACATTTAATTTGCAATAAAATTCCGCACCCTGAAGGGTGGGGTTATCCGAACATAGCCTTCCTTCGCAGTTGAAGAGAATCCCAATTTTTAGGGTGTGGTTTATTAAAAAAGGGTAAATTAAATGTATGTAAAGTTTTGTATTAATTCCCAAATTCCCAAAAAAATCGGGAGACTGACCCGAGTGAGGTCAATCTCCCGATTTGAAAATAACTTTTTATTGTTCCAAATTATTGGGCAAAAGTCAAGACCCGACCATCGGGTTCGAGGACGACGCGAATTTGCAGAGACTGGGCCTCGGGTAAGGGTGAGACAAACGGAGTCCCTTGCAGGGGTACACCACTTATATCGATGTGGGTTCCCGAGGCAATTCCGAGGGGGACGATTTGCTGAATCGAGCCATCGGGATTGAGGGTGAGAACATATTCCAATTTGTCCTTAAACCCTTCGGGAGGTTGCCAGGTGTCTTGGAAATAACTCTTCGCCTCAGCAAGTTGGGGCGGGTCCTCAAAGATAGATGGTGTCTGGGTGGCACTTTCTGCGGGGACATCCCCGGCAGTCCAGGTAGACTCGGGTAACTCTGTGGGAGGGGCTTTTAGGGCGATCGCATCAATCCCTTCTGCTTCCGATACCAGACTCTCGTCGGCTGCTTGCGGGACACCTGCCAAGGAATCTAGGCGCACATTGGGCAGGGGAGGCGGTGCATCATCTAGGGGTCCGCGATTAGGTGATGCTGGGGCGGGATTGCCGCCTTGGCGGGTTTCTTGAGGAGAAGCGGGTTGGGTTGGTGCCGGAGTCGGAACCCGTTCTTGTGTCTGTTGCATCGGTGGGAAACTGGGTTGCGGTGCAGTTGTAGAATTTCCCCTTTGTGCCATCAGTTCATCCCAATCCGGGGGTTCGGGGATGGGGTCGTCTGCGAGGGAGGGGAGGGGACGGATGGGGGGCATCGGGTCCGAATCGTCGGGAGTAATTTCTAACTCGACTTGGGGGCGTTGGGGGGCTGATCCAGCCGGTGGAATCTGCAAGCCACTTTGCCGCCCTTCCTGCATGAGGGGTCTCGGTGTTGAGGCAACCGGGGGCGCTGCCGCCGGAGGTGATGCCGATGGGGCACGGGTGGGGGCTGGTTGGGGTGCTGGAGGCGGAGTGGTTTGACCCACCGGAGGGGCTGCCGCAGGTACTGGAGGTGAAGTTGGGGCCTTGGGGGGTAGGGTGGGCTGTTGACCGTTCGGGGGGGTTTGGAGGGCATTTTGGGCCGGATTTGCCCCGGGGGGAACGGTCGGAGGGGAGACGACTGGAGGCGTAACGGGGGCTACATTCTGCTCAGGTAAGGGTTCAGAGGGGCTTTGAGCAACCGTGGGCGTATCCCCTTCTGTAGCGGGATTGAGCAGTTTGACCAGGGAGGCGCTGACGCCAACGGTAAAAAGGGCCATTGCAGCGATCGCCAGCCAAGGGGGAGTCTTGGACAATCCAGCAACTCCGCCTAAATTCGGTAAGGCGAGTAAATCCGCTGACGCAGAATCTAGGGCCGTGGCGAGGTCAAATAATTGCAACGTTCCCAAATTCACCAGGGGACCGGATTCGGGGGTAGCGAGTTCACCGAAATGTAACTCATGCGCCAGTAACCCGCGAGGTTTTAAATAAATACCCAGAATGGGTTCAGGGGTTTGAGAATTCCAGGAGACTGGATCCGGTGAGGAAGAGGGGAAACCAGGCAATGGGCTTTCCTCTAGGACCGGGGGAGGAGATTGTAAGCGGGTGGTGGGTTCGGTAATCTGCGTTGGGATTTCTGACGGCGTAGCGGTGGTGTCAGCTTCAGCAGCGAAATAAGTGGCATTGAGGCGTTGGGGCGACTCCTGCAAGAAACCCTGGACATAAGTTGTGACGGCATGAGATAAAGCGTCCAGGGATCGGGCGTCGCCGCGAATGGTAACTTGTTGTTCCTCGGGCAATTGCGGCGCATCAAAACTGAGTTGAAAGCGCAATTGTTTCAGGACAGGTTTGCCCATCCACTTGGCGAGAGGGGAGCTTTTTGCCACAATCTCTAGGGTGCAAGTGGGGGGCGTGTACCTTCGCAGAACAGAATTGAACGATGGCATGAGAAAGTTTTGAGGGGGTATAGTGCTAAATGAAAGGTTAACGACTGACTGAGCGATCGAGCAAAGCCAACCATAGCCGTCGATGACCGCTAGGACCGCTATAGAAGAGTAAATCAATCAGCAGTTTGAGCGCTAAATGAGTCAGCAGGTCCGGGGATGTGGTGTCTCCATCTTCCATGCGTTCTTGGTAGGTGTTGCAAAAAGTGTCAATAAAGTCGCCTAACATAGACGCTTCATGAGGGGGGCGGTTTTGTTCGGTTAGCTGTTCCAGCAGGGCCACGCCACGCCGGATCAATTCGTGGTGGGTTTTTGCCAGGTGACAAATAATCATCACCAGCGATCGCGCTTCCTCCACATCCAGCTTTTTGCGGCCCCCCTGACTTTTCCGCATGGGATTCGATTGGCGCAGTCGCCACAAGGAGACGCGATCGGCCACCACCGATTCGAGTCCCAACTCCTCTGCTGTTCGCAGAATCGCTTCCGAACCAATGTCCGCCAAGCATTCCAGGGCCAGCAAGACTAAATCTAATTGAGTTTTGATGTTATCCAACTGTGCCGGGGTCGGTGCATTCACACCCACTACTTCCTCCCAAGGTGGAGAAGCAGCGATCGGTGCCGCTTTGTTAGCAACACCATTGGGTTGACCCGGGGAAGCTAATTTTAGGGTCTGGCGCATCGTTAACCTCTGTGGGTGGGGTTGGGGAGGGTGGGGAGGATGGGGGAGGTGGGGAGGATGGGGGAGCTGGGGAGGATGGGGGAGGTGGGGGGGCGCTGGGGGGTGGTGGGGGAGAGGGGGAGGAGGGGGGAGAATTATTTCTCGTGACTTGGCTCTGCCGAGTCACGCACATCTTGCGGCTCTGCCGCCTAATCCTGGACTGGAGGCAGAGCCTCCATAGGAGCATGACTTGGCAGAGCCAAGTCACGAGGATTCAATCTCCCCTATCCTCCCCATCTCCCCCACCCTCCCCATCTCCCCTATCTTCACCTATCCTCAATCCTATCCCATCTCCCCTATCTTCACCTATCCTCAATCCTATTCCCTATTTAAGATACGCAATTGTAACACCGGAACCGCCCTCATTTTGGGGAGCGAGTTCGTAGTGACTAATTTGGGGATGTTGTTTCAAGAACTCCTGCACCCCTTGGCGCAATTTACCCGTTCCTTTGCCGTGAACAATCCATAACGCACCGCCTAGGGGAATTTGTTCGGCGATCGCCTGTTCCAGTTCCATTTCCGCATCCGCAACTCGGGCCCCTCGGATATCCAGGTTATTTCGGGAGGTGCGGACGATGGGGGCTTGGGTTGCCACTTTTTCCGTTGCTGCTTCTGCTGCTGGGGAAACTTTCGTGGTTTGGGTGGCGGCTGGTTTTTTGGGCGGGAGTTCCACTTTTTGACCATCCAGGGATTCAATTTCTGTAATCCCGATGGTCATTTTCATCAGTCCAAACCGCACAGTCACTTCCAGGTCCCCTTCCCCAACTGCCAGCACTTCGCCAGTTTGTCCAATTTGGGGAATCCGCACCCGATCGCCCGCTTTGGGACGAAATCCCGGTTTCGGTTTGGCGGCTTTTTGTTGTCGGGAGGGCAGATGTTTTTCGGCAATTCCCTGTAAGTCCTGGGTTGCTTGATTGGCATCTTGTCCCGTCACGTTGCCTTGTTGTAACCGGCGAATCACTTGGGCAATTTCTTGCTTGGCAACGGCGATCGCCTCGGCAACAGCCCGTTCCTGAGACTGCTGGAGTTGTCGTTCCCGTTCTTTCAAAGACTGCGCTTTATCCGCGACTTCCCGATACAGGCGTTCAGTTTCTCCCAGCAATTGCCCCGCTTCTTTTGCCTTGGTTTCCTGCTGTTTGCGTTGATTTTCCAATCCAGCAATCACCCGATCGACGTCTTGATTGCCGGTGGGTGCGACTAAGTTCGCTGCCTGATCGACAATTTCAGCTTTTAACCCCAAACGACGCGCAATAGTTAGGGCATTAGAACGCCCGGGAATCCCCCAGAGTAAGCGATAGGTCGGTTGTAAGGTGGCTTCATCAAACTCTACGGAGGCATTTTCAAAGCGCTCATCTTCATACTTGAGGGCCTTGAGTTCGCCATAGTGGGTGGTGGCGATGGTTAACTGAGAGCAATCGGCTAGATGATGCAACAGGGCGATCGCCAAGGCACTACCTTCGGTGGGGTCAGTTCCGGCCCCTACTTCATCCAGTAATACCAGGGAGTCTGGGGTACAACTCCCTAAAATCCTGCTAATCCGGCGAATATGACCGGAAAAGGTGGAAAGGCTTTGTTCTAGGGACTGTTCGTCTCCGATATCTGCCAATACAAAGTCAAACCAAGGTAGTTCTACAGGTTCTCTGGCAGGGATGAATAACCCGACTTTCGCCATGAGAACCCCTAACCCCAAGGTTTTCAGGGTGACGGTTTTTCCTCCGGTGTTGGGTCCGGTGATGGCAACAACCTTAATTTGAGGTTGGACGATTAAATCAATGGGAACGACGGCATTGCCATCTTCATGCTGTTGTTGCCAGATGAGCAGGGGATGACGCAGTTGCCTCAGAGTAATGGTTTCTGCCTCTTCCCCTCGGTTAATAAAGGTCGGTGGGTTGGCATTTAACCAGTAACTATACCGGGCTCGGGCGGTTGCCAAGTCGAGGATGGTGACGATCGCCAATAAGCGCTCTAAATCTTCGACAACTTCGGTAATTTTGGCGGTTAATGCCCGCAAAATCGCCTCTTCTTCAGCTTTTTCTTGCCGCAGCAAGACCCTGGCTTTGTTGTTGAGTTCAACGACGCTATGGGGTTCTACATAGAGGGTAGCGCCACTCATAGAACTATCGTGAACAATGCCGGGAATGGCATCTTTTTGGGGAGATTTCACCGGGATCACAAAGCGATCGCTCCGTTTGGTGATCAGTTGTTCTTGAACGGCGTTACTATGCCGTTGCAAGATACTCTGCAATTTCTGATAAATCTGGTCACGGACGGTGTGCTGACGCTGGCGAATTTCCCCTAACAGGGTGCTGGCGCGATCAGCGACTTGAGCGCGATCGTCGATGCAGCGGTGGATTTCCTGTTCGATTTCAGGATAGGTTCGCAGATCCGCAACCAGACGGTTGAGAACGGACAATTGGGGGTGATCATCAATGGTGCGTCGCAGTTGTCTGGCACCCGAGAGGGTAGTGGCGATCGCCAGCAGTTCCTCGGCAGATAAGATGCCATGCAAGTCCGCCCGTTCTAAGGAGTCCCCAATATCATGGATGCCATCAAAGGACAGGGTAGTGAGTCCTTGATTTTCTAATTCATAGACTTCTTGGGTTTGAGCAAGCAGCACCAGTGTCTGCTCCAAAGTATCAGGAATTTGGAGGTCACCGGCAGCCATTGCTCCCAGCTTGGTCCCAGCAAATGTTGCTAGGTGCTGGCACAGGCGCGGCCATTCTAGGAGTTCTAAGGTCTCAGACTGAATCAATGCTTCAAAGCTAAATAGGAACGTCGGGGGATTTATATCCTAATCGTAGCTTAGGGGAAATGGGGAGGATGGGGAGGATGGGGAGGATGGGGAGAATTTTTTACCTTTCCGGTCCCCTCCCCTTGGCAAGGGGAGGGCTAGGGTGGGGTTCTTCTGATGAGGCGATTCCCTACGGGATAGCTCCGCTTACCGCTTCGTCACACACTCTTTCGTGCTTACGCGCCTGTATGGAGGCTGGGGAAACCTGTTTCCTCGTGACGTGGCTTTGCCACGTCACGGGGACCCCACCCTAGCCCTCTTACAGATATATGTTTTTAACCCCTAACAAGTATTGAGGGGTAAAGTGAGCGGATGTAGAGGTAAGGGGTCT
>NZ_JAMXFC010000049.1 GCF_025370755.1 Laspinema sp. D2d | reverse complement strand
CCCTTCCACTTCCAGTGAGCCTTCTGTTATGGTTTCCCATCTCAGGGAGTAGGGTCAAAAATGAGCGAACCGTAAGTTAATAGCATCCTTTCCAACTCCTTCTGAGGGAATTGCCAAATATAACCGATCTAAAGTTCTGAGTGCATATCAGCGATCGGTGGGGTTTCATTCGATTGCAATCATGCCATCAATATGCAGGGAGTATATAATTAGACTGATCCATTGGAAATCATTTCCCTGACTTGACTTAAATCCAGTTCATTGCATCAGGGTTCATTGATTTTGCCAAACCTGATCCAAACATCCTACAATTATCCCATTGCTGGTAATTTTTATAACTTGGGTTTTCCACCCTATCCAAAAAATCAATGAAAATGTTTGTTCCAGGTCGTCTTTGTTTATTTGGAGAACACAGTGATTGGGCCGGGGGATACCGAAGTATCAATCCTGCTCTCCACAAAGGATACACCCTTAGTGTCGGTACTAATCAAGGTATTTATGCTGAAGTCAAACCCCATCCAACCCATCTAATTCTTCACTCCTGTCTCACCGATGGCACTCGTAAAGAATTATTACAAATTCCAATGGAACGAGAACTATTGCTTGCCGAAGCAAAAAAGGGGGATTTTTTTAGTTACGCCGCCGGAGTTGCCTATCAAGCTCTGACCCTGTATCATGTCCAAGGGATAGAAATTGATAACTATCAAACCGATTTACCCATTCAAAAAGGGTTAGCATCCAGTGCAGCTATCTCCGTGCTTGTTGCCCGAGCTTTTAATCATTTGTACGAGTTAAAATTAACCCTGCGCGGTGAAATGGAATTAGCCTATTCCGGTGAAATTACTACCCCGTCTCGCTGTGGTCGTCTCGACCAAAGTTGTGCCTACGGGAACCGACCCGTGATGATGATGTTTGATGGACAACATATTAATATTATAGAACTCAAAAATTCCCAAGATTTATTTTTTGTAGTTGTTGATTTAGCCGCCTCTAAAAATACCCATGAAATTTTGAGCATTCTCAATCAATGTTATCCCTTTGCTACTAATGAAATCAAGCAAAGCGTTCATAAATATTTAGGAGAAATTAGCGCCCGAATTACTCAGGAAGCAGCCACTGCCTTAGAACAAGGGGATGCTGAGTCCCTCGGGGCTTTAATGAAGCAAGCTCAAACCGAATTTGACCGCCATTTAATTCGGGCCTGTCCCTCCCAATTAACCGCTCCAGTTCTGCACTCCCTTCTGAAACATCCTCCGCTGCAAAGCTTAATTTGGGGTGGAAAAGGCGTCGGTTCTCAAGGAGATGGGGCTGCACAATTTATTGTCAAAAATCAGGAGAATCAACAGCGCTTGATTGAAATAATTAAACGAGATTTCCCGAAAATGCAATGTTTGAAACTGGTGATTTCTTCCGCTTCCTCTGAAGTCATAGAATAAAGGAGGGGGAGATTTCTGCAACCTTTATAGTTCAGTTTTGACTGAGAGCATTGATGGCATTTTATGACGCATTTTAATATGAACCTATCAAATCATCGGATTCGCAAAGCAATTATTCCCGCCGCCGGATTTGGCACCCGCTTGTTTCCCGCCACGAAAGCTGTCAAAAAAGAATTATTGCCGATTATCGATCGCCAGGGTCGAGTCAAACCCACGATTTTAGCTATTGTGGAAGAAGCTATCACTGCCGGAATTGAAGAGGTAGCGATTATCGTCCAACCGGGTGACGGTCCCCTATTTGAAAATTTCTTCAAAACTCCTTTACCCCCTCATCATTATCACAAACTTTCTCCAGAAAATCAAGCTTATAGCCAGTATTTACAAGACTTAGGGGAGAAAATCACCCTACTCATTCAGGAAGTTCAGGAGGGGTATGGTCATGCGGTATTTTGCGCCAAAGACTGGGTAAATAATGAACCGTTCCTGCTATTTTTAGGAGATCATGTTTATTTATCAGAGATAGAACTCTCTTGTGCCAGCCAATTGATGGAGGTTTATAACCGGGTGGGAAAAAGTACCGTTGCCCTCACTGTAACCCCTGGGGAAGAAATTTATCACTGCGGTTGTGTGACGGGAAATTGGCAAGATTACGATGATATTTTATCCCTCACCCAAGTTTATGAAAAGCCGGATTTAGACTATGCTAGGAAAAATTTAACAGTAGAAGGATTAACAGGCGATCGCTTCTTAACGGTCTTTGGAATTTATGCCCTGACTCCCACAATATTTGATTATCTCGAAGCCAATATCCGCCATAATTTTCGAGAAAAAGGCGAATTTCAGCTTACCACTTGCCTAGAACAAGTGCGGCAAACTGAAGGAATATATGGGTATCCAATCAAAGGAAGGTGTTTCGATACAGGAATGCCAGATGCCTATTATCAAACCTTCATCGATTTTCGCCAGGGGTAAAATTTGTAGTGGATCCAACTCAGCCCGAGGGAGATTTGATACCATAGATAGGAACCTTAACAAAATTGACAAAACTCCGATGAGAAAACTTGGCTTGGGATTGATATGGATTGGACTCATTATTTATGCCTTTGGATTTGCACCCCCGGATGATACCACCGCCACTTTTAATTTAATTAAAAATCTCGTAACCGGAAAATGGGAGGGAATCAATCCCCTGATTATTGCCCTATTTAATATCATGGGAGTATGGCCGTTAATCTATAGCGCCGTCCTATTTTTAGATGGAAAAGGTCAAAAAGTTCCGGCATGGCCGTTTATCACTTTTTCCTTTGGAGTTGGCGCATTTGCCTTGTTACCTTATCTCGCTTTACGCCAGCCTAACCCCACTTTTTCGGGTGAGAAAAATTGGTTTTTAAAAGCAGTAGATTCTCGAATTTTCGGGGCGATCGCCGCTTTATCTGCCCTCATCTTACTCGGATACGGCATCACCCAAGGAAATTGGACGGATTACTTCTACCAATGGCAAACCAGCCGCTTTATTCACGTCATGACCTTAGATTTTTGCCTGCTTTGTCTCCTCTTTCCCACCATCCTCGGAGATGACATGGCGCGACGCGGGTTACACAGTCCCGTAATATTTTGGCTAGTCGCCTTAATTCCCCTATTAGGACCGGCATTTTATTTAGCCTTACGTCCCCCTGTTTCAGTCAGCGAGGAAGGGGTACAGATGAAGACTCCGGTTACTCAGGAATAGTATAGTAACGGCAGAATCAATTCTGCCGTGATTTCAGGCGATCGCCTCCGAAAAAACACAAAAGGCGCGATCGCCGCGCCTCCTGCTATTCATCCCAACTAGGACTCCCAGTCGGGACAGTCGCCTCCCGCTTCCCAGCCATAGGGATGCATCCCACAAACCAGTAAATTTCCCCCGTAAACCTGACCGTGATAGTTGTTACAGCCGATACAGGCTGAATATTTTTCCGCTGTGGGTTCCACGGATGACACAAACCCATTGGTGTCCGTGGGGAATTCATCTAGTCCTAAATACAGTTCAAAAAATGGATCAACTAACTCTTCAAAATATTGGTCGATTTCGGTGAAAATCGTTGTTTGTAATTCTTCGGCGAATTCTTCAGACAGTTCAATAATATCTGAAGAAAATCTTCCCAGAATATCAACGAATTCCTCGACCTCTTCCGTAACTTCTTGCAGAAAGCGATCCACTTCTTGTCCCGCTGTCTCTAACATTGTGAAAAATTCTTTCGGCCAATCTTCCATAACCCTTTGCCTAATGATTTCCGGAAGCAATCTCTATTCGTTTTGGAGTCGCCGTAGTTCATCCTGTAACGATTGTACCTGATCTCGCAGGTTATTCACCTCCGGAGGTTTTTCCGGGGCGGGTTCTTCATCGTCTTCTAAGATTTCAATGCGACGGGGTTCTCGTGGCGTTGTCGGTTCAGATTGGGGCTGCTTGATTTGCTGCTGGCCCTGTCTCATCATGTCTTCCACAAAGCGACGCGCTTCTTCCGTACTCATTTCGCCCCGTTCGACCATTTCATCGGCAAGTTTTTGGGCTTGGTCCCGCACTTCGGCTAATTTTCCGGTCGCTTTTTCGCCTGCATAAGACGCGATTCCCACTCCCAGATAAAATGCCTTTTGTACCATATCACCAAAACCAGGCATAGGCAGTATTGCTCCTTAGTCGCTGAGGTTACTGCTTCTAGGATAAGGCTAATCGAGGCGGAGTGACCACCAAAAAGCGGCACTAAAAAAAAGTGACCCGGATACCACGCCTGTCATAAGCATCCCGTATTGCTGCTACCTTCCGGTCCTGACAAGATTTGGGCGTTATGACCGCATGGGTCCAGGTCATTTACAACTATATCATTGTTCTCCGACTCTTGTCTAGGGGGTGGCAGAATATTTTTTTGATGTTGTGGTTTCGGCTAGTTATTCCACGACGATACACCATTGATAAAGGTCGTACTTGACGCAGCCATGTTTTACTAGAGGGTCCTCAGCGACGATTTGCTGGGCTTCTTCCATTGACTCTGCCTCAAATAGCAGCATTCCGCCTCCGCGTCGTTGCCAATAGCCGGTTTTGGCGTGATGTCCTTTGGCAATTAAATCTTCGACGTAGGCTTTATGGGCAGGAACGTAGCGATCAAAGATGGGTTTATCTACGATTCCTTGTTCTATCTTGACAAACCAGGGCATTGGCGGTCGCTATCAGGGGTTAGGGGTTAAATGGGATTGACCAGGGGTTCCCTAGAGTGCAGGTCATCGCAAATTTTAGCATTAAATGGGCGAGGGGTTGGCGTTGCCCTTAAGAACAGCGTTTGAGGAGGGTTGGGGTGAGGGGATGGGAAATTGAGCGATCGCGCCATAACTGGCAACCCTGATGCACTAAATCCTCCAGTTCCAGGTTCCAAATGATCGCCGTTCCATCGTCACTGGTGGAGGCTAATTCTCCCCCTTCTGGAGACCAGGATACATGAGTGATAGCTTTTTGATGTCCGCGTAAGGGCGTGAGAAAGCTGCCATCTCGGTTCCAGAGATTAACGGTCCCATCAGCAGTTCCGGTGGCAAGGGTTTGGGAATTGGGATGGAAATTGAGGCTAGTGACGGGGCTGGAATGTTGCAGAATACTTAATAGTTTACCATCACTTTCTCGCCAGAGTCTAACGGTTCTATCATTACTGGCGGAGGCTAATAATTGACCATCGGGACTGAAGCGAATAGCAACGATGCGATCGCGATGTCCTTCGAGAATATGAATTAATTTACCGTCGCTAGTTTTTCGCACAAATATCCGCTGATCGCTACTAGCAGAGGCGAGGGTTTTACCATTGGGTGAAAACATCACGGATAAAACTTGATCCGGATATCCTCTCCAGGTTTGCAGCAATTTTCCATCTTTGACCCGCCAAATTTTTACGGTGTTTTCTTCTGCGGTGGCGACTGACTTTGCTTTGGAACTAAAACTCACATCGGTGATCGGATGAGAATGAGGGAGGGTTAAGGGTAATTTTTCTCCGGTTGTTGTCCAGAATTGCAGGGGATGATTTGGGATAGTGACTGCGATGAGTTGGCGATTAGGACTGATAGCAATCCGGTGGATTGGACCGGAAATCTTGGATAAATTCAAGGCAAGGGTGTGATCGCGATTCCAGAGGGTAACGGTATGAGGAGTCGCTGTGACAAATCCCTGATGATTGGGGGTAAATTCCAGGGCGATCGCTGGGTGAGGAAGGAGAAGGCGATCGGGTTCGATGAAATTATAGATAGCCTGATGTAACCCTAGGGCGACGCGGAACTGAGTTGCGGAGTTGACGCCAATAAAGGCATTGAGTTGTTGGGCGGCTTCCAGGCTTTCTATCAGGGCAAATTCCGGTTTATTTTCGGTAATTAGGGCTTGAGAGAGTAAGGCCGTGCCATTAAGTTTAGTATGGGCTTTGTCAATGGAGTTGTTGACCCCAAACACGCCAATTAGAAAGGAAAAAATAGCAATCAATGCGCCACTTACTCCGATGATTCGTTGGGATAAGTTGTCCCGATACTCTTGAAGTTTGGCATCACTGATTTCCCGGAGGTTTTGTTCTTGAGTAAGTTCTTCTAATAATTGTTTTTCTCGATAAAGTTGCTGAATTTTGAATTCAGTTTGTTCCGCATTTTTGCGAAATTCACTGAATTCTGCTTCTTGACTGGCAGCTAAAAATTGATAATCGCGATCGCTCAAATTTTTCCCTTTGGCCCATTCACCAGCATCTTGTAAGGCTTTTCCTCTCAGTAAGCGAGAAGTATCCTGACAGTTGGATTGTAACCAAGCTTCCAATGCTTCAGCATAAGGACGTAAATCAAATAAAGATTTTTCCACCCAATGGGGGTTGAAAATGGCGGCATAGATAGGATTACTAATGATTAAGTTTCCGTCTACGATTCGGACTAAGCCCGATAAGCGTAATTCAGTTTGTTCGAGGCTATCATCGGGGGGAATTGCTTTGAATTGTAAGAGTTTTTGATAGCATCCCAATAAACGGCTGGCCCGCTGGGGGTTTCTCAGGAGGCGATCGCGGACCGTTCGCAAATGTGCCGGTTCGTCCCGAGATTCCCAATTGTAAATGATTTCGGTTTTAATTAACTGTTCAACCCATTCCGCTTCATTCCCTAACTGGGGTAAAAATTCGGGGTTCATTTTTCCCGAGGCAAGAACCAATTGACATAATTTTTGAGTTAAAAAAGGTTGTCCCCCGGTCCAATAGAGAATCTGTTGGAGGACCTCTTGGGGATTAGCCAAAATATCAGCTAATCCCCCCAGTAACGGATGAACTTCATGGAGTTGAAAGCCGGATAAATCAATAGCATGGCCGATATTAAAGGGGGTACGAGTGCGATCGCTAATTAAATCCGAGGGGGTGGCAACTCCCAAGAGGGCAAAAGTTAGGCGATCGTACTCTGAATTTTGCGATCGCTTATTATAACAAGACCGAATTAAAGCAAAAAAGTCTTCCAAAGATTCATTAACACTCAAAATACTATCAATTTCATCAATAAAAATCACAATCCGCTGAAAAACTTGACGCAATAACACCGTTTCAATGAGTTCACCCAACCGATGAACCGGAGAAATAGACTCCCGGTCCTGCCACCAAGTCATAAACTCCAAAGCATCTAATAAATTAAAATTGCTGGTGAGTTTATAGGCAACCCCTCCATACCATTGTTCGAGAGAAATCTGTTTACTACCAATGTCAGAAATATCAATTGTGGCACAGGCAACTCCATCAGCCGTTAGACGCTGAACGGTTCGCACCAGCAAGCTAGATTTTCCCATCTGCCGCGAATTAAGGACATAACAAAACTCGCTAGATTTTAGCTTGTTAAATAAATCATGGTCTGCTTTTCGGATCACATAAGTGGGGGAAAATTGCGGCAGACTTCCTCCGACTTGATACTGATAAATTGTATCATTCATAAGAATTGGGTTTGAGGAATTTTAATTCACAACTTTCATTCCTTGAGGGCAGTGAAAATCACCATTGTGAAAACCAGGCTGGAAACCTTCTTCCAGTACATAGGGGTAGGTGCTTTCACACAAGATAGAAAACAGGTCGATATCGCTTTTCATTTCATCAGAATCAGCAGTTGGATGAGGCTTTACCCAAACTATACCTAAATAGCTAGGGAGTGCATATTCCTTGCCTCGACGAGGAAAAATCCCCCAAATTTTACCCGGTTTGCGTTTAAAAACCTGGGGGTGAAGGGATATCCCATATTGAAAGGCAGCATGGTCTAAAATTTGGGTAGAACAGCGATAGTTTTGGGTTGGGGAACGAATCCCTATTTCTAAGGCTTCTAAAGACTTTGCAAACCTATCATGCTCTAAAAAATAAGCCTGTTGACCTCGGTTCATCGCCCCTACGCTATGGCGGGATTCCACAGATTTGGATCGATTCACGTTAGAAGAATCTGTAGATAAGAAAAAAATGAATACAACCCCCATTAATCCCAACAAAATTAAGTAGCCTAATCCTTTATCCCAGATTGAATCATCACCCTTAGCCATTGGGTCACTCATGGTTCGATCTACTCCAAATTGAAACTGAGGGAACAACAGAAAACCAAATCAGAGAATTAAGGATAGTTTTACCCCTAATTCTCCCGATTCTATCCCAACTTTTAGACTTGTCAAGACAAGTGCTTAATTTTGCCATTACTCTGCTGAGAGACGAGCGATCGCACCCCGTCTAAGGTGGCTGGAATTTGACGGGGGTCGGGGATAGTTCCTTTTCCCTCCCCACCCATTTTGAGGGATATATCCAGATAAGTTTGAGCTAATAAAAATTGCATCGCTTCCGTAGCGTAGGGGTCAGATTCTAGGGTTTTGGCGAGAGTGGAAACGGCTTCGGCAGTGCCTTTAGCATTCAGCACTTGTTGCTGTTGTTGCGCTTCTGCTTGCAAAAGTGCCGCTTGCTGCCTTGCTTTTGCTTGTAAAATTCGGGCCTCTGCTTCCCCTTTGGCATTATTAATCGCTGCTTCTCGTTGTCCTTCTGAAGTGAGAATTGCTGCTTGTTTTTTCCGTTCCGATGACATCTGCAATTCCATCGCTTCTCGCACGGATAAAGAAGGAATAATATCCCGCAATTCGACTCGGGTAACTTTGATTCCCCAAGGTTCTGTAGCGATATCGAGTTGCTGTAATAGTAATTCATTCACATCACTACGGGCCATAAAGGTTTGTTCTAGTTTTAATTTGCTCATTTCTGAGCGAATTAAGGTGGTAACCAAAGTGACCATTGCAGACTGAAGGTTCTTGACCTTATAATAAGCTTTTTCAATGTTTAAAATCCGCCAATAAACCACGGCATCTACGCTAATTAAAACGTTATCCCGGGTCATACAGGTTTGAGGCTGAATATCCAGAAATTGTTCGCGATTGGTTTCTTGATAGGCGACTTGTTCCAGAAACGGAATCATAAAATTGAGTCCGGGTTTGAGTTTTTTGCCATCATATTTACCCAGGGTTTCCACTAAAGCCTCATCCCCTTGTTTGATAATTTTAACGCTACCAGCTAAAGAGGTTCCGGTTACGGCGAGAAAAATGAAAAATAAGGTTTCGTACATGATAAAACTCCTGATGGGTTGAACTGAAGGGATGAACGAAATGTATAAAGCCTAAGAATGAAAAAGCTGTTGAGGAATGACGATGAGGGTGTTGCCTTCGCAGCGTAAGACGTACACTTTTTGGTTGGCGGCGATCGCCAAGTCCCGAACATCACATTGTGCGGGCCAGGAACTGCCTTCATAGAGGACTCGCCCGACTTCCCCGGGTAAGATAGGGGATAGGGTTTTCGCTTCGGTTGCATCCGGAACGGCGATCGCCCTTTTGCCTTGGATAAACATTGGACGTAACCAAATCACCGAAACCGTAGATAATCCCATCCAATACAGAACCTGCCACTTAAACCGAACCACCATCAGTACCCAGGAGAACCCCAGAACCATAATCAGGGCTGTAATTCCCATACTTAAGGCGATCGCCTTATATTTATGACCAAAATATTTTCGGACTACTAACTCAATCGCACAAAAGCTCACACCCGTTACCCCCCAAAATAGGGGCCTTAACCAGCTAGGGGGACTTACAGGCATCGGCAACAAAGCATATAGACTCATTGTTGCACTCTGTATCGGCATGGTTAGTAGGGCGATCGCAGAAAAATCGGTTACCACTGGCATTTCCTCCGAACTCGATTCGCTGTCTTTCTCATTACATCCGGGGATGAACTGAGATCCACACTGAGTTGTTTGAGTTCTCTTCGAGTTTCTATCGACTTCGGTTTTAGCGTAAACTCACAAATCCCGCTTTCCTAATTAATTCTTGTCCCTGTTCGGTTAACAAAAATTTGGCATAAGTCTCCCCCGCTTGTTGGTCAATTTGCCCATTTTCTTTCACCACAACCACCAATCGCCGACTCCAAGGATATTCCCCCGTTCTAAATACATCTAAATTGACTTCATTGCGCCGCTGAGGACATTCCGACACGGGAACAAAGGGCAATTTATAAGGCGCGACAAAGTTATTAGCAGTCCGTCCCACAGGTAAGGGTTTTACCATACATTGAGACACCAGCAAGGGTGCAGAAGCCCAATAAATTCCCCCGGGATTTGAACCGACTCCCCTTAATGCTTCAGTAGTTGTGGCGGTTAAAATAATGTTGGAATCGGCAGGGTCTCGGTCGATTTTGCCGTAGGGTTGAATTTTTAAATCCGGTCCACCCACTTGATTCCAATTGGTAATTTCTCCCGCATAAATCCCATCAAATTGCTCGATTGTGATTCCAGAAATGGGTAATGAGGGATGAACCACGATCGCAATTCCATCAATGGCGACCGGAATTTCTTTCAGAGTAAATCCTCTATCCCGGGCTTTTTGATATTCCCCATCGGAAATGGGTCTCGCCGACATTGCAAAAGTGAGTTGATTATCTAATAACATTTGAATCCCGGTTCCCGAACTCGGTGCACCTCTGAGGGGGTCAGTATAGCGGAGTTGAAATTGCGGCCAAACTGTTTGAATTGCGGGGTCTACGGCAACTCGAATGGATACCCAAGTGGTACTCCCGCCATGACTAAATAATCCTCTAGGAACGTTCTGGACTTCTGCTAGAGTTTCGGGGTAAGATTCTCCTTCAGGATTAACAATTCCCTGGGACGGGGTAGGATTTTCTGAGTCCGTCAAGACCCTTATTCCCCCATCTAACTCTTTCGTTAGCCACCAGACAGAGGCACCCATCAACCCAAGGGCGATTACTAGGGCTATAATTAGTATGGTTGTTTCTTTTTTTGCAGACATCGATTTCTAATTGACCCATTTTTTTGAGTTTATTATATCAGAAAATTCAGGTGCTAATTCTCCTAAAATATTTAATTTTCTTTAAGCAACTACTCCAGGAGGTTGGAATCGCTGTCTAGCATACCGCCGGACCTGACTAAAGTTATGACGTTGAATCCCTCATAACCCCTACTTTTTATCCTTTGAATAAATTGGGCTGGGGTAAACCTAAAAAAGCGCGAATAAGATGGGCAGTTTCTTGATGAGTTTGCCAAGTGGAACTCACCCCCTCTAACGGGAGAAATTCATCATTTTTTAAAAAGAAAACAATCTGAAAGTCTAGGGGAATATCTCCGTCCCACCGGCGAGATTCTATTAAAACATCCCGGATCTCAGCAAGAGAATATTCGATTTGTTTAGAAAAAATCCCTCGATGGTACTTGAGAATCAGGCGATCGCACTGTTTATCTAGGGTACAAGTTACCACAGATCCCCAGCAAACGAGGGTAAAATTTCCAATCGCAATGGTTAACAAGAACAGTAACGGTATCCACCACAGATGAAAAATCCAGGTTAACAAAGAACCAACTACCAACACCAAAAACGGCAGTCCGAGGATCAAACTACTGGCAATTAGCCAGACGAAATAAGGGCGATGTCGGAGTTTTAATTGAGTTGCGGTTTTTTCAACAACAATCATCTCATGTACCTGTTCTTTGATCTCACAGAGGGGAACCGTCCTCTTGGGCTGTACTGTCTTTCATTCTAGGGATTCCCTTTGCGAGTAGCCCTCTGAGTTATTTGAGACTTTATCGAGTTCTCATCGACTTTAGGAACACTGGCGTTTAAAATCAGGATGGTGTCTTCTGGTTGTCGCCATTATGCCCCGATCGCTTAAAGTCCGTCCTTCCTGTATTTCTAACCTCAAATCCTCGTTATTACGTCATGGGTTTCCCAGTCAAAAAATCTTGGCAGAAGAGTTAGGGTTCGCCCAATCCACAGTCAGTAATTTCCTGAATGGTAAACCCGTCGATTTTGCGAATTTTATCGAACTTTGTCGGGTTTTAGCGCGAGAATGGCGGGATATTGCAGATTTTGAAGATAACTCTTTACCCCTACCGGAATCTCCCCATGCTTGGAAAATTTTAATTAGCGATCGCTCTAATTCTTCGGTTCTCCCCCTTCAATTTTACCATGCGTTGAGCACTGCCGGTCATGAGGTAGTTTTCCCTCAATCAACCTTGAACGGAAAAACTTCTCTGCAAGACTATACTCTCCCCCTGGAACCCTTTGATTATTTACTTTTACTCTTATCTCCCGGGACGGTGATGAGCGAATTAGTCTTAGAACAGGTCAGGCAAGCGCGGGAATTGCAGAATATTAACCCACCAAAGCTGGCATTTTACCCATTTATTTCGCTGTGAATACCGCCCCTTATTTACCCTTTGAATTGCAGCAGTTGTTAACAGGAATTCAAGTGTGGCAATGGCGGGATGAAGGGGATACAAACCCACTAATTTCTGACTTAATTGCGATTTTGGAGGAAGGGCGGACTTCTCTGGGTTCCGGCTATCCTTGGGCAATACCTGGGCTAACCTTGACTCCTCCAAAACAGGCGATCGCCTGGGAGATTCCGCTTCCCGTCGCCCCGCCGGAATTGCCGGAAGGACAAGTAGAAATTGCTTCTACCTTTTATATGAATCGCCCTCCGATTGAATCTCGTTGTTATGAAACTATCACTCAACCGGGGGCATTAATCCGCATTAAAGCCCCCCGACAAATGGGAAAAACCTCATTAATGGCCCGGATTCTTCATCATGCAGAACAAGAAGGTGCGCAAACTGTAGCGGTGAGTTTACAGCTTGCCGATCGCCGCGTCTTTAGCAGTTTAAATACATTCTTACAGTGGTTTTATGCCAGCGTTAGCTTGGAGTTGGACCGATTAGATTTAGACCGATTGGCAAAGTATTCTCAATTAGCCGAGGCGATCGGTAGTAACCAAAGTTGCAAGGCTTATTTTGAGCAATATTTACTCCCCGAACTAAACGGACCCTTAACCCTAGGATTAGATGAAGTCGATCGCCTATTTGAATTTCCGGAGATTGCCGATGACTTTTTTGGCTTATTGCGATCGCTACATGAAGAGGCTAAACGGCGAGATATTTGGAAACAGTTCCGCTTGATTGTCGTATATTCCAGCGAAGTTTACATCCCCTTAGATGTGAACAAATCCCCCTTTAATGTTGGATTACCCATAGAATTAACCGAATTTACTCCCGCCCAAGTTGGGGAATTAGCCCAACGACACCATCTCAACTGGCATACCAATCAAGTGGAAACATTAATGGAATTAGTGGGAGGACATCCTTATCTAGTGCGATTAGCCCTCTATCATATTGCCCGCAAAGATGTGACCCTGACTCAATTGGTGCAAGAATCACCAACGGAAACGGGATTATATGGGGATCACTTGCGTCGGCATTTGTGGAATTTAGAAAAATATCCACCTCTCACCCAAGCCATGAAAGCGGTAGTTTGTCAGGTAGATCCAGTCCGCTTGCCTGCGGAACAGGGGTTTAAATTACAGAGTATGGGATTAATCAAAATGACGGGCAATGATTGCACTTCCAGATGTCGGTTATATGCGGAGTATTTTGGCGATCGCCTTAAAGATTAAAACTTATTGGGGATCTGGAAAAACGGGGACGGCGATCGGCTATTCTGGATGCCAATGCTTTCCGTGAAACTGTCCATGCCCTTTTTTTACTCCCGTATAATTCGCTTTGCTGATACCGATGCTGCTGGGGTCGTCTATTTTGCCAATCTTCTCTCCATCTGCCATGAAGCCTATGAGGCATCCCTGATAGCAACGGGAATTGAATTACGCACTTTTTTTAATAACCCTAGGGCTGCCATTCCCATTGTTCATGCCGATATTGACTTTTTTCAGCCCCTGTTTTGTGGGGAGGAAGTAGCGATC
The DNA here is from genome assembly GCF_025370755.1 of Laspinema sp. D2d. Taxonomy (GTDB): domain Bacteria; phylum Cyanobacteriota; class Cyanobacteriia; order Cyanobacteriales; family Laspinemataceae; genus Laspinema. Next base: position 24,625 of record NZ_JAMXFC010000049.1, on the reverse strand, counting down.
TCCTTAACCCCTCACGCCCTCACTGGCGATCGCTTTGAAATTACCTACTTAATCCAGGCTGCCTCAATGCCTACAGAACGTCCTTTGGCAAAAGCGCGAACCGAACACGTTTCCATTGATCCCCAATCCCGAACCCGCCAACCCCTACCGTCAGCCATGATTCACTGGATCGAGAGTTGGTCTGACTCAGGTAAAAATTTTTAAAGATTTACAAAAATTTGTAAATCTTAATACTGTTTTAATCAAAGTTTAATATTATAACTATATCTCAATAAGAACACCGTGGACTCGACCGAGCGCCCACGATACTTTCCTTGTAGAACACTTAGCAATAATGAAAATCGAACAGGAACTTTACGAACAGATTCGGCAATTAGGCTATTGGGACCGGACCGATCGCATTAACGAGAGTAACGAGAGTCAGCCTTTAGCAAGGGCCTGGTCAAATCCGAACACCACCGCTGCCCCAGAAACGATGTTTCAAATTGTCTGGTTACTCAGTTCGAGTAAAAGGCGGCAACGACTTAACCCGATTGATGTGCGAATTTTAGATCGGGCGGCTGCGGATTTGGCTTACGATCGGACAATTGTGCCGTCTAATCAGTCTTATGTAAAATATCTTTGGGAACAGGTTTATCACATGGAATTTCCCCATGTGATGCGTGAGGGTTAAGACCATTCCCTTGATTCAAAAGAGCCTTTAATTTCACTTGGAAACCTGAATATTGAGTTTGAAATAGGTTTCTTTTGACGGTATCAACTACTGAAGTTTGAGTTGAATTAAGACCATTTCTTGAACCCTACTGCGGGAGATTTTTCCGCGATTGTTCCGAGGTAACCTGTCTATTTGTACCCAATATTTCGGACGCTTAAAGGGTGATAAGGTATCAGTGAGTAACGAGGCGATCGCCTCTGATTCGACGCCGCCCTTGGGAACGTAAACCGCTGTCACCACTTGACCCCAATCCTGATCCGCTACGGCGATCGCACAAACATCTTCAACCAAACCCGTCCCCAGAATCGCCGCCTCCACTTCTGCCGGATAAATATTTTCACCCCCACTAATAATTTTATCGCTGTGGCGTCCTACCACAGTTAAATACCCCCCTTCATCGATGAACCCCAAATCATCGGATTGAAACGAGTTAAACCCAAAGGCAACATTGTCTCCCGGATAATATCCCTTCGCCAGAGAATCAGCTTGGATGGTAATCATCCCCGTTTTACCGACTTCTAACGCTTCCCCGGCAAGATTTTTAATTGTAATTTGGGCATGAGGCAACACCCGCCCACAACTCTGATTTCCTGCTAGAAAATCCGCTGGTTTGAGAGTGACAATTTGGGAAGCAGTTTCCGTCATACCGTAGGTGAGAGAGAGGGGAATTTGATAATATTTTGCCCGTTTCAACAATTCCGGCCATGCCGGTGCGCCCCCTAACAAAACTGTCTGAAATTTCGATAAATAATGGGCAGATTGGGGATTATTTAAAAGTCTATTTAATTGAGTTGGAACGAGGGAAATAAAAAACTCTTTGGGGTTGATGTGGGTTGCAGTTTCCTCTACAATTGTTTTATAATCTAAAAGATTGACAAACGTTCCTCCGGTGGTAAAAGACCGGAGAAATTGCATCAACCCGCTGACATGAAATAGAGGTAAAACACAGCAGGAGTTAACCCGAGGGAGTTGGAAATACTGGGTAAATCCAGCTACCGATGCCATTAAAGTTTCCCAAGTATGAATAGCAAAGCGCAGGCGACCCGAGGAACCCCCGGTTGGAATCATAATTCCCGAAGGGATAGTATCCTGGGGATTTTGACAAGCCTTTCCGGGAAAGTCCTGTCCCTGATGCCAAATGCGATCGGGTTGAATCTGTTCGATTGCCGATCGCCATTCGCTATCCACCCAGTTGGGATTCCCTAAAAATAGAGGACAATCGGCGGCAACCGCTGCAATAAAACCGGCTAAAAATCTTACGGGGTCTCGTTCTGCCAGCAACAAAGTTTGGGGAATTTTCTGCTGGGTTAATTGGGAAAAAAACTGCAAGGCAGTCGTCCCTAAATCTCCCCTCTCTTCCTCCATCCAGCTTATTAAATCAGATTTTTGCCAACTGAAACAGGGCGGCTGATGGGGGATAGGTGCTCGGTTAATTGGGGGGAATGTTACTGAGAAAAATTCTACCATAAGAGTTCTAAAGCCTTCTCGGATTCCAATAAATGGTCTACCCCAAATCCGAGGGCGCGATGGCTGATGGGCTGAATTTCTGCTGCTAATTTCAGAACCGTCTTTCTGCCAATTTCTGTCTCAAATACTGAAGAAAAAACTGCATCAATCTGGTGTAAATGGCAAAATTGCCGCAATTCCGAGGGAGAACCAGCAATACAGGGTTTAATCACATAAATTCCCAACCACCCTTGGCGATAAACTGATTGCATTTGTGGCAAAGTAGCGACAGATTCATCTAAAGCGATCGCCGTGGAAAAGCGAGTTCCCAACCCCACCATCGCCTCCAACTCCGTTACCGGCAGAGGTTGTTCCAGATATTCAATGATTTCCCCAAGTTGATCACAGATTTTTAGCCATGCTTCCGCCTCTGCCAAACTGAGTCCCCCATTGGCATCCAGGCGAAGGGAAACAGGGTGATCGCCCGCCCCTTGCTGCAACGCGAGAACCAGTTCCTGTAAAATCCGGACTTCTCGCTGGAATGGCAAAACGCCAATTTTCCATTTAAACGTTCGATATCCTTGCATCCAGAGGATTTGACGCCCGAGTAAAGCCCCTTCCCCCCCAGGTAACAAGCCGCTATAGTTTGAATTGGATGCGGGAGTTTTATCTTCTGAAAAAGCCGATTTGAACTGTGTTTTTAAGGTGGCTGATTCCCAGGCTGATTCTAAGCCAAATTGGCAAGCGGGTAAGTTCGGAGGAATTGAAAAAATTGTGCGATCGCTAATGACATCCGGCAGATTACGACAATAGTCTAAAGCTTCTAAAAACGTTTCCGAACCAAACCATCCGATGGGTGCAATTTCACCAAACCCGATCTTTCCATTATCAGCAGTTAGGCGCAGGATAATTCCCTCCCGAATTTCCCAAGTCCCGTGACTGGTTTGCAGAGGGCGTTTAAACTTGCGTTCATAGGGACGAAACTCAAATTTATAATTCATAATATGATCCGGTTGCCATGAAAGAGGGAGGAAATTATCAGCCAGTGGGGAATAGTTATTCTATCCGTTTCACCGAACCCCTCCTCATGAAGGGGTGCTCACCCTAACCTGAAAAGAATTTTATCACTGATTTGAGATAGACCGATGGATTTTCCCAATGGATCGTATGCCCGCTATCGGGGATAATTTCCAGTTGGGCAACAGGACAGACTTGGGTAATTTTGTGATTAATTTCTTGGAATTTATGATCCCATTCTCCCACCAGTAACAGCAGGGGAACGGGATGAGAGGGCAGCATTTCCCAGAGGGAGGGTTGACTGCCGCTTCCCATCTGTCGCAGGGAAATTGCTAAGAGTTGGGGTTGATTTTGCAAGCGATTCTGGAAGAGGCGATCAAAGTTGGGATGATGGCGAACCGAATCAAACAAGGGTTGCTGATACCACTGGCTTAAAAATGAGTAAAAATCCTGTGTTTCCAACTGTTGGGCGAGAATTTCATCCTGATAACGACGTTGCGATCGCGCTTCCGCAGACTGCAACCCGGGTGAAGCCGATTCTAAAATCACTTTTTCAAAACGTTCCGGGAAATGCAGGGTTAAATACAATGCCAATCGCCCTCCCATCGAATATCCCAGTAAATAACACCGGACAATTTCTAACTCATTTAATAACTGAATTAACCCTTGGGCTGTCTGAGGAATTTGATAACAGTCATCTCCCCCCCAAATCTGAGTTTTCCCATGTCCCGGTAAATCCACTGTCACACAGCAAAATTTATCCAAGAGATGCTGAATTAATTCGGAAAAATTATCACCTTTACCCATAAAGCCATGCAACAATAGAATGGAAGGGTTTTGGGTATTTCCGAAAATTTTATAATGAAATTCATACAAACTGGACATTTTTATTGTTATGAAGGGAACGGCAAAACCGTCCCCCACTCCTATTTAAAAATTAGATAGCTGGAAAATTTCTTTAGAGAATAAATCCCAGTCCTAACAATAACCCACTCCAAAAATGAACAGCGATCGCAATAAATTTGCAGTTACTCACTTTTTCCGGACTGTCATGATAAGTGGCAACATGACGGCAGAGTTTCAAACTCGCAGGCAATCCCGCAAAACTGAGTAACGTCCAAACCGGGAAACTACCCAGGGCAACCAAAACCCCTGTAATCGCGAAAATACTCCCACAAAACCAGGGTAAGAGTTGAGCACCCCGAAGAGTCCCCATGCGAACCAAAGGCGATCGCTTCCCGGCGGCTAAATCATCCTCAACTTGGTGAAAATGGGAACAAAATAACACCAACGTTGTTGCAATTCCTACCACAATTGAAACCAATAAACTCAGACTGGACCAACTCTGAACCTGGCTATAATAAGCCGCCGAAACCCCCAGAGGACCAAAGGCAAAAAAACAGAGAAATTCCCCCAATCCTTGATAGCCAAGCCTAAACGGGGGACCTTGATACATATAGCCCAAGAAACAACAAAGCAGAATTAACCCCAGAACTGTTAAATCTCGTTGCCACCAACAAACTGCCCCAATTCCTAAAATACCTAGGCCTAAACAGAGATTGCCCGACCAAAAAATCAAAGATTTATTTCCGGTTAAATTGACTAAAGAATGATACTTTTTCTTGTCAATTCCTGTGTCGGAATCAAATACATCATTGCTAAGATTTTCCCATGCCAAAATTAAAATGGCCGAACTAATAAAGGTAGAAAATATCGACCAGTTCAGGGAATGATGCTCATACCAAGCCACCGCAGTTCCCACCCAAATTGGCATGATGGCCACACTATACATGGGAGGTTTAATAGCAGCTAACCATAACTTGTAATTCGAGGGCTGAATGGTCTGAGTTGTCATTGATTATTCCTATTATTCTTCCAACCAGCCCCATCATTTTACGATGGAGGATAGAAAAGTCTGAGAGGATGAAATAAAAATTAAGAATTAAAAAGAACAACCCCACCCCCTCACGAGGTGTAGGGTCGGACCCTATCCCATCGCTGGGGACAAAGCAGCCGATCGCCTCTGTTTGACAACCAATTGAAAATTAGCCGAAGGGACAAAGGTAATCCCGCGACGGTGAGGGCGAATCGGTCCTTTATCGCAGAGGGCCAATTCATAGCGGGAGAGGACCGTTGCCAGGACCAACTTCATCTCGTACATTGCTAGGGCCATGCCAATACAACTGCGACTCCCCCCGCCAAAGGGAAAATATTCATAGGGTGAAAACTTGCGATCGCAAAACCGCTGAGGCTTAAATGCTAAGGGTTCCGGATACACCTCCGGACGCCGATGGGCTAAATAAATGCAGGGAACCAACACGGTCCCCGGGGCAAATTCATACCCCTGAATTTCTACCGATTCCTTGACTACCCGAGGTTGAGAAATCAAGGCGATCGGATACAGACGCAGGGCCTCTTGACAAACCGCTTGCAGAAAGGGCAATTGCGCCACTGCCATCGGGTTGGGGTAACTCCCGAGACTATCGAGTTCCGCCACCAATTGCGATCGCACCTCAGAATCCTGATGAATCCAATAAAAGGCCCAAGTTAGGGCCGATGCCGTCGTATCATGACCCAACAACAGCAGAGTAATCAACTGATCGCGCAATTCCGCATCTCCCATCCCCTTTCCCGCTTCATCTTGCGCCGACATCAGCATAGAAAGGACATCACTGCCATCGGTTTGACCCCGGCGATCGCGAATTTCGGCATAAATTAACGCGTCAATTTGCTGCTGTTGCCGCAGAAATTTTCCCCAAGGACTCCAGGGACCCAAATCTTGCTGTAACGGATTCCAAAAAAATTGCACCGAGTTGAGGGTGGAGTTCACCGACTCTAAAAAGGGCTCAATCAGGAGTTCAAGTTGGTGGGCTCGTTCCCCAGGGTTCATGCCAAACACCACCCGCAAAATGGTTTTTAGCGAAATCGACGACAGGGCCTGACGTAGGTTGAGATTAGAACCCGGTTGCCAATGGGCGATCGCCTCCGAGGTGATATCACAAATCTGGTTGCCATACCCTTGCAACCGTTCCCCATGTAAAGGCGGCATCAAAAGCTGACGGGTCCCTTGATGCTTGGCCCCATCCTGCATAATCAGGGATTGGGACCCAGTGAGGGGGCGAAAGGGGTCCGTAATTTTCCCTAACTCAAACGCCCCTGCTGCCGAGGTAAAAATCTGTTGAATCCCTTCTGGATGACTCAAAAACACCACCGGGGGAGAGTTTCCCCCTAATAAATGCAGGGTGAAAGGGTCACCATAGCGACTGGCATTCCGTTCCAGATAGGCGATCGGATTGGCAATCATTTGTAGCGATTGCAGAAAAAACGGTACCCTAGGGCCTGCTGGCAACTTCATCGAACCCCCTGTAAATCCCTCAGTGACATACAATGCTGAGAATGCGGGATCTATTGTACCGGGTAGATGTCCCCATCAAGTGCGCGTGTCCGTGGGAACCGTGCGATGGTTAGATAGATAGGAGGTACTTTTGAGGGTACCCGCCGTAAACCGGGGGCGATTTCCCCCAACCAGCCCAAGAAGCCATCCTTTCCTCCATGCTAGTTGTACCGTCTGATACCAACATGAAGCCAGACCGCAAGGATCTTTATCAGTTCCTTGTCGCTTGTCAGCAGGTATCCGTTGAGAAAGAATGCCCCCAGATTGCCACCCTATCCTTGGAACTTCCCCCTCTGGACCCCCTAGCGGTTTTACAGGCGATCGCCCAACCGGAGGACCCACATTTTTATTTTGAAAATGGCAATAAAGGGGAAGCGATCGCGGCGATCGGGGCGGCGATCACCTTTCATGTCCCCTCGGGTTCCGCCAGATTTGTCAAAGCGCAAACCTTTATCCAATCCTGTCTAGGGAATACTATTACCACCGGGGCCACGGACCTGCCGTTTGCGGGACCCCACTTTTTTTGTAACTTTACCTTTTTTGACGACCTACGCCCCCCAGAATCGGCCTTTCCTTGCGCTACGGTGTTATTACCCCGTTGGCAAGTTGCCCGATGTCACAACCGTTCAGTGTTCGTCGCCAACTTTTCTCTATCAGCCCGGGATAATATTAAAGCCTTACATCAAGATTTATGTAATAAACTCACCCAAATTCGCTGGGCCAATTCTCGCTGGCTAGATCCAGTAAATTTCCCGAACCAATCTTTTCAAAATCACGATTTTAAACCCACAGCAAATTTTAGAAAATCCGTTTACTCTGCCCTGAACCGGATTAACAACAAAACTTTAAATAAAATCGTTTTAGCCGATGCCATTGATTTAAACTTTCCCCGTCCGATTAACCTAGCCAAATCCCTGAATAATCTACGCCGACTTTATCCGGATTGCTACACTTTTGCCACCGGAAACGGCGGCGGAACGAATTTTATTGGAGCCAGTCCAGAACGTTTGCTGTCTATTTATAAACATCAATTAACCACTGATGCTTTAGCGGGTTCGGCCCCACGCGGTAAAACATCAGGAGAAGATGCAGAATTAGCCAAACTACTGTTATCCAGTGAGAAAGAAATTCATGAACATCGAGTGGTGATTGATTTTATCTGCGATCGCCTGACTCGGTTAGGGCTAACCCCCAACGTCCCCCCGCAATTGTTGTTATTACAATTGTCCAATATTCAACATCTCTGGACTCCAATTCAAGCCACCTTACCCCCAGGAATTCATCCCTTAGACATTTTAGCCGACCTCCATCCCACTCCGGCAGTAGCTGGGGTTCCCCGGGATACCGCTTGTCAAGAAATTCGCCGATATGAAGCCTTTGATCGCGGTTTATATGCCGCCCCATTAGGCTGGATTGATGGCTATGGAAACTGTGAATTTATTGTAGGCATTCGGTCCGCTTTAATTGAAGGCGATCGCGCCCGATTATATGCTGGGGCGGGAATTGTTGCTGGGTCCGATCCAGACAAAGAATTAGCCGAAGTGCAACTCAAACTTAAAACTCTGTTAAAAGCATTAGTTTAACCTCAATCAACGGGACCATTAGGATTCCTTTTCCCCTTAAGAATGCCAATAGATTTCCGCAATACCAACACCGTTTGGGCTTCTATTTTAGTCGAGACAGTCCAACGCCTAGGATTAACCACGGCAGTGATTTGTCCCGGTTCCCGTTCCACCCCGTTAACCGTTGCCTTTGCCAGTCATCCCGAGGTCGAAGCTATCCCCATTTTAGATGAGCGATCGGCCAGTTTTTTTGCATTAGGACAAGCCAAACAAACGGGGAAACCTGTCGTCTTAGTTTGTACTTCTGGAACTGCTGGGGCCAATTTTTATCCTGCGATTATTGAAGCAAAAGAAAGCCGTGTTCCCTTATTAATTTTAACCGCAGACCGACCCCCAGAACTGCGGGATTGCCATTCCGGTCAAACCATTGACCAAATTAAACTCTATGGACATTATCCCAACTGGCAAACGGAATTAGCTACGCCATCTTTAGAACTAAAACAACTAAGCTACCTGCGCCAAACCCTAATTCATGCTTGGGAAAAAACCTTATTTCCCGTCTCCGGTCCCGTCCATTTAAATCTCCCTTTTCGCGATCCCTTAGCCCCTTTACTACAACCCGAAGCCGCCCATTTAGCAACAACCTTCCAACCCGAAAATTTCTTTATCCATCTCCCCCCATCCCCCCCATCTCCCCCATCCCCCCTATCTCCCCCATCCTGTCTCCAAGAATGGCAAAATTGCCAACGGGGAATCATCATCGCTGGCGTTGCCCAACCTCAAAATCCGCAAGACTATTGTCAGGCGATCGCCCATCTTTCTAAAACCTTAAATTGGCCGGTTCTTGCCGAAGGATTATCCCCCCTCCGCAATTATGCCGACCTCAATCCCTATTTAATTTCTACTTATGATTTTATCCTCCGAAATCCCCAAATTGCTGATAAACTTACCCCAGAAATAGCCATTCAAATTGGTGAATTACCCACCAGCAAAACCCTTCGCAGTTGGTTAGAAACGACTCAACCTTTAACCTTTTTAGTCACCGAGAGCGATCGCAACCTTGACCCCCTACATGGCCGCACCATTCCCTTAAGAATGGCGATCGCCTCCCTTGCCGCCACTCTAAATCCCATCCCAGCAAATTCTTCCCCCACCGCCTATCTACAAAAATGGTGTGACGTTGAACGCCAAACCCGAGAGAAAGTTGATACCACCCTTTCATCGATTCCTGACCTAATTGAACCCAAAGTCGCATGGCTGATTTCCCAACAATTACCCCCAGAAACTCCCCTATTTATTGCCAATAGTATGCCCGTCCGAGATATCGAATATTTCTGGAAACCGGGCAACCGCCATATCCGACCCTTCGTCAACCGAGGTGCAAATGGCATTGACGGAACATTATCCACGGCATTAGGCATCGCCCATCGCCATCAAAGTAGCGTCATGTTAACCGGAGATTTAGCCCTTTTACATGACACAAATGGGTTTTTAATCCGCCAACATTTTCAAGGTCATTTAACCATCATTTTAATTAATAATAACGGCGGTGGCATTTTTGGAATGTTACCCATTGCCAAATTTGACCCCCCCTTTACTGAGTTTTTTGCCACCCCCCAAAACATCAATTTTGCCCGGTTATGCGCTGCCTATGATATCGAACATCAGCGGATTGAGTCTTGGCAGCAATTACAATCCCTGTTGAATCCTTTACCGAGTTCGGGTATTCGAGTCCTAGAGGTAAAAAGCGATCGCAATCTCGATGTCAAATGGCGACAAGACCAATTTCAACGCTTTGCCAAAGAGATAAAATCAACGTAAAAAAAGAAGATATAGCAGGGTCTAGGTTGAATCACTCTAATACCTGCTTCAACACTCCCGCCAACTGTTGATATTGCTCAAAATTATTGTAAATCTGAGCCGAAATTCGGATGACCCGTTGGGGGGATTTCGGCCAAGGCATCACCTGTAATTCAATCTGATGGCGATCAAACAATTCATCATGTAATTCATCTGCAGATCCATCAGGAATTGGAATACAAGCCATTGAACCAATCATTTCTGAGGGGGCGGGTATCTCAACTCCCAGGGTCTCGCACAGCATCTGCCTTGCTGCGAAAACAAGCTGATGATTTCTTGACATTAACTCGGGCCACCCCCCAGGCAGGAGAGACCCCATAAACTGAATAGCCGCAGGAACGGATAAATAAGCTGAGGGGTCCCCAGTTCCAGTCCAATCAAATTCAAGTTGAAAGCGAGATTTATCGGTTCGGGGAGAGTTGGCCCCATGACTGATGGTCAAGGGTCGAATTTGCTGCTGGCGATCGCCTCGAACGTACAAAAATGCCGCCCCTTTGGGTGCAGATAGCCATTTATGACAGTTACCGCTATAGTAGGTCGCCCCAATTTCTGATAAGTTTAGGGGTAGCATCCCCGGTGCGTGTGCGCCATCAATTAAAGTCTCAATCCCATATGGGGAAAGCTGGTGAATGATTTCCTCGATAGGAAAAATTAATCCAGTTTGGCTACTAATATGGTCTAAGAGAACAAGTTTGGTTTTTTCGGTGACCCGTCCCATGACTGCATCGACAATCTCCTGCTTGGAGGCGATCGGGAAGGGAACGGGAACCACAATAATTCGGGCATCCGCGCGATCGGCGATAAATTCTAAGGCGTTGCGACTGGCATTATACTCATGGTCCGTGGTCAGTAACTCGTCGCCCGGGTTAAAATGCAGCGATCGCAGCACAGAATTGACCCCGGTAGTGGCATTGGGCACAAAAACCAAGTCCTGCGCATCCACCCCGACGAATTGGGCTAACTGTTCCCGCGCTTGATCTAAAAGCGGCTCAAATTCGCGCACGAAAAACCGCACAGGTTCCCGTTCTAGCTGCTGCCGTACCTGTTCTTGGGCTTCTAACACCGGGAAGGGACAGGCCCCAAAAGAACCATGATTCAAAAAAATAATCTGCGGGTCGAGGGACCAATAGGCCGAAAATTCTGTCGGTCTCTGCCCTTGTAAATCCGTATTTTTCAACATAATCTTGTCTATTTTTAAACCTTGAATATAAAAAGATTAGATTGAAATTCAATCTAATCTCTTCAATCCAAAATCTAAAATTAATAAACTCCCCGGGTAGGATTCGAACCTACGACCAATCGGTTAACAGCCGACCGCTCTACCACTGAGCTACCGAGGAACGTTTCGGTTTGCTTGGCTCACCGTTATTAATAATACACATACCTTTCTGGTTTTGGCAACCCCTTTTTCAAAAAATTTTTGATTTTTTTTTGAAACCTGGGATCGATTCTGATTCGCTAGGGGTGGCGATCGCCTGACCAGTCAAGCCTTGATCGGGTTTTGAGAGCCCTACAAACCCCGTCGCAACTGAGCGAGTCGCTGTTGGGCTTCCGCATCCAGTCCCGAGACTAGAAACCGACTAGAGGGTTTGTTACGGGTTTTCTGTTTACTTCGGCACCGGCGTTCCGTCGCTTCTATGGCTTGGGCAAACTGAAGCGCGGACATCCATTCCGCCCCATATCCTAAAACCGTTTGCTGTTGCGCACGGTCGGAGGTTGCCACAATTAACCGGCGATGAAGGTTTCCCAAGTTTCGCCGAAAGGTGGCACAGGTTTTTTCAATATAGGTGTCTGCGGTTTGCCCAAATTCGGTATAGCAGACGGATAAACTTTTCGAGATGACTTCGGTATAGCAGGGTTCATGCCGAGAATGAGCATCAAAAACTACCAGCGTGTCTAATCCTTCAAAGGCGCTGTAGTTGATCAGCGACTCGATTAGTTCTCTGCGAGAGGCTTCTAACCCGTCAAAGTCTCGTTTGGTTTTGAGCTTTGACCATAGTCCTATGATGTTGTATCCATCCACGAGCAATAAAGGTCGCGCTGAGGAGCGTGGCATGGCTTTTCTTTACATTTGTTTACTATTTACTCAGAATCAGACTAGGCGCTTCGCATTATATCATTTTTTGTTCTAATCAAAACGTTAATTTAATTTAATTTTTGTAAACTACACTCTTCCCAACCCTAAAGATATCTTTATCAAAGTGAAAGGGCCGGGACTGCTCAGTTCAGCAGTCCTGGCCCTAGGAATCACTCTAAATCCTCAGATTCCATCAACCGTTCGATCAGGGGCTGGGGATTTCCCGAATCGACCATTCGCCCCCGCTCTAGGAGGAAAGCTCCATCGCAATAGGCTAATTCCTCAAACCGATGGGTGACCCAGAGTGCCGTTAACCCTCGGCTTTTCACCAACCGCTGGACTTGAGCCACGAGGTCTAATTGACTGTCTGGATCCAATAAAGCGGTTGGCTCATCTAATAACAGAACCTCGCAATGGCGGGCGATCGCCCCAGCAATGGCAACCCGCTGTTTTTGACCTCCACTCAGCGCATAGATCGGACGTCGTTGCAAGGCGAGTAAGTTAACCGCTGTCAGGGCTTCTTCCACCCGATGCCGCGTTTGAGCCAGGGTAAGATTTTCCTCAACCAACCCAAAAGCGACATCCGCACCCACGGTAGGCATCACTAACTGATGATCCGGGTTTTGGAACACAAACCCCACGGGACGAGAAATCGAAATTTGACCATTCCTCGGGGTCAGCAAACCTGCCAGTAACCGCAGTAACGTGGATTTTCCACTGCCATTGGTCCCCAAGAGCATCCAGAATTCGCCCTGGGGAACCGCCAAGGAGCAGGATTTTAAAACCTCTGCTCCCGAGGGCCAGTTAAAGCAGAGGTCCTGCACAACGATCGCCTTGGGGCGATCATCACCGGGAGACTGCGGGTTCATTGACTCAGGGATTCCACCAACGCTGCAAATCCAGGGGCTTTGCCTGCTGCTGCCGCACCAGACTTTTCAGAGATTTGTACCGCTGTGAGTTGATTAATAAAGACAGCAATTTTTTTCTCGGGCATTTTCTCGCAGGTGAGTTCCAAAATCTCAGAACTCCCTGAGCGCATCGCTCCGACTACCTGTTGGTAGAGGGTTTCGGCATCTTCAATCGTCTTCCGTTGCACCGACAGAGGTAAAGGAGTGTTTTTTAGGGTTAAGTCAATCGTAAACATGATTTGTAGCAAAGTTCATTGGACCGCACCTTTCTAGTATCCCAAAATCTCAGCATTCCGGGGATGTCTGGAAATGAACGAGCGAAATTAAGCGGCGATCGCCCTCCTATCCCTGCCCGTTTTCTACTCCTGGTGGCCCTCTTCCACATCCAACCCGATGATTCCAGTTTGCTGCTGGTATCACCAGCGCTGTAGAGAAATCCGTTCCATGAGTCCCACCCCTAACCCCACTCCTTTGAGATACTCTTCAGAAAATTTTTAGATCAGGGGGTTTAAAAATTTTCAGGTTTCCCCCTATAATGAGAAACATAGTAAAGAAACGTAAACTCTTGAAGCGCGATCGCCCATTTTCTGCTATGGCTGGCAGAAACCCCGGTCGAAAACGCTCAGAAAGAGTTAACCGTAGCCATATTAATTTGGAGATTTTGCGTTATGACGATTGCAGTCGGACGCGCCCAGGCAGAGCGGGGATGGTTTGACGTCCTCGACGACTGGCTAAAACGCGATCGCTTCGTATTTATCGGTTGGTCTGGCCTATTACTCTTCCCCTGCGCCTACCTCGCAGTGGGAGGCTGGCTGACCGGCACCACCTTCGTGACCTCTTGGTACACCCACGGATTAGCTTCCTCCTATTTAGAAGGTTGCAACTTCCTCACCGTGGCGGTTTCAACTCCTCCGAACAGTGTGGGACATTCCCTCCTGTTCCTCTGGGGTCCTGAAGCCCAAGGGGACTTCACCCGGTGGTGTCAACTGGGCGGACTGTGGACCTTCGTCGCCCTGCACGGGGCCTTTGGTCTGATTGGCTTCTGCCTACGTCAGCTAGAAATTGCCCGCCTGTTAGGGATTCGTCCCTACAACGGACTCGCCTTTACCGGACCCATCGCGGTGTTCGTCAGCGTGTTCTTGATGTACCCCTTGGGTCAATCCGGCTGGTTCTTTGCGCCTAGCTTTGGCGTCGCTGCTATCTTCCGCTTCCTGTTGTTCTTCCAAGGGTTCCATAACTGGACCCTCAACCCCTTCCACATGATGGGTGTGGCGGGTATCCTGGGCGGTGCACTGCTGTGCGCCATTCATGGAGCTACCGTGGAAAACACCTTGTTTGAAGATGGCGAAGGGTCTAACACCTTCCGCGCCTTTGAACCGACTCAAGCGGAAGAAACCTACTCGATGGTTACCGCCAACCGTTTCTGGTCTCAAATCTTTGGGGTGGCTTTCTCTAACAAGCGCTGGTTACACTTCTTTATGTTGTTCGTGCCAGTCACCGGCTTGTGGATGAGCGCGATCGGGGTTGTTGGCTTAGGGTTAAACCTGCGTGCTTATGACTTCGTGTCTCAAGAACTGCGGGCTGCGGAAGACCCGGAATTTGAAACCTTCTATACCAAGAATATCCTTCTGAATGAAGGGATTCGGGCTTGGATGGCTCCGGTTGACCAGCCTCATGAAAACTTTGAGTTCCCTGAAGAAGTTCTACCTCGCGGTAACGCTCTGTAGAAATTCCCAGCAACCTCACTCAGTTTTTAGGTTAGTTTAGTCAAAACCCCTACCACTTGGTAGGGGTTTTGTGTTACATAGCACAGAGAGTAACCTGGGGACTTCTGCATCCAAGGCTGGTCCGACAAATTCGCAGGCCCAGGTAGTCCCTGGAAAAAAATTAGCCAGATAAAAAACAGCAGAGTTGGGAAATTTCCAATTCGGTGTGTTATGCTAGGTTACATAAAGTTTATGGAAATAAAACCCACTTAGGGTAAACAGGAGGTGATGCCTATGCCAGATAGTAGTAAATGCATGG
Organism: Laspinema sp. D2d; assembly: GCF_025370755.1. Taxonomy (GTDB): domain Bacteria; phylum Cyanobacteriota; class Cyanobacteriia; order Cyanobacteriales; family Laspinemataceae; genus Laspinema. Next base: position 9,621 of record NZ_JAMXFC010000049.1, on the reverse strand, counting down.
GTCATCAAATTGGAGTAAATCGGCTGTGGGCCGGGGCTGTTCTCTAACAACTCGCTTTAGTCCCTTTCGGATTAAAGAAAATCCTTGAGAACTAGGCTGGTTGGGAGTTCCTCCCGGCAGTCAGATTCCAATTTGAAGACCAACTAGACCGCTTTCGCCCTCAGCGTCATAGTGAAAACTAAGCGCACCCGGTGAGAGCGGATAGTTTTTTTAAGCCTTAGTTAAACGTCTTTGGCAAGTATAGAGAAAAATCAGGGATGGTGATTAGGAAACCCTATCCAGGGAAGAAATTCGGTTAACCATCCTAATCTTAATATTGGAAGTCAACAGGGGGAATCAGATGGCTCAGTTGTTAACAGAAAAAGAGATTGAGGAACGGTTGAGTCAGCTTGGGGACTGGACCCGAGAGGGGAAAATTTTGCAGTGTGAAAAAAAATTTAAAGATTTTATTGAGGCGATCGCCTTTGTTAATCAATTAGTAGATCCCGCTGAAATCGCCGGACATCACCCCGACTTAGAAATTTCTTATAACAAAGTTACCATTAGTTTAACCACTCATGATGCTGGGGGCTTAACCGAAAAAGATTTTCAAATGGCCCAAACCATCTCCGAGTTGAAATGAGTTCCCCTCCTTTAGAAAGGGAGTTAAAATGGATTAAATTCTCCTAACAAAATTTTTGTGATAAACTGTGGTAATCAGTAAATTACAGATGTAGCATTAGCCCATTTGGGATGGGTTAGTAAGTAAGAGAACGAATTGAGGTGACTCTTGACTTTAGAGGGGCTTGCTTTAGACACTTAAACAAGTCCGCCTTTAGAAAACATCAAGTTGAAACCATAAAACCGCTGGTCCCAACTCAGGAAAACTGTTTCGGACCCAGCCAAGAGCGAACCCACTTTTCAACCCAGAGAGTCCTTTTGGGGGATATTTCCTCTAGGAAGAGGCGTACCTGGAACCTCGAACGATAGGTGCTAAATAGCGATCTAGCTCAACAGTGAGCCTCACTGAATTTGTGGGAAGCTTAGGGGAAATGGGATGCCTTCTCCCTTCCTGTATGGCCTGAATGTACGGGAACCCTGTCCACCGAGTCGGGAGCATCAGTCCAGCAGTCCCTTCCTGATAGTAGTTTCCCGTCTGAATAGGTGGATATTCTGGAAAGCCCCTTCATTAAGGCTGGGTCACAAGGCTTCTAAAGGCTCAAGACAACGAGCAATACCCGAGGGATTGCAATTGCAGTTACTTTATGATAGGGAAATCTTGTAGTGCGGGTCGGTCACTGATGCGGTGTTAGGACAGACTTAACCATTCAAATAATGCTTGTTTAACCCGGCTACGGCAATACAGCCTTGGAGTTAACGCAGGAGTCTCACATGATTGAAATTGTTTCCCAAGGTAGACAGTTATTGTTAAGGGCCTCTCCATTGTAGCACAAGATTGACGGGGAATAAATGGAATAGGGCCGCCTTTCCTCCCTGGTTTAACGCGCCAGGGCTTCCAGGCATCCGGTACTTTCATGTGAATTCAGGTAAAGCTGTGAACAGCGATCGGACAGTAAAAAAACACCCGCTTGGGGTCTTGAATACCCCGGAATTAAGCAACGAATATGTAACGAGAGCGGAATTAGTAGAGGAGCTATTAGATATTGGCGCAGCGCTTTCGAGTACCTATGACTTGGGAGCGTTGTTGACCCTCATTTTAACGAAGAGCCGAGAACTAACCTGTAGCGATGCAGGAAGCGTTTACCTGGTAGATCACAACGATGAAGACGTGCCCAAGTTGTTATTTAAGGTAGCACAGAACGATTCTCTGCCTAAAGTTTCATTTCAGGAATTTGCCATACCTCTGACGCCTAAAAGTTTGGCGGGTTATGTCGCCTTAACGGGAGAAAGCCTAAATCTGGCCGATGCCTACGCTTTGCCACCCACCGTCCCTTATCAGCTAGAGCGCAGTGTTGATCGAGATCTGGACTACTCCACTCGTTCGGTCTTGGTGCTGCCGATGCAAAACCGTCAGGGGGAAATGATCGGCGTGCTCCAACTGATTAATCGCAAGACTAAGGCGGATGTAGTGGTCACCCCAGAAAATGTGACTGAAGTTACCCAACCTTACTCAGAATGGGAAGAGCGCATCGTTAGAAGTTTGGCATCCCAAGCAGCGATTTCCATCGAACGGAATCATCTGCAAGAAAGTATTGAACATCTGTTCGAGGGGTTTGTAACGGCATCAGTCCAAGTGATTGAAGCACGGGATCCCTGTACTTTTGGACATTCTGAGCGGGTGGCGGAACTGACGGTTCGCCTCAGTCAAGAGGCCAATACGGTTACGACTGGACCCATGCGAGATGTCAAGTTTAGTGTTCGTCAAATCCAAGAAGTCCGCTACGCAGCTTTATTGCATGATTTTGGTAAAGTTGGGGTCCCTGAAGCGATTTTAGTGAAGCAGAAAAAGCTCTATCCATCCCAACTAGAGGTGATCCGCCATCGCTTTGCCTTAGCGGAGCGAACGATGGAAATGGAATGCGCCCAAAACAAGTTTAGGTATTTGATTGAGCATCCCTCTCATCTTCATCGCCACCCAGAAAATGCTTGTTCTCATTGTCAGGAGTTGCAGGAACTGGACCGTCAACTCCAAGAGAAGATAGAGCAACTGAATAGTTACTGGAAGCTGTTGTTAGAGGCCAATGAACCGCGCATCCTGGCGGAAGAACCCCTGGCTCGCTTGCGAGAACTTTCTCAACAGATCTATAGGGATGTGGATGGTCAATTAAAGCCCTTAATCGATCCCGATGAAATCACTCAACTTCTGATCCCCAAGGGGAATCTGACCCCAGAAGAACGCTTGTCTATTGAATATCATGTGACTCATACCTATGAGTTTTTGAAGCGAATTCCCTGGACCCGGGATCTGAAAGATGTGCCGAAGATCGCCTTCGGCCATCATGAAAAGATCGATGGATCGGGGTACCCAAGGGGATTGAAAGGAAATGAAATTCCGATCCAGGCCCAGATTATGACCATTGCCGATATTTATGATGCGCTCACGGCAGGCGATCGCCCCTACAAGAGAGGATTGCCTGTAGAAGCGGCCCTCAGAATTCTCCGGGAAGAAGCCCTTCATAACAAAATCAATGCCGACCTGTTGGAGTTATTCGAGCATCGTCAGGTTTTTTCAGTCCTAGGCCACTCTCAAGAGGTCGTTACCCTTGAAAGCGCTTAATCCCCACGAACCCTAACAGTTAATGGCGATCGGCCAGATTAAACCCTTTTGATTCAGGCGATCGGGGAACTCAAAAAGTTTAACCCCAGTCATCCCTGGGAGCCTATTGCGTCAAATCGAGCATGGGCTGGCCCAGACCCGAAAATTTTCCGTGAAAATAGGGTTTATTTACCCTTGAAGTAGAAAAAAAATACCATAGAACTGGACCGTTCAAGGGTTACCATCGCAGGCAAGAAACAACAAAGACTTGCAAATCTCCGGTTCCAATCGAAGTAAATCTGTTAATCTATAACAGAAGTAAGCAGCCACTATCTCGCTGACTATATAATGAGTCGAGAGTTTATCAGAAGCAATAGGCCCTCCAGCCAACTCCGAAGCCTGCTTGATCAGGTTACGAAAAACCTGGGCAGAAAACCGAGCCGTCAGGTCGAGGGTTCTACATCCTCATCCATGATGGGTCTAGTTTTTCTATCGGGGACATCAATGATTGGAGGGGACGCCTCTGGTTCTAGGCTCTGCCGTAGCACCCCCACCCTAGCTAGTGGGGACCCATAACTGTTCCGGCTAAAAATCTATATCGGTGCAGTTGAGAAGTGGATATAACCTATCAAGGGGTTAAGAGCTATAAAACAGCTCTTTCTTTCCTTCTTGTGGCTTATTATCTCCTGTCTGAAAGATTGATGAGAGATACGAGTCAAATCGTTTAGATAATTACAGGTGTGAGGAGAAGAGGGAAAATGTCTAAAGTATTGTGGAATTCTCTGTTGGTTAGTCCAGCAGTTTTAACCTCGGCGTTAGTCGGAGCGGCCTTAGCGTCCGTAGTGGGCGTACCTGAAGCGATCGCCTCTGAAACCCAAGCTGATTCTATGCCTGTGGCCCAAGCCAATGAGTTGGCCCAACCCAGTGCATTTTCAGCCAGCGGATTTGACCTGATCGCCCAAGTTCAAGAGGACGCACCGTCGGCCACAGAAACCGCCAACGTTTTACAACAACTCAATCAATACAGCCGGGAAGGGGGTGGCACCAACAATATCGCTCAAGTCACCTCCGTGTCTCAACTGCGGGACGTGCAACCCACTGATTGGGCTTTCCAAGCACTCCAATCCTTGGTAGAGCGCTATCGCTGTATTGCCGGTTATCCCGACGGGACCTTCCGTGGCAACCGGGCGCTAACTCGTTATGAATTTGCTGCCGGTTTAAACGCCTGTTTAGAGCGCATCAACGAAATTATTGCGGCCCAGCTTGAAGGGATTCTGAACAGAGAGGACCTGTTAACCTTACAACGCTTAACTGAAGAGTTTGCTGCAGAACTGGCAACCTTGCGCGGTCGGGTCGATGCCCTCGAAGTGCGCGTCGCTGAAATCGAAGCCAATCAATTCTCCACCACCACCAAACTCTTTGGCGAATCTATCTTCGCCTTATCCTTGTCTGAAGGTGGAAACAGTGTCGGAGGCGAAACTGATAGCGGTGTTCAATTTGGTACCCGCACTCGGTTGAACTTCGATACGAGCTTCACAGGCCGAGATCTACTCAGAACTCGACTGGAAATCAACAATCTGGATGCCTTCTCAGGCACCAACACCTTCACTCCCGAAGGGGATCTGAAATTTGCCGTTAATGACCCTTACCAAGAGGGAGATACCACGGTCCGCCTAGACACCTTGCTCTATAGCACAAGCGTTGGTCCTGCCAATGTTGTCTTTATTGCCAATGGAGGGGACGCGGATGACTTCGCAAGCACCATCACCCCCTTAGATGGAGATGGCGGCAGCGGAGCTCTATCTCGGTTTGGGACCCGCGCTCCGATTTATAACATGGTTCGCGGTTCTGGGATTGGTTTGACCTTTGATGCAGGCCCTGCCGAAGTTAGCCTGGGCTACTTAGCAGAAAATGCTTCGACTCCCACCCGTCGCAACGGGCTGACTGATGGCCCTTACGGAGCCTTAGCCCAATTGGTATTTAAACCTGTTACGGGGCTGCAACTGGGTCTGACTTACGTCAATGCCTACCGTAGTGATATGCGTACAGGTAGCCAACTCGCTACTCCTGTATCTTCTCTAGCCCCACCGGATGGCTTAACCACCATCAGCAACGCCTATGGTGTTCAACTGGGTTATGATACTGGAGCCTTTGCGTTCGGAGGCTGGGCCGGTTACACCAACGCTCGCATCCTCGACGAAGGTCTCAAAGGCGACTTGGGCATCTGGAACTGGGCTGTTAACTTAGCGGTTAACGCTGGACCTCCGGGGAGCCAATTTGGGCTAGTCGTCGGTATGGAACCCCAGGTCAACTCAGATGATTTTAATGGAGCCCTGGAAGACCCCGATCGTTCTTTACACGTTGAAGGGTTTTATCAATATCAGCTAACCGAAAATATTGCTATTACTCCGGGCTTTATCTGGTTGACGGCTCCAGATCATAACGATCTCAATGATGATGTGGTAATTGGAACTATCCGCACCACTTTCCGATTCTAAAACCAGTAATTGGGATTAACCCCCGGGCTAAAACTCGGGAATTCACTTCTGGATGCTACCTTAGTCTTAAGGTTTTGAAAAGTGGGTAGCATGGATATTTACCCCCCCCTAATTAATCAAGGGGGGGTTTTTTTAATCGGTTTTTCCGGAGAAAATTCGATGCATTTCTATCCGGGTTATCGAGTTAAGTTAAAATTAGAAGAGTCAACTCCTTACGATGAGAGTAGCTTCAGCTTTCAAAGGGTTGTAAAAAATAGAGGATTTTTACCTTAGACTCGGGTTTTTTTAGAAGAAGGCGAGTTGTATTGGCATGGGTGACGGGGTAGCGGGGGAAAGTGCGATCGCCTTTAACCTCCCTGGAATGTCTATAACAGCAAACAGCTTAAAAGTTGTGGTGACCAAGCAACCGAGTAAAAAATCCGTTAACATTTTCCTCCCTTTCTCTCTTGTATAATTTGCAAGTCATCAGCATTAACAACTCCATTAAATCAAGATTTCCATAATACTATATCCCTTTTGGAGCAGGGTAAAAAATAGAGAGTACCGTAGCCCTTATTAGGTGAAACTAAAGCCGTTTTGACCCTACTTTCGAGTTTATATTAGAAAAAACAAACGGTCATGCTCCCCAACCTTGTAAGAGTTAGAAAATTTAGTCAAGACCATAGTTTCCCCCCAGAGATAAAAGAGGGATACTTGATGGAAATGCACGCCAATAATTCCAAGAATTGCTTTTGCATGAGGGTTGTTGGAGGTCTGACCCTCTCCCTTTCAATCTCTCAAATCTTAAATCCCCGTATTAGTAAAATTTATAAATCAACTGATGACCTAGACAAAATTCAGGTTATAATCCATAAGCAGGGAAAACTTTACCCATTGATATACCTCATAACGCTACTTGATAGTAAGGGAAAAAGCCAAGAGTAATTGGTAACAAATGCTACCGGGGAAAATTAATAAATAAAAGTTCTTGACCGAACTACAGTTTTAGGCCATGATAAAGGCACTTACAACAGGGGTACAGTAGCGCCCTAATTGGCGAGCTGATTGATGCGAAAGCTCCCAGGGTGGCTTAGGAGGGTAACTGAAAACAGCCCCTATTTGTCCAGGGCAAAGTGAACTTCTGTCCGCAAATTGGGGAAAGCCTGTATAATCGCTCTGCTGTTACTCTTGGTTGTGATTTCCCCAAAGTAGTCCAGGGGAAAGTATTCCATCGAACTCTAAATTGGTGTGAGGAGAAGAGGGAAAATGTCTAAAGTATTATGGAATTCGCTGTTGGTCAGTCCAGCAGTTTTAGCTTCGGCATTGGTCGGAGCAGCTTTGGGGTCCGGAGTGGGTGCATCCGAGGCGATCGCCTCCGAAGTCCCAGCCGAATGGATGCCAACGACTCAGGCGAATGAATTCGCTACCCCGACTGAATTTTCGACAGGTGCAGTTGACCTTCCTGGGGCGATCGCTCAAGTTCAAGATGCACCGTCGGCCACAGAAACGGCCAACATCTTACAACAACTCACTGAATACGGATCCCAAGCAGATAGTACCCTGCTCACTCAAGTTACCTCCGTATCTCAGTTGCGGGACGTACAACCCACAGACTGGGCATTTCAAGCCCTACAATCCCTAGTAGAGCGCTATCGCTGTATCGCCGGTTATCCCGATGGGACCTTTCGTGGCAACCGAGCCTTGACTCGTTATGAATTTGCTGCGGGTTTAAATGCCTGTTTAGAGCGCATTAACGAAATCATTGCCGCTCAAATCGAAGGGGTGTTAGGCAGAGACGACCTAATCACCCTACAGCGGCTAGTTGAAGAGTTTGGGGCTGAACTCGCCACCTTACGGGGTCGGGTGGACTCCCTCGAAGTGCGGGTCACGGAACTTGAAGCTAATCAGTTCTCCACCACCACCAAACTATTTGGCGAATCCATCTTTGCCTTATCTGTAGCCGAAGGGGGAAATAGTGTCGGAGGCGAAACCGACAGTGGGGTTCAATTTGGCACCCGCACTCGTCTGGAATTTCTAACCAGCTTTACTGGGGATGACTTCCTGCATACCCGACTCCAAATCAATACTCTCGATGCTTTTTCGGGAACCAATACCTTCACCCCCGAAGGCGACCTCAAGTTTGGTGTTGGCCCTTACGGTGAAGGTAGCACCAACGTCGAGCTAGATTGGTTGGCCTATGAAACCAATGTTGGCAACGCCCGCGTTGTCTTTATTCCCGTAGGCGGCATTGTACCTGACTTCGCCAGCACCATCACCCCCTTGGATGGAGATGGTGGCAGCGGTGCCCTGTCTCGGTTCGGGACCCGCGCTCCCATTTACAACATGGTTGAAGGTTCGGGGATTGGCTTAAATTTTGATGCAGGTCCCGCAGAAATCAGCCTGGGGTATTTAGCTCAAGATGCTGGAACTCCGACCCGTCGCAACGGTCTATTTGACGGCGCTTATGGAGCCTTAGCCCAACTGGTCTTTAAGCCAGTTACAGGGTTGCAACTGGGTCTGACTTATGTCAATGCCTATCGCACCGATATGCTCACGGGTAGCCAACTTGCCACCCCTGTTACCTCCCTAGCCCCAGACGATGGCTTAACCACCATCAGCAACGCCTATGGTGTTCAATTAGGTTATGATACCGGAACCTTTGCCTTTGGAGGTTGGGCTGGTTACACCAACGCTCGCATCCTCGACGAAGGTCTCAAAGGCGACCTGGGCATCTGGAACTGGGCTGTTAACTTAGCGGTTAACGCTGGACCTCCGGGCAGCCAATTTGGGCTAGTCGTCGGTATGGAACCCCAGGTCACCAAAGATGATTTTAATGGGGCGCTTGAAGACCCCGATCGTTCTTTACACGTTGAAGGGTTTTACCAATATCAGCTCACGGAGAATATTGCCATTACTCCAGGCTTTATCTGGTTGACAGCTCCGGATCATAATGATCTCAACGATGATGTGGTGATTGGAACTCTTCGGACCACATTTAAGTTCTAAACTTGGTTCAATTTCAAGATAAGGGGGGTTTAAACTCCCCTGATTTTCCATTGATCATCATCCATACTGAAGCCGTCTAAAGTTTAAGAAATTTAGAAAGTTTCTTGTCAGACTTTGCCATGCCCAGTGCATGGCTTTTTTAGTGTGGATTGCCCCAGTTTAATAGAGGAACCTGAATTAATAACTGTAACCTCTTGAGTTGGGGATAGATCCCAATTAATTCTCCCCAGGGTTGTGAATTAGCCTTAAATGTAGTACATGATATCACCCTGCTGCTTGGCATTTCGCAGTTCGCAGACATCTTTGAGGGTATATTTTTGCAAGACAGCTTGAGAAGCTTCCTGAGCCTCTTTCCAGACATCGCGAACGATTTCATTTTCTAGAGTTTTGGGGGTTGAGTCGTTTTCTGAGAGTCCGGCATCCAATCCTTCTATGCAAGTTACCACTTCTAAGAGGGTAATTTTCCAAGGTTCCCGAGCTAAAAGATAACCGCCTTTTGCGCCCCTTTGACTGCGAACCAAACCACAGCGCCGTAAGGAGGCTAAAAGTTGCTCTAAGTAACGGTCAGGAATATTTTGTTGAGCAGCTATCTGTCGAATTTGTAGCGGCTCTCCTTTATCATATTGGCTTGCTAACTCTAAGAGGGCCAACAGCGCGTATTCACTTTTACAGGAAAGTTCCACTGTTTAAAATACAAGATATGTTTAAGGGCTAAATTGAAAAAATTAGCCACTGGCGTCTATTATACTGCGGTTTAACGCATCTTCTGAGACCCGGATCTTCGGCCTTTTACACAAATCGCTATTCTTAAGGTGGCTCTAGCTCGGGTTAGCTCGTTAAGGCCCCCAACCGTTTTGAAGGGTTTTAACTGGAGTTTAGACTAAGCGAAATTTGACCCACCAGGAGGGGAGCCACTGTTAAAAGAGTGTAGGACAAAAATGA
>NZ_JAMXFC010000048.1 GCF_025370755.1 Laspinema sp. D2d | reverse complement strand
GGAGATGGGGGAGATGGGGGAGATGGGGGAGATGGGGGAGATGGGGGAGATGGGGGAGATGGGGGAGATGGGGGAGACCGCCATCGAGATGGGGGAGACCGCCATCGAGATGGGGGAGACCCCCATCGAGATGGGGGAGATGGGGGAGAGACGGGAGATGTTTAACGTCCCGACTTCAGTCGTTTCCTCCCCATCCCCCCTATCCTCCCCATCCTCCCCACTAGGCTTCTTCTAACCACACATTGGGCAATTGAGAGGGGCGATCGGGGAGTTGCATGAGGCCCATTTCGGTGAGTCGGACGATATGGGATAGGGTATCGACTAATTGGGGGTCGAACCGGGTGTTACTGCGGGCTTGACATTTTTCTAGGGCATCGGATAGACTGCGGGCCGATCGCGAACCGCGAGATTGGGTAAGTTCTTGGAAATAGGAGACTAACCCCAGAATTTGGGATTCTAGGGGAATGTCTTGTCTTCGCAGTCCATCGGGTTTACCACTGCCGTCCCAATATTCCAGGTGATGTTTGACAATGTGGGTGACGGGGGCTAATTCAGGCATGGCACAGAGCAATTGAGCGCTGAGGATCGCCCGATCGCGCCAAAAGGTTAAGCTGACCTCATCTAACTCTCGGGAGGTTTTGGCAAAAATTTCCAGGGGTGCGGAAACTAACCCAATCCGGAAGAGTAACCCCGCCAGTCGCAGTCGCCGCAGTTGTAGGGTGGGCAAATCTAGCAGTTGACCCACGGTTTCCGATAAGGCCGAAACTTGCAAGCAGGCGCAGGGATTGGCTTGGTCCCGTTCATCTACGCGCTGGGCCATGCGTAAGAAGGCTTGCAGTTTATTGGCATTCAAATTCCGGCTAATTTTTAGGGCGCGCCCTTCTAATTCCCAGAGTTCGCGGGTTTGACGGTTCATGGTCACCAATTGCTGTTGCGACGTTTGCAGGTAGGTGACGATGCGATTAACAACCCCCGTCATATCGGTCTGGGGAAGACCTTCAGTTTTGAGAATATCCTGGAGTTGTTGGCGGAGGCGATCGCACAGGGGCGAATTGTAGGGCCGAAATCGTTCGATTAAAATTTCTGCGGATTTGGCGACGAGTTCTTGGTCAAAGGTCCACATTCCATAGAATTTGCGCTCCATATCTACGGAAGGTTGACCCTCGGGTAAATACTCTTCGTCAGAAAGCTCGTGACATAACAGCATTGCCCGATAGGTGGGCGCGATAATGATTAAATTCCATTCATTAACTAAGCTATCCTCCGCATCCAGTTCCAGCAAGGAGACGTTTTCCAGTTCGCTGGTGCGGTGGGTGCTAAAGCCACTATCGGAGAGGGCCGCGATCGCTACATGACCGGAATGCTGGGCCAGGTCCCAATATCGTTCCGCTTCTTGTAAGTACCACTTGCCTTGTTGAAAGGTGACTAAAACCAGGGGTTTCTGGTCCGAGTCGGTCGCAGAAGATTCCAAAAGATGATCTTCAAGGGCGTGGCACAGGGCCACGAGGGTATTCTTAAAGTAAACTCCATAGCTAGAAGGCAATTGTCCTTGGGGACTTGCGGCTTTTAGCTGGTTGAGTGTGGATTCCGGATTCATTTTATCGGGTAATTTATCATTTTCCCCATCATACCGGGAATGGGGACTGCTTTACTTGTCAGCGGTTTTAAAGAAAATCAAAGGAGTCTAAGCTGGTGGCGATGACATTTTGCAACCGCGCATAATATTCCCCGGTTTCGCGATCGCGCAGGATGGTATCCGCCGCATAAGCATCACTCCCTTGATAGATATCTAATCGTTCAAAGGTGAGGTTGCCCACAAATTCGATGATATCTTCCCCAGGGGTAAAATCGGTAATCATATCGGCTTCTGTGAGACTGTTTCCCCCGGTACCCGGACCGATACCAAAGCTATCGATACCCAGACCTCCGGTGAGGATATCGCGACCGGGACCGCCAAAGAAGCGATCGTTGCCCTCGCCACCAAAGAGGATATCGTTACCCTCTCCTCCATAAATGCGATCGCTGTCTTTCCCTCCATAGATAATGTCATCTCCCGCACCACCATACAGGTGATTATTCCCGACACCGCCATAGATAATATCGTTACCGGCACCGCCCTCTATGCCGTCGTTCCCTTCCTGTCCATAGATAATATTGTTTCCTCCGATTCCATAGATCAGGTCATTCCCTTCGCGACCGTGGATCATGTCATCACCCCAGGATCCGGTAATGCGATCGTCAATGGCACTCAATCCGAGGGCTGAAGCTTCGTCGAGGGTTGTCTCCATCCCCCGGTTGTTGGTGTTGTTAAAGTTCAGGTTTAACCCATCTATCTCTAAGCCGTTATAGGCCGGGTCTTCGCTGCTAATAGCATAATTGATCCCTACCGAGGGCTTTCCATTTTGGAAAGTGCGACTGGGGACAACGGGAATATCCAAAGCATTCACCATGATGCTTTGAGCCCGGTTCCAGTTGTCTGGGGTAAAGGTGAGGGTGAAGGTCTGGGTCTCTTCGGGACTGGAGTCATCCTGGGGTAAACCCCCTGCCGTTGTTAAGAGGTTCTCCGGCAGTTCTACAGTGATGGTTACGGGCTTTGTCGGCTTCTGGGAGAGGGCGATTTTATACGAGTCCCCTTTGAAGCCTTGCAGGACCTCGGTACTCCCAATGGGTTGGATGAATCTCACCCCACCGGGGGTCACGGGAGGGGGAACATCCAGCAGGGTTGCCTCCACGGAACCCAATTCCCGTCCGTTGTAATCGGGGTCAGCACTGGTGGCTTGATGACGGATTTCCAGGGGGCGATCGCCTTGGTCAATGTCATCGGCGATCGCGGTGACGGTGACGGCTTGCGGGATGTCCCAGTTGTCTTTGGTGAAAATGATGGGAGGTAGGGGTTCAATTCCCTCACCCGTCTCTAAGGTGATGGTGACATCGGCGGTAGGTTTACGACTCAGAACCACCGAGTAGAGTTGGCTGCTGCTGCCTTCGAGGACTTCCAGGGTGTCTTCGGTGGGAGTGATAATCAGTTCGGGAAGATCCGAGATGACTTCATCATCTTCCTCGTCGTCATTGACTCCTGCACTCAGACCTTTGGCATAGATTCCATAACCACTGCCGTCCTGATTTTCGCTTTGCCAGACAATGATGAACTCACCTTGATTGTTCTGGATGATTGCCGGGGAGGTTTGAATTCCCTCAGTCAGGGCATTAATTGGTGTCGTGTCCTCGGGATTAAGCAGATCCCCTGCGCGATTGTAGCGCTTGACGAAGATATCAGAGGCTTCTGAATAGGCGATCGCCAGGGTTCCATCGGGACCAATTGCCACCGCTTGCGTTGCCGTATTGATTGCGGGGTCGAGTTTAATTTCATCCCCGATCGCGTCGCCGGAAGTGAACTCATAGCGTTGAGCATACAGCCCCCCAACGGCATCGCCCCCGCCACTTTCCCAAGAGATTGAGAAGGTTGATCCATCGGGGGCGATCGCGACAGTGGCGTTATCTTGATTAGCCTGACTGGTGGTATTGACCTGAAACGCGAGCTGATCAAGTGGTCCTGTAGTGTTGAACCGGCGGGCTACAATATTTCGAGCGGGCCCTGCTGGATTTCCCGGTGTGATTTGCTCCCAGGCAATGACATAGTTGCCGTTAGCAGCCATTGCAATCGTCGGGTTAGCTGCATTGATTCCGGCGTTACTCACCTCAAAGTCTTGGACCAGTTCGTTTTGGGGGTTGTATCGTTGCGCGAAGATACCGGCATTTGCACCGTTGCCCTCCGCCCCCACCAACAGAATGTTTCCTTGACCATCGAGGGCGATCGCCCCCTGATTTCCAGCGGTGGTGAGTGAGGTGGCGACAGCCTCTCCTATTGGATTTCTCGCACTGTCATACCGCTGAAGAACTATTCCCTTGTCGGACCCTGCTTCTTCCCAAGCGATCACAAAGCTGCCATCTAAGGCGATCGCTACGATTGGATTTTGCAGATTGTTACCTGTGGCAACTTCAAACTCATCCCCGACGGGTTTCCCTTCATTGTCATACTGCTGGGCATAAATCCCTGGAGGATTCCCCTGACTTTCCCAGACGACGAGGGAAAGTCCCTGCCCGTTGCTAGTGATTCGAGGGTTAAGCTGATCTCCCTCCTCGGTTGTATTAACTTGAATATCTAAACCCACTGTTAGCTCAGGCATATACACTCCTCCCTTTATGAAAAAACCCTTATCCCCCAAGGTTTGTAGAAACGACTCACCTTCTGAATTATTGGACTCTTTCATTAAGATCGAGGCAATAACATTCAGGATTTGACTTAATCTTAAGTGTCTGTTACCGATTTAGACATGGCCCAATCGAGAGAACTTTCGCCCTAAACTCGATTAATCAGGTATTCACATCTCTCTCAAAATACATAGAGGCGGCAATAGGTTGAACCTCTTTTATACCCTTAGATGGATACACGCCTATTTTTGTGGATCGGCGAGGGCTTTTTCCATCCCCTTCATCGCTGTGTTTACCCCAGGTCCTGTAATCATAAGTCCCTAAATGTCCAAAATTTATAGTGGTTTTCCCCCAATATAACATGATTATCAGGACCGTCAATTCACGAACCCTGCGGAAACTACGCAGATAACGTGAGACAGTATATAGTTTTGTTAAAATTTGTAAAGGAACGGGTTGTTAACAAAATTGACAGCGATCGCGCATAGCCTTGGTTGATCCCTCTACTTGGGCGATCGGCTGTTGTTGTCTTCCCGAGGCGGATCGGCCTTTTGACGGGAAACTAAGGAAAATTCCAGATAATAGCCTGTATTTTCCTTGACTTCAGTGGATTTTTCAGATTACCAAGGGCTACCAATCATCACAAAAGCAGCCCAATAATAAGGATGATCGAGATTTTGATTGGCTAAATGTTTGAGTTCCGCAGGCAGAGAAATTCTTCGAGATGGATTGTTGGCAATCCACTCCCCATTTTCAATCTCCCAGTCTCCTTGAATCATCGCCATTTGAGCGCGGCGCAAGGCTTCTGCTTTAATGTAAGGTCGGGTAGAAGAAGCGCTACCATCTTCATTAGTCCATCCTGATCTAAATTGATTGTAGAACTCATTCATTAAGGCAACCGTTCCTTCATCACTGATGTACCAAATACTCGCTAAAGCTGATTTAACCCCGGCTTGAACTGCTAACCCCGCAAACCCCAATTCCGCATTACGATCGCCGATCGCAGTCCGACAAGCTGATAACACTAATAATTCCACAGGCGGTTCGTCCCATTTCAGTCGGCGCAGTTCAGAAAGCGGGAGGGTTGTATCCCATAATTGAATAAAAGAATTACTGGGAGACCCCGGTTTAAAATCCGCATGAGTTGCCAAATGAATCATTTGAAACGCTTCTTTTTGCCGTTGGGTTTCCAGATTTTTGAGCGTCAAATTTTCATTCAAAAAAGATTGCCCGGGCCACTCCGTTAGAATGCTCGCAATTTCTACCGGGACTGCTGGTAACGGATACAGTTCAGAAAATTCTGAGACTCCCATTGCTAAAAGTTGCGCATTGTTCAACGGGTTATAGCTCATTTCCGTTAAATTAACACTGGGAATTAGACCTAGGGTGTATTGTTCAATCAGAAATTTCTGACCATCGTATAAAGCAGCTATAGGAAGCGATCGCAACCCCTCATCCATTGAAAACATCACGGTATCAATTTCCAGGTCTACTAGGTCTTTTGCTAAGGGTTGAATCAACCATTCATAGAGTTGTTGGGCGGGAGCTTGATAACTTTGGGTGGTTCGGGACCGGGGGTCGGCAATCGCCTTGCGAAAGTCATTGACCACTTTCAGCAGGGTTTCCCGATCTGCCGCTTCAACTTTTTTGTAAATTGGATTACCTTTGCTGGGTACTAGAATTAAGTCTAATTGTTTCGCTCGGACGAAGGTATAAAGAATTGCGGGACGGGTTCCCGTTGGTTCAGAATCATGGACGATTTTTTCTTGCAGAGCGCTAAACGTTTTGAAATTACGTCTGATATTTTGGCTCAGATAAACACCCAGTTCTTCGGTAAAATACAGATCCAGAAGAGTAACCGCTTCCGAGATATCTCCTCCATCAAGCTGTTGTTCAATATCTATTCGGCTGACGGTGCGAATACTTAGACTATTTTGTGCTTCAAACCACTGGGACATATCGGAGGCAGGACCTAAATAAGAGCCTCCATTACCCATCCAATTGACGTCAGGAATAGGTGGCGCTAAAGTATTCCCAATCTCGGTTTCTCCTGAATTGGGAGCCCCCTCTAATTGCAGCGATCGCAGGTTACGAACGATCGCCTGTGAGGGGGATTCCCCGTTTGGACTTGCAGGATTTGGACTTCCAGGATCAAGAGGAGGGGTCGGGACTAGCGGTGCGATCGGTACACTCACTCCGCCATTATTCCCAGGAGGAATCGAGACATTCTGTCCGTTGTTATTCCCGGGTACAACGGGGTTAGATATATTTCCTCCAGGCGGATTACTAGAATCCGGTTCCGCCGGTGAAATAACGAACGGTGGAGGCACTGGATTTGGCAGTATTGGAGGAGTGACAGTGGGTCCGGTTGAAGGATTATCTGAGGCGATCGGTGGAGTTCCTGTCCCCGGTTGCGTGGGAGTTTCTGTCCCCGGTTGAGTAGGAGTTCCTGTCCCCGGTTGAGTAGGAGTTCCTGTCCCCGGTTGAGTAGGAGTTCCTGTCCCTGGTTGCGTGGGAGTTCCTGTTCCCGGTTGAGTAGGAGTTCCTGTTCCCGGTTGCGTGGGAGTTCCTGTTCCCGGTTGTGTGGGAGTTCCTGTTCCCGGTTGCGTGGGAGTTCCTGTTCCCGGTTGCGTGGGAGTTCCTGTTCCCGGTTGAGTAGGAGTTCCTGTTCCCGGTTGAGTAGGAGTTCCTGTTCCCGGTTGAGTAGGAGTTCCTGTTCCCGGTTGCGTGGGAGTTCCTGTTCCCGGTTGAGTAGGAGTTCCTGTTCCTGGTTGTGTGGGAGTTCCTGTTCCTGGTTGAGTAGGAGTTCCTGTTCCCGGTTGCGTCGGCGTCTCATTACCTGGTTCAGTGGGAGTTTCTTCCCCTGGTTCAGTGGGAGTTTCTTCCCCTGGTTCAGTGGGAGTTTCTTCCCCTGGTTCATTAGGAGTTTCTTCCCCTGGTTCATTGGGAGTTTCTTCCCCTGGTTCATTAGGAGTTTCTTCCCCTGGTTCATTAGGAGTTTCTTCCCCTGGTTCAGTAGGAGTTTCTTCCCCTGGTTCAGTAGGAGTTTCTTCCCCTGGTTCAGTGGGAGTTCCATCAGGACTTTGAGTGACAATTGTAATATTGCCTTGGGTATAACGAGATGGGGGGACGGGGACAGAAAAGTTAGGCGAAATCGTCTCAGAACCTGTAGTAATTGCACCAGCAGTCCCATTAATCGTGGCATCCCCGATAATAAAGGGAGTGGTCGTACCTCCGTTGTGTTCGATGCGAATATCTCCGCCGCGATCGCCACTTTCTACGGATGAAATACTGGCATCGACACCATTTGGGTTATTAAAAGTATCTAGGACTCGTAGGAAATTTCCGGCGGTGATGTTGATGTCACCCCCTTGAGAATTGAGAGTTCCTGTAGCGGTAATATTATCGTTAGCAGTGAGGCGAATCTCTCCCCCAGCAGTGGCGATCGCATCCACAAACAATTCCCCTGCCGAGTTTAAAATCACGGGTCCTCCGGCAGTCGAAACCCGTCCTAGCGTAATATTAGCCTGTGAACTCCCAGGGCGAGTCACCAGAAAGGTATTACCCAGGGTTGTTGGGAGATCCGAGGGAGTGACTAACGATTCGACCCCCGATCGCAAAATTAACGTTGCTTCATTCAGCAAAAGTTCGGCATCGGGGTCGTTTAGGTTTGCCAAAGTCGTATCGGGACCCGTAATGGTAATATCCTCAGCGACAATCTCACCACCCGCTTCAACTTTGAGGGAAACCCCCGTATAAGACCCAAAAATCACATCACCACTAGCGCTAATAATGGGGTCATATTCACTCACAAACTGACCTCCACCCCCGACTCCATTCTCAATAGAGAAATTTCCCCCAGCGGAAAAGTTAGAATCCCCAGAAATATTGCCTGGACTGACTAAACTGAGATTTCCCCCCGCTTGAAATGCCGGTTGAATTCCGGTTAAGGCGAGGATATCAATGCCTTGATTCCCGAAAATGGCTAAATTGCCTCCGGCGATCGCCTGAAATCCGGTTTCCCCTTCGCGAACCCGGACTGTATCACCACTGCGTAGGGTCAAATCCCCAGTTGTCCGCAGTTGACCCCCCAGAATCGTTAAGTTTTCAGGGGTTGAAAGCATTGCATTTGCGCTATTAATCATCGTTCGGTCCTCGGGAACTGTCGAGGATATAGGGCGATCGCTCATTACCAAATCCCCGGGTTTCACCGGCAGACCCGAACCCGTCAAAATCACAGTTCCCGCCTCCGTAACGGTCACCCCCGTAGCATGACCCACCCCCGTTTGAGTCAGTAATTCCGGTAAAGAAAGGGGATTCACCGCTTCGGGAAGACTGCCGGAATTTCCCAGGGTTAAATCCTCGGAATTCACCTCAATACTGAGTAAATATCCCTCTTGAGCAATCCGGACCAAACTTTCTCCCGGGACGGCAGCTAGGGTAATCGTTCCTTCGGGGGCGCTAAGGGTTCCGCGATTGATCACGGTTCCCCCTATCAAGCTTAAATTCTGGTAGGAATTCACCCTCAGATCAGCAGTATTAATAATACTTCCGAGTTCTTGAGTGCTAAAAGAAAAAGCCAGAGGCTTGCCAATCAACTGGCTATAATTATTGAATCCCTGCCCATCAAACCACCCCGAATCAAACTGGATTCCCGTTGCCGTAGCAGCGGTAAAAGCAGCCGGGACATTCAAGGCAGCATCCGGCCCAAAAACCAGTCCAGCCGGGTTGATTAAGAATAAATTAGACGGCCCTCCGGTAACTTGAATTAAGCCATTAATATAAGAGGCATCCACCCCAGTAACTCGCCCCAGAATATTGCGAATTTCTGGATTAGACAGAAAGTTAGCCGTTTGACCAGCATTTAATCCAAATTGTTGAAACGTATGAAACAGATTACCCCCATCCGAGGAGAGCGTTCCGCCCTGAATGTGAAAGACTTCTCCCTCGGGATTGACTACGGTCCCGGTTCCATCTTCAGCGGGCAGAATCGGCGGTTGCGGTGGCTGAGAAAACGCTACAATGGGAGTGACAAGGGGTAGAATTATTCCCCAGGTAAAAGATATCAAAAAGCGAGTTTTATAAACTAAAAATTGCATAATAATTTGGATATAAAAAAAGGGTTACATTTGAATAATGCTGGAGAATCTAGTGGGGATTCCCTCACCTGAGAGTAGAAACAGACTTCTGGCTTTTATATCGGATTGCTCGCCCTCCTATTGCCGTTAGCTCCCCCTGAGATCCCCCTCCCGTCCCCCTTCTTAAGGGGGAGGCACAGGAATAAATGTTTATTTGCTAGGGGAAATTAGAGCAATAAATGTGGATCTCATGGAGAAGGTAGAGGAAGAAAAATTGAATTACTGGGGGACTATAGAGAATTTGGCAAGACCTCTAATCTTGACCATACAGGAAGTTCAAGGATTGGAGGAGAGGTGGCACACCTATCAGTTCCGATGTGGCGATCGCCCTGGACTGAAAACCCTCAAGTCTGGACTCCCTACCCGGGGAACTCCTTAATCCCCAAGGCAGAAACAATCGTTAACGCAGTCCCTAAGTCTCAAAAAAAATGACCCCTTCCCTAGACAAACTCCCCCCGCCTGATGGCGATCGCCTTGGATTGAACCCTATAACTTAGCGATTTCTAGTATAGTCGATGCCTAGGGAAATGGCCTCACCTAAAGGATAGAGTTTAACCCCGGAAAAATAGATGATTTTCTGGAGCGGATGAATCTATCTATAGGAATAGGTCGATCTAACGGACCCCGACTCGGACTCTCAAAGGGTAGAGAAAACCTCACTAAGGATCCTGGCGATCGCCCTGCGCCGAACCCTTCATCCCCGCTTGAGGCCCCTCAACCCAGCCCGCCTGGTTCTAACTCTCCTTGAGGGTTGAGAATCTGCAATTTTTTATAGAGCATTTCCCGAAATCGTCAGGCACAAATATTTTAACGAATGCAAGCATTTTGCTCGCTATAGACAAAAGCCAGCAAGATGCTTGCACTTCTGATTTAGGATTGCTATAGCCAGTAAAAATAAATTTAAGCCGTTCACCAAAAACTTCAAGCCTCTTGCTCCCTGGCAACCCCAAGGTAACAAACCATAAAGAGCAAGATGCTCCCTGTTTAGATGTTTATAATTAAACGGATTTAATCGGGATATTTTTAAAATTTAGAAGGTTGTAAATTTAACTTTTTGTATTAAAAAACAAGAAAACTTAATACTGAAACTTACCTCAAAACTCTAAAATAACACCGGGGGTAGACAGAATCGAGTGAAGGAAAATTATTTTTCAGACTATGATAAGTTAAATTAAGCTCTCTTACCCCAACGTGATCAGTTGGCTGCGATCGCCCGCTTATGGAACAACTAACAAACTTAATTCCCAAAGAGCCAATTGTAGAATTTACTCTTCTGCTCTTGGTCATCTTGATCGTCCCTCCGATCTTTGAGAATCTGCGACTACCCGGATTAATCGGGTTGTTAATCGCTGGAGTGGTTTTAGGTCCTGATGGGGCTAAACTGCTCAATCCCAGTACCGACACCATCAAACTGCTTTCGGACATTGGCAAAATCTACCTCATGTTCGTCGCGGGTTTAGAAATTGATATTCAACAGTTCCGTAGAACTAAAAATCGCTCCCTCGGCTTTGGATTAGCCACTTTTATTGTACCCATGATTGTTGGTACAATTATTGGGCGAAGTTTTGGATTTGATTGGAATCCTTCCATTTTAATTGGTTCCCTCCTCGCCTCTCATACGCTCCTGGGCTATCCTATCGTCAACCGATTGGGAGTTGTCGGAAATGAGGCCATTATAGTGACCATTGGTGCCACAATCTTTACTGATATTGGCGCATTGTTAGTGTTGGCAATTTGTGTTTCCTTCAACGCTGGAGAATTCACCGCCTTTTCATTAATCCTCCAGTTAGTATTACTGGGACTGTACTCGGCTGGCATATTATTTGGAGTTGAGTGGGCTGGAAAAGAATATTTTCGCCGCACGGGAGATGAGGAAGGGAATCAGTTTTTATTCGTCTTACTTGCTCTGTTTCTTGCCGCTGTCAG
This sequence comes from Laspinema sp. D2d, assembly GCF_025370755.1. Classification (GTDB taxonomy): domain Bacteria; phylum Cyanobacteriota; class Cyanobacteriia; order Cyanobacteriales; family Laspinemataceae; genus Laspinema. The sequence goes on along the minus strand of NZ_JAMXFC010000048.1, from coordinate 28,506 downwards.
CGCTCAATTGATTAATGTGGAGCAAATTGTGGGAGCTTTTCTCGCCGGACTTGCGGTCAATGATGTGGTGGGGAACGGTCCGGTTAAGGAAAAAGTAGAATTTGTTGGCAGTGTTTTATTTATCCCCTTTTTCTTTGTGGGGATGGGTTTATTGCTCGATATCAATGGATTTATAGAAACCCTAACCACCTCCCTTGGACTCACCTTGGCGATCGTTTTTGGCTTAATCGGGAGCAAATTTCTAGCGGCTTTGGTTGCCAAATTATTGTATCGCTATCAGTGGATTGAAACCTTAACCATGTGGTCACTTTCAGTACCACAAGTGGCTGCAACCTTGGCAGCAGCCCTTGTGGGGGTTCAACAGGGCGTGATTACCCCAGAAGTGTTCAACACCGTGATTGTCTTGATGGTCGTAACGTCAATTCTCGGACCCGTGATGACGGCACGATTTGCCAGCAAACTGCCTATACCCCAGGCGCAGCTAAACCTAGATAATATGTCGATCTGGTGGGAACCCAAGGAAGTAGAGACGACGATAAATCCTCCTCTGGTGAAAGGGAATGATGTGTTTACCATAGTGGTACCCATTTCTAATCCCCTGACCCAACGGTATTTAATTCAAATGGCGGCGCTTTTAGCCCGTCATGAGTCTGGGCAAATTATCCCCTTATCCGTGGCGAGAGCTCATGTTCACATGGATGAACCCCAACTCGATATCGCCCTCAAAGAAAGTCGCCGATCGCTGGAGCGTTCGGTCCAAATGTTAGAGGAATTTCAAGTCAAAGCTAAACCCGAACTTCGCATTGATGATGATATCTGCCATGCCATCAGCCGAACGGCGAGGGAATGGGAATCCAACTTAATCGTAATGGGATGGAGTCCAACTACACGGTTGCGCGCCCGATTATTTGGTAACCTGATTAATGACGTTTTTTGGGCCTCTCACTGTCCAGTTGCCGTCATGCGCCTGATCGATGAACCTGTTAATATTCATCGTCTATTAGTCCCGGTCAAAAATTTATCCCCCCAGACCTTGCGAACGGTTCGATTTGCTCAGTTATTTGCGGATGCCAATTTTGGGGAAATTACTTTATTACACGTTTGTGCACGCCGGACTCCAACCGAACAAATTGAGCGATTTGAATCCGATCTCACCCGACTGGTCAAACGGGATAACTCTTCCATCAAAATTTCCATTACCACCGTTCCTGATGATGATGTGGTCAAGGTCATTATGAAAGCAGCGCAATCAGTGGATATGGTCATCCTCCGCTCAATTCGTCGTCGGACTGCCGGAGGTTTAACCGTGAGTAACGTCACCACCCAGGTGATTGAAGAGTTAAAATGTTCGCTCATTGTGTTTGGTGAACCGCACTCTTAACCCCCGTCTTAATCCTTAAAACCTTGCCAATTTTAGGATTTTACTAACCCACTTGGTGAGTTTGTAATTGGTACAATTCGGACGGTGCCACGGCTCCATATTCGGTGATAATGGCCGTAATCAATTCGGACGGAGTGACATCAAAGGCGGGGTTATAAAATTCCACACCTAGGGGATAAATTCGGGTTGAACCCATTTGATAAAGTTCTTCGGCATCGCGAATTTCGATGGGTATGGTGCTGCCTTCATCTAATGTAAAATCAATCGTCGATAAGGGTGCGGCCACAAAAAAAGGAATGCTATGAGCTTTAGCAACTATAGCTAAATTATAAGTACCGATTTTGTTGGCCGTATCCCCATTTGCCACAATGCGATCGGCACCCACGACTACGGCATCAATTAATCCTTGTTTCATGCAGTGTGCGGCCATATTATCGGCGATCGCAGTCACGGGAATTCCTTCCTGGACACATTCCCAAGTTGTTAGTTTTGCCCCTTGCAGACGGGGACGGGTTTCATCGGCATAGACGCGTTCTAAGCGATCGCTTTTCCATGCCGATCGCACCACCCCCAATGCCGTCCCATATCCTGCCGTTGCTAAAGCCCCCGCATTACAGTGGGTGAGAATTCGTAGCTTTTGCGGCGTACTGGGGAGTACCTCTAAACCGCGATCGCCGATCGCCTGACAGGTTTTTAAATGTTCCGCTTGTATCCCCTGTGCCGTTTCTAGCAAGATTTTCTTGAGATAGCTGACGGGTCCTAACGTCTGCCTTGCCACGGTTTGCATTCGGGCGATCGCCCAAAACAAATTAACCGCCGTCGGACGAGTCTGGCGTAACGTTTCTGCCACGGTTTCTAGCTGGGTCAAAAACTCCCCCCGTTCCTCCGTTTCGATTTCCCGGGCCCCTAAATACATTCCATAAGCTGCCGCCACACCAATTGATGGAGCACCGCGCACGATCATGGTTTGAATGGCCCTTGCCATATCCTCATAGCGACGAATTTCTACCACAGCATACTCCGTCGGCAGACGAGTTTGATCAATGAGCACTACATGGTCTTCTTTCCACACAACGGGATAAATAGGAGGATTTCCAGACATAATCAATCCGGTAAAAACTAGGTGAATCAGCTCTAACTGATTGTACTAGATAGGCCCAATTTTTGCCTAATTTCTTGCCAAAATCCAGTTAGTTTACGCCAGAGGATGCGCCGGACCCCTTTCGTAATCTTTTCAAAGCGATAGTAGAATAAAAGGTCTATCACCTCCGAGAGTTCCAGGGTTCCTAAATAGGCCAACCCTTGATCAATGATGCGATCGCTATAGTGCAGATAAACTTTTTTAGCGGCCCTCTCCGAAATATCCCAGGACGGCTTAAATTTCTGGTGAAGGTGAGTTTGATAGGCGGCGAAATCCCCTCGGCGATCGGCCAGATACTCCTGAATATACTCACTAGCAATTTGGGCCGAGGCCATGCCATGCCGAATCCCTTCTCCCCCCAAAAAATTCACCGCTGAAACCGCATCCCCAATCGCAATTAAATTCTCTCGGTAGTAAATATCTTGAAGTCCACTGCTGTAATGCAGCATTGAACCGTGGGTTTCTATGCGGTGATAGTCATTAATTTTCAGATAGTCTTGAATCAGCAACTCAATGGACTGTTTAATCGCCGGATACTTGTCCTGGAGAATTTGATGTTGACCAGAATAACGAGCCGCCCCTACTTTGAGACGATTGGGTTCCATCGGAAAAATCCAGGAATACCCTTGAGGTATCCAATGATGGCCGAGGAAAAACATCAGAGACTCCGCACAAGATTGGTAAGTGGAATCATCCACTTCAATTAAATATTCAATGCCGGTCCCGGTAAAAAAATCAGGGCGCTTTTGGTGGTGAGGAGACATCAGCGATCGCGCGGCCCCTGTGGCATCCACTAAGACCCGAGTCCGAAGGGCGATCGGCTCTTTCCCCTGGGGTTTAAGCATCACCACCGTTTCCCCATCCTGGGAATAGTGACGCAAGTATCGATGACCCAACCACACCTCACCGCCATGTTTTGTCACTTCCCCGGCCAAAAATTCCCGCAGTTTAGCAAAATTCAACACCGCGCCTAAAGCGGTGGAAGACTCCCAGTGTTTCCGAACATGGGTACTGACAATTACAAGCTGATTCCAAAAACTCCCCACCACGGATTCAGGTAACTCAAATTGAGTCAAAGTTTCCAGGGGAGTAGCAGCACTGGAAAAATTATTTACCTCAAAGGTTTGATGTTGTTCCACCAGTAAAACTTGGATGCCAGCACCCGCGAGTTGCCTCGCACAATGCCCTCCAGCTGGACCCGCACCCACAATAATTACATCAAAACTTTTCATGCTATCACCGAATTGAGTCCTGAAATACAGCCATCATTATTCAGACAAAGAAAACGCAGAGAAATGCTGTTTTCTCTGCGTTCTCTATTCCTGAGTTCTATGGATAATTTTAAAGAGAGAATTGCTCAGGGTGTTAGTTAATGAGCAACAGAGACAGGCGATTTAAACGTTTGTAAAACGCGATCGGCCATTTGAGAGGGCGTTAAACCTAAGTCAGCGAAAGATTGCTCCGGTGTGGCATGATCCACTAACTGATCCGGCACTCCCAGACGCAGCATTGATACCGGGATATTATTATCCATGCAAGCTTCCGCCACGGCAGAACCAAAACCGCCCATCAAGCAGCCTTCTTCCATCGTCACCACTTTACCAATGCGTTGAGCCAGGGGCAAAATTAACTCGGTATCCAAGGGTTTGACAAAGCGGGCATTCACCACTGTGGCAGAAATCCCATGTTCGTTGAGAATTTCCGCTGTTTGTAAGGCGGGATAGACCATTGAACCATAGCCGAGGATTAACAAATCATCACCGCTGCGAAGGATTTCCCCTTTGCCAATTTCCAGGGGTTCCCATCCTTCTTCCATCAGGGGAACACCGTATCCATTGCCTCGGGGATAGCGCATGGCGATCGCCCCATCGGTGTAGTCAATTCCCGTGACTAACATCCGTTGCAATTCCGCCTCGTCCTTCGGTGCCATTAGCACCAAATTGGGAACGCACCGCAGATAGGAAATATCATATAACCCTTGGTGAGTTGGCCCATCCGCCCCAACAATTCCCGCCCGATCCAGACAGAAAAACACGGGTAATTTTTGGATGCAGATATCGTGAATAATTTGGTCATAAGCCCGTTGCAGGAAGGTGGAATAAATCGCGCAAACCGGACGGATGCCCTCACAAGCTAAACCCGCTGCCAGAGTTGCGGCGTGTTGTTCAGCAATCCCCACATCAATGTACTGATTGGGAAGTTTAGCCTGGAGTTTATCTAACCCCGTACCCGTTGCCATTGCGGCAGTAATTCCGACAATTTTCGGGTTTTCTTCCGCTAGTTTAATCAGGGTTTCAGCAAAAACTTTGGAATAGCTGGGGGGTTTGGGTTTATTGGAGGGAATAGCTTTCCCCGTTGCCAGATTAAAGGGATTTTGGGCATGGTAACCCACTTGGTCTTTTTCGGCGATCGCATAACCTTTGCCCTTCACCGTAGCCACATGAACCAGGACCGGACCCTGCATTTGATGCGCTTGATTGAAGGTGGTGATCAACTCTTCCAAATTATGCCCATCGATCGGGCCGATATAGGTAAAGCCCAACTCTTCAAAGACTGCCCCAACTTTAGGAACTGCCAACCGCTTCATCCCTTCCTTGATGCGTTGCATTTCTGGGGTGAAGGTTTCCCCGACAAAGGGGAGGTGTTTGAACTGTTCCTCTAAATTGTCTTTGAGGAACTGAACCGGGGGACTGAGGCGCATTTTATTCAGATAACGAGGAATCGCCCCCACATTGGGAGAAATCGACATTTCGTTATCATTGAGGACCACCATCAAATTGGTGTGAGGCAAATGACCTGCATGGTTAATCGCTTCCAATGCCATGCCGCCCGTGAGGGCACCATCGCCAATCACCGCCACGACTTTGAATTTTTCCCCTTTCATATCCCGGGCTAAAGCCATGCCTAGCCCCGCAGAAATGCTGGTGGAGGCGTGACCCGCGCCAAAATGATCAAATTTGCTTTCGCTGCGCTTGAGGTATCCGGCAACGCCATTTTTTTGGCGCAGGGTATGGAAATTGTTATACCGTCCGGTAATCAGTTTATGGGGGTAGGCTTGGTGACCCACATCCCAGATGACTTTATCGCGATCGAGGTCGAGGGTTTGGTAGAGGGCCAGAGTCAGTTCGACCACGCCCAAACCAGGGCCGAGGTGACCACCAGAGGCGGCGATCGTTTCCAGATGCTTTTCCCGAATTTGTCGAGCAATTTGCTCAAGTTGATGGATGGATAAACCGTGCAACTGGTTTGGGTGAGACAGTTCACTCAGATGCATATTTTTTATTGAATTCTGCGATCGTGCTTACAAAGGAAGTTACACAGGGTCAACTGGGGAGTAGAGGGTGGGTTTGCCGTCCCCCTCACCAGTGACGACCTATGGCGTATGCCCCATCGCTGCTTGGACTGCAAAGGGGATTAGCTTCAATAACTGCTACTTAAGGGATTGATAAGTCCCACTTAATTTACCATGAGCAGATAGAATTGGGATATTCCCCTCTTACTCTAGTCCAGGTGCGGCCCTTCAGACCAACGGGTTTTGAGAAAATCATTCCCGACGGGTTGGGGATAGGGGTGAAAAACCAGGCCCTACAGCTTAAAGGGTAGGGCTATCAGGACTTAGAGTGGCAGTGGGAGGATTGAGGATTATTTCTGCGATCGCATCTCACCGGGAGTCGGCTATTTTGGGAATCAAGATGGACTATCAAGCCGCCTTTGTTACGTTGGCGGCGAGTAATTTTGAAGAAATTGTACAATTCTATGCTCGATTGTTGGCGATCGCCCCTAATCCTTATCGTCCCGAAGTCTATGCGGAGTTTTCTGCGGCAGGGTTGAGATTAGGGATTTTCAAGCCAAAAGCCAGTCATGAAGCGGAGTTTTTGTCCCAAGGTTCCGGCAGTTTGAGTTTATGTTTTGAAGTGACCCACTTGGAGGGGGCGATCGCCCATCTGGGTCAGTTAGGATATCCACCCCCAGGAGGAATTACCACCGCCTCTCACGGGCGAGAAATTTACGCTTATGACCCATTAGGAAATCGCTTGATTTTTCATCAATCGATTCAGCATTTACCCCCCAATTAGCTCTCAGGGGGAGACTATTAGACTTCTTCCCCAATTCTAAAAAGCCGATTGGCGTTCTTACGGCAGTTCCGGGGATTGAGCGGTTATTTTGCCAGAGGTCTATTATAAATAACCCAATAAATCAGCAAAACTAAAAAAGCTGACTAATAATAATAATATTGCCGTCAATTGGGGCAGCCTAAAGGTGGGAGAAGGGGCGATCGCACCGCGAACTAAACAGGAACAGGACGATCCAACCGCATAACTTAGACTCAAGACTAAATAAGGCCAGTCCAGAGTCACCCCCCAAAATCCGAGTAAAACAATCGCTGCTGAAAGCATCACCAGTTCGATAAACAGGGGAGGATTCTGCTGAATATAGTTAATCAGGGTATCCCCCCAAAATCGCCAACGTCGCATTTAGATTAAAAATTTAAGACCTTGTTTTTTATCTTAATCTAAGATTAACCTCAGATTCACCCAGTGATCCGCCCTCGGGAGATAGAGGAGGTCAGCCCAATATCTATTCCAGAAGGAATAGCCAGCCTTAAGCTACTGATTTTGGAGAGGAACCGAGTAATTATTGGGCGGATAAGTAGGCGATCGCCTCGGACATCTCCACCTGGGGAAACGCCGCGTAAAACCGGCTGACACTCATAAACGGATCTGGAGTTGCCAACACTATCAGGCGATCGCACCAGGGTCCTATCTGTTCCACCAACTCCCCCGGGGCCACCGGCACACAGATCCAGATTTGAGCCAAATTTCGATGCCGTAATGCCTGTACCGCCACAGCCATCGTCATCCCCGTAGCAATCCCATCATCCACCACCAGCGCCCAAGCTCCCGTCGGATCCACCTGGGGACAAGCCGAGGCCATCTGACTCAATTGTACTTTCGCTTTCGCTTGAGCCTCCTGTTGGGCCATTTGCCGGACCTGATATCGCAACACCCGTTGTCTTCCCCAGAGAACTTCTCCATCCGCCGTTACCGCACCCAGAGCCAGTTCTGGGTTCTCGGGGCGCGTAATTTTTTTAGCCACAATAATATCCAAGGGACAACCCAACCGCTGCGCCAGAGGTGCGGCGATCGGCAATCCCCCTCGCGGCAAAGCATAAACAATGGGTTTAATTTGCCTCAAGTCTGGGTCGATTTCCCTCAGTTGTTGAATCACCGCTTCAGCCAGTTGTTTTCCCGCATCAGCGCGATCGCGAAATAATGGGGCAGGTATCATCATCCCCTCCAGCCAAATAGCACTTCAGTTGCCTCTATGATGGCTGATTTTTTCCGACCCTGATGCGTAAGGGGTCACTTTATCCCCTTTTCTGTTAGCCTAAAATTAGCCTAAACCAGCTTAAACTGGAGTTTAAATCATTCAAACCGCTGCTATAATTTACCCCTCTGGCTTCCAGTCTAAAACCGACCTGACCCAGAAATAAATCACAAATTTGCCAAGGATTTTAAGCCTTTTGTAACCCGTCTATAATTTTAAATCAACAAAACTAAGGATACAAAATGACCGACGAAAGCCAACTTAATCTATTTGACATCACCCCTTTTGATGCACCTCCTAAACCCCCATCCTTTAATCCCGAACTCATTCCAACCCGTGGCGATATTCCCATTCCCCCCGGGACTTATAGTAGCGTTGATGAACTGTCAATCCCCTGTAATCAATGCCACCGATGCGGATTAGGGGCGAATCGGACCCATGCTGTGATTGGCCGTGGAAATCCCCAGGCTCCGATTATGATTATTGGAGAAGCCCCGGGTCAAACCGAAGATGAAACGGGATTACCCTTTGTCGGCAAAAGCGGAGAGTTATTAGAAAAAATCCTCGCCTCGGTCAAACTTTCCACCGAAAAAGACGTTTACATCTGCAATGTGAATAAATGCCGACCGCCCGGAAATCGCGCCCCCACCCCAGAGGAAATGGAAGCCTGTAAACCCTATCTTTTAGAACAAATTCGTCTAGTCAATCCCGCTATTATTTTATTAACGGGAGCAACAGCAGTTAAAGGATTGCTCAAAGAAAAACGGGGAATTACTAAAATTCGTGGTCAATGGTTTGAATGGGAAGGAAAACTCTGTATGCCCATCTTTCATCCCGCCTATCTTCTGCGCAATCCGTCCCGAGAAAAAGGCTCGCCAAAATGGTTGATGTGGCAGGATGTCCAGACCGTGAGTGCCAAATTAGAAGAACTCGGACTGAAATAGTCAGGGGACTAAAAAACTAGCCCTGTCAAGGGGGTTGTACGAACGGTAGGTGGGCAGTGCCTATCCTACTGCTACTGCTGGAGGTTTATGGCGATCGCTCAGAGCGATCGGGCTTATTCAAATCTGGGTTTTCCGCCAAAGTTTCCGCAGAAACGAGGTTTCTTTTCTTTCCCAGATTTTTAGTGTTTATTTTCTACAATTATCTTATGATCACTTCTGACCAGCAATAATCACACTCACAAATTGTCTATGAAATCTAAAGCTGTTGCGCTATTTCTGAGTCTTGGCCTCGCGACAACCGTGGCTGCCTGTGCCCCTGAAACTCCGCCGGAAGGAGAACAAACTCCCCCGGCTCCTACTACTCAAGATGATGGAGAAGAAGGTGGTGCTCCCACAGCCCCAGGTTCGACTACTCCCAATTCAGGAGCAACAGGGGGAGAAACTCAAACTGCGCCCGGTTCGGCCACTCCTCAAGAAGATGGCGAAGCGGGCGAAGACGGCCAAGATAACCAAAATGAGCAAGAGGGTGAAGAGGAGCAAAATGACCAAGCTGGGGAAGGTGGAGAATCTTAGTGGATTGCCACTGTTATTTCGTTTGGTGACAACTTGTCGCTACGATTAAACCATTTTAACCATCGTTTGATGATAACGATGGGATTTGCTCGGGGGTTTTCCTAGTCTTGAATTAGATATCAAGACTAGGGGATACCTCTCTATATTTTAAAATTATTGTTACCGATAAAATCATCAATCTTAGTTTTAGGTAAATTGGGTATTAATTTCATGATTTTATGTATTGATCAAGTTCTCAATCCCGAACAGTTAGAAGAGATTCATCGACTTTTGAAAGAGGGTGAATTTGTCGATGGTAAACTCACGGCGGGGAGGTATGCGAAAACTGTTAAAGATAACGTTCAATTAAAAGGAGATACGGAGGTTGCCCAAAAGGTGCGGGAAATTGTGCAGACTGCGATCGCCCAAAATCCCCTATTTAAAGCTGCCGTTCGTCCCAAAACAATTCGCCCCATTGTTTTTAGTCGGTATGAACCAGGAATGTCTTATGGTTGGCATACCGATAATGCAATTATGGGTGAGCGAGAATTGGTGCGATCGGATGTTTCCCTAACCCTATTTCTCAGCGATCCAGATACCTATCAAGGAGGAGAATTAGTTATCGATACCAGTTTAGGAGAGAAATTATTCAAATTGGCCGCTGGATCAATGATTGTTTATCCTTCTACTTTTCTGCATCAAGTTACCGAAGTAACGGAGGGAATTCGTCTCGCTGCGGTGACTTGGGTTCAGAGTTTAGTTCGCGATGTGCAGCAACGAGAAATTCTCTTTGAACTGGACACTGTTCGGCGCTCCATATTTGAGGAACATGGCAAAACCGTAGAATTTGATTTACTCTGCAAAACCCACGCGAATTTACTGCGGCAATGGGTCGAAATTTAACCCAAACTATACAACAGTTACTATTTTTGATAACTTCCCTTATAGCCCTTCATAATCCGTTAGGTTTTTTATAAGTGAAAAAACTAACCCCTGCGCCGACAATCGCTTAACCATAAACGGACCGCTTGGGCCATTTCGCTATCACTACTATCTCGCGGAGGTGTCGGAATAGCACCTGCGGGATAGGCGGTGCGAGAAAACATTTGATTAACTCGCCACCCTTGATCCGTTTGGGCTAAAAATAGCCAATGATATTGCTGATATTCTACCGATTGAGTGGCTGTGTAATGACGTTCTAAAGTGGTAAAAAAAACTTGAGCGATCGCCGGATCAGACCCTTCGATTTCTGCATCTCCAGGTAACCGAGACACCGGAGGATGATTCACCCCTGGACCTTGAGGCAAAGGTTGAAACTCCGGACGACCCGCGAGAATCACGAACCGAGGCACATAATCAGGGCTACTTCGTTGAATCGTGCGATTGGCATAACTGGGCAAATCGGGCAGCAATTGAGATATTAATAGGTCTAAATCCGCCGGACAAACCCCAGGAACCGTGGGTGCAGGGGGGGGAACTTGGGCGATCGCCTCTGGCATCTTGGCCCCAACCCCCCCGGGAAAGAGAACCCCCGCACAAAAGCACAACAGAACCTGGGCAATTCTTTGAAGAGACCCCCCCAACCCCCCCTTAGTAAGGGGGGGCTTTTGAACACTCCGGCTTTCCGGTCCCCTCCCCTTCGCAAGGGGAGGGCTAGGGTGGGGTCCCTCTGGGTTCCGAAGAAGAATCCCCCACAACCCCCCCTTACTAAGGGGGGGCTTTTGAGAACTCCCGCTTTCCGGTCCCCTCCCCTTAGCAAGGGGAGGGTTAGGGTGGGGTCCCTCTTGAGCCTGGTCTTCCATCATCCCTCTATCTCTTCACAAATCCGCTGAAAGGCCGCCCCGGGGTCCTCCGAGGCGGTGATGGGTCGTCCGATGACCAAATAATCGGCCCCGGCTTTAATCGCCTCCCCAGGAGTCATAGCGCGTCGTTGATCTCCCGCTTCTGACCAAGCTGGACGAACTCCAGGACAGACTAACAGAAACTCCGAACCGCAAACCGATCGCAATTGGGCCGCTTCGTGAGGAGAACAAACCGCCCCAGGTAACCCACTCTCTTTGGCGATTAAAGCCATTTGTAAGGCATATTCAGGCAACTCGACGGGAATTTTGAGGTCAAACGCTAAATCCCGGGAATTGAGACTGGTTAACAAGGTAATAGCAATGAGTTTAGGCGCTTGCTCTCCCGTCGTTTCGACTAAGGCGGTTTGAGCATCTTTGAGCGCCCTGCGTCCACAGGTGGCGTGAATGGTCAGCAAATCAACCTGATACTGGGCCGCAGACCGACAGGCCCCCGCTACGGTGTTGGGGATATCGTGAAATTTCAGGTCAAGAAAAATTCGTTTTTGACGAGTTTTCAGTTCAGAGAGGATGCTAGGACCAGAACTGACAAAGAGTTCTAGTCCAACTTTCCAAAACGAGACCTCGGGTAGGGCATCAATCAGGGTGAGGGCATCGGTTTGATTGGGGACATCGAGGGGAACGATAATGCGATCGCAAACAGACATAATTCCAGGGGTGAGGGGGATAAAGGTTAGGACTGGACTAGACGCACGAATTTCTTTTTACCGACTTGTAAAACCTTATGATTGAGGTCGGCGGCGGATTCAAAGGAGAGATTTTCGTCCGCAATGCGATCGCCATCTAAACGCACTGCCCCCCCTTTAATCTGGCGACGCGCATCCGAACTACTGGCGCATAATCCAGTCAGATTGAGGATATAAAACAGTTTGGCGGGAAATTCCACCCCTGCTAAGGAAAATTCTGGGACCGCTTCCGCTTGGGTAGCATCCCCTTGAACGAGGGTTTCCGCTGCGCGTCGCGCCTCCTTTGCCGCCGCTTCCCCATGTTGATGCGCCACCAACGTAGTTGCTAGTAATTTTTGGCGATCGCGGGGGTTTTCCGGTAACTCGTTCAACGCTAAAGGCGTTAACAGTTCAAAATATTGCTCAATCAGGGAGTCGGGAATCTTCTCCAACTTGGAATACATCGATAACGGGTCTTCTGCTAAACCCACATAATTATTCAGGGATTTAGACATCTTTTGGGTGCCATCGGTCCCCAGCAAAATCGGCATTAGGAGGCCAAACTGAGGGACCTGGCCGAAATAGCGCTGTAAATCCCGTCCGACGGCGATATTAAATTTTTGGTCCGTCCCCCCGAGTTCCACATCGGACTGAACTGCCACGGAATCATATCCCTGCATCAGGGGATAGAGAAACTCATGGAGGTAGATAGGGTTGCCTTTCTCATAGCGATCGGCGAATCCTTCTTTCGCCAACATTTGTCCCACCGTCATCGTGGTTAACAGTTCCTGAATTTGGGCTAAATTCAGCTTCGATAACCATTCCGAGTTGTAGCGAATTTCTAAACGTCCGGGGGTATCGAAATCTAAAATAGAACGAACTTGGTCGAGATAGGTTTGGGCGTTGTGCTGGACATCTTCTGGCGAGAGTTGGCGACGGACTTCTGATTTGCCCGTGGGGTCGCCAATTTGGGCGGTAAAGTCCCCAATAATCAGAACGGCTGTATGACCTGCATCTTGAAACGCCCGCATTTTTCGCACGGGAATGCTGTGACCCAGATGGATATCGGCACCCGTGGGGTCGATGCCTAGCTTAACCCGTAAGGGACGGTCTGCACGGTGCAGACGGGCAACCAAGGACTCATTGGGGTCCTGGGATTCCGGTTGATTGGGAAAAATTTCGCTGACACCACGGTGCAGCCAGGATAAACTTTGATTCAAGGGTTTTAATCTTCTAGTGCCAGGTTGTACAACTGCTTGACTTTGCTTCGTGACTTACAAGTGTACCGAAAAATTGGGTAACCCCTCACCCTCACCCTATCTAAATAACGGTGAACTGGGATCTTGGGGTGGGGAACGTAATCACGGCTTGAGGGAGTGAAGGGTACTATAATTGCCAAAATTAGTGCTAAAAATCAGTGCTAAAAAAAATCAAGGCGCTGTTCCTGTGGAGTGTTTCATTGATAATGCCCTGTGTTCAGGCCCCCTGGAGTCCGGTCACGGTTGGGGAATTTCAAAGGAAGTGATCGCCCTAAACCCGCAAAGTCCAGTCCCAGGGACTACACTGAGATTGCGATCGAGCGATCCGGATTGTTCGGGTTGCAACTTGACGATCTAGTTATGGAATTATGGGAGCAAGGGTTTGGGACTCCGACAGAAACGGACCAGGGATGATAAACTGCATCGGTGAAATCGCTTCCCCCAATTGTTCAGCGATCGCGCTAAAATTGCTCCCAAATGACTTGACCTCACCTGTATCCCCAGTTGCCCGGTCCCCCTTTCACCCTATTGAGCTTTGATTAGAAGAGGAAGTAAAATCGCCGTGTCTACTAACACGATTAGACAAAATTCCCCTGGAGACTCCGCACCAATTTTCAGTTTTTTTCAGGGCGTCAGCAAAGTCACCGCAGGAACTCTGCTTGGAATGACCATGTTGCTCAGTTCGGTCGTGGCTGGTGGACTGGTCGGCTTGGCTTTGAGCTTCCGCAACCTTCCTGACGTCCGAGTTCTACGCACTTATGTTCCCACAGAAACAACGTACATTTATGATATTAAGGGGACTCTTTTAACCCGGATTCATGATGAAGCCAACCGGGAAGTGGTTCCTTTAGATAATATTTCCCCGAACCTCAAACGAGCCGTTCTAGCCATTGAAGATAGTCATTTTTACCTTCACCACGGGATTAACCCCGGTGGGGTGATGCGGGCCTTAGTTGCCAACCTAGAGCAAGGGGAGACCGTCGAAGGGGGTTCGACCCTAACGATGCAGTTGGTTAAAAACCTATTTTTGTCCCCGAATCGCTCCTTTAGCCGGAAAGCGGCTGAGGCGGTTCTAGCGATTCGTATGGAGCAAATTCTCGAAAAAAACGAGATTTTAGAATTCTATCTGAATCAGGTGTATTGGGGGCATAACTTATACGGGGTTGAAACGGCTTCCCAAAGCTATTTTAATAAGCCCTCCTCAGAGTTGACCCTGGCAGAGGCGGCCATGCTGGCGGGCATCATCCAGGCCCCGGAAGAATACAGCCCCTTTGTCAACTATCCCCTTGCCAAACAACGGCAGGCGGTGGTACTGGGCCGAATGCGGGCTCTTAAATGGATTACGGCAGAAGAAGAAACCAAAGCTCGTCAGCAACCGCTATTGGTGGGACGAATTACCTCGTTTGGTCAAAGTAATCTGCCTTATGTGACCGATGCGGTGATTCAGGAGTTGACCCGCCGTTTCGGTCGGGATGCAGTCCTTAAGGGCGGGATGCGGGTTCAAACCACCATTGATATGAATTTCCAACGCATGGCCGAAGAAACGGTCCGACGTTGGCATGAGCGGCTTTATTATCAAGGATTGTTCTATAGCCGCACTAATGGTCAAGTTGCCCTAGTGGCAGTGGATCCGCGCACTCACTTCGTGAAAGCGATGGTGGGGGGTGTGGATTTCCAAAGTAGTCAATATAACCGAGCGATTCAAGCCCGACGGCAAACGGGTTCGGCGTTTAAGCCGTTTGTTTATTATGCGGCCTTTGCGTCGGGTCAGTACGGCCCGGACTCCATTATTCAGGATAGCCCGGTGAGCTATCGTGACGGCGATGGGTATTACTCACCGCAAAACTATGGCGGCGGGTTTTCTGGGGCCGTGTCGATTCGCAAGGCATTGGAAGTCTCTCTGAACATTCCGGCGATTAAACTCGGCCAATCCGTGGGTTTAAATAAGGTCATTGAAATTTGCCGGTCTTTGGGAATTACCAGTCCAATGGAGCCTGTGATTTCTATGCCGTTAGGGGCGATCGATATGACCCCGATGGAAATGGCGGGTGCTTTTGCGACGTTTGCCAGCAATGGTTGGCATTCGGACCCGACCTTTATTGTGCAAGTGACGGATAGTACCGGGAATATCTTGCTAGACAATACCCCTAAACCGAAATTGGTTCTCGATCCTTGGTCAGTTGCTGCCCTGACAAATGTCCTGCAAGGGGTCATTAGTCAGGGAACTGGGACGGGTGCGCGTTTAGGCCGTCCGGCGGCTGGGAAGACGGGAACGACGTCTTCTCAACGGGATATCTGGTTTGTGGGTTATGTCCCGCAGTTGTCTGCGGCGGTATGGGTGGGCAATGATGACAACCGACCTTTGGCTACGGGGGCTACGGGTGGCGGTTTTGTTGCTCCCATTTGGCGAGATTTCATGCATCAGGCGATGCAAGGAACGCCGGTGGAAGACTTCCCCTCTCCTGGGGAATTTGACCCGCCGTAATGAGTGGGGTGGGGAGATAGGGGAGATGGGGGAGAGACGGAGGATGGGGGAGAGACGGGGAGGTTCCTTGGGACTTGGGTGAAGCCGAGTCCAAAGGAACCAATAGATCTCCCCTTTTAAAAACCGGATGGGGTAAGATACTCCATCCGGTTTTTCCAGTAGAGTAGGCAGAAAAGAAACGAGGTTTCTTGCCCTCATCTGGAGTAATCCGTAATCAATGACTAGGTAAAAAACCCAGTTTCTTATCCCTACGAATTTCCCCGATCGCTCATCTGCCTTTTCCCGAGTTGCAAAAGTGTCCCGGGGCACACTCTCTATTGACTCGATATTGACGCGAGATTGAGTGGTTTAAGCCTCTTGTTCTAATTGTTTTTTCATGCGTTCGAGGGTTTGGTGCATTTGTTGAAACATTTGCTGCGGTGTCATGCCAAATTGACCCAGTTGGGTCTTAAGCTGTTCAACGGTCATTTGAGCCATGAAGTCTTCGGAGAGTTCAAAGCGTTTCATAAAAATACTGTACCGATCCATCATGGCTTCCATGCGATCGATATAGAGCTTTTTCCCTTCTCTGTCAAATTTTCCGTAATTGCTGCCTAGTTGGATCAAGGCTCGATAATCTTCAAACAGCTCTTTGGCTTCTTGCTGAACGATTTCAGAATCAAAAAAACCCATTGTTTTCCCAGTTTCTCTTATACTCGTTTCCCCAGTTGGTGGGAATTCCCACCCTCTATCTTATTATTTTAGTGCAGGGGTGGAAAATGGTTTTAGTCAAGAATAGATTTCTACGGGGTTTTTGAGGGAAATTTGGGGTTAATTGTCGAGGAAACCGATCCGATTAATTGGCCAAAATCGCCCAACTGCACGTCCAATGATGTTGGTTTTGGGTAAAAACCCCCAAACATGAGAATCATTGCTGTTATTACGGTTATCTCCCATGACAAATACGGTGTCGGTGGGGACTTTTTGGGGACCCCACTCATAGTCTGGGGGTTCGGCAATGTACTCTTCTTTGATGGGTTCGTCATTGAGGTAGAGTTGGCCGTTGTGAATACGGACGAACTGACCTTCGGTGGCAATGACTCGTTTGATGAAGGCTTGGTTTTTGGTGTAACCGTACTGTTGAAGCGCTTCTGGGGGGTCAAAAACGATGATATCTCCGGCGGTGGGCGATCGCCAGTTATAGGAGAGTTTTTCGACGACGATGCGATCGCCCACTTCTAGGGTCGGAACCATTGAGACGGAAGGAATATATCGCGGTTCAGCGACAAAAGCTCGAATCCCTAGGGCTAAAATCAAGGCGATCGCCAAAATTTGCACGTTGTCTCGCAACTGCTTCCACCCGTTTGATTCGATGGAGTCTGTTTTTTTTAATTCCGTTTTCTCAGAGGTCATCTCCAGTTCCCTTCTCCCATGAGGCCAGATTTGCCCGCTTTGCTTCTGGTATCTGTTCCAGATCCGCAGACATTTCAAGGTTTGTATGTGTCTTTTTATCTTACAACGTTGCTGTCGCGCCTCTAGTCTGGGATTCAATTCGGACAAGGGCGGGATTCTAGGAGGGTCCAATTCCTCGGACTTTTGATTCACGGGTCGAGGGATTTATAAAATCAAGTAGAGCACCCAACCGAGGCTCAAACCCAGGGTCGCGACTACAAATAAAATTAAGAAATCCTGCCAGGGACGGAACGGACCCGTTTGGAGGTCCAATCGGGCGATCGCAGCGGAGACTAATAAGGCTAATCCGTAAGCGGAAATATTCAACCAAGAGAGAAACACGACTAGGAAAAAAGCGCCCAATAAGACAGTAAAAAATGTCCGATAATCGGATTTCAACCAACGCACGGAAAAGGTGCGGATAATCGACCAAGGGGCGGCTAATGCCTCGGCCATCAGAAAGGTCAAAATGATGGATAAAACCCACACCCACAAGGGGGATTGGGCGGTAGCTAAGGTCCAACCAAAGTTAAAATAAGTCAGAGCAAGTAGCATCAGAGACAGCCGGGGAAGTGCTTTGATAAAAAATAAAAACATGGAATCTCCTCTGGCACTCGTTAAAAATCTCCGCCTTAACGGTTTAATATTCGGCGGACCTTAAAGATGGGTAGAAATTGCTTGAACGGGACAAGTAGGAATACATTGTTCACAAACGACACAACGCGATCGCGTGAAATTCAGTTGAAAGCTCTCCCGGTCAAGGTGCAGTGCTTCCGTGGGACAGACTCCCGTACAGAGTCCGCAATGGACACAAGTCTCTTCATCAATTAAAATTTCCCGAGAGGCTAGGGAAATGGTAATATCATGCGATCGCATCCAATCCATTGCCGCATCGAGTTGATCAATATCCCCGGATAATTCAACCACGAGCGTCCCTACTTGGTTGGGTGCAACCTGTGCACGAATAATATTAGCCGCTACGTTAAAATCTTTCGCCAACCGATAAGTAATTGGCATTTGGACTGACCGTTTAGGAAAGGTTAGGGTAACTCGTTTTTTCACAGTTTACTTTAAATCAGTGGCTTGGAATGATAAAACGGGTAAAACTTTTTAGGGAGTTCCTGACGAATTCTTATCGAAATTCCCAAGTCTTATTGTAGCGCGGATTATCGAGAAAATGCGGTTCGCGCTCACGCCTCTACCCCATCCCTAACCCAGAATTCCATGCCGGTTGGCTGATCCTTCCCAACGGGCGATCGTTCGCTAAACTAGAAACAACTTGTAATAACTAGGAATCAAAAAGCCGATGACTGCGAATTTACCTGAAAAACCCCCTGCTTCCTTCTTGAATCAACTCAGAAATTTGATTATTGTCCTAACGGCTACTGTATTAGCAGTGGGGATTTTCCTGGGATTGCGGACGGAATCGAGTACGGTTTCTTTAACGGATCTGGAGACGGATTCTATCCCTTATGAGGTGGCACTGGCGAATGGCAAACCTACTCTGATGGAATTTTATGCCAATTGGTGCACGAGTTGTATGGCAATGGCACCGGAAATGAAAGAACTGGAAACGGAATATGCAGATAGGGTTAACTTTGTCATGTTGAATGTGGACAATACCAAGTGGTTACCTGAATTGACTAAATATCGAGTTGATGGTATTCCTCATTTTGTATTTTTAGGGGGAGAGGCAGAGCCAATTGCTGAGGCGATCGGAGAAATTCCTCGGGCAGTTATGGCCGAAAATATCGAAGCATTAATTGCCGGAAACCCGTTACCCCATGCCAAGGCTAAAGGTCAAAATTCCGCCTTGAATAGTGCGGCAGTCCCGAACAATAGCAATAAAACTGACCCTCGCAGCCATAGCGCTCAAGTGGTAGATTAAGCAGTTTTTAATTGAGGAAATATTGGAGTATTTAATACGCAATTCCGTTGTGAAAGGTTTATAAAAACCGGCACCCAGAAGGGTGGAGGCTCACAGGACGAAGCCCGCCTACGCGGGCTGAGTAGAGAAAACCGACTTTTTGCAACTGGATTGGGTATAAAAAGTCCCCTCGAATGACCTACATAGAAACAGAAACCGGGGTTTTTAAACTTTTTGATAATCGGGATAAATTTGCTAAAAATCCCCGGTTTCTAATCTATTAATTATCCTTAAAATCAGAGAATCAAGCCTTATTTTTCCACCCATTCCCGGACTAATTGAGCAAGCCGATCGCTGCTATCGGGAACCGCTAACCCACCGGCTGCCTCTGCCATTTTCTGCAAGGATTCCGGTGATTTGAGCCAGTCTAATACTTGCTGTTCCAACTGTTGCGCCGTTAGCTCTTGTTGGCGATACAGGACGGCGGCCCCTGCATCGGCAAAAACTGCTGCATTATAAGCTTGATGATCTTCGGCTGCAAAGGGATAAGGAATCAAAATAGAGGGCGTTTTAGTCACCGCTAATTCAGTTAAAGTCCCTGCGCCCGCCCGACTAATCACGAGAGTAGCGCGATGCAATAATCCCGCCATATTGGAATAAAATGGCATGGAAATATAGTGGGGATGCTGAAAATGATTGACTTCTGGATCATTATCTCCCGTTTGATGAAAGATCCAAGCACCGGCATCAATCCAAGCTTGAGCGCATTCTCGCACCAATTTATTGACAGCAACTGCGCCTTGGGAACCTCCGGCGATCGCAATCAAAGGGACATTTTCTGGAATGGGTAAATCAAATTCCGGGGTAGCCAGGAAGGGCGATCGCACCGGAGTTCCCACCACAGCGGTTTTTGCCTTGGGTAAATATTGTGCCGCCTTCTCAAACCCGACTGCCACCACACTACAAAAGGGACTAAACGTGCGGGTGACTTTCCCCGGCAGGGCGTTAGACTCATGAAGAATAGCCGGTAACCCCAAAGAACGGGCTGCTAAAATGGCTGGAGCCGCAATATAACCCCCGGTGGTAAAGACGCCGTGAAATTCACCCGTTTTGAGCAAGCGACGCACTTTAAACACGGAACTGACGAGTCGGAAGGCGATTTTGAGGGTGCCGAGTCCGAGACGCTGTTGAAATCCTTCCACAGGAATGGTGTGCAACCGATAGCGATCGCCAATGAGTTGAGTTTCCATACGGTTGGGAACCCCCAACCATTCAATTTGATAGTCTTTGAGTTGTTCGGCGGTGGCGAGTGCGGGGAACAAATGCCCACCTGTGCCACTCGCAGCAATCAGTAATCGAATCGGTTTATTTGCCAAATCGGTAGCCTCTGTTTGTGGTTTCCTGGGGATAGTTTGCGGTTGGATGCAACAATCGCGATCGCATCTAAACTATAAATTTAAACGGGTTGAACGCTCTTTTTTGAGAGTCTGCGCAATCCAATTCAGTTTATCTCTGCGGAAATTCCCGGTTCTCTCGGGAAGACTATTGCTAGGATCTTTATCTGTCGTGTCGTGTTGAAGCCCTCCCCAATGACTAATCCCTTGAGCTTACTGCAATCCCGTTCCCGCCCTTCGCGGCAAGCCACGGAGACCCCCAGTCGTGAACGTTCGGCGATCGCTGCAATCATCGTTGGTTTCACCCTCTGGTGTGCGGGAGGGGCCACACCAACCCGGGTTGCCGCAGCCACGGCTCAAACTGCACCCCCAGAACTCAATCGGATTCTCCAGGATATTGATGCTGCCGCCAATCGCCAAGATATTCAAGGCGTGATGCAGTTTTATAGTCCGACTTTTGTCAATTCCGATGGATTAGATTATGAGAGTTTGAGGCAAGGATTAACCCAACTCTGGGAGCGTTTTCCGAATCTGAGCTATCGCACGGAAATTGAGTCATGGGAACGGGATGGGAATGGATTTAAGGTGGAAACCGTCACTGAAATTACGGGGGTGGAGACTCAAAACGATCGCGATTTGAGGTTAACCGCAACCGTGCGATCGCAGCAGCATTATAGTAACCAGAAAATTATCCGTCAAAATATTCTCGCCGAACGCAATCAAATCACCACCGGCGAAAATCCCCCGACGCTACAAATTAATTTACCAGAAGAAGTCCGCCCCGGAGAGCGTTATAACTTCGATGCGATCGTCGTTGAACCCCTACGCAATGATTTAATTCTCGGCTATGCAATGGAAGAACCCGTTCGCATGACCCAATATTTAATGCCTTCAGATTTGACCTTAGAACCCCTTGCCGCTGGGGGACTTTTTAAAGTGGGTCAAGCCCCATCCACGGAAGATAATCGCTGGATTTCAGCCATTATTGTTCGCAAAGATGGCATCACAATGGTCACCCATCGTCTCCGGATTGTCGCCCCTTAACCCTCAGTTTGATTCTATTCTAAGATACCTACTCTCTCAGAAATCCCATAATTCTCCGCAGGAATGGGAGCAGTTGGCTCCCGATGGGTATCTGGCTTCCACGGATTAAGCGTAGGGCCTGATTGCTGTAAAAAACTTATAGAAAAAAGCATTCCGGTGTTCTTTAAAAGAACATCGGAATACTTTTTTCTTTCCCTATTCACATCAATCCTAACGAGGAAACTCTAATTGATTAATCTGAAATATGTTTATCGTTTTAACTGTTAAATGTTAAATGAATTTAAATAATATCCTCTCTTTGCTTAGGCTGTGCGGTGAAATTAGGTGAATTGCGTTTTAAGGATTGACCGCGCCCAAACACCATGTATTTAGTGCCAGGATACACCCAGAACAGGAAAACCGTATTTTTAGAAATTAACCAAGCTAGTTCTTCTTGGTGAATAATAAAGTTAGCCAGAAGGGTGGTGCCGATGGAATGTAAAATTAAGGCTCCCCCAGACACGATAATATAACGACCTAGAGATTCCGCTAAACCGTGCTTTTTGCTATGACGAAATACCCAAAGTCGGCAAATTGTAAAATGGAGCAATGCTCCGGCTAGAGAACCGAGAGCGGCTGCCGTAGAAATTTGTATATTTACTCCTCGGTTGAACAGAGTAAACACTACAAAATCAAGGGCGGTTGCCAGCCAAGAGGCAACACTCATTTTACTAATATCTCGAATGTGTTCGATGAGCGCTCTCATTGCACGCTTTAGATCTTTAATTGCATACATACCATACCGTTGAATCAGCAGACAGATTAAAATTTCTCATCCGTAAGGAGAAAAGAGGTATCCCGCTTCCAACCCTCTTGGAGGGGTGCGGGATCAGCATACAGCATCCTTGTCCCGATGAGTATAATTAACCATCATAAGCAAAGATTGGGGAATCTGCTGCTGAGAGTCCTAACCTACTATTTATTGTATTCTGGCGGAGAAAATGGGCAGGCCATGTGTCAGTTGATCAACTGGCTATGGGTTGGGTTAAGCTGAAATCTTCCCTGATTCGCCATAAACCAATATGGGTTTGAACCCGAGGATCTGTAGAGACGGGAGATTTTAAGTCTTAACCTTGCTGCCACCAGATATCCTCATGATAGCGCTATGGGAAAATGGGGGAAGGAAGGGGAAGAAGGGGGATTGAGGTTGTAAATCTACACCTTGGCTGGATTTTGAAGAATTCTAATCAGAATACAGGACAGATTGAAGCGGAATTTAGGGGGGTTATCCAGGTTGGAAGCGGCGGAAAATTTTTCAGGAATGAGGGGGTGGGAGAAATTTAAGGAAGCGATCGCTGGATACTCGTCAATGGCGCGAACTTAAAAATTTTAGGGCAATCTATATCGCCGGAGTATTGGGATGGATTATAGCAGATTTGATAATAATTTAAAGAAAATTTAGAAAAATTTTAGAGAAAATTTACAGAATTAAGGGAAAAGTTAATCAGATATTTAAGGATTTTGAGCTAAATTGCGATCGGCGAAAAGAGTATCGATTTACAAATTGAGTAGGGAGAAACTGCTGTGATAGATTGGAGCGATCGCCAAAATCAGGGAGAGACATATCCAAAAGCCAGTAAGTAACTACACCTAATCAACCCGCTTCAGAAAATCTACGGGAAACTGTTCCCCAGATTTTGCTCAGGATTCTCTTCTCGGGACGGCGATCGCGGCTAACCCTTGATTTAAGAGTCACCGAAAAACGGGTCAAATCCCGGCAGGTCAATCACTACGACTCTCTCTTGAGGGATGGGTTAACCCCCGTATGGGAAACCCAAATTAACAAGACTTAACATTCTGAAGGAAGGAATGGATCCTAATTTGCCAAATGATCCCTTAAATTAGGAAAGGCAGTGATAAGATCGAAAAACATCGCTATTCCGACCGGATTACCGGAGAGAAATAGCCTCTACCATTTTCACGAGATGTGCTCATGGTTCAATCCTTTACAACGTCACCATCAATGACTGATAACAGTCAAAAAGTTTCTAAAGTCGAAGGCATCAAAGAACGTAGCAACTATTTGCGCGAACCGCTTGCCACCGAGCTTTTAGAAGATACAACTCATTTTTCCCATGATGCCTATCAGATTCTGAAATTTCACGGTTCATATCAGCAAGATAACCGGGAAAATCGGGTCAAAGGACAGGAAAAAGACTACCAAATGATGCTCCGTACCCGATCGCCCGGGGGATTCATTCCACCCCAGCTGTATCTGACCTTAGAACGGCTGTCGGAAGAGTATGGCAATCACACCCTGCGAGTCACCACCCGTCAAGGGTTCCAAATGCATGGAATCTTGAAGAAAAACTTGAAGACGGCAATCCAGGAAATTGTCAACAACATGGGTTCTACCTTGGGCGCTTGCGGGGACATTAACCGCAACGTTATGGCACCTCCAGCGCCATTTACGAACCGCGTCGATTACGATTGCGTTCGTAGATATGCCAACGATATCGCCGATTTGCTGACCCCACAGAGTGGGGCCTATTACGAGATTTGGCTGGATGGGGAAAAAGCCATCAGCGGTGAAGAAAATCCCGAGGTGAAAGAAGCGCGCCAGCGCAATGGTAACGGAACCATCTTCCACGATTCCCCAGACCCGATTTATGGATCCCTGTTTCTACCGCGCAAATTCAAAATTGCCATCACGGTCCCTGGGGATAATTCTGTTGATATTTATTCTCAAGACCTGGGCCTCGTCGTAATTCTGGATGATGCGGGCCAACTGGAAGGATTTAACGTCCTTGCAGGAGGTGGATTGGGGCGCACCCATAACAAAGAGGAAACCTTTCCCCGTCTAGCCGATCCCATCGGGTTTGTTAGAAAAGATGACATTTACGATGCGGTTAAGGCCATTGTCGCGACCCAACGCGATTATGGCAATCGCGTCGAACGCCGTCTTTCCCGGATGAAATACCTCCTAGAAAACTGGGGCGTTGAAAAATTCCGGGAAACCGTCGAAGGCTATTTCGGGAAACCGTTTGAACCCTTCAGACCCTTACCCGAGTTCAAATACCTGGACTTCCTCGGTTGGCATGATCAGGGCGATGGCAAGCTATTCTACGGAATTTCCGTGGAAAATGGTCGAATTCACGATCGCGGTTCTTTGCAGCTTAAGACAGCGTTGCGACGGATTGTAGAGGCATTCAACCTGCCGATGCTACTGACCCCCCATCAAAATGTGTTACTGTACGATATTGCACCGGAACAGCAACGGGAAATCGAGCAAATTCTGCAAGAATGTGGGATTAAACGGGAAACCGATATCGACCCGTTGGTTCGCTATTCAATGGCTTGCCCTGCTTTGCCAACTTGCGGTTTAGCGATCGCTGAAGCCGAACGCGGGATCCCCGGTGTCCTCGATCGCATTCGCGCCCTGCTGAATCAAGTTGGCTTACCAGAAGAACACTTCGTGGTCCGGATGACGGGTTGCCCGAATGGTTGTGCTCGTCCCTACTTAGCTGAACTCGGCTTTGTGGGCAGATCTCCGGATGCTTATCAACTCTGGTTAGGTGGGAGTCCCCATCAAACTAGGTTGGCTGAAACTTACATTGAAAGTTTGGCGATCGAAAATTTGGAAGCTACCCTAGAACCTTTGTTTGTGTATTTCAAACAAGAACAGCTTCATCGGGTTGAACCTGAGAGCTTTGGTGATTTTTGCCATCGGGTCGGGTTTGAAGCCCTGCGTCGCTTTGCTGCTACATATTCTGCTACTCCCAACGCTTCAATTCAAGAAATGGTTAATCAATTCTCTTCTCCAGTTAATTCTGAAAATGTCACGACTTCGGGTGCCGAGCCCATTGCGGCTTCCATGAGTTCCGAGTCCTCTATGCCGGTAACTGCTGGAAGCGATGCTCCCACGGGTACGACGCCTGCTACGGATTCCGGTGTTCCTCCCACTCCTCCGACTCCCCCCAGTGGCGGTGGCGGTGGCGGTGATGACAGTGAAGGGGAAGAGGGCGGCTCTTCTCGTCCTCCTCGTCGCCGGATTAATGTCAGCAATGAGATTTATCTCCAGCTTAAGACAGAAGCAGAGCGTCAGGGTAAGCCAATGAGTCAATTGGCTGGAGATGCGATCGATGCTTTCTTAAAAAGCTTGACGGAACAAGCTTAAACTTCTCGCTAATTGTCTCGGTTTAATAGACTTCTTGCAGAATTCTCAAAAGCCCCCCTTAATCAGGGGGGTTGGGGGGATTGATAGGGAATGAACGCCATTCGGTTTAATCTACCGATATGAGAAAGAAAAATCTGTCAGGAGTTTGATAAATTAAGGAATACTCAGAACGAGCCTGATGGCTTTTAGGGTGACGACTCGGGTTCCTAATTGAAATTCCTGGCAGGTTTTGACGGTGAGCTTTAAGTTCAAACGACGGGGACTTTTAGGGTATCTGCGAACCATCCGGTTCTTTAAAAGCTGGTGGAACAGTAATAGCGGCCAATGGAAATGGCTGGCGGAAAAACCCATCTCAATAGAAGGTTTAAACCGGCAAGTGTGGCGCTCCTCGGTTCCGTCCCAAAGCTTTTATATTTTGCTGGGATTGTCCGCTATTATTTCTACCCTAGGACTGTTGGCTAATAGTGCTGCTACGATTATTGGAGCGATGATTATTGCTCCTTTAATGGGTCCAATTCTGGGTATCGCTTATGGAATGGTGATGGGGAATCGCCGCTTGTTAAAGCGATCAGCTTTAACCTTGGGAAGTGGAGTATTTTTAACGGTTTTTACCTCATTTGTTATCTCTAATCTGATTGGCTTAGACGCGGTTGAAGGGGAAATTATGGCCCGATCGCAGCCAACCTTACTCGATCTCGGTGTAGCCTTAGCCGCAGGTACTGCAGGTGCTTTTGCTAAATCTCGGCGTCATATTGCCGATGCCTTACCCGGAGTAGCGATCGCAGTGGCCTTAGTTCCTCCCTTAAGCGTTATGGGAATCGGGATTTCTTTAGCTTCTCATGAAATTTTTATCGGCAGTTCTTTACTTTTTTTAACGAACTTAATCGGAATTGTTTTTAGTGGAGGGGTAGTTTTTGTTACCCAAGAATATGGGTCACTCAAACGAGCAAAAGAAGGATTTATAATCTCTTTATTCGCTTTAATAATTTTAGGGGTTCCTTTAGGATTTTCCCTCAACAACTTAGTTTTACGAGATAATGTTCGCCGCAGTATTGCCGTTTTAATTAGTCAAGAAACTCTGACTTTTTCTAAAACTGATATCCGGAGGGTACAAGTTGAACCTTACCGAGAGGCACTGATTGTTAACCTCGAAGTTACTGCAGCAGCAAACTCAATTTCAGAAAACCAAGTTAAGCTCGTTCGAGATTTTTTAGAAGACAGACTGCAAAAACCCATTTCATTAAATGTTCAAGTGATTCCTCTGACCCAATTTAGGGCTCCCTCTGACGCTGTAAACCCCAATGTAGATCCAGCCTGGGGAGAAGATTTTATCAATCAAGAATCCGAGAATTAAATTGAAAATATAGGGGGGTTTGTGAACGCAGCTAAAACCGGAAATTCTAATCAGTTAGGGCAACTGCAACGAGTGGCGATCGCCGAAGCACAACTTCAATCCGGAGGTATTTTGCTGGATCGCGCTCAACAGCATTATCTCAGTCGCGTCTTGCGCTTAACAGCAGGCGATCGCTTTATTGCAATGGATGGACAAGGACAATGGTGGCTCGCTCAATTGTCTGAAAATCCTGAATTTGCCACGATTTTAGAGTCAATCCCGGTACAAACTGAGTTGCCGGTTCCCATCACCTTAATCCTGGCACTGCCTAAAAATGGTTGGGATGAAGTGGTGAGACAAACCACAGAGCTGGGTGTAACCACCCTCGTCCCAGTGTTAAGCGATCGCACGGTCCTCAAACCTAGTCCAAACAAGCTCGATCGCTGGCGTCGCATTGCACGAGAAGCAGCAGAACAATCAGAACGCCAAATCGTCCCCACCATTTTGGAGCCAGTCACCTTTCGGGACTATTTGGCTCTGCCAGAAAAACCCCCGAACCGTTATATTTGTGTCACTCGCACCGACTCTCCCCATTTATTAAAACAGGCTTTAGCCAGTCAAGGGTCTCCAGCAGGATTACAACTAGGTCCCCTTGAAATCGCGATCGGACCAGAAGGGGGATGGACCCCAGCAGAAGTCGAACAGGCGATCGCCTCCGGTTTCCAACCCGTTTCTCTCGGCAGTCGCATCCTCCGAGCCGTGACTGCACCCGCCGTAGCCTTATCCCTGATTGCCGCAGCTTTAGAAATAAACCCGAACCCAAATCAGAGCATTTGACCCTAAAAACTAGAAAGAGACGCGATTTTCGCGTCTCTCCGTGGCACTTCTAGCGGGTCGAAGTTTGCATATTCCGAGCCATATCCAGATAAGAAGTCATATTCGCACCGGGACGACGGCGGGGGGTAACCATGACTGGGGTCGCTTCCCGTTTGGGAGCAGGAGCCACCTCTTTGGGCGCTGGTTTCGCTGGTTCTGCCTTGGCGATCGCCACCGCAGGCGCAGGTGCTGGCGCTGTTGGCTTCGGTTCTGCCTTTTTCTCAGTTCCCTTAGATTTGCTCACCTTTGCGGGTTCAGATTTCTCTGTAGGAAGGGGTTCTAGTTTCTGGACTTGAGCCGTTGGGGGTTTGGCAGCAGGAGCAGAGCCTTTCGATTCTTCTAGTTCCAGGTAGTATCCAGATTTTTTGAATCCAAATAAGCCACCTAAGAAGCTGAAAATGCCGCCAAATAATTTTTTGATAAAACCGAACATGGTCCTTACTCCTAAAATGTTTACTCTCTATGGGCAAGGGTTCAAGCCTTAATAGCTTATTGCCGCTTTGCTCAAGCGATCGGGATAAGCCGATTCTGTTCAAGGCCCCCCAAAAACTGAAAACTGTTTCGTTTAATTATGAAGTTCTGATAAGCCAACTCCTCCTTTTTCAAGAAAAATCTTAATAAAAATTTACAAAATCCCCTTAAATGGCCGTTTCCCCTGAGAACTGCTTTACAGAACTACAAACATTTTCATAAATAAATTGTAAGTTGGCAATGAGAGATGGGGAGGATGGGGGAGATGGGGAGGATGGGGAGGATGGGGAGGATGGGGAGGATGGGGAGGATGGGGAGGA
>NZ_JAMXFC010000047.1 GCF_025370755.1 Laspinema sp. D2d | reverse complement strand
CTGAAGTCATGACTTTGAACATCTCCCCCATCTCCCCTATCTCCCCCATCTCCCCTATCTCCCCCATCTCCCCCATCCTCCCCATCCCCCCTATCTCCCCCATCCCCCATCTCCCTTATGCCAATTTCAAGGCACTTACGGGTACTTCCTCCCAGGAGTCTACTGTTCGCATTTTGACACTCCAACCCCTGGTTTTTTGTTCATCGGAGAGATTTTTTAGAAAGGAGTCGTGACAGGATTGTGCTTGGGTTTCATCACAGCAGGCAATGCAAGCATAAACCAGTCCTGATGGATCGATTTGTTCGTTTACCCAAATAGTCATGATAAAATCCTTTTTTTCTGGATGAGATTGATGTCTTATTCTTACCGCCAAATGGACTGACAAGGCAAGAAAGTAGGATAGGTTTTATCCATGCTTGCCATTATGAAGGTCCAAAAATTTGGGGTAATTGAGAAAAATTATGATCCCGAGTCGTCTCTGGATGATGGTGGAAGAAGAAGCATCAGGGGAGGCGGGGAAAAAATCAGCCGATCGCCTCCTTTAACCTGCGCTTAAGAAGCACTTTGTTCGAGTAGGTCCTGGGCTTGTTGTCGATAGGCGATCGCTGGGGAGTCGCTGGGATTAATTTCAATCGCCCGATCAAAAGAAGCGATCGCCTCTAAAAATCGTTGGCTGCTCATCAAGGTTAACCCTCGATTTACCCAAGCTTCAAAGTTATTCGGTTGCAGAGAAATCACCCGATCAAACGAAGCGATCGCCTCGGACGGTTGGCTATTGGCTGCTAAGGCTAATCCCCGATTAAACCAAGCTTCAGCCCGATCGCTTTGCAATTCAATAGCGCGATCGTAACTGGTAACCGCATCTTCATACCTCGTTAATTTGAATAACGCATTCCCTCGACTATTCCAAGCTTCTCCAAAATCCGGCTTAAGCTGAATCGCTTGCTCAAAACAGCGAACCGCCTCTTGATGCTGTTCCAAATGCATCAAATCAACCCCCCGGTTTTGCCATGCTACCACCAAATCCGGCTGAAGTTGTAGGGCTTTTTCATAAGCATCAATCGCCTCAGCGGGACGATTTAATAAAGACAGAGTAAAGCCGCGATTAAACCATAAACTCGCATTTTCACTTTGGAGGGCCAAGGCGCGATCAAACACTTCCAAAGCTTCTGGATACTGTTGAGAATAAAACAGAACGGCCCCCAAATTACTCCAGCCCTCCAAATAATCGGGTTTGAGTTTCACCGCTTCGCGATAGGCGGCGATCGCCCCAGTCCAATCGCCCGCATTTAGTTTGGTATTTCCTTCCCCAAACCAAGTTTGGGCATCTTGGGGCGGAGTTGGGGCCGCTGGGGGTGGCACAGGGGCAGGCATTTGGCGCTGAATTAACCCGGTCCCGATGTTCAGGGCCACTTGAC
This sequence comes from Laspinema sp. D2d, assembly GCF_025370755.1. Lineage (GTDB taxonomy): Bacteria > Cyanobacteriota > Cyanobacteriia > Cyanobacteriales > Laspinemataceae > Laspinema. The sequence continues at coordinate 40,630 of NZ_JAMXFC010000047.1, read as the reverse complement.
TGAATTCTCCACAGCCCAAGCGCCCCAACTGGACTAGACGCACCCCCCATTCTGGGTTCGGATTTTCTTGCCCTTGGAGGCGATCGCCAAAGCGTCGCAACCAATCCGCCCACAACTGAAGATCCCCACGCCAACTGAGGGCCCCTAAAAATTCTTGGACGCGATCGCGGTCCCAACCCAGGCGCAACCCTTCCACAATCTGGGTAAAGAGCAATTCATAATCCTCATCTTCCAGCGGCGGCAGTGACGAAGCCGATCCGGCGGGTTCTTGGAGTTCTGGACTGGTGGGTTCTTCTCTCAATAACCCTCTCAGGCTTTGCCAAATTTCCCTGACCATCTTCGCGCTAACCTCCCGTTGTATTTCTCTTTCCTATTTTATTGTGCTCAGAGGCTTCCGGATCTTAAAGGGCCTGGTATTCCGGTCGTTTTGATCTCTCCATCCCCGATGGTCCCCCAATCCTACAGGGATCAAAATCTCCCCCTATTTTCCTCTTGTTCGATAACGGGTTGAGTATTTTTCTCCTAGGTTGCACCCTGTGCGGTTCCCTTAGTCAAGTCTTGCAGTGGGAGCAATCCAAGGCTAATTGTAGTAGTTCTTACAATGCAACTTTACAATCAGGACCATCCTTTCGGTAGAAGAAGGATTACCCTAAAACAGGATAGTTTAGAGAGATGAAAATCAACAGCCAACCCATAATTTCCTCTGTAGCAATCCTAAATGATTTGTAACCTAACTTAGGGAGCCAGAGGCTCCCACGGACAACGTTTCCATCGGGGATCCGTGATCCAATCCCTTGAAGACTACTACAAGACAGGCTAAATTCGGCTTTTTTCAGCTAAATTCTTGGAGTTTTTGCGGGTCGTTACAATCCTTCCTCCTTATTAATTTTTTCTTTTTGATGAATCATGAAAAATTCTTCTACCTGTTTTTACCTAAAACAATTAACTGTCTTAGATACCCCGGGTTCTAGTTCATTATCCACGGTGGAATCTCCACGCTTGCCAAGACACTGTTGCGTTCCTCAAGCAACGCGATCGCCTCAACTGCCCAGACTGAATGAATTGGAAAGCTGATCTATTTCAAACTCGGATTTACTCCCTCCTTTGACCCTTTATGGACGTTATGAGTAGAACTCCTGAACAGCGAGAAAAATTGCCCCGGTTTGAATTCAGCCACCCAGTTTGTAACCCTAACTTTCTTCCAGAACTGATGGTCGATCAGGCTAATTTACAAGAGTTTGGTCAAAAAGTCTCGGTCATACGAGAATTAGAAATGAAAGGAGAACTCTCCAGATTTGAAAGTTCCCAGGAAATCAAACGCCTATGGGTAGCCCTAAATAGGTAATGATTCGTTATAATCATGAATAAAATTTAAGACCCCAGTAGGATTATCTAATTGTTTAGAAAATCATGAAGTTTTATAACCTACCTGGGCATTTGCTGTTTTAAGTATTCCTAAGCTCTTCAATAAGGTTCGTTTTTATTCACAGATTTTATATCTAGTTTGCGAGGCAACCCAGTTATCTGCTTGTCAACGCTTGGTATAGAAAACGGCACATTACTGATAAACAGGGGTAAATATTTCCCTAATTCTTCCCCTGATTTGGGGTTCCTAATTATAGCGGGTTTTGCTCCCCGGAAGTCCGAACAATTCCTCTAAATCCCCCTTGAAAAGGAGAACTTTGCCCGGAGAAGGGGAGTTCAATCCCTTGATAAACATTATATTTTTCAAGCTATTTTCAATAAACGGGCATCCACATTTTTTCCCTTGATAATTTTGCTACAATCTAGCCGCCTCATTAGATATTTATGACGACCCTCGCTTATTATCGGCACTCATCTAGCCATGAACCGGATGCTTGCCTCTCTCTAACTACGCTGCATTTTATTTAAACTTAGTAACAGTCGAGGCGATCGCCTACGGCATAGCTCCGCTTACCGCATGAACATGGACCTACCGATTGAAGTTACCCCAGAGCCCACAGACCCTAAGCAGCAGATTAACCCCACCTACTCGCAGGAGACAGGGTTGTTTATTCCATCCAGCATCGAGGAGGCAGTAGCCGAACTAGACAAGATGTTGCACCCAGAGTTCATAGAAAAAGTCCGCACCATACCCCAAGCCGAGTTTCTGGATTCACAACATTTAAACTTGGCAATGTGGATTCGCAATAACTGGGAATTGTGGCGGGTGAATCCACTGACTCAATCTTTGCGAGGTTTGGGAATCACGGACCCCGATGAGATGTCAGCCTTTCTATTGGGCAAATTCTGGCAGCATCTGCAACAGCCCTCAACTTGAGTCTTTTGAGGGGGGCGATCGCCACCAAATGAAAGAACGCCGAACCCCTACTTTGTAGAAGACTCGACGTTCTTTCATTCTGTTGATTTTCTAAAACCGGAACTCGGTTTTAGCGTTTTCAAGTCGGAGCGGCGGGATTCGAACCCACGACCCCTACCACCCCAAGGTAGTGCGCTACCAAGCTGCGCTACGCCCCGACGACGCTTTACTATCTTAGCATTAACTTTTTATGGACGCAAGAGGGAAATTAAAAAATTTTTAACACCCTTGCCGCCTCGACCAGTCCGGGGACTGCGGAGGCAGGCCAACTAAACTCGCAGCGCCGTCCTGTACTGAGGATAACATGAAGAAGATAAGCATCGGAATAGCCTTCTACCTCCATCCACAGGACGTCGCTTTCTGCTTCACAGGCGATCCGTTCCGAATCCATCAACTCCGATGCCATTTGAGTCATGGTTGTTGCTAATTGCGCCAATAATCGGCAAAAGTCATGGAGCTCGCCCGGGGTGAGTTCGATCGCCCAGTCATCTCCCCCGACTAACCCCTGATAGAGTTCTCCTTGGGGGTCCCACCCGATGCGCCATCCGGCACCACTTCTAATCCGTCGTTCTGCGTTAGGAACGGTTTGAGGAGACATCAACCCACGCCCCCTCTACAATCTCAATAAATCCGCATCCCCTGCTTCTGGCAAGGGGGGTGGTCCTGCCGGAGTTCTGGGAGGAGAGGAAGTTTCCCCTGGAGTTGGTCCTGGGGTTGCCTCTGGGGTTGGCCCTTGTATGTTGTGGTAGTTGGGATTAAACAGAGTGACGAGAACCTCGATTAACTCCTCCCGTTGCTGGCGGTTGAGTTGGGAGAGGATTTCGCGATCGCCTACCATTGGATTTTCTTGCAAAACCCCATTTCCGGGATAAGCAGTCTCGTCTAGTTGATCAAGAACGCCCAGATAGTCTGCTAGGGTCAACTTCCAATCCAGACGAAATATGGGCAGACGATTTTTGACATAGAGGTGATAGGAAATCAACCGACTCGCGAGGGTGTTATTCGGGTCCACCTCTCCAGTCTCTGTGCTGATGTAGTTATTTTCTAAGGGGAAATCGGGCAGGCGTTCATAGACTTGCCGCCACAGTTGCCGGGGGTCTACCCGTTGTCGGCGTTGAGGCGGTGAAACCTCTTGGGCGACGGCCCTGGGCAAAATTTCGGGGGAATCTATCTGAGGAGGTATTCCTAAAGATAGACCGAGTATTAACCCGACTCCGATCCAGGCGATCGCTTGCCTTTTGCGCTGCTTTTGCATCATCGTTTGTCTTCCTGCCACCAAACCCAATTTCCCCTCCAAACCGTTAATTAATCGCCGATGATTTCCGGTTGCGCCAGTTCATCCGACATTTCGACGATCGCCCGAATCACGGGTTTCATTGTCGGTTCTTCCATGCTGTCGAAATCTTCATAGCGACGACGCTTGGCACGATTAGCCACTTGGACAGTAATCCGATAGCGATTGGAAGCCGCATTTACTAGATCCTCAGCGCGGCGCATCAAATGTTCTGTATCAATAGTCGTCGCCCGTTTGTGGGGGGCAAACAATGCTCTCCTGGAAAAACTTTCGATTTTGTCTGTACTGAAGCTAGAACGCTTACTTTTTTCTGGATTGCCCGATCCACTATTCATGATTCTGTACCTTTAGGTAATTATGTTAATTTTAGCCAATGATGTAGATTGGTATCGATGTGTAAAGATTTTATAAGTACGAGGTCCCATCGCCTATGCAAGTTTTAGCAGCATCTTCTAACCGTTCCTATCGCGCAACCGTAAATCCTCGGAAAATAGTAGCCCTTGGAGACAGTCTCGTTTATGGATTTGGCGATCCCGTCGGGGGGGGTTGGGTCGAACGACTGAGACGGGAGTGGATGATGCCCTCAAGCGCGGGTCATGTACTGTACAATCTTGGCGTCCGAGGCGATCGCGTTTGCCAAGTCCTGGAACGACTTGAAAACGAGTTTCGCTATCGGGGAGAACTGAAAAATCGCCTACCCGATGCGATCATTCTCTCCGTTGGAGTGAATGATTCCGCCCGCCTAGGACGTCCCAACGGACGCAATTTCACTGACTTTAACACCTTTACCGCAGAGATTGCCCAACTTCTGGATTGCGCCCAAGCACTCTGTCCCGTCTTTTTCGTCGGCATGGTCCCGGTTAATGAGACTCAGATGCCTTTTTCGGATTGCCTGTATTTTAACCATGCGGACCAATATCGCTACAAGGAAGTAACTAGACAAGGGTGCGAACAGAGACAAATTCCCTATTTAGACTTATTTGAGTTATGGCGCGATCGCGGTGAAGCCTGGAGGCAAGCGCATTTATGCGATGATGGTCTCCATCCCAATGTAACAGGTTATCAATCTTTATTGCAAGATATTCAAAACTGGGATGTTTTCACCGGGTTTACTTCCGTTTCAGAAAGTTGGAGACATACCGCCTAAAAATATTCAGGATAAAAGGCGAGTTCTCAAGTCTAGGCGGTTCCAACAGCCTATTTTGTTCCAGTTTGTTTTAAGTAAAATTGTCTGTAAATTTAGTTGGGTATTACGATGGGCGATCGGGTTAGGGGTCGTCTTCCGAGAAAGATTGTACTACCAACAACGGGCGGGGGTTGAGACTCTCGCCTTTGTTTTGGGTTAACTTTAAACTTAATAAACAGTAGCAATTTATGAACCTAATTATCATACGAAATCCGGTTTTTAAAGGTCGATAAAAACCCGCACTCTCAAGGGTGGGGTTATAGGGAAGGAGCCTCTCCAGCGCGGGCTAAGAGAGAAAACTGACTTTTTGCAACCCGCTTCCGTATCCGAAACCAACTCAAGTCGTTATCCATAAGTTAAAAAATTCCGAGAGTGATAATTAAATCGGGTAGACCGATCGCTTCTTTGGCAGTAAGAAGAATCCAGAGGGCAGCTAGGAGTAAGGCGATGGTCACGATAAAAAAACGTTTTAACATCACTTCTTGACTTTTATGATTTCATAAAACTAGCTTTATTTTACCCCAAATAAATCCTTCATATTCAGGGCATCTTCTCCAATTCTCAGGGTGATGTCTGACTCTAGGTCGCCTAAAGAATTAAATTGAATCTGGGCAGTGGGTAAGAGGATTTGTAGCGTAGTTGCCGCCGGTATATCTCCGGTTTGTGTGATAATTTGGGTATGCCGTTGGGGGTCGGGCCAGTCAGAAGTTGGGTAAACATTTCGATATCCCCGAGATTTTAATTCCGCAACAATTTGACCCAAAATTAAGGGATTACCGGAAGCATTTTGCACGGCAATTTTTAGGGTTTGGGGGGATTTAGGGTTGGTAGTGCGATCGCCTTGGGTTCCGGGGTTGAGTTCCTGGTCAAAATAATGGTACATGACCCGATCGCGTCCGGTGGTATCGATATTCCAATAGGGAATCGGGACCGATCGCGCGGTAGAAAATTCTCCGGGGAGTAAGACCATTTTCAACCCGTGGGGCGATCGCTGTTGGACAAGAGTCACTAACCCCAATAGTTCTTCGAGGGTCAGATTGGTCTCAATGTATTCGTCCATCAGTTGCACGATTCGCGGCAATTGGGGGGAAAGGGTGGGACTGGCAAGGCGATCGCCGACAGATTGGAGAATCATTTGCTGGCGGTGGATGCCACTAAGATCCGCTTGATTTTCCGTGAAGCGAGCAAAACCAAGGGTTTCTTCCCCTTTGAGAGTTTGCCACCCCGGTTCTAAATTGACGGCGATCGCCTGGGTGGAATCCTGATAAGAGAGGGACTCAGGCACGAATAATTCTACCCCATTTAGTAAGTCGATGAAGCTGCGAAAAGTTGCAGCATCAGCGCGAATATAACGGTCAATCGGGATAGCATTGAGGGTTTGACTGAGGACTCGGGAGGTGAGGGTAACCCCACCCATGCTGTGTGCACTGGCGATAGGATTGCGTCCGCGATCGGGGATTTGCACGCGAGTTTGAGGAGGAATCAATAACACACTCACAGCGTTTTCAACCGGGTCAAACCGCATTAACCAGAGGGTTTCAACCGGATTTGATTCATTAGATTGACTGCCTGTTGTGGGAGTGACACCCTCCTCAATTCCCAGAACCAAAAGGTTAAGTGTTCGAGATAATCGTAGGGAAGGCAAAGAGGAATCTGTTTGTACCAACGGCAGTCTCCCTGAAGGGACTGTATTCGTGACTTTGCCATCAAACACCGCTACGATCGCCCCGAGGGTTAGAGAAAAAGTCGCCATTAACAGCAGCGTAAAGCTACCCAATAGTAACCTCGTCAGTCGTAGGGTTAAGGGTAGCGGAGGAATCGAAATATTTGAGGTGCGATTGAAACGATTGCGTTTGGGTGGCGGTGATTTTTTTTTCGGCTTTTGCGGAGGAATAGGTAAATTTTTATAGAGTTCTATGATTTCTAACACAGGGTTTTAAGGGGGTTTTTACAGGCGCAAGGCTTTAACTTTATTATAGAGCGCGTTTTAAGGGGCTGAATCGGGAAAATTCGTCAATTTTCCAAAGGTGAATCCCTAAAGAAGACCCTGGAATTCTCACCTGGGATTTGGCGAGGGGATATAGAGATGATCCTCGGTCGGGACCGCAGCAAGCTTCAGGAATCTTCCCTGGGAATAGGGCATTCTCTCTCCAAAGATGTAAATTTTTGTTAATTATCTTTTAAGGGAGGGAGGAATGGTATAATTGAAGAACCCATAAAAGAGTAAATTTAACGGGATTAAGTTGGGCCACTTTGGGAGTTTTCAATCAAAGCCTATGCCCCATCAATCCTTGAATGTTACCCCAAAAATTCCGTAGTTATGACCGATTTTAAAAAACTACTATTTTATCACCAATTTTGCCCAATTTCGGATTAATAATTTGATAGAAAAAATGATTTTATCAGGTTTCAAGCTAATCAAAGGGTCAAATTCCTAGGTTAAATTTTAAAATTATTTGCCGCCCCTCATCCCATTCACCTGTTACAAAAACCAACCTAAATTATAGCTTGATGGGGCGGGGAAATGGACAGGGACGGAGGTTGGACCAAGCCAATAACCTGGATTTAGCACAAGGTCACCCGCCCACATGGCTTGCCGAGAGCAAGCACAGCGGATAAACAGTGGAGCATTTAATGGGGTTACCCGAGGGTAGTGGAAAGCTCGCACCCCTAGAACTTGTGGGTGAATAACGGGCTAATTGTAGATGCCGAACACCAGAGCAACTTTGGGTAGAAAGGGTTCGCACTTCTTCAGGAGGAGGCGAAATTGGCTAATAATGGATGTAATGACCGAGGAGAACCTCTCCCTATGTTCGACCCAAAAACCCACCCGACTATCGAGAAAAAACTGAACTCGATGCTCTTGAGGAAAGACCCTGAGTGCTGGGGACACCCGACAGCGCAGGAGAACGGAACGAAAAATCTATAGGGCCTGCCTCACAAGAGACGGAGTGAGAGAGGAACCCATTCGGGGGAAGTCGTCGGTTGCTGATCATAGGGATTGTAAAGATGAGTAATACAAATTGGGCTAACCAATCGAGGCAAGAGTTAATCCGCGAAATTGAAGAACGGGGCCAAAAACTGAACCGGGCAAAACTGCGATTGCAGGAGATTCACAGTCCAAAATCCCATCAGAGAAGCCAAAAGGCATTCCCCAGGAGTCCAGATAACGCATTTTCCGAGGAGGGAACCGAGGGGTTGCGGAACCCAGAGGAGTGGCTACGGCTGGCGTTGGATGTGGCACAAATGGCAATTTGTGAATGGGATATTCTGGGCGATCGCATCACCGGAACCCCAGGCTATGAACTGTTATGGGGTCGCGATTCCGGCAGCTTTAACGGTAGTTTTGCAGAGTTTCTGGCCTGCATTCATCCCGATGACCGAGGTGCAATTACCGAAATCCTCGATCAAGGATACCAAGGCTGTGGGAATTATCACCTGAAATTTCGTGTTATTTGGCCCGATCGCAGTACCCATTGGATCGAAAGCCAAGGTAAATTTTTCTACAGCGATCGCCACGAACCCATTCGGGCCGTGGGAACCCTGCTCAATATTGACCAACGGGTGAGCGTGGAAACCCAATTGCGTCAGCAAAAACGCGCCCTGAGCGCCCTGAGCGCAGGCAATCACATCATTATTCACGGTAAACAAGAACTCGACATTTTGCAGCAAATCTGCGAAATGATCACCGCCATCGGGGGTTATCAATCGGCCTGGGTAGGATATATAGCCGAAGATGACCCCAAACGGATCATCCCCGTGGCCCAAGCGGGAGAAAACCTAGAAGAATTACTTCAGTCCGGCCAAATCATCGAGTCAGACTCGGGATTAGCAGCCCTAATCCCCTTAATGCGGACTGGGGGATCCCTCCGAGGTCAATATTGGTATCCAGAGACCGAGAGTGCCACCAGACGACTCCCCGCTTGGGAGGGGAATTATACTTCCACGATCGCCCTACCCCTACTCAATGAAGACCAGCTATTTGGCACCCTGAATCTCCGGGCTACCCAACCCGATGCCTTCGACCCCGACGAAGTGCAGTTACTCATTGAACTCACCCATGACCTCGCCTATGGCATCATCGCCTTGCGGCGTCAGCAGGATCACGCCGCTGCTGAATCCGCCCTGCGGGGAAGTGAAGAAAAATTGCGCCTTGCCTTGCAAGCGTCCAACATGGGAACGTGGCAATGGGAAATTTGCCACGATCGCACCGGGGGCGATCGCCTCCGGGTGACCTGTTCCCTAGAATGCCTGCACCTGTTCGGCATCGACCCTGAAACCTTTGACAACAGCTACACCGCCTTTGAAGCCTGCATTCATCCCCAGGACCGCATCCTCGTCCATGAAACCGTAGAAGAAGCGATCGCCACCGGGCAAGCTTTCGAGGTCGAATATCGTGTCATTTGGGGCGATCGGACCCTTCACTGGCTCAAAGCCCAGGGGAACGCTTTTTGGGACCCCAGCGGCCAACCCTTGGGAACCCTCGGTATCGTCATGGATATCACCCATCGCAAACGGGCTGAACTCCAAATTCAACAACTCCTCGCCACAGAACGAGTCGCCCATACCGCCGCCCAACTCGCCGGAGAGCAACTCTCCAACATCCTCGAAAGCATTACCGATGGCTTTATCGCCCTAGATACCCAGGGACAATACACCTATATCAACCAAAAAGCTGCCCAACTCCTACAAAAACCTCGGGAAGACCTGATCGGCCAAAAAATCTTTACCGAAATTCCCGAAGTGACCCGACTGCAATTTTATCAAGCCTGCAAGCAAGCCCTAGAGGAACAAACCTCCATTTACCTTGAAGAATATTATCCCCCTTACGATTGCTGGTTTGAAAACTATATCTATCCCGCCAAAGAGGGACTCTCAATTTTTTTCCGAGACACCACGGAACGCAAACGCTCACAACAAGCCTTACAACAAGCCAAACAGGACCTAGAAAGCCAGGTTCGAGCAAGGACAGAACAATTACGCAACGCCAACGAACGCCTAGAAAACGAACTCCAACACCGCCAGCGCGTGGAACAAGTCTTACAACGCGCTTATCAGCGCTTGCAGTTCCATGTCGAAAATACCCCCCTCGCGGTCATCGAATGGAACCGGGAATGGAGGATTTTAAATTGGTCCGCCCAAGCGGAAAAAATCTTTGGTTGGCAAGCGGAGGAAGTCTTTGGCAAATCTGATATGGACTATGCCTTGATTTACGAAGCGGACCTGGAAGCCGTTACCCAGCGGCGAAATCTGCTGATTTCCGGACAACAACCGCGAACCGTCTGCTGTAATCGCAATTACACCAAAGACGGACGGGTGATTGATTGTGAATGGTATTATTCCGCCTTGTTCGCCCCAACGGGGGAGTTAATTTCCGTTTTGTCCCTAGTCCTGGATGTCAGCGATCGCACCGAAGCCCTATCTGCCTTACATTCCAGTGAAGCGCGGTTCCGTAATGCCTTTGACTATGCCACCATTGGCATGGCACTGGTGGCCCCCAACGGTCATTGGTTAAAAGTCAATCGCGCTTTATGCGAGATTCTCGGCTATGACGAAGGGGAATTGCTGGAAAAAACATTTCACGATGTTACCCATCCCGAGGATCGAGAGACCGATCTAGAGTTCCTCCAAAGCTTACTCGCCGGAGAGATTCCCTCTTACCAGACGGAGAAGCGCTACTGCCACAAACAAGGGCAGGTAGTTTGGGTTCAATTAAGTGCATCCTTGGTCCGGGATTCCCGAGAACGCCCGCTCTATTTAATTGCCCAAATTCAAGATATCACCGCCCGGAAACGAGCGAGGGAAGAACTGCATTCTTCCCGGGCCCGGATCGCCGCGATTCTGGAATTAGCGGGGGATGCGATTATCTCCATTGATAGCAATCAACAAATTACTTTATTTAATCAAGCAGCAGAGCGGATTTTTGGGTATAGTGCTGCTCAATTACTGGGACAACCCCTGGAAAAATTACTGCCCTTGTGCTTAGATAGCACCGGGGAATGTGTGGTGAGTGGAGAAGGATGCTCCGATCATCTAGCCCAAATGATGGACCAGTCTGGGGAAATTATTGGGTTGCGCCAAGATGGGGCACAGTTTCCCGCAGAAGTTTCCATTTCAGAAGTGGAAATTGCCGGGGAACAGGTGTTTACCTTGTGTTTGCGGGATATTACCGATCGCAAACGGGCAGAAGCGGAACGGGCGAAGTTAATTGAAATTCTGGAGGCGACTCCGGATTTTATCCTCTCGGCGAGTGTGGATGGGACGGTTTTCTATTTAAACAAGGCGGCGCGTACCGTTCTTGGGGTCCCAGTGGACCGCCCCTTAGAAACGTTTCAGATTTTCCGGTCTCATACCGGGTCCGCCAATGACATGATTCAAAATGAGGGAATTCCCACAGCGATCGCCCAGGGGACTTGGATTGGCGAAACGGCCCTGGTGACTCCCGAGGGGGTGGAAATTACCCTTTCGGAGTTGATTATCGCCCATAAATCTCCCGATGGGGCGGTGACGATGTTCTCTAGTATTGCCCGGGATATTACGAAACAAAAGGAAATCGAAGCGACAGTCCGAGAATCGGAACGACGGTGGCGCAGGTTGTTGGAAACGGTGCAGTTAGCCGTTGTGGGACTCGATCGCCGGGGTGCGATCGAATATGCCAATCCGTTTTTCCTGGAGTTGGTGGGGTATGCACTTTCCGAAATTCAGGGTAAGGATTGGTTTGAGTTGTTTATTCCCACCCATCAGCAGCGGAGGCACTCGGAAGTGTTGGAGGAGTTGCGCACCCCTGATTTTTATTCTCACCCCCAGAGTATTATTGTTACTCGTTCGGGACAGGAGAAAATTATTGCTTGGAATAATACGGTGTTGCACGATTTGCGAGGGGTGGAAATAGGGACTCTGAGTATTGGGGAGGATATTACGGAACGAGATGCGATCGAACGGATGAAAGATGAGTTTATTTCCGTGGTGAGTCATGAACTGCGCACCCCCTTAGCTTCGATTCACGGGGCCTTGAATTTGATTTCCAGCGGATTAATTGACCCCACGGGAGAGAAGGGGCAACGGGTGATGGCGATCGCGGCAGAAAGTGCCGATCGCCTCGTGCGCTTGGTCAATGATATTCTAGATCTGGAACGATTAACTTCCGGCAAAATTGCCCTGGTCAAGGAACGGTACTTCGCCCGGGACTTGATTGAAAAGGCGATCGAAACCATGCAAGTTATGGCAAATCGAGCGGAGATCAATTTTCAGGTGGAATGCGACTCCAATTTCGAGTTATTTATTGATGGCGATCGCATCATTCAAGTGCTAACCAATCTCTTAAGCAATGCCATCAAATTTTCCCCCCCAGCTTCTACGGTTTCGATTTCCGTACAAGGGCGAAACCTGGCTCATCACCCCCTGGGGAAATTGGATGCAGACTCCCCCCCATCCCTGATTTTATTTGCGGTTCAAGATCAAGGTCGGGGTATTCCCGAAAATAAGATGGAAAGTATCTTTGAACGATTCCATCAAGTTGACGCCTCCGATTCCCGTAAAAAAGGCGGCACAGGATTAGGATTAGCGATTTGTCGCAGTATCATCCAGCAACATGGCGGTAGAATTTGGGTAGAAAGCGTTCTCAATGAAGGCAGTACCTTTTATTTTACCGTACCTGACATTACCCCGGAAACTTCTCCAGATGAGACCAACCATGAACAAACGAATTTTAGTCATTGACGATGAAGATGGCTTAAGGGAGATTATTCAATTTTCCTTGGAAGTAGTGGCTGGATGGGAGGTGTTTACCGCCAGTTCCGGACGGGAAGGCATTGCGTTAGCTCAAGCGGAACAACCCGATGCCATTTTACTCGATGTAATGATGCCTGAAATGGATGGACCGAGCACATTTCGGGCCTTAAAAAGCCATGCCTCTACCGAGCAAATTCCGACGATTTGGTTAACAGCTAAGGCTCAAATTCGGGAACAAAAAGAACTCATTGAATTAGGAGGGGCTGGGGCCATTCTCAAGCCCTTTAAGGCCGAAAATTTAGCCCATGATGTGCGAAAAATTTTGCAATGGACTGAATGACTATCGGCTTTTTATCAACAAATTAGGTAAAAGGCAATATCAATGGAATGCGCCTGCACCTTGGCGAAAACCCGGGATGGATCTCCACCCAAGATCCGCGATCGGCACTGTTTAAGGATCCGTAAAGGCAGTTTTTTATAAAATTTCCCGAGTTCCTACCAAGAGTCGAGCTTTCTGCGCGTTTAACCGTTGAGTTTTTTCCGAGTTTAACAGTTGAGGTTTTGCGGAGGGTAAAGGGTGAGTTTTTTCGGCATTGGGCTTGGCATTCTTAAATTGCATCGAATCCGATAAATTAACTAATTGCGGATGCCGATTTGGTTCGCGATTCCATCGGGGTTGAGTCGTAATGACGTCTACTTCATTATGGAAGTGACTCAGGGTCTGGGAGGAAGTGAGGGGAGCAGAAAAATCAGGCATGAATTGCCAACAGTGCTGACAAAACCAATCAACCTGGCTATGGCGGATATGGCGTAAGAGGGGATAAGAGCAACAAGGACAAGAACTCATAATATTACACCCAATTCATGCTTTTAAGAGAGCCGAACTACCGATTAAGCTAAATCTGACCCGTCCGGAGAAAAATTCCTGTAAACTTGAGGCCATCAGGGGTGTTCCGGGGAATGAGCTGATTCAGTCATTGACCTACACCCTAAGCAGAGATTGTGAATTACTGGTGAATTGTTAGGGAGTTTTAACAAAACGCAATAAATCTCCCATCCCTTGACAGATTGAGCTGTTTCGGTAACCTTCACAAATACTTCACTTTGTTTTTGTAGGGTTTCAGGACAGGTCAACTCCTATTTAATGCCACTGTAGCCCATAATTATCAAGAGTTCGGCCATTCCGGGAGTTCAAACGGGTTTGGGGGATTAAGACCCCAAGGGTGAAAACTCCCTTGCCGCCTCGCTCTATCTCAGGGTGGGATTGACTCCGATGAACCCGATCGTTTATAAAAAACTCACCAATTTAGTCATGTTACAAACCCTTAACCCCTGTGGGGCAAAGGAAAGGACGGTATTAATGTCCCCTTTAAAAAGTCTCAACAGTGCTCGGAAGGAACGGCTACATACAGAAGTAGCCCTCGATGTTTTCAAGGCGAGGAATCCTGCTTTAGTGATTGCCGTGAAAAACTTTTTAAAGGTGTTACCGACCCCTCAAGCGATCGAGGAAGTTTTGAAAGAAGCCACCTATGAACTAGCGGAAGTTGATCCCGAGTCTTGTCGTTGGTTAGTTCAAAATTCCTTACTCTTGATGCCGGAACTCGATTTAAGGGCAGAAGCTTGTACCTGGGCGGTGCAAAAATTAAAAGCCTGTGGATTTGAGGAAGGGCCAGATTTTCACCAGGAATCCCGCAGGCGCTTACAGTTAAGTGAAGTGGCTAAGTCTCAGTTACAAATTGGGAACTCGGTGTTAGAGGAACTGATGTTAGAAGAACTATTAAGCTGTTCAGGCTCTAAATTGGATGATTTGAGCGAGCAAGAGGGTTGTACTCCCAGAGGTTCATAATTAATTTTCTACTCTTTATTCTTTAAACAGGTAACCGATTCCCCAGGGTGCTAATCCGGTACTTTTGACAACCTGAGCGGTCCCTTCGCGAAGCCCCCAACCTGAGCGGTTATAATAAGGCAAACCCTAATAACCGTTAAGAAAAATTGTCCATGATACCCGTAATTCTGGCTGGGGGGAAAGGGGAACGCTTTTGGCCCCTGAGTCGCCGATCGCGACCGAAGCAGTTTTTAAGTTTAGATGGCAGTGGCATCAGTCTACTCCAAGCCACCGCCAATCGCTTGCTGGCAGTCGCCGGAGGTTGGGACGGATTGTGGGTCGTCACAAATGCCCAGATTGCCGATGGCATCAAGGAACAGTTACCCCAACTCCCGGAACAAAATATTCTGATTGAACCCCAGGGACGGGATACGGCACCGGCAGTTGCATGGGCGGCGATCGAGATTGAGCGTCGGGAGGGTCCCGAGGCAGTCGTCGGATTTTTCCCAGCGGATCACTGGATTGCAGATGAAGACGCCTACGGAAAAACCCTAGCTGCAGCGAGTCAACTGGCAACGGAAAAACCGGCGATCGTCACCCTGGGAATTGAACCCACCGAACCCTCCACAGGCTACGGTTATATCGAACAAGGGGAGTTAGTCGCCCCTTATCAGGGATTAAACGCCTACCGCGTCAGCCGCTTTACGGAAAAGCCCGATCGCGCCAAAGCTGAGGAATTTATCGCCACAGGCCGCTATACCTGGAATAGTGGAATGTTTATTTTTCGCGCTGGAGTGGTCATTGAGGAGCTAAAAACCCATGCTCCTGAGATTTTTGAACCCCTAGCCCAAAAAGGGGTAGCGGCTTATGGGGATCTGCCGAAAAAAAGTATTGATTATGCGTTAATGGAAAAAACTCAGTTAGCTTATGTGATTCCTGCCGCCTTTGGGTGGGATGATTTAGGCGACTGGAACGCATTGGAACGACTCCTCAAGGGCGATCAAACCAATGTGGAACTGGCGAACCATATCGGACTCGATACCCAAGGTGCAATCCTCTATTCCAGTAGCGATGATGAGCGCATCGTTACCATTGGGTTAGAGGATATTGTCATTGTGCGCGATCGCAACGTCACCTTGATTGTCAAAAAAGACCGCACTCAGGATATTAAACAAGTCCTGAAACAGTTGGAAAATGACCCCCGATTTAGTCCGGAATTATAATAGAGCGCCCAGAGGACTTGGGCGGTACAGATGACCCCAGGAGTGTGAGTATCTTGTTCCCGTTTGGATCATTTGGATCAGGGGGAGATGAGCGAGTATTTGACTCGCACTCCCGAATTCCGGGAACGGGAGCCCATCACTGGAGTAATCCTGATATTTGCCGAGGGCGATCGCAAATTTCGCCCCTCTCAATCCACTTGAATCTCAAGGAATTACAAATCCATGACCGAAACTAAAAACCCCACCCAATTAGATTCCGTGAAAGTCTCCGATAACGAACTTCATACCGAACAGAGATTTTGGGGAACCGTCACCGTCTTAGAAACCGGAGAACGGTATCGCATCTCCCGAGTCGAAGTTAAACCCGGACATCGGATGAAAACCCAAATTCATTATCACCGGAGTGAACATTGGATCGTTGTCTCTGGGACTGCCAAAATCATCTGTGGTGACAGTGAATCCCTACTCATTCAAAACCAATCTAGCTACGTTCCCGTTTGTACCCCCCATCGCCTCGAAAACCCAGGGGTGATTCCCCTCGTTTTAATTGAAGTACAAAATGGAGAATTTCTAGGGGATGAAGATATAATCCGTCTCGAAGAAGATGACAAAGAAGGGTAAACGAGAAAAGATCGAGACAAAGTAAGAAGAGAACGGGAAGAATCTCCGGATTATCCGTCCAAAAGGGACTATTTTAAAAGGTCTCTAATCCCCTCCCTGGGTTTTGGGGGGGGGTAGGGAAGGGTTCCGGAACCTTGAAATGAGGGAGATCCGCCGTTTAATTGTGTGGAATTCTTGATTTTTCCCCGTTCTGAATTCTTCCAATATACCTCTAACTGTTGAGAGTTCAAATGTGGTCAAACCTTACTCAATCTAGCGCCCGTCAACGGGAGATTTTTGAAGTCGTCCTGCGTAATGGTTGGGACTACATGAGACGGTTGTTAACGGGGGGCAAAACCGATGAACCGAAATTGCCACCCCCAGCAGTCCTCCGGAATATATTCGTAGATCTTGGCCCCGTCTATGTAAAAGTCGGTCAACTGTTGAGTACCCGTCCCGACCTTTTACCCGAGGAATATATTGATGAACTGACCGCATTACAAGCGGAAGTACCTCCAGTCCCCTGGGAAGATGTCGAAGTCACTATCCGCCAACAATTGCGACAACCGATTGAGGATGTTTTTGCCACCCTAAATACTGAACCTGTCGCGGCGGGTTCGATCGCCCAAACCCATCGGGCCACCCTAAAAAATGGTCAGGAAGTTGCGGTTAAGGTGCAACGTCCCGGATTGGAAAAGATTATTGAACAAGATATTACGTTGTTAACGGGATTAGCCGAATTAGTCTCGATCGCCGAGTTTGGAGACTCTTACGATTTAGTCGCCTTGGCCGAGGAATTTGGGACGGCTTTGCGAGGGGAATTAAATTTTACAGAAGAAGGAGCAAATGGAGATAAACTGCGGCGTAATTTAGCCCAGAGTCGCTGGTTTGACCCCAAAAAAATTGCGATTCCTGAAATTTATTGGAATTTAACAACAGAAAAATTGCTGGTCATGGAGTGGGTGGATGGCGACCCAATTTTGCTCGCAAAATATGACGGAATGCCCGGGGTTGATAGAGTTGACCAACGGAAGGCGATCGCCAATTTATTGACCCGGGTATTTTTCCAACAAATTTGTTTAGATGGATTTTTCCATGCTGATCCACATCCGGGGAATTTGTTTTATCTCAAGGATGGAAGAGTGGCGTTGATTGATTGTGGGATGGTGGGACGGATGGACCCGCGAACCCAACAGTTATTGATTGAAATGCTGTTGGCGATGGTGAATTTAGACGCCCAGCGATGCAGTCAATTGGCGATCGCAATGGCGGGTTCCACGAGTAAGACCGTGAATGTGGCGAATCTGGAAAGTGATTACGATCGCCTCTTGCGGCGCTATTATAACCTCAGCCTGTCTGAACTCAGTTTTAGCCAAATGTTCTACGAAGTGCTAGAGGTTTCCCGCAACAATCGCTTACGGATGCCTGCAAATATGGGACTTTGTGCCAAGGCGATCGCCAACCTAGAAGGAATCGCCCGTAATCTCGACCCCGAGTACAACTTTGCCGACCAAATCAAACCCTTAATGACCGATTTATTCGGACGGCAACTCATCGGGGAAGCGCCATTACAGGGATTACTCAGAACCGCCCTTGATATCAAAAATCTCTCCTTGCAGTCCCCAAGACAATTTGAGGTATTACTCGACCGAGTAACCTCAGAAAGTTTAATTTGGAACGTCGCGATGAAAGACGTAGAGGCCCTCCGTCGCACCGTAGATTCCTCCGCCAATAGGCTTTCTTTTAGTATATTGGTAGGGTCTCTGATTATGGGGGCAGCAGTCGTTTCCTCACAAGCAGCGGTGAGTAATGTCTACTATTTAAGTGATATTCTGTTTGCAGCAGCGAGTTTGATTGGGTTGTGGTTGATCATTAGTATCTTGCGATCGGGCAGATTGCGGTAAGTTTTAGTGTGGGGTAGGGTGTGGGATTAAACCCCCGCCTCATCACTGGAAGCGGGGTAAAGACTAATTTTTATGTTGTTGATCCATTTTAGCCCGCACAGGCGGGCTAATTTCTGTCAACTTCCCAGCTTGATTCTAACGGTATCTAGGCAATTATTCCACTGATTTTTTACCCCATTTACGCTTGGCAAAAATCAGCAATCCAGTTGCCCCAATCATCCCTACCCATTGATGGGGTTCGGGGACCGGCACACTCATCATATCGTCCGGTTGTTGCAACTCTTCTTTGCCATCTTCGATTTCCCGATTAAAGCGATCGCTGCGGGATTCCGCCTCTTTTAACTGCTGCTTTTGTTCCTCGTTAACCAGCACGATCGCTGAGGAATAAGGGGAGACAATTTCATAGCGTTTAGCGATCGCATGAATCGCATCTAAATCAGCTATACTTGCTGCATCCATCTGTTTAGATAACCCCAGAATCAGTTGCCTTGCTGCTAACGATTCTAATCCTGCTTTGTCTGGAACCGTTGCCGTGGCTAGAGTTTTCGGTAAAGTGGCAAGATCCGCTTTCGCCGGTTTCTCTACAACCCAGCGATATCCATCTACCACACTCACCGTAGAAGGGCCTAATTTGGCCGTCGTGGCGATGCGCTGTAATACTGTCTCTAGGTCTGTAGAAACGCCCCCGCCAGTGCCTTGAATCGCTTGTAAGGTTCCGTCATCATACGCCCGGGGTAATCCCCCTAAATGGACCATCCATAAGGGACTGGAGAGGGTGAGTAAATCAGAACTATCTTTGGCTAATTCATAACTACCGCGATCGCTAATCAAGGCAACGGCATCATAAGTTGTCTCCCCTTGTAATTCCTGGAACTGCTGCAACATTTCCCGATAGTTGAGACTGCCATAGTAGGTGATTTTGGCGGGATTTAACTCATTGAGATTGTCCAGACGCAGGGGAATCGCACCGGGTGAGGCGGTTAAATAAATATCCGCATCGTTGTTATCAAAACGGTTATCGGCAAATCCGGTTTGTTTTAGCCAATTTACGGTTTCTGTGACTTCTTTGCCGTGCGATCGCATACTATAAGAGCGATCAACGATGACAGCAATCCGTTTCCCTTGGGGTAAGATATAATCCGTTTCTGTTAGAGGTTGTGCCGAAATCTGGTAATCTCCCGGGAACGTTACCTGATGTGTGGTTCCCGAGGGGGAATTAGTTGCGGGGAGAAACTCTGGCATCCAAGCATCACCGAGGCGTTTGACCGTTTCTCCGTTATACTGGCGCTGGGTTTTGCGGTTCCAAAAAACGTTACGCTTTTCTGCCAGTTGTGGCATGGCCCAACCTTGGGCGCTTTGCATGACTTTATAGGTTAACCAGAGATGCTGTTTCGGCTGTTCTTGACGGTTCGTATTGTCAAAGGAAGTGAGGCGGGCGGGAACGGGAAACACTCGGAGGCGATATTGTCTTGGTCCAACTTGTTCCAAGAGGGCTGGATCAATATTGCGGCGTACTTGGTCATTATACACCTGTTGGGCGGCACCCCGGGGGGAAATTTGGAAGACGTAGCGATCGCTGCGATCGGCGGTTTCATTTAACCAAACTCCCGTTAATACCGCACTTTCCGGCAAGGAAAAATAATAGAAAACTTCTTCATCTTGCGGGGTTTGGTTTTCATACACCTCATACAATTCTACATCGGCCCAATCTCCTCGTTCCGTGACAGTAATCTCCTGTTGCTTCAGCAAAACTCGTTGTTCATTAATATTCAGTAAACCCGCTTTCGCTTCTTCTTGATTAAAGGTTGATTGAACTGCGTGTAAAATAGTTTTGGCTTCTCCCTTTTGGATAGGGGTATCAAAAAATTCCGCATAAAGGGTGGCGGCTTTTTCGCTATCTTCTCGCGACCCTTGGTACAAAAAGGGTGACATTAACCCATTATACCAATTTTGCAAAACTTGCGCAGCAGGTTCCTCCACTCCGAGGATGTCTTGATACATAGCCCGGATATGATTATTATCTTCGTGGGTACTGAGATAGCGATAGGAGAGTAAATAAGCGTTGAGTAGTCCTTGGCGAATGGAGTCAGATTTGGCTAACAATTCTTGCCGTTCTCGATCTGTTGAGGCTGGATTTTCTAAGCTTTTAAAGGCTTGAATTTGCGGTTGTTGTTGAAAGGCTAAAAATAGCACCATCCAGGCTGTCACTACGAATCCCGATCCAAACATTGCCCATTTTCGTCCGTATTGGGCGGCAAATTGCTGGATTATTTTGTAGCCGGAGTAGATGTGAAAGGTTGCTAGGGCCGATGGCATTGCAATAAATAAGGTGGCACTGAATCCCCATAAGAAAAAGGAAAAGGGTATCCACCAGATGACATTCCAGTGGTTATACCGGAATATATTAATAATTGACTGTATCCAATTGAAGCTGATTAGGTAGGCGGTAAAAAACCCGGTGAAGGGAACAACATAGAAGAGTAATAATGCGCCTAGATAGAGGCCCATTAATAACATTAAACTGTGAGTAGCCAGTTGTAGCCAAGCTAACTTGCGATCGCCCTTGGCATAGCCATAAAATAATTCTAGGGCAAAAGCAGCCATTGCCACCAGGGCAGTGCCGACAATCAGGTTACTTGCGGCGGTCATTTCTCGCAGCATGAATAACCGCACGAGGCAGAGGGTAAATAAGGGTGCTTCAACGCCATAAAAGAGGCGAATTAGTTGTAAGGGATGTTTGCGTAACTTCATCCCAATTCCCGTACAAACTGTGGGAATGGCGATCGCCCCAGTGACTGCCAGGGTAAATTCTAGGGGGATGATTCCCTCAACGGTTGCCTGAATTAAGGGGATGGCTATCCAAGGTAAGATACCCAGGTAAACCGTTCCTAAAAATGTGAGATTCCATAGCCAGAAAATGACAGAAAACAAACCGTGCAGCCAGACTTTCATACTGAACTCCGGAAGTCAGAGGGATAGAGGGGAACCAATTGAGTTTAGGGACCCGATGCCTCAACGCCGGGGACTGTTCCATTCCCTAGGGTGATCATGGGCAACGAAACCCTCTCTCTTTCCCTATTGAATCCACGAAAATTCAAAACGTCAAGGCACAATCAGAATCGATTACAAACCGTTGCCTGTAGAAACGGCAAAACCGGCAGAGGTGGGGATCTTCTGCCGGTTTTCGTAACGGGTGCAAGCACTTCCCTACATTTTCCAGGTTGCCACCGCTAAACAGCCCCAACCGAGTAAAAAAGCTGCACCCCCAAAGGGTGTAATCGCACCTAATCCCTTGATTCCGGATAAACTGAGGGTATATAAACTTCCGGAAAAGAGCAAGACTCCAGTGATGAAGGCAAATCCAGCCACTCGCAGCCATATCCGCCAACGGATTTCAGCCTGACTAACAACCCATCCCACAAACAACAGGGCCAAGGCGTGATACATTTGATACCTTGCGCCCGTCTCAAAAATTTCCATCGACCTCTCACTGAGTTGGGGTTTCAAGGCGTGAGAGGCAAAAGCCCCGGCAGCGACGGAGAGTCCTGCCAAAATGGAGGCAGTCACCATAAAAAGTTGCGCCATCGATTCACTCCTGAATTGTGGGTTTTTTTACCCCACTAGGTGGGGGGTTATCCAAAATTAAACGAGTAGTAAATTTCCCCGCGATCGCTGACTTCAAAATCAGCGTCAAATTCTACGGCTTTTTCATCTAAAAACTTTCGGGCTTTTTTCACCGATAATCCGGCTTCCAGTGCTAACCGCATCACCGTAATTTTGCCATCATGGGCCTGAATGACCTGATAAAAAATCGACTGAATGCGATCGCGTTCCTGTTTAACCTGTAAATGATAACCCTCCTTGTTATCTCGATACAATCCCCAAGCCATTGCTCCTCCTTGGAGGCTAAAAGGGAGGCCCAATAAAAGAATACAAGCTTTCAGTTCCTCTCTATCTTGGGCGGGGGTATCTGGATTGTTTAACTTTTCCGTCGCTACTCCTAAAACGGAGAGTCCTAGGAGCATAAATAGTGCTGATGCTGATTTTTTCAACCCTTTCATAAGTTCAATCTAATCGGTTTTATAGGTCGGTATTTTTGATAAACTTGGCTTGTCCCCCTCCTTCCTTCTTCTCTACTTTAAACCCGGAAAAACTACCGGATTGAGAGAATCTCTTTAGACTTTAAATCGATAGATCACATCTCCGCGATCGCTCACCTCAAAATCTGCATTAAACTCTTTAGCTTGCTCTTCTAAATATTGCTTGGCTTGATGAGCAGAGAGCTGACTTTCCATCGCAAAGTGCAGGGCCGTAATTTGACCATTACGTTCTCGGATCATTTGGAAAAAGATGCCCTGTAGGCGATCGCTTTCTTCTTTATCCAAGGCCAACTTTTTATTTTTGCCCTCGCGATAGAGACCCCAAGCTAACCATCCACCCACCCCCACTGCTGGAATCCCTACCCCGAATCCCGTGAGGGCTATCTCTCTGCCCTCGGGTTGCTTCTCAGGATCAGTTTCCACTAACCCCGAGACAGCCACCATTAGACAAAAAAATCCAAAAGCCAGTAACAAACCCGCCGCCACCGTTTTAATCGGTTTCATAAACTCCACCGGACTTTGTAAAATTTCCCGAAATTCTAGCCTACTTTCTTGACGCTTGTCACCTGGTGGCTGGGACGGATTTTTTATCAGTTAGTGCCGAATTGCTTCCAGGAGGCGAGAATAATAAAACCGCGTGCTAGTCATTTCTTGGCGAGCGATCGCAAAGCCATTTTTAGCCAAAATCGCGATAATATCCGCTTCTCGATGTTGATACGCCCGAGTGGTTTTACTCGGACCGGGGAATAATTCCCCCACCTTCTTCAAAGCACTCAGGGCGACAGTTTTCGGGGCAAAACTCAGAATTAACCGTTCCTGTGCCAAAGAACACAGATGGCCGATCATCTCTGCCGCCTTATCCTGGGGATAGTGAATCAGCACATCCAGACAAATCACCGTATGATAGCGCCCACTTAACGATTCTAAATCCTGGGCTGCAAAAGAAATCGTATGGGTGGGACCGAACAGGGTTTTTGCCCGTTGGTATGCTTCCTCCACCATTTTTTCAGAAATATCGCTGCCATAGACCATTGCACCGGCTTGTCCGAGGGGAATACTCAGACTACCGACGCCGCAACCTGCATCACAAATTGATAATCCCTGCAAATTGCCGTCGGCTTGTAGCCACGCCAAGACGCGATCGACCGTTTGCTGATGTCCCTTGCGGATATCAAGCTGAACTTTATTGACCTCTTCCGTGCCGTAAATTCTGCGCCAGCGATCGAACCCGGTGGCATTAAAATACTCCCTGACTACGGTTTTATCATCTACTGCGTTCATTGGAATGCCTGTTGCTCTGTTGTGTCCAGCCTCTTAACTTACCACATTCTTTCCAATGAAAAAGTAGCCAGTCCCCGACCTTTTCCCGTTGCCGGTTCAGGGGATCAAGCTGGGGACAAACTGGGCATGATTGCTTCTGCGGTGGCAAGATTGGTTGCCAGGGGGGTTTGCTGTAGGTTGCAAATTCGCAAGAGTGCTTGAATATCCGGTTCGTGGGGTTGAGCAAACAGGGGATCAATGAGGAAAATCACCGCTTTCACCCCCCCGGCGACGACTTGGGCGGCAATTTGAGAATCTCCCCCCATTGGTCCTGATTGCATGAGTTGGACTTCGAGTCCCGTCGCTTGATTAATTCGGGCCCCGGTGGTTCCGGTAGCAATCAGATGATAGTGGGACAGGATCGCCGAATGCTTTTGAGCAAAGGCGACCATTTCATCTTTTTTGCGATCGTGGGCGATTAAGGCAATGATTGAGGACATGAGATTAAATCCAGTGGGCGCTTTGAAGTGGCCCCGGAGAGGCTCTATGCCGTTAGTCCAGGGGTCCAAGTCGCTCCCAGGTTAACAAATTTTCCGATTCATCGAGATGCCAGCGGAGTAAAGAAGCGGGTTGACCAATGTTTAACTGGGGTAAGCCGATCGCCCAGCGTGGGGATTTCGTTGCCAAGGCGATCGCATCTCCCACTTCACAGAGTCCCCATTTGACTAAATTCTGCACTCCAGTCAGCAGCGGCAAGGTGGTACCGGCGAGGGTGCCATCTTCGAGGCGGGCGGTCCCATTAATCACTTCGATTTGACGACTATCCCAGGGATATTTCCCGTCGGGGAGTCCCAAGGGAGAAAGCGCATCACTCACGAGAAAAATCCCTTTGTAATAGTGACTGGCACGCAGCAGCAACTCAATGGTAATGGGAGAAATGTGCTCACCATCGGCAATTAACCCACATTTCACCTCCGGATGGACGATCGCCGCCCCTAATAACCCCGGTTGTCGGTGATGAATCGGTGGCATGGCATTAAACGCATGAGTCACCATCCTGGCACCCCGATTAAAGGCGGCTGTCGCTTGTTCGGCGGTGGCGAGGGAGTGACCCAAACTAATGGTAATTCCCAGGGAGTGCAGATAGTCTAGGGTTTCACCACTAGGATCTAATTCCGGGGCCAGGGTGATAATTTTGACCAGTGGGGCATAGTCACCTAAAACCCGCTTGACATTTTCCAGGGTGAGGGGGAGGAGATATTCCCCAGGATGTGCGCCGCGTTTGTCCGGATTGAGGAAGGGTCCTTCTAAGTGGACGCCGCCAATTTTAGCCGTGCGTTGATTGTTGGGACCGGAATATTCGGGGTTGTTGATAAAGGAGGACAAAGTAGCGAGCGATCGCTGAATATTTTCTACTGAAGTGGTGACGAGGGTGGGTAGAAAAACATCTACGCCTTCATGCCAGAGAAATTGACAAATATCTTTGAGTTTGTCAAAGTCAGCCAATTCTAGATCGGGAAAGGCGAGTCCTAACGCGCCATTAATTTGGAGATCGACCCCGCCCAAAGAAACCCAGTCCCCTTCTACATCGAGTAAGGCCATGTCCTGTAAATTTTCCACAGAGGGAATGGGAGGCTTCTCGGTTTTCATGGGTTGAATCACTGCGATCGCACCTTGTTGATCAATTCGCAGCCAGTGCAAATCTTCATAACCGGGAAGTTGAGCATTGATAATATCCAAGTTGGTGCAACCCGAGATGGGCAGAAGAGTACGGAGGCGTGATAGTGGAGTCATCGAGGTTGTTGTCAAACAAAAAGGTGAGTGGGAATCTAAAACAGATTAAGTGTAAGAGATGTATTTAAACGGAATAATTTTAGCGAGCCAGATAGGCGCACTTCAAGGAGGTCAAGATTTTCTCCTTTCTTTTTTTTGAGCTAGGTCAGAGCTTAAGAGAGGTTAGCTGAGGGATTTGGAAGAGGATTTTTTAGGGATGAATTTGGGTTGATTGAACCTCGCCACTTGAGGCGAGATTTCGGAGAATTAGCCTTTTTAAGAAGGCGTTTCATCGGAAATCTCCTACTTTACCCTGATTTTTAACGTTAAATTCTAAAATTTAACCCTTAAAATTTAACAGTTTGCCGATAAAATTTAAAATCTCCCATTTAAAATCTCAAAACATCCCATGAGTCAACCCCAAATCGGCATTATTATGGGCAGCGATTCAGATCTGCCGACGATGAAAGAGGCGATCGCCGTCTGTGAGGAATTTCAGGTTCCCGTAGAAGTGGCGATCGTCTCCGCTCATCGTACCCCGGAACGGATGGTGCAGTATGCTTCCCAGGCGCATCAGCGAGGACTGAAAGTGATTATTGCCGGTGCAGGAGGGGCCGCCCATCTCCCGGGAATGGTGGCAGCACTGACCCCCTTACCTGTGATTGGGGTTCCCGTATCCACTCGGCACCTTCAGGGTCTGGACTCTCTTTACTCTATTGTACAAATGCCGGGAGGAATTCCCGTGGCAACGGTAGCGATCGGGAATGCCAAAAACGCCGGATTGTTAGCGGTGCAAATTTTAGCCACCCATCAGCCGCAATTGCTGGATCTCGTGCAAGAGTACCGCCAAAGCCTCAAAAACTCGGTGATGGAAAAGCAAGGGAGGTTAGAGGAACTGGGTTATCAAGAATACTTAACTCAAATGCCCTAACTTCCAGAGGGAACCAGGAAAACCGACCCTTGCCCATTGAGAGGTTTGGGCCATCAAAACCAGCCAATGGGGGAAACAGTCAGAGATTTTTCTCTCGGGCAAGGGAAACAAGCGCCTCAAAAAATGTAAACTCTGATACAGAATGAATTTCCCAGAATTGGTGCAATCATTGTGACTCGGAGCATGGAGATCCGTCGGCTTTTTCCGAAAACAGAGGCGGTTGCATCAGGTTCCGGCGCTCATCCGAGGTTCCCTAGCCTAAGTCATTTTAGAAAATCGCCAGCTCTGAAGTCTGGAAGGTGCAAATGGGGGACAACCTACGACCAATCCGACGTAGGCGATCGCCCTAGCTTTCCACTTCTAAAGCACCCACTTGCTCCGGCAATTCAATGTGCTTGACCCATTCACCGCAAAGTCCGACAATGACCTTTAAACTAA
Organism: Laspinema sp. D2d; assembly: GCF_025370755.1. GTDB lineage: Bacteria > Cyanobacteriota > Cyanobacteriia > Cyanobacteriales > Laspinemataceae > Laspinema. The sequence goes on along the minus strand of NZ_JAMXFC010000047.1, from coordinate 14,024 downwards.
ACTTCAGCCAGAAATCAAAACCCAGATATCGTAGGCGGCGGTCTTCCATTCGGAATGCCCCCCAACGCCTGGAAAACTCGATTTTTCAAAAATTATTCTCCGCTATTGGGAGACTCTCCCCCTCGTGGAAAGCCTGTATTCCTTTAGCCAGCATCATTTTGTTGGTATCGGCCTATTCTGCGGTGGCCCAAGCTCCCCCCGGTGATCTACCGGAAACCTTAACGGACACAGAACAACTCCGGATCGGTTTGGATACCATGTGGGTGGTGATTGCCTCCATCTTGGTCATCTTTATGAACGCCGGGTTCGCAATGTTGGAAACTGGCTTTTGCCGTCAAAAAAATGCTGTCAACATCCTCTCCAAAAACCTGATTGTATTCGCCTTAGCGACGGTGGCATTCTGGGCGATCGGATTTGGCTTGATGTTCGGGGATGGTAATCCTTTCATCGGCTTTAGCGGCTTTTTCCTCGCCGGACCCGACAACAGTCCCGCAACCGGGGACGCTTACGTTGGGGTCTTCGATTCTCTAAACTGGGCCGGAGTCCCTCTAGCGGCGAAGTTTTTATTCCAAGTTGCTTTTGCCGGTACTGCCGCTACCATTGTTTCCGGTGCCGTCGCTGAACGGATTAAGTTTGTTGACTTCTTAATCTTCAGTCTTTTACTCGTCGGAATTGCCTACCCCATCACCGGACATTGGGTCTGGGGTGGAGGCTGGCTTGCACAGTTAGGCTTTCTGGACTTTGCAGGCTGCACCGCAGTGCACTCCGTGGGCGGCTGGGCTGCCCTGATGGGAGCTGCTTTCGTAGGGCCACGTCTCGGTAAATATCAAGATGGACGTCCCGTGGCATTACCGGGACATAACATGAGTATCGCTACCTTGGGATGCTTGATTTTGTGGGTCTGCTGGTTTGGCTTTAACCCGGGTTCAACGATGGCGGCTGACCACACCATCGCTCACATTGCTGTAGTCACTAACATTGGCGCTGCTATGGGTGCTATTGCTGCAACCCTGGTTGCTTGGATATATCTGGGCAAACCTGACCTTTCCATGATTATTAACGGCATCCTCGCTGGACTGGTGGCAGTTACTGCCGGTTGTAATGGCTTCAGCGTATTTGGTGCTGCCATTATCGGGACCATCGGCGGCATTTTAGTGGTGTTCGCAGTCACTTTCTTTGACAATATCCAAATTGATGACCCCGTAGGGGCGACCTCAGTTCACCTCGTCAATGGAGTCTGGGGAACTTTAGCCGTGGGTCTGTTTAATGTAGATAGCGGTTTATTCTATACGGGGAGTCTGGCCCAACTGGGTATCCAATTCCTCGGGGTGGCCTCCGTTGGGGGGATGACTGTTCTTCTAAGCACGATTTTCTGGGTTGTTCTCAAATATTTCCTAGGGATCCGAGTCACGGAAGACGAAGAATTGAAAGGCTTAGATATTGCCGAACATGGCATGGAAGCTTACAGCGGCTTCCTCAAGGATAATCGCGGGATGGCAGGGGGAGGTCCCTAGCCTAGGGGTGCAGTCTGCACTCTCAACTTTTGATTATTTGCTATATTTGCGGTCTTAGGAGGATTTTTAATACACTGGAAGTATCTCCTGACCGCATTTTTTTTGCCCGCAGGTGCGACGAGTAGGGATAAGCTTCCGGGCAAGGTCCGCTTGAAGGTGCAGAGTAGGTCGGGAATTTATTGTTGCGTAGCGATCGACGGCATTGCGTTTAAATTTGCGTTCAAACCCGGTTCTGTCTAAATTCGCGGTCATGTTCTGGTCAAAGATACCCCCCTGGGCTTTGTTATCCCTGGCTACGAATGGGATTTTGATGCTCACGGTCATTTTACTGATCGTCCGCGCTCAAAGTTCGTCCTCGGATCTCCAAAATTTGTCGGCATTACAGGGGAATGGTTCGAGTGCGCAGAATGCCTCGGGTTCACAAACCCCAGGCATGGAGCCTGAGTTAGGTCCCCGTCACCAGTGGAATTATCAGCAATGGTTGGCTCAGTTACAACGGGAAGCGGAGGCGATCGCCGCTAATCCCCCGGAACGTCTCGGGGTTCTCGCTGGAGATTCGATTAGTCTCTGGTTCCCACCGGAACTGCTGCCTCCCCAACGCACTTGGCTCAATCAAGGAATTTCTGGAGAAGTCTCTTCGGGGTTGTTGAAACGATTATCGTTATTTGACAACAGCGATCCCGAGGTGATTTTTGTGATGATTGGGATTAATGACCTGATTCGCGGCATTTCACCGTCAGAGGTTGTGGAAAATCAACGGGCGATCGTTCGCGATCTCATCTGGGTTCATCCCAATGCTCGAATAGTCGTCCAATCCATTTTACCCCACAGTGGGGCCGGTTCGACTTGGGAAGGTCGCGATCGCCTCCTGAGTATCCCCAACGAACAGATCCGCGACATCAATCGCCAACTCGCCGCGATCGCCTCCGAGGAAGGGGTTGAGTTCCTGGACCTCTACCCCATCTTCTCCGACTCTCAAGGCAACCTCCGCCTCGATCTCACCACCGACGGTTTACATCTCAACGAGCAAGGTTACTTAGTCTGGCGAACCGCCTTGATGGTGTTTGATCCCAGTTGAGGATGGATGGGGAGGATGGGGAGGATGGGGAGGATGGGGAGGATGGGGAGGATGGGGAGGATGGGGAGGATGGGGAGGATTAAGAATTTTGTATTAACGACTTGCTGTCGTTTCCACCTCATCTCCCATATCTCCCCTATCTTCCCCATCTCCCCCATCTCCCCCATCTCCCCCATCTCCCCAATCTCCCCCATCTACCCCATCCTCCCCATCTCCCCACTCCCGGTAACCTAAGTCTTCTACAATCAAGAGAAAAGAAGCTAGGATTTCACGGCATGGACACTAAAGCTTTCAAACGCGCACTGCAAAAGTCTGATAACTATCATCGCAAGGGATTTGGTCACCAAGAAGAAGTAACTGGGGTGATGAACTCCGTTTATCAAAGTCCCCTGATTCAGCAAATCCGAGACAATAATTACACTTTGACTCGTGGCGAGGTTACTATCCGTCTCGCCCAAGCATTTGGATTTTGCTGGGGGGTCGAACGCGCCGTGGCGATCGCCTACGAAACTCGTCAGCATTTTCCCACGGAACGCATCTGGATTACCAATGAAATCATCCACAATCCCAGCGTTAATCAACATATCCAAGAGATGAATGTTGAATTCATCCCCGTTGATGAAGGGAAAAAAGATTTTGAAGTGGTTCAACCGGGGGATGTGGTGATTTTACCGGCCTTTGGTGCCACGGTTCAAGAAATGCAGTTACTCAATGAAAAAGGCTGCACAATTGTAGACACTACTTGTCCTTGGGTTTCTAAAGTTTGGAATAGTGTAGAAAAACATAAAAAAGGCAATTACACTTCCATTATTCATGGCAAATATAAGCATGAAGAAACCCTGGCAACCAGTTCTTTTGCCGGAACTTATTTAATTGTATTGAATATGGCCGAAGCGGAATATGTTGCTAATTATATTCTCAATGGTGGGGATAAAGCTGAGTTCATGGCAAAATTCAGTAAAGCCGTTTCGCCCGGATTTGACCCGGACCGAGATTTAGCACAAGTTGGCATTGCGAATCAAACCACGATGCTCAAAAGTGAGACGGAAGCAATGGGCAAGTTGTTTGAACGGACGATGATGAAAAAATATGGTCCCGCAGACTTAAATCAGCATTTTTTGGCCTTTAATACGATCTGCGATGCCACCCAAGAACGTCAAGATGCCATGTTGGATTTGGTCGAGGATCAAGTGGATGCGATCGTGGTGATTGGCGGGTATAATTCCTCGAATACGACGCAGTTACAACAAATTGCGATTGATCGAGGAATTCCGTCTTATCATATTGATAGTGCGAGTCGGATTCTCCCGGGAAATCGCATCGAACATAAACCTTTGCATCAAGAGTTAGAAATTGCCGAAAATTGGCTACCGCCCGGACCCCTGGTGATTGGGGTGACATCCGGTGCTTCAACGCCAGATAAGGTGGTTGAAGAGGCGATCGAGAAAATTTTTGCCAGTAAAGCGGTGGCAGTGGTTTAAGACTTGGGGTCGTTCGGAAGTGGGGTTTAACCAGTGGAACCGTTTATTTGTGGGTTTCACTGGTTATCGGTTAGAACCCTATCTGAAAAGCGAGTTGGGGTCTCTTGTCGAATTTTCTAACTTTTGCGAGAATAAGACTATCAAACATTAAGCTCATAATAGGGCTAATCCTAGATTAGACCCAAATTTTTAATATGATGATTCCACGAAAAACGATTGTTGCAGATGCCGCTACCAATATTGCTCAAATTGCAACAGATACGCTGTTGGAAGATAAGAGCAAATTATTGGGTATTTTTCCCCGAACTCCGGATAAAAAAACGAAGGAGGCGATCGCTGCTGCTTCGGAGACTTATGTCAACCTCTATCTCCAACGGTATGCGACGATTGATTTGTTAGGAACTCGCGATCCCGTGCCGTTAGAATCTCTCTATGTGGATATGCAGGTGAGGGAGATGGATGAGCCAGGAATGACGAACCCGAATGCTTCCCCAGTGGAGTCTACTCCTAAATCTGCGATCGCGGTGATCAATGAACGGGATGGGGTGATGATCTGGGGTTCCCCGGGTTCGGGAAAGTCTGTCTTACTGAGGAAAATCGGCCTAGAAGCCCTACGGGGAACTCGGTTCGGGGGGGTGGTTCGGCGCGGGTATATTCCGGTGTTTATTCCAGTTAAAACCTTGAGTGGTGGGGAAGGGGAAATTGAAACGGCGATCGCGGATGAGTTTCGGCGCTGTAGTTTTCCCGCTGCGGATCGACTGGTTCGAGAGGCACTGGCTCAAGGGCGATGCTTAATTTTACTGGATGATTTGCATACCATTCCCTCGTTTGTGATGGCTGAGGCGATCGCTCGTCTGGAAGGGTTTATACAAACTTATCCCAAAAATAGATATATAGCTTGTTCCCGACCCGGGGTTGTTAACCATCACTGGCGCAGTTTTCATCCGGTGGCGATCGCGCCGTTAGACGAGGGACAACAGGCGAGTTTGATCCGACAATGGTATAACACTCCGTCTGCTACAACCCCCAGTGGTGACTTACTCCGGGCGGATTTAGAACGCCCCGAAAATGCTCACGCCCGCTCTTTGGCTGAATTCCCCCTCTCACTTACCTTGCTCTGCTTGGTGTATGACCGGACTCACGCTCTACCGGAAAATCGGGCAACGCTTTATCTACGAACTTCTCACATTTTACTAGAAGCTGCGGGAAATATTGCCACGACTCCGGAAGTGTCGCCGAGTCTGGAAATGAATCGGGAATTGGCAAAATTGTGGCTGGCTCAATTAGCCTTCCGAAGTGCGATCGCTGAACGTTCGGTGTTTTCTGGGGCCGATTTAAGCAGTCGGATTCCTGTGCATTTGTTGGATTTACATAAAGATGAGTATTTTCCCTTTTCTGTACCCACTAATGTTAATTCTAATGCCACGGACAATACCAATAAAAATTCGACTACGTTAACCTCAGCGCGTAAAAACTCCTTGACAATAGTTCCCACGAATCCAAATGAAAAAGCCAATCATCCCTCGAATAAAAATCCAGCAGTATCTTTAACTCCTACCATTGCGGAGAACCGCTATCGGGTTGAGAAAATGCTGGAAAAAATCGCGTTGCGGTCCGGTTTACTGCTGCAAATTGGGCCGGACCGCTTTGCCTTTACTCAAGTAACTTGGCAAGAATATTTTACGGCTATTTATATCGATACCTATTATTTAGCCGCTCAAATTTCCGCGAAAAATATGACCTTGCGCCATTGGCAAGAAATCTTTTTATTTGTGTCAGGGATTCGCTACCCCACAGCGGATAAATTACTGATTTTAATGGAATCATCGGCTCAAAAGTACCTGAAAACCAGTAAATTGCGATCGCTCTTGCGATGGGCTTCTGAATCCACGGAGGACGATAGGGGGACGCTTTCCCTGGCGGCGAAAAGGACGGCAGCGCTGTTTCTAGTGCGGGCCTTAAATGCCACCTTAGAACCGGATTTATCGGCGGAAAGTCCCTATTCTACGGATAGCCTTGCTCGCCAATTGAAGCAGCGGGGGGAAGTAGAATCTCCTGAAAATGTGGCGTTGAATCTCTGCGAAATTTTGGGGTTCAATTTATCTGAACTGATTACTCGTGCAGGCCGGTTAGCAGAGGATTTTACCAAAAATTTGGCGTTTATTTGCGATCGCCCCTTAGATGTGGAAAAATCCGCTGGAGAATTGACGCGGGAACTGGCCCGAAAATTGGCCCGCGATCGCGCTCGTCAACTGGTTCTGGACCTCGATTGTTTACTCGATGCTCCCAGCAATTTCGCTTTGGATCGCGCCCGAGATTTGGCCTTTGTTAGTATTCTAACTCGATTGGTAGAAGAGGTGGGAATTTTTAAAGATTGTCAGGAGGCGATCGCCACTTTACAAGCTCTGCAAACGGAGATTCCTGATACCAATGCGGCCTATCAAGTGCATTATGAGTTTCGCGATCGCATTCGTCACAGTTGGCTAACCGCCCTCAATTTGTCCAGCGATCGCTTGAAATTATCCCCCGAAGAAAATCAGGCATTAGGGGATTATTTTTATGCCAATGGGTTGATTGTTCGCTGCTATGATGCGGCCTCGGAAGTCACCCCAGCTACCTGGAAAGTCATCCAAGGACGAATGCTACGCGGAAACTAGAAATCCCCCCTTTATGGACTTAGGTGCGATCGCCATTTCCGGAAACGGGACTATTATCGCCAAACTTTTCTTGGTCATAATAATACAGGGTGCGGACAGGATAGGGAATATTGATATTGGCGCGATCGCAAGCCTCTTTTAAGGCGATCGCCACTTTAGTTTGAATCCGTCTTACTGAGGGTCGTTCCGGTTCCGTCCAATATCGCACCATCATATCAATTGAACTCTCTCCAAACCCCACAATATCGACTTCTGGTTCTGGTTTCGATAACACCCCCGGAACTTGGGATACCGTCTTTAAAAGCGTATCGACTGCCTGCGGTAAGGGTGTATTATAATCCACCCCTATTTCTAAATCCGTGCGCCGATGAGAAAACGCGGTTTTAACTTGCACCACATTCGTAAAAACCACCGCATTCGGAATGACAACTCGTTCCCCTTGATAGGTGCGAATTTGCGTCGAACGAATCGCAATTTCCTCCACCGTTCCCTCATATCCTTCCACAACAATTTGATCCCCCAGTTTAAAGGGTTCCTGTAATAACAGTAAAATTCCAGCTAGGAAATTTTTAAAAATATCTTGGAAGGCAAACCCAATCGCAACGGAACTTAACCCCAGTAACCCAATAATATCGCCCAAGGCCAAACCTGGAAAAGCCAGAACACAGGCTACAATAATTCCCACGGACCATGCCGCGACATAAGCCGTTTGAACCATTAACATTCGGAGGGATTTATTCTTTAATATTCGCCGTCCTGCCGCCATCGTCACGCGACGCACCATATTGGCAGCATACCAAGTTAGACCTAACACCAGCAAAGCAATTAAAATGGCTGGTATCAGTGCCACTCCTTGAGCAATTAAGTTAATCAGAGTTGCTTGGATTTGTTTAAAAAGGGGATTCATATTAAGGACTGATTTAAAAGTGCAAAAACGTCACAGGGTTTAATACCGGGGACTCTCGAAGGCGTAGGTTTAACCCCACCCCTTCGATGGAAATTAGGGAATAATCCTGAGATATCGGAGTTTCTGGACTTATACGGTACAGAAACTGCTCTATCTATTGATTCCCTCACGGTTTTATCCCTGTAACCCCGACGCGCGCATCTCCCCAACGATGGATTTTAATCTCGACAAAGCCCGATCGCTTCGCGTAAGTTTCTAATTCCTCCCCCGTCGAACACATACTCAAATAGGCTGGACGTTGGTCAAGGGGATAAGAATACCCCGTCATAAACACCTCCCATCCATGATTGGAGGTCAAATCTACATTATCAAAAAAGCAGCGTCCCCCGGACTTTAACACGCGAAATGCTTCTTTTAAATACTGATAACGGTCCCACTCATACAGGTGCATAAACACCACCGTACAGTAAACCAAATCAATGGAATGAGCCGCAATTTCTTGTAATCCTACCCCACTCAATTCAATTAATTCAATATTATCCAATCCTTCCAGACGTTGCGCGGCATATTGGAGCATATTTGCCGAAATATCGGTGCCAATCCATTTTTGACATTTCGGACTTAAAAACTTGCCAACTCGACCCACCCCACAACCAATTTCTAAACAAATATCTTCCGGTTGGATGCCGATAAAATTCTCAATTCGATTCACCGTATTTAGTCCTGTACGGTCTAATTCGGCCTCATCCGTATGTCCGGCTACATAGAGTTTAGCCTCATCCATATTCGCGGCGAGGTTGTTCCAAGTTTCCTTATATTGCGATCGCTCCTGAATCATAGGATTTTGATTTCCATTCCTAGTGGGTAAAATTGACAGCAAGCTTTATAATAATAGTTTATGTTTGCATCCGAGTCATGGCTTTCCCCGCGCTGCCCATAGCCGGTCGAGGGCCAGACTGACATAGACCCCAAAGGCCCGTTCATTTGCGAAAAATAGCACATTATGTCCTCTATTCCTCGTCGTTACCACATTACCACCTTCGGCTGTCAGATGAACAAAGCTGACTCCGAACGCATGGCAGGTATCCTGGAAAATATGGGGTTCCAGTTTTCCGAAGACCCCAACCAAGCCGACCTCATCCTCTACAATACCTGCTCAATTCGGGATAATGCCGAGCACAAAGTTTATTCCTACCTAGGCAGGCAAGCGAAACGCAAACTCCAACAACCCAACCTCACCCTCATCGTTGCCGGTTGCGTGGCACAACAGGAAGGAGAAGCGCTACTGCGACGGGTCCCCGAATTAGATATGGTCATGGGTCCCCAACACGCCAACCGCCTAGAGGATTTGCTCGAACAGGTGTTCGCCGGGAACCAAGTGGTAGCGACCGAGGCGGTGCATATCATGGAGGATATCACCAAACCGCGCCGGGAAAGCCAAGTTACCGCCTGGGTGAACGTAATTTACGGCTGTAACGAACGCTGCACCTATTGCATTGTACCCTCGGTGCGTGGTATCGAACAATCCCGCACCCCAGAAGCGATCCGCACCGAAATGGAAGAACTCGGACGCCAGGGATACAAAGAAGTCACCTTACTCGGTCAAAATATCGACGCCTACGGCAGAGATTTACCGGGAACTACACCGGAGGGACGGAATTTACATACCCTCACGGATTTGCTCTATTTCGTCCATGATGTCCCGGGAATTGAACGGATTCGCTTTGCCACTTCTCACCCCCGCTATTTCACCGAGAGATTAATTCGAGCTTGTCAGGAATTGCCGAAGGTTTGCGAACATTTTCATATCCCGTTTCAATCGGGGGATAATGAAGTCTTAAAGGCAATGGCGCGGGGTTATACCCATGAAAAATATCGCCGAATTATCGATATGATTCGCCACTATATGCCCGATGCTTCTATCAGTGCCGATGCGATCGTCGGCTTCCCTGGGGAAACCGAGGCACAGTTTGAAAACACCCTGAAACTGTTAGAAGAAATTAGCTTTGATATGCTCAATACTGCGGCTTATTCCCCCCGTCCCGGGACACCAGCGGCAGTGTGGGAGAATCAGTTGAGTGAAGAGGTGAAAAGCGATCGCCTGCAACGGTTGAATCACTTAGTATCTATCAAAGCCGCCGAGCGATCGGAGCGGTATCTAGGAAGAATTGAAGAGGTCCTAGTCGAGGAACAGAATGCCAAAGACCCCACGCAAGTGATGGGAAGAACAAGAGGCAACCGCCTCACCTTCTTCACTGGGGATATCAATCAGTTAAAGGGACAGTTAGTCCAAGTTAAGATTACCGAATCCCGAGCCTTCAGTTTATCCGGCGAAGCAATTTCAGTCCCTCAACCCGCTCTGGTTTAAGGGCGAGTACGACATAAGTGAGTTATGGAAAACCCCGGTTGTTTAAACAACCGGGGTTTTAGTTTTAAATCAGAGTGCGATCGCATCTTGCTCGCTGGCTTTGTTACAAATCATGTAGGATTGCTAGATTAGGAACTCATAAGCTGGCTGATCTGTTATAATCCCAATTGTTGTGGCTTGTCTCAGCCTAAAATACACATCGGAGTCTAGTTTCATGGCAAACTTATCCACGGGAGAGTTGCTCTATCTTCTGTATGCTTTTGCTTATACCGAAGAAGAACAGAAGTCTGTCACCCAGGGTACGGTGAAAAGATATCTCCCTAAGTCTTATCGTACTGAAGCCGGGACTATCTGCGAGTCGTTACTTGAACAAAAATTTTTAGACTCACCCAAATTGCGGCGTGTGACCGTTTCCCTCTCGGGAAAAGAGGCATTAGTTACAAATCTTCAAACTACAGACTATGAGTTCACGACGGTCAAAGGAAGCCGAGTTGTGAATGCTCTCATGGCTTGCCTAAAACTTGCGGCTTCTTTCGGTAGAATGGGAAAAATCAGTCACGAGACAGATTTAGGTTTTGAAGAATTTCTGGAACAATTCAAGAAATTCTTTTTTGAAGAATTGAAACGTCAGTCTTTGGCCGGAACTTATGTGATGCGGGAAAAAGAGATTCTCCAGAAATTTTCTCAGGAGTATAACCTCTCAGAAGACTTGGTTCAGCGATACTACAAGCGTCTACAGGAAGAAAACTTAATTTCAGCAGTTCAAGGACGAGAAGATAAAAATCTTCAGTGGATTGAGTAGTTTTGGATGAGCAATTATGCCAGAAAATGCAGGACAAAAACAAGCTATCACCGATTTCCTTCTTCAAGTTAAAAAGGGTTTAAAGCTTGTTGAGGAAATCTGGATTGACCGTGAAGTAAAGCGGCCCGGTTCAGAAGGGCCTCTATGTAACCAAGCTGAGAGTCTATCGGGTTATCCCATTAGCACGATTACTGAGCTAATTGAAGATGACTTGAACTTTTGTTTTCAGCACCAAAACTTTATCTTTAGAATGATTGCAGCAGACGCGGGAAGTGGAAAAACCGCTATTTTGAATTATATTCAGCAAAGACTGGAGGCCAATCATTCCGATACAGGTAGAATCATTATCCCAATTTATACTAATTTAAACAACTTATTAACCAGTTTTAGCTCACAGGGATTTAGCCGTCAATTTTATTTGCATTTGATTAGTGAAGTCTTTAAGATTGCATTAATTGAAACTCTGGAACCTCGTTTTAAGCAATCAGCGGCCCGTTCCTTGGAAGAATTATTTCCTGAAGAACTAAACTTGGTTAATCTCATTGTAACTTCCAAAAAAAGTGGCGCTGTTAAAACAAAACTTGATAAATTATTAATTGAATCAGGTTGTGACCTCCTTGAAACGTTTCTAGAAATAGTCCAACACTTTAAAAATCAAGGATTTTACTTATTTTTCTTGATTGATGAGCTAGATTCACTTTATCAGAGTGAGAGGTCCAAAGATGCCGTTAATACCTTTCGGCATTTAATTAACCAAATTGAAGATGACTATCAAGGAAAGTTACCATTAGGCTTGTATATTTCGGGTTTATCCGATGATGTCCAAAAATTCATCAAGGAGAATCCAGCTTTAAAAAGTCGAGTTTATCCTGGAGAAATCCGATTAGTTAGATTTAGAAACCAAGAGTGTGAGGAAATTCGCGCTAAAATTGATAACCGGCTTTATAGTGCCTATCAAGGCTATAAAGATTTTCCGGAATTTAAAAAAGAGGTTCAGAGTATTGACTTAAAAGCTGGAACAGATTTTAATAGTTTGAGGGAATTTTGTCAGCGATATGGAAGTGAAGTTTTACAAATTCATCAAAAATATTTCAAACATCACGATAAATCCTTTAACCAATTTGAATTTCAGTCACGAATTAAACTAGAAGAACTCTGTATTCAAAAATGGAGTCAACAATTAGGGAACGCACCAAGTCCGATTAGTGGTCCCTTCAATTACCAGGGGCATCAACAATGGAAGCGGTTCTCTGGTAAACAAGGCTATAAGCTTATCATAGCACAAACTACAACGAATTTAGAGGGTCACAATTTTGATGGTTACGCCGAATTAAGGCATAATGGCGATGTAATTGCCAAAGCCTTTGGTGAAGCTAAAAACTATGAGCTTTTAACCAGCCACTTTACAACATTTAAGGCCTGGTTAGCTGACGTTCGGTTTTATGGAAAAAAATCTCCCCCTGATTTAGCTTACTTATTTGCTCCGGGCTGCCCCAATCTTCTTGAACTGAAAATTAAAAATACTGAGATTGTGTTTTATCCCTTACCGAAGGAACCAGAAATGCAATCACAAAATTCAGGAGATAAATCGAAAGTTTTAAAACCGCTAGAACCCGGTATTACTAACAATTTAACTCACATAGAATCGGTGGTATTAGTGCCTTCCCATCCCCAGGTTATAGCAACCGATCCAGAAACTGCAAAAGAAATCAACTCGGTAGATGTGACCCCGACCGAGGTAGAATCTACCCCCAAAATCCCAGAAACCCTTATCAAAAAGTCTGGAATTAATATTAATACGGCCAGTTTGGATGACCTGATACAAGCATTTAAGGGTAGTGGTATGAGGAAAAATACAATTGAAAAGATTAGCCAGCGCCGCCCTAAATTTTTATATAAAAACTTAGATGATTTATTGCAGGGGTTGGGTTCAACCAACAACGTTAAAAATAAACTTCAGGATAAGCTAGATAGTGGAGAAATTTACTTTTAGCGCTACTTAGCGGGTTGCGAGTCATAAGGGGATGAAATGCTTATACTGGGTGAACTGGAACTATTAAACTCCCTGCTGAACTGTCTTTGTTTGATGGGCGATCGCCCGGTTGGGCGTATTGTCATCACTTGCGCCAATTAAAAGGGGTTTTTTCCCTAGCTGATAAGCGGATTTGAGATAACTGGGGTCGGCTCTTCAGGACTTGTGTTGATAAATTTATCTAATCAACTATGAGTCGGCGCATAAAATTAGAAGCTAAAACCTATATAAATGAAGCCTTATAGCTCCTCATGCTAAAAAAAAAGTCTTATAACTCGGCCAAATCTTGAAAAAATCATTAAATTTAGTTACCTGACTTAAAGTGAAGCCCTAAACTGATAAAATTTAGCTGTTTTGTGGAACTCCCCATTTCACCCTAAAAATTTTTGAGCTTCGGTTTATGGAAAATCATCTCAATTTAATACTGGGCTTACCTGAAGTGACCGTTAGAGAATTTACAATGCTAGAAGATGGGATTTGCATAAAGATTAAATTGACCAACTTAGGAACATACTGTCCTGTATGTCAAAGTTATACCACCGAAATCAATCAAAATCGTCCAATCGTAGTACGAGACCTTCCTTGTTTTGAGAAAATCACTTATTTATAGGTCCCCCGGCTGCAATTTTAGTGTCGTCGAAGAGCCACGGCACAAGGCTATGGATTTAGAAATTTTGAAAACTTTCGGCTACGTCTTTTATCAGCTTTTTCATTATAATACTTATAAGTTATACCAATTAAATTTAAGCCTGCACAAGATGAAACTCAGTCGGCTCAAACTTAGTAGCTAATAACGTATCGAGGATAAAGTTGTAAGATGTTAAAGATTGGACTTGTTCTGGGGTGAGCATTTCTAGTTCTTTAGTCACACGCTCGCGTAACTCCTGGAGCGAGGCAAAGTTCTCCCCTTTCCAGAGGCTCTTGAGGAATTCCCATAGCCTCTCAATCGGATTGAGTTCGGGACTGTGAGGCGGTTGAAACACTGGAATTAAATTCTCAGGCCATTCCAAGGCTTTAGCTCTATGGGCGGATGCGCCATCTAGTTGAATCACCGCAATGGTATCACCGAGTTGTTCAGAGATTGCATCAATAAAGGCTTGAAAGTTTCTACTGTTAAGCTTTTCGTACTCTTGGGTAAAGTGCCAGCCTGTTTCCGGTTCAACTATCCCATATAGCCAGAATGCT
>NZ_JAMXFC010000046.1 GCF_025370755.1 Laspinema sp. D2d | reverse complement strand
ACCTACTTATTCTCCTCATTTGAATCTAATTGAAATTTTGTGGCGGTTTATTAAATATGAATGGCTCAATTTAGATGCTTATTCATGTTGGGGATCCCTCGTAAACTCCATTGAAACAATTCTCTAAGAATTTGGGGAAAACTATGTAATTAATTTTGGCTAGTTACTTATCGAAACCGTTCTCAGGCATCGAGTGAGGCGAAGGCGAAGGCATTGCGGGGAGAGGGACCGAAACCGATTCATTTGATTAATGTGCCGACGTTGTATCCGGAAGACTTGATGCCGCAATTGCCGTTTCATGGATTGCGATCGCTGTCTTTGTTCAGTGGCGGAGGGGGTTTAGATTTAGGGTTTGATCGCGCGGGTTTTACTCATGTTGCCAGCTATGATATTCTTCCAGAGGCCGGTAAAACCTTAACTCAAAATCGCCCGCATTGGACTGTGTTTGCTGGGGAAGCAGGGGATGTCACCCAAATCAATTGGCGCAGTTATTGTGGGTTAGTTGATGTGATTCATGGCGGTCCTCCTTGTCAGCCTTTTTCCGTGGCCGGTCATCAAAAAGGAAAAGCCGATCGCCGGGATATGTTTTCCGAATTCGTTCGCGCTGTCTTGGAAATTCAACCCTTAGCATTTGTTGCCGAAAATGTCACGGCACTACTGGGAAAAAAGTTCAATTCTTATGTAGAGGAAGAAATAGAAAAACCCCTCAGTGAAACCTATCATTTATCTAAATTTATTTTGTCAGCCCCCGATTTTGGAATTCCACAAATTCGCAAGCGTGTTTTTTTTGTTGGATTTAAAACGGATAAAATGGCAAAAAAATATCAGCCGCCTCAACCGACTCACTACTGGGAAAGTGGGAAAGATAGAGGTCCAAATCAAGCTATACAGTTGGATTTATTTTCCCCGAGAGAGCCTTCCCAACTCCCTCGATGTATGGGGATTCGAGAAGCATTAGGATTACCGGATATTGGCTTTGATGCTTTAGCACCGACGATTAGAAGTGGACTGACTGGACCCCGACATACCACTTCAGTATTGAGTAGTGTTTCCGCTCAAAAAACCTGGGAGAAACTACAAATCTGGCCCAATGGCGTGGCTGCAAATCGAGAACAAGCTCATTTATTTGTGGCGAAAAATGGTCATTTTCGATTGTCCATAGCTGACTGTGCAATGATTCAAGGATTTCCAGAATCTTGGAGGATCGAGGGAGTCGTTTACATGGCATTAGGACAAATTGGTAATGCGGTTCCTCCACCTTTAGCCTATCGCGTGGCGGAATCGGTACAGGTTGCCATCCAAATTGATATAAATTAAGGACACGGCAGCAGCCGTGTCCTGACGATGTAAGGTTAGAAATCGGGGAACTATTATCCAGCGATTCTGAGCAGTTCTACATCAAAAATTAAGGTGGCATTGGGGGGAATAACGCCACCGGCACCGCGTGCACCGTAGCCTAATTCTGCGGGAATCACTAATTCGCGACGTCCGCCAACTTTCATGGTGGAGAGACCTTCATCCCAACCTTTGATGACTTGACCGACGCCGAGTTTGAAGGAAAAGGGCTGATTACGATCGCGGGAACTGTCAAACTTTGTGCCATCTTCTAAGGTTCCGGTGTAATGAACTACAACGGTTTGCCCTTTTTGAGGGGTTGCGCCGGTTCCTTCGGCGATTTCCGTATATTTCAGACCCGAAGGTGTTGTTACCATAGTTGTCGTTGTCTCCTGTTGTGTGGTGTCAGCGCTGGCGATTTGCGTCTGAGCGGTCAACCGTTGCGCCAGCAGGGATTTGCTGGGCATTGGTACTTCAGTTGTTGTTTGAGTCGGGTTAAGGTTGGACGCGATCGCCTGACTTGAGCGATCGGTAAACTGAGCGACCACCAGCACCAAAACGCAGGCCAGCATCACCCCCAAGCTGATTAAAATTTCTCGCAAAATCAGTCCTCCTGAGTAGCCTCTTATGGCTCCAATCGTTTGGTTAGGGATTGACAACCGAGCGATTGTAGCCTGATCCCTACTCTAACGCCAAATGTCCCCGGGTCGTCCCGGTTTTCTGAATTGAGTATCCGATGAGGGGAGTCAACGGACTTACCGCCACTGCTTATTTTCTAAATCCCGAATTTGACGTTCTAGGCGATCGAGGCGTCCTCTGAGTTCGTCCATTTCCGCTTGGCGCGGTACTCCCAGGTCTTGCATAACGTTGCGAATCTGGCGCTGGACCTGGGTTTCAAAATTCCCCTGTTCGGATTTCATCTGCTGCATGAGATCGTCTACAAAATGTTTCGCTTGGTCAGGATTGAGTTTGCCATCCTGGACCCACTGATCGCTAACCTCTTTGATTTTCTCGGCGACTAGAGAGGTGGTACCGATGCCGATTAATAGCAGTTGCTTGAGCAAATTATTTGCATCCATATTGTTTTATTGTTTTCCTCTGACTGGGGTTGTGAAAATATCATCTACGATAGCGCGGGCCTTCTAAAGCGTGCGATCGCTGGCTCTATTTTGGCCCACTCTTCTATTGTGGGATATCGTATCTTGATTCTGCGGCTGTTCTACCTCATCGGTTGTAGGGTTTCCATTCTGAGGCAGACTGCCTTTAGCCCAGATACTTAGGGTAGGATAAAATCAGGGGCTAATCTATAGAGTGAGGAAACCCGCACTCATGGATTAGCCCCTTACCGGATCAAACCCCCGTTTGCCATCATGTCTGACTGTCCGCAGTGCCATCAATCTGTTGAGGATCAAGCTCTCAAATGTCCTTACTGTCAAACCCCGCTCAAAGGGTTTGGTCACCCGGGTATTCCCCTGCATCAGGCCCACTCAGACGAGTTTTTATGCGAGAGTTGCACGTACCATGAGGACGATACCTGCAACTATCCCCAGCGACCCTACGCCAAAACCTGTACGCTTTATCACGATAAATCTCAGCCTCTGGTCCCGGTGATTCAAACGCCCTATTCTCAGGTGGGGTCCTTTTCGGCTCTGAATCGATGGGTGAGGAGACATCCGGGGGCGATCGCCGTGGTCGCGATCGCCCTGATTAGTCTCTTCCTGGCACTCCGATAAACTCACCGGCAACCTATGAGCGATCGCCCACTTCCGCAATTAACTGGTCCAAAGACTGTTGCATCTGAGTACAAACCAACTGATAGCATTGATTGACATACTCGCGATCGCTGGCTGCTTCTCGTCCATACCGCTCAAAGGCGATCGGCGCACAAACCCGGGTATGAATCTGCGCCGGTAGAGGAAAATTCGGCAAAGGTCCAAAGGCAATCCCCCAAGGCAGACCCAAATAAATCGGAAACACCACCGGATCAATCCCAAATAACCAAGGCATCCCCCACTCTTCATGCAACTGGCGCATTTGTTTGTAAATATCCGCCATCACAAATAGGGTGTCGTGAGCGCCATAAGAAATAATCGGTAAAATCGGGGCATTTTCCCGCAGGGCCAACTTAATAAACCCCTGGCGGCCTGCAAAATAAATTTTATCTCGAAGGTGATGGGGTCGAAACACATCCTCTGCACCTCCCGGATAGACTAGAACGGTTGCTCCCTTTTGTAAGGCCGCGATCGCCATTTTGGGATGCGCCCGCACTGCCCCACATTCAGCCAATTGACGAACCACCATCTCAGGAAAGATATCCCAAACCGTCGGGTGCATCAGTCCATAACTGAGGCGCTCAAACCCTTGGCGAAGGAACCAATCATACATAAACATAAACATATCCGGTGCCGCGAGTCCCCCGTTGTGAGAACCCACCACCAGCATTTTTCCCTCGGGTAAAACGTGATGCCATCCGTCGGTTTGTACCCGAAAATAGTGGTGGTACGCCCATCCCCATTGGGGCATCAAAGATTGAATTACCTGGGGGTCACGCAGGTTTAACGACCAACCATCATAGGGATGGCGATCGCCCTTTCGTGCGATGAACTCAGGTTTAAAGAACGATTCCAGGTTATCAAACAAAGCCTCTCCCAGCCCTTCCATAGCAGAATAGCCCTTTCCAGAATAATCTGGTCTGCACGCTCTTGACAAATCCCGCCACTCTAGGGACTTCAATTATCTCTCTGTCCCCTAGTTACCGCCTAATTCCCAGCCCCTCAACCCGATCCACAACCCTGCGATATCCTCGTCACATCCTCGTCATATCTACCTTTTACATTAAAAATAGTCAGCCCTTTAACCCGGTTGAAACGATCTCAACCCGTGCTGATGCCGGTCTTGACTTTATGCTAGAACGGTCTATAAAATAGCGAGTCTAGATCCTTCAGGAAGTCGGACTCGGTTCCCTCTGGGTCTAACTTGGACATAAAAGCAGGCAGCTTTTTCCTAGATTCTTCCTGATTGATTTCCCCGAGCTATATTATCCCGACTGCAAGCAAGAACGTTCGATTTTTAAGGTAATGCAGGAGTTTTGCAGCAGGAGTTATCCCGAATGAAAACAACACAGGATCAGTTCAATACCCCCTCAGAACCATTGAAGCATTCTGCTCATCAGGGGTCGGCCCCCGGTTG
The DNA here is from genome assembly GCF_025370755.1 of Laspinema sp. D2d. Classification (GTDB taxonomy): domain Bacteria; phylum Cyanobacteriota; class Cyanobacteriia; order Cyanobacteriales; family Laspinemataceae; genus Laspinema. The sequence continues at coordinate 38,673 of NZ_JAMXFC010000046.1, read as the reverse complement.
GCAAAAACCCCTTACCTATTTTTCTATCTTTCTCCTCGGTGCGAGTGCTACTTGGTCCGCAACCCAATTTCTGAATGGACAAACTCTGGTTTCACCCCCGGTTAGGGCGGCCTCTCCCGCTCAAGTCCAAACGACAACCCCAGTGGTTCAGGCCAGATTGCCGATCGCAGACAGTAATTTTATTACTGAGGTGGTGCAAAATGTGGGTCCGGCGGTGGTCCGAATTAATGCCTCGCGTACCGTGACCACCCAAATTCCCGATGCGTTTAATGATCCATTTTTCCGGCAATTTTTTGGGTCCCGATTGCCGATTGAACCTCAAGAGCGCGTAGAGCGGGGGACGGGTTCGGGGTTTATTATGAGTAAGGATGGACAAATTCTCACCAATGCCCACGTCGTTGCTGGTGCGGATACGGTGGAAGTCACCCTCAAAGATGGTCGCTCGTTTACCGGGCAAGTTCTGGGGGCCGATCCAGTCACGGATGTGGCGGTGATTAAAATTGAGGCGACCGATTTGCCGACAGCGGTTGTGGGAGATTCAGAGCAATTGCAACCCGGTGAATGGGCGATCGCGATCGGCAATCCCCTCGGTTTGGATAATACGGTAACCGTGGGCATTATTAGCGGCACCGGGCGATCGAGTTCTCAAGTGGGGGTCCCCGATAAGCGGGTGAATTTTATTCAAACTGACGCGGCAATTAATCCGGGTAACTCCGGCGGTCCCTTGCTCAATCAGCGCGGTGAAGTCATTGGCATGAATACCGCGATTATTCAAGGTGCCCAAGGTTTGGGATTTGCTATTCCCATTAATCGGGCTCAAGATATTGCTCAACAATTGATCGCGAATGGGGAAGTTCAACATCCCTATCTCGGCATTCAAATGGTGCAGTTGACTCCAGAACTCAAAAATGAAATTAACAATAATCCCAATGCCGGGTTAACGGTTACCGAAGACAAAGGCATTTTAATTGCTCAAGTTATGCCGGATTCTCCTGCGGTTCGTGGTGGACTCCGCGCCGGTGATGTAATTGTTTCGATTAATGGGGTACCGATGGCGGATGCCAATGCGGTACAACAGCAGGTAGAACGCAGTCGTGTGGGGGGCGAATTACAAATGCAAGTGATTCGCAATGGTCAACCCATGACTTTGGCAGTACAACCGGGTGCTTTCCCTTCCCAAGCTAGTAATTAATTAGCACTGAGTTTAACTTATTTCAATCATTTTTATTTGGCTCTGTTGGGGAACAGTTTATAAGACTTCCTAACAGAGCCAACTTTTTTTTAGCCTACATTGGGTAGGTTAAAAAGGTTCTATTAGGGTATTCCAACCAATAAAATCTTCTCGGAGAGATCCCCCCAACCCCCCTTAAAAAGGGGGGCTTTTCCAATTTTGCAAAACTTCTAATGCAGAACTTTTTTTATGGAAATCCCTTAACAATTAACCATTATCTTTAATGCTGAGATATCGCGGTTGAGTCATGATTCGTTGTATCCAAGCTTGGATTGCGGGAAATGGGGTTAAATCGAAGCCTCCTTCTGGAGCCACGTGGGTGTAAGCGAATAAACCAATGTCAGCAATAGTGTAGCGATCGCCTACAAAAAACCGATTTTTTTCTAAGTGTTTTTCCATGACTCGCAAAGCGGCATAACCGGGTTCTTTTTTTTGATTAAGAGCCTCGCGATATTCGTCCGCTTTTCCTAAAAGAGTAATCCAATAGCGAGAAGTAGCGATATAGGGTTCGTGGCTGTATTGCTCGAAAAATAGCCACTCCATCACTTTGGCTTGCTCCCATTTATCCGCTGGAAAAAATTCGCTCTCTTGACTGAGATAAAACATAATGGCGTTAGATTCTGCCAAGAATTTACCGTCGGGCGTTTCTAAAACGGGAATCCGACCGTTAGGGTTTTTAACTAAAAATTCTGGGGTGCGACTTTCTTTTTTTAAAATATCAATTTCAATGATTTCAAAAGGAATTTGTAGTTGGGTTAAGAGCAGACGAATTTTATAACAATTGCCTGAACAACTCATCTGATAAAGTCGGAACATATTTTTTGTAAGGGTTAATGACTAGGAGATTTAATTGGGGTAATATCGGCTTTCCTTAATTTGGTTTCTTGGTTAAGATTACTGCTTTTAAACTGTGGCAATCACCACGCGATCGCGTCCTTGGGTCTTCCCCTGATATAACGCCGCATCCGCTGCTTGCATGAGTTGGGTTCCGCTTAACCCATGTTGGGGAAACACAGCCACACCCACGGAAATACTGACCCTAGGAAGGTCTTGATCTAAATAGGTCAAATTTAAGCCTTTAACCTGTTGGCGCAGGTGCTCTGCCTGTTGCTGAGTCTTCTCTAAAGTCGCTTCGGGTAAAATAACCATAAACTCTTCTCCCCCATATCGACAAGCAATATCAAGGGCACCACTTTCCGTTTTGAGTAACCATCCCAGTTCTCGTAAAACGACATCCCCTGCCTCATGTCCGTAGCTATCGTTGAAGTTTTTAAAATGGTCAACATCTAGCATAATCAGACCGAGCGATCGCTCAGTGAGTTGAGCCCGACACAGTTCCCGTTCTAAAGATTTAGCTAAATACCGGCGGTTAAATAAACCCGTTAACGGATCGCGAATACACTGCTCATGCAATAACTCTTCCATGAGGTCAGAATGTTCGACGATCGTATCGAGCATGATTTCTAAATCAGCCTTTTCTCGGAGCAAGTTCATCACCAGAAACTGGTATATAGATTCACTCTGCTGGCGATCGCATCGTTCGGCTTCTAATTTTTGCGTCAACTCCGAGACTAAAGCGCTCAAGGTCTGTGTTTGGAGCGTTAAGGTCTTTTGGGTACAGAGTAGTTTGGCTTTTTCTTGCTTAAATTTATCAAGTTTCAGGCGCAGTCTTTCCACCTCCCACAGCACAGAGGGGTTCGGCTCTGGCTCATCTTCATCGGCTTGATAAAATTTAGTCTTTACACAAGTCAGGTTTGTCGATGGCTCAATTGTCATGACAGGGTACTCCGCTAAACGTTTCTATTATATCTTGACTATAAATCCAGTGTCATCCTTTAGACAGATGCAATTTTTTAGAAAATAGGGTATGCATTTTATTTCATTACGCCTGATTCCTGATTCCGTCCTTTGTCCTTTAGGAACATCATAGTTCGGGTAGCCGTCACCAGTTGGTATCGTTTGAACCGCTGTATCAGATTTTTCAAAAATTTTCCCAAAGCGTTGACCCACAGTTCTACGATTATCCCCTTTTCAACGGCTTAAGTTCCGTTTAAAAACTCCCTTGATAAGGCTTTGACTTGAGTGATTATACAACCCCCTGAAGCCGGTTATCTTCAATCCCGGTTAGAGGGTTTTATCCGAAGTAATTAAACGGATTTTTGAAAAAATTCACCCCACTGACTCAAGCTAAAGGAAGGGAGAATTGAAACCGGCTGCCTTTTCCCACTTCACTTTCTACCTGAATCTGACCCCCTTGGAGTTCCACTAACCGCCGAGAAATGGCTAATCCGATGCCGGTGCCATTGCTGCCACTGGACCCGCGCCAGAAGCGATCGAACACATGAGGCAGTTCAGTCGGGGGGATACCGGACCCCGTATCAATTACGGCAATCCACAGATAACCAGCACTGGTCCAGGTTCGCAGACAAATCGAACCTGTCGCCGTATGACGCAAGGCATTTCCCAGAAGATTGACCAGCACTTGTTCTAAGCGATCGGGGTCCGCCATGACCCACGGGAGTTGAGGAGGACAGTCTAATTGCAATACGAGGTTTTCTTCCACTATCCAATCGGAAAACCGTTCGATTAAGGTTTCCAATAAAGGACGCACATTCATCCGCTGCAAATCAATGGGTAAATAACCGGCTTCCGCTTTGGAGAGTTCCTGCAAGTCATTGACTAACCGTTCCAAACGCCGAGTTTCTTTGGCAAGACGGTGATAAATATCGGGGTCTGGTGGCAGAGTGCCATCTTCGAGTTGTTCCAAATTGCCGCGAATAATGGTTAAGGGGGTTCGCAATTCATGAGTCAAATCGCTAATCAGTTCCCGGCGGCGGTGTTCAACATTTTCGATACTGGCTGCCATGCGGTTAAAACTGGCACTGAGGCGGTTGAGTTCAGGAATTTCACTGGCAGGCATTCGCTGATGGAGTTCTCCTGCGGCAAATTTTTGGGTGACTCGTTCCATGAGAGTCATGGGTTTGGTAATTCGTTTGGCAACAAAGTAACTGAGCAAACCGGCCCCGGTTGTTCCCACAATTACAGACCAAAATGTGCCACGATTCCAGGTGGTTTCAAAGACATCGACTAAAGAAGTGCGGACGTAATGGAGGTTAAATCCTTTCCCTTCAAGTTGTTGCAGGTGAACGATAAATAGGCGGGGGGAGGAGAGTTTGCCGGTAATTACAAGGACGGTCACCCCAACCATTAAAACGAGGAGATGGGATAAAAATAAACGCGATCGCAATCCTATCTTAGCCATAGTTTTGAGTAATTTTTACCCGGTTTCTGACCCCAATTATGCCGGGTTTCAGAGTAGATAGGACGTCTGCATTGCCGCTATATCTGTGGATACGATGTGCTTGGATGGCCCTACAGGGTTTCAGGTCCAAGGCGTCAGTCTGGGCAGGGTGACTGCTGAGAGACTCGCCCTGGGTGACGGGCGATCGCCTTTGGATGCTATTTTAGCGATTTTTAATGAAAGCCGATGGCGGGATTTGAACCCGCGACCGCCTGATTACGAATCAAGTGCTCTACCACTGAGCTACATCGGCATGACTGACATTAAATGATTGTAGCAGGCTTTTTTTGAGTTGGCTAGAGGGTTTAGCAGATATTTTTCAGGAATTTTTGAACCGTCACTAAAACGCCTCTTACAGTCAAGGTAAGACCCCTGTTGAAAAACTCGGCTTCTTGACCCTATCTGTGACAAGTCCCAAAAATTCCGCAAGAAACTGGGTTTTTGGTCCCTTAACCCCAGGGAAATCCCTTACAAAAATCAGGGTTGGATTCAAAGGCGATCGCCCCAATGGTAGGATTTGGTCTAACCCAATCCCACAAGTTGACAGTTTGCTGCTGATCTATTGCTAATGTTGACCTTAACCCACTGTTTGCCACCGGATCCCGAGGCGGCGATCGCTTTGACCCTTTCCCTCACCGCAGACGATCGCACGCGCAGTCGCCATCGATTTGAAACTGAGGAAGGAGAAGAGGTTCATCTCAAGTTACCCCGAGGGACTGTCTTAAGTCAGGGCGATCGCCTTACCGATGACTCGGGAAACATTATGGTTCTTGTCACCGCCAAACCGGAACCCACCCTGATGGTTACTGCTAATACTCCCCTGGATTTATTACGCGCTGCCTATCATTTAGGAAATCGTCACGTTCCTTTAGAAATTAAACCGGATTATTTACGGTTGACTGTTGACCCGGTTTTAAAAACTCTCGTAGAACAATTAGGATTAACGGTTCAAGAAGAAACCGCACCCTTTCATCCAGAAATAGGAGCGTATCACGCCCCTCATGGTCATTGATGACTGTTTTAATTAATAAACTATTGGTGGAATAAGCCGCGAATGAATATCCTAAAAATTCACAATTCAACTAATATCATACTTTGATTTATGATAAGTAATTTTTCATTATTGTCCTTGTTACAATTAGCGAGTCCTGCATTACCTGTTGGGGCTTATAGCTACTCTGAAGGGTTAGAAATGTTAGTTGAACAGGGCATTATTGACAATGCAGAAACCCTCCAAAATTGGATTGAGTGGGAATTGCAAGAAGGGGCGATTTCTTTAGATGCAGCGGTGATGGTGAGAGGCTTAACTGAAGCTCAGGCAGGGAATTGGGGGAAGGTAAAAGAGTGGAATCACTGGTCATCGGCAACCCGAGAAACGGAAGAATTGCGGCAACAAAGTTGGCAGATGGGAAATGCTTTACTACGATTATTAATAGCTCTTTGGCCGCTAGAGGACCGAGTTGAAGTGACCTCGTTGAGTGAGGGGGAGTGTAATTTTGCAATCGCCTTTGGGATTGCTGCTTCCTATTGGCAAATTCCCCCGGATGTGGCTTTATTGGGATATTTACAGAGTTGGGCTTGTAATTTTATTGGGGCTGGGGTGAAACTGATTCCTCTGGGGCAAACGGCGGGACAACAGCTATTATTTAATTTACAACCGAAGCTTGTAACGGCAGTTCAAACAATTTTAAGGGTAGAAGATGATGATCTCAGTAGTTGCACTTGGGGGCTAAGTTTAGCCAGTATGCAGCATGAAACTCAATATTCCCGATTATTTAGAAGTTGAAGCCCTGTTGCTAAATAACCTATAACTTTAAACTTTAACCTGATTATGAGTTCATTTCGTGTTGGTATTGCGGGTCCCGTGGGTTCAGGAAAAACAGCGTTAGTGGATGCGTTGTGTAAGGCAATGCGCGATCGCTATAATTTGGCCGTCGTAACCAATGATATTTACACCCAGGAAGATGCGCAATTTTTAGTGCGATCGCAGGCCCTGGAAAAGGAGCGAATTATGGGGGTAGAAACCGGCGGTTGTCCTCATACGGCGATTCGGGAAGATGCCTCGTTGAATCTAGCGGCGATCGCCCAACTGGAACGGCGATTTTCTACTTTAGATTTGATATTTGTAGAAAGTGGGGGTGATAATTTAGCGGCAACTTTTAGCCCAGAATTAGTCGATCTCACGATTTATGTCATTGATGTTGCTGCCGGGGATAAAATTCCTCGCAAAGGAGGGCCAGGAATTACTAAATCTGATTTGTTAGTGATTAATAAAATTGACTTGGCCCCTTTAGTCGGGGCCGATTTAGGGGTGATGGAACGGGATAGCCAAAAAATGCGCGGCAGTCGGCCCTTTACGTTTACCAATTTGAAGACTCAAGAAGGACTGCAAGCGGTGATTGATTTTATTGTGGCTAATCGGGTTTAAAAATTGGTAGTTTTGTCCCGGTACTGTAGCGATATTTCAGAGGGGGTTCAGGGTGGGCGATCGCACTTGAGGCGATCAAACCCCTGAACTGATGCATCTCTTAACCCGGTGCTTAGAGGGTATGTTAAGCTGCATAAAGCTACCGTTAGCCCTCGACCTCACAATTGTTAGAAATCGCAACATTGTCACAAATTGGCTTAGACTAAATATTAGAGGTCGAAGCCTTGAATCGTTGTAAATTTTCGGTATCGATAAATACAATTTGTTCCTGAGAACATCGCTTTAATATCAAGGCTCTGATAGGAGCGAGTTTATACGAGTAGGAGTGGAAAAATAGGATGACCCATCGACTTGGACGGCGTAAATTTTTGCTTTATGGGACCGCTGCCCTAGGAAGCAGCATTTTGCTGAAAGCTTGTACCGAGGCGGATGTACCAGAAACGACGGATGCAGCAACTCCGGAGGCAGGTGGTGGCGTAGATACGATTAAGGTAGGAATCCTCCATTCTTTAAGTGGTACGATGGCGATTAGCGAACAAAGTGTCGTTAATGCAGAACAGTTGGCGATCGAAGAAATTAACAATGCTGGAGGGGTTCTCGGCAAGAAAATTGAGGCGATCGTCGAAGATGGGGCATCAGATTGGCCGACCTTTGCAGAAAAAGCTAGAAAACTGATTGATCGCGATAAAGTGGCGACGGTTTTTGGCTGCTGGACATCCGCCTCTCGTAAGGCAGTTTTGCCGGTATTTGAGTCGAGTGGTCATATGTTATGGTACCCCGTACAGTATGAAGGGCAAGAATGTTCTAAGAACGTTTTTTATACCGGGGCAGCGCCTAATCAACAGATTGAACCAGCGGTAGATTGGCTGTTAGAAAATAAAAGCCAGCAATTCTTTCTCGTGGGTTCGGATTATGTCTTTCCTCGGACCGCCAATACGATTATTAAGGCTCAACTGGAAGCCAAAGGGGGACAAACTGTTGGAGAAGATTATATCCCCCTGGGTGGCACAGAAGTTACCGCGATTATTACCAAGATTCAAGCGGCTTTGCCTGATGGCGGTGTGATTTTTAATACCCTCAACGGGGATAGCAATGTTGCCTTTTTCAAACAAATGCAAGGGGCGGGATTAACGGCGGACAAATATCCCACCATGTCCGTGAGTATTGCAGAAGAAGAAGTCCGGGCGATCGGGACCGAATATCTCAAAGGTCATTATGCCGCTTGGAATTATTTCCAATCCGTCAATACCCCCGAAAACCAAAAGTTTGTCCAGGCATTTAAGTCAAAATACGGTCAAAATCGGGTGACAAATGACCCAATGGAAGCCGCTTACATTATGGTTTATTTGTGGAAACAAGCGGTGGAAAAAGCCGGAACAGCAGATGATATTGAGGCAGTCCGTAAAGCCGCTGTGGGACAAACTTTCCAAGCCCCCGGAGGTCTAGTCACCCTCCAAAACAACCATCATCTCTCAAAAACGGTCCGAATTGGTGAAATTGGGGAGGATGGAATGTTTAAAATTGTCTCCGAAACTCCGGCCCCGGTTGACCCAATTCCTTGGAATCAATATGTGGCAGATACTAAGGGCTATTCCTGCGACTGGTCAGACCCCTCTAAAGGTGGCAAGTACCCGATCTAAAAGATGCCTCAAAATGGGCGATCGTAACGTTTAGAGTTGAGAAGAGAAAAGCCAAAGAAAATTTGGCTTGACCTCGATCACGGATAAAGTTTTAGCTACAAAAGACAAGAAACCGGGTTTTTATTTCCTATTTATTAAAAAAAGGAAAACCTCTGTCCAGAAACCCGGTTTCTAAATCTTTCTTTTCCCGGGATTGAATTCCAATCTAAACAATTACAATGTAGAGTCAGTTAGCCGCTTTATGGAGATTATTTAAGTAAACTATAATGGCACTATTTTTACAGAGTCTATTTAATGGCCTTAGCATTGGATCGGTTTTATTAATTGCAGCATTAGGATTAGCTATTGTCTTTGGCATTATGGGGGTGATTAATCTCGCTCATGGTGAATTGATGATGCTGGGGGCCTATACAACCTTTGTTGTGCAAAATGTGTTTAGAGGATTGGGAGAACCCTGGTTTGGGTTTTATATTATTGCCGCCCTTCCTCTGGCCTTTTTGGTGGCAGCGGCAGCCGGTTTACTCCTAGAACGGGGGGTAATTCGGTATCTGTATGGCCGCCCTTTAGAAACCCTGCTGGCAACCTGGGGGGTTAGCTTAATTTTGCAACAATTGGTCCGCAGTATTAGCGGGCTGATTTGTATTCAAATTGGGGTGTTTTGTCTGCTATTTTTTGGCGGATTGTGGGGGGTAAAACGGCGTCCAGATTTTGAGCGGATTCGTAACGGGGCGATCGCCATTTTACTGCCCCTTTCTGCGGGAATTACCATAGCATTGGGTTCGATTTTAGGTAAATCGGCGGGATTAGCCCTCACTCAACCTTGGTTTGGCGCACAAGGGGTCGATGTGACGGCACCGGGTTGGTTGCGCGGGGGGATTCCTATTGGCACATTTCAACTCCCTTATGTCCGGTTATTTATTATTGCCTTAACGGTGGTTTGTGTGGTCGGAATTTACCTATTTTTGTTGCGATCGCCCTGGGGATTACGAATTCGTGCAGTGACCCAAAATCGCAGCATGAGTGCTTGTCTGGGAATTCCCACTCAAAAAGTGGATGCGTTGACTTTTGCGATCGGGTCCGGATTAGCTGGAATTGCCGGTTGTGCCATTAGTTTGCTCGGTTCAGTAGGACCAAATACGGGCCAAAACTATATCGTTGATGCGTTTATGGTAGTCGTTGTTGGGGGAGTTGGCAAAATTATTGGAACCGTTGTAGCCGCACTTGCTATTGGATTGGTGAACTACATTATTGGTTCAGGAATTTTCATTTCTATGGTTTCCCCCGACAGTGCTTTATTTAATTTCTTGACCTTCTTTGCTACAACCAGTATGGCACGAGTCATGGTGTTTATACTAATTATTCTGTTTTTACAACTCCGTCCAGCCGGACTGTTCCCGCAGAAGGGACGCACCGTTGATGCCTAGATTGAGAGGTCAGTTAAACGAGGTAATAAAATCTGCATGAACAACGATAAATTTCCAGACGAATGGGAAGACAAACCCGATAAAAAAAGCTTAGAGGAATCCAGCTTTTTTGAAAAATTTACCCGATTAAAATCAAAATTTAATCAGGTTGTGAAGCAAAAACCACGATTATTTGAACTCTCGGCAATTGGGGTCATGGCTTTAATCTTGATTGCCATCATGCCGCTCATCTTGTCAGATTTTCGCTTGGATTTGTTACATCGGTATTTAGCTTTGGCGATCGTTGCCTTGGGGATTGATTTGATTTGGGGTTATACGGGATTGTTGAGTTTGGGACATGGGATATTTTTTGCCCTCGGGGGATATGCGATCGCCATGCATATCAAATTACAAATTCCTGAAACTGCCAGCAGTCAACTTCCCGACTTCATGGGACTCTATGGGGTGACGGAACTACCTTGGTTTTGGGGACCTTTTTCCTCCTTTCCCTTGACGGCGATCGCCATCTTATTAATTCCAGGTATCCTCGCCGCCTTTCTCGGATATCTCGTCTTCCGAAACCGCATTCGAGGCGTGTACTTCTCCATTCTCACCCAAGCTGCTACCATCGTCTTTTTTAACTTCTTCAACGGACAACAAAAACTCTTCAATGGCACGAATGGGCTCACAGATTTTCAAACCCTGTTAGGATTTTCCATCTCTAATCCCAACACTCAATATGGGTTTTATGTTCTCACCGTTATCCTATTAGCTGCTTCCTATCTCCTCTGTCGCTGGTTAACCTCGGGACGCTTCGGACGCTTACTCATTGCCATTCGCGATGATGAAAGCCGCGTCCGGTTTTCCGGTTACAATCCCACCGGATATAAAGTCTTAGTCTTTGCAATTTCTGCCGCTTTAGCTGGACTCGGAGGTGCATTATTTACCCTCAGAGCCGGTATTATTTCCCCTAGAGCAATGGATATTGCGTTTTCCATTGAAATGGTCATTTGGGTTGCCGTCGGCGGTCGAGCCACCTTAATCGGAGCCATCCTCGGAGCCTTATTAGTCAACTATGGAAAAAGTTTTTTAAGCGAACAATTCCCAGAAATTTGGCTGTTTTTCCAAGGGGCACTTTTCCTGATTGTTGTTTTAGTTCTTCCCAATGGCATCGTGGGCTGGTTGCGGACTGAAGCGGGTAATTTCATTCGCATCATTACCGGACGTCGGCGATATGTGATTACCTATCCCAAGTTAGCAGAAGACCCGGAAATTCAACAGGAGCGTGAAACCCTGGAGCCTTAAACCCATTGACTCGCGATGAGTTAAGTTGGCAAATAGTCTAGTCATCAAGTTTCAGAGAGAGAGTCCGTGAACGAAAATATCTTAGAAATTGAAAATTTAACGGTTAGTTTTGACGGATTTAATGCCCTTAATAACTTGACCTTCACGATGAATACGGGGGAATTACGGGTCATTATTGGTCCCAATGGTGCCGGAAAAACTACCTTTTTAGATGTGATTACCGGAAAAGTGAAACCCACCCAAGGGAAAGTTTTCTTTAAAGGGCGAAACCTCCGGAAATATTCTGAAGATAGAATTGCTCGGTTTGGCATCGGGCGAAAATTTCAAACTCCACGGGTTTACCTCAATCTCACCCCTCGGGAAAATTTAGAAATTTCCTGTAATCGGAATAAAAATGTATTTCAAACCTTATTGAAACCGACCCCGGCATCGGAGCATAATACAGTCAAAACCTTGCTGGAAACCATTGGGTTAGTTGCCAAAGCCGACATTGCCTCGGGATTACTTTCCCACGGGGAAAAACAATGGTTAGAAATTGGGATGTTACTGGCTCAATCTCCCGATTTATTGCTAGTCGATGAACCCGTGGCAGGGTTGACCGATGAAGAAACCGCCCTCACGGGGGAATTACTGATTTCCTTGGCTCAAAGTCATTCCATTATTGTGATTGAACATGATATGGAATTCGTGCGGCAAATTGCCCGTAAAGTCACGGTATTGCATGAGGGTTCGGTCCTCTGTGAAGGGAGTATTGAAGAAGTGCAAAATGACCCCAAAGTGATTCAAGTCTATTTGGGAAGTACCGAGGAACATGAAGAATAAGCCCAATTAAAACCCTATAAAAACTGAGAATAAAGTTGATGAATTCAATTGACAGCCTGGAAAAACCTTACCTAACAGAACCCTCACCCAATCGGATGCTACAAGTCTGCGGACTGAATGTTTATTATGGAGAAAGTCACATTTTGCGGGATGTGGATTTAAACGTATCTCCGGGACAAATGGTCTGCCTAATTGGACGGAATGGAGTTGGCAAAACCACTCTATTAAAAACGATTATGGGATTGCTCCAACCTCGGAAGGGGCAAATCTATTTAGAGGGTCAACCCATCCTCGATAAATCGAGCGATCGCCGTGCTAAAATGGGCATTGGCTACGTCCCACAAGGTCGAGAAATCATTCCCCGGTTGACGGTGAAAGAAAATTTAATTTTGGGCTTAGAAGCGCGACCCACACGGCCTAAAAACCCAGAAATTTCTGATGAAATCTTTGAATTATTTCCCGTTTTAAATAAAATGTTGCATCGGATGGGTGGAGATTTGAGTGGGGGACAACAACAACAACTGGCGATCGCCCGCGCCTTGATGGGAAATCCCCGCTTACTCATCCTCGATGAACCCACAGAAGGGATTCAACCTTCGATTATTTTAGAAATTGAGGCGGCAGTGCGTCGAATTATCCAATCAAAAGGTATTTCTGTCCTGTTAGTGGAACAGCATTTGCATTTTGTCCGAGAAGCCGATTGGTATTATGCCATGCAAAAAGGAGGAATTGTTGCCTCTGGTTCTACTGACGACCTCAGTAATGAAGTGATTCAACGATTTCTAGCGGTGTAATCCGAAAGTCTAAGTTTTACAAACTATGACCCCTGGATTTCTGGTAAAACCGCAGGGTATAGTAACATTTGATGTAACCTGAATCCGAGAAATTGTGAAGAATAGTCTGACTGAAAATCCAGAGGTTAAAGGATGGCATGGTAGCTTAGACTTAGCCTATGCTCAATTGGGAACAGCCACCCAAATGGTATCCGCAAAAGCCACCGCCCCTCTCAAGATACAGCGCCCCTTTTATCCGGAGGGGGAAGGGGTTTGTCATAGTGTAATTTTGCATACGGCGGGGGGAATTGTGGGGGGTGATTCCCTGGGGCAATCGATTCACCTCCAGGAGAATGCTCAGGCTTTAATTACTACCGCAGCGGCAGCTAAAATTTATCGCAGTATGGGAGAAATTGCAAGACAAACTATTAATATTAAAATAGATTCTGGGGCTTATTGTGAATGGCTACCCCAGGAAAGTATTATTTTTAATGGAGCAATTTATCGCCAAAATTTGTGCATTGATTTAGCCAACGATGCCCGCTTATTGTTGTGGGAAATCAATCGATTTGGACGGAGTGCTAGGGGGGAAAGGTTTGTCCAAGGAGAGTGGCGATCGCAGACAGAAATCTGGCAAGAGGGTCGTCCCCTGTGGATCGATCGCCAACATCTCCAGGGTAGTGAGTCCACCGTTGCCTCGGACCACGCTTTAGCGGGTTTCCCCATTGTGGCAACTCTCGCCTGGATTGGGGACCCGGTGACCCCGGAACTGGTCCAGGAAGCGCGATCGCTGTGGGAGGCGCGTTCCAGTTCCTCCGAAGGCGAAGCGGGCGTCACGAGGCTCACTCATGGACTATTATGCCGATATCGTGGATCTTCGACCCCAGAAGTGCGAAACTGGTTTAGTGAAGTTTGGCAACTCCTGCGCCTGCGTTTTATAGGCCGTCCGAGTTGTCCTCCGCGAGTGTGGCCGATTTGAAGGAATTACTATGCAACTTTCTCCCCAAGAAAAAGACAAATTATTGATTTTTACCGCCGCGTTAGTTGCCGAACGCCGTAAAAATCGGGGCTTACTTTTAAATTATCCTGAAGCTGTTGCCTATATTTCTGCTGCTATTTTAGAAGGGGCGAGAGATGGGAGAACGGTCGCTGATTTGATGAGCTATGGTGCAACCTTACTCACCCGGGAGGACGTGATGGAAGGGATACCGGAAATGGTGGCAGAAGTGCAGGTAGAAGCAACATTTCCTGATGGGACAAAATTGGTAACGGTTCACAATCCAATTCGGTAATTTGAACCAAGTTAAGTTTAAATATTATAGGTAAGAGGTGAGAATGATTCCTGGAGAAATTATTGTTAAACCTGGAGAAATTGAGCTAAATGCGGGCCGAAAAACCGTCCGACTGCGGGTGGCTAATTCGGGCGATCGCCCGATTCAAGTCGGCTCCCATTATCATTTTTTTGAGGTCAATGAAGCCTTGAATTTTGATCGGAATGCCGCCCGAGGAATGCACCTGGATATTCCCGCAGGAACTGCGGTGCGGTTTGAACCGGGAGATGAGCGAGAAGTGGAATTAGTTCCCTTTGTCGGGAGTCGTCAGGTCTATGGTTTTAAGGGTCAAATTAATGGACTCCTCGACTCATAAGGCTCAAAGTCTGTAACCGTCACTACTACCATTGTTAAGAATTTCTTTTAAAGTGGAAGCAGTCCTCAATCTCACCCTCGTTCTTGCGGGAGTTAGGGGTAGACTGTGGGGATAAATTCCCTCTAAAAATAGAAATATATAACTCATGGTAGATGTAAAATCGACAACACCGATTCATCAGGTGGTAATTGTGGGCGGTGGATTTGGCGGACTGTATGCCGCCCAGTCTTTAGGGCGTGCTCCTGTCCAAGTCACTTTGATTGATAAACGCAATTTTCATTTATTTCAACCTCTACTTTATCAGGTGGCAACGGGAACCCTTTCCCCGGCAGATATTGCGTCTCCCTTGCGGGGGGTGCTTAGTAAAAATAAGAATACCAAAGTGCTTCTGGAAGAAGCAGTTGATATTGACCCCCAACAGCAAACATTGAAGTTGTTAGGGGAAGAAATTCGATATGATACGTTAATTGTTGCCACAGGAGTGAGTCATCATTATTTTGGAAATGACCACTGGGAAGACAAAGCGCCGGGGTTAAAAACGGTGGAAGATGCGTTAGAAATGCGGCGGCGAATTTTTATGGCATTTGAAGCCGCTGAAAAGGAAACGGACCCGCAAAAACGGCAAGCTTGGTTAACCTTTGCGATCGCTGGAGGGGGACCGACGGGAGTAGAATTAGCCGGGGCGATCGCGGAACTGGCGCATAATACCTTAAAAGAAGATTTTCGCAATATTGACACCACTGAAGCGAAAATTTTGCTGTTAGAAGGGATGGAGAGAATTTTGCCGCCTTATCCTCCGGAACTCTCTATGAAAGCGGAAAAATCTTTACATGAATTAGGGGTGACCGTGCAAACTAAGAGTTTGGTTACCCATGTCACAGAGGATGCGGTAACAGTCCGGCGCGGTGATGGCGAGGAAATCATTCCTACTCGCACTTTATTATGGGCGGCAGGGGTAAAAGCGTCGGGATTGGGTGAAATTTTGGCCCAACGGACGGGAGTTGAACGCGATCGCACTGGACGGGTGATTGTGGAGGCAGATTTAAGTTTACCGGGATATCCGAATATTTTTGCGATCGGGGATTTGGCGCATTTTGCTCATCAAGATGGCAAACCTTTACCCGGGGTTGCGCCGGTGGCAATGCAGCAAGGGGAATATGTGGCGAAGGTGATTCAACACCGCTTTAAACAGAAGGAATATCCGCCCTTTCATTATGTAGATTTTGGCAGTTTAGCCGTGATTGGACATCATGCAGCGGTTGTGGATTTAGGATTTATTCAATTTTCTGGGTTTATTGCATGGCTATTTTGGGTATTTGTGCATATTTACTTTTTGATTGAATTTGACAATAAATTAATCGTGATGATTCAGTGGGGTTGGAACTATTTTACCCGGAAACGGGGAGCGCGACTCATTACCGGAGAAGAGGCCAAAATGTTAATTGAAATTGATGGGCGAGGGGATTATCATCTCCCCGAACGGGAAAAAGAAACCCTCGAAGTGTAAGCTAGAACCTCTATCTTTTGCCCAGTCAGGAAAAATTGGCGATCGCAATATCACCCTGAGACACCCTATAACCAGGGCGATCGCCAACTTTTCAAAATACAATTTTATCCACAACCCCCGCAGGTTCCTCGTCATCAGATACAATATCCAGTAACCCATCCAGTTCGGTAATTTCTAGTAGATACATCACCGATCCTTTCAGGTTACACAAGCTTAAACGTCGGCCTGTTTTTTTAGCCAGTTGATTGGCGGAGATTAAAGCCATTAATCCTGAATGACTCACCGTCGTGACTTCCCCTAAATCAATGAACCAGCGATTGTATTTTTCCCAGGCTAAACGAGCTACATTTTGTTGAAGCATCGCCGATGCTTTTAAGTCTAAATTCCCTTGGGGCTGAATGACCACGTTCATACAAATCTCCTCTATTGATTGGTCTGTCTCTTTAGAATCGGCGAGAGTGTGTTGGATGCCCATTCCTAACTCTGCGTAAAAATACGAATGATTTCCCCTGACTTAGGGTCAATATCCGTGATTTTGCGGGGATGTTGTGTGACACAGAAACCTAGAAACAGCGATCATTTGGCAAAACTTTGGTGATCCCTATCACTGACAAGTTGCCAAATTTTAAGTATCTCCCCCTGAAATCTTCGTTTAGGAAGCCATTGCCCGGATCAAGCCCTCGGAATCCCTCCACCCACTGAATCTGTAAGGGTATTCCAACAAATAAAATCTTCTCGGAGAGATCCCCCCAACCCCCCTTAAGAACGCCAATCGGCTTTTCCAATTGTGCAAAACTTCTAATGCAGAACTTTTTTTATGGAAATCCCTAACGAGATTAGGGTCCGGCTTGAATAAGTCAGGATTTACCCACAATGGCGGGAAAGGCGTCGGGAAGCCATTCCCACGTTGTTCTATACTTCCTGCGGCAGTACCCACCGCCTATCTACGTCCTGAGTGCGTCGGATAGCTATTCCCCCGGGATCAAGGGTCTGCCAAAAGCCAGTTTTTCTTGACTAAATCAGCTTTTTGCTTGAATTATGGTGTGAGAGTCCGTTAAAAAGAGTGAAAAAATGGGATAATTTGACTCCGGTTAGAGTCCTTTGCATGGCTTTAAAATGGAACCTCGAAACCTTAGAGGGTTTAATCCACGACTCGAATTAAACCCTGATGGATGAGGTCAAATACCTGGTTAATTTTATACCAATCGGTCTCGCCGATCGCCTCTTTCGATAACAAGCCTGACATCAGCAGTTGTTGATCCAACCGTGTAATCTGGCGAAATTTAAAAATTTTTTCGAGAATTTCATCCGTTGAGATGGGCGTTTTATGAGTGGTTCGGTGCAGTGTTTCCCCGTAAGTCATAGTTATTTAGAAAAACTCTACGGTTTCAAGTATGAAGTGAGTTCCAGGGAGGGGATGCGATCGCCAGCATACAAAACCCATGAGGTTGATCGGGTCATTTCGGAGATCTCGATCATTGACATTCACAAATGAAGGAGGTAATCAATAACTGAGGGGATTAACCCCCCAACCAGGGCTTTTGTGGGGACAAACAGGGGCTGATTATTTCCCATAGATCCCTTCTGGGATGAGGAATCACAGGGTAGTGTCAATAGTGGGCGAACTAGGGGTCAGTCTTTGCCAACAGGTTGGCACATTAGGTAGTAAGGTTAAGGGTGCGATCGCCTCTCCCCCTATATGTTGATGGCTTCTACAGGTGGGATTGATATCAGCTATTCTATAAAAGAGCAATTACCAACTAATCATCCTTTAGGATGAAATTTCACTAGCCCAGAATTTTTGCTCATTTGCCACAAATCCGGGCCATTATCCCGGTTTCCTGTCCGAGTTTTTAAATACAGTACCGACGTCCTGAACCCATGAAAACGATTCGTTTTATTGATTTATTTGCAGGGATTGGGGGGATGAGATTAGGCTTAGAGAAAGCTGCTCAAAAATTGGGAATTCAAACTCAATGTATGTTAAGTAGCGAAATTAATGCCGATTCTTGCTGGGTTTATGAGCAGAATTTTGGCGAGTCTCCCCTGGGGGATATTCGTAGCCTAGAAAAGCTACCCAATCATGATATTTTATTAGCAGGTTTTCCGTGTCAATCGTTTTCATTAGCCGGGAAACAAGCGGGATTTAACGATAGAAGGGGAACGTTATTTTTTGAAATACTCCGCTTAATTAAATCCGATTGCCCTCAAGCCTTTATCTTTGAAAATGTGAGGGGTCTGTTAACGAATGATGGTGGTCAGACCCTCAAAACGATTCAGCAGGATATTGAAGCGATCGGCTATAGTTTTCAGGTGTTATTGCTGAATAGTGCCAATTTTGAGCTACCTCAAAATCGGTTGCGGGTTTATCTAGTGGGTGTATTGAATGCTTGTCCCCAATTTAGCTTGTTTTCTGACCCGGGACCTAAAGATTCTCATGCTTACAATGTTCAGCCGCTTTCGGAGTCTGACTGGACGCGAAAAAAAGTAACGGTGGCCGATATTTTAGAAGAGGATGCCCCAGAAGGTTATAATTGTTCCCCCCAATTAGTTGAGGCGTTAAAAACTCGATTGGGGGGAGATTTGAATCGGTTACATGGGATGCGCTTACTCGACTATCGGGGGGGGAATTCGATTCATTCTTGGGAGTTGGGATTGCGAGGGGAATGTAGTGAAGAAGAAATCGAGTTAATGAATCGGTTTATTCTAAAGCGTCGTCATGCGGAGTTTGGAAAAGACCAAGATGGGAAATTGTTGAATCAAGCGCAAATTGCTACATTTTTTGATTCGCCTCAGTTGGGGACTGTTTTAGCGTCTCTGGTGGCGAAGAATTATCTGAAGTTAATTCAGGGAAAATATAAGCCAGTGGCAGGAAATTTTTCCTTTGAAGTTTATAAATTTTTAGACCCGAATAAAATTGCGGTAACTCTAGTGGCGAGTGATGGGAATCGCTTAGGGGTTTATTATCAGGGTCGAGTGAGAAAGATTACGCCGAGGGAAGCGGCGAGATTGCAAGGGTTTCCTGATGAATTTAGGCTACATCCCAAGGCCGATCGCACTTATTATCAGTTGGGAAATTCGGTAAGTATTAATGTAGTAGAAGCGGTGGCGCGAGAGGTGATTTTAAATCTAACTCCAGGTGAACTGGGCCAGAAGTATAGCGCAGGGGAATCCAGTGATTAGGGGTTAGGGATTGAAGATTTATACCTGCCGGGAGGAGGCTAAAACGAGAGGAATTATGAATCTTCGTTAAATATCTGAAAGAGGGAATTTCGGGATAGACTAAGTACAGATTATTAATGACATGATCTTGATGATTTATGTTCAAGAATGCGATCGCCCCTTGGGTTACCCCCGGGGTCAAATAGGTCCCTCTTCACCCGGTTTTAATGATTCTTTTTTGAACGGCGGGAAGCGAAAAACGGGGAAGAGGCGATCGCCCTCGGGTCAGCGTGGCACCCCCATCTGATCTTTATGGATCTGCAAATGCCGGTTCTGGATGGTTATCAAGCCACCCAACAGATTAAGGCGATCGCCTCCGATTCCCAGACGGTGAGTCTTGCCGTTACGGCGAGTATCCTCGCCTCCGAAACCGCCCGTATTCTCTCGGTAGGATGCGACGATGGGATTGGCAAACCCGTGGATGAATCGACTATCTTTGAGATAATAGAGAATTATATCGGTGTGCGCTTTATTTATGAAGAAAAATCCCATGCAAAACCCTCTCGCTTCAGGCCGCCGATTTTACTAAATCAAGCATTGCTGTCGGACCTGCCGGGGGGGATTCTCGAAGAACTGGAACAGGCAGCCATCTGCATAGATGTAGCGGCAATGAACAAGACGATCGCCCAGATTGCCCTCCATCCCCCCCAGGAAAATGCGGTGATCGCCAAGGCCCTGCACCAGTGGGTCGATGAATTTGATTATCAAAGTATTTTGTCTTTCATTCGTCAGCGTCAATTATAAAAATGAACAGATCTCAAAGTGCCGATAATATATTAGTTGTAGATGATACTCCGGAAAATCTTCGCCTATTAAACCAAGTCTTGTCCCAGCGGGGGTATGTGGTTCGTCCGGCCCTAGAGGGGAAATCCGCGATCGCCGCTGCGGTTGTCCACCCCCCGGATCTTATTTTGCTTGACATTTTAATGCCGGAACTGGATGGATATGAAGTCTGCCAAATCCTGAAAGCTGATCCTAGGACTCGGGATATTCCGATTATTTTTATAACGGCTTTAAGCGATACCCTGGATAAAGTTAAAGCCTTTTCTCTAGGGGCGGTGGATTATATTACCAAACCGTTTGAGGTAGAAGAAGTCATTGCCCGCATTGAAAATCAACTGCGCTTGCGATCGCTGCAAAAAGAACTGGAATCGAAAAATTATCACCTCCAACAAGAAATCCAAAATCGTCTGATTGCCGAAAATGCTCTCTTAGACCGGGCCGAAGAACTTCGCATCCAAAATACCCTCTTAACCGACCTTGCCAAAAGTCCAGACCTCTATCAAGGAGATTTAGAAGCCGCTTTTCACGAACTGATCGCCGCTGCGGTCACCTATTTAGACCTCGATCGCGCCGGGGTATGGTTGTATGACGAACAGGGAACGAGACTCAAACGACTAGCCAGCTTTGAAAAAATTTTAGAAGGAGTAGAGGCAGTCAATCCGGACAGTTTAGGGGATTATTTAGCCTCGGAAGCAGCATCCTCCAACCATTCCCTCACCTTTGTCGGTCACGGTGACCCCCAGAACCCCAGAGAGGCTTCCCCGCAATCCAGGTCCAAAGGTTCCCTGAGACTCGCCCCAATCCGCCAGGACGGTCAAACCATTGGCTTTTTAGAAAGTGCTAGGTTCACCGGCGATCGCCTCTGGACCCCGGAAGAGCAAAACTTCATTCGTTCCCTGGCGGACCTAGCTGCCGTTACCCTGCAAGGGGCCAAACGACAACAGGCCGATCGCCAGCGTCGGTTGATGGAACAAAAATTTGCCTTAGCGTTTCGGGCTTCTCCCGATGCGATCGCGATCCTTTCTTGGCCCGAAGGGCGGTATTTAGAAGTCAACGATGGGTTTTGTCAGCAACGGGGCTATTCCCGGGCAGAAATCCTCGGAAAAACCTCTCAAGAACTCAATCTCATCGTCAATTTTGAAGCTGCTGAGGCGCTTCAGGCGCAATTTTGTGAGCAACGTAGCCTCAGCAATGTAGAAACCCAAGTTCGCACTAAAACCGGGGAAATCAAAACTATCCTGATCTGTGCCGAATTCGTTGACCTAGATGGGAATCCCGGGGTTTTGACTTTTAGTAAAGATATCACCGATCGCGAACACAACCGACTCGCGATCGAACAACAATTACAGCGGAGTAATTTGCTGAGGGAAGTCACCGATCGCATTCGCAGCGAAATTGAAACCCAGCAAGTCTTTGAGACGGCTGCCCATGTAATCGGACGGGCGTTTAAAGTCTGTCGGTGCTTGATTCATACCTATGTAGACGAACCTGTGCCGATGATTCCCGTAATTGGAGAATATTTAAGCCCCGGCCATTCCTCCCTAAAACCCCAAACCATTTATCTAGCAGACAATCCCGGCTTAGAACGGGTACTGGGAGAAGAACGGGCGATCGCTTACGATGATGTGAATACCGACCCCAGGCTAGAGAGTGCCAATTCCCTGCATCGGCAAGTCACCATTAAATCGATGCTATCCGTGGGGATTTTTTATCAAGGTCAAGCCAATGGGATGATTAGCTTGCATCAGTGCGATCGCTTTCGCCAGTGGACTCCAGAAGAGGTGGAACTGATTGAGGCGATCGCCGCACAACTGGGAATCGCGATCGCCCAAGCGCAACTCCTCGAAGAAGAAAAACAAGCCCGACGCGCCTTCCAACAACAAAATATCCACTTACAACGAGAAATCAGTGAACGCCGGATCACCCAAGAAGCCCTCCGGCACAGTGAACAGAAATATCGAGCCTTAGTCGATGCCTCACAAGATGTCATCTGGTCTATAGACATCCGGGGATGTTATACTTATATTAACCCAGCCGTCCAAAAAATTTACGGCTATAGTCCGACCGAAACCATCGGCTGTAAATTCACTCAATTTGTTGCCCCGGAATACCGCAAGTCAGAAAGAAAGGTCCTGCAACGGCTGTTAGAAGACGGGGAACCCTTGCTGCAACATGAAAGCCGCTATCAGCGCCAAGATGGCAAACAGATTTACGTCCTGGTGAATGCGATCGCCTTACGAGACTCCGAAGGGCGGATTCGCGGGGCCACCGGAACCACCCTCGATATCACCGAACGGCGACAGCAGGAAGAAGCCTTGCGAGCAATGGTCGAAGGCAGCGCTGCCCTGGCTGGCATCGAATATTTCCGCGCCTGTGTTCGGTCCATCGCCAATGTGCTACAAGTCAAGTATGCCATGCTGGTCGAATGTACCGACTCCACCCAACAGCAGGTGCGTTCCTTGGCCTTTTGGGCCGGAACGGACTGGAGTGAAACCCTGGAGTATGACCTCGCTGGAACCCCCTGTGAAATCGTCCTTAAAACCGGCCAAACCGGCTATTATCCCCAGGGTGTACAGGCTCTATTTCCCCGGGATCTCGATCTCGTTGCCCTCCATGCCGAGAGTTATCTGGGTCTGCCCATCCAAACCGCCACCGGGCAAATCATCGGACATCTGGCGATCCTCGATGTCAAGCCCATGTTTGCCACAGCTCACACCGAATCCATTTTAAAACTCTTTGCCGATCGCGCTGCTGCGGAAATTCAACGCCTGCAATCGGAGCAAGCCCTGCAACAAAGTGAGCAACGATTCCGGGCCATTTTCAACTCCATGTTCCAATTTATCGGCCTCCTCAACCCCGATGGCACCATCTTGGAACTGAATCAAACCGCCCTAGATTTTATCGGCTTAGAACAAACCCAAGTGGTCGGTCAACCCTTCTGGCAACTGCCTTGGTGGAATCGGTCAACAGCCCTGCAACAGCAATTGATCGCCGCCATATCCCAGGCATCCCAAGGGGAATTTATCCGCTATCAAGTCGAAGCGACCGGGATTCAAGGGATGACTCTTACCTTGGACTTTTCCCTCAAACCCGTCCTCGACGAACAGGGAAAAGTTATCTTGATCATCCCCGAAGGACGAGACATCAGCGATCGCGTTGAGGCTCAAGTCCAGTTACAACATACCACAGAACGCCTGCAATACTTGCTCAGTTCCAGTCCCGCTATTATCTATAGTGCGGAAATTGTCGGACCCTACCGCGCCACTTTTATGAGTGAAAACATCCAGATGATCCTGGGATACGAAGCGAGGGAATTTTTAGAAGACCCCTATTTTTGGTACGATCGGATTCATCCCGAAGACCGCGATCGCCTCTTCAAAAAACTCCCCAACCTGTTCTCTCAAGGCAGTTTCAGCGGGGAATATCGGTTTCTCCATGCGGACGGGACCTATCGCTGGTTTGACGATCGCATGAGATTAGTCTGGGATGAAACCGGCAATGCCCGGGAGTGCGTGGGGTATTGGATCGATATCACGGAACGTAAAATCGCACAAGAGGCATTCCAAACCAGTCAGCGCCGCTATCAAACCCTCGCTGAAGCCTCTCCCGTGGGGATTTTTCATACGGATGCCGAAGGCAATTGTCTCTATGTGAATCAACGCTGGAGTGAAATTACCGGCCTGTCCCCGGGGGAATCCATCGGACCCGAATGGATGAAAACCTTACATCCCGAAGACCGCGAACGGGTCATTCAGGAGTGTCATACAGCCTCAAGAAATCAAGTCCCGTTTAAGTCCGAATATCGGTTTTTGCGTCCCGATGGCAAAATTACCTGGGTCATCGGTCAGGCGATCGCGGAACTCAACGGTGATGGAACTCTGAAAGGATACATCGGCACCATTTCCGATATCAGCGATCGCAAACTGGCAGAAAATGACCTCTTAGAACGGTCAGAACGCGATCGGGCCATTTTTACCCTGTTCCAACGGATGCGCCAAACCTTGGAACTAGACCAGATTTTCGCGGCGACGACGGAGGATTTACGACAACTCCTAGAAAGCGATCGCGTTGTCGTCTATCGATGCCCTCCGGAACCGGATCTGAACTCTATCTGGGAGTCCGTCGGTCCCGAATGGCTTCCCCTGATGGCGGCACCGGAGGGGAAACCCCCGAGGAAACATCTGCGAGATCAAGGATTGAAGGATGCTCAATCGGCCCTGAGTGCCTGGACATTGACCTTAGAATCCCTGGACCAGCGCGATCGCCCACCGGACCCCCTCTATCCCCACCCGTCGGATTTGCCTTACCTGGTGATCCCGAATGTCCAGCAAGCCCATTTAAACCCCGAAGAACTGCCCCATCTCTATCAATTGCAAGTGCAAGGGTATCTGATCGTCCCGATTTTTGCCCATAATCAACTCTGGGGACTCTTGGCAATTTATCAAAATAGCGGTCCCCGGGATTGGAAACAAGCGGATGTGAATATTGCCATCCAAATTGCCACCCAACTAGGGGTAGCTTTGCAGCAAGCGCAACTGTTGGAACGGATGCAACAGCAAGCCCAGGCCCTGCAAAAAGCCGCGATCGCCGCTGATACTGCTAACCGGGCTAAAAGCGAATTTTTAGCTAATATGAGTCATGAATTGCGGACTCCCCTGAATGCTATCCTTGGCTTTTCCCAGGTGATGACCCGCGATCGCTCCTTGAATAGCCAACAGGCGGAACAATTACGGATTATTAATCGCGCCGGAGAACATTTGTTGGATTTAATTAATGACATTTTGGAAATGTCTAAAATTGAAGCAGGCCGCACCGCTTTTCATGAAACCAATTTCGACCTCTTAGATTTGCTAGAGAACCTAGAAACCATGTTGCGACTCAAGGCTAAATCTAAAGGGTTACAGCTTGATTTTGAGATTGCTCCCCAAGTGCCCCAGTTTATCAGTACCGATGAAGGAAAACTGCGGCAGGTGTTACTTAATATTCTGGGAAATGCCATTAAATTTACCCAAACTGGGGGGATTTTTCTGCGGGTCCGACTCGCTACCGACGAGGGGACAGAACCGGGGGAAACCGTTCTAGGCGATCGCCTCCCAAAACTTTACTTTGAAATCGAAGACACGGGCCCAGGCATTGCCGCCCACGAAATGCACCGGCTGTTTGAACCCTTTGGACAAACCGAAACCGGGATGAAATCTGGACAAGGCACGGGATTGGGGTTACCTATTAGTCAGAAATTTGTCCAACTGATGGGGGGAGAAATTCAGGTTCGGAGTATCCCCCATCAAGGAAGCGTGTTTTCCTTTGACCTGACCCCGGGTCCAGGGGAACCCGTAAAGAGTCCTCAGCGACAGACTAAACCCCGGGCGATCGCTTTAGCACCCAATCAACCGGAATATCGAATCTTAGCCGTTGATGATGCCTTTGAAAGCCGTCTGCTGCTGATTACCCTATTCTCTGGATTAGGGTTTTCTGTCCGGGGTGCGGCTACGGGTCGCGAAGCCCTGGAAATTTGGGAAAGCTGGGATCCCCATTTAATTTGGATGGATATGAGGATGCCGGACATAGATGGATTTCAAGCCACTCGACTGATTAAAGCCACTCCAAAGGGTCAAAACACAGTGGTGATTGCTTTAACGGCGAATGCCTTTGAAGAAGACCGCCAACTGGTACTTGCTGCGGGATGTAATGATTTTATTCACAAGCCTTTTCGGGAAGAAGTTTTGCTCTCCAAGGTGGGCGAGCATATAGGGGTACGATATATTTATGATGAGCCAATAGAATCAGACTCTGACAACAGGATTCAAGGTTTAATGGAGGATTCTGCCTTTATCCTGGATGCTCAATCTTTCCAACTCATGCCCCGCGATTGGGTGGTCCGCGTTTATGATGCAGCCTGCCAATGTAGTGATGATATGATTTTGGAGTTAATTGAGGAAATTCCCCCGGGGAATGAGCTGTTCGCGAAGGCACTCATGGAACTGGCAAATAACTTTCAATTTGAAACGGTAATGGCACTGACGCAACAGGAGAAATTATGAATTGTGACCCCCTTGATCGGATCCATAAAGATATTTTGATTGTTGACGATACCCCCATCAATCTGCGAGTTCTGGCTAAAATTCTGAGCGATCGCGGCTATAAAGTCCGCAAAGCCTTAAATGGTCAAATTGCTCTGACCGCTTGTCAAAATGTTTTACCCGATGTCATTTTACTAGATATTATGATGCCGGAAATGGATGGCTATGAGGTTTGTCAACGACTAAAAGCTGACCCCAAAACTCAGGATATTCCCGTGATTTTTATCAGTGCCCTGGAAGATGAATGGGATAAAGTTAAAGCGTTTAAAAGTGGGGGGTCAGACTACATTACCAAACCCTTTCAGATTGAAGAGGTCCTCGCCCGAGTTAAACATCACCTCACCCTTCAAACCCTCCAATATCAACTCAAAGTTCAAAATGCTGAATTGCAAGCCTTAAATGCTCAATTGGTGCAATCTAATCTTGAACTGGAGCAATTTGCTCAGGTTGCATCCCATGATTTACAATCTCCCCTCCAAGTGATTATTGGCAATGCCGATTTGCTCACCTGGAAATATGAAAACCAACTCGGTCCCGATGGCGATCGCTATCTCACCAATATTATCCAAGCTTCTGGGAGAATGACCCACCTGATTCAGGATTTACTCACCTACTCCAAACTCGGCGTTCCTACCCCTAATTTTACATCGATTGATTGCAACTTTATCTTAGAAGAAGCCCTGGCTAATTTAAGTGGAGAAATTGCTAAAAGTGGGGCAATTATTACCCATTCCCACCTCCCCACCATTAGCGGTAATGAAATTCAATTAATGCAGCTTTTTCAAAACATGATGGCTAACGCCATTAAGTTTAGACTACCCGAGGTTTCCCCCAAAATTGAAATTTCCTGTAATCTGAATCATCCAGAAGAATGGCAGTTTGAAATCCAGGATAATGGCATTGGCATCGACCCGGATCAAGGCGATCGCATCTTTGACGCATTTTATCGGTTGCATTCCTACGATGAATATCCCGGGACTGGCATTGGATTAACCCTCTGCAAAAAAATCATCGAACGTCACGGCGGAAAACTCTGGTTTAGTTCCATCAAAGGAGAAGGGACCACCTTTTATTTTACCCTCCCGGCCCTAATATCTTGAACGGACAAGGGTGATTGTTCAGGTTCTATCCGAAATGATTCTCATCCATTGGTTGATTAACTATTCAAATGCTATCCTTTTAAACCTTTTAAGACTGATGACTTTTTAAGTCTATCACCTAGACCAATCAATATTTTAAAAATGGGGAGATAGCCAACATGATAAAAACAACAACATTCAGGGGTATGCTATCACCGGCTCAATCTATCCCAGTCCCCTTCAATTTCACAGATCTCAAACAATCTACATCCGCGCTCAACCCGCTCATTTCTGGGGAGTTTGAATCATAAAAAGGATGTACAGATTATGATTGAAGGATTGGATACCCCCGGTAAAGGAAACATTTTGCTCGTGGATGATACCCCGGATAATTTGCGGGTCTTATCCTCAATTTTGACGAAGCATGGCTATCATCTTCGTAAAGCCTTAAATGGAGAAATGGCAATTACCGCTGCTCATGCCTTAATCCCCGATTTAATTCTCATGGATATTAATATGCCCTATATGAATGGTTATGAAGTCTGTACCGCCTTAAAACAATCCGAAAAAACTCAAAATATTCCCATTATTTTTATCAGTGTTTTAGATGATGTCTTGGATAAAGTCAAAGCTTTCCAAGTAGGTGGAATTGATTATATCACCAAACCATTTCAGCTAGAAGAAGTCCTTGCCCGCATTGAAAATCAACTTAAAATTAAACGACTCCAAGCGGAACTACAAGAGAAAAATCGAATTTTAGAAGAAAAAAATATCCTCCTTGTGCAAGAGATTGACCACCGCAAAAGAGCAGAAAGCGATTTACAAAAAGCCAATGAAAAATTACAGCAACTCGCTTGTATTGATGGGTTGACCCAAGTTTCAAACCGGCGCAAATTTGATGAACATCTCCAACAAGAATGGGTCCGTTTAGGGCGTCAACATAATCCTTTATCCTTAATTTTATGCGATATTGACTATTTTAAAGCCTATAACGATACTTATGGTCATCCCGCTGGAGATGAGTGTTTAAAACAGGTCGCCCAAGCCATTTGTCAGGCTGTCAAACGTCCGGCAGATTTAGTCGCCCGCTATGGCGGCGAAGAATTTGCCGCTATCCTCCCCCATACGAATTCTACGGGGGCCTTGTCCGTCGCCCGCAAAATTCAGCGGCAAATCCAGCAGCTAGATATCAAGCATTGTGCATCTGATGTCTGCGATATCGTGACCATTAGCCTCGGAATTTGTACCCTGATTCCCACGGGACAAGAGTCCATTGATGCCCTCATTTTAAGCGCAGACAAAGCCCTTTATCAAGCCAAACAAGCTGGTAGAAATTGCTATTGTACCTACCTCCATCAACCGGAAGGGGAAGCCTTTCAATGTGAAAATTATCAATATGGGTTTTCTAAAAAAATGCCAGACTAGATTGTTAATTTACAGCTTAAATAAATATCCCAATTGCTAGTTATTTTGACAAGTTTGCCCCCTATAACTTGAGCCAGAAATTCGGTCATCTTCTCGTTCAGGTCAGGGGAAAGAATTGAGGATAATTTCCTAGACAAACTCTTTAAAGTTTGATAAACTGAAGCGCATCAAGTTTTTGAAATTTTATTAATTGACTGAGCCTTTAGCATCTGATGAATCAAAATAACACTCGCCTCGAACCTTCAGATATTCTCCTGGTTGACGATACCCCAGCTAATCTGCGACTTTTGTCCATTATTCTCACCCGTCAAGGGTATCGGGTTCGTAAAGCCCTTACCCCTGAACTAGCACTCAATGCTGTAGAGCTAAGTTTACCTCACCTAATTTTGCTGGATATTAATATGCCAGGAATGAATGGTTATGAGGTCTGTTCCAAGCTGAAGGCTAACCCTAAAACCCAGGAAATTCCCATTATTTTTATTAGTGCCCTTGATGATGTTTTTGATAAAATCAAAGCGTTTGAAGTGGGAGGAAATGATTATATTACTAAACCGTTTCAAGAGGCCGAAGTTTTAGTCCGCGTGGAGCATCAATTAAAATTGC
This sequence comes from Laspinema sp. D2d, assembly GCF_025370755.1. Taxonomy (GTDB): domain Bacteria; phylum Cyanobacteriota; class Cyanobacteriia; order Cyanobacteriales; family Laspinemataceae; genus Laspinema. The sequence continues at coordinate 9,424 of NZ_JAMXFC010000046.1, read as the reverse complement.
GATCGCTCCAAATCGAACTGGTGGACAAAAATCGAGTATTAGAACAGACCTTAACCGACCTAAAACAGGTTCAAAGTCACCTGATTCAAAATGAAAAAATGGTCAGTCTCGGTCAATTAGTCGCGGGACTTTGCCATGAAATCAATAATCCCGTTAATTTCATTTCCGGTAATTTAGTTTATGTCAAAACTTATGTGAAACAATTATTAGGGTTAATTCAGGAGTATCGGCAGGTATTAGGCTCAATTCCCGACGAAATCCAAGAATTGGAAGAAGAAATTGAGCTGGATTTTCTCGTAGAAGATTTCCCCAAATTGGTCATGTCCATGCAAGGGGGAGCCGAACGGATCCGCACAATTGTGGAATCTCTGCGCAATTTTTCCAGACTGGATGAAGCAGAACTGAAATCCGTAGACCTTCATGAAGGATTGGAGAGTACATTAATGATGTTAGGGCATCGCCTAGAACAGAGTGGCGATCGCCCCGGAATTACGGTCATTAAAAACTATACTCAACTCCCCCTCGTCCGGTGCTATGCCGCGCAACTGAATCAAGTTTTTATGAATCTACTCACCAATGCGATCGATGCTTTAGAGTCGGGCGATCGCCATCCCCACTCCCTCCCGAATAACCATAACCCAGAAGCGATCGGTCCCGAACTTCCTTCCCGCACCATCTGGATTAACACTGCACAGTCTACGGAAAACACTGTTACTATCTCCATTGCCGATAATGGTCCTGGAATGACACCGGAATTACAACAGCAAGTCTTTGACCCATTTTTTACCACAAAACAGGTCGGATATGGCACCGGATTAGGATTATCCATTTCTTACCAAATTGTCGTAGAAGGACATGGGGGAACCCTCGATTGTGAAAGTTTGCCCGGAACTGGAACAACGTTTACCCTTCAACTGCCCATTCAATGTCGCCCAGATCCACCCAAATAGAACCCATACACCCGCGAAACATAGTCCTCCTTTTGTCGGAAACCGGGTGCAGTCGGGTCCCTGGGGTGATGAAAAACCCATACTCTAAAGATTCTGAATCCTCCATCGGGTCCCCCGAATTCCCACCCCCACAAACCCTTGAACCCCGCATCCGAACCGGGAGAGAAAATCCCTGCTCCTGATCCCCACAAATCAGCGTACAATATATAATCGAAGCAGTTCCCTGACGGGATTGGGTAGCCATCATGCAAGTTTTATTTAAAATCGTTCGACAAAGCCAAAATACTGGCCCTCGGATCCAGACCTATCAACTTGATGTAGAACCGGGGAATACCATCCTCGATTGTCTGAATCGAATTAAATGGGAGCAAGACGGAACCCTCGCCTTTCGTAAAAATTGCCGTAATACCATTTGCGGCAGTTGCTCAATGCGGATTAATGGCCGTTCCGCCCTCGCCTGCAAAGAGAATATCGGTGCTGAAGTGGCGCGATTGAACCAAATTGCGGAACAGAGTATCGAAACCGAGTCCGCCTCCCAAGATCGCCAAAAAACCGAAAACTCGGCACTGAATGCCTTACCGGGCGCACCTCCCAGGGCGACTGCACCGGGAGCCATTCCAGAAATTACCATTGCGCCAATGGGAAATATGCCCGTTGTCAAAGATTTGGTGGTAGATATGCAGCGGTTTTGGAACAATCTCGAAGCCGTTGATCCTTATGTGAGTAATAGTGCCCGAAAAATCCCAGAACGAGAATTTCTGCAAACTCCCGAGGAGCGATCGCGCCTAGAGGAAAGCGGCAATTGTATCCTCTGCGGTGCCTGTTATTCTGAATGTAATGCCGTAGAAGTCAACCCCAACTTTGTCGGTCCCCATGCCCTCGCCAAAGCTTATCGCATGGTGGAAGACGATCGCGACGACCAAACCGAATCCCGCTTACAAAACTATAACCAAGCTAACTCCGGAGTCTGGAGTTGCACCCGCTGCTTTTACTGTAATTCCGTTTGTCCAATGGGCGTCGAACCCCTGGATAAAATTGGTAAAATTAAGGATGAAATTCTCGAACGCAACGATGATCAAGCTAGTCGTTCCATTCGTCATCGCAAAGTCTTAATTGATTTAGTCAAAAAAGGCGGATGGGTCGATGAACGGAAATTTGCTGTGATGGTCGTTGGTAATTTCTTCCGGGATATCAAAGGATTATTAAGCCTTGCTCCGGTGGGATTTCAGTCCATCAAACGGGGTAAAATGCCTGTAACCTTTGAACCCTCCGAAGGCACAAAAGAAGTGCGATCGCTGATTGAATCTGTTCAAGAACTCGAATCTAAATCCTCGAAAGCTCCTAAAAAATAACCCCGATGACTCAGCCAAAAATAACCCCAACTCAACCCCCCGTTCAAGATTTACCCGCCGAACCTGAACCGGCTTTTGGATGGACCGAATATGCAGAACGCATGAATGGACGAGTTGCTATGATTGCTTTTCTCGCCTTGCTCTTACTCGAAGCCGTCACCCATCAAGACCTGTTTACCTGGTTAGGATTGCGGTAATTTCAGCCGCAATCAATTAGAAAGTTTGTAGTCACGACTTTAGTCGTTATCCCCAGTCAGTCGCAGGCTAGGAGATGTTATACGGAATCAGGGACAAAGCCTGCCTGCGCAGGCTGAAGAGAAAACTGACTTCTGATAACCCGATTGGGTGTTACTGCGAACAATTGAAAACGACTGAAGTCATGACTACGAACAATTGAGACCAACTGATACTCAATCGCGTTATCAAAAGTAGTGTTTATCTATTAGCCCGCGCCGGAGAGGCTCGGTCCGTATAGCCCCACCCTTGACGCTGCGGGTTTTTATAGAATTATCAGGACCAGATTTTATATGAAATTGTGACTAAACACTTATGAAAATTCAGATTGAAACTTTTACAGTTCATAAACGATTTGCCCTAACAATTAGTCGCGGAACGACCGCTCAAAGTACGAATGTTTTAGTTAAAGTAGAAGCTGAAGGGATAACGGGATGGGGGGAAGCATCGCCGTTTTCTGCTGGGGGAACGCCTCAAACCACGCCGGAAATTGTGGCCGCATTACAGACTATTGCCCCACAATTGGAAAGGTTTAGTCCCCTCGATCGCCAGGAAATAGAAGGGTTTTTGAAGACTCTCACAACCGAGGGTAACTTTCCCTCTGCTGCCCAAGCCGCTTTAGATACGGCGTTACAGGATTGGTTAGGGAAAAAAGTCGGACTCCCTTTATGGCAATTGTGGGGACTCGATCGCAATCGAATTGTCCCTACTTCCCTCACCATTGGCATTAGTAGTCCAGAGGCGGCCCGAACCCGGGTCCGACATTGGTTTAATTTAGACTCAGACAGTCTGGAAACTGAGGCAATCCCCTCCACCCAAGGTTGTGCGATTAAGGTGAAATTGGGCAATCCTGCTGGAATTGCTGCCGATCGCGCTATGTTCTTGGTGGTCCAAGAGGAAGCCCCACCCGGTTCAGGGTTTAGCGTTGATGCCAATGGCGGATGGACCCTAGAAGACGCAATCACTATGAGTCACTGGTTGAGCGATCGCGGGGTTAATTATTTAGAACAACCCCTCCCAGTGGCAGCACAAGAGGAATTACAGCATCTCTATCGGGAATCTCCGTTACCGATTTTTGTGGATGAAAGCTGCTTTACCCGGGCTGATATTATCCCCTTAGCCGATCGCGTTCATGGAATTAATATTAAACTAATGAAATGTGGGGGATTAACAGAAGCCATGCGGATGATTCACACCGCCAATGCCTGCGGATTGCAGGTGATGTTTGGGTGTTATTCCGATAGTGTGGTGGCAAATACTGCCCTGTCTCACCTCTCACCTTTAGCGGATTATCTGGATTTAGATAGTCATCTGAATTTAATTGACGATCCGTTTACGGGGGCGATCGTCCAAGAAGGACGGTTGCTGCCGAATAATCTACCGGGTTTAGGAGTACAACGCCGTGCGTATCACAGCTAATCATCGCGTCGCCATTCTGCAACATCAAGGCATTCTAGGCTCGATTGGCAAAACCGGGTTAACCTTGTTGAGATACAGCGAAGGCAATATGGTTGCCGTCATCGATCGCGAATCTGCGGGACAGTCGCTACAAGAACTTACGGGAATTGCCCGGGATGTGCCCATTGTTGCCTCGGTGGATGCTGCCCTCGCCATGAATCCGGATGTCCTGGCGATCGGAATTGCACCCCCTGGAGGTGCGGTTCCTGCGGAGTGGGTTGAGGAACTCCGTCTTGCTGTTTCGGCGGGATTATCCATTGTGAATGGGTTGCATACCCCGTTAAATCATCATCCAGAACTGCCATTTCCGTTGCGGGAAGGACAGTGGATTTGGGATGTCCGACAAGAACCCACAGGACTCAAAATCGGTAGTGCTCAGGCGCGACAACTGACTTGTCCCCGAGTATTGACCGTGGGAACCGATATGGCGATCGGGAAAATGTCTACTTGTTTGGAAATTCATCGCCTCGCCCAACAGCGGGGGTTGCAGTCGCAATTTGTGGCAACGGGTCAAGCGGGGTTGATGATTGCCGGTACCGGGGTCGCCCTGGATGCGGTGCGTGTAGACTTTGCCGCTGGGGCGGTGGAACAAGCGGTGATGCAATGTGCAACAGATTGTGACTTGATTTTAGTCGAGGGACAGGGGTCTTTGTTTCATCCCGGTTCTACGGCGACTTTACCCCTGTTGCGGGGCAGTCAGCCAACTCACTTAGTTTTAGTGCATCGGGCGGGACAAACTCACATTAAAAATCATCCCCATGTGCCGATTCCCGGATTGCCGGAGGCGATCGCCTTGTATGAACAAGTGGCGAGTGCGGCGGGGGCTTTGACTCCCTCCCGGGTGGTAGCAGTCGCCCTCAATTCTCGGGATTTGGATGAGGCAGCTTCCCGCAAGACGATTCAGCAAATTGAAGCCGAAACCGGACTCCCTTGCACGGATCCGGTGCGGTTCGGACCCGAGAAATTGCTCAATGCCATTTTAGCCCCCTAATTCCCGGGAAAAATATCCCTCCCCTACTACCTCTGGGAAGAGGGGTTTTAAATCTATCCTCAGAGGGATTCTGGCGGTTGACCCTCGGGATAAACTACGAGAATACAAGTTCGGTGAGGCAGTTGACCCCCTGTACCCAGGTCAAGTCCCCACAACATTACTCCTGGGGCGATCGGCTCAACTTTCCCGGTATCCCCTACAAACCCCTAGAGAAATTTATCGGAATGTTATCCCAGTCCAGGTATTAAATTGCTCATTAGCTTTACCTTAAAAGACACTCAGATTAAGGGGAGTTCGAGGAATCTATCGGGTAAATTATCTCCTCAATTTAATCGCATAAAAATTCCGGCGATCGGCTAAAAACTCAACTTCAGTCTAGGGGTATATTGAGAGGAAGAGATAAACCCAACCAGAGAAAGAGATCAGCGGATTTGTTCCTGAGTTATATTTTGATTAACCCAGTGAACGCGCTTTCTTTTTTATAAGTCTTGATCGCGTTATCCTTGGGATGAAGTCCATCAAGGATTCTCCTAAATCCCCTTACGCCCAATCAGCATCCCAGTTTTCTGGAAGGATTACCTGAGAGAAAGAATTGGTGACAAAAAGGTGAAGTTTAGGGAAACTAAAGCCCTACAAGATGGAGAGCAAGGGGACTCAGGGGAAGAATTTAGGGGTGAGAGTGAATCCCACTCTTGTCCCTCATTTCTGTGAAATTGGCTAGACTCTTCCCGAACCCATCCGGAGAGTCCCTAGCTAGAGATCCGCTGGCTTTTAGAAAAAATTTTCTTAAAGGTTTCAAGACAGATATATTTGCCTAAACCCTCCTAAACATACAGAGTTAAAAAAGATGAATCAGATTTCAAACTATCAGGACACCCCAACTCGCGTCACCCTCTCTCGCGTAGGGTCGCAGGAGCTCAAGGCTTCAGAACAAATAGAAATTCCAGCCTATCAGTCTCCCATGAGACCCCAGCAAAGCTTTTCTACCGGCGACTTGTTATTAGTGCCGCTTTCCTTTGCCGCAGTCGTCTGGGTTGTGCTATTTGTTATGCATTTTAATTTTTGGAAGTCAGTCCGGAGTCGCCTCTCTAACTTACCACCCGTGAGCCAATTACCCTGTACTAATTGTAAATATTTTAAAAATAATCCTTATCTAAAATGTGCCGTCCAACCGGATAAAGTTCTTCGTACAGAAGCGACAGAATGTCCGGATTACTGTAGCAATGAAGAAGTGATGACTTAAAAAGAGTTCCCGAGGCACAATTTTCTGATTCTTGAGAAGGAATCTCCATGATGTAGGAGTTATCCCTCTCCGTTGAGAGGAGGAGCAGTATAGAGACTGCTCCTCCTACATCGCGATCGGGTTACCTCCCCAAGAAATAGGGTTGGAAGGAAGGAGTTTTCCCGAACCTCCTTCCTAACTCTCCCCTCTTGAGACGAAGGGAGAATACGATATTTTGTGGATGGAAGTAAGGGAGCAAAGCGCTGATTTGGACTTTAAAGATTATTCATCTCCTCTGTTAGAAGAGATACCTCACCAGAGGTACCATTCAGGTACGTCTGGTGTTCAGCAGGAATGCTGAAAATATCCTAGTTTTAGAATCCAATCAGTTTACCACCACTTCCGATTCCCATCATCATCGGTTCGTGCTTGTCGAATGACATCAGAAATTTCTTCTGCATCTTTGACATGATGAAGGGCTTCCTGATTCCCCTCTTCATCTTCCACGATAAAATAGGTAGGAACCTGAATATGGTCTCCGGTAATATCGGGAGAATCTACCGCCAGTTGTTTAGCTTTTTCTTCAATGGTTTGCTCTTCATCGGCAATGCGATCGCCTGGATTAGCAGTCCGTCTTTTGTCAATACTCTTGTACTCGCTCATAAAACCTCTTTGTTTTCTTGCTTGAACTTTCTTATTAATGGAAAAAACAGTGGAAGTTTCCACCAATTTTGGAAAAAATCTGGAACTAACGTGATGCAATCCCTCGTTTCTTTATCGATTCTTTATCCCTGCTCAATGAATTATCAGTGCTGCTTGGAATATTACACCGCTAACACGGGCAGATAAAAATCGGAAAATTTTCCGGGGAAAGGGTGGTAATTCACCACTTTTTTACTAGGTATCATCAAGAGTTAGATGATTTACATGGGATACCTCTAAATTCGTGAACCAGATTGGAGTAACTTATGCTCTAATCCTATCTAATAGGGAGATACTTTTCATCTTTCTAAGGTTACATTTAATTGGCTTAGTTCTCCCGTAAGCTAATCACGCATTTTAAAAGAGAAAATTGGGAATGCTACATGAGATAGATAAAATATCTCACTCTTGAGATAGATCAACGATTCACCCGTTCTCCTAGTGAATAGATGTTACTCTGGAGTGAAATATTGGGCGGAATGATCAGTACGGCTGCCTCCCAACCGATAACCGGAGTCAGGGAAATCCGAATGATCGACTGGAACATTCAATACTGTTTTATAACAAGGCATCGCCTTGTCTTTCTCCTCAAGTTAATGGGGTCCAGGCTCAGGGGCCACTCACCCGTACCTGAACGTACCCACGCGATCACAATCCCACCCAAACCCGCGATCGCTGCTGAGGGGGATTGGGTGCAAGGGTGCAAGGGTGCAAGGGTGCAAGGGTGCAAGGGTGCAAGGGTGCAAGGGTGCAGCCGTCCCTCTTAGATCCCCCTCCCGTCCTCCTTAAGAAGGGGGAAGTCAGAGGAATGAATAGCCCTCTTCTGTCACTCTAGTGCAGATGTGCAAAAGAAGATAATCAGCTATAATGAGACGAAGAGGCAGAGGGACCCCTATCAGGGCCCTCGCCTCACGCTTCTATCTCGACGTAATCAATCATGCCTACTCCAAAAGCTAAAGTCTGTACAGTATCGGACAGGCAGCATCAGTTATTAGAACAAATATCGCGCAAGGCAACTAATCCCCATCGGTTAGTAGAAAGAGCCAAGTTAGTCTTGTTGGCTGCTGATGGAATCAATAATACCGAAATCTCCAATCGGTTGGAAATAGACGTCTCCAAAAATCCTAAAATATTAGCTGGCAATGATTCTAGGATTAGGGGTTACTTTTCATCTGCATTTAATTTTGACGAGAATATAGGGTTTTAAGGAGATTTGAGCTGAAAATTACCAAATCCTTCTCGCTTATTAGTCGGTATATGCAGTTGAGAACTTCTAAGTTTTAATTAGGTAAAATTAAGGCTCCTATTCGTCATCTTACCAAACCACACACACACGGTGGAAATTATCGACTCGTAATTTGAGCGTATAAGCCTAAATCTTTCGGCAGCAATCCGAAAGTTTTTTAGTCTTCTAATTAAATGTTCTACAAAGATTCGGTTAGCTCCCAAGACTTTATTTTCTTCTTTTTGTTCAAGACTTAGTTCTTGATTTTTAGGCTTTTTATGAGGAGTAGAGATTTGGACTCCTCCCACATAAGCTTTGTCCCCTTTAAACTTTTGATTAGGGTCAAACTTTTTTTGCTGCTCCTTAAATATTTTGATATCACTAACGGGTCCTTTTTCTCCGATTTTTATATCCACAATATCTTCACCTTTGGGGAGGACAATTAACTGGTTTTTAAGAGTATGATTTTTCTTTTTTCCTGAAAAATACTCTTTTTGCTCTTCGTTGTCAGTTGGCCGTTCTATGGGCTGTTCAGTGCTATCTACTGTTAACTCATGAAGAGTGAGTATTTCTTTAACTACTTCTTCGTCTCCCACTTTTTTTTTGACTTTTTCTAAAATACTGGGGGGTAATAACTCAGTTAAAATTGGTAACCAATACCGAAAAATGGTGTTAGCTGTAGATTCACAAACTCCAAATTGAGCCCCCACATACAAAAAGGAAGGATATTGGTAAAGATACAACAAAGTTAGAAGAATTTGTTCTTGAATCGGTAACGTGATTTTCCGGCCTGCCCTTTTGACATTCTTGGTGGTTTTTAACCGCTCGGCCTCCGCTTTTTTTTGGAGGTGTACAATGTCCGCTTCCCTCCACAAATCTTGGAACTGCTTATAAGTTATTCCTATAAGTCTCGGGGTTAAATCGGGGTGTTCTTCAATATATTTTAGAATGACGCTCATGGCAGGACAAAAATACAAGTCACTCTTATTATAGCAGGTCTTGTAATTTTTGGAGATGTCTAATTAACGGGAATCAAGTGCGGATGTGGCGGGCACGATGGGCTGATGCCTCAGCTACTCTAGCGTCCGCCGAAACCTCCGCAACTAGCGATCAAAAATTAATTCAACTGATTGTAGATATTTTAAGTGATCAACCTCGTTCCGGTAAGCCCGCCAGATTTACGGTAGATGATATTGTCCAAATTGTGGCAGTGGCCTGTGAACATCCCTCACAAAGTCAGCGGCCAATCAATGAATGGACTCACCAAGAATTGGCATCCGAAGTCGTTAA